>CBDANK010000004.1:0-1726055 GCA_965197565.1 Dehalococcoidia bacterium
GCGTCAAAATAGACGCTGAACCACCAACCCTTTTTATCTTAGAGTTGTTGCCTCTGGCCCAGTTGGTCCCTGCGCCATTCGGTAAGGGGATACAACGGTTCCTCAACTAGAATTCACTAGCTTCAGGCCCCCGGTTTTCATCTGCTTCTTTTATATACATGAGATTTCCTTTTCAATAGCTACGCTATCCCCTCCCTGGGACTGCTTCAACCTCGAGTGACTGGCCTTGGAATAGACGGGCCGGCTTTAAGGCGGCCCTTGGCCGGTCCGTAAATACATGGACCAGCAATTAGGGCGGCTATCCGGCAGCTTTTGCAGCGGCGCTGCCGGTCTGTTATGGTGTGGCGTTGTAGGCCCTGTTTCTTCAGTGGAACCGGTATGTGTTTGACCGCCCTCACCCTGGAGACCAGGCAAGCAACTCTTATGCGGCCTTTGGCGCAAGGAGGAAACTAATGGAACGTCGAGTCCCGACCAAGGAGGAAGTCCAGGGGTATCTTAAAGCGGACCGCAACTGGGGCCGCTGGGGTAATGATGACCAGAAAGGAGCCGTCAACCTGGTTACCCCCGAGAAACGAATCGCCGCGGCACGGCTGGTCCAATCCGGCTTGGCCGTATCCCTGAGCCGGGATTTTCCCAAGACGCCGGCTCCCAACAACCCATCTCCGGCCATCCACTATATGAAAGGCTTGGTGCGGGGAGGGGGGTCTGGTGGGTGCGAAGATTACTACGGCATCGCCTATCATGGCACGGCGGCGACCCATCTGGACGCTTTATGCCACACTTGGGATTCCAATGGCATGTGGAACGGTCGAAACCCCGAAGAGAAGATTACCATGGACGGGGCCACTTGGGGTTCGATTGATCACTGGCGAGAAGGCGTCATTACTCGAGGCGTCCTCCTAGACGTGCCCAAGCACCGGGGAGAGTCCTACGTCACCCAAGACCGTCCGGTGCACGGTTGGGAACTGGAAGACATTGCCAAGGAGGAAGGGGTAGAGTTGGAACCGGGGGACGCCTTGGTGGTGTACAGCGGCCGGGAAAAATGGAACGAAGCCAGCAACCCTCTGTGGGGAAGCAATCGTGATATGCGGCCGGGGTTGCATGCTTCCTGCCTCAAGTTTATCCGTGAATCCGACTGCTGCTTGCTGGTGTGGGACATGATGGACTTTATGCCCAACGGCTACGAATTGGGTTGGTCGGTCCACGGCTCCATCTTCGCCTACGGCATCGGACTTTTGGACAACGCGCTGTTGCAACCTATAGCCGAAGCCTGCGGTCAAGTGGGGCGATACGAGTTTCTACTGACGGTTAATCCACTGCCGGTTGTGGGTGGGACCGGGTCCCCGGTGAACCCGGTCGCGATACTCTAAACGAGGATTTGGGGGACGAATCATCTCCGGCTGTCGACTCCAGCCTTTATTGGGCGGCTGCGTCCCAGAGGTCAAAACACGAGCGAGAGCTCATCTAGGTTTGACAGCTATAGGGAACGCTGGTAAATTGTAATTGTTATCGGCTGGCGTTTGGCTCGACCGAGTGCCAGTCGTGATCTTTGCCCCAGGAGGGTATCCTTGCCGCGTTACGATTACCGATGTGTTGAATGTTCGAACGAGTTCGAGCTAGTCCAAAGATTCTCCGAAGCGGGCACCGGGCGTTGCCCTCTATGCTCTGGAAGAGGGCAACGCCTCTTCCATGCCGTGCCGGTTATCTATAAAGGTTCCGGTTTTTACACGACGGATTACGGGCGTCCCAAGCGGCCGGTGGAAAACGGTAGTAAGGACACGTCGGACAGCAAAGCAGCCTCCGGCGAAAGTTCTTCCAGCAACAAGGATAGCAAGTCTTCGGCCAAAGAGGAATCGTCGGGGTCCTCAGATTCCAAGAGCGAGTCCACAGCGAAAGCCTCCACCTAGGCTGGTTCGTCCAATACTTAAAGAGACCCCGGATAGCCTTCCCCACGACACGCCGTTTGGAAGTTGTCTCCGTTGCGGGCGGTAGTCCAACGAGTGATTGAAGCCTCGGTCTTGGTGGACCACCGGGAAGTGGGAAGGATTGGCCCTGGACTAGCAGTGCTATTGGGGGTAGGCAAGGAAGACAATGAGGCAGACGCCCAATACCTAGTGCAAAAGATTCTCAACCTGAGAATCTTTTCCGATGGAGACAACCGGTTCAACCGCTCCGCCCTTGACGTGGGGGCGGAGCTTTTATTAGTAAGCCAGTTTACGTTGTATGCCGATACCCGGAAGGGCCGCCGTCCCGATTTTACCGGCGCGGCCCAGCCTCAAGAAGCGCAGCGGCTCTATGAATACACCGTGACCCGGTTTCAAGAGACTGGATTGGGCGTCGCCACCGGCAATTTTCAAGAATACATGCAACTGCGGCTTCAAAACGATGGGCCGGTGACAATTCTACTGGACAGCGCTGACCGCTGGCGGTCACGCCGGAGTTAGCGGTGCCAGCCCATTCCCCGGTAGAGTCCTCTTAGGTATGCGATCTGCCCGCCGTGAGCTATAGCGTCCCAGGTCATCTGCCCCAAAACGGCGGCCGCTGACCGCGGCTCGGCCACGGGGGGAGATATGAGTTTTTTCTCCAACTGGGCAGGTGTGGCCGAGGCCAAGAACGCAGCGGCCGCTGCTTTTACCGCTCCGTAGTATCCGAACTGCGTCTCCGGCTCCGGCGCAGCCCAAGCAGCCACCTGGGCTGCGGTCCAGCCTACTCCACGGTCCTCGGGGTCTTCGGCCATTCCGTATCTACTGTGCCAGCCGTCACGCAGCCATAGCTGCGTTGTTTCCAGAATCCGGGCGTTGATGACGGTGTCTACCACCCGGCTCATGTGCCACAATATCCAAGCGATGGAGTTGCACTGTTCGTTGGGCCGAAGGTTCAGCGTGGCTTCATCCAGTCCCTCTAGGGCGGAATCAATCATTTCCCAGTTGCGTTCCAGGGCTGCGCTAATAGACTCGGTTGGCGACACCATTGTTTGCTCCTATCTAAACTCTAGGTCCAAGCTGATGTCTAATGCGCTGGCCGAGTGGGTCAGCCCCCCGATGGAAATCAAGTCGACGCCCGTGTCGGCTACTTGCCGCACCGTCTCCATTGTGATTCCCCCTGAAGCCTCGACCACCGCTCTACCCTCAACGATACCCATGGCTTGACGCATGGTATCCACACTCATGTTGTCCAGCATGATGATGTGCGCGCCGGCCTCCACCGCTTCCCGGACCTCATCCAGGGTCTCCACCTCCACTTCTACTTTGATGGTGTGGGACGCCCTGGCCAAGGCCAGCTTGATAATGTCCTTCAACTCCATCTCCCTGGAGCGCAACGCTTGAATGTGATTGTCTTTTATGAGTATGCCGTCGGCCAGGTTCAACCGGTGGCTGTAACCGCCTCCCATGCGCACGGCGTGCTTATCCAGGTAGCGTAGGCCAGGCACAGTCTTGCGGGTGTCGACGATGCGCGCTTGGCTGCCTTCGACGGCCCGCACGTACTGACGGGTTGCGGTGGAGATACCGCTCATCCGCTGTAGAAAATTTAGGGCGATGCGCTCAGCCTTCAAAATGCTTGCCGCCGCTCCCTCCAGTCGGGCGATGTCATCCCCCGGAGATAAGGGGGAGCCGTCTTGAAGCAGTGTTTGAGTATCCAGGTCCGGGTCCACACGCCGGAAGACGGCCATAGCCACGTCTACCCCCGACAGGACCCCTTCGGCTTTGGCGCGGACCATGCCCACGCCTCGGATGTCGGCAGGCACCAAGGCCGCCGTGGTGGCGTCGTTGAAGGTTTGGTCTTCGCTAAGCGACGCGTCTATTAGGCTATAAACTTCTGGTGGCAACTGACTCATTGTACTGATGAGCCTGGTCCCGCTGCTCCCCGGAGAGGCTACTTCAACGCCAACATGCGTTCCAAGGCAACATGGGCTTGGCGCTGTGTATCCTCCGGCACAGTGATCTGGTTCACTACTGCTCCATCCAGCAATGCTTCCAGCACCCAGAGCAGGTATGCCGGGTGAATGCGGTACATGGTGGAGCAAGGACAGGTCACTGGGTCTAAGCAAAATATTACCTTGTCAGGATTTTGCAGGGCTAAGCGGTTGACCAGGCTGATCTCCGTGCCCACGGCCCACTTGCTGCCTGGGGCCGCATTATTGATGGCCTTGCGAATGAATTCGGTGGAGCCCACCAGGTCGGCGGCTTGGACCGTCTCCATGGTGCATTCCGGGTGGACCAGAACGTTGACATCGGGGTAGCGCTCCCGAGCCGCCTGGATCTGGCCGACAGTGAACCTCGTATGTACCGAACAGTGCCCTTGCCAGAGGACCAGCTTGGCATTCCGAAGCTGGTCCGGGGTGTTTCCTCCCAGCCGTTTGAATGGGTTCCAAAGCACCATCTGTTCCACGGGGATTCCCAGCTTGATGCCGGTGTTCCGTCCTAGGTGCTGGTCCGGGAGAAAGAGGACTCGGCCGGTGTTCTGAAAGGCCCACTCCAAGACGGTGGCGGCGTTGGACGAAGTGCACACGGCGCCGCCCTCGCGGCCGCACAGAGCCTTGATGCCGGCGATGGAATTCATGTAAGTGACGGGAGTGATGCCCCCAAAGCCTTCCAGAGTATCCGCCAAGTCCTGCCAGGCATCCTCCACGTCATCCATGGGAGCCATGTCCGCCATGGAACAACCGGCAGTGAGATTGGGCAAAATCACTTTCTGATGAGGGGCGCATAGAATACACGCCGTCTCGGCCATGAAGTGTACGCCGCAGAAGACGATGTAGCTGGCTTCCGGCAGTGAGGCGGCTTCTTGAGACAACAGGAAAGAGTCTCCCTGAAAGTCGGCGTACTTGATGACCTCCTCCCGCTGGTAGTGGTGTCCCAAGATAGTCAACGACTTCCCCAAGGCCTTTTTGGCGTCGTAGATGCGGCGGTCCAACTCGTCCACTGTGTAATGGAGGTATTCATTGGGTATTTTTTGCCAACGAACGTTTACCGCCAGTTCTTCAACCAAGGGCTTGGATGGCAACTGGTCCTCCGTCTTACAAAAAGCCGCATGTTCTATTTCGGTGATGGGAATTATCGGTTGGCGGGTCTTAGTAGCCACGGTCGCACCCCTCTACGGCCACGCCGGCGTCATGCTTGGAGCGAGTCCCTTGGAGAGACCAAGGGCTGGTCTTTGTAATGTTGACGTGCACCAACTGGCCCAGGTAATCGCTTTCGTCCTGGAAGTACACCAACTTGTTGCTGCGCGTCCTTCCCTGCCATTTGCCTTTGTGTCGGCCTTCCACCAAGACTTCCAAATCTTGCCCTAACAATTCAGAGTTGACCTCTTTCTGGATGCTCTCCTGCAAGGTCTCAAGCTTTTCCCGGCGTCGTGTCTTTTCATCGGCGGCAACATCGTCGGTCATAGTGCGGCTGGCGATAGTCCCAGGGCGGGTGGAGTAGGCCGCGCAATGCACTTTGTCGAAACGCAACTCCGACACCAGGTCCAAGGATAGCTCATATTGCTCCTCTGTCTCGCCGGGGAAACCGACGATTATATCGGTGCTCAGGGAAGCCTCGGGAACATAATATCTGATGCGGCCAACCAAGTCGACGTACTCGGCTCGAGTGTAGGGCCGGCGCATACGGCGGAGAATATCATCATCTCCGGCCTGTACCGGCAGGTTGATATGTTCGCACACCTTGGGCAATGAGGCCACCGCACTAATTATACGCTCACTCATAAAAGAAGGATGTGACGTAAGGAAACGAACTCTTTGCAGACTGCTGATTTCGTTGAGGCGCTGCAACAAATCAGCCAGGTCCGGCCGGTCGGGCAAGTCGTGGCCGTAAGCGTCCACAGTCTGCCCCAATACAGTGACTTCCTTGACTCCCCGGGCGGCCAGCAACTCCACCTCTTGAACCACCTCATCCACCGGCCGGCTGACCTGACGCCCCCTGCGGTAAGGAATGATACAGAAGGAGCACATCAAGTCGCAGCCGTGGATAATGGGTATGTAAGAGGTGACTTCGGGACGGATTGGGGCCAAAGGACCGAGGCAGCCTTCCCAGTCCAGCCCCAGTCGTTGTCCGACTAGGTCCAATAGCGGGCCATATTGCTGGGGACGCATGAAAACGTCCACATGGGGGAACCTTCGGCTAAGCTCTGTGGTCTTAGGCCCGACCATGCACCCCATTAGAGCCACTACTCGATCGGGACGCTCTTTCTTAAGAGGTTTGACCCCAGTGATGGCGCCCACCACTTTATCTTCCGCGCTCTGCCGCACCACACACGAATTGAGGACAATAAGGTCGGCGTCGCTGGCCCGGTCCACAGGTCGCAGCCCCAACTGTTCCAAGGCGGAACCCAGACGCTCGGAGTCCGCTTTGTTCATTTGGCAGCCGATGGTCCAAAGGTGAAAGCTGTTCATAATCTTTAGAGCTCAGGAAAAAGACCGCAATGCCGGCGGAGGAATGGGAGTATAATCCCCTGATTCTTAAAGCTGTATAACGATCACATTAGGCTGATAGCCTTGTTTTTACCACACATATTCCCACATAGATAGTTGGACGTTGGCGGCTTACTTGAGACTACCCCGGCATGAAGCCGTCGGAAGCTTTGCCTCTGACTTGCATTCGGTATTTCAGCCTAGTCGCCCCGGCGGACTCAAAGCGTCAGCTATGTCAGCACTTGATTCCGCACCGATTCTGTCCACATATCCGGTTTCCTCTCGCAACCGTGGGTTAATACTCATTCGGAATGACAGCGAGATAGTAACTGGCGAGTCTCTATAAGACTATCAGCGGAGACACAGCTAGTCAACATTCAAGCTAAAAGGGGGAAGTGCATAAGTCTACCGTGCTATACTAATCGGAGAGATTCTAAGAAGAGACGACGGAAAAGCACAATTAAAGTGGCAAGGTCGGCGTGATGTTGGGCCACCGGGGCGGAGGGAAGCCGTCACGTCCGGCAAGCGCTTCCAGTGCCGCCCAAGCGGGGCCTGTCAATTCACGAGTCTGTGGACCGTAGGCAGCGTGGGTTCCCTTGCGTGCCACAGTTGGCATAGAGCTTGGTAATCGTCGCATCAGCGCCAGTATAGCGCCCTCGACTCCACATCTCCCGGTGTCGTCCCGCCGTCATCACGTAAGCGCGCGGGGCTTGTCCGGTAAAAGACGAGCCCCGCAGCACCGAATCACCAAGGCCGGTCTGCGCCAGCGACCCGCACCCCCGGTCACACGGCTTCGGTTAGGAGGAGTCGGAGGCGCAGTAGGCGAGGCTCAACCTGTCCAGGTCGTTGTCCTGCACGTCTTCCAATCCGGCCGGTATGCAGCCGGTGAAGCCGTTGCCCTCCAGGTACAGTTGGCTGAGGTTGGCCAGGCCCTCCAAGGCGGCGGGTATGGCCCCGCTCAGCAGGTTGTTCCTGAGGAACAGGACCCGCAGGTTCTCAATGTCCCCCAGTTCCGTGGGTATGACCCCATCGAGGCGGTTGTCGTCCAGCAGTAGCTCCTCCAAGCCGTTCAGTTCCCCGAACTTCGCGGGTATACCGCCCGTCAGCCGGTTTTCGTAGAGGTGCAGGTAGCTCAGATAGGTCAGGTTGGCCAGTTCCTCGGGTATCCCCCCGCTAAGCTGGTTGTCCTGCAGGTACAGCTGGTCCAGGTTGGTCATCCCTCCCAGTTCCGCCGGTATGCCGCCCGTAAGCTCGTTCTCGTCCAGGTCCAGCCTCCTCAGATCCTTGAGCCCGCCGAAGGACGCCGGTATGGCGCCGGTGAGGCCCGCGTCGGTGAGCATGAGAAGCTTGAGGTAGAGGAACTCCTCCCGCTCCACCGTCACCCCCTGCCAGCTGTTCATGGCCAGGTCGGCGCTCCAGTTCAGGGTGCCCTCCCCCGCCAGGGTGTCCCGGGCCGTAAGCAATATGGAGCAGTCCCGCACCAGCTTGGGGTTCTGGGCCGGGCTCGGCACCACGGTGCCGTTGGAGCAGCCGGCCAGGGTGAGGGAGACCGTGACCGTGGCCATGGCCGTACCCTGGTTGCCGTCGTCGGCCTGCACCGTCAGGGTGTAGACGCCGGTGGCGGCGTAGTCCAGGGCCCCCTTCACGGTGATGGACCCGGTGCTCCCGTCGATGCCGAACTTGCCGTCCCCGTTGCCCCCGGTGATGGAGTAGGCCAGCGTGTCCCCCGTATTGGGGTCCGTGGCTGACACGGTGCCTACCGGAGCGTCGGTGGCAGCACCGTCGGAGATGGTGAAGGCGTAGGCGGAAGCCCCGAAGGCGGGAGGCTGGTTGCACGACCCAGTGGTCACCGACTCCGTGCCCGACGCCTCGCCCCAGCCGGCCGCGTAGGCCACCCCGTCGCCGTAGGCCCGCACCCGGAAGTCGTAGGTGGTCCCGCAAGCAGGACCGCCCGTGGGGGTGTAGGTCAGGCTGGTGGTCGCGGCCGTCCCCGCGCCGGCCCATGTTCCCCCGTCTCCGCCGGTGCGGTACTGCACCTGGTAGTTGTCCGTCCCCGCCACCGCGTCCCAGGTGACGGTGAAGATCCCATCGGTCAGAGCAGCGTCCACGTTGGTGGGGGCGGGAGGCAGGTCCTCAGCCACGTCGGTCACGCTGACGTTCACCGAGACGGTGTCCGTGCCCCCGTTGCTGTCGTCCGCCTGCACCGTCAGAGTGTAGGAGTCGCCGGTCTCATAGTCCAAGGGGACCGCAACGGTGATGGCGCCCGCGCCGCCGTCGATGTCGAACTTCCCCTCCTCGTTGCCCGCGGTGATGGAGTAAGCCAGGGTGTCTCCTATATCGGGGTCGGTGGCGGATACCGTTCCCACCGTGTGGCCCGGGGCGGCGTCCTCGGCCACCGTGAAGTCGTAGGATTCCTGGTCGAACTCAGGAGGCCGGTTGCACGGGCCCGTCGTCACCGATTCAACGCCGGACTCCGCGCCCCAACCGCCTGCATACGTCGCGCCGTCGCCGTAGGCACGCACCTGGAACTCGTAGGTCGTCTCGCACGAAGGTCCGCCATCGGGGCTGTAAGTCAGCCCAGCAGCCGTGGTGGTGGCCGCGCCCGCCCACTCCTCGCCGGACCCGTCTATACGGTACTGCACCTCGTACAGGCCCGCCCCCTCAACCGCGGTCCAAGCGACGGTGAACGTGTCGTCCGACAGGGACGCGCTCAGACCACCGGGCGCAGGCACACGGCCTCCCTCTTCGCAGTACGGTAGACCGAGAGCTGCGAAGTCGTTAATGCCGATGCTCCGCCACGACGGTGGCAAGCAGCCCTCCAGCAAGTTCCCGGACAGCTTCAGTGTCGAAGCGCTCCCCAGGCTGCTCAACTCCGGCGGTATCGGACCGCTGAGCTGGTTGTCTTCAATCTGAACGATGATCAGGTTCGTCAAGTTGCCCAGCTCACGGGGCAACTCTCCGTCGAGCCCGTTTCCACGGAGCCACAGCTGCGACAAGTCCTCCAGACCGCCCAGGTCCGGCGGTATCGGGCCGGTCAACCGGTTGTCCGAGACTGCCAGCCATACCAGGTTGGACAGCATGCCCAGCTCGGAAGGTATCCCGCCGGTCAACCCGTTCTTGTGGACCCATAGGCCTGTCAGGTCGGACAGGTCCCCCAATTCCGACGGTATCCCGCCGGACAACCGGTTGGAGTGGAGGTCCAGATCCTGCAGTCTGGACAGGTCCCCCAGCCCCGCAGGTATCACGCCCGTCAGATCGCGGCTCTGCAGGTCCAGCTCCATGACCCGGCTCGGCGTCCCGCCCACCGTCACGCTGTCCCAACTCGTCATCGCCGCGCCGAAGCCCCAGTTCAGCCTCGCCGTTCCCGTCAGGGAGTCCTTCAGGCCGAGAAGCGTCTTGCAGTCGCTCACCAGGCCCGGCTCGCTGTTCGGGTCGGGTACCGCAATCCCGCCGGAGCAGGTGGCCGGCTTCACCGTAATCGTCACCGTCACCGTGGCCGTGCCCCCGTTGCCATCCCCGGCCTGCACCGTCAGGGTGTACTGCGTCCCCGCCACGCCGGCCAGGGAAGCTTTCACGGTGATTTCCCCAGACATGGCGTCCATGGCAAACTTATCGTCCCCGTTCCCCGCGGTGATGGAGTAGATCACCGTATCCCCCTCGTCGGGGTCGGTGGCGGAGACGGACCCGACGGAGTCCCCGGTGGAGGCGTCCTCGCTCACCATGAACCCGTAGGAGTCGGCTTCGAAGACGGGGGGCTCGCATGGCCCCGTAGTCACCGACTCCGTGTCCGACGCCTCCCCCCAGCCAGCAATGTAGGTCTCGCCGTCGCCGTAGGCCCGCACCCGGAACTGATACTCGGTGTCACAGTCCGGACCGCCCTCGGGGGCGTAGGCGGCGCTGACGCCGGTGGTCTCCGGCAGGGCGGTCCACTGGGCGTCGGCCGCATCGGTCTTGTGCTGGGCCTCGTACTTGGCCGGCCCATCCAAGGCAGTCCAAGAGAGGGAGAAGCTGCCCTCCGCCAGGGACGCAGTGAGGCCCGTGGGCGCGGGGGACAGCTCCTCCGCCACGTCGGTCACCGTGACGTTCACCGTGGCCGTGGCCGTGCCTCCGTTGCCGTCATCCGCCTGCACCGTCAGCGTGTACTCGTCCATGGTCTCGTAGTCCAGGGTTGCGGCCACGGTGATGGCCCCGGTCTCGTCGTCGATGTCGAACTTGCCGTCCCCGTTGCCCGCGGTGATGGAATAGACCAGGGTGTCGGCGGCGTCGGAGTCCGTGGCCGACACGGTGCCCACCGCGTCCCCAGCGGCGGCGTCCTCCGCCACCGAGAAGGCGTAGGGGTCCGAGTCGAAGACCGGCGGCATGTTGCAGGGGCCGGTGGTCACCGGCTCCGTGTCCGACGCCTCGCCCCAACCCGCCACATAGCCCACCCCGTCCCCGTGGGCCCGCACCCGGAAGTCGTAGGTCGTGCCGCAGGTTGGCCCGCCGGTAGGGGTGTAGGTGGTTGACGTGGCCGCGGTGGCGGGCAGCGCGCTCCACTGGCCCTCCTCGCCGCCGCTGCGGTGCTGCGCCTCGTACTCCGACACCCCCGCGGCCTCGTCCCAGGAGACGGTGAACGTCCCGTCTTCCAGGGAAACGCTGAGGCCCGTGGGCGCCGGCGGCAGCTCCGTGGGAGGCATCACCACCGTCACCTCCCAGGTGGCCGTGGCCAAGACGCTCCTCACTCCCGACAGGGTCGCCGTCACCGTGCCCCCCGGCGCGGCGCAAGTGTGCAGCGTTAGGGACGCGGTGTGGGAGGACTGCCCGTAGGGCACATCCGGCTCCTCCAGCCGGTCGGCGCACCCGCTGTCGAACCCCAGGTTGACGCTGTCCGTGCTCACCTCCAAGAAGTAGCTGGAGTTCGTCGACAGGTGGGACAGCGCCACCTCGAAGTCGTCCGTTTGCCCCTCCGCCATGGCCTCCGCCAGCCTCAATATCTCCACCGACGGTCCGGGCGGTGGCTCGGTCACCGTCACCTCCCAGGTCGCGGTGTCCAGCGTGACGCCCCCCGAAAGCAGGGTGGCCGTCACCGTGCCCCCCGGCGCGGTGCAACCGTACAGGTACAGAGAGACGAGCTTCGAGGCGTTGCCTAACCCCACCCGCAAAGTCCCTCTGCCGGTCGGCGCACCCGCTGTCGAACCCCAGGTTGGCGCTGTCCGTGGTCACTCGGACGCTGTAGGACTCGGTCAGCGTCAGGTAGAAGGCCCTCACCCTGAAGTCGCCGCGCTCCCCTTCCTCCGTGCTCGATTCCAGGCCCAGTATCTCCACCGAGGGCAGCCCGGCGTCGTGGGCTCGGTGACAGCCACCGCTTGGCTGGCCGTGGCCAGGGTCGTATTCCCCTGGAGGAGGGTCGCCGTCACCGTGCCCCCCGCCGTGGCGCAGGCGTGCAGCGGGTATGGCCTGTAGTAGGAGGTGTTGCCCGCCGGTATGACCACCTCCTGCGCGGTGTAGCCGCATGTGGTGCGGTGGAAGACGATGCCGCCGCCGCTGGCCTCGGTCCGCATCCGGTACTCCAGCGACGGGTCCAGGCTCTCGGCCCCCACCGTGAACTGCTCCAGGTCCCACTGCACCATGGTCTCGGGCACCTCGGTCAGGGGTATCGTTGGAGGCAGAACCGTGATCTCCACCGTTGCCGTACCCGTGTTGCTCCCGTCGCTGGCCTGCACCGTCAGGGTGTAGGAGGAGGCCGTCGACGCGTCCAGGGACCCGATTACGGTGATCTTTCCCGTGCTCCGGCCGATGGCGAACTTCCCCGCTCCGTTCCCCGCCGTGATGCTGTAGGCCACGGTGTCCTCGTTGGGGTCCGTGGCCTACACCGTGCCCACCACCGTCCCCACGCCGGCCCTGGCCAAGACCTCGAAGGCGTAGGAGGACTCGCCGAACACCGGAGACACGCACTCGCTGGTGCTCTCCGTCAGCGGCGCCGAAGGCAAGCTCCACTCTGCAGCGTAGACGGTCCCGCTGCCGTAGGCCCCCACCCGGAACTGGTGGTCCGCGTTACAGTCCAGCCCGGAAACCGTGTGGGCCGTCCCGGTCAGGGTGTCGCTGGCCACCGTCCAATCGCCCAAATAGTATGTCGCAGACGGGTGACTCCGGTACTCTACCCGGTACTTGCTGGCGTTGGCCACCGCGTCCCAACTCAGGGGTACGCTGGTATCTCCAGATGCGCCGGCGCTGAGGTTCTCCGGCGCCGGCGGCCGGCAGTAGAGCAGGTTCAGGCTGCTCAGGTCGTTGACGGCCACGTCCTTCAGAGCCACGGGGATGCAGCCCGTGAGGCTGTTCCCTGACAGACGTATCTCCTCCAGGTTCTCCAACAAACCCAGTTCCGACGGGATGTCCCCTGTCAAGGAGTTGCGGCTCAGGTCCAAGTGGGTCAATTCGAACAGGTTCCCCAGTTCGGCAGGGATGCTCCCGGACAGGCTCTCGTTGGGCAGCTCCACCTTGGTCACCCGGCTGGGCGTGCCTCCGGTGGTGATTCCCTCCCAGCCGGTGACGGCGGTGTTTGCGCTCCAGTCCAGGTTGGCGGTGCCCTGGAGCGTGTCCTTGACCTCCAGCAGCGCATCGCAATCGCGCACCAGCCCCCGGTTGGTTCCTGGGTCCGTCACCGTCGTATCGTTGTCGCATGTGTAACGTGCAGGCGGCTGAGACGGCGGCCCGTCCGGGTGGTCGTATGCGCCGACATTGGTGAAGAACTGGCGCAGTCGGTTCGCGTCGCTGACCAGTGTGGGCCACTCTACACCCTCCACCCTGTTTCCCGTCATCGTCGCCGGGGCTATCCTTCCACCGTACTCGGTGATGCGGGCCTGATTGGCCGCCGTCACCGCCTGCTTGAAGGCAGGCAACTCCATCTCCAGGAGGGAGGAACGGTAGGTCTGGTAATCGTCGGGATGGTAGACCATCCAATAGTCTCTGTCTGGATGGACGGCGATCGCCGTGCCGTCCTCACGCTGTTGCACGTCCCACACCCTAAAGACCCGCCATGCCTCAACCGAGGCGTCGACCGAGGGGCCAATGAACAGGACCGCCTCCCTGCCGGCGATGCCGCCGGATGGGACAGTCGTCCTACCATAATCCCCACCCTCGATGAGCACGCGTTCCAGGCTGCTTCTCACTTCCTCCACAAACTCCTGCTGCCTAGCATGCCAGTAGTATTCGCGAGCCACCATGACCGTCAGGGTGGGCGGGCCGGAGCCAAGGATGTAAGCGTTCACGCGCACGTCTGCGTAGCAATTGACCGTTCTAAACTAAAGCCAAGGTGAAACCTGCATAGGCATCCGATAAAATCGGGGGAGTTGCATAGGCTACAAGGCGATTAGAAGCGTGGTCGGTGTTGGGTATGGGAGAGATAAGCCGGTTTCTCGAACAGTGGGAAATGGATGTGTCCGGTCTGCGCAGGCGGCTAATTCTGGCTCCGACGCCCCGCGAACGGGAGCGGTGGCACGCTCTCTGGCTGCTAGCCCAGGGTTGGACCGCTTCGGCGGTGGCCGAGGCGCTGGAACGGGATCCTCATACCATAGGACGGTGGCTTGGCGCCTTCGGCGAAGGCGGTCCTGCGGCCTTGGCCTTCGAGCAGTCCGGGGGTTCCCCCCCGCCCTGGAAGAGGCGCAGCAGGCGGAGTTGAAGGCGGCGGTGCAGGAACTGCCTGCCAATGTGGATATCGGCCTAGCCAACTGGAACTGGAAAGCTGTCTGGAAGTTTGTCTTGGAACGTTTCGGCATCAGCCTGAGCCGCAGCAGCTGCCTGAACTGGCTGCACCGCCTGGGATTCGTGCTCAAGCGTCCTAAGAAGCGGCTGGTCAAGGCCGATGAAGCGCGGCGAGAGGCCTTCGTGGCAGAGTACGCTGCCCTGGCGTGTGAGGCGCAAGAGACCGGGGAGAAGATCTTCTTCGTTGATGAGGCCCACTTCCGGGCGGACGCTGAGTTGCGGGGTAAGTGGGCGCTGAAGGGAGAGCCGGCCCTGGTGGACTCGACCAGCCCGCGCCGTGGTGAGAAGGCCAGCTACTACTCGGCAGTGTGTCTGGAGACGGGCGAGGTGGAATGGATGGAACTGGAGGGGAACAGCAATAGCGGAACATCCGCAGCCTTCCTGGAGCAGTTGAGAGAGAGGTACGGCGGGCGTCTGAACGTGATCTGGGATAACGCGCCAGCGCACCGTGGCCCGGCGATGCGGTCATACCTGGAGACCCCCGGTCTGAACCTGCGGCTGGTGAATCTGCCGGGGTACAGCCCGGACTTCAACGCCGACGAGGCGGTCTGGAGATGGGTGAGAGAGGAAGCCACCGGGAACCTGTGCCTGGGAACTAAAGCCTTGGTGCAGGAGAGGGTGAGCGGCTTCCTCGCCCGCCTGTCCAGGAGGAAGGATGAGGTCAAACAGCGGTGCCGGACCATCCTGCACTTAAGGGCCGAGAAGCTACTGCAAAACTCCCAACCCGGTTCCCAGCACCACCCAAATGCACATCCCACCTTGGCTTTAGTTTAGTACCCAGCACACCCCACCAGCCGTTCGCATTCGTGTAGGGCGGGTGACGGAAGAAGTCTCCGCCGATGCAGCGTACTGTGTCTGGGAGGTACGTACCGCGACCACGAGGTGAGCTGCGTGAACCCCTGAGGTGCGCTCATCACCAAGAAAGAACCGTACGCTCCAGGGTTCGGAATCGATGAACCTAGACATGCCGCCGGATGTCTGGACCAGGCCAGGCTCGCACGGGTCCACGGAAGAACCTCCCACCGGCGTGCAGGAGGGTATCTCCTCGGTTAAGTAGGATGGTTCTGGCGCGGGCACGGAGGCCAGTGTGGATATAGAGACCGGCTCCCCGCCTCCGCAGGCAGTGAACGCAAGCGTAAGTGCAGTGAGCAGAACGGTGGTGGATATCACAGCGCGGATAAACATCATCGTCCTCCTTGTCACCGCGACTGGTAGTTCGCCATCATGGCGGCCACGTCATGCACTGACGGCTCACAAACTTGAAGGTCCTCGTCATATAAGGGAAACACAACAGAATCCGTAGTCACCGCGTGGCCGAGTCCGAGGGTGTGGCCGGTTTCATGTAGAAAAAACGATTGCAGCCTTGAGCAGCCTCCTGAGTCCTCTGTGTTCCATGCCTCGGATCGTTTCATCAACAACTGCCGAGGGGTGAGTGCATCATCTAGGTCGGAACCCTCGTAGTCCCAACAACCATAAGCCGTCCTCCAAATGTAGTTTTCGCAGAGCTCATACAAACTATCGTCATCAAGGAAGGCTATCTGATTGCGAGGTTGACTCGGGTCCAGCGGATGTCTGCACGCTGTGGTCTCCTCATAGCCGCTCGTTCGGATGATGTTGTTCCCAGTAGCATCCTTCCACTTGACGGCATCCTCCCACTTCTTCACAACATTTATGATATTCCCCGCAGGGACATCAGTCGGTAGAGGCTGGGGGGCCCCGGGCAGTTGGATTCCGGAGGGGTTAGGTGTTGTGGGATTGCATATCACGTAATCGAACAGCCCGCCGGTCTGGAACGTCAGCAACTCAACCGTCGCAACCTTCGTGTCTCCCGTGGGATGGTCGGAGGTTGGATAGACATAAACGAAGTCCGACCAATCAGAAGAGTCCACGATCACCGCCCGCACTTCGACCCGGTAGAGCATCCCCGCGTCCGGCCCACCGAGGGTTGCCTCCACCTCGTCGGTGTCCCGCTCGGTTATCGTGAGGTTCGCGTCCGGCGGCATCCGCCAGTCCGAGTCATCCGGGTCGGCCAGGTCGCTGCCGACCGGGGCGAAGCGCACCTCGTAGCGGGCTGGGCTTGCCTCCAGGCTGGGGACGGGGTTCCAGCGCAGCGTGACCCGGTTGTTGACCAAGCCCCCGTTGGCCCGCAGGGCGGCGGGGACTGCGGGGTCGTCGTTGTCCCGGACCTCCAGGCTGACCGGGTTGGTGCCGACGATGCTGTAGGCGGCGTCGGGGAGAATCTCCACCTGGACGGTGCCGTGGGGCTCGTCCAGGACGTCGTTGTCGGTCCCGACGACGACGTCCACTAGGCGGCTCTCCGCCGGAATCGTCTCCGTCGACCGCAACAGGCCGCTGATGAAGGAGCCCATGCCGGTGACGTTCACCTGCACCGTGAGGTCTGCGGGTAGGCCCGTCGCCGGTGCGCCTATCGCCGCAATGCGGAAGGGGGCGTCGTGGCCTTCGCGGACGCTGGTGGCGCGCCGGGTAATCGTCACTCCGGGCGGCACGGTGACGACGGGACTCGTCAAGGTCTTGTTGGAGGCGAAGGGGTCGTCGTAGGTGACGACGGCCCGCAGCCGCTGCCCCAGGTCGGCCTCGACCACCTGATAAGTGCTCGCCGCAGCGCCACCAATGGTCTGCCAAGCTGCCGCCTCCTCGGAGAAGCGTTCCCATCGCTAGGTCTCGCTCCCGGCCACGACCCCATCGGGGTCGGACAGGGCGGCCACCAGGGGCATGTCGAGCTTGGGCCGGGGCGGGGCCGTCCCCACGCCGCCGGGCTCGTCCACGTCCGAGACGTTCACGGTCACGGTGATCCGGTCGGTCCTGCCGGAGGGGTCCCTGGCGGTGGCGGTGAACGTGTGGACGCTCTTGGTCTCGTGGTCCAAGGCGGCGGCGGTGCGCAGTTGGCCGCCGGTGAAGGTGCCCGTGATCGTGAATGAGCTCGCGTCCGGGTCGCCCAGGATGTAAGTTAGTGCGTCCCCCTCGGGGTCGCTGGCAGCGATCACCGCACCCACGTTCCGCCCCGCCGCGGTGTTCTCCGGGATGGTGCGGCTCGTGCTCTCGCCGTCCGCGAACACCGGCGCGCTATTGGTTGGCGGCACCGGCGTGGGCGGCACTGGTGTGGGCGGCGGCGTTATCTGGTTCGTCCACCCCGAACCAGATGACGAGTATGGGCCGTCGCCCTCGGCGTTTGTTGCCCACACCCGCACTTGGTAGCGGGTGCCCGGCTGAAGGCCGGATATAGTCGTACTGGTACCAGCGACATTCTGCGGACCGTCTCCGAAGTTACCGGTCGTTCCCTGCCGGTATTGCAGGTCGTAGCTGGTAATCGGCGGCTTGCCATCGTTGGCTGGGGCGGTCCAGCTCACGTCCAAGCTCGAGGTCGAGCCGGAAGTAGCCGTTACCGTGGGCGCGCTTGGGGCTGACGGCGGCTCGTCGACATCTCGAACATTGATGGTCACGGTGATAGTGTCGTCCGTCGTCGTGTCCGCATTGCCGGCGGCATCCTTGCTGTCGCGAACCGACACGGTCACCGTGTAGCTGTTCTTGTCCTCGTAGTCTAGGGCGGCGCTCGTCCGCAGCTGGCCGGTGGACGTGTTGATGCCGAATGAGGATGCGTTCGTCCCGCCGAGGGTGTAGGTCAGCGTATCGTCGTCCTCATCCTCCGCCTCCACTGGGTCACCGATATTCCGTCCTGAGCGCGTGTTCTCCGGGACGGAGCGCGACGTGGAAGTGCCTTCCGTGAACTCCGGCGGAATGTTCGGCTCACAATCAAGGGTCCTCGTCTTGGTGTTCGATGGGTCGCCGTAGGCTGTCGAGTAGAGGGTGCCGTCTCCGCGGGAGCGCACCTGGAATTCGTAGGTCGTTGCCGGGTTGCAGGTGAGCCGGGACACTGTAGCCTCCACCGTGGCGGGTAACCCAGGGTACCCGTAAGCGCCGTGCCGCCACATGTCTGTTCCGGACTGCCGGTACTCAAGCCTGTAGGCGACGACAACCCATGGGAGGTCGCGCGTTCCATCGCAGTGTGACGCTGGTGTTGGTGGATGAAACTACCGTGAGGCCGGTTGGCGCTGGCGCGGTAAGGTGTTGACCTCTGGCAGTCTCCTCGTCCTCAACCGGGATCGGGTCGCCGGGTTGGAGCGTATCTAGGCCGTCCGATTGTCCATCCTTTTCTTTCTCATCTGGCGGTGTCTGTGCTAGGGCCGTAGGCAAGAACAGTACCGTGAGCAGGGCGAAGGCCACGAGCGCCAGAAAAATAATTCCATACCATTTACCACTAGACATAGCGACAGCCCTCAACGGTACTTCCTTTGGAGTGAAGTGCCCCTGATTCTACCGCCCAAGCCTTGCCCCCGGAAGGAGCGCATCGGGGGAGGGGTCGGGGCCTGCGGCTCGGCGGAGCGGGTTTCTTCCGGATCGATGGTCTCCACATTCATGTTTCTCGCCTGGACTTTGAGACGCTACCTCTCCGGCCTATCCTTGAGCGCTTTTCGAGGGCCATAATCCGTTGCTCCAGCCGTCTCAATCGTCTACTGCATTTCTTGCCGTGCCTCTTCTCGTCCCCTTTCCCGTTCCGGTCTTCGTTTCTCTTGGATGTGCTTTTCGGCCAGCATTGGACCCCCTTCTACCATACTTATGGCTGTTGCAGCGTCAGCTATTACATACTCATCATATATATTGTAACGTTTAGATGAGTACTATGGTGAGAAAGATATATTGCAATAGTAATGTATAGGAGTTACATATGCAATCTTGCTCTAGCCCCGCCGGTTACAGTATCGTCCATTTTGACCAATCCCATTTACACCCTGGCGGTGCATTTGTGACCTGGCGTGGAAACTGTGCATGAGCCTGCCGGAGATGGCAGCCGAACTGTCGCACAACGGCTCCGGAGTTCGACGGACAGGACACGGAGGAACTCTGTTACTCCGCCGTGGTATCCATCCGGGTCCGCTGGGTCTTCCTGGCCGCATGCTTGGTCGGGACCAGCTAACGGGTCGAGTAAGGGTCGCTCAGCCGCATCCTCTCCATCTCGACACCAGTGGCGAAGGGAGTAGATTGGCATCAGGACCTGGCAGCGCGGGCCACACTGGCCGGGGCCCCTTTTCAGGCTTCGTGATGCTTCAGTGGGAAGGAAGACCTGGTGCGTTGGGCCGAAAGGTATCGTTATGACTCGACATCGCCGCCGGGTAAGTCAAGACGCCGGAGTTGAGCTTTGGGGCTGCTAGCCGCAGCAGCCGATGCTCTTATGGGCCGCCGTTTGGGATTCAGCGCAACCGGTCCTGATGAACTGCGATACCCGACAACGATTTTCGTTTGGGTGCGGTGGTTCCTTTGTGCCGCCTGTGTGGTCGAGCTAGTCTACAGGCCGGAATTCAGCTACTTCACATATACGGGTTACCTACTGTGCCTCACTCTTCTGGCAGCGTTCAACGGCTACGTTCACTGCCGCGTCCGTTCAGGCCGTACGGTGACATTGCACTGGATGTTGGCCCTCAGCGTGATGGACGTGTCCCTGATTACGGCCGCCATGGTGGTCGCCGGCGGGTTCAGCCACTTCTTCTTTTACCTGCTGTACTACCCTGCCCTGGCTTGGTTCGCCGTATTTTTCAGCTCCTTCAAGCTGAGTTTCGCCTGGGTAACGTTGGTGGCCATTCTCTACGCCACCGTGAGCCTGACCACCGGGGGAGGGCTGGATTTTGACGCCAGAGACGAGAAGGCGCTGTTTGCCAGAATCGTCGTCATGTACGCAGTGGTGGCGTCGGTTAATCTGGTCTCCAGGTCCGAAAGGATCAGGAGGCAAGAGGCCGTGGAGAGGGAACGGGAATTACAGCGGCAGCGCATCGAGATGTCCCAGACCATCCACGACACCACGGCGCAATCGGCGTACATGCTGGGGCTGGGCTTGGAGGACGCCATCGAAAAGGCGAACCGGTCCGACCCGGAACTTGCCGGCAAGCTGGAGGCGATGTGGGCGCTGTCCAGGTCGGCGATGTGGGCACTGCGGCATGCGATAGACGGCGGGCAGATATTCAGCAGAAGCAAGCTGGGCGAAGTCCTAGCGGCCCACGCCGACACCTTCGCGGTTATCACGTCGATTCCGGCGGTACTGGTGCAGAACGGGGTCGAACCGCAGCTGTCCACCATCACCCGCAGCTTGTTGTTCTCCATCGCCCACAACGCGCTGACCAACGCCTATCGCCACTCTGGTGCCGGCAGCGTCACCATCTCCCTGGACTTCGGGGCGGAAGGTCTGCACATGTCGGTGTCCGACGACGGGACCGGGCTTCCGGAAGATTACGCCCTGCGCGGCCACGGCTTCAGGAACATGAGGGCTGACGCCGAGCGCATGGGCGGCGGACTGGGAGTCGAATCCAACGGCAACGGCACAACCGTCAGTTGCACCGTGCCTTATAAGCAGGACCAAGGAGGCCGGTAGGTGCCATCGGAAACCAGAATCAGGGTGATGATAGTTGACGACCACGCCATCGTGCGGGAGGGGATTGCGGAGCTGCTGGAGCAGTCGGGTGCATTCGAAGTCGTCGGGCAGGCTGCGGACGGTGAAGAGGCCGTCGAGAAGGTCCGGGACCTGAAACCGGACGTCGTGATTATGGACATTCTGATGCCGGTGAAGAACGGCATCGAAGCCTGCCGGGACATAACGGCGGAACTGCCGGACACCCGGGTCCTGATGCTGACCGCGTCCAACGACCATGGCGCCATTGTGCAGTCGGTAAACGCCGGGGCCACCGGATACCTTCAGAAGTATTCCGGCAAGGAGATGCTGCTGTCAACGGTGCGAGAGGTTGCCGGCGGGGAGTTCCGGGTGCAGGGAGAGGCGGCAAGGAGATTGGTAACGGGCATGGGCGGCGGGCCCGGCCCGATTCCGCCCAGCGAACTGGACCGGCTGACGGCCCGGGAGCGGGAGATACTCAGGATGTTTGCCCAAGGGATGTCGTACGCCGAGATAGCTGAGGTGCGGGGCAACCACCCGATGTCGGTAAGGAACGCGGTCTATGCTATACAGCGCAGGCTGGGTGTGAGGACCAGGCAGGAGATGGGGGTCTGGGCGGCCCGTAGCGGCCTGCTGGACGATGAATTGCGATGAAACGGAGCAGGAGAGGGCTTTCTACCAGGGAAGTCGGACCCCTCGCTGTCATAGCGAGGGCCCTGGCAACTCCATCTCTTGTCGTTAGGGGAGGTCTGCGCCCGGTTAAGGTTCCGGAAAGGAACCTAATCACGTAGGTTCTTGATTTTGTCCAGTTTGGTGGGCCTTTTCGTTGCCCTCCTTGCCGGACCGGGCTGTATACGCGCCCGCCGGGATGTTCCCCAGCCCCGCCAACGTTCCCACTCGATGAGGCTCGCCGGGAGGGTGCAGGCGCGCATCTTGTCTTCAGAGTCATTCGACACCCATAGGGTGCGCGATGGAAGGGGAAGGCTAAGCCGGGAAATCCCTGGAATTGAACGCGGTTGCAGGGCTGGACAGCGACCTCCGCTCTGCCGCCGTGGAGGAAGGAGCAGGAGTCGGCAGTTGAACCTACTCTTCCCCAATTAGCGTAAGCGGGGAAAACCGGGAAATGGTCGCATCTTGGGAATCGCAATCCGGTCCGAGGGGCCAAGTCGCGTCAGCATACGCGAACGCATCTTGCCATCGGGGTTCAGGATGTCAAACTCCCTCTGCTGAGCCAACTCGAGAATGACCTTGTCGATATCGGAGAATCGAGCGGCAGTCTTGTTTGCTAGAGCGTGATGCATCATGTCCACAGTAATAGGATTTTCAGCGGCCAGAGCATATAACTCGGCAGGCATCGAGTTGAGAAGTTGGTTCCGCACCTGTATCGCTTCAAGTTCCTCAAAATGAAACAACGGCAGTGTCCCTGTGTTCAAGGCATCCCATCCCATCATGTCAAAGTCACTGGAACCATAGTGTTCGAAGGTATTGAAACTATTCCAGTGGCATTGAATCATAACGTCGCGCGCCGTCGGATGTCTGGAAAGGTGAAGAAACCACAGAGCGCGGCGCGACTGCCTGGGCCGAATAAAGAAGGGCGTATCATAGGTTGTGCCAGTAGCGACATGAAAGTGCCAGCGTAACACTCTTTGGACGAGCGCCCTTCCACCATCACCGTTCCTGAGTTGGATCAAGTCGTGTATTTGCGCTTCCGTTAGCTCAAGCGGAGCAACGGCATGGATAAGTTGAGGGCTCTCCGCAAGATGGTTGATTAGCGCGTCTGCCGCAAAGGTCAATATCACCTCTGCCCTCGGCAACTTTTGAAAAATGCGGGTGACTAGCTCCAGTTCCACCTGGGGAAATCCGGTCTGGTCCAAGAGAAATATCGCCCGGCCGGCCCGGGGTTGTCGGCGAAGGACATCCGCAATAATGTCATTGGCAAAATCTTCAAACCGGCCATCGTGGATAACAATCTCTTGGCCATCCACTCGGTATCCCCGGTCAGTCAGGACTTGGCGCAGGTGACCGGTGTGGTCGGGGTTCACATCGACAAAGTGATATTTGCAATCGAAGCGCAGGGGTTTAGTTCGGTTTAGATTCAACCTCTCTTGCGCCTCCCTGGACTCTTCAAGCATGACCAGAGGTGTACCGGAGACGGTACAATCACCTTCCCGGAAGGTACCACCCCCGGCGAAGCCATCCACAAGGTCCAGCTTGAATTCATCACGAGCGGGGTTGAAGCCCAGCCTGTCGAAATATCCACGGAGGTATCTACGAAGGACACTGAGCTTCGCCTTGCTATGCTCTTCAATTTCCGGCGGAGGGTCGTTAGGATGCCATATGAAGGGCATTCTCTTTCTCCAGGTTTGGGTAAGCTGGCTTGGCGTTGTGCTCTATTCCTTCGAGCAGCCGTCCCCCCGATTTCGGCGTTCTTCCGCCCCACTGCTTGAAGAAGAAGGGGACTCCTTGCCGCTGGCAGAGGTCTCTAATGTCGAGGACCCAGCACGGCTTCATGGGACGGGCTTTCGGGCCGCTTTCCCCGCCTACGATGACCCAAGAGATTCCTTCGATATTTATGTCTCCTATGGGACCCAGAAGCGGCTCGATGGATAGGAAGCGAACCGAGACCGGCGCTTTTTGAAGATGGCGTATCCTGGGGATCGCCATACCGTCTTCCACGGACACTCCACACCAAATATGCCGTGGGGTGAGGTTTGATCCGTATCGACGCCGCAGGTAATCCCCCATAAGTGAGCTTCGTTTCGTGAGGATCTGGAAAATGTGCCGGTCCGCCGTCTCCATAGTGTCGAATATACTATCGATGAACTCCGCCGGGATGTCCTTGTGGAACAGGTCGCTCATGGAATTAACGAAGATCGTTCGGGGACGTCTCCATCGGAGCGGTTGGCATAGTCGCTCGGGCCGAAGCGTGAGGTCGAATCCCCTTTCGAAGGGGTGTCCGGGCGTACCCCGGAATCGCTCGGCGTAACAGTTGTCACACCCCCGGGTGACCTTGGTGCAGCCGGTTACAGGGTTCCAGGTTGCGTCAGTCCACTCGATTGCAGATTTTTCGCCCATGCCCGTAGCACCTAAAACACTTGGGAAGTTCCGGGTTGATCCTTGGATCGATGCAAGTGGTTATACCATTGCTGTTAGAGCCCGGCAACGATGAAATGTCATGTATCAAGGGCTTTTGCTCGTCACCGGTTGCCGTGTGGTTGGGCGAAAGCAGCGGTCACTCGTCTGCTGCAAAGGCAAGCCAAGACGCGGCCGACGTGACGCAGCGGGTGCTGTTTCTCGTGGGCGGAGTTCCTGACTGAGACTCCCGTGAAGCGACGGGACTAGATCGCTAGTTCTTGGGCCGTGTGTTGCTCCCCCCAAGCCTTAGCTGGCGAATTTGACTCCTTTGGGCCGAGCCTTGCCCCCATGCACCGATGGCTCGGCGCACCACTTGGCAGACAACCGCCGCACGCCTCGGCAAACGCTCTCGTCGAAGCCAAGCAAGTCGCAGACCACCCGCTTGTCCAGCAGGGCGCGGTTGGGGTCGGCGTCGGCCAGGTAAGCGGGCTTCAACTCCTTGTCACGGAACTCGTTGAATATCTCTTCGGCCTTTGACAACTGCCCGTCGCTCAGGGCGCGGAAGTCCAAGACCGGGAGAAATTCGGCGGCACGTATGGTTGTCCTTGCTTTGCTCGACTGCTGTCGATTCGAATGCCACCAGTAAGACAATAGCCCCAGAGTGCTGTTGCTCCACACAGCAAAGGCGAAATCAAAACTCTCGTTACCGAAAGTTACGTTAGGCCACACCACACCACCGATTGACTCTTGATTCGTAAATGCAACCGCAAGTGCTTGCGAACCAAACGTAAACTCAAGGTTTAGATGGGTTCGGCTGGCAGTATCCCAAATAGCAGCAGCTTTCGCTTCCAATCCTTGTCTGACCCGCAACTGTGAGTCAGGGGAGCAGACCATTCGCATTTCCTTCTTGGCGTCGTGGTTCCACAGAGCAGGGTAGGTGGCCGTCGGGCTGGGATGCGCCTTTTCGAAAGGCCCGCGGGGAGCAGGTCTAGTGATGTCACGATGGACGAAACCAAGTTTGCCTAAAATGTTCAGCGGTGCTGTTTTCAGTTCGGCGGCTGATGCGATGCCGGGAAGCCACAACTTGGAATGCGATAAGGCGTAGGCGGTTTGAGCCAACGAATAGTCGGACAGGCGTACCGCGCCCCAAGATTCGCTGTTCAGACTATGGAATGTTGTCAACATTTCGCCTGCCACTTCGTCTCCGATAGTCAGGGGCGTGCCGCCGTATGGCCCATTTTCAACCGGTCTGGTTTGGTCGGAGCTAAGGATATTTTGGGCCAACAGACTGGACTGACTAAACCCGCTTGGGCATCGGATTAGCGACGTGAAGTGTAACAGCGTATCTGGCGTATCTCCAACCTTGAGTTTGCGTCCTATGACCAGACATTCCGCCATCCCTGTATCCGAGGAAAAGGACATGTCCTTGCCGTTGCCGGCGATGCTCAAGACAGTCAAGTCGGTGTATCCCTGAGCCAGCATATGACGGAAACCCTGCCAAGACAACCCGGCGGCTGACAAGGGCAAAACCAGCGCCAACACGCCACCGGGTTTGAGCTTGCGATGGGCCAACGCCGCGAACGCAGATGCAATGCCGGCGTTCCCGTGATAGCAGGAGTCCTTCCCCAGCTGGTTAACCCGATTACCCATCGCCGTCTGGTCCTCTCCCGTGGCATTGAAGGCAGCGAACGCAGGGTTGGTGATGTCGGCGTGCGCTCCCTCGTGATTGGTGGCCCGCGTAAACGGCGGGTTCATTATCACTAAGTCGAAGCCCGCATCGGGAATATCGACGTTGATTTGGGCGGCGGTCTCCTCGCCTACGCTGCCGGTGCGTTGGGCTGGGTCGCTGGTGTTGAACAACGTCAGCGCGGTCGAGGACTGGAGCAGTTCCAGAGAACCTATCTTCACACTTCCGTCAGACTGCCGGCCGTAGGGCATGGTGTAGAGGCGGGAACTTCCGAAACCGACCGACGGCTCGACCCCCGAGAGAGTGGAGCCAGTGATGTGGATGGCCGAGGGCATTACGTCGCAGCCGTGCAGGACTTCTTCCATCATCACTGGATGCAGTGCTGAAGCATCGCCGCCGGCGCGCTCGTGGCGGGCCGCTATCTGTTCGTAAACCGCCGAGAGCAACGCGCCGGTGCCGCAAGCGAAATCGCCAACACGGAGCTTGCCGATGGCCTCGGCGTCGGACCAGTCCACACCGTCCATCCTGGCTACCGCGAGCCAGGCCAGTAATGCCGCCGACGCCGGCAGGGTATAGAAGGTTGCCAGGTACTTGCGGTCTGCGATGAGGCGCTGGAAGATGCGTCCGGTCAGATCGTGGGCGTTGTCAACACCGGTCGCGTCGATTCTTTGGGCGGTCTCGAGGAGTCCCCGCAAGAGTCCGGCGGCGGTGTCGCCGGGTATCTGCTCCAGGATGTCCTTGGCGATGGCGAAGATGGGCCAGTAGTTGATTTTCAGAATTTCGGCCCACGCCGCCAGTGTTTCATCCTGCGGGTTGGCTACGCCGGGGCCGCAGACCAGGAGCAGGGGTCTTACGCCATCGTGCATCCCCGCGATGTGCTGGTGAAAGACCATAGCGTTGGCGATAATGGCGCAGGCCATCCGGCGGGTCTGGGGAACGTCGCTCATCCCAAGCAACCGGGCGATGGCGGGGGCGATGTTGGGCCGCAGTTTCGCCATGTCGTCCAACTCGTTGGCTGAGTGCCCAATCCCCTGCTCCAGCGCGACAGCCGCATCGTTCACCGACTTCTGAGGAACGGATATCAGGCGGATAAGGTCCGCCAAGTCGGTGACGGTGCCGTCCAGCCAGCCTGATTCGGGGAAGCGGTTGCCGTCTTCGTGCAGGACGCAGTAGGAAAGGCGGGCCTCGGCCACGGCCTGGCGCACGTCGTAGGCATCCTCTACGGCCTGGGAGTAGCGCAGTGCAATGGCTGCCTCAATGGTCCGCGGTT
This sequence comes from Dehalococcoidia bacterium, assembly GCA_965197565.1. Classification (GTDB taxonomy): domain Bacteria; phylum Chloroflexota; class Dehalococcoidia; order Lucifugimonadales; family UBA3495. The sequence continues at coordinate 26,636 of CBDANK010000004.1, forward strand.
CGCCGTGGACGGCGAGACCCAGCCGGTCGAAAGCATCCCTTTCCGCTTCGGGGGAAGGTTCATACTCGGCTTCGACGACCACGGGGGAACGGCCCGGCGCGGTAATGAGCACGTCGGCATGGCGGCCCGGATGGTTGGAGAAGGTCTGGGTATTCTCGGAGCGAACCTGACAATGGGGCATCATACCGCGAAGCAGGTCTCCCAGGGCGTTATTGGCGTTTGGCTCGGTCTGTCGGGGCATGTCATTCAACAACCCAATCGGTCGATTCCGGGGCAATTGTCGAATCCAACATCGAAGTTCAGGATGCGGTTAAATTCCCGGCTCCACGATGGATGATTAATCTTGCAACAGCTATTCAGATGCACCCCAAATGGTTTCGAGAAAGGTGGTTCACTGTGTCGCTTCAGCCCGGTTTGCGGGACACGCGCCGGGCAGGGCCGGAAACGCGGGTGTCGCCCTCGGGACTCGCGAGCTGTCGCTCCAGTGCTGTGAAGGCGTCGATCAACTCAGGTGCCTCGAAGGCGCGATTACGCCGCCCAACTGTGACTTGCGCCAGCACGCCCGCGTCCAGGAGTTGATTGATACCCTGGCTTGCCGCCTGGAACGACCTTCCAATCAACTCCGCCGCGGTGGAGATTGTGAGCACCGGCGCAGCCGGGAGTGCTCCGATGAGTAGCCACGCCGCCGAGTCCCGGCGCATTGGCCCGGCTCGCTCCTGCCAGGACTCTTGCAACGCACGCACCCGCTCCTCGAAGCGGCTGGCGTTCTCCGCAGCCCGGCGGCACGCCAACGCGAAGAGGACGATCCAGCGATTGACCCCGGCGTGAGCTTCGGCGGAGCCGGGCGGCCCAACGTAGCGGGTCCCGGTCAGGCCGCCAATATAGTCACGCGACCACGTGGCAAGAACCAGGGAGACCGGGGGTATGATGCACAACCCCAGACCCCGGCGGCGCATGACTAGGTGGAACAGTGCTCGCCCGGTGCGCCCGTTGCCATCATTGAAGGGATGGATGGCCTCGAATTGAGCATGGGCGATGGCTGCTTGCGCCAGTGCTGGTAGAGAGTCGCCGTTACAGAAGACCAACAGATCGTCCAGTAGACCTGCCACAGCCTCCGGTGGCGGTGGCACGAACTCGGCTGAGCAATGGTTGTGGTCACTGCCGCCAATCCAGTTCTGGACGATGCGGATGCGGCCGCCATGTTCCTCAAGGCGCTTCCCGACCAGCAGGCGGCGATGCACCGCTAGCAAGGTCTCTCCAGTTATCAGCCCGCCGGGACCGACGGCACTCACGCCCCAAACCATCGCGTCAATGTTACCGAGCACCTCGGCGGCCGTCACGTCCCGGGTGTCTTCGCCAAGCTAGCGCACGGCGTCGGCGCGCAGCAACCGGCGCCCCCCGACTTCCAGGCCCTCAATGCGAGACGAAGCGACGCACTCGGCGCGGAGCAGCAGCCAGGCCAGCGCCTCGGTGTCGGCGAGGGCGGATGCGAACGTGTCAAGCCGCACCAGCATGGCCTCGGCGTCGGCAAGGTCCGCGGCAACCTCCCCGTCCAAGACGAACTGGCGGCCCGCCAACTCATCGGGCCAATAAACCGTGTAATCGCAGGGGCGGCGGTCCCGCCGGGTCAATCCCAAGGGCCACCCTTCTAAGTGCGCCATAAACGCCTCCTTATTCAATCGTAGCACGTATTCTTGAATAAGGTAGCGGCCTGTTCAAGGTTCCGCGAGGAAACGGTGCGGGCTGTGATGTTGAAAACCGGACGAGCAGGCTGGGTCCAGCCTGCTGACGCCAGAGCTTACGCTTGCCTTGCACGATTCAAGTAAGGCTGAGGCGTGGGGCTTAATGTCTCTGTCAGATACCCAGCCGCTTGAAGACTACGCAGTTGCCCAGCCGCCGTACACAGTTATCAAGAAGGGTGTCGTTATCACGGCGCTCGCTGCCGGAAGGGGGTCTTCTGCTTATTGCGTCGGGCCACCTCTCTACACGGCCAGAGTGAACCGCAACGTGAAGGTTCTTGTGAACCAATTGACACGCACTCAGGCTGAGGGGAACCGGGCTCAGAGGAATCATCATCGACGGGTATAGCCAGCGTGATGTGCACGTTGTTGTCCCTGTCGATGACGACCTGTTCCACGAGCATCTGGAGATAATCGTGACGCTCCTCGGGGGTCAAGTCGTCCAGACCCTCGCCGACCTCTCTCGCCCAGGCCAGGACCTCCTCCACCAGCCGCCGCTTCTCAACTCCGGTCGCCTCCCGCGCCCGGTAATCGTCCAGCTTCGCCCTGGCGCTCTCAAGACGCTCGGTGATGAACTTGCGCTGGAGGTCGAGTTGTGCCTCGGTGATCTTTCCCGACACGAACAGCCTGACAGCGCGGTCCTCTTCCATCTGGATGCTTCGCAGGTCTCGCTCGGCCTGGGCGATCTCCTCCTCCAATCCGCCGCCCTCCTGAGAGTCGAGGTCGGCGATACCGGCGACGACCAGGTCGGGGCTCTGGAGTACCCGCTTCACCTCGCTCCATATCGGCTCCTCCAACTGCTCCGCCCGGATGTAGGGCTTCTCCCGGCAGCGCAGGCGCATGCCCTGCATCCCGTTGCACATGTAGTAGCGGCGGGGGGTGGTCAGTTCGTAGGTGTAGGGCTTGCCGTTGCGAACGCTGGTGGTTGTCCAGGAGGCCCTTGTATGGAAGTTGCGGCCGCACTCGGCGCATTTCAGCAGGTGCTGCAACAGGTAGAGCACCTTCGTGTTCCTCTTGGCCTTCGTGCTCCGCTGCTTCTTCAACTTCTGCGCCCGTTTCCAGGTCTTATCGTCGACCACCTGCGGGACCGGAATCTCAATCCAGGTGTCCCTCGGCTGGTCGTAGACCTTCATGCCGTCCTCGGTGGAGACATGGCGGTACTTTCCGTAGACCCAGGTGCCCGTGTAGGTGGCATTCCCAAGAATGTGGTGCACGCGGGACTGGAGCCACATCAGCTTGCCGGTCTGTGTGGGGACCCCCTCGTCGGTCAGCCTCGCGGCAATGGAGTAGGCCCTCATCCCTTCATCGACGTACATGCGGAAGATGCGTCGAACGACCTCCGCCTGCTCCTCAACCACCTCGGGCCTGCCGTCCTCTCCGATGCGGTAGCCGTAGGGGAGGCGGCCCGTAGGCGCCCGTCCCTGCTTGGCAGTCCCCCGCTTGCCCATCGTGGAGCGCTCCCGGAAGTTGTCCAACTCTATCTTGCCGATGGCCGCCATGAGTCCGAAGGTCTTCATGTCGATGGCGTCCAGGACGGCTTCGAGCCGTATCTGGTGGGCCTCGACGACCTCCATGAGGGCGGCGGCGGGGTACATCCCCCTGCTAAGCCGGTCGGACTTCCAGCAGACGATGGTGTCGAAGCGTCCCTTTCTGGCGTCGGCCAGCATCCGCTGGAACTCGGGTCGCTTCTTCGACCAGCCCCGGCCCACCTCCTGGTAGCGCGCGGTGATGGTCAGCCCTTTGCTCTCGCAGTAGGCTTCCATGTCGCCTGTCTGCTCGGCGATGGAGGTCTTGTCCTCCCCGTCCTGGCTCTTGTCCGACACGCGGGCGTAGATGGCCGCCCGATCCGTCTCCGTCTTCCTCTTGGTGGTTCTCGCCATTACCGCCTCCTTTCACGTTCCCTGAAACTAAGAAGACCCACCTCCTGTCGGAAGCGGGTCTGCGAGTAGTACAATCTATTCGCATCACCTGTTCCGGCAGGTGGAGCCACGGCCCGGGATGTTGATAGCATCGCCGGGCCAACTTTCGCTCCCATGATACCGCGATTGGCGGCGCTGCGTCAAAGATGTTGGTCCTAGCGGTCGGACCTTCGGAGAGTCCGTGGGTGTTGCTCTGTCTGGAGTTGAGGGACTCATTCCCAAGAGCCATTTTGTCCTTCGGATCAAACATCGAAGGATACGTAAGCATTTCGCAATTCTAGAGTTTGCATACCGAAGGCGCCCATGCCGACTCCCGTGATGCCAGTTCCACTATCGTCCTCCAGTAGGAACAACAAGATAACCTCTCTGAGTCCGCCCAGCAGTCGGTCTACCTGGCCATAGGTCGGAAGCATACTTCTCCAATGTTCCCCCGAAGCCGCATCGACGCTCAGGAGCAAACACGGTATTGATTCACAATCTTCCTCCCATTGCCACTTCAGCCCACCACCAAACCCCACACCTTCCATCATGAGGGCATCTTCGTTGTCAAAGCGGACTAGAACGTTGGCCTGTCCACCAACTCGAAGCAACAAGCTCACGTTGCGGAACTTGGCTTTCGGTATGCTGCTAAACAGTAGTCCTCCGATGAAGAGTTCTGACAAGGATTTCCGAGGAGGAGTAACAGCAAAATGAAATGGGCTATCTACTACGCTCCTGCGCGCTTGAACGGGTCTCCGTGCTCGCTGAGCAACGACGGGGCTATGTCCCTTCATGGCGGTTACAATTTCTTGAAGTCCAGCATCCCAATCGCCGAGATCAGCGTACTTCTTACCCTTCAGAACTGCCGGGATATCACAGGGCTCCACCAATGCAGGTAGTATTACGACGTCTTTCGACTCGATCTCGTTGACATAGGAGGCGGTCCATTCCCTTTTGACCCACTCCGATTGGATGGATGAGTTACTGAGTAAGAGAATCATGAAGCGGGAGTCGGACATCCCTAGATCGACCTTTTCGACGACATTATGGCCGACCAACACTTCTTGTTTATCCAGCCAGACGACAAACCCTTCCTGCTCTAGCTCATCCGCCAAGCGTGTAGCCGCGCCGCTATCGTGATGAGAATAGCTGATGAATGCATCGTAGAGTTTCGGAGTTTCTTCTGGCATTTCATGATTGACAGGCATGAGCTCTCTCGCCCTACAAGGTGGTTCAATCAGATGGCAAAGCGACCTTGCCTATCGGTGAATAGTCTATCGACGTAGATGGGGCCATTGCAAAGTCCTCGGGGTTGCATGAGGTCACCATCCCTCCGGTCTGGTGATGACCCCAACCTCGTCGGTCAAGGTGTCGGGAAACAGGCTCCGTCTCAGGTGGCTCTTCCACAGGCGCTTGACGTAGGTCGCGGCGTCGGCCAACTGCCTGGGACTGGCGTTCCGTGAGTCCGGGTTGACCAGCGTGATGCGAAGGCCCAGGTTGTCCCTCACGTACCGCATCGCTCCCGCGAAGTCTGCGTCGTTGGACACGACGACCGCCTGTTCATACTCTCCGTTGAAGCCGTCCACCAAGAGACGTGTGGCCAGGTTTACGTCGGACCCCTTCTCCTCCGAGTCCCTGACCAGGACGTGGGAGGGTAGCCCAGGCACCTGCTCCGCCAACGGGCGGCGCTTGAGGCCGGACCGGAAGACGCCGTAGTAGGCGTCGAGTCCCGGCAAGGTCGCCAAGGCTCTCAGGTATATAAGCTGACGCTGGGCTTGCCCAGGGTTGCCTGGGCGTACGTCAAGCCGAGCCGTGAAGTAGCAGACCCTGTGGATGTAGTCCTGATGGAACAGGCTCTCAGCCAGCTTCCACAGGTCGAGCCATCGGAATGGGGTGTCCTTGAGGGCGCGGTAGTAGAGATTGAAGCCGTCTATGTAAAGGTTGGTAATCAAACTCTACTCCCATACAAAGACAGAGACCGCCGGAAACGGCGGTCTCGACCCTACCGTCGAATCGATAGGGGTGGTGTTCAAAACATACCATGAGCGGCGTCGGCTGTCAACGCTCGATGCCGGTGATAGCCCGTGCAGCCGTGGGTTGCCCAGACCTGGTAGTGTATCATTTTGAAATGGGTCCGTTTGCTTTCGGCGTCCAAGCCCACAAAGTATGTCATCATTCCAAAAATAAAGTTCCAGGCAGCTTTGTGGTGGTTGAGGCGGTACACCATCCGGTGTATGACATGGCAGCTGTGGCATGACTGTTGTTGGTTTGTTGGTCTTGGCATCCGGCACATTCATCGTTGCTCTAGCCTGCATCCCATCGCTCGGCCCCGCGATCCGAGGATTGGAGTTCCTTCGTGCCCTTCGCTATATCAATTTCCGCTGGCTCTGGTTAAACGGCTCCGCCCACACCATGGGCCAGGGCATGCAGTTTCTGGTCCTGGCCTTGCTAGTGCTGGACATTACTGGCTCCACGTACCAGCTAGGCCTGGTGGTCTTCGTCTACGGTATCCCGAACCTGGCCTTCTCCATGTTGGGCGGCATCATCGCGGACCGCGCCGACCGGCTCAGGCTGTTGATAGCCACCAGTTTCGTCGTGGCGGTGCTGGTTCTCGCCCTTGCTTTCCTGAAAATCACCGGCCTGGTGGAAATCTGGCACGTTTACGCCATCATGTTCCTACTGGGAACGGCTCAGGCGCTGAACATGCCTCCTCGCTTCGCCCTGTTGGCAGACCTGGTGGAACGGGGGGACATGATGAACGCCGTGGCGCTGCATACCATGTTGAGTCAGACGGGGCTAACCATAGGGCCAGCGTTGGCAGGAGGGATTATCGAGCTGGCGGGGTTAGGCCCCACTCTGTTGGTCAACGGGGGGCTGTATCTGGGAGGCATCGGATTCCTGTTGTTGATCAGGGGCCTTCCGCCGCGAGAGCCGGCCCCAAAAGCGACTATGCTGGGAGACCTCAAGACAGGAGTTCAAATCATCTGGTCAACCCCCGTCCTGTACAGCATCATAGGGATAGCGCTGGCATTCGCTTTCTTCGGCATGTCACATACACATGTCATGGCCGCCTTCACCATAGAGGTGCTAGATGTTGGAGCGGCCAGCACCGGACTGCTGTTCCTGGGCTCGGGCCTAGGCTCCATACTGGGAAGTCTCATCCTGGCCTCGATGGGGGACTTCCAGTTTAAGACCCGGCTGCTCATGGCCTCGGTACTACTGCTCTGCGTGGTCCTGACCTTGTTTGCCTGGTCGCCCTGGTACTGGGCATCCTGGATCATATACTTCTTTGTGGGGGTATTGAGTTTCGGGTTTATCTGGCCTTTGGCGACCACCCTGATCCAGCTTAACGTGCCAGCCGAGTTACGGGGCCGAGTATTGAGTGTATTGCAGTTCGCCCCAGCGGTACATTATCTGGGCGCGTTACCCCTGACGGTGGCGGCCGGTGTTATAAACTGGCATGTTGCCATCACCGGTGGGGCGGCCGGAACTCTGGTGGTTGCCCTGTGGCTTGGGATCTGGCGGCCTGCCCTTCGTCGTTTGGAGGCGTAGCCAAGCTGCGCCTCTTCAGCTTCGTCCAACAAGAGTTGACACACCTCTGCAAGCTCTCGGCGGCCATTGTGGCGGAGTTGGCATACTGGAATCCCCTGTTAGGAAGCATAGGGAAAGACGGAGTTGTGCGGGTCTACCACTGCTTAATAAGTGGCCAAGAATGTATTGGCGTCCCGGACCCACGAACATGCCCAGGGCCACCGTCTCCTCGCCCTTCACCGCCTCCAGAGCCACCTTGGCCTTGAAGGCCGGGCTGTGCTTCCTTCGTCCTTTCTGGAGGGCAAAATCCTTGACGGCACTGAGTATACACCCCATAATCCCTGCGAATACTCCGGGTATATACGCGCCGTTGAGAGGGGAAATGCCAGCCGAATCACCCAATCGGCTTTACTTCGGGGATTGCCTCGAAGTAATGCGAGAGGGCATCCCCAACGAGTCCGTGACCTCATTTACCTAGACCCTCCCTTTAACTCCAAGCGCCTCTACAACGCCTTTATCGGTGGTGCCCAATGGGTAGCCTTTGACGACACCTGGCGTTGGTATGAAGCCGTAGAGGACTTCCACGAAGTAGCCAGCCAGCCCAAGTATGCTGACCTCATGGAAGGGTTGCGGTTGCTGCTGGGAGAGGGGCCGCAGTTGGCTTATCTGTTCTATATGGCGAACCGGCTCTTGGAGTGTTGGCGGGTATTGAAACCTACGGGAAGCGTGTATCTCCACTGCGACCAGACCATGAGTCATTACTTGAAAGCCGTTATGGACGGTGTATTTGGGCGGAATAACTTCAGGAATGAAATCATCTGGCGGCGCACTGGTATTCATAGCAATACTCGACGGTTTGCTCCAATTCATCAAACTATCCTCTTCTACACAAAATCCAACAAATTCACATGGAATTACCATCAACGTCCGTACATGAAAGGCCATGTCGAAAAATACTTCGTTAAGAACGCTCAAGGTTGGCGGACCAATTACTATGGCAATGTGCTCACTGGTTCCGGGATTAGGGATGGGGAATCAGGCAAACCGTGGAGGGGCATTGACCCATCCGCCAGAAACCGCCATTGGGCTATTCCCAGCAAGTTGCTTGATGGGATAGATGAGGATTTTTCCCATCTTTCTCAGCACCAGAAACTTGATAGGCTCTACGAATTAGGGTATATCGAGTTTCAAGCCAGTGACAGTTGGCAGCGAAGGTCAAACCACACCGGACATATGGGCATACCAACCGTATACGGAGGGAAGAGTATTCGGAAGCGTCAACGGGATAGATGCTGATGTGCGTTGGCTTTCACCTAAAGACCGGGAGCGTGTAGGATACCCGACTCAAAAACCTGTAGGTCACCTAGTATTACAACGACGGTTGGTATGATAGGATGACGGGGTAGTTGGGGAAGGCTTGGGCAAGTGAGGCAGGGAAGTGGATGCGGCGGCTTTCGAGCAGGTGTACGGGGCCTTTCAGGATTTTCACGCTTACTTCGCTCCGCTGTTTGGCCGCAGGGAAGCGCGGGACCACAGCCGCCATTATCTCCAGGCTCTCCTGGTACAGTCCGGGGAGCGGCGCAACGCCGAGAATCTGTCGGAGACGGTTCCGGCGTCAGCCAGGGTGATGCAGCGGTTTCTCGCTGCATCACCCTGGGATGACGACACGGTCATAGGACGTCTTCAAGAGTACTTGGGACCCCGGATTGGACATCCGGAGGCGGTGTGGGTACTGGACGGCAGCGACTTCCCCAAGCAGGGCAGGAAGTCCGTGGGAGTGGCCCGTCAGTATTGCGGGAGGCTGGGCAAGGTGGCCAGTTGCCAGGCCGGAATGTTCCTGGCCTATGTCAGCCCGCTGGGCCGGGCCTTGGTGGACAAGCGGCTGTATCTGCCGGAGAGCTGGACCTCGGACCAAGACCGGTGTGAGGCGGCGGGGGTTCCGGAGGAGAGGCAGGGCTACCGGTCGAAGACGGAACTGGCATTGGAGATGCTGGGGCGGGTCTTGGAGCGGGGCCATCTGAGGGCCGGCTGGGTTGCCGGGGACGACGCCCTCGGTATGTCGCCGTCCTTCCGGGAGGGACTAGCGGCTCAGGGGATGTGGTACGTGCTGGACGTTCCCGGCGGCACCACCGTCTGGCCCTTGGAGCCGGCTTGGACCAGTGCGGACTATCAGGGGTTCGGGCGTCCCCGAAAGCCCAAGCTGGTGGACGGACAGCGGCGGACCATGGAGCAGCGCAGCGAAGAATTGCCGGGGGATGCCTGGCGGGAGATAACGGTGGCGGAGGGATCCCAGGGGCCGAGGAGCTATATGTTCAGCGCCCAGCGGGTGCGGGTAACCAGGAGGCGCAAGCCCGGCGAGATGGTTTGGGCCGTCTACCGCCGGAACCTGGACGGCAGCGAACCCCGCTACTACTTGTCCAACGCTCCGGAGGATACCCCGTTGGAGACCCTGGCATACGTGGGAGGCTCCCGGTGGCGCATTGAGACCGAGTTCGAGACGGAGAAGAGCGACGTGGGGCTGGACGAGTACGAGACCCGGACATGGGCGGGATGGCATCACCACGTGGCCCTGTGCCTGCTGGGCGGAGCTTTTCTGCTGAGCCTGCAACAGGCTTGGGGGGAAAAAGATGCCCCGGATCACGAGGCCGCAGGTCTACCGGGTGGTGCGGGAATTGCTGCCCAGGGAACGGTTCGGGCCGGCTGAGTTGCTGCGGTGGCTGGAAGAGACGCAGGATAGTAACGAACGGGCCAGGCGCTCCCATGCCAAGCGCCGCGCCGCACTTCGTGCCTCCCCGCACATCCCTCCTTGAACCGTCGTTGTAATACTAGGGTATCTTGGTCGACGCATCCGGGTATTTCCAGCAAGGGCCATGAAGAACCTCAGCCGCCGAGGAGCCGGTCAAACCGAGGGGCCGTAAGCGCAAGTCCCAGCCTGCATCCATCTCGATGTTCGAGTGGGCGCTGACTCTGAAGCGAGGGCGCGAAGCTGAGCCGGTCGGCGCGGGTGCTAGAGCGCAAGTACCGTTCGAACTCTCGTCACCCCTCTTAGCCTTACAGGCCAGTCCGTCTGGCGAGACCCGCTGGCCCAAGCTGGCGCCGGACCTGATACCTAACCCGCCCCAACTGAACGGGCACATGGCTGTCCGGTTCAACAGGTGCCGGCGAAACTGCCATACCCAGTCTTGTCTACACCTTGACGCAGCGTCGATAATGGGGACAGGCTGTCCTGCCTGCTGGCGGTGCGTTGGGACCATCCTGGAGGAATGAGAGAGCCTTCGACTCGATGGGCGGAGGCTCGTATAGGCTATCCGTGGCTGACAGGCCCCTTCCTTAGATCAGGACTTCCCAGCGAAAAGTTCGCAAATCGGTACGTCTTAGCCCACTCATTTGTAGCTAGACCCAAACAGGACTCGAACTCCTTAAGGCCCTGAGCATACATCCAGCCCGAGGCTTTCGAGGTCGCTGTCCTCCACGGACGCCAGCCCCCTGCGGCACGCACCCTGTCAATCGGTTGTCCCGCAGTCTCCACCTCTCGAGGTTGCTGAGTCCGCCTCGTTCGCACGGAATCGTCCCGCTCAGTTGGTTGCTGTTGAGCCAGAGGCTGGTCCGGTTGGAGTCGGCAGGGAACGGGTTTGAGACGCCTTCTCCGACCGGTGCGGATAGCGAGCCGGAGCCGAAGCGGAGGTACGCCCCCGGCAGGCCGTATCCCCAACTGCCGACTACTCCGGTGGGCGCTGCTCCCTCAGCCGCGTCAACTCCTCTCGCATCGACCGGACCTCCTTGACCAAGGAAGCGATGGCGGCCGAGCTGGTGTCCTCCCTCCTCACCAGGATGGATGCGAAGTTGGCCGTGAGAGCGCCGAAGAGCCCTATCCCGCCTATCATCAGCACGTAGGCGAAGGCCCGGCCGACCTGCGTCACGGGCACCACGTCGCCGTATCCCACCGTCGTCACCGTTGCGATGGACCACCACAAGGCGTCGGGGAACGAGTCCAACTCCGAGTTGTGGCCTCTTTCCGCCGACATGACGAACGTCGCAAAAGCTGAGAAGCACCAGACCGATAGCGTACACCACCAGGAAATCGATGTGGGCCAGACGCACGGCTCCCCGATACGCCCTGGAGCCGTACACGATGATCCTGAGTATCCTCAACGGACGCGCAAAGGGAATCAGGACGACCATCACTTCGAGCCAGTGCTCCCTGACGTACTTCACGCGCCGGGGGGCGACGGCTACCTTGACCGCCAGGTCCGTTGCGAAGAGCGCCCAGATGAGCATGTCGAGGGCGAAGGCCACCGCCTCCGACGATGGGCTGAGGTCCCAGAAGAGCGGTGCCGCAAGAAGCGGAACCATCGCAAAGGCGAGAATCATCAGCGGAAGCTCCGTCATCCGCTCGATCCTGTCCAGCATGGCCTGGCGGCGCTCAATATTTGTCTGCGTCAGATTGGCGTGTCTATTCACGTTCCTTTCTCCCTTCCGATCAGGTTCGGCGGCGCTCGGCGCGGCAACCGTTCGACCTTCTCGTAGCCTAAACGGAAGTCCTGAGTCCGAAGCGCCAATCCAACCGAGAAGTCCATGACAATGCCTACCGAACAATTGGTCGATGATTTACATCAACTCTAGACAGTTACTATTGCATATCGCGGTTGAAAGATAGGTTGCAACTGCAATATAGTATCTGCGAAAGAGAATAGCAGACTTGGGGAAAGTCACCTACCCGGAAACTGGAATATCTCTAGAATGTGCGGGGCCGAGAGTACGCTCCCCGCCGAGGGGTGAGAGGATGTACGAACGTGACGAAGGTTCTTGACGCACTGACTTGGCTGGTCACGGCCCAGCCCATTGCCACGCTTCTCGTGCTGCTGGCTGTCACCGTCGCGCTTGGCGCGGGGTTCACCCGGCTCGCTCCCCAGGCCGAAGCCACGGTGTTCCTCCCCCAGGACAGCAGGGCGGCAACCGCCTCCGACAAGATCGCAGCGCTGTTCGGAGGCTCCGATGACACCACAACGGCAACGCTGCTCTTTCGCGGGAACGCAGTCCTGACGCCCGAGGGTCTGAGCCAGATGGACGGCGTGCTGAGCCGGGTCGCTTCCAATCCCAGGGTCGCCCCGCTGCTGGCGCCTCCAAATCCGGTCATCGCTCCCACCAACATGCTGGCCTCCGTCCTTGGCGTCAACGACTTCGCCCCGCTGTCGCAGCAGCAGATCGATCAGGCGGCGTCGCAGGTTCCTATAGACCGGCTGGTGGGGACCGACTCCGACGGCGCCCGGGTTGCGATAGCCACCGTGCGTCTGCTCACGGACGCGGACGGAGACGGAGACGCCGAGGACGACGCCGATGCTCTCACCCAGGCCCAGCTCGCCATCCGGGACATCGCGGAGGCGAGCCAGGGGCCGCTTGAAGGCGGCAGCCTGTCTTCGGCCACGGTTTCCGAGGAGACCGGGGGCGCCACCGGCTCTCAGATGGTCCTGTTGATGGGACTGGCCCTGCTGGTGATAGCCGCGCTGCTGCTGTTGTTCACCCGCTCCCTCTTCGACCTGCTGATGTCGTTGCTGGGACTTGTGCTGACCATCGTGTGGATGATGGGTGCGCAGGGCTGGCTGGGACCCAACGGCCTCGGGGTGATCGGCCCGCCCAACATCTTGACCACCATGGTGCCGATCATGCTCATCGGGCTGGTGGTGGACTACGCAATCCAGACGGTTGGGCGGTACCGCGAGCAGCGCAACGAGGGGCATCAGGTCGAGGCAGCCGCTCTTCTGGGGCTGCGGTCGGTTATCATCCCCCTCTCGCTGGCCGCTGTCACCACCGTAGTCTCTTTCCTGACCAACCTCACCTCTCCGATCCCGGCCAACGGCGACTTCGGCGTTGTCGCGGGCATCGGGGTGGGAGCGGGCCTCGTCGTCATGCTGACGCTGCTCTCGTCGTCGCGGGCGCTGCTTGATCGCTGGCGGGTGGGCCGAGGCTCACTGCCCCCGGCCCGTCCGATCTCCGGCGCCATACCCGGTGTGGGCCCGGCGATTGAGGCGCTGGGAGGCATGCTGGCCCGCAGGCCGACGCCGTTCCTGCTGGTCATCGGCGTCGCTACCCTGCTGTTGGGCGTCACCTCCACCCGCATCGTCACGGTGTTCAACACCAACGACTTTCTGCCCTCCGGAGGCGAAGCCATCCGCCACATCGAGACCCTCGACGCGGCCTTCGGCGGCTCCACCGGCACGGTGAAGGTTCTGATAGAGACCGAGATCACGGACGACCGCACCGTCCGCAACATCCTCGATTTCAGCGTGGCGTTCTCGGACGACCTGCGCCGGCCCGAGGGCGTGGTCAGCGACATCGAGTCGTCCCTCGGCCTCCTGCTGGTCGACTGGATCGACGACGACGCCACGCCAGGCGACAGCTACGACTCCCAGCTGCGTGAGATGACTCTGGTGGCGGACGACTTTCGCCTCGACCCCGTGGAGATACAAGCGGTCATCGACCGGCTGGAAGAGCTGGACCCCGAGGGCTTCGCGCAGGTTGCGGTCGACGACCCCAATGGGCCGGATACTCTGCTGGTCCAGTTCAAGGCCCTCACGGGCGACCAGGAGCGGGCCGAGCGCATGGTTGACGACATAGACGGGCTGTGGTTCGGGCCGCGGGAGGAGCTGACGCCGACGTCCGGCGAGATAGTCGGGATCGAGGTGGCCAACGCGCTGACCGGCAATCAGACGACCGGGATCATCATCACCATCATCGCCGCGCTCGTCATCCTCTGCCTGTTTTTCTGGATCACCGGGGGCCGTCCTGCGCTCGGCTTCATAGCCGTCGCTCCCATCGTGATGGCGCTTTTCTGCGTCCTGGGGACCATGACGCTGTTGGGGATTCCGTACAACGTGATAACAGCGCTGATCACCGCGCTGTCCATCGGGATCGGTGTGGACTACACTATCCACATCATCCACCGCTATCAGGAGGAGTTCGCCCACTCCAGAGACGCCGAGGCGGCCGCGCGGCGCACCCTAAGGACCACGGGCTCGGCCTTGCTGGGCTCTGCGCTGACCACCGCGCTCGGCTTAGGGGTGCTGATCTTCTCGTCGCTGCCGCCGTTCCAGCAGTTCGGGATGGTCACAGCAATCACCATAGCCTACTCGCTGATCGCCGCCATCGTGGTTGTGCCGCCGGCGATGATCCTGTGGGCCGCCTACCAGAACTACCGGCTGCGCAGCACCCTTACACGAGCCGAACGGGAACTCGCCGATACCCCGTGAGCGCAGTAGACATGCCGGAGCAGGCGATCAGCTAGAAGAGAGGCAGCGGTTATGATATCTCATGCGGCGTCGACCTGACGCCATCTCTTCTCGTACCTCCCAGGACGAGATACTGAGCGACCTGCCCAGGCCTTCAGTTGACCGTGAAACGCTTCCGCCCGGCCCCTTCAACTCGACCACGCCTATGGGCAGGCCGTTGACGAACAACCCCATGTTCGGCCTGCGAGTGTCCCTGTTCTCGGAGACGGTGAACTGGTTGACAGCCAACCAGTCGTTAATCCTCAGAGGTCAGAGGCTCGCGTGGTAAGTGATGGGGTACCCCAGTTGACCTAGAGGACGACCTCCCACCGAAAAGTTCGCAAATCGGTACGCCTTGGCCCACCAAACTTGCTGGTAGATACCGCCGAGCCGTTCAGCGGTATATCATGCACTTTTTTTGCCGGTATGAGGCTGTCGTCGGGCGTGGGAACAGTGTAGCGGACGACGGCGTTGTCGGGCAGGAGTTCGATCTCCTTGACGAAGGTCTCGATGAAGGCCCTGCGCTCGGTCAGCTCGCTCTTTCGCAGGAACGTGCTCATGTCCTGGGCGTAGGCCGTGATCGTCTTCACGTCATCGAGGACCGCCCTTCGCTGGGCTAGGATCGCCCTGGCTCCCTGCGCCGCGGACTCAAGGCACTCCTGCCGCTCCCTGTGGTCGCGGATGCGCTGGGCGAAGTCGGCCATGTTGAATTCCGTCGTTGTCTCCACGAGGTCGTAGATGCGGTCCAGCCTTCCCCGCACCTCGGCAAGCTCCGACTCGATAGTCTCCAGCCGCTTGCGCTCCTCACCGGCCACGCCGTCCATCTGCTCGTCCACGACCTTGACCAGACTCCGAATATTGCCCTCGGTCAGGATGTTTGAGCGAATCGAGTTGACGACCAGCTTCTCGAAGAGCCGGGCGTCGACCCTGGGCGAATCGCATCCTCCGGGAGCGCGCTTGATGAAGGAGTGGCAGACGTAGTAAGGGAACGTGCCCCTGCTGGAGTACCGGCCCGAGAGCGCTCTCTTGCACTTGTAGCACTTTACGAGGCCGCTCAGCAGGAAGGTGCTTCCCACCCTGCGGGGGTGAGTGATCTTGGGTGCGCGGGAGCGCATTATCTTGTTCACGCGGTCGAACTGGGCTTTGGATGTGATGGCGGGAAAGGCGTTCTCCACCCGCACCGGGTCGGCCTTGCCGTCTGCGTGGTTTCCCCAGACCAGGGTTCCCAGGTAAGCCTCGTTGTTGAGGATGTTGTGGATGGAGGTCTTGTTCCAGAGCTTACCCCTGGGGCTGGCGATGCCTTCGTCGTTGAGGACGCGGGCGATTTTGAGCATTCCCTTGCGGGTGTCGGCCAGGTCGAAGATGCGCTTGACGATGAGGAACGTATCCGGGTCCGGTTCCAGGGTGGGTCTCTCCTTGGCCCCGTCCAGGACCTTGACCTTCCTGTAGCCGTAAGGGGCCCTGGGAGCGACCCAGAAACCCTGGACGCCGCCTCCCGCATACCCCTGATGACCTCCGTGGCCAAGTTCTCGCTGTAGAACTCGTCCACGCTCTCTATGATGCCCTCCAGGAGCCTGCCCGTGGGGTTGTCTTCGGCCTGCTCGGTTACCGAGACGACTCGGATGCCCCTTCGCCTGAGCATGGACTTGAAGGCGACGGCGTGCTCGCGCTTGCGGGTGAAGCGGGAGAATTTCCAGACCAGTATCTCCTTGAAGGGGGCATTGGTCTTGCGGGCCTCGTCGAGCATCTTGCTGAACTCGGGCCTGTCGGCCACGCGTCCGCTCTCAGCCTCGTCCACGTACTCGCGGACGGCCGTGTAATCGTTCTTGTCGGCGTAGTCCCTGAGCGCCCTCATCTGTGCGGCCACGGACAGGTCCACGTCCTGCCGTTCGCTGGAGACCCTGGCGTAGAGGGCTGCGGGTGTGTGGCTGGCATTCCGGTCCATGGGTTCGTCCTCCTTGTTCACTCCTGTTCGTTCCTACCCCTGCGGGCCTTCGCCCGTTGGCGGCGCTCCTGCCGCAGCCACTCCCGTTCGTCCATGTACAGGCGGATGGCGTCTCGGAGGAACTCGCTCACGGTGCGGCCCTCCTCGTCGACCACCTGCTGCACCTGCTCGGCCATCTCCGGGGGCATGGAAAAGCTGATGACCTTGGACTTTCTGGGCATGGACACACTCTCTTTTTTGCCGTACTGTGTATTACAATATCATACTCTTATCATGAACGCACCGGCTGCCCCTGTCAAGGGCCCCGCCACTATGAGGACGGCTCTCAATGGAGTAAAATGGGGCGGTAGACATTGAGAAGGAGAGGCTCCCTCCATGGGGACTTTCAGGTGGCCGCTGCGCATCTCCAGCATGGATGGGCAGCAGGAGCGGGACGTAGAGGCGACGGTGGACACCGGGGCCGCCTATACGACGCTGCCCGGCAGCCTTCTGCGCGAGCTGGGGATCGAGCCGATGGACAAGGGCGTCTTCCTGCTCGCCGACGGTCGCCGGGTGGAGATGGACATTGGGAGAGCTTGGGCGACGGTCGACGGGTCCAGCGAGGTCACTCTCGTCGTGTTCGGAGAGGACGACGCCCCGGCTCTGCTGGGAGCCTACACTCTGGAAGGGTTGAGGCTGGCGGTGGACCCCATTGCACAGCGACTCGTTCCCACCCATCTCATCATGTACTAAACTAAAGCCAAGGTGAAATGTACATATCGCTAGACCGCACTGTCAGTGGCGACCCAGTAGGGGCCCAAAGGTGAAATGAGGAGCTGCGGAGTCCTTTTGGTTGTCTTCAAGACCCCGAAATGCACATCCCACCTTGGTATTGGTTTAGGAGGCTGCGGCGCCCGCCGTGCGCCCTCTTCCGGGACCGGCCCGACAGCCCCACCCGCTCACACCCCACAGTGTCCCTCGCACTCGTTGCCGAAGCCGTCGCCGAAGGCGCCAAGCCACCTCTTAAGGGTTCGAGAAAGCTTATCTGCAAAACATACCCAACACCGACCACGTCGGCTCCCAGGGCCGCCTCGTCGCTCACACCCCACAGTGTCCCTCGCAGCCGTCTCGTAGGCCGTCGGCTCCCAGGGCCGCCTCGTCGAGGGCGACAGCCTCGGCCAGTGGCATCCGCTGAGAGTGCAGGTACGGAGTCTTGTCCAGGGCCAGCCGGTCTCGCATCCTGCCGTCGATCTCCACCGCCTCGGCGAACAGCTCGGGCCACCGGCGCTTCGTCTCCACCCACCGTGCGCGTGACTGGAAGGGGCAGGCGACGCAGGCCGAGCGTTCCAGGGGCCTGTCGTAGCGGGCCGCCCACCAGTCGGCGCAGTCCCGCCGGGACATCCCCGCCTCGATGAGCGGGTATCGGTTCGCTATCCACCTGTCGCGTGAGGTCTTCATCCTGATGGCCTCGTCGGTGGAGATGCCCAGCCACAGCTCGACGGCGGTCCCGGCCGGGACCCGCTGTCTCGGCTTGAGTCCGAGCATCTCGCGTATCCTGCGGCGTATGGGTCTGATCTTGTAGTTGTCGGTGCACTGGCGTCTGCCGATGCCGTCGCCCTCCCCGCCGCGCCCCTTGAGGTAGACGGGGATGTCCACGTAGCTGGGTGAGCCCGAGTGGTTGGTGAGGGCCTTCACGTCCTCGCGGAGGCTGCGTCCGTTGTCCACCACATATAGGGGGAAGCTCAGCCGGTCTTGGAGCCACTCGATGTGCTGGTAGACGCTGGGGGGCTCCCAGCGGGTGTCGGCGAAGATGGCGCAGTCCGGCGTGCGGCCGAACGCGCCCTCTCCCGCCATGAGCGCCATGACGGAGGACTGGACGCCTCCGCCGAGGCTGATGATGGTGAGCGTTGGAGTGAAGCGCATCAGCCCTGCTCCTCCCCGCCACCGCTGGCTGCGGCGTCGGACTCGGCCGCCTGTTCCTCGATGTAGGTGCGGATGGCGACTCGGGCCAGGATGCGCATCCCCTTCAGGACCGTCCTGCGGTCCTCCGGCGAGAAGGACGGCATGGAGTTTTCCAGGGCGTCTTCGACCTCCTGCTTGATACGTCTCCTTCGTCCGTTGTTTCTCTTTGCGTCTCTCATTTCCTGTAGTCGCAGCGGCGGTAGGTGGGCCGCTGGCCTCTCATTGGCGGTGTGCGGCTGGGCCGCCGGAGCCGACGGAACGGGCGAGCGCCGGCGACCCAGCCGTCTCAGGCCCCGCCGTGCCGCCGATGCGTTCTGCGCCCGGCGGGGCCGTTGGTCTAGCTGTCCTCCTTGAAGAAGCTCATCTGGAAGCTCTCGGTAACGAGGATCGCCATGCCTCCCGGTATCCGGGCTGCGAAGCGGAAGATGGCGTGCATGGCCCAGCCGGAGGGCTGGACGCCGTTGCGCCACCTGTGGACCAGCTTGGGGTCCACGCCGATGGCCCTGGCGAAGGCGGCCCACGTGAGGCCGCTGACCTCGTGCAGCCGTTCGAGGCGCTTGGGGAAGTCCTCCGCCAGCGCGACGGCCTGGAGCGCCAGGTCCTGTTCCTCGTCGTCGAACTGTTCCATGATCCCGTCGAGACGGGACGAATCGGTTTGGCTAGTCATCTCTATCCTCCATCGTGAAGAGTTGGTCGAAGTCGTCGAAGTCCAGGGCTCTGAGCATCCGGCGGCGGATGCGCCCGGAGGGTGTTCGCCCCGCGTTGACCAGCATCGAGATGTAGCCGGGGCTGACCCCGACCTCCCTGGCGAGCCAGTTCTGGGAGCGGTTCAACAGTGTGAGCCGCTCCCAGAGGGCCGCCGTGTTGAGCCGGACAACGGTCCGTCCTCCACGCCTCCGGGGGCCTTTCTTCCTGTCTTGGTCTTGTGAACGCATGGCTTCACGTCTCCTCTGGGGAAGAGAGCGCGAGCCGTCGCGCCGTTCCCCGATGTCAGTCGTCGGTCATTGAGGGGGCATGGCCTGGGGCGACTGCCAGTCGCCCGGGGAGCGCCATGCGCGTCCCAGCGGCCCCAGCTGCTCGATGGCGGCCCTGTGGGAGACCCACAGGGGCACCGTCACGCCCCTGGCCTGCATCTCCTTCCGCGCCAGGCGCAGGAAGTGGGTCTGGACGATCTCGTCGTCGAAGACGATGAGGACGGAGGGCCGCGTGCCGTGGTCGTCGGTGGGCCGGTGGGAGGAGAAGTAGCGCAGATAGGGGGCGAGGCGCTCGGACATGGTCGAGGGTCTCACGGCCCTTCGCTCCCACTCCAGGAGGAACGGCCATGCGGTCTCGCCCTTACTGAGGACGCCGAAGGCGTCGGGGTTGACCGAGCGCATCCCGTCGCCGTGCCTGAAGTGGCGGGAGGCCCTTCTGGGCGGGTCGACCTGGGAGACCTCCCAGTCCAGGAGGCCCGCCTGCACGGTCATGGCCGCCAGAAAGGAGTGGACGGCGGCGGTGTGCTCGACGTTCCTGAGCAGCTGGCGGCTCCTCGCGCCCGTCACGTTGTCCCAGACGAACGGCGTGCCGGGGAACAGGGGAGCGGCGCTCCAACGCCTCCTCGCCACGGTCACGGAGGTGCGGTCCCTGCGGGCCAGGAGGGACAGGGCCCGGTTGGTGAGGGTCATGCGCCCGCTCCCGGCGATGGGCCGGGCGACGAGGCGGAACCCTTCGAGGGGCGTCACCAGCTGGGACGCTCTGGGCGGGGACACGCCCATGAGTCCGGCCAGGTCGGTCAGGGCGATCCAGGGCCAGTCGGAGATGATGTCGAGGGCCCGCTTCTCGGCGGGCTTGAGGGTGGCGGGGAGCAGATAGTCGGAGATCCTCCATCCCGGACCCTCGACGGAGAGGTCGGCGGGGACCGAGGCCATCTGGAGCTCGTCCTCCTCGGGAAGGGGGATTCCCTCCTCTATCCGGTCGAGTACCGAGCGCAGCTCGACGGAGGCGCTGACGGCGGGCGGGCTCCACGCCGGGTCGTCCGGCGACGCCGCGACCGCCTCGCGCTCGACGGCGAGGTAGATGGGCACGGGTGCGCCGGTCAGCGTCCTGCGGACGTGCCTGAGCCGGATGGGGTCGGCCGCCAGCACGAGCACCGCTCCGGGGAGCTCCCCCTGTCGCAGCCTCCACATCCGGTTGGAGAAGGAGGACCTGTCGGCGGTGAGCCCCTGCCTGACGATGCCGACGGTACGGCCGCCGGGAAGCTCGACGGCGGCGTCCAGGGGCGATGCCCTGTACCACCGGAAGCCTATGGGGTATGCGACGGCGGAGACGGAGACTGCCAGCCGGTAGATGGAGGCGAGGGAGTCGAGCCGTCCCATCAGGTTGCGCCGCCACTGGGCGGAGACGGGGCGGTCGCGCACCAGCTCGTCCAGGGGCGTCTGCTCCCGCTCGGCCAGCCGCCGCAGCCCGGCGGCGGTGAGATGGAGCCTCTGGGTCGACGAGGGAAAGAGGGGGGTGGCGTGGGGCACGGCGGTGCAGAAGCCGCCGGAGTCCAGCTTTGCGACGGCGTCGCGGACCGTGCCCTTGGACCGGCCGGTGACGGCCGCCAGCTCCGCCCGGTCGAGGAAGGGCATCGACGCCAGGGCGCGGAGTATCTCGGCTTCACATCCTTCGGGTCTCATTGCTCGATCTCCTCTTCCGCGGCGTTCTCGTTTCCGGCGGCTTCGTCCTCCCGCTTCCCGTCCGTCTCTCCGCCGTCCTTCTCCAGGTCGGCGGCGCGGTCCTTGAAGTCCCGGACCTTCTTGCGGGCGCCGGACTGGGCGTCCTCCAGGTCCTGGGCCGTCAGGGTGTAGGAGGAGGCCGCCTCGCGGATGCGTGCGGCGACGGCGGGGTCTCCCTCCTCCGGCTTTCTGACCATCATGGAGAAGGCGGGCATCCGGTCGATGCCGACGGTGGCGCGGACATAGCAGTGGTGGACGGGAAGCGACGTGATGTCGTCCTCGGTGACCCGCTCCTTGCCCAGCTCCCACACCAGGGTCCTGGCGTCGTTGCCGGCCACCTGGAAGACGGCGAGGCAGCCGACGTTGGCGAGGATGGTGTCGCGCATGGTGCGGGAGAGGTCGTCCAGCTTGGCGAGGCTCTGGGTGGCGAGGATGAAGGACGCCCCGAACTTGCCCAGCTCGCTGAGCATCGACTCGTAGTCCACGCCGGGGAGCGACTGCATCTCGTCGACGACGACCAGCGCGCCCCGGCGTTCGCCGAGGGCCGTGCTCTCCTGCTCGCGTATCACCGAATCGACCAGGTTGAGCAGGGAGGCGCCGACCAGGGCGGAGACGTCCCTGCCCACCGCGCCCTGGGCGGTGGAGACCAGCAGGATGCCGCCTTGCAGGATGATGTCGCGCAGGTCGATGGTGGAGCGGCGCTGTCCCAGGATGGCCCTCGCCCGCTTGGACGATGCGTAGTAGGAGAGGCGGGTCTGCACGGGGGCCAGGGCCTCGGCTCGATACTGCTGGTGCCAGCTTCCGAAGTCCCTGGCCCACCACTCAAGGAGATAGGGGTCCTCTATCCTCTTGAGCACGCCGTCCCGGAACTTCCTGTCGGAGAGAAGCTTCAGCCCGTCGAGGATGGTGTGCTGGCTGCCCTCGTCGGTCTCGGGGTGCTCGTTGGCCTCGTGGAGGGTCTTGACGGTCTGTTCGAGGATGGACTGCATCCTCGGCCCCCACTGCTCCCACAGGCCCTTCGCCACCCTGACCACCGAGTCGGCGGTGCGGTCCCGGTCGGCGAAGATGCGGGTGTCCAGGAGGTTGATGCCCGGCGCTCTCCTCTGGTCGGCCAGGTCGATGAGGCGCACCTTGTCGATGAGGGACTCGGGCACCTGCCGGAGCAGGCCGGCCACCAGGTCTGCGTGGGGGTCTATGACGATGATGGCGTCGCCGTCCCTGCCCGCCGCCTTTTCGCTCATCTTGTGGGCGGCGACGTGGTGCATCAGGGTGGACTTGCCCATGCGGGTGCGGGCCACGTACAGGTGGTGACGGCGGAGCAGGTCTTCGGGAAACCGGATGGGCCTGGGCTTGCCCGCGGTGGTGTCTCCCACGAGAGCGCCTCCCCGGACGCCCTTGGCGAACGGGAGGAGCGCCCTCGCGCCGGACCGCTCCACCAGGGGGGTCTCGTCGCCCGCTCCGGGCGGGTGCCAGAGGCAGGCGATCTCACGCACGCCCAGGACGCTGCGGCCGCCGAACAGTCCGGGGCCCGGCGGGTGGAGCGTCGAGGGATCGGGCGTGACGGGGCGCAGGGGACTCACCTTGAGGCGAGCCCCGGCGGGGTTGTCGAAGTGGCGGTAGGCGGCGGTCACCGGGCCGAGAAGCTCCCCGGCCCGCTGCCGCCCGGTGTCGGCGGGCAGGACGGCGACCACCTGGAGCTCGGCGTCGAAGGCGATGCGCGACACCTTCTCCCCGATGAGCAGGGGGTCCTCGACGCGCCTGCGGGCCTTCTTCCAGCGGCGCCAGGCGAGGCCGCCTGCGGCCAGGCCCAGGGCCATGACCGTGCCCAGCGCCGCCGCCTTCCATATCTTCGCCGTCCTGCACCCACAGGTAGCCCTTCAGGGCGGCCAGCGCCCCGATGCCGAGGACGGCCATGGTCATGCCGTCCATCTGCAGGGGCTTGGTCTGGTAGGTGTAGGCGGGCTCCCTCGGCTCCATGCCGGGCCGCTTGTGGGCCTTCTCCATGTGGGCCTGGGACCAGTCGGGTCCCAGGGAGCGCAGGAGCAGCCGCGCCACCACCCGCTCCCCCTTCTGGAGGGCGGAGAGCGCGCCCATGAGGGCGATGAGGGGGTCGGAGCCGGGGTCGAGCAGGTCGTCGTCTCTGAAGGTGCGAAGGGGCACGTACTCGGGGCCGACGGCCCTCAGCGTGACCGACCACGCCTGCTCTGCCTCGCCCATGTGCAGGGGGTCGTCTGCGGGGTCAACCTTGCGGATGCGGGCCTGGGGGTAGTGGGCGGAGAGCTGGCCGCGCACCACCTCGTCGTCGAGGCAGCGGGCCATGAGGGTCACGCCGTCCATGTCCCCGGCCAGCTCCAGGGAGAAGGGCTCGGGGACGGCGATGGAGCCGAGCATGTTCTCCACGCCCAGCAGCGTGCGCTCCCCGGAGCGCGGCGGCGTCACCGCCAGCAGGACGGGGGCCTTCTCCTCTGCGTCGTTTCCAAAAAGCAGGTTCTTGGGGTTCAGATTCATGGGGGTCTCTTCCTTTCCCTATGGGGCGTTACGCGTTCCGGCTCGTCCTACCTGTGCGCCCCGGGACGCCACTCGATGACTGCCGTCTCCTCCGGGGTGGCCTCGATGCGCACGGGGAAGCGGTGTCCCTTCGCCAGCAGCAGGCCGTCTCCCCTGGGGCACGAGAGCAGCCAGCGTTGAAGGTCCTCGGGCAGGTCGAAGGCGTCGCCCACGGTGCTGATTGCCGCCGCGTCCTGCTGGAGAAGCAGCTTGAAGGCGGCGTTCTGGAGGAGCGCCCTTCCGGAGTGGCCGGTGATGGTCCTCGACGTGTCCTCGGACAGCAGGTCCTGGACGTCCTGGGTGATGAACTGGAGTCCCAGCCGGTGCTTGCGGGCGCGCTTCGCCATGGAAACCATGAACGCGGCGCCCTCGGGGTGCTGCATGATCGACCACACCTCGTCGACGACCAGCAGGCGGGGCTTGGGGTCCTGGGCGGCCGCCGCCCACACCGTCTCGGTGCAGACCATCGCGGCGGCGGGACGGAGCTCCGGCTCCAGGAGGTGCAGGTCGAAGACCGTGACGAGGGCCTCGTTGCCCAGGAGGTCGTCGCCCTCGTCGGAGAGGAGGTGGCGGAGGCTGCCGGTGGCGAAGGGACGGAGCAGCCTTGCGAGATCGGGATCGCCCGCCTCGCTCTCCTGCAGATACTTGTAGAAGTCGCGGAAGCCGGTGTGCTTGCGGGGTTGGGCGTAGTAGCCCGCCAGGGCGTGGTCCAGCGATGCCCTGCGGTCGGCGCCGAGGCTCTCTCCCACCATCACCTCGATAAGGCGCCGCAGGCTGCCGATGCGCTGGAGCATTTCTTCTGAATCGCCCTTGTCTATGACGAAGGGGTTCATGCCCTCGCCGGGGACGCCGGGGGAGAGGACCCGTCCGCCCGCGGCGCGGGCCATGTCCGCGTACTCCCCCTCGGGGTCGATGACGTAGGCGGTCACGCCCCGGCACAGGCCGCGCAGCACGCCCAGCTTCGTGGCGAAGGATTTGCCTGCACCGGAGCGGGCCAACACCGCCGTGTTCGCGTTGAGGTGCGTGCCGTCCCAGGGGTCGTAGACGATGGGCGAGCAGGCCCGCATGTCGATGCCGTAGAGCGTCCCGCTCCGGGTGTCCAGGTCGGGCGGCGAGAAGGGGAAGAGCCGGGCTATGCTGGAGGTGTCCAGGCTGCGCCACTCGGCGACGGCGTTCAGGGCCAGGGGCAGCGTCGAGAGCAGCCCCTCCCTCTGCCGGAAGGCCAGGTTGTCGAGCTTGCCGAGGGTGGCGGCGAAGTGGGCCTTGGCCCGCTGGGTCATCTCCCTCAGCGACGCCTCGTCCCTCGCGCGGAGGGTCACGGACAGGGATGCGTGGAAGAGGCGCTCCCTGCCCCGCTGCACCTCGTCCCTCAGCCGGGTGATGTCCTCCAGGGCGATCTCCGCCTCGGGGGACATGGTGCGGCCTCGCTTGAAGGAGAGGGACTGGGCCGACTCGAACCTGACCTTCTGCCACTCCAGCGTCCTCGCGGCCTGCTCCGCCGGTATCGGGCCGACGTGGACGGACAGGTCCATGGGCGCTCCCGCCGCCATCAGCCCCTGGAGGAAGCCGGGGGCCAGCGAGCGGGGCCACTTGCCCAGGTGAAGGGAGCGCACGAGGCTCCCGCCGACGCGCAGGTCGCGCCGGCCTATCTCCACCTCGACGGGCTTCTCTTCATCGAACTCTGCGGGTGAGCCGCCGAGGACGGCGGAGACGAGGAACATGCGAAGCTGGCGGCCACTCAGGAGGTGGACGGCCAACCCGGCCCTGGTCAGCAGGCCCCGGAGGTCGTCGATGCGGCCCGTCTCGCAGACGGCGTAGAAGCGCCGGTCGAGGATGCCGTCGCGGCGCTCAAGGTCGGTGAAGAGTCTTTGAAGGGACTCTGAGGCCGCCTTCGTCTGCGGGGGAAGGTCCTCCGGCTGCGTCTGCTTCAGCTCCTCCCGCAGCCGTTCCAGGCGGGGCGAATGCTGTCTGACGAGAAGCTGGGCCGGGAAGTCCAGGGCGTTGAGCGCCCCGGCGAAGGCCCCCAGCTTCGGCTCGTCGATCTCAAGGCCCATCACCTCGCAGACGCCGAGCTTCACCCCGTCCAGCCTCACCGGGCCGTCCTCTTCGAGGTGCGAGAGCATGAAGGAGAGGGGCAGCTCGGGCGGCGGCTTGGGCGCCGGCGGCTCGGTGGGTCCGGCTTCGGGGCTCTGTTTCGGGGCCGGTGCACGGACCGCTTCCCGGAGGCGCGTCACAAGCCTCAGCCGCAGGGCGGCGAGCCTGTCCGTGAGTTCCTTCGCCCCGCGCCGGGCACGTTCGACTATCTCTTGCATTCTCATCAGGGGTCTCCTTCGCTCTGCGGGGATGGGAAGTCCACGAGGCCGCTGCGCAGCAGCGCGGCCACGCCCTTGGCCAGAAGCACCAGGACCAGGCCGACCACCGCCATGAAGACGGCGGTCCTGGCGCGCCCCCCGCCGCGCTCCTCCCCGCCCTCGGCCATCAGGACGAAGCCCGCCCAGACGATGGCGAAGACGCAGATGCCGGATGCGGCGTAGGCCATCGCCGTGAGGACGCGGTCGAAGGCGTCGAGCATCGCCCGCTCCTCCGGGGATGGGGCCGCGCCGGTGGTGACCAGCGCGACCCCCGCCAGCAGCGTCGCCGCAAGCGCACGCCTCACCAGGGCCACTCCCAGCCCAGCAGGTCGAACCAGCCGCGCAGACCGCCTTCCGCGGGCGTCTGCTCGGCCGGCGGGTCCTCGGGCTTGGGCTCGGGCAGGACCAGGGCCCTGAAGGCGATGTCCGACCACACGGCGGACTTCAGGGTCATCGACTCGTCACGGACGTCGGAGACCGGCGACCGTTCGAGGACCTCGGCCTCCACGCGCTCCGGGTGGACGATGGTGAGGGTCACGTCGCGGCTGACCGTCTCCCCCGGCACGGACAGGGTGGCCGTAACGACGTGCTGCGTCGTCGTGCCGTCGTCGTTGGTCACGGTGACCGTCTCGCTGACGGTCTCGGCGGTCCCCGGCCTCCACAGGGTCACGGTCTCGGTGCGGAGCTCCGTGCGTTCCGGCCGGTGGGTGAGCACGGTCAGGGGCGGCAGTTCGATGCTCAGGGCCGCCTGGATGTACACGGACACGGCCACCGGGCGAAGGGCCTCGTGCTCCGAGGCTGGGAGCCGGAAGCGCGTCTTGCCGTTGGCGACGAAGGGCAGGTTCGCCGGCGCCTCTCCGGCTCCGGCCACCACCTTCCCCGTGATTGCCGTGACCTCGGCGTCCATCAACGCCGTCTCCTTCACGCTGGCGTGCCCGGCGACGAAGGGAAGGTCCACCGGGTGGGCCATGCGGGCGACGCACTCGGACTCGATGACGCCGCTGACGGACCCGGTCGTCCAGCCCAGGGACGTGAGCCGGACGGTGCACAGCTCGCCCTCGGCCACGGGGAGCGGGTGCGGTATCTTCTCGTGGTCTACGGTGAAGGCGCCCGCCTGGCCGAGGGCGTCCTCCCAGGAGAAGGTGAAGGAGGGCTTCGGCCCGTGCAGGGGCAGGGAGTAGTCGGCCCGCTCCCCCTGCGCGAGGGTTGCCGAGCCCCAGAATCGCAGCCAGGCGCCCTCGGGCCCGCCGAAGGCCCTGACCCGCAGGTCGATGTCGGCGGCGGCTCTCAGGGTCACGGCGGCCCGGCCGCCGGAGACGGTGAGCGCCTCGACGAATATCCGGCGTCCCTCCACCCGTTCCTCGATCTCGAAGTCGATCTCGTCGCGCCAGGGCTCGTGCCCGTCGGCCAGGGCTGCCTGGGGGATGGCGACAACCGCCGCCGCGAGAAGGGCGACGACCGCCAGTGCCAGGGGTCCCTTCCCGGGCTTCCTCCGGCTGGTCTCCAGCGTCTTGGCCCTGTGGTCGCGGCCCTGGCGCTTCCCTCCGTCCTTGCCCCTCCGCTTGCCGAACCAGCGCATCCGCCCGTTGCGGCGCTCTCTCTGCGTGTGCTTCTTCCTGTTCCTGCGCAGCCTTCCCAGGCCGCGTGCGGCCCGTTTCGCCATCAGGCTCAGCGGGCCGAGGCCGCTCTTCACCGGCTGGACCGGCGCGGGCGGCTCGCTCCTCACCAGCTGGGAGACCGTCCCCGCGTAGAGCCGGGCCCCCAGCCGGTACTTGAGCAGGTCGGCGGCCACCAGGGGCAGCCGCCTCCCGCCTATCTTCCCCACCACCATGGCAATGCCGATCAGTCCGAGGACGACGGCAATCGCCATGCGCACCTCGGAGGGGCCTATAGGGGCGTAGCGGTATGCGCCGTAGGAGATGGCGCACACCGCCGTCGCCGCAACGATCTGCGGGAATGTGAACCCCAGCAGCACCCTGTCCTCGGCCTGGACGTGGGTCGGTACCTCGTGTTCTCTCATGTTCTGCTCCTCCCTTTTCACGTCGGCCTATCCGCCGCCGCTGCTGTCCTCGGTGCCGGGGGCTTGCGGGTCGGGCAGCGCGTCCTCGACGTCGATTCCGGGGTCCACCACGGCGTTCATCACCAGCTCCACGACGCCGTAGGCGACCAGGGCCAGGACGATGCCCGCGAGGGCGGTCATCATTGCGCTCTTGCCGCGCTCCATCTGGTGGGGCGCTCCTGAGGCCGTCAGGTACAGGTACGCGCCGTAGATGAAAAAGCCCACGCCCACCGCGCCCACGACGCCCAGCAGGATCCCCACCAGGTTCGATATGGTCTGTGTCAGTTGTTCCATTCCTATTGCTCCTCTCTTGCTCCGAGCGTTCCGCTCGTCTCTACCGGTCGGGGTTGATTCGCTCCGTTACCTGCACATCACGCCCCCTCCCTCGCATTGCCTGTCGACGGAAGAGCCGTCGTTGGCATATCCGTCGTCACTCCCCGCTGCTCCGGGGGGCTTCCCCGCCCCCGTCTCCGCCCGCCGACGGGGTCGCCATCGAAGCCGCCGAGCTGAGGCCGCCGGCGGCTGCCGACAGTCCCGCGCTGGCTGCAACCGCGCCAACGGCAATCCCGCCGGGCCCTCCGGCCGCTCCGCCCGCCACCAGCCCGATGGTCCGGGCGGACCGCACCATCGACGCGGGCAGGTTCATGCCGAAGTAGAGCATCGAGAGCCAGGAGTCGAAGGTCCCGGCGTTGCCGAGCATCGACGGCACCCGGGTCGCCATGTAGACGAAGGCCAGGGACATGAGCAGCTTCCAGATCAGGTCCTGCACCGGCTCGAAGGCGGCTATCCGCGCGACCTCGTTCAGGAATCCGAAGCCCAGGGCCAGCGCGATTAGCTGGATTGCCTGCTGGAACACCGTCGTCATGAACAGGCGCAGCCAGTGGCGGCCCCAGCCCGCCGTGTGGGGCAGAATCCACAGCCCCAGAGCGATGGGCGACAGGGCCAGGAGGATGTCTATCAACGCAAGGCGCAGCACCATCTGCACGATCACGTAGAGGACGAAGAAGCCGTAGACGAGGTAGAGAACTGCGAGCAGGAGGGCCATGCCCACGCTGCCCGCCTCCACCGCCGTCAGAAGGGTGCGCAGGGTGGCGCGGAGCATGTCCCCGGCGGTGACGTTGAGAGATACGGCTATGAATCCCGACACGGCGTCGGCGACGTCCAGGACCAGGGCGCACCACCACAGGGAGGACGCCGCGGCCACGAGGCCGAGCACGAGCCGGGGGACCATCTCCCGCCATCCGGCCTGCCGGCTGCCCAGGTGCTCGGCCATGATCATGGTGAGCCCCATCCAGCCGAGGATGACCACCAGGGCACCGGAGGTGATGGCCCAGACGACCAGCCAGGCGTCGCGGACCATCCAGTGGGCATAGGTGAGGTCGGGGGGAGTGCCGGTGAGGATGTCGCTCATCTGCCGGACTCCCTCCGGCAGTTGTCGGCGTCCTCGCCCGACGCCCGCTCAACCACTCCGCAGAGGGTCCCGTGGACTCCCTCGACGACCCAGCCGGCGAAGGCCCTCGCCCACCTGGCCGGGTTGAGGGCGGAGAGGATCTTGTCCCAGATGCGCCCCGGCTGGTGGATGGGGACGACGGCGTAGAAGTCGCCCCTTCTGTGGTCCTCGGCGGTCGCCAGCATCACCAGCAGGTATGCCCTGTCGCGGTCCAGCTCGGGCTGCTCGTCGAGGTCGGGGTACTCCCACGAGTACTCCCAGCCGTCCGAGCGCTTCTTCTCGCCGCCCCTCACCCGGTACATGGCGCTTATCCAGTCGCCGGTGTCGGCGTCGCGGACGGCGTAGAAGAGGTCCGTGATCCTGCGGTCGAAGACGGGCCGGGCGACGAACTCGCCTCCGCCCTTGCGCTCGACGAACTCCCGGTCGGCGTTGACGAGAACGATGCCGCCGGAGGGTTCCTGGGCCAGGGCCACCCCGCTGGACGGGATGGCCAACAGCGCCGCCAAAAGCAGCGCGGAAACCAGCGGTAAAAGGCGTCTTAAAGACCGGGGTTTCGATTTCGGCATCAACTCGTTCACCTCCCAGCGGATTTGTGCGACTCAATGAGTCGGAACATTCGCAAGAGAGTGTGAACAACCGAATTGCGGCTGAAAACTGCCTGGAAGGGGAGACGTTTATGCACCCCCTTTCGAGGGTCTAGGCAAAAGACCGCCTTCCGTGCAGTAATGGGGCTGTACAGGAAAACGAGGTTTGTTGCGAAGTTGTCGGCGAGGGCGCGGCAAAGCTGAAACAGGAACAAATGGGGGCAAAAGCGCCCCGAAGTTGTGAACACTTGGACTTAAGTCCCCAGGTCGGTCTTCCGGCGCAAAAAGGGCGGAGCGAGGCCTCATGAAGAGAGGGCGGAATCGGGCGGAAATCCCGCAAATCCCCCTACAGGAAGTCCATATGGCGCAGCCCGCGGAAAGTCGGACCCTGACCTGGGCTGGACCGGGACTAATGCCGGTGAAAAGAGGAGGGCTTCATGGAACCTGAGAAGGGCGTCATCGAGAAGGGCAGGAGCGTCCGTGACATGCACCACCTGCGGCTCATGTCGCTGTTGCAGGAGCTGGAGCGGGACAACGGGCGCAAGAAGACGGCGGAGATTCTGGGGGTGGACCGCAGGACCCTGGACGCCAGCCTCGACGAGGGGGTGCTGTCGCGGCGCATCCGGAACCAGCTGCAGAAGGCGCTCCAGTCGGGGGTGGGCTCCGCCGCCGCTGAGCAGCGGGACCGCAACGACAAGCTGGCGGACAGGCTGGGGGACTTGGAGGGTGTGGTCGAGGAGCAGGGCAAGGAGTGCCGCGCCGGTCACAGGGCCTGGGAGGACGCGGTCCGGGCCGTGCGGGAGGAGAATGCGCAGGGCCTACGCAAGCTGGAGAAGACGCTGGCGGAGCTCGGGACGGGACGTGTGGGGCAGGACGGGCCGAGGGCGACCGGCGCCGCCGGCCCGCAGCCCGGGCGGGGGCAGGCGCTGCGGCGGGAGTACCCCGACCTGGTGACGCTTGAGCCCGCCGAAGACGACGAGGATGTGTTCGGGGACGTGTGGCCGCTGATCGTCGAGTGGCGGGAGCTGAAGGCCGCGCATCCCAACGAGGGAAGAAGCCTGTCCTGGCTGCGCACCGAGGCGCGGTTCCGGGCGCTGGAGCTGACCTTGCTGGAGGAGCACGGGATGACGCTTCCCCCGGCGACGTTTCCGCTGCGGGGCTTCGACCGCAACGGGCAGGTGAACTGGCGTAGGGCAGCGCTCTCCGACACGCGGAGGGCGCTGAAGAAGCGTGAGTTTCTGCACACGCTGACGTGCGGACTCTGGTGGAAATAGCGCGGCGGTTTGCGCCCTCCGTCTGCCGGTTAACTCCAGTGAAGTTTTGTGAACACTTTGGGCGTGAACTGCCCGAAAGACTTCCCATCCGGTTTCGGGTCGGGTAATAATGGTTGCACTGTCTGGCTTTCAACCAAGGTTTCACGCCATAGAAACCTGGGGGCGCGGTCCCTGTTGCCCGGTCTCACCTGACGGATGATTCGCTCTCTGGAAGGTGGCCCACGAGGGAATGCTGCCGCTGCGGATTTGACCTAGCTCTCCGCAAGCAGCACGGATCGAACGACGGAGTTTGACTCAGGTCCTTCGTTCTCGGTCCAGTCCGGCGGTTGGAGCTGATCGCTTCACTCACCGGGCACTGTCTGGCGGATGGGGTTGATCGCTTCATTCGCTTGTACTCTGCTGACGGAGCCCTGAGCTTCGTCCTCGGCAAGCTGGTCGGAACGCGTCTGTCGCTCCGACCGGCTCCTCATGTCTGCGGCACGGCTGTCTGACAAGCCGGGGCCGCAGCTTCGACACGCGCCAGTCTGCAACTGAGAGTCAGGCTGGCCGCTTCACGTCTCGCAGTTTTCTCCAAGGTCGCATTGCACCCTGGGCGAGCTGCGTCTTCTTTCACCCCACTCCGTCTTCCGCGTTCGACGTTCGACCGCGGGCGGGGTGCGTCTTCGGCACGGAGTCACGGGTTCAACGGCATCGGCATACCAATCGGCAAGGAGGTACATCGGCATGGACGAATCACGGACACAGGAACGGTACACGGGACCAAGCGCGCTCAGGATCGCCAACCTGCTGGGGCACCGGGTCAGCTTCGAGCGGGGCTGGTTCTGGACGACCACGGCGGTCTGTCACGGCAGGGTGTCGGACGGGCTGGCGTTCCGGCAAAGGCCCGACGGCAACGGCATCGAGGTGAGGTGCCACACCGGGGGCTGCTCGGCCGGCGTGGTGATCACGGAGCTTGAGGTCTTGACCGGGCTGCCCATCTGGACGGCCTACGAGCCGGTGGTTGAGGTCGCTGACAAGGCCTCTGAGAAGCGGCCCTGGTGGAAGCGCAAGAAGGTCATCTTGGCCGGGGCGGTCGCCCTGGTCGTGGCGGCGCCGCTCATCACCGGGGACGGCGAGCTGGTCTTCCTCAACCTCGTCGGGCTGGGCATCGGCTGGCTGCTGCTTCGGCGGTTCATGCCCCGGCGTCCGCCGATAGGGAGGTTCAAGCGCTGACCGAGGGGCTCCGGCCCACTCACAACCCATTCCCAAGCACAAGGGTCGTCTCCGTCACGGGGGCGGCCCTTCTTCTTTGCCCGCAAGCGGGCGCGGATCGAAGGCAACCAAGGCAACAAAGCAGAGGCACTCAGGAGGTGCATGATGACGACGGCGACATTGGCAACCGGCATTCGGACGACGGACGCGGCGGACAGGCCCGGGCGCAGCCTGGAGGAGCTGGTCGACCAGCTCTTCGCGGCGATGGGATTCAAGGACGAGACGGAGACGGAGACGGCGGAGCCGAGCGCGGTGCGCTCGATCCACGAGGCGAGGCGGCTCCGGCAGGCGGGGGACGTGGACACGGCGCTGGCGGTCCTCACCGGCGTGGACACGCAGAAGGCGGAGACGCGGCAGGTCCGGTGGGCCTTCGCCGAGTGGAAGCAGCTGGTGAGGCGGCGGTTCGGAGACCGGGACGCGGTGGTGTACAGCCAGGGCACGGGGCGGGCCGCCGCGCTGGTGCCCACCGGAGACGGCGGGACGCTGGAGGTCGTCTCCGCCCTGGGGATGCGCTGGCGGCCCGGCAAGCTCGTGTCGGGGCGCAGCCTCCGGGGCCTGCGGCCCCTGGCCGGGGGTGCGTGATGGTCACGGCCAACACGGACATCCCCGCGCTGAAGGCCCGGCACCCGCTGGGCGACACGGTGGAGGCCGCAGGGGTGCGGCTCAGGGGAAGGGGCAGGGTCCGCCAGGGCGTCTGCCCCTTCCACGACGAGGCTGAGGGTTCGTTCACGGTGTACGCAGATTCGGAGCGGCTCTACTGCTTCGGCTGTGGCCTCGGCGGCGACGTGCTGGACTTCATCCGGCAGGCCGAGGGGCTGAGCCTCACCGAGGCCATCGCGCGGCTGGACGGCAGCCCAGGGCTTGCGCCCAGGGCCGCTGTTCGTCCAGCCGGAACGCGGCGTCCTGCGTCCGCCGCGCTGCCTCCCAGGGACCCCACGCTGCTGACGGCGGCGGCGCGCTTCTACGCCGGGAATCTCCGGCGTTCCTCAGAAGCGCGGGGGTACGTGGCCTCCCGGGGCGTCGGCCCCGTCGTCGCAACCCGCCTCGGTCTCGGCTATGCGCCGGGCGGCGGGCTGCGGCAGGCCCTGGAGTCCCTCGGCTTCTCCCAGAAGCGCATCGGGGACTCGGGACTGTTCACCGAGCGGGGCTCGGAGCGGTTCGCCGGCATGGTCGTCGTCCCCGACGCCTCCGGCGGCCTTGTCCGCTGGCTGGTGGGCCGGGCCCTGGACCCGGACGCAAGGCCTCGGTTCCAGGCTCCTCCCGGCCCCAAGCCGGTGCTCGGACTCGGCAGGCTCGGCCCCGCTCCGCCGTGGGCGGTCGTCGCGGAAGGCGTCTTCGACTGGCTCACCCTTACCGGATGGGGCCTTCCGGCCTGCGCCGCCCTGGGCGCCCAGGGCGTTGAGCGCATCGCCTCGGCCCTCCGGGGCTGCCCCCGCGTCTTCCTCGCCTTCCTCGCCTTCGACAACGACGACGCGGGCCGCGAGGCGACGGACGGGCTTCTCACCCTGCTGGGTCGCAGGGCCGCCGCCGTCTCCCTTCCCAGTGGCGTCGGCGACGTGGCCGAGCTGGCTGCCCTTCCCCAGGGCCGCTCGGCCTTTCTGCGCCTGCTCTCACGGGCGGCCCGCTCCGCCCGCTAGCGGCTCCCCACGCCGCTTTCCCCCGGCCTGCTCCCCCAGCGGGCCTTCTCATCCATCCCCACTCTCACCGCACAGGAGGTCCTATGCCCATTTCACGACGGGCTCCGCCCGCCCACGGGGTTCTCCCGTAGGGGAATCCCCGCACCGTTCATTCGCTACAGGACAGACACCACAAGAAGGAGAAACCAGATGTTCAACAAGAACGGAAGCAACAACGGAAACGGGAGCGCGAACGGCGTCCACAAGGACACCGCAGTCGTCTCGCGCAACGGCAACGGCCACAAGCCCGACGCCGCGATAGTCACCGAGCACGAGCTGCTCTGGGACGGGCTCTCGCCCGCCGTCAGCCAGGCGCTCGGACAGCCCATCGACCCCGAGCTGGTCTCCCAGCGCAAGGGGCGCGGCGGCAGGTCCTTCGACTACCTCGAAGGCCACGCCGTCATCGACCAGGCCAACCGCATCTTCGGCTACGGCGGCTGGGGCTACGAGCTGGTCGGCGACGTGACCCTGCGCCGCATCGACACGGTCAACCCCCAGACCGGCGAGGTGAAGGTGGAACAGGGCTACAGCGCTCCGGTGCGGGTCTCCGTGGCGGGCGCTCTGCCCCGCACCGACGTCGGCGTCCACCCGGTGGCCGAGGACACCTTCGACGGGCACGACACGGCAATCAAGGGCGCGGTGACCGACGGCATGAAGCGGGCCTTCCGCAGCTTCGGCGTCCAGTTCGGCAACGGCTTCTACGGCGACCAGACGCAGGTAGGCAACCAGCCGCAACCGCAGCGCGTTCCCGCCCCGGCCAGCGGCAGGTCCGGGCAGGCCCAATCCAGCGGCAACTCCGGCCAGTCCCAGGCCAACGACCGCGCCGAGGCGCAGGCCGGGAAGCTGCGGAAGCGGCTCTTCGAGATCGCCGCCGAGCAGGGCCTCGACGAGGACCAGGTGCGGACGGCCGTGGTGGACCGGACGGGCAAGGGCATCGACGACCTGGACGCCGACGAGCTCGGGCCGCTGGTCGAGGCCGCCGCAAACAAGCTCCGGCAGATGCAGCAGGCGCAAGCCGCCTAGTCCGCCGGTCGGTCGGGTTCGGAATGGAGCGGGGTTGTCTCCGATGGGGGTGGCCCCGCTCCTTCATCTACAGGACGACAAGGAGGTCTGAAATGACGACGAACGTTACCTACACACCCTGGGGCTGGACGCGGGACGTCAAGGAGCTTGCCGAGGGCGTCTGGCGGGTCTCAACGCCGAGCCACGGCGGGCTGAAGCTCAGCCGGGAGCGGTGGGAATCGCTTCCCCCCGGACTGCGGGACGCCATGTACACCCAGACCTTCGCCGAGGAGGACTGCGAGGAGCCCATCGTCAGGACGCTCCTGGGCCTCGGCGACGAATGCGAGAGGGAGATGGCCCTGAAGGTGGCGGGCTACTTCGACCGCTACGCTCCGGCGCTCCCCCACCTCCGCGACTGCCCGCCGGGCATCCACCACCACGCCGTCGCGTACTGGGGCGGCCTCGGCACGGACCCGTTCGAGCGGTTCGACACCTGCATCGAGGCCGAGTCGTTCGTGGGCGACCCGGAGATGGTGCGGAAGTACGGGCGGATGGAGGCCGTCGAGTGCGCCGGGACGCGCCCGCTCTGCCTCGGAAAGGCGGACAGGCCATGACTACGGAGACACGGGCAAGACCCCGCAGCCTTCCCAGCACGACGACCAAGCTCCAGACGGAGATGGGGAACCTCTACGTGACCGTCTCGACGGACGAGGACGGCGAGCCCTTTGAGGTGTTCGGATGGCTGGGCAAGGGAGGCAGCTTCCAGCACGGAGTCACAGAGCTGGCCTGCCGGTTGATCTCCCTGCACCTGCGGCGCGGGACTCCTCTCGAAGAGGTGATTGACCAGTGCCGGGGCATTCAGGAGATGCAGCCATTCTGGAACCAGATGGGCGACGGCACGAGCGTGCCCGTCCTCGGACTCGGCGACGGCATCGCTCACATCCTCAAGGCCCACCTGAAGGCCAAAGAGGAGCAGGAGACGGCGCCAGAACAGGTGGAGGTGCAGGCGGCTGCGTGAGCCGCACACACACCGGAATCGAGGCGGGGTCTCTCCTTCCGGGGCGGCCCTGCTTTCCATCTACAGGAAGCAAGGAGAAATAACCATGACGACAGAGACTATAGACAGGGCGGAGGTCTTCTCCCGCCCTGCCGCAAGATTCGACGCCGACGGCAACATCGAGGTCCGGGCCTCGTCAGCCCTGGGCTGCCGCCGCGCCCTCTGGTATTCGGCGACGGGCTACGAGCCGACCAACCCGCCTACGGAAGAATCGCTGACGGCGATGGAGGCGGGCAACGCCCTGGAGCCGGTGGTGGTGCGGGCGATGGAGCGGGCGGGCTGGAAGGTGGACGCCCCCGATCCCCGGGACCCGCAGACGGTGGCGGTCAGAGTCGGCCCGAACATGATCGTGACCGGCCACCCGGACGGCACGGCGCGGATGCCGGTGGAGGACGACGGAGCGGCCCCGCCGCAGCTCTTCCTCTTCGACGGGGAGACAGATGTCCCCGCCTACGGCGACCCGATGGTGGTCGAGATCAAGACGCGGGGGCCGGAGGCGTTCCGCCGCTGGCGGACGCTGGGGGCCGAGCGCAGCCACCCGGCGGCGGTGGCCCAGGCCGCCTTCTACACCCTCGGCGAGTTCGGCGACCTGCGGGACGCGGTGATCGCCACGATGGACACCGGCAGCCGCACATGGGACCACGAGGTGATACCGGCCCACCGGCTGGAGCGGGCCATGCAGGAGGCCTAAGCATGGCTCGGTGAGCTTGCCGCTCACCACGTCCAGAACGGGCCTGACCCAGACGCACTGCCCGAGCGCGACTTCTCGGCCAATAGCTGGCAATGCCGGAGCTGCCCCTTCCTGGCGGTCTGCCTACCGGGTGCGGCTGAGGTCGGCGATGAGCCTGAGACCGAAGAAACGGAGGTGAGCGACGAAGAGGCACGGGACGCGGTGGCGGCCTACTCGGAGGCCCAGGAGTCCATCAAGGAACCTGAGAAGGCCAAGCGGGGCGCGCTGGACACCCTGAAGGCGTGGATGCGCCGCCAGGGGGACACGAAGGCGACGGTCAACGGGAAGACGGTGAGCCTCGTCAGTTCGACGAGGTACTCCGTCAACTACCGCAAGCTCAACGAGCTGCTCGACCCGGAGGTCCGGGCCGATGTGGTGACGGAGAGCGAGTCGGAGTACGTCCGGGTCAGCTAGACGCTCTCTAACCGGAGCGCAGGACGGGGCCGTCTTCCCTCTATAGGGAGTCGGCCCCGCTTCTCATTCACACGGGCGCGGCAGAGACCGCGCTACTACACACACACAAGGAGAAACAAAATGTCACGGACTATCAACAAGGTAGAGCTCCTGGGCAGGGTCGGCGTCGACCCTGAGATGCAGTACACGCCCGGCGGCACCGCCGTCACCAAGCTGCGGCTGGCGACGGACCGCTACCGCAAGGAGGGCGAGAACGGCACGGATTGGCACAACCTGGTGATTTGGGGAGCCACGGCGGAGGCGGTGAACCAGTACGTCTCCAAAGGTCAGCGCATCTACGTCGCCGGACGCCTGGTCCAGAACACCTGGGAGACCGAGGACGGCCAGCCGCGCTCCCGCACCGAGGTCCACGCCTCCGAGGTCGTCTTTCTCGACGGCAACGGGAACGGCGCCGGGCAGGCGGACGACGCCTCCCCCTTCTAGCCCGAAACCGCATAGCGACGCCCGCATCAGCCGGCGCACTTCCACGGGGCCGCTTCCGATCTACAGGAGGCGGCCCCGCTTCTGTTCTAACCGATAGCCAAGGAGATCGAGATGACCGCCACAGCGACACACGCCGACATCCCATCGACAAGCTCCCAGCTTCCCCTCTTCCAGACCGAGGGGCAGGCTCTACTCGACGCCCTGCGCAGCAACCTGAGCCTGCTCGGCGAGATCGCCATGCGCTACGCCGTGGAGACCCAGCCGGAGCGCACCGGAGGGGAGGTCCCCTCCATCGGGTCCCCCCAGGACGTGCACGACCTGCTGGCCCCGGAGATGGCTCCCCTGGCCCAGGAGCAGCTCAGGGTGCTGCTCCTGGACATCAAGAACAACGTCGTCGGCCAGCGGGTCGTCTACCAGGGCAATGTGAACTCGTCGATGATCAGGCCCGCCGAGGTGCTTCGCCCCGCCGTCATCGAGGCCGTTCCCAGCATCATCGTCTGCCACAACCACCCCAGCCAGAACCCGACCCCCAGCCCGGAGGACGCCGCCATCACCAGGGAACTGGCGCAGGCGGGCAAGCTGCTGGGCATCGAGCTGCTGGACCACGTCGTCATCGGCGGCAAGCGGTTCACCAGCCTCAAGGAGCGGGGCCTGATGGCCTGACGCTCCACGACCGGGCGGCGCACGCCGCCCGGCTCTCCACGCCGGGGACACCATCCCCAGCGCATCGTTCCCAACCCTAACGATGAAGGAGACTCGCAATGCTCGCGACACACACCATAGACCCCGAGGACCTGTTCACCATCTCGGCGGGCGGGTTCTCGGCCACGGTCGACGCCTTCGCCCGGGACGACAGGACGGAGGGCCTCTGGTTCGTATCGATGGTCGGCTCCCAGACCGCGCTCAAGGCGATCTGGGCGTCGCTCCTGAAGCAGCCCCCGGACACGGCCCACATCATCAGGGGCGCGGACGGGATGGCGCTCCACGGTGGCTACCAGCGCTGCATCATCCCCTACGAGACGATTGGCACGTGGACGACCAAGATTGGCCGTCTGCACGCGACCGGGGGCTGGCACGCCCTCGTCTACACGAAGACGGCCGAGTATGGCTACGAGAAGGACTCCTTCCTCCTGCTGGCCCAGAGCGAGGCGGAGGCCCCGGTGCTCCATCACCGCTTCCTCGACAAGCGCAGCCCGCTGCCGCTCCACGACTCCTGGGCCGGATGGCTCTGGGAGCGGGGCATCGAGGAGGAGGAGATAGTCCCGCTGCAATCGGTCGGCATATCCGCCTACCGGTGCTCCCCCAAGGCCAAGAAGCTCAGGGAAGACCTCTCCGGCGCCGTAGCGTCGGGCTCCCTCACACTGCCCAAGGAGGCGTCCGATGGATAGGACGCTGAAGAAGGCCAAGCGCAACAGCAAGCGGCGGGGCAAGCGCAACTACGGAGCATGGGAGCGGTTCTCGCCGGACGGGACGACCTGCCGCTACTGCCCCCACGACAACACCGAGCACCTGATGAGCTCGGGTCAGCCGCATTTCTTCCGCCCGGCGACGGAGGCGGAGCGGCGCGACCCCTACCTGATGCTCTACCGGCACACGCTGCCGGAGGGCGGCTCGGCGCTGGTGCGGCGGATGACCGTCGCCAGCCGCGCCGAGCTCATCACGGCCTTCTGCACGGCCTGCGCCGAGAGCATAGGGACCCACCAGGTCCTCTGCTACCAGCGCAACCTGGCAATCGGAGAAGTGGTCGGGTTGGAGAAGACCGAACACGACAACATCGCAATCGCCGCCTGACGCGGCACAGAGAAAGGAGACGATCATGGCGAGAGACCAGACGCTGTTCTTCACCTGCCCCGGCTGCGAGGAGCGGTTCTGCACGACGGAGGAGCCCGACGGCGACCTTCACACCGGTGAGATCTACCACTGCGGCAGCTGCGGCATCCAGGTGATCTTCACGGCGGTGACGGCCGAGGACTACGTCCCGCCGCCCAGGGCCAGACGGGACTGCACCTACTGCGGTCCCGCTCCCCGCAACTGCTGCACATTCACGACGACACCCGTCCCTCAGAAAAGAGGCACGACATGAGACTGGCTGCCCAGGCGAAAGGGGGCTACTACCCGACTCCGGACCGGGTGGTGGACCTGATCGCCGAACTCATACACACCCCGAACGGCAACTACTACCGGAACGCGGAGACGATCCGCATCCTCGACCCCTGCTGCGGGGCCGGGGACGCGCTCCAGAGGCTGGCCGAGCGCCTCGACCGGCCCAACTCCATGCCCATCGAGACCTACGGCGTGGAGCTGCACCGGGACCGGGCGGAGGAGGCCGAGAAGGTGCTTCACCGCACACTGGCCTCCGACCTGTTCCAGACCTCGATAGCGAACGGGGCCTTCGGCCTGCTCCTGCTCAATCCGCCGTACGATTGGGACTCGGAAGACAAGCGCGTCGAACACGCCTTCCTGACCCAGACGACGCGCTACCTGGCCGAGAGCGGCCTGCTGGTCTTCATCGTCCCCCGCCAGCGCCTCTCGCACTCGGCCCGCTACCTGTCCACCCACTACGGGCGGATGCAGTGCTGGGCGTTCCCCGACCCCGAGCGCGAGGTCTTCGACCAGGTCGTGCTCTTCGGCTACCGGAAGACGGACCCCGTCCCGGACGCCCACGCCGAGGGCATGGTGCTGGAGTGGTCGGTGGGCCAGCCGGAGCCTCTGCGCTCGGCCCGCTACACGGAGTTCAGCCCGGCCACGATCCCCAGCGGCGACATCCTGTTCACCACCCGCACCGTCGATCCCGTCGCCGCGGCGACCGAGGCCAGGCGGTCGGGGCTGTG
Source organism: Dehalococcoidia bacterium (assembly GCA_965197565.1). GTDB lineage: Bacteria > Chloroflexota > Dehalococcoidia > Lucifugimonadales > UBA3495. Next base: position 67,360 of record CBDANK010000004.1, read on the forward strand.
GACGAACACGGACATCACCGACACGCTGTGGCCCGCCGGGGACGCCCGCACCCGCCCGCTGATGCCCCTCAGACGGGGCCACATCGCGATGCTGGTGGCGGTGGGCTTCCTCAACAACCTGGTCCTCGAAGGCGACGGGCGACGCATCCTGGTGAAGGGACGCACCTCGAAGGAGATGGAGCTGGTGGAGGACAGCCCGGAGAAGGAGGTCCACCGCGAGAAGCTCAAGACCACGGTGGTGGCCCTCGACCTGGAAGACGGGGGGATAGAGGACATCGCCGCCTAGCCCGAACCGGACGCCACTCAACACACCCCTCTATAGGGAAAGGAAGGTGAACCAATGCAAGCCCAAACCATCATGGTGCTGGAAGCCTGCTCGCGGTGCGGGCAGCCCATCGCCCCCGGCGAGCCCGCCATGCAGACCGCCTCGGTGGACCTGGACGAGTTCGGCAGGGCCGTGTCCTCGCCGGTGAAGTCCTACCACCTGAGCGGGCGCTGCTACGAAGACCACAGGGCCGCCGAAGCAGCCCGCAGAAAGGCGCTGATCGCCGCATAGACGGCCCGCACGGGGCCGCACAACGAGGCCCGCCACGGTGCGCGGCCCGCACGTTCACAACTATCGCCTGGGGACGCTTCCAGGAACCTGTCGCGGAAGCGTCCCCCACGGGTGGGGGGCGCAGTGCGTCTCGGTTCCGGCGTCGTCCACCAGAGACGCAAGGAAAGGAGACGCCGACATGAACCTCGGAGAGTTCATCGACCAGTTCAAGGAGGCCATTGCCAGGCGGGTGGTGGAGTCCTATCCGCCCCTGTACCGGCCCTCGGAGAACGGCCCCAAGCTGCCCCGGCTGCTGCGCACCCCGATGGGCGGCCAGGAGGACGCCATCAAGGGCACGGCCCTCTCCCTACAGGCGCATCGGGGCACCACCGTGGTGGGCGAGATGGGCACGGGCAAGACCTTCAGTGCGCCGCGTAACGCGGCATAGGATACCCGGCTCAGTCGGGAAGAACTCGGAGAAAGTTGTTGGGCCAACCGACCCACCTCGAAGCGAAAGCCTAGGGGGACAACAGCATGTCGGTAAAGCGGCTACAGTCCCAAAGCGTTGTAGGACTGGTTCCGCAAGGCCCGCGCGATACGGTGAAAGCTTGATTGCCTGAACCCCAGTTCCCAGTTGGTGTTCTTGCCACCCGCCGGTAGAACGCTTGTAACCCGGCGCCACTCATTGCCTCGGTATGATGAAGGTACCAATGCAACTCCGATGAGTGGACGATGACCAATGTGGTCATTCGAGGGGACGAACGGGGCACCTACAGTCGCGCTAGAACGTCCTATGTCGAAGATAACGGGAAGACGGTCTCTGCTGGACACAGTTTTAGTCACCAGAGTCCTGGCCTCTGTCGGACTCCTCACGCTGACGTGGCACGTCTCTCCTTAAAACGAAGTAGATGTACGCAAACGCCAGCAAGGCGACCACAATAAGCGCAATGACACCCTGCTCTATCACCGTTACCCAGAGAGGGGAACACTCATCCATAGCGACCTCCTTCACGGGACTGTCTATGGAGACTAGCAGAGCCAAAACCCCGGAGTCAAACGGAACGCGGGATGGCCTACGGGGGGAGACCCCTATGGTCACGGAGTCCTCGTAGTAGTCCGAGGGCGGGAAAGCCGTCCACATGGCGAAGGAGGACAGGTGGTTTCGACGAACAAACACAGAGAGGTATGCAGAATGCAACAAGCCGAAACTGTACTGAACGTCATACGCGAACGCGGAGAACGAGGATTGCCGCTGGAGAACATCTATCGGCTGCTTTACAACCGGAACCTTTACCTGCGGGCCTACGGTCGCATCTACTCAAACCAGGGAGCTACGACCAAGGGCGTCACCGCAGAGACCATGGACGGTATGTCGCTGGCGAAAATCGACCGCATCATCGAAGCCTTGCGCTACGAGCGGTTCAGGTGGACGCCGGTGCGACGGGTCAACATTCCCAAGCCTAACGGCAAGACCCGCGCCCTGGGCATACCGACGGGGCCGGACAAGCTGCTGCAAGAGGTCATCCGGATGATTCTGGAAGCCTACTACGAGCCGCAGTTTTCCGACCGCTCCCACGGCTTTCGGCCCGACCGGGGGTGCCACACCGCCTTGAGCAACGTGACCACCCACTGGACCGGTGTCCGCTGGTTCGTCGAGGGCGACATCAAAGGGTGCTTCGACAACATCGACCACGATGTCCTGTTGTCGGTGCTCGGCGAGAAGCTCCACGACAACCGTTTCCTACGCCTGCTCAAGTACCTACTGAAAGCAGGCTACGTCGAGGAATGGAAGTATGGCCGCACGCTGAGCGGAACCCCGCAAGGCGGCATAGTCAGTCCCATCCTCGCCAACATCTACCTAGACCGGTTGGACAAGTTTGTCGAGAACGTGCTGATACCAGCCCACACCCGTGGCTCAGACCGGAGAGACAACCGCGAGTACACACGTTTGCTGAACCAAGCGGCCCGCCAGAGGAAGCGGGGGAACCACGCCGAGGCATTGCAACTGCGCAAGCAAATGCAACAACTGCCGTCACGCGACCCCTACGACCCCGGCTACCGCCGGTTACGGTACGTGCGCTACGCGGACGACTTCGTGCTGGGTTTCATCGGGCCAAAGGCCGAAGCCCAACAGGTAAAAGAATCCTTGGAAACGTTCCTGCGCGACATGCTCAAGCTGGAGCTATCCAGGGAGAAAACTCTCATAACCCACGCCACCAGCCAGGCGGCGCGGTTCCTCGGCTACGAACTCGTGAACCAACAGGCCAACGACCAGTTCGACCGCAACGGTCGGCGCAGGGTCAACGGCCAAATTGGATTGCGGGTCCCTACCCATGTCATCGAACAACATTGCCAAGCCTACATGCGCAAAGGCAAACCGGCACACCGCAGTTACCTACTCCACGATGAAGATTTCTCCATCGTGGCACAGTACCAGTCGGAGTTCCGGGGCGTCGTCAACTACTACCTTCTGGCCTACAACGTCCATCACTTCGGACGTTTGCATCAGGTCATGGAGATGTCGCTGGCACGGACCCTTGCGGCAAAGCACAAGTCCACCGCACGGAAGATGCGTCGCCAGTACAAGAGCGTCGTTGAAACCGAGCACGGGCCGCGTATCTGTCTCAAGGTCATCAAGCAGCAGGACAACGGCAAACGCCCTAAAGTGGCGTACTTCGGTGGCATACCCCTGAAACGGCAACGGCAGGCAGTTCTCGTAGACCAACAGCCTCAGCGGTACAGGGCTGGCCGCAACGAGCTTACCAAACGGCTCCTAGCGGACACATGCGAGATGTGCGACTCAACGGTGAAAGTAGAAATTCACCACATCCGCGCACTTCGCGACCTGAACGTGAAAGGCCAACGAGAAAAGCCCAAGTGGGTACAAATCATGGCGGCGCGAAAACGCAAGACCCTCGCGGTCTGCCGGACGTGTCACATGGACATCCACCACGGGCGAATCAATCCGCAGAAGCAGACATAAACCACTGGAGAGCCGGATGCGGTGAAAGCCGCACGTCCGGTTCGGAGGAGGGCCGACGGAAAAGTGCTCCGCTAACACGGGGTAACTCGCCGGCGGCCTATCCTACGTGCGCCGCGTAACGCGGCATAGGATACCCGGCTCAGTCGGGAAGAACTCGGAGAAAGTTGTTGGGCCAACCGACCCACCTCGAAGCGAAAGCCTAGGGGGACAACAGCATGTCGGTAAAGCGGCTACAGTCCCAAAGCGTTGTAGGACTGGTTCCGCAAGGCCCGCGCGATACGGTGAAAGCTTGATTGCCTGAACCCCAGTTCCCAGTTGGTGTTCTTGCCACCCGCCGGTAGAACGCTTGTAACCCGGCGCCACTCATTGCCTCGGTATGATGAAGGTACCAATGCAACTCCGATGAGTGGACGATGACCAATGTGGTCATTCGAGGGGACGAACGGGGCACCTACAGTCGCGCTAGAACGTCCTATGTCGAAGATAACGGGAAGACGGTCTCTGCTGGACACAGTTTTAGTCACCAGAGTCCTGGCCTCTGTCGGACTCCTCACGCTGACGTGGCACGTCTCTCCTTAAAACGAAGTAGATGTACGCAAACGCCAGCAAGGCGACCACAATAAGCGCAATGACACCCTGCTCTATCACCGTTACCCAGAGAGGGGAACACTCATCCATAGCGACCTCCTTCACGGGACTGTCTATGGAGACTAGCAGAGCCAAAACCCCGGAGTCAAACGGAACGCGGGATGGCCTACGGGGGGAGACCCCTATGGTCACGGAGTCCTCGTAGTAGTCCGAGGGCGGGAAAGCCGTCCACATGGCGAAGGAGGACAGGTGGTTTCGACGAACAAACACAGAGAGGTATGCAGAATGCAACAAGCCGAAACTGTACTGAACGTCATACGCGAACGCGGAGAACGAGGATTGCCGCTGGAGAACATCTATCGGCTGCTTTACAACCGGAACCTTTACCTGCGGGCCTACGGTCGCATCTACTCAAACCAGGGAGCTACGACCAAGGGCGTCACCGCAGAGACCATGGACGGTATGTCGCTGGCGAAAATCGACCGCATCATCGAAGCCTTGCGCTACGAGCGGTTCAGGTGGACGCCGGTGCGACGGGTCAACATTCCCAAGCCTAACGGCAAGACCCGCGCCCTGGGCATACCGACGGGGCCGGACAAGCTGCTGCAAGAGGTCATCCGGATGATTCTGGAAGCCTACTACGAGCCGCAGTTTTCCGACCGCTCCCACGGCTTTCGGCCCGACCGGGGGTGCCACACCGCCTTGAGCAACGTGACCACCCACTGGACCGGTGTCCGCTGGTTCGTCGAGGGCGACATCAAAGGGTGCTTCGACAACATCGACCACGATGTCCTGTTGTCGGTGCTCGGCGAGAAGCTCCACGACAACCGTTTCCTACGCCTGCTCAAGTACCTACTGAAAGCAGGCTACGTCGAGGAATGGAAGTATGGCCGCACGCTGAGCGGAACCCCGCAAGGCGGCATAGTCAGTCCCATCCTCGCCAACATCTACCTAGACCGGTTGGACAAGTTTGTCGAGAACGTGCTGATACCAGCCCACACCCGTGGCTCAGACCGGAGAGACAACCGCGAGTACACACGTTTGCTGAACCAAGCGGCCCGCCAGAGGAAGCGGGGGAACCACGCCGAGGCATTGCAACTGCGCAAGCAAATGCAACAACTGCCGTCACGCGACCCCTACGACCCCGGCTACCGCCGGTTACGGTACGTGCGCTACGCGGACGACTTCGTGCTGGGTTTCATCGGGCCAAAGGCCGAAGCCCAACAGGTAAAAGAATCCTTGGAAACGTTCCTGCGCGACATGCTCAAGCTGGAGCTATCCAGGGAGAAAACTCTCATAACCCACGCCACCAGCCAGGCGGCGCGGTTCCTCGGCTACGAACTCGTGAACCAACAGGCCAACGACCAGTTCGACCGCAACGGTCGGCGCAGGGTCAACGGCCAAATTGGATTGCGGGTCCCTACCCATGTCATCGAACAACATTGCCAAGCCTACATGCGCAAAGGCAAACCGGCACACCGCAGTTACCTACTCCACGATGAAGATTTCTCCATCGTGGCACAGTACCAGTCGGAGTTCCGGGGCGTCGTCAACTACTACCTTCTGGCCTACAACGTCCATCACTTCGGACGTTTGCATCAGGTCATGGAGATGTCGCTGGCACGGACCCTTGCGGCAAAGCACAAGTCCACCGCACGGAAGATGCGTCGCCAGTACAAGAGCGTCGTTGAAACCGAGCACGGGCCGCGTATCTGTCTCAAGGTCATCAAGCAGCAGGACAACGGCAAACGCCCTAAAGTGGCGTACTTCGGTGGCATACCCCTGAAACGGCAACGGCAGGCAGTTCTCGTAGACCAACAGCCTCAGCGGTACAGGGCTGGCCGCAACGAGCTTACCAAACGGCTCCTAGCGGACACATGCGAGATGTGCGACTCAACGGTGAAAGTAGAAATTCACCACATCCGCGCACTTCGCGACCTGAACGTGAAAGGCCAACGAGAAAAGCCCAAGTGGGTACAAATCATGGCGGCGCGAAAACGCAAGACCCTCGCGGTCTGCCGGACGTGTCACATGGACATCCACCACGGGCGAATCAATCCGCAGAAGCAGACATAAACCACTGGAGAGCCGGATGCGGTGAAAGCCGCACGTCCGGTTCGGAGGAGGGCCGACGGAAAAGTGCTCCGCTAACACGGGGTAACTCGCCGGCGGCCTATCCTACGTGCGCCGCGTAACGCGGCATAGGATACCCGGCTCAGTCGGGAAGAACTCGGAGAAAGTTGTTGGGCCAACCGACCCACCTCGAAGCGAAAGCCTAGGGGGACAACAGCATGTCGGTAAAGCGGCTACAGTCCCAAAGCGTTGTAGGACTGGTTCCGCAAGGCCCGCGCGATACGGTGAAAGCTTGATTGCCTGAACCCCAGTTCCCAGTTGGTGTTCTTGCCACCCGCCGGTAGAACGCTTGTAACCCGGCGCCACTCATTGCCTCGGTATGATGAAGGTACCAATGCAACTCCGATGAGTGGACGATGACCAATGTGGTCATTCGAGGGGACGAACGGGGCACCTACAGTCGCGCTAGAACGTCCTATGTCGAAGATAACGGGAAGACGGTCTCTGCTGGACACAGTTTTAGTCACCAGAGTCCTGGCCTCTGTCGGACTCCTCACGCTGACGTGGCACGTCTCTCCTTAAAACGAAGTAGATGTACGCAAACGCCAGCAAGGCGACCACAATAAGCGCAATGACACCCTGCTCTATCACCGTTACCCAGAGAGGGGAACACTCATCCATAGCGACCTCCTTCACGGGACTGTCTATGGAGACTAGCAGAGCCAAAACCCCGGAGTCAAACGGAACGCGGGATGGCCTACGGGGGGAGACCCCTATGGTCACGGAGTCCTCGTAGTAGTCCGAGGGCGGGAAAGCCGTCCACATGGCGAAGGAGGACAGGTGGTTTCGACGAACAAACACAGAGAGGTATGCAGAATGCAACAAGCCGAAACTGTACTGAACGTCATACGCGAACGCGGAGAACGAGGATTGCCGCTGGAGAACATCTATCGGCTGCTTTACAACCGGAACCTTTACCTGCGGGCCTACGGTCGCATCTACTCAAACCAGGGAGCTACGACCAAGGGCGTCACCGCAGAGACCATGGACGGTATGTCGCTGGCGAAAATCGACCGCATCATCGAAGCCTTGCGCTACGAGCGGTTCAGGTGGACGCCGGTGCGACGGGTCAACATTCCCAAGCCTAACGGCAAGACCCGCGCCCTGGGCATACCGACGGGGCCGGACAAGCTGCTGCAAGAGGTCATCCGGATGATTCTGGAAGCCTACTACGAGCCGCAGTTTTCCGACCGCTCCCACGGCTTTCGGCCCGACCGGGGGTGCCACACCGCCTTGAGCAACGTGACCACCCACTGGACCGGTGTCCGCTGGTTCGTCGAGGGCGACATCAAAGGGTGCTTCGACAACATCGACCACGATGTCCTGTTGTCGGTGCTCGGCGAGAAGCTCCACGACAACCGTTTCCTACGCCTGCTCAAGTACCTACTGAAAGCAGGCTACGTCGAGGAATGGAAGTATGGCCGCACGCTGAGCGGAACCCCGCAAGGCGGCATAGTCAGTCCCATCCTCGCCAACATCTACCTAGACCGGTTGGACAAGTTTGTCGAGAACGTGCTGATACCAGCCCACACCCGTGGCTCAGACCGGAGAGACAACCGCGAGTACACACGTTTGCTGAACCAAGCGGCCCGCCAGAGGAAGCGGGGGAACCACGCCGAGGCATTGCAACTGCGCAAGCAAATGCAACAACTGCCGTCACGCGACCCCTACGACCCCGGCTACCGCCGGTTACGGTACGTGCGCTACGCGGACGACTTCGTGCTGGGTTTCATCGGGCCAAAGGCCGAAGCCCAACAGGTAAAAGAATCCTTGGAAACGTTCCTGCGCGACATGCTCAAGCTGGAGCTATCCAGGGAGAAAACTCTCATAACCCACGCCACCAGCCAGGCGGCGCGGTTCCTCGGCTACGAACTCGTGAACCAACAGGCCAACGACCAGTTCGACCGCAACGGTCGGCGCAGGGTCAACGGCCAAATTGGATTGCGGGTCCCTACCCATGTCATCGAACAACATTGCCAAGCCTACATGCGCAAAGGCAAACCGGCACACCGCAGTTACCTACTCCACGATGAAGATTTCTCCATCGTGGCACAGTACCAGTCGGAGTTCCGGGGCGTCGTCAACTACTACCTTCTGGCCTACAACGTCCATCACTTCGGACGTTTGCATCAGGTCATGGAGATGTCGCTGGCACGGACCCTTGCGGCAAAGCACAAGTCCACCGCACGGAAGATGCGTCGCCAGTACAAGAGCGTCGTTGAAACCGAGCACGGGCCGCGTATCTGTCTCAAGGTCATCAAGCAGCAGGACAACGGCAAACGCCCTAAAGTGGCGTACTTCGGTGGCATACCCCTGAAACGGCAACGGCAGGCAGTTCTCGTAGACCAACAGCCTCAGCGGTACAGGGCTGGCCGCAACGAGCTTACCAAACGGCTCCTAGCGGACACATGCGAGATGTGCGACTCAACGGTGAAAGTAGAAATTCACCACATCCGCGCACTTCGCGACCTGAACGTGAAAGGCCAACGAGAAAAGCCCAAGTGGGTACAAATCATGGCGGCGCGAAAACGCAAGACCCTCGCGGTCTGCCGGACGTGTCACATGGACATCCACCACGGGCGAATCAATCCGCAGAAGCAGACATAAACCACTGGAGAGCCGGATGCGGTGAAAGCCGCACGTCCGGTTCGGAGGAGGGCCGACGGAAAAGTGCTCCGCTAACACGGGGTAACTCGCCGGCGGCCTATCCTACTCGGGGCGGCCGCCGCCCACGCCGCCGGCTTCCGGCGCATGTTGATCCTCTGCCCGCCCCACTTGACCAGAAAGTGGAAGCGGGAGGTGGAGATGACGGTGCCCGGCGCACGGACCGCCATCGTCACCTCCATCACCGACCTGGAGCGGCTGCGCCTCTTGGTGGGAACCGGCCCGTTGTTCGCGGTGATGAGCCGGGAGCGGGCCAAGCTGTCCTACCGCTGGATGCCCGCCGTCATCTACAGGTGGGCCACGTCGAAGGGCAGGCTCATCAGGGAGGAGGAGACGGGGGAGCCCTTCCGGGGCCCCTGCTGCCCGACCTGCACGGCGCAGATCGTCGACAAGGACGGGGTGCCCCTGACGCACAAGGACCTGAACCGCAGGAAGCACGCCTGCGCCGACTGCGGCTCCCCCCTCTGGCAGGCGGACAAGTCGGGCCCGGCCCGCTATCCGCTGGCCGACTACGTCAAGCACCGGATGAAGGGCTTCTTCGACCTGCTGGTCGGGGACGAGGTCCATGAGTACAAGGCTCGCGGCTCGGCACAGGGCATCGCCGCAGGCACCCTTGCGGAGGCCTGCGGCAAGTCCCTCAGCCTGACGGGGACCATGATGGGAGGCTACAGCTCGACGCTGTTCCACCTGCTCTACCGGTTCTCGCCTGAGATTCGCACGGAGTTCGGGCGCTCCGACGAGCACCCGGTGGATACAGCGGTACGGCTTCGAGGAGGTCTCCATCGGCAAGCCCGACGACGACGCCCTGGAGGACGGGCGCAACAGCCGCCGCCGCAGCTACCGCAAGGTGGTCAGGGAGAAGCCGGGCCTCGTGCCCTCGGCGTTGTTCCACATCATCGGCAACACCATCTTCCTCAAGCTGGCCGACGTTGCCTCGGGACTGCCGGACTACGACGAGCAGATCCTCCTGTCCTCGATGGACTCGGAGGAGGACGCCACCGGCTACTCCCAGCGCAGCGCCTACAACAAGGTGTTCGAGGAGCTCAAAAGGGAGCTGTCCAAGGCCCTCAAGTCCGGCTCCAAGCGGCTGCTGGCCACCTACCTGCAGACGCTCCTCGCCTACCCGGACGGCTGCACCAGGGGGGAAACGGTCTTCGACCCCCGGTCGGGCGACATCATCGTCGCGGTGCCTCCCCTCTCCGAGGAGAAGCTGTACCCGAAGGAGAAGGCCCTTGTGGACCTGGTGGCGGCGGAACGGATGGCGGGACGCCGGGTGCTGGTCTACGTCACCCACACGGGGACACGGGACATCACCGGGCGGATGGACGACTTCCTGACCCGGCACGGCTTCCGGGTGGCGGTGATGAAGGCCGACGCCGTGGCCCCCGACAAGCGGGAGGCGTGGGTGGCCGAGAAGGTCAAGCAGGGCATCGACGTGATGGTCTGCCACCCCCGGCTGGTGCAGACCGGCCTCGACCTCATCGACTTCCCGACCCTCTGCTGGTTCGAGACGGATTACAGCACGTACGTAATGCGGCAGGCGTCGCGGCGGTCGTGGCGCATCGGGCAGACCCGCCCGGTCAAGGTCGTGTTCATGTCCTACCGGAACACGCTCCAGGCCGACGCGCTGAAGCTGGTGGCGAAGAAGATGCAGAGCTCCCTGGCCGTCGAGGGCGAGCTGCCGGAGGACGGGCTGGCCGCATACGGGGACGACGGCGACGACGTGATGATGGCCCTGGCCCGCAAGATCGTCAGCGGAGACGAGGAGGAGGCCGGCGACGAGGCGGTGGACGAGGCGGTGGAGGAGGTGTTCGCCCAGGCCAGGGACGCCGAGGCGACCGCCGAGGAGCTGCTGGTGGACGACGGCTGGAAGCCGGTGGAAGTCGAACCTGAGACCGTCGAGGTGAACGGCAACGGAAACGGCCGCCACGCAAACGGCCACGACTCCTTCGGCATCGGGCCGACGGTCGAGCTGGCCCCGGTCAACGGTCACGCCAACGGGAACGGCCATGCGCCCGCCCCGGTCAACGGCAACGGGACCAACGGACACCACGACGAGGCCGAGGAGGCGCAGCAGTCGCTGTTCTCCTGGGCCGAGTTCATGGCCGAGGAGCCGGTCAAGCCGAAGCGCAGGAACGGCAAGCCGCAGCCCGCGACCCTTTCGATGTTCGAGTGGGCGATGGAGCAGGAGCGGGAATCGGAGCCGGTCGGCGCGGGACGCTAGACCGCCACACACGGGGGGAGGACGCCCATGACACGGGCGTCCTCCCCCGGCCCAAACGGTGTCCTGAACGGGACGCCGCAAACGTGAAGCGGCAAAGAAACAGCAACGACCGAAAGGAGAACAAGAGGTCTCGTCAATGGCACGCGTGTTTGTGTACGACGACAGAGAGTTCCCGGACCCCGACCCCGAGATGACCGTCGACCAGGTGAAGGCATTTCTACGCTTGCCAACGCCTCGGTGAAGGAGATGAGGACACCATTCTACCGGGGAGAGAGTTCCCGGACCCCGACCCCGAGATTGCCAACGCCTCGGTGAAGGAGACGACCAGGGGTGAGGACACCATCTACGAGTTCCAGCGCAGGGTGGGCACCAAGGGGGCCTTCACCCGGTAAGGAGGGCATCCGATGGACACCCGGACCTTCGCGGGCCTGCTGGCGGCGACCCCGCCGGCGGGCCTCAGCATCATCGAGCTCACGGCGGAGCTCACACGGCCCGACGGCTCCCTCGACCTGGACGCCGCGGCCGCACGGCAGAAGGATGTCGAAATGGCCTGCACGCAGGCACAGGACTACGCCGCCTCAACGGGACGGCTCAAGGAGGCGCTGCGGTGGCAACTGCGGCCCCGGCGCTCCTGAGCGGCCTTGCCCAACTGCTCCTGCGGCGTCCGCCGTCGCTGCGGGAGCTGGTGACCATCGTAGGGTACGCCGACGACTACGCATGGTTCACGGGGCTGGTGCGCCGTCTCTTTCCCAATGAGGCGGAGACGGCGCTCTCGGCCCCCGACGTGTGCACCAGGGTGGAGCGCTTCGCCAACCTCTTCGGACAGAAGCACTTCCCTCTCTACGCCCCGTTCATAGAGTTCTGGGCCGACTCCGAGGGGGAAGAACCGCCCTGGTCCTGGCTGCGGAGGGGCATCCCCTTCGACCTGATGGGCTTCGGCTACGACGGCCTCCACGAGCTGTGGAACGGCTACCGGGACGGCATCTCGGCCCTGCTCCTATTGGCCAGGCCCCCGGACTCCTTCTACGGGGAGTCCGACGAGATACGGGTGGCCTGGCTTGAGTCGGCCGCCGAGCGCATCCCGCAATCGACCCTGGAGAGGATTCCCCAGGGCGGCATACCCCTGGAGAAGCTGACGGAGGCGGTGAAGGATACCCGGTTCGAGGGAGCGGCGAAGGCCGCCTCGTGGGTCTTCGCCGAGACCGGCAACTTCTTCCTCGACCATTCCTACGAGGATGGCAGCTACGACGGGTTCTGCGACCCCTGGGAGGACGAGATCATCGCCGAGGGCACGGAGGAGTGGCGGAAGGCCAGCGCCCTCATGGACTCGGTGTGCAGGCTGGCCGACTGGCTGGAGGAGGACCTCCCGGCCCGCTTCGCCGAGATGCTGGACACCGTCCTGCCCAGGGTCCCGGAGCGGATACAAGAACAAGGAAAGGAGGACGACGACCATGACGACTGAAACGGAGAAGACCGAGTGGTCCCGGCAGGGACCGGCGGACATGCCCAGGGACAAGCTCAACCTGCAACTGGAGGTCTACGAGGAGACGCTGCTGCTGCGGGGCTTCGACGGCGACTCCACATGGGTGAGGACCGTCTCGGCGGACGAGATCGCCAACGTCTTCACCCAGCACCTGGGCTTCTCCTCGGGGCTGCTGCCCCGGGACGCCCTCTGGTGGAACCAGGGGGAGACCGGGCAGGTGGTGGCCCTCTGGCGGCCGCCCCAGGTCTGGCCCGTGGCCCTGCAACGGGAGGCGTTCAAGCCCCCCGCACGGCTCCGGCTTCCCATGCCGGGGCTGGTCTTCGTCTGCTCGCCGGGCCGGGCGCCCTGGGTCTACGCCGCCCTGGGCAGGCCGACGCACCCCGATGAGCAGCTCTACCGCATCCCCGCCTTCAACGTCTTCGGCGACGGGCGGGTCTGCCCCGGAAGCCACCGGTTCCCCGAGGAGGTTGGACAGATACCGGAGTCCTTCTTCCGGTCCTTCTTCCGGTCCTTCTTCTCGATGACCGGGGACTCCCGCAACCGCTCGAAGAAGCATCCCGACAACCTGCAAGCGCTATGGGAGGAGTTGGATGGAAAGACTGAGTACCCGGTTGAGGACCTTGTTCCCCAGTGCACGGTGGCCCAGGCCGTCGCGGCCTCCCAGGGGAGACGGGGCTATGGCTACCGCTAGCGAGACACCGACGCCGGTCGGCTACCTCGTCAATCACCCAGGCGGGCTGACCGGAGCCCAGGGCATCGGCTTCGACTACGTGCTCGGATCGGACGGTCTCTACGTCCAGTCCGAGAGCGCCCACCTGACGGCGCGGGTCCTTGCCGCCCCATGCGAGGTGCGGGGGCTGGCTCCCGTGGCCGAGAAGGTGGAGCTCACGCACGGTCCCATCCCGGCACGGCTCTTCGAGCTGGGGCTGGGCTGGTTCATGGACGACCCGGACACCGAGCGGTTCTTCGCCGTTCGCTGGGACGGGCGCTCCTACAGGCTGGTGGTCCCCCCGCAGCTGGGGACGGCGACGTCCCTCGAATATACGCCGCCCGCCGGGGTGGTCGCGGAGTTCCACTCCCACGGACGCTCCCGTGCCTTCTTCTCGAAGACCGACGACCGGGACGAGCAGGGGTTTCGGATATACGGCGTCGTGGGACGCCTCGACAGCGACCGGCCCGAGCTGAGCCTCCGGGTCGGCGTCTACGGCCACTTCGCCCCGGTGCAGTGGTCGCAGGTCTTCGACGGCCCGCACCCCGGCCTCCGGCTGGTGGCCGAGGAAACGGACTCAACGAATCCAATAGAAGGAGGTGAATGAGAGATGCCCTACTACCTGGACAACGCGTTCCTGCTGGAAGACCCGTGGATCACGGTGGTCGGCTGCGGCGGGACCGGAGGCTTCGTCGCCGAGGGACTCTGCCGCCTCTTCCAGGGGCGCAAGGCCACCATCGTCCTGGTCGACCACGACCGGGTGGAGCCCCAAAACCTGCTGCGCCAAAACTTCTACAGCGATGATGTGGGCAAGTTCAAGAGCCAGGCCCTGGCCGACCGGCTGGCACGGGCCTACGGACGGCCGGTGGGCTACTCGGTGTACCCATTCAAGGAATACGAGGACCAGCCCCACGGCCACGGCTACCCCGGCCTGCCCGCCTACCGCGAGAGCCTCATCATCGGCTGCGCCGACAACGCCCTCGCACGGAAGGCGATGGCCGAGTGCCTGCCGGGTGACCCTCGCCGGTGGCTCATCGACGCGGGCAACGACACCAACTGGGGACAGGTCTTGGTCGGCAACGTGTCCGACCGCGTGAGCTGGGACGAGCCTCCCTTTTCGGGCGAGACCTGCCACCTGGCCCCCGCGCCCACGCTCCAGCGCCCCGACCTGCTGACGGCCGTGTCGACAAGGCCGCCCGACGTGGACTGCGCGGCGGCCCTCGACCTCACCGACCAGGACCCCACCATCAACCAGATGATGGCCTCCCTGGTCTTGCAGGTGGTGCGCCGCATGATGGCGGGAACCTGCCCCTTCATGGCCCTCTACCTGGACATGGACCTGGGCACCGTCACCCCCACCTACGTCACCCCGGAGGGGGTGGAGCGGACGGTGGGGGCCTACGTCGAGTGATCGGCGCACGTGAACCCGTCGAAAGAACGAATAAGGAAGGAGAAACCCATGTCCGACAAGAACGGAACGACCACGACCATGTGGCAGGACAACCACAGCGGCCTCCGCAGGCACAAGCTGATGACGAAGGAGCTCGCCGACACCATCCCGCCCCTGTACGCCAATGACGGCGAGGACGATCCCGACGCCGTCCTCGCCAGGGTGAAGCTGTTCACCCCATACGCCAACTGGACCTGGTACATCACCGAGTGGGAGGCGGAAACCGGACTCTGCTTCGGCCTCGTCGAGGGGTTCGAGACGGAGCTGGGGTACTTCTCGCTGGACGAACTGGCGGAGGCGACCGTGCTCGGCAGCGTCCCCGCCGTGGAGCGCGACCTGTACTGGGAGCCGCAGACCCTGGGCGAGATCAGAGGACGGTCGGCGGGAATGGCGGCCTAGCCAAGGGCGCGCACAAGCTCAATCGGAGAATCGACGAAGGAAGGAGAAGACCATGCCTGACGATAACGGAACGGAAGCAACACGCTCGGATGCGCCGAGCGCAGACGACGGCCTGTTCGGCGATGCGGCGGAGCCCACGGCGGCCCCGGTCGCCGACGAGCAGGACGCCAATAAGGAAACCGCACAGGACGGCCAGGGCTCCGGCGACGCCGGGGAGCAGGCCGCCGGAGAGGAGACCGACTCCTCGGAGGACCTCAAGGTGGTCGTGTCCATCAAGGGAGGCAGGGCCACTATCGGCGTGCAGCAACCCTCCTCGGACCCGCACATCGAGACCTTCGACGACCCGGACCTGTCCGGGCTGGCGCAGGAGGCCCTGTCGGTGGTCGAGAGGGCGAAAGCCAGGTGGGAGGAGACGCCGAAACATCCCGCCTACGCGAGGCCCGCTCCACCGGCCAGGGGCCGGAACCGGCGCGGGCAGGCGGCGGCGCAGGCGGAGTCAACCGAAACGTCGGAGGAGCAGCAGGCACAACAGCAGACGCTGAGGCTGTTCTAAGGGCCGACACGGGACGCTCGCAGAGACACGGGGGAGACCGTCGCAGCTAAGAGCGGCGGTCTCCCCCGCACACCCATGTGTGCGGCCCTTTTTGCGTTTCCGCAAAGGGAGAAGGGCCAATGAAGACGACCGGAGAGGCGTGAACGGCTATCTGGAGGACCGGCTGTATGGCCTTTTGCCTGTTACCGTCTGCGAGTACCGCCAGCTTGCCGACACACTCCTCCGGGAGAGTCCCCTTCGATCCCTGTATGAGGCGTTTTTTGCGTTTTGGGGTCCCGTCGCGGCCCTTCACGATCTCACTAATGGGTGAACAGATAGCCGAGTTCCAGGCTGTCAGCCAAGGCCAGAAGCGCCTTCATATGCCGATAGTTGGGGCGCACCCCGTTCTTCCTCCAACGCCTTATGGTGAGGGGAGGGACGCGCAGCCGACGCGCGATCTCCGCCCACGACAGGCCGGACGCATGCTTGAACCACTCCAGGCGCTGCGGGAAGTCATCTGAGATGGCGTGGATTCTTCTCCTGTACTGTGTGCGCTGTTTCGGCATGGACGCCGGTCCTTCCGCAGGACGCATCGCGACTCTCTCATGGGGGAGAGTGCGCGTCCGGCATCGACGCGAGGGAAGAAAGGGCGTCTGGCCCCCCCGCCGTCCGCTCCACTGCATTGGGAGGGCGCCCGTCCGGGAGTGACGACCCCCGCCCGGACTCCATCCATATGTGCGGCCTTTTTTGTTGCCCGAAGACTGCGGCGGCTTACCCGCCCGGCCCGGAGACGGTCAGTTCCAGACGGTTGGACAGCATCCTGCCGTCCTGCGTGCAGATTGCGCCCTGCGCATCGCAGTCGGTGGTGGCCGGCAGCACGATGGTGACGGTCCCGTTGGAGTTCGGTATTACGTGTATCTCCCACCTGATGTTGCCGGGCCGCTCCAGGCGACGCGCTACGGTCACCTCACCCCCTGTAACGGTGAAGGCATGGTCCCGCAGGGTCTTGTAGCTGAAGTCATCCACGGGCGCCTCGCTGAACCGCAGCTCGAAGGTGAAGGCTGCGCTGCCGTCGTGCGAATCGGGCACATTGCTGACGGACGCCGTCAGCGGCAGCTTCACCGCCGCCGTCGCCTCGCTGGTCAGCGACTCCTCGTTGCCCGCGTCGTCGGTGAACGACACCCTGACCCTGATGGCTTTGCCCCTATCGGCGTCCGACAGTGTGTACCTGTCCCCCGTGGCGTCGGCAATGGGCGCGTCGTCGGCCAGCCACCGGTAGCTGAAGGTGGCGGTGGTCAGCCCATCGGCGTCGGATATGTCCGACGTGTCGGCCGTCAACTCCCGGCCCACCTCCGGGATGCCGTCGATGCCGGGCCGTCCGATGGCCGGGGTGTTCCCGGGGACGGTGAGCTCGGTCCGGTTGGACAGCTTCCTGCCGTCGGCGGTGCAGACGGCGCCCGTGTCGTCGCAGTCGGTGGTGATGGGCAGCACGATGAACACGTCGCCGTTCCCGCCGGGCTCCACCGTGATCCGCCACTCCCGGTTCGGCTGTATGCCGTCCGCCTCGTCGTGCGGATTGTCCAGCCGACTGGCCTCGGTGACCGTCCCATTGGTCACCGTTATGGCATCTTCCAGCATCGTGCGGGCCGCCAGCGGGAACGGCTCGCTGTAGCGCACCTCGAAGGTGAATGCGGCGCTGCCGTCGAGCGAATCGGGCACATCGCTGACGGACGCCGTCAGCGGCAGGCTTACCGCCGCCGTCGCCTCGCTGTCCAGCGACTCCTCGTTGCCCGCGTCGTCGGTGAACGACACCCGCACCCTGATGGGCTTTGCCCCTATCGGCGTCCAACAGGGTGTACCTGTCGCCTGTGGCGTCGGCTATCGGTGCGTCGTCGGCCAGCCACCGGTAGCTGAAGGTGGCGTTGGTCAGCTCGTCGGCGTCGGCTATGCCCGACGTGT
Source organism: Dehalococcoidia bacterium (assembly GCA_965197565.1). Lineage (GTDB taxonomy): Bacteria > Chloroflexota > Dehalococcoidia > Lucifugimonadales > UBA3495. The sequence goes on from CBDANK010000004.1 coordinate 85,019, forward strand.
CGGCCGTCAATTCCCGGCCCACCTCCGGTATCCCGATGATGCCGGGCCGCCCGGTGGCCGGGCTGTTCTCGGGGACGGGCTGCTGCCCCGTCTCGTCCGCAGGCATCCTGATCTCAACGGGGTCGGACGCCTCGCCCAGGTCGCCGAAGAAGTTGATGACCGCCTTGACCAGGTACACGTACAGGACGCCGGGCTCCACGGCGGTGTCGACGAAGGTGGTGTCGGAGGTGGAGGTGAAGTCCACGTACACCAGCGGGTCGGGCTCACCCAGTTCGGGCCTGTGCCGCATGATGCGGTAGTCGTCGCCCCCTTCTTCACGGGTGATCTCCGGCGCCAGCCAGGTCAGCACGACGGCCCCGCTCCGGGCTAACGCTTTCAGGCCGTGGGGCCGGTCCGTGAGAATCGTTGTCTCACCAATCACGACTTCGGTGGCCTCGCTGGTCAGCGACTCCCCGTTGCCCGCGTCGTCGGTGAACGACACCCGCACCTTCAGGACCCTGCCCACGTCGTCGCCGGTCACGACGTAGGTCTCCTCCTCCGCGCCGTCGATGTCCGTGCCGGTGTCCTCGTCGGCTTCCGTGGCGGGGTCGTGGCGGACCCACCGGTAGGAGACCTCGGCATTGCTCAGCCCGTCCTCGTCCTCGATGCCGGAGATGTCGGCGACGAGGGTCTCGCCCACCCTGGGCGTGCCGTCTATCGCGGGAGCGCCCGTGGCCGGGGCGTTGGCCGCCTCCACCAGGGGCGGGGCCACAGGCACCAAGTAGCTCTCCAGCTTCTCCTCGTTGCCTGCGTCGTCGGTGAAGGCGACCCTGACCAGGAGGGCCTTGCCCTCGTCCTCGGCGGTCACGGTGTACCTGGGCTCCGTCTCGCCGTCGATGTCCGTCTCGGCAGCCGTGGCGGGGTCCATGCGGACCCACTGGTAGGTGAAATGCGGGTCGGTCAGGCCGTCCTCGTCGGCTATGCCGGAGGTGTCGGCGGTGAGGGTCTCGCCGGCCCGGGCCGAGCCGGTGATGCCGGGTCCGCCGGTGGCGGGACTGTTGGCGGCCTGCCCCATCGACGTGACCTCCTCCACCTCTATGGTGTAGGTGCCCGTACCGGTTCCATCGGAAGCCCCGGAGCTGGCCTCGATGAAGATCTCAATGTCGTCCGACGACGTCGTGTACGTCAGCTCGCTGTCGAGGTCCGTCCCGCTCTTGTTGTCGTTTTCCTTTACAGGTCCTGTCCCAAATAATGGAATGGGCGTACGCATGAGCCGGAGGTACGGGTCGGTCAGGGTGCCGCCGCTGGACCCGGCGCCGCGCACCCTGATGCGGTAGGTCTTGCTCGCCTCCAGCGCGACCTTGAGCCAGTCCACGTCGTGGTCCACCTCCAGGTTCCCGGTGACGCTGCCGCCCACCGCGACGCTGCCCGTGGTGGTGTCCCAGCCCAGGTAGTCGTCGCCCGACCCGGTGATGTCCGTCAGCAGGAGAGAGTAATGCGCGTTCGCGTGGATGACTGCGTCAAAGAACATCAACCACACCGCGGGTACCTTGCCAAAATCGTCGAAGATTTCTCCTTCAGTGAAGGTCGCAAACGGCACGAACTCCGCGCTTAGCGTGGAGCGGGTTTGCGGCCCTTCAAAGCTGTCAACGAGCAGGTGGAGAAATCCTGCTCCAGCCTCCAATTCCACGCCGTCTAAGACGTACCCCGGCGGCGATGCTGCCGAAGGGAACAGATAGAACAGAAGGAAGGTGCCCATCTGGCTGGTGTGGGTGAGGGTCAGCCGGTAGTGTCGGCCCGGCTCGACGTTGAGCCGCCAGGTTTCCGGATCCTCATTGGCGGTATGCTCGCCTGTGCCTGGCAGACCCGGGGATAGGTGGCCGACAATGCCTCTAATTTCATCAGTGTCGTCCCAATTCCAGAAGTTCTCCGTGCCCTCGGAGACGGTGGCGTCGGTGATGTCGCGCACAAGGACGGTGTAGGTTCCGGTGGCGCCGTTGTGACCCGTCACCTCCAGGAAGTAGGTGCCCTTGGACGGCGGCGTGAACTTGATGGCGGCGTTCCGGTCCGTCAGACCGTCGTTGCTCTTGGTGTCGAGGTCGCCGGCGGTGCCGCTGTAGCGGTCCAGGTTGCCCTCGGCGTCGTAGACCCCGAGGATCGACGTGTGGTGGAGGGTGCCGCCGGTGGTCGTCTCGCCTAGCCCCGGTCCCGAGACGGTGTCCGTGCGGGGCTCCGCGCCCAGCACCTCGATCAGGTAGGAACGGTCGGGGCTGAGCAGGGGCATGCGGAACCAGTCCTTGTCGCCGTCGGTCTCGATCTCGCCCGTGACGGGCACGCCCGGGGCGGCCGTCACGATGGAGGAGCGGTCGGCCGGAATCTCCCCGCCGGGCACGTCGGCCGAGGTGTACACCTCCGACACGATCAGCCGGTAGTCGCCCGTCGCGCCGCCGTGGGCGGAGGCGGCCAGCCAGTGGATGCCCGTCTCTCTGGCGGTGATCGTCACCGTCACGCACGCCGAGTCCTGCCGGGCGCGGGAGTCCCTCTCGCGCACCGTGACCTGGGTGAACGTGGAGTGCAGCCGGTGCACCACGAGATTGATTGCGCCGTCCAGGTCGTTATCCGGCTCCCCCGGCAGCGGCGTGCCGTCCAGCACGATCCGGTACGTGCGGCCCTCGTCGAACCAGACGCTGAACCAGTCCTCGTCGCCGGCGCGGTCGATGCTCCCGGTGGTGGTCCGGTCGTCGTTGGCGACGTGGCCCCTGGTGAAGAGGTGGCCTCCTCGGTCGAGACGCCGCTCCGGCAGGTCGCCGCCCTCGGGCTCGTGGGCCGGGTCCTGGGAGTCGCTCCACACGTACAGGGTTCCTTCGGCGCCCCTGAACTTGGAGCGTTCCTCCCCGGGGAACTGCGCCCCCCGGGCGCTCAGGGCGACAAGATGGTCGCCGTCGGCGCTGGCGGTGAAGAGCTGGTTGGTCCAGCACCTCTCGGCGGAAGAGGCGCCGGGAATCGGGTCCTCGCCTTTTTCGCGGATGCTCTCGATGCGCGCCTCGTGCCTGCACCAGCCGACGTCGTAGCCGAACTGGTACTGCACCCCGGCCTTCAGGGAGACTTCGGCGAAGTCCACGTCCGGGTCCGAGCCGCTCATGAGCATCAGGTAGTTCTTCACCAGCCCCCCCACCTCGACGGGCGCGGCAGTGATCGAGTCGCTGCTGAACGGGTAGTCGTCCTTGCGGACCAGCACCGTGTAATTGGACGAGCCGCGAAATTGCGGGTCGCTCAGACCGATGTAGTAGACGCCGGCGCGGGTGGGACGTATGACGATTCGCTCGTTCACGCCGGCAAGGCCGGTGTTGGTCTTGTAGACCGCTTCGGAAACCACCGCTCCGGCATCGTCGTACAGGATGATCTCGGCGGGAGCACTCCGGTACCCCGCGACGCCGGAGTCGCCCGCCCAGCGGATCTCCTCCCACGGCGTGGGCGGCCTCTCGCCCGCGTGCCAGATCAGCTGGTCGAACTGGTAGTCCACGCCCGCCTCCAGCTCGACCCTGAACCAGTCCTCGTCCTTGAGCCCGTCCAGCACGCTGCGGGCGCCGAGGCCGTCGACCACCATCCGGCCGGTGGTGGAGGTGTCCGCGGGCAGGTCGCCGCACACCGGCTCGTGCACGGGGCCCAAGGCGCTGGGAACCGCCTCGCCCAGGACCGCGAACTTCAGTATCGAGCCAATGGTGAGCCATGGCCCCGTTTGCCTATACCGGATGTCGTCGCCCATGGACCACCCCCGTTCCGCGCACGGGTCCTCGGCGGTGCCTCTCGTGACTGCCAGGTAGAGGAACGAATCTCGGGGCGTGTGGTCCAGCTCGACGCCCAGCCAGTAGGTGGTGTTCGGGTCCAGGTTGACGCCGCACGGCGCGACGAAGGTCTCCACTCCCCTCTCCGGCTCGACCCGGAGGCCCAGGGTGTGGAGCGCCTCGCCCGGTCCGTCGCCGCCGTCGCCGTAGATGACCGCCTTGACCGCGCCCCCGGTGTGGGAGCCTATCGATGCGATCCACACCCGCACCCCGTGGATGACGTAGCCGCCGGGATGCGGGCCGGTGGTGAACGAGGTCGCATAAGTTTGGTCTGGAATAGAAGAGCCAACGTCGCCCACGCCCGCGCTACCGCTGAAGGCCTGCCCGAGGTTGCCGACCAGGACGGGGCCCGGGGCCGGGTACTCCGGCTGAGCCGGGGCGGTCGCGGGCTTGTTGGGCCAGCCGTACACCACCAGCGGGATGAGCTGTCTGCCCCCCGGGACTCCCCAGTTGTCGCCCCCGAAACTCCCGAGGGGCCGGTCCCACCCGTCCCCGGCCGGGCCGTCGTTCGCCAGCCGCCAGCCGGGATGCGCGCGACCCACGCCGGGCGCGGCGTGGGGGAAGTGGTAGTAGCCTGTTCCCTCGCCGTTCTCGAAGTGGGCGACGTAGTCGGTCCCCGGTTCCAGATGGAGTACCTGCCCGGACGTCACCGGGGCGAAGGCGTCGACGTCGCCGGCCGACGCGGCGGCAACCGTGGCCCGGTACTGCGCCAGGGGATCGCCGGTGGGGTGCAGCCGCCCGTCCGTGCCGCGTCCCGCCGCGTAGATGCCCGCCGTGGGGTCGATGACGCCGCTGCTGTGGTCGATGTCCACGCCGAGGCCGGTGACCGTGTAGCCCGACGGGTTCGGCCCCGTGGTGAACCCGCGGCCGCCTCTCCAGTCCTTGTCGTATTCTTCCGATGGCCCCAGGTTGCAGAGCCGCCACGAGGTGCGGACCGGCACGCCGTTTGCGATCTCTTCATCGGTGCGCGAGTCCGGAACGAAGGCCGGGTCGCAGACCAGGTCCGTGTTCTCGCTGTCATCGGAGGCCCTGCCGTCGTACCTGCGGCCCTCGGGCAGGGGGGGCCAGTCCTTGGTCACCCTCTCGGTGCCGACCCGCAGGAAGACGTCCGGGTCGGTCTCGCCCCGCTCGTGGGCGCTCACCAGCACGTCCTTCCTTGCGACCCTGTAGCCCCGGACCTCGAACAGGACGGAACGAACAACCGTAGGAAGCAATGACGGCCATGCGTCGGGGTCCGAGGCCAGGGAGTCGCGGCGAATCATTACATCGCCGATAGCCCAGCCTCCCGCCTCCTGATCTGTGCTTCGGGTGGCGGCGATATCCAGGCCCCCCAACCCGGAGACCTCCTCGAAGACCAGCCAGTAGCGCGCGTCTCGGTCCAGGACCGTGCCCTCGGGGAACGACGCCGTGAAGTCCTTGTCGGAGGTGGTCGGGTTGTGGACGCGCACGTAGGAGACGTGCAGCGGTTCGCTCCCCGGCGCCGTACCGTCGTTGGCATGGATTGCGACCCGCGCCAGCCGCGGGCCCGATGTCTGCCTGGCCCTGAAGGTCACGCTCTCGACCCCGTACCAGGCGTCGGCGCCGGTGGTGAAGAACGCCGCATGGGAGTAGTAATTGCCGGCGGAATCGTATCCCGAGGCGACCGACGTATCAGAGGACTCCTCCAGGTTGGAGGCCAGGGTCTCGGTCAGGAACAGCGGCGCCGGATCGCCGAGGATCGCGAACTGGAACACGATAGTGACCGGGCTGATCCAGGGTCCCGTCGAGGTTGCCCGGTGATACATGTTGACAGCCACGGACCAGCCCGGCTCGCCGCCCGGGTCGGCGCTCTGACTGCGCGTACTTTGCAGCCTGACTGTCGTATCCAAGGCAGCGCCATCCAACTCCAGCACCAGCCAGTAGGTCGTGAGCGGCTTCAGGGTGATGGAGCCCGATGGGGCCAGGGTCAGTGGGCCGACCTGCGGGTCTGCAACCTCGCCGAAGGAGTGGACCGGGGTCCCCGGGCTCCCTTCGTCGTCGTCGTAGATCGCCGTCTTAAGGATGGTGGACGCATCCGTGTCAATCGTTGAGGCTATATCGACCTGCACGCCGTTGACGGCATACCCGCGCGGGTTCGGGCCGGTGGTGAAGGAGACGGCTCGGGCGAGGTCTTCAGCCGCAGGACCACTGTGGCCGATGATAATGACATCACTTCTGGGCTGGTTCAGGTTGCTGATCAGGCTTCCGTCGCCGACTACGCTGGTCAGCCGCAGCGGCTCGCCGAGGATCGCGAGCTGGAACACCGCCGTGGGATAGACCGAATGCCAGCCTCCCGACGTGTCGCGCCGGGTGAACCTGCCGCTGCCCATGGACCAGCCGGGCGCGGCGCCCGGGTCCACGCCGCTCGTGGAAACCGGCGCGAGCTCGACGAACGCATCGTCGGGCGCGCCGTCCAGCTCCACCGCCAGCCAGTAGGTCGTTCCCGGCTTCAGGGTGACGGGGACCGATGGGGCCAGGGTCAGTGTGCCGGTCCGCGGGTTGGAGACCTCCCCCAGCGAGCCGACCGGGGTCCCTGGCCGGCCCTTGTGACCACTGTCGTCGTAGATCACCGCCTTGAGGGTGGTCGTCGCATTCGTGTCGGCCAGTGAGAGTATTACGACCTGCACCCCCTCGACGGCATAGCCCCCCGGATTGGGGCCGGTGGTGACGGGGACGGCTTGGGCAATGTCGGGCAACTTGTCGCCCCGGTCGCCGATGCTTATGAACAGCGAGTGGTTTCTGGCCTCGCCCAGGTTGCCGATCAGGGTTTCGCCGTCCTCTTCGCCGCTCTGTTGCTGCGCCGCCGGCTCCGGGTCGACCACGACCAGGGTGGGCGGCGGCAGCGACGGCGCGACGGTCTTCACCGCGCCGGAGACCGGCCCCGCGCCGTGGGAGTAGAGGGCCCGCACGGCGTAGAAGTAGGCGGTCCCGGGTTCCGCCGTGGCGTCCAGGTAGAGGGGCTCGGCGCTGCCGGAGTCCTCCGCCAGTGCCTCCAGCGAGCCCGCGTCGGGGCCCCGCAGGACCCGGTACCCGGTGACCTGCCCGCCCTCGGGCGCGCTCCAGCTCAGGAGGACGCCGCCGCCGGGCGCGTCGTCTCCGGCCAGGTCCGCGGGCGGCGCCAGGGCGGTGACGGTCAGGGGGTCCGAGAGCTCGCTCATCGTCCCGGCGGTGCGGGACCGCACGGCATAGACATAGGTCGCGCCTTCGGAGGCCGTCGGGTCGGTCCAGGACGTGGCGGTGTTTCCGGTGTCGCGCACGAGCGGCGCCAGGGACTCGGCGTCGGGACCCCGCAGGATGCGGTACCCCGTGACCTCGGCGGCGGAGGAGCCCTGCGGCTCATCCCAGCCCAGCGTCACGCGGCCCTCCTCGTCGAAGGAGGAGCCCAGCCCCGCCGGGGCCGGCAGGTCCGGGTCGACGGCGGGCGCCGCCGTGGTCACGGAGAAGGCGTCCGAATCCGGCCCCGGCCCCAGGTCGTTCAGGGCCGTGACCCTATAGGCGTAGGCCGTTTCCGGGCTGAGGCCCGCGTCGGCGTACTCGGTGAGGGCGGAGCCGGTGTCGCTCGCTACCGTCTGCTCCGGCCCGTCCCCGGAGGAGCGCGTCACCCGGTATCCCGCGACCTTCGAGTTCGGGGGGCCTCCCAGCGCAGGGTCGCCCCATCGCCCGTGACCCCGGAGAAGGTCAGGCCGGTGGGCTGCCCCGGCAGGCCGTACGAGACCCGTCCGGTCACCTCCGCGAAGGGCCCGCTCCACTGCGGTCTGTGCACGGGCCACAGGTACCGGGCCCGCACCCGCACCCGGTACTCGGCGTCCTCCTGCAGCCCCCTGATCTTCCTGAACTCCAGCGTCGTGTAGTGGTTGTGTTCGTCGTCTTGCCACGTGGGGACCGGATCCCCGACCTTGTGCCACACCAGCCTGTAGTCGCTGGGCCGCGGCTCCGTGCCGTCCCACTCGACCAGCAGAATTCCCGGCTCCGGGCTGGACGCCCTGAGCCCGGTGACCTCCCCCGTGGGCGGGTTCTCGGGCTCCTGGGCCTGCGCCGCCGCGGCGAAGGCGCCGCCGAAGATCGCCACGGCCAGCGCCAGGGCCGCCAGGACGGCCCACCGCCGGGAGCGCAGCATTCTTAGACCCCTCCCCACGGGGTGGGAGGGGGAGCCTCTGCCGCGGTCTGAGAGCGAGATTATGGTCAAGGTAGGGTTCCTCCAGTTATGGCTTTGCGGAAACGGCGGGCGGGCCGGGAGTCCGGCACGGGTGGCCGCCGGTCCTCTGTCTTCAGAAGGCGGCCGAGGCCGGGGGACCCGGCGCGGGACGGCCCCGGATCGATTCCGGGGCCGGGGAGGTCGTGGGGGGCTTGGTGTGCGCCCGGTCGTGAGGGACCGGCGGACGCCTGCGGCGGGAGCGGAGCCGGAAGGGCCGAACCGCCGTTCCGGCGGGGAAGCTGCCGCGCCGCTCTATAGCGCTTCCATCCACGCCCCGGAGCGCATGCCGCACTCCGGGGCGTCCCGCCAGTCCGTCCATCGTCGGGAAACCGTATCGACTATGATTTTCGAGAACTCCCACTTTATTTGGGCACCACCTCTTCTCTGACCAGGTATGTGTATACCTGGCGAAAATGCCATTTATGACGCTAGAGGCAAGGGACAAGGCCATCAAGAGCCGTGCGTCACATTGTTGACAGGGCTTTTGGAGGGAGCGTTTTGGATGAATTTGCGAGGCGAAAGTATGCACAGTTCTGTAGGCCAATAGACCCCGCCGTTCGCCCTGTCTAATACGCATATGTGTTGAGTGCTTTTGACGTGCTTGATAGGAGTCCTATCGCCCCATGTCGCGGGGTGCTATTGGCACTCGACAACCGTCCCTCGGAGAGGGTACTTTGGAGATGCCGGAGGCAACTGTTCACATAGTCACAAAGGGGGAGTCCGCCATTGCCGGAGGACGGTCTCGGCGCAGTCGATCAAATGCCCGCAGCGCCCCAGGGAAGGTCGGAGAGGCGGTACGGGGGCGCGGCCGTGCCCGGAGCCCGCGTGTCGGGGTGGTTCGTCCGCACCGTCCGGGCCGACCCGGAGGTGCTCCTCTTCGGGGCGAAGGTCTCCGTCTGGCTGCGCTGGTTCGTCTGGGCGGTCGCCCTGGCCCAGCTGGCCTACCGCCCCGAGTTCTGGGTTGATACCCACCAGCAGTACCTGTTTCTGCACGTGCCGCTGGTGGTGTTCAACGGCCTCGTCCACTACCGGCTCCACCGGGGCTGGGCGGCGACGTGGCGCTGGCTGCTCTTCCTGAGCGCCATGGACGTCGCCCTTATCACCGGCGCCATCGTCATGGCCGCCGACTTCGACATCCACTTCTTCGTCGCCTACTACGTCGCGCTCGCCCTGTTCTCCGTCGTCTTCACGTCGTTGTGGCTCGGCCTGGCTTGGACCACGATGGTCGCCCTCGTCTATGCCGTCGTCAGCTTTGCGGTGGACCCGGGCCTCGATCTCGCTACCGGCGAGGAGAAGGCCCTGCTCGGCAGGGTCGCGGCGATGTACGGCATCGTCGGATGCGTCAGCCTGGTCGCCCGCTTCGAGCGGGTCAGGCGGCAGCGTTCCGCCGAGCGGGAGCGGGAGCTGCACCGGGAGCGCATCGAGCTTTCCCAGGCCATCCACGACACCGCCGCGCAGACGGCGTACATGGTCTCCATGGGGATACACCGGGCCACGAGGATGGCCGGCGGCGCCAACGAGGAGCTGGCGGGGACGCTGGCGGCGACCTCGTCGCTGTCGAAGGCGGTCATCTGGGAGCTGAGGCGTCCCATAGACGAGGGCGGGCTCTTCGAGGGAAGGGAGCTGGGCCGCGTGCTCTGGTCCCACACCGACAACTTCTCTAAGACCGCCTCGATTCCCGCCGAGATGGTCCAGACCGGGACCGAGCCGCCCCTTGCCGTTGAGACCAAGGCCCGTCTCTTCTCCATAGCCCACAATGCCCTCACCAACGCCTTCCTGCACGCCGGTGCAAGCCGGGTGGAGGTCAGGCTGGACTTCGAGAGCGGCGGCCTGCGGCTCACCGTATCGGACGACGGGGTTGGCCTCCCCGATGACTACGCCGAACGCGGGCGGGGCTTCAGGGGAATGGAGGCGGACGCCGGGAGGCTGGGCGGCAGGCTCATCGTGGAGACGGGCGGACCCGGCGGGGGCACGACCGTGACGTGCGAGATGCCGCTGTAGGCAGTCTTGAGGAAGGAGACCGAGATGTCATCGACTGAACGGATACGGGTGATGGTGGCGGACGACCACCCCATCATGAGGAACGGCCTGCGGGAGGCCCTGGACGGCGAGGAGGACTTCGAGGTCGTCGGACAGGCTTCGGACGGCGTCGAGGCGGTCAGGATGGCGCAGCGGGTCGAGCCCGACGTCATCGTCATGGACGTGATGATGCCCGGCAAGGACGGCGTCGACGCCTGCCGGGAGATCATGGAGGCGTCCCCGAACGTCCAGGTGCTGATGCTCACGGCCTCCACAGCAGAGGATGCGGTGATTGAGGCGGTGGCCGCTGGGGCGACGGGCTACCTGCAGAAGCACTCGGGGCCGGAGGAGCTGGCGGTCGCTATCCGGGACTTGGCCCAGGGGAAACTGCGCATACCGGACCGGTACATACGGCGGGTCTTCGCCATTATCAGAGGCCAGCGCGGTCTCGGCGGCGGGCGGACCCTGGAGTCGATAACGGACCGGGAGAGGGAGATACTGAGGCTTTTCGCCGAGGGCAGGTCATACGCGCAGATCGCCGAGACCAGGGGCAACAAGGCCTCGACCATCAAGAACGCGATCTACCGCATCCAGGAGAAGCTGGGGGTCGAATCCAAGCAGGAGCTCGTTGTCTGGGCCGTTCGCAACGGCCTGCTGGACGACACGGTGCAGGGGGGATGAGGACCGCAAGGAACCCCCCACTCGGTTCCATTGCCGCAGCGGCAACCCTGCCGGCTCCTACTTCTGGCACTTTCCCTTGGCGCGTCCGTGCGTAGACCTGTCATGCTGCCTGAAGTCTGGTCCGAGCCACCCTGTGTCTCGGAGTCGATGACGATTGACGCTTGATACCTGCAAATCTATACTTTCATTGTTTTTTGTAGGTTTTCTTTGTAAGGAGTTGGCGGACATGGCGTCTGAAGAAAGTTGGGTCGGTATTGGAGACGTGGCTGTCCACCTGAGCGTAGGTAAAGACTCCATATACCGCTGGGTTGACTCGAAAGACTTCCCGGCGCACAGGGTGGGGCGGCTCTTACGCTTTCGGCTTTCGGAAGTAGACGAATGGGTGAAAGCAGGAGGTGGCAATAGGCCGGAGACTCATCAGGGTCGTAGGACGACGCTGGCCCAAAGTCCGAATAACGAGTAGAGCATTTATGCCACGTATCTTCGACAACCTAGCGCCTGATTCCAGTCTCCTGCCCGCGTTGAGGGAGACCCTAGGACTCTCGTCGCGTGCAGACTTCTGCGTCGGTTACTTCAATCTACGAGGTTGGGGCGGGCTTGCACGCTACGTGGACGACTGGAACGAAGGCGACGGCCCATGCCGGGTCCTAATCGGGATGCAGCGACTGCCGCACGACGACCTTAGGGAGACCCTGAGTCTCGTCGATAGGCCCTCCGGCATGGACAACCAAACGGCGCATCGTCTGAGAGTCCAGTTGGCTGAACAGCTTCGCCAGCAGCTCACCATTGGCGCTCCTACCAATGCCGACGAGCGGACGTTGCGGCAGTTGGCCGAACAGCTTCGCGCCAAGAAGGTCGTCGTCAAGCTCTTTCTCCGTCACCCGCTGCACGCAAAGCTCTACCTTCTGTTTCGCAACGATCCCATCAACCCCATCGTGGGCTACCTGGGAAGCAGCAATCTGACCTTCGCCGGTCTGTCGTCACAGGGTGAGTTGAACGTCGACCTGCTCGACCAGGACGCCACTGTGAAGCTCAAGCAGTGGTTCGAGGACAGATGGAACGACAGGTACTGCGTTGACATCACAGACGAACTTCTCCAGATCATTGAAGAGAGCTGGGCGCGGGAGGCACTGATACCTCCCTACCACGTCTACCTGAAGATGGCCTACCACCTCTCCCACGAAGCTCGCGCCGGCCTCGCCGAGTTCAGGATTCCCAAGGTATTCGGCGACCGGCTATTCGATTTCCAAGCCGCCGCGGTCAAGATAGCGGCCCATCACCTGAACAAGCGCAACGGCGTGCTCATCGGGGACGTCGTGGGACTTGGCAAGACACTCATGGCCACCGCCGTCGCTCGCATATTCGAGGACGACTACGGGCTGGAGACGCTCATCATCTGCCCAAAGAACCTCGTCCCGATGTGGGAAGACCACGTGTACCAGTACCAACTGCGGGCCAGGGTGCTGTCCCTGAGCAGGGTTCTTGGGGAGTTGCCCACGCTGCGCCGTTACCGGCTTGTCGTCATCGACGAGAGCCATAACCTCCGCAATCGGGAGGGTCGCCGTTACCGGGCCATCCAGGAGTACGTCCGAGCCAACGAGAGCAAGTGCATCCTCCTTTCGGCCACGCCCTACAACAAGACGTACTTGGACCTGTCCAGCCAACTGCGCATCTTCGTGGAGGAAGACCAGGACCTGGGCATCCGCCCCGAACGGCTCCTGCGGCAGTTGGGAGAGATCGAGTTCAGCAGGCGTCACCAAGCCTCCCCGCGTACCCTGGCGGCCTTTGACTTCAGTGAGTACGCCGACGACTGGCGCGACCTGATGCGCCTCTATCTAGTGCGCCGCACCCGAAGCTTCATCCAGGATAACTACGCGGAAACGGACCAAGAAACCGGTCGGAAGTTCCTCACCTACGAGGACGGGAACAGGTCGTTCTTCCCTACCCGTGTGCCGAAGACGGTCAAGTTCGCCATCGACGACTCCAATCCCAACGACCAGTACGCCAAGCTGTACTCGCCGAAGGTGGTCGACATTGTTAAGGACCTCCACCTGCCCAGGTACGGCCTCGGCAACTACGTGCTGGATAACCCGGAGACGCCGCCCAGTAAGGAAGAGGAGCGGCAGATCGACGACCTGTCCCGGGCTGGCAAGCGGCTCATCGGCTTCTGCCGCACCAACCTATTCAAGCGTCTGGAGAGCAGCGGTGCGGCGTTCCTGCAATCGGTGGAGCGGCACGTGCTCCGCAACTACGTTTTCCTCCACGCCATGAGGAACGGCCTGCCCTTGCCCCTCGGCACGCAGGATGCCGAGATGCTGGACTCCCGATTCACCGACGAGGACGCTGACCAGGCGAAGGGCGCTCTCTTCGACCCAGATGACGATGACCAGGAGGAAGCAGTCGAGAAGACTGGCGGCGCTTGGACTGCCGCCGACTTCGAGGCGCGGGCGGCATTGATATACACCGAGTACCAGGGCCGCTATGTTCGCCGCTTCAAGTGGCTCCGCGCCGACTTATTCAAGCGCTCTCTTGAGGATGAGCTTCAGTCGGACTCCAACGCCCTCGTGGACATACTCCAAGCCTACGGGGACTGGAATCCCGCCAAAGACGCCAAGCTCGACGCGCTCAACTCACTGCTGGCGGAGACCTTCCCAGACCAGAAGGTGCTGGTGTTCTCTCAGTTCGCCGACACGGTCTACTACCTGGAAGCGCAGCTCAAGAAGAGAGGTGTTGCGGACATGGCCGGGGTCACCGGCAGCTCCGCCGAGCCCACGGATTCGGCATGGCGCTTCAGCCCGGTCAGCAACCAGCGGCCGGGCCAGGGCAAACCGGAGCGGGAGCTTCGCGTCCTGGTCGCCACCGACGTTCTAAGTGAGGGCCAGAACCTCCAGGACTCCCACGTCGTCGTGAACTACGACCTGCCCTGGGCCATCATCCGACTCATCCAGCGTGCGGGCCGCGTGGACCGCATCGGGCAGAAGGCAGAAGAGATACTCTATCACTCCTTCCTACCGGCCGAGGGTGTAGAGCGCATCATCGACTTGCGAGGGCGGGTTCGGGAGCGGCTCAGGGAGAACGCCGAAGTGGTCGGCGCTGACGAGGCGTTCTTCGAGGACGAAGACGACGATCAGGCCATCATCAACCTGTACCACGAGCGAGCTGGCATCCTGGACGGCGACCCTGAGGGCGACGTGGACCTGGCGTCACACGCTTACCAGATATGGAAGAACGCCATCGGTGCGGATCCGTCGCTGGAGAAGGCCGTGGCCGACTTGCCCGACGTCGTATTCTCCTCGCGGGAGCACACGCCTATCGCCCAACGGCCCGAGGGCGTCCTCGTGTTCATGCGTACCGCCGATGGCAACGACGCCCTAGCCTACGTGGACCGCGAGGGCCAAAGCATCACCGAGTCGCAGCTTGAAATCCTCTCCGCCGCCGAGTGCAAGCCCGACACCCCGGCTCAGCCTCACCACGAGGGCCACCACGAGCTTGTTGCCGAAGGTGTCAGGCATGTGGTCAGGGAAGAGAAGCGAGTCGGTGGCCAGTTGGGACGGCCCTCCGGTGCCCGCTTCCGCACCTACACTCGCCTCAAGACCTACGCCGATGCCATTAAGGGCCAACTGTTCGACGTAGACGCTCTCCACAAGGCCATCGACGACATCTACCGATACCCTCTGCGCCCGTCGGCGGTGGATACTCTGAACCGGCAACTCCGCAGCGGCGTCTCCGACGACCAGTTGTCCGAGATCGTCATGTCTCTGCGCGAGGAGGACAGGCTCTGTCTGACGGGGGACGCCGCCTCCGAGGCGCAGGAGCCTCAGATCATCTGCTCCCTGGGCTTGTTCGATACGGAGGGCGATTCCTGATGCCAGTCTCCATTGAAGAGCTACGGCCCCACCTACAGGCTTTCGACTTTCCACGTCTCTTCGTTGAAGGCTTGGGTTGGGACCACTACGTCACGGAGCCGTTCGTCGTCCGCGTCAACGAGCGAGACTACACGCTCCATCCCATAGCGGAGAAGGCGGGGTTCGCCGTTTACGAGTGCGATTCCAGCGTCGACAACAACGTCCCCCAGTACCCGGTCCGACGCAAGATTGAGAGCGAAGTCGCCAAGCGCACCTTCGAGCACCTCATAATCTTCACTGACCCAGGTCGCAAGGCGCAGGTCTGGCAGTGGGTCAGGCGAGAGAGCGGCAAGCCAGCCTCCTGCCGCGAGTATGCCGTTACTACGGGCGCAAGCGGAGACCACCTGCTCCAGCGCATCCAACCGCTATTCGTCTCCCTGGATGAAGAGCCGTCGCTGAACATCGCCCTCGTCGCATCCCGGGTCCGGGCGGCGTTGGACGTCGAGAAAATCACCAAGCGCTTCTACGAACGATTCCAGAAGGAGTTGAAGGACTTCGGGAAGTTCATCGAGGGTATCACGGCCCAAGGCGACCGCGACTGGTACGCCTCCCTCATGCTCAACCGCATGATGTTCGTCTACTTCGTCCAGAAGCAGGGCTTCCTCGACCGTGACCTAGACTACCTGCGCAACCGCCTGAAGATGGTGCAGGAACAGAGCGGGGGCGGGCGGTTCCAGCAGTTCTACCGCCTCTTCCTCTTGCGGCTGTTCCACGAGGGCCTCGGCCAGCCCGAAGCGCAGCGTGCGCCCGATCTGGCCGCGCTGCTCGGGAGGGTGCCCTTCCTCAACGGCGGCCTCTTCGACGTTCACGACCTGGAACGTGACAACCCTGACATTGCTATCCCCGACGCCGCCTTCGAGCAGGTCTTTGATTTCTTCGACGGCTACCGCTGGCACCTGGACGAGCGACCTTACCGGGAGGACAACGAGATCAACCCCGACGTGCTCGGCTACATCTTCGAGAAGTACGTCAACCAGAAGCAGATGGGGGCCTACTACACCAAGGAAGACATCACCGGCTACATCTCACGCAACACGGTCATCCCATTCCTGTTCGACGCCGCCAGGAAGGAGTGTCCAGTGGCCTTCGGGCAGGATGGGGGAGTCTGGCGTCTGCTGCGGGACGACCCGGACCGCTACATCTACCCCGCCGTCGGCCACGGCATCACTTGGAACGCCCGGCGGCCGGAAGACCCGGTTCCCCTAGACAAGCCCTTCGACCTGCCAGAGGACATCGCCGCGGGCATCCGAGACGTGTCCAAGCGCGGTGGTTGGAACGCCCCCGCGCCGGAGGACTACGCGTTGCCCACCGAGACGTGGCGGGAGGTCGTAGCCCGCCGCACTCGATATGAAGAAGTCCGGGCAAAGCTCGCCTCCAGCGAAGTGGAGCAAATCAACGACCTCATCACGCTGAACCTGGACATCGAGCGGTTCGCCAGGGACGTCATCGCCCAGAGCGAGGGTCCGGAGCTCCTGCGCGCCTTCTGGCACACCCTCTACGGCAACCAGGAACGCAGCGACACCGGAATCTCAGTGTTGGACCCCACCTGCGGTTCTGGCGCGTTCCTCTTCGCCGCCCTCAACATTTTGGAACCTCTCTACACCGCCTGCCTAGAGGGGATGCGAGGCTTCCTGGATGACGCCGAGAGATCCGAGCGTAAGCGCAGCCCTGAGAACCTGGGGGACTTTCGCCGCATCCTTGAGCAAGTGGACAAGCACTCCAGCGAGGAGCAAAGAGACGCGTACCGCAATCAGCGCTACTTCATCCTCAAGTCCATCGTGCTCAACAACCTCTACGGCGTGGACATCATGGAAGAGGCGGTCGAAATCTGCAAGCTTCGCCTGTTCCTGAAGCTGGTCGCACAGTTGGAGACCTACGACCAAATAGAGCCGCTGCCGGACATCGATTTCAACGTCCGCGCAGGCAACACCTTGGTGGGCTTCACCTCTCTGGACGCCGTGCGCCAGGCCATGACAGTCATGCCTACCGGACAGCACCGTCAGATGTTCCCGGAGGACCAAGCAGCACTAGACCACATCAATGAAGAGGCCGAGATTGCCAGCGCGGCCTTCAACCAGTTTCGCTGGCAGCAGACCATGCTCGGTGGGGAGGTGACCTCCGCCGACAAGCAGGCCCTCCGCGACCGCCTACGGAGTCTCGACGACGAGCTGGACCGTCACCTCGCACGAGAGTACGGCGTCGACCTGAACAAGGCTGCCGCGTACGACGCCTGGCGCACCAGCCATCAGCCCTTCCACTGGTTCGTCGAGTTCTACGGGATCATGGACAAGGGCGGCTTTGATGTAATCATCGGCAACCCGCCGTACGTTGAGTACAGCAAGGTTCGTAAGGACTACCGAGTTAAGGGCTACAAGGCGGAATCGTGTGGGAATCTCTATGCGCTTTGCACCGAACGGAGCCTTGACCTGCTTGGTTTGAGCCGACGGTTTGGATTTATAGTGCAGGCACCAATAGTCTCGACGCAACGAATGTCTCATCTACGAGAACTCGTTCACAATCGATCTAGCTTCCTTACATACGCCACATTCGATGATCGCCCCGCTAAGCTATTCCAGGGAATGGACCATTGTCGTGTCTGCATCATGTTCTCTTGCACGGGAACACCTAGAGACGGCAGTGTCGTTTCCACTACGCGATACCACAAGTGGTATACGGACGAGTTTCCGGCTCTCTTTCAACTCCTCACGTACGAATCTCTTCCTAGTTCGCTACTCAACCCGGTAATCCCGAAGCTCCGGTCAGCGACAGAGGTCAGTATCTACAACAAAATACTCAGCCAGCCTAAGACACTAGGGAGTCTGATTTCCGCCACTCCCAAAGAGAATCGTATCTATTACAAAATAACCGGCGTAGGTCATTGGTTCACTTTCACAACCTCTCCACCTAAGTTCTGGCGAGATGGCGTTGAAGGATCCTCCACTCGTGAGAACAGCGTATGCTTCCCAAGCCCACTAATAAGAGACACTGCTTTCTGTTTGCTTTGGAGTACGCTCCACTACTGGCTGTACCAAGCTAGTAGAGCCTCACTGTTGTATTGATGGGTATAGGGACTTGAGCTTGATGCGGGCGTCCTCGGTTGTGAAGCGCCAGTCCACCTGAATTACGTCCCGGTTCCGTTGGTCCTGCCATGCGCCTGTTTCCCGTTCCAGGACTTCCTGGCTGGGTATCCGGCGATCCAAGCACTGCCGCGCCAGCACCCCCAGTTCGATCTCGGCCATATTAAGCCAACTCCCGTGCTTCGGGGTGTAATGTATCTCCAGCCGTTGGGCAATGCGCCGTGCCTCCGCCGGCTCGAAAGCCTGGTATAGGGATGCCGGATGATGGGTGTTCAGGTTGTCCATCACCAAGACTATCCGCTCCTTGTCGACATAGTCCTCGTCCACCAGTTTCTTGACCACCCGTGCCCAGTCGGCCTTGGTGCGCCGGTCCGTGACCTCCACCCGCCGCCATCCCTCCAGGGGCGCGAACAGCATGAACAGGTTGCTCACTCCGTTGCGTTGATATTCGTAATCGTATGCCATGGCTGCCCCCGGCCGCGACGGACGGGGTTGGCGGGTCTCCTGCACCAGTTGCTTGCTGGTCTCGTCCAGACACACCAGCACCTCCCCCTCTCCGTAGGGACGGTGATAGACCTCCAACACGTCCTCCATGGCGCACACAAAGTCCGCGCTCCCTTGGGACGGGAGGCACCAGCATTCTTTCAGCCAAGGCTTGAGTTCGTTTTTTTCAGAGTCCGGCGCACCGTCTCTGTGCTGATGCTATCCACTATCTCCTGCGCCACCAATCCATCGGCCAGCATTTGCAGCGTCCAACTGACCCGTCCCTCCGGCGGTTGAGAGCAGGCCAAGGCTACCAGGTGGGCCTCACCCTGACCATCCAGCTTTTTCTTGCGGCGCTTTAGCTGCTGTTTGCGTCCCAGGGCTGCCTCCAGGCCCTCCTCCACGCACCGGCGGCGCACCCGTTCCACCGTGGCGCTGCCCACCTTCAGGACCCAGGCTATATCCTCGTCCCTCATTGCGCCATCAACCTGGTTCTCATCGCTAAGCAGCAGAATGCGGGCGTGAGTCTGCTTGTAAGCCGCCGCCCAACCCTTGGACACCAATCCCTTCAGTTCCTCCTGTTCCTCCTCCGTAAGTCCCACTCGGTATTTCTTCATCATCACATCCATCCCCGCTTCCCGATTTTCTTTTTTGACTGCTAACCCATCATATCTCACCAGCCATCATTTCAATGATGGTCAGCTACTAAACTAAAGCCAAGGTGAAACCTGCATAGGCATCCGATAAAATCGGGGGAGTTGCATAGGCTACAAGGCGATTAGAAGCGTGGTCGGTGTTGGGTATGGGAGAGATAAGCCGGTTTCTCGAACAGTGGGAAATGGATGTGTCCGGTCTGCGCAGGCGGCTAATTCTGGCTCCGACGCCCCGCGAACGGGAGCGGTGGCACGCTCTCTGGCTGCTAGCCCAGGGTTGGACCGCTTCGGCGGTGGCCGAGGCGCTGGAACGGGATCCTCATAGCATAGGACGGTGGCTTGGCGCCTTCGGCGAAGGCGGTCCTGCGGCCTTGGCCTTCGAGCAGTCCGGGGGTTCCCCCCCGCCCTGGAAGAGGCGCAGCAGGCGGAGTTGAAGGCGGCGGTGCAGGAACTGCCTGCCAATGTGGATATCGGCCTAGCCAACTGGAACTGGAAAGCTGTCTGGAAGTTTGTCTTGGAACGTTTCGGCATCAGCCTGAGCCGCAGCAGCTGCCTGAACTGGCTGCACCGCCTGGGATTCGTGCTCAAGCGTCCTAAGAAGCGGCTGGTCAAGGCCGATGAAGCGCGGCGAGAGGCCTTCGTGGCAGAGTACGCTGCCCTGGCGTGTGAGGCGCAAGAGACCGGGGAGAAGATCTTCTTCGTTGATGAGGCCCACTTCCGGGCGGACGCTGAGTTGCGGGGTAAGTGGGCGCTGAAGGGAGAGCCGGCCCTGGTGGACTCGACCAGCCCGCGCCGTGGTGAGAAGGCCAGCTACTACTCGGCAGTGTGTCTGGAGACGGGCGAGGTGGAATGGATGGAACTGGAGGGGAACAGCAATAGCGGAACATCCGCAGCCTTCCTGGAGCAGTTGAGAGAGAGGTACGGCGGGCGTCTGAACGTGATCTGGGATAACGCGCCAGCGCACCGTGGCCCGGCGATGCGGTCATACCTGGAGACCCCCGGTCTGAACCTGCGGCTGGTGAATCTGCCGGGGTACAGCCCGGACTTCAACGCCGACGAGGCGGTCTGGAGATGGGTGAGAGAGGAAGCCACCGGGAACCTGTGCCTGGGAACTAAAGCCTTGGTGCAGGAGAGGGTGAGCGGCTTCCTCGCCCGCCTGTCCAGGAGGAAGGATGAGGTCAAACAGCGGTGCCGGACCATCCTGCACTTAAGGGCCGAGAAGCTACTGCAAAACTCCCAACCCGGTTCCCAGCACCACCCAAATGCACATCCCACCTTGGCTTTAGTTTAGGACTAATTGTCGAGACTTCAACCCGTCCGATTTGGAATCAGTGTCGATCCCTGAGTCGATTACCAAAGGGATAGCACACTTTGAAAGCCTAGCGAAGCGCATCACAAATCGACTCAAAGAAACGTCGGAGGTTGGATCAGCAACCTACAGAGTTGGTGGTGCGGTTCAATACCAACGTTTCAGCCCGGCATCCGCGAAGTCTATAATAGATGAGATCGACCGCGTGCTTGGAGAGCACTACGGCTTCACGGAGGAGGAATTGGATTTCATCATCAACTATGACATCAAGTACCGCATGGGGCGGGAGGGGTTATGGATGACGGCAGACTGGTCGTAGACCACATCGACAACATAGTGGTCTCGACCGAAACTCACCATAACAACTTGAGTGTCCTGCACTCTCTCGATGTCGGGATGTTTCATTTGGCTGAGTTCACCCGCAGACGGGAAATTGAAGCCTTGGAGAGATTTGGGAAGGACAAGGTTACGTTCTTCACAGATTTTGGTAGCAGCGTGGAGCTACTGCTCGGATGCATTTTTGACTGGTTTTCTATTAGTCTGGTCAGCTACATGCGAACGATTCAGCTAATGCATTTGATGGAAGCCAATGGCTGGGGTCTGGATGACCTGAAACTAAAGTCTGTGCAAGGGGAACTGCGTAAATCTTGCGATGTGTATATCAAGAAGATTGCCCCAGATGTGCTTGAATGGCGCAATAAGATCGCGGCCCATAGAGCCGCAACAGATCCCAGAGCAGATAGCCTGGCTCTCCTAACTTATTCGACCTTCCCTACCATCGGATACCAAAGTCCCTATTACGGCGTTGGTCATCTCAGACTTAACTTGGGCGATGGCAGCTCTGCCGCCTTCCGGGAGTGGTCGCTAACGCAGAGATACGAGGAACTAACTCGACGATATTGGCCAGGTCAGGAACTCACAAAACTCGACTGGTGAGGCAAAAACAGGGTTTCACTTCTAGGAGGAGTTGAGGACATGCAGAAAGCGTTGCACATACGGACAA
The DNA here is from genome assembly GCA_965197565.1 of Dehalococcoidia bacterium. Classification (GTDB taxonomy): domain Bacteria; phylum Chloroflexota; class Dehalococcoidia; order Lucifugimonadales; family UBA3495. Next base: position 106,186 of record CBDANK010000004.1, read on the forward strand.
CGGTACAGCCGGGCGGCAAGGTAGAGATTGCCAGCCCGGAGTTGGAGGCCGGTCAGACGGTCGACGTGGTGGTGACGCGCTCCTCGTCTACCGAACGGCGGTCCGTGGTTGAAATCCTAGCTGAGGCGCCGGGGCATCGCCTCTTCAAGACTGGGAAGGAAGTCGACGACTACATCAAGGAAGAGAGAGCATCGTGGGACCGCTGACCCTACCTACGCACGGTCCTGTTTACCTCGACGCCAATGGCTTTATCTACAGCGTGGAGCGTGTCGAGCCGTACCGCACGTTGCTCGAACCCATGTGGCGGCAGGCCCGGGCCGGTGAATTCGATGTTGCGAGCAGCGACATCACCGTATTAGAAACGCTCGTCAAGCCGTTTCGGGAGGGCGATGAGGTTGTCGAGATGCTGCTCCGGTCGATGTTCGATGCGCATGAGGTTAGTCTAATCCCAGCCACGCGCGAGCTGTGGGAGGTCGCGGCACGCATCCGCGCCGATACAGGGTTGAAGACGCCGGACGCACTTCACGCAGCAACGGCTCTCAGCGCCGGCTGTGCGCTCTTCATCACCAATGACACCGATTTCCGCCGTGTCGAGGGCTTGCCCATCGTCGTCCTCGACGATCTGATCGAGGCGGAAGCGGAGGCATGACCCATGCCAGACGATAGGTTCAATGAGCACTGCGAGGCATTTCTCGCACAGTACACCCGCGGGAACACTCAGACTGTCACCCAGCGCCTTGAAAGCCTGTGCGGGTTCCTCAGACAGAAAGGCAATGTGGTGCAGACCATGTTCGGCGGCTCCGTGCGGAAGGGCACTTACGTGACCGGCCTCAGCGACGTCGACGTCCTTCTCATAGTGAACCAGTCTTCGCTTGTGAACCAAACTCCGGCAATGGTCATCGAATACGTGCGGGACACCATCCAGAATCGGCTTCGCCAGAATACCGTAAGCGCGGGCAACCTAGCGGTGACGGTCAGCTACTCCGACGGGACCGAGATACAGATACTGCCCGCCATTCGAACGAACAGCGGCGGTGTTCGGATTGCCGACCCGGGGAGCACTCAGTGGAGCAACGTAGCTCGACCTGATGACTTTGCCGAGAAGCTAGCCAAGGTCAACACGGCCAAGAACGGCAGAGTCGTACCGTTAATCAAGCTTGCCAAGGCCATGGCGGGCTGCTTCATTACCCGTCCTAGCAGGAAAATGAGCGGATACCACATGGAGTCCCTGGCGATAGATGCGTTCAAAGACTACCAAGGTTCCCTCGACCCGAAGACCATGCTCGTTCACCTATTGGGGCACTCGATGGAGACAGTGAACAATCCCATCGTTGACTCCACAGGGCAGTCGAGACATGTAGATGAGTACCTAGGGCAGGCAGGTTCCAACCTACGCAAGGGGGCTTCGACTCAGTTCGGACAGATGCGCGCCGAGGTCAGACGTTGCAAGACCAAGGCAGAGTTCAACAAGCTCTTCTGTGAAGGGAACTGAGACACAGCAATGGAGCACACGACAAGGTTGACCCCAGCGAGACAAGCCCAGGGCGTCGGCGTAAACGGCCGGGCCGCGGTCGCGCTGCCACCGGAGACGGCCCACTTGGGCAACCTTCGGCTGCTCGACAAGCCGCTAACGGCCCTGTTCTGCTCTAATCGCTGTCCTGGCGACCTCATCTTGAAGACCTACGACATTGCCAGGGCCTTGCGCAATGCTGGTGTCCCAGTCATCGGCGGCTTTCAAACGCCGATGGAGAAGGAGTGTCTGCGCCTCCTGCTGCGGGGCGAGCAACCTGTGGTCGTCTGCCCGGCCCGCGGCATCGACAACATGCGCATCCCTCGCGACTGGCGCCCCGCCCTAGACGACGGCCCCCTGCTAGTCCTGTCGCCCTTCCCGGCCACGGCCCGAAGGCCGACGGCGGAGCTCGCCGCCCAGCGCAACGAACTGGTGGCCGATCTAGCAGCCCAAATCTTCATCGCCCACGCAGCACCCGGAAGCAAGACTGAAGCTTTCGCCCGCAAGCTTGCCGCTTCTGGCAAGCCGATGCTCACTTTAGACAGCCCTGGGAACGCGAATCTGGTGGAGATCCGTGCGGAAGTGGTGCATCCTGGGACATGGGAACCCAAGGGGCAGCAATCGAATAGTCTGTCAGAGACTATGGATCCCACCCAGCGTATGCTGTCGAGATTCAGTCTTAGGTGATCCCATGCCTACCTTGCTTCACATCTCAGACCTACATCGGACGTCGACGCCGCGTCTCGACAATGATGAGCTCCTATCAGCGATTCTCAGCGACACTAAGCGATGGGAGAAAGAGGGCATTCCGTATCCCGAAGTGATTGTCGTGAGCGGCGACCTTATCCAGGGTACGAGTGTGGATCATCCAAACCCTGACTCCGAGATCGCCAGTCAATATGCGGAGGTCGGGACCTTCCTAGAGCAATTGACAAATGAGGTGGTTGACTCGGACCCATCGCGGGTCATCATTGTCCCTGGGAACCACGATGTCCACTGGAGTCGCGCTCTTCAAGCGATGAGTCCACTAGATACCTGCCCTGATGGCATAAATGTCAAAGCATTCGAGGCCAACTCCTCTATTCGCTGGCACTGGAAGGAGCAGAAAGCCTATGAGATTGTTGACAGGGGTGCGTATGAGTCTCGCTTTGAACACTTCAGGCAGTTTCAAGCAAACTTTTATGCCAGCCTAGACTCGAGTCCATTACTGCAGGATCAAGATATTGTTCGGATTGATTATCCGTCGCTTGGGCTTGTTGTCGTGGGCTTCGCTTCATGGCATGGGAATGACTGCTTCTGCCATGTAGGAGAGATCGAGTCCAAAGCACTAGCCGCGGCTCGGGAACTGCTTCAGGATTCGCAGGCCCCTGTTGCCGTTGCAGTGTGGCACCATGGAGTTGTAGGCGGGCCACGTGCAGATGACTACATGGACGTGCGCATTGTCCACAGGCTAATTGACTTCGGATTCAGCGTAGGTATGCACGGACATCACCATTACGCCGGCGCAGCACCGTTCGAACTGCGTCTCCCCAACCTGACCTCAATGGCTGTGATAGGTGCAGGTTCGCTTGCAGTAGGGGATAGGGAGCTTCCTATGGGCGAACGTCGGCAATTCAACATTGTAGAGATTGATCCAGACAGCGAGACGGTTACTACTCACGTAAGAGCGATGTCGCCCGCAGGTGTGTTTACGGGCTCGCATCGAGATGACTTCGGTGGTAACACGTTCATCACTTTGCCTCTTCATCATTCCCCGGCACGTCCTAAAGGACCCACTGTGACACAGAGGCTTGATGATGCAATGGCGGCAGTAACGCTTGGCAGAAATGAGGAGGCATTGGACCTTCTTCCATCAAGCGGCTCCGACCATCTACACGTTAAACGGCAGATCCAGATTAAAGCCCTAGAGGGGCTAGGCCGACATGAAGACTTGCTCAGGCTGTTGGACCCGCCTCAGAGTCAAGACGAGGCTGTCAAAGTCATTTCTCTGCTCCTTGAGTGTGGTCGATTCACTGAAGCCTCAATGCGCCTCCAGACTATGTCGGCATTGATTGACCCATCTATATTTGGGGAGCTCACTGCGGTCATCGCTGCCAGAAAGGTGATCTCATGACTTCAACTGAGAAGAGAATCGCGTTCAAGGTCGAGTTCTCACGAATACTTGATTTGCTGGCCGATCAGATTTATCAATCTCCACTCGCGCTACTCAGGGAGAACACGCAAAACGCTTTCGACGCAGTACGGATGAGACAAGCGGAGGGCCACCAGTTTGAACCCGAAATCCATGTGACAGTCAATGGCGAACAGGTCGTTGTAACCGACAATGGAATTGGTATGACAGCAGAGGAGATTGAGGCAAACTTTTGGTACGCGGGGAAGAGCGGCAAGAATAGCGATGCTGCTCGGGCCGCTGGTGTGGTAGGCACGTTTGGAATCGGAGCGATGGCCAACTTCGGTGTCGCCGACGAACTCTCCGTTGAAAGTGAGTCCGCAATTGCAGGTGAACGGACCCTGTCATCAGTCTTGAAGTCGGAGTTATCGACGGACACTCCGAGTATATCCGTAACACCAGTACAACAGACCGGCACACCAGGGACTACCGTACGAGCTCACCTTACGCCGGGACATGGATTGTCTGTCCAGGATGCACGTACATATCTTCGGGAATTCGTGGAGTTTGTAGACATACCCGTTTTCTTCAATACCGAGAAGATCAGCCGTGCCAAACATAGGGACGCGCTGCCATCTGAAAGGCATACTTGGTACGAGCACAAGACAGACATCTCGTTGGCCGATATCCTGTCTGGCAATCTGGAATTACACGGCATGGCTTCTGGAGAGCTTCGGATAATCCTTGAGGGCCTCAAGTCTGAGACAGGGCTTGGGAGGCCGGGGGCGATCGTATTAGTGCAGGGTCAGAATATAATCCGTACATTGCGGTCTGGCTTCGGTCTCGCCAACGTTGCAGCACAGTCTGGATACCGCTGGGGTGGCGTGATTGATCTCCCTTTCTTACAACCCACAGCTGGCCGTGAGGCCCTAGACGCTGCATCAAATCAGTTGTTGCAACGAATCATCTCCGCTCTGGACAATCTGGTTTCGCCAATCGCCGCCGCACATCCCGAGTCTTTCTCCAATGATGGCTTCCTTCAATGGATAGTTGCCACAAACCAGTTCTCGCTTTGTGGTCATCTTGAAGTAACACCTCGACCTGGTGGTGAACCGCAAGCACTATCGTCAATTGTTGGACGAAGCGGGTTGAGGTATTACGGAGGCCGTGACGAGTCCGTGGTCCAAACGTATGCGAGTGAAGATGAGCCACTCGTCGTACTGTCCCGGCGGACCCCTAGACGCGACTGCGAGTTCGGCTATTTGAGGATACAAGGGATAACGGAAGTAGATGTCACGCCCAAGGTGAAGGAAGAGATCCCTGCGTCAAGTTTGAGTTTTGGTCATACGGCACTTGCTACTAGGTTGACCCGAATACTGGAAGAGGACTACTTCCTTCCCGTTGACATCAGATTTGGGTCGATGACCGGTGGACTTTCGCTTCTCGTCACTAGTACAAACACCCCGGTTGTGATCTACCTTGACCCAACTTCGGGCAGTATTGCACCGTTGCTGGCTCTTTATACCGACGACTTTAATGCGTTCAGTCCCTTTGTCAAAGACTTTGTTAGATCAACTGTGTTCCCGCGTGTCTCTAAGCTCGTGCCTAGTAGCACACGGGAAGGAGCCGAAGCCTTCTTGCGTCATCTTCGTTCAAACCGAGAATGGTTTGAGTACGACCTTGAAGATAGGGCTGATCTAGAGGGGATACTTGAGGAACTGCACGCTGGACGGCTTACGGTCGTCGAAGCTACGAGGAGACTGACCGACACGGACCGATCTTATGTTGAAGTGAGCAATGCAGGGACGGAACTGCTTTCTTCGGTCGTAAAGGAGATTGGAGACGAGCCTGAAGAGGAGAGCATGCCCGATCCTTTTGAAGCCAGACCGGGGATAGATCGACGGGAAGAGGAGACGAGCGCGAGATTTTTGACAAGTGAGCAGCCAGTAAACGGATACAGGTGCTTTCTCTCGATAAGCGACAGAGTTCAGCACGAAAAGGGGGATTTCTTTCTTCAACCCCACTCAACAGAGATTGTCTGGGGTGGGCGGAAGGTGATCTTTGTGTTTCAACACCACTCGAGACGCTTTGGTTTGTATTACGACATCCTTTGTCCTGGACTCGTCGAAGCTCCGTCCGGGCGCGGTCCAAGGACCACATCGACCATACTCACCAAGAATCGCACCTTCATTCCGATCCCAGATGAGATTGCTGATATGTTCGTGCCAAGAGCTGATGAACGAAAGCGACTAGAGGTTCGCTGCGACATCCTCTACTTGGGCGAGCAGAATTCCATAGGTCTGTAGATCTGCCTGACACTTATAGTGCAACCTCCCAGCGAAAAGTTCGCAAATCGGTACGCCTCGGCCCCACCGGAGAGGAAACGAACCGTTCTATCGGGAACGACGTGCCCCACCCCTTCGTGAGTCCGCTCTACCGACCCGGCTTGAATGGACCCAAATCGACTGCCCACGAGTACCTGTGTTTTCCGCCGCTATTGGGTTAGTCGAATGAAGCTCCGGGGTTTGTTCACCCCTAACGTCACAACACAGGAATCGAGAGGCCCTCGTGCGTTGAGAGGCTGCCCAGCCACATCTCGAAGATGGCGGTATCTACCGCCAACCCTTGCCCACCAAACTTGACGATAGACAGAACCGTCTTCGAGATGTGGTTGAGCTTGTCAAGCTCGCCGAAGTCTGAGTAGTGTCTCAGTTTGAAGCTGCAGATTCACGGGGCGTATCTTCTCGAACCGGCACAACTTCAGTCTTGCCCATGACGCTTGAGCACGTCCGCAATCGTCTCGTTGACCTTATCGATGGGGACAACTTCCGCAAGACCAGAGTTCTCCGTTGAGACCGAAACCAATTGTCCCGTCTGGTCGCTTCTTGCAACGTCCTGAAACGGAACATACCCGGACACCATCCCGATCAACTTCGGATGGGGTCTGGTCTCAACGTACGAGAACATAGTGGGCTTCGCAATGACCGGCCCCCCACTATTGCCCGGATAGACGGAGGCATCAATTAGGAAGGTGTCAGCTCGCCCATCGTACCAATCTCTGATACGGGCAGCGACCCCTTGACGCACAATCACGTAGTTCCGCTCGTCGCCCGCAAGTCCCAGAGGGAATCCCAAGATATAGACCTCATCACCTTCCATGAATCCCACTTTCTTTAGCTCTTCACGGAAGTACACATGGCGGTCGCTAAGGAACCACGAGCCAAATTCCCCGCCCTCCGCTAGATGGAACGGGGCGACTGCGACGTCAACCTCCGGGTCTGGGTGGGTAGACCAGAAGTCCGGGCGCCAGAGCACAGGCACCTCATGCCCATTGAGACGCACTAGTATTACAACGACGGTATGGGGAGAAAGTCGGATTATCCTCTCTAAAATGGTGAAGTATCTGTTCGTTTCAGCTTTGATGGAGTTCATGCCGACGTTCAATACCGCCCCGAAGATTGCCCTTTCTGGCAATGCGTCGTTGTAATACTAGGAGCTCGCGGGGCCCCTCTATGACATGGCGGTTAGTCACCAAGTACGGGTAATACTCAGGTTTCCCTCTTTCACCCAATCCTGCAAAGTGGCCGTAAAGAAACCCTGTTGCTACGAACTGGATTGAATTCTTCCCGCTGGAATCAGGGATGCCCAACACCACAACTCGGTCTAGAAAGGAAGGTCGAATTAAGGACATCGGGACTCCTCCTGCAATGCTGAAGGGCAAGAGCCGTCAGATTTCAAACTGAGACCCTACCATCTCCTTCCACCTACGACTCTGTATCTTGATATCGGAATGACGTGTCGGACATGACCAGCTTCGTCGGACTAGTACCTACTATCTTAAATCAGCGTAACGTTTTTTGAGGCTACCAGGATGTACCACGGTTTTGGTCCACTCAAAGGGTACCGGATGCTCATTACGCGCATCGGTGAATCGGCCAATGGCTTGGCGTACCTGGTGGGGGTCCGTGGCGGACAGGCCGCGCAGGACGGCTTGGGTCAGGATGCTGAACCACACCTCCACTTGGTTAAGCCAGGAGGTATGGGTCGGCGTGTAATGGAAATAGACCAAGGGGTGGCGTGCCAGCCACCGGTCATGCTTGGGCTTATGAGTGCTCAGATTGTCGAGGATCACATGCAGCTCCGTTTCGGGATGTTGGGCTACTACCCGGTTCATGAAGTCCAGGAACTCCCGGCGGCGACGGTAGTGGCCCACCGCTACCGTCCCGGTATGGACTTCCAAGGCGGCAAAGAGGGTGGTGGTCCCGTGGCGCTTGTATTCATGGTTACGCCCGCGCACCGCCTGCCCGTTGGGGAGGCGCAGCCACCCCTGGGCGCGCTCAAGGGCTTGGATGGCGGGCTTCTCGTCCACGCTGATCACCACGGCATTCTCCGGGGGGTTCAGGTACAACCCCACGATATCAGCGGCCTTCTGTGCAAACTGGGGGTCGGTGCTCACGCACCAGCTGCGCCGCCGCTGCAGGTGAATCCCGTGCTTCTGCAAGACCCGCCAGACGTGGAGTGCTGGAACGTTTCCCAACGCCTGTGCTACCAGCCCGCCTGTCCACGTCGTGTACCCATCCGGCGGAGGCTGGTCCAACTGGGCCAATATTCGCCGCTCGGTGGACTCATCGTACTTGGCCGGCTTGCCAGGCCGGGGCGCATCGGCCAATCCCGCCACACGGTGTTCGGCAAATCGAGTGCGCCACCTACTCACGGTGGCGGAGCGCACCTGCAACAAGGCGGCGACCTCCTTCGTCGTCTTTCCCGCTGCCGCCTCCAAAACTATGCGGGCCCGTTGCGCCGTGCGCTGCTCCGTGGTGGTCCTGCGCACCCAGGTCTCCAAGGTGTCCCGTTCGTCGTCAGTCAACTGAACCGGTGTCGCTACTCCCATGTAGGGAGTTTATCACCTAACGCTGTTTATTGATAGTAGGTACTAGTAGTCCCATATCGGTTGTTGCCGTTTGCGAGACGTTCCCTTACCTTCTCGACTGCGTCGGCGGGCATCCGTTCGGTGTAGTACACCTTCACCACTGCCGGATTCGGCACTCTGAGTAGATTGATCGGCTGGCAGCGTCCATCCCTACGCCCGGTCCCGATCGTTTCGTGTAGCTCCACGATCAGCCGTCATTCCTGCTCATACTCACGGAGGGCACTCTTATAGGACATCAAAGGGTTCATATTCGTCTCATTCAGCACCGGGTAGTCCATGAGCGGAATTGGCTCGTTGCCGTAACGAACCTGCTGCAGACATCCTTCCCTAGTGCTGAGAGTCCTCAGCCAGTCTGCGTCGTACCCGAGAACAAACCCCGACCCGTCAATCGTGTAGTGAGACCACATCAACGGGTGTCGTGGATCAGAAGTGAACGAGACAATGCCGAATCGTTGAGAAAGCTGTTCCGACAGCAGCTCGCGAAGGTAGAGGCTCCCGAACCTGTCTCTGGCTTCGACAACGCGATCCTCGCTCACTGGGCTGGAGGGGTTGATGCTGGTGAGCACTTCAGACAATCTCCTGTTCCCCTCCTCTTCATCCCGTTCAACGAACAGCTTGTAGACGGAAGACTCGAACGGATCATTCAGGGCCGATGGCTGGGTTGCCCTCAGCGTCCCGTCACCGATCTCCGGCAAGCAGGTCAGAGCACGCTCCGCTGAGACGTATTTGTAGAGCAGGTCCATTTTCGAGTCCGAGTCCTTCAGCTATTCGCTTCGCCGCCATACGGTGGGGTCGCAGAATACGAGGCGCCAGAGAGCAGAGTCGGAGCCGTACCCGAAGCCGCCGTCAGCCTCCTCCAGGGTCCAGCGGCACTCGAAGGTTCCTGGCGACTCATTCACGCTCGCCTCACCCCGCGACAGCCAGATGGCTGGCGCGGTGTTTTCTAACTCAGTCACGCGAAATTCTGATAGGACGAAGCCATCAAAAGCCTCACGCAGTTGCCCTGCCATTTGTCCGAGCGTTGTCTCCTTCCTTCCGAATTGCCTACTCCGGAAGCGCGATAGAGCACCAAAGTTGTTCCCACGCCAGCCTGTCAGGAACTCAACGGTTAGTGCGTATATCTCGTGGTCTCCGAAGCCAGCGTCGGAAACAGAAAGACGGCTAGGCTTCCAGCCCTCCAGCATCTTCTTCATTCTCGCGTTTGTGGCCATCTGGCCAATTGCCCCCCGGAGCGTTGGCTTAGGAGCCTCCGGCTGTTGGGCCTTTTTGGTAGCCGTCGCCCAGTCGACAACTGCGAAGAGCATGTTCCATGCTTTTGTGGCGACGACCACATTGTCGAATCGCGTGATCGTGCCGTGGACTATCCCATGGCGGTGCAACTCGTAAACCTCCTCGTCGACCCTCTTCTTGATAGTCTTGTCGTATGCCTTGAGCGCGTTTGTTAGCCCCAAGTGATGACCAACCACGCTGTCCCAAGCCGTCATGGCATCGGGCTCTCGAGAGGCAAGGCCTTGCCTACGGTCCGATTCGAAGTCGTTAACGAAACCGTCCATCACCGCGATGAGATGAAACGCTGCGCTATCGAAGTGGTCGGCGAAATAGTGCTCGAGAGCTCGCTCGATCTGGTGGGAGCGCTCTCGGAGCCCTTCGACACTGAAGAGCCGGCGAGTCCAGAGGGCTAACTTTTCCTCATCTCGATAAGTCTCTGTTCAGCCTCGTCTGAGGTGGCAGTCTGGTCGAGGATCGTCTCAACGTTCGAGATGGGGAGCAGTTCGTGGAATATCCAGTTCCGGGAACCCAGCCGGTCGTAGAAGCGGTCGACAACAGCCACGAGGTGATCCAATTGACGTTCAATTTCGAGAAAGCCAGACCGCTGATTTCGCGCGATGAATCGAGTCAGTAGTTTGCCGGCCTGAATCTGACGGGCAAGCTCCTGGTAGGACGGCAGGTCGCGCGCCGAACCATACGGTGCGGCATGTTGGGCAGGTTTAGTCGGAGTCATTGTGGAGGCCTTTTCTCATATGCATGATGGACTCTTGCACGTCTTTCGATACTTCATCAAGTTCCCGAGACACCGATAGGCTTTGGCCAAGTTCTCTTCGCAACGCCACCACGATCGGTTGCAGAGGATCAATCGCGCCGGCGCGTTCGATCAGGGCCAATGCCTCCGCCGGTTCGATCGTTGCAATGTACTGGAGCAGGACATGTACACTCTGGGTAGGGAGCATGGCAAGACGTTGCTCTGCCACATCGAAGAGCAAGTTCTCGGCATCAGTCCTCCCAATAGTACGGCCCACGGTTGCCGCCAGTAATCCCTTCATGACGATTGCTATTCCCCGCAGTTTGCGGTCATTTCCGTCAGTAGCATTCTCAAGGAGCCTCAAAGCGGACTCGGCCTCGCAGATAGCCGCCTCGACCTTTCCAAACGTGAGCAATGTGAAGGCTCGAAAAACTATGCCAACAGGATGCGCCGAGACGTGGTCAACACCTAGGTGCATCTTGACTATTGCGTCCGCCATGTCAACATCTACGCGTTGGTCGCGGGCGAAATAGTTGACAGCAACTGTTCCAATAGCTTCGTCGTTCCGGTCCAGCTTCTTCAGCAGGCCGATCTTGCTCAACACCGCGGCGCCCTTGGCTGCGGCCAAGTTGTCGCCTCCGACGTCGTCCGCAATACGGATAGCCTCTTCCCAATAGCCGAGCGCCTCCTCCAAGCGCTGCTCGGTTTCCATGGTTTTCGCTTTCGCCATCAGTGCGTATACCATGGGTTCAGCAAGGCCGGGCGTTTGGGCAGAACCAAATGCACCGATTACCGCATCCTGCGTCAACACATCGACGAGCAGGTCGCCCAACTCCGGTAGCGCGAGCAGGTGCAGGAACGCTGTGGACTGGATGTCCAGCTGCCGCGAATCATCCCGGTCAAGGCCCTCGGCCATCTTAATGCCGATATGCACCAGTTCGTTGGGAGAGTAATAGAGCGCCATAAAGCGCACCAGGGCGTCCACCACATGGCTTTCAGCACCAGGACGCCGCAGCAAATAGTAGATGTTGTACATCCTTTCGGCGACGTAGTACGTTCGGCGCCGTCTTGCTCCGTCCTCAAGCAACACAGCGCCGCGGTCCACCAACCGTCCAAGCTGCGCGCTGCACTTATTGACGTTCACGCGAGCTTGGGAGGCGACCTCTTTGGCCGTCGCCGGTTTCCACAATCTAGCTAGGGCCAGGTATACGCGTCGCTCTTGCGGTGGAAGAGATTCTATATGGCTCCGAAAATACTCGGTATGTTCATCAACCAGATCAAAGAGATTGGACATTAGATCATTGAAAGAGTACGTCTTGTCGAATCCGGCCACCACCGCGATAAGGCGCGGGTTCCCTCCGGTAAGAATTTGGAGCGGCCTAATCGGTTGGCTTCCTCTGGGTTGTCCTGACAGCGCTGACCAGAGCGTGTCGCATTCCTCGGTGTCCAATGCCTGCAGCGTCATCACCCTGAAGAGGTCATAGAGCGCGTGATCAGGATGGTCAATCTCGTCAAACCGGCTGGTGGCGCTCCCAAGCAGGACTATCCGCGGCTCGGTCTGGAGTATGTGGCGCAAGCGCCATCCGGCATCGGGATCCACAATGTCAGCGAAGAGCATGTTCAAGTTCTCCACTGTCAGCAGCAGCCGCTTCTTATGGCGGTCTGCAAAGTCCAGAATTGTCCCCAAGCAACGACCCGCCAGCTCGCGGTCATCGGGCGTGGTCCTAAGGTCGTTGTAGGATAGCCGTAGACCGGCGCTCTCAACTTCCGGAGCCTGCTCTGCGAGATGATTCAGGCATTCGAGCCAGAACTCCCCCACCGTCGCCACCTCGTAGCTCTCCTCGGCAAATACGATCGGGTAGAACCCCGACAGCCGAGCATCGCGGCGCACCTCTGCGACCACCCGCAACAGCAGGTGGGTCTTCCCACTACCCCGGGGGCCGACTACCAGGGAGTGCGCATTTGCATTGCCATCGCTGGCGTGCAGGGATTCCAGGAGAGCCGCGAACTCGGCCTTCCTGATGCAGAACGACGCCACGATCTCATCATCGCTGAGGAAACCGGGATTGTACTTCTTTATGCCGGCGACCATGCCGAGCCTCCGACTCCGAACTACCGATTGGTTATTGAGGTGAAACTCTGGCCGTGCCTGGCACGCCACCAGTCCTCAAGTAGACCGGACACGAAAGTGTATCCGCCTTCGCTGTCTTCGAGATACCCGTCGTGCTGCAGGACGTACAACACGGTAGCCACACTATCCTCTTCACCCGTCTCGACCGCCTCGCTACGATAGAGCTCGATCACCCGGTGGGTCAGCAGCCCACCGTTCACCACGGCCTCGGACAGAAGGCTTAAGGCCTCGGTATACCCTTCGTCTCCAAGCACCATGCGCAGCCGCTCCTCGTAGTGGACCAGGCCGGCCTGGCCCCTCACGCTGAGAAGGTCCTGTCGGTATACGCGTTCCACGTCGTCTAACGTGGCCTCGTTCCGCTGGTCTCTGATGAGGTGCTCATAGAGGAGGTAGAAAAACAGCTGCACATGATGCGGTACACAGCAGCGTAGCCGGCGGCACATTTCCCGCCGTATCTCATCGGGAAGACTTGTCCCGTACCCCCGGGCCAACGCTGCCAGGCACTCCACCGCAACGTCGTGGGACCAGGGCCTCAGGTCAAAGGTTGTATAGACATTCGCATGTGCGCTGAGTCTGGCTTGACTGAGGACCGGTTCCAGCCCAACGCTGCCCGATATGATCAAGCAGATCCTGCCTTGGTGGGTTTGGCAGCACTTCCTCAACCAGCCCATGAAACCGTCCGTCGCCGCTAGGCGTTCAGGGGTGACGCTGTACTCGTGTCCCTTAAGCAGGCGGTTGACCAATATAGGCATCTCGTCTATGGCGAGCACGACCGGTCGATCATTGGCCGCCAAGGCCTCGAATATCTGATCGCCGATCCGTTGCCAGCTGCCGGCATCCAAACCCGCTCGTAACCTCACGCGAAGCTCGGATACGCCCAGCTCCTCGACATTGTCGCGAACGTCCCGAACACTGTTTCTCAGCCACGAAGCCATCCGCCTGCGGAAGCCCTGAAGCGGCCGCGCCTGGGTAGCCAATTCGGCGACCGCGTCCGCAGGATCCATCGCCCCCTCCCAGTCCACGAATACCGTAGCGAACTTCCCATCTTCATCCAATCGGCGGAGCAGCTCCCGCACCAGACTCGTCTTACCCATCCGGCGCTGCGCGGTCAGCAACGTATGCGTACCGTTCTCCACCCGCTCACGCAGCAAACGCAGTTCCGCCTCGCGGTTGAAGAACTGGTCTCCATCAACCCAGTTGCTGCTCATCCGTAGTGTTGTCATCTCTCTTCCTGTTCCAGTGGCTCCCGGCGTTGAACACAGCATAACATGCCAACAATATAGTTGGCAACGGATATGTTGGCTAATGACGGAAGCGGCGAGAGAGAGCTGCTGCAACCGTCCGAAGGGCGGGGGCTTCTTGGCGACCGTCTCAACTCTTGCCTGATCTTCGAGGTCTGCTATCGGCTTGAATCTGCCACGCATTTCCAATCAAGTGTGGACCCATCTGAAGTAGATGCGCGTAGCCGCCGCGTCCTTCCTCACTGCCGGCTGTGGGACGGCGGCATGAGCTAGCTAGACTGACGCTCAGAGCCGTCGCTAGCAAGTTCCTGGTTCCGTCCCATTTGGATACACGTCTGGTGACCTCAACCACTTGAACCGCAAACTCCTTGGGTCGCTTGGAGGACAAGTCTCGCCAGACGACACCTACGTCACCCACTTCATCCGCATCTTTGTATTCGCAGACTGTAGACAAGCATGTTGGGACCGAGTCCAGGGCAAACGAACTCCTAGATTATGGTCTTTGGAGGAACGACGCCGGTTCCAGTCCCCTGGAGAATGGCGCCAGACAGTGGAAGGCTAGGTCCGTCGGCGACTCGGATTGACCTTATAGGGGCCCTCATGTGTGAGCGCCCCTATAAGCCCCACCTAAGAGGGTTCGAACCGACTGTTGGGCAAGCCTGTTTTTCCTATGCAACCGACCGGTTCCGTTTGCTTTTAGCGGTTGTCGAGGTGTAGTATGATCGGGTGCGTTTACTGGCCAACTGGCTTCGTAAAGCATCGGCTTCCGTGTGGACCGCCGGTGCTGTTCTATGGGGCTGCGTTTGCTTTCTCTTCGACCTCCTTGATACTCGCGATGCGCTGGAGGGCGCCCGTGAGTGCGGTTTGGCCTATCGGCGCGGCCTTGCTCCCATATCTTGCCGCTGGAGGGGTAATCTGGGCTGCGGGGGTACTAGTATTACAACGACGGTTCAGAAGAAAAGGATCTTGAGGACCTCTCCATGGCAACCTGCCCACGTGCTTGACAGCTTGGTGGCCTTGCCTTCCGCGAAGCTACTTCCGGCCAATGACTGACCAAATTGAGGAAGCGTCGTTGTAATACTAGAAACCGGGCCGGAAAGCCCTGTTTGGGAAGAAAGATTTGGTCAGTGAGGCCGATGCGAGCAAAGTGAGTGTCCAAATTTGGCCGAGCCGCACGGTGCCGGCATTGGCGGCGGAGTCGCCCGTGCCAGCGGCCAGGACGCTGCCGGCACTGGTGCCGGTGTCGGTTTCGCCGGTCACGCCGACTTTGGCGGCCAGCACGGTCAGGTTGGCCACCGTGGCGGCCAAGTACAGTTGGAACCTCGTTTTGATGCGGCCGAAATAGCGCGCTTGGCGGATTCCCAGTTGGACCAGCCGCGCTAGCCGGTGCTCCACCACCACGCGCCGCTGTCGGTACCCGGCGAAGGCTTCACTCTGCTGCAGGGCCCGGGCCTGCTGCGGGTGCAGCCGGACCGTCCGTCCTATGTCCGGTGCCGCGGCCACGCACTGGGGCCGTAGCAGGCACAGCCCGCAAACCGCCGCGTCGAAGCGGAATGCTAACCGTTGGTGAATGCGGCCTGCTGAATCGGTCCTTCTACCTGCAGGCAGAATGGTTCGGGTAACCTTCCTCGCCGGACAGGTGCAGGTGCCTGTCTCAAGATCAATCCGAAAGTCTTCCTTGGGAAAGTGGGTCCGGTTGGGACGCCCCGGCACCCGGGCAATCAGGATGCGTCCCGCGTCGGCGAAGGCCTGCCTGGTATCGCCGTCGCCGTAGGCGGCATCGCCCATGGTCTCATCCACCGGCACACCGGTGTTGGCCTCGCTCTGCTCCACCAGTTCCAGCGACCCCAGATTGTCCGGAGCGTTGCCGGGCAATACGTCCACTGCGGTGATCAGCTGGGTGTCGGTGTCCACCACAATCGCCGCCTTGTGTCCATCGAACCGTCTACTGCTGCTCTTGTGGCCATGGTGCATCTCAGGGTCATGCACCGACATCATCCGGTCCCGGCTCACCCCGTCCCTGAGGCTCACTCCGTCATCAGTGCGCTCCACGTCCTGGAGCAGCAGCCGGCCCAGCAGTTCCGCCGCCGCCACAATCCGCTGGCGCTCCTCACGGTCCTCCGGCAACTCCCCCTGAGCCTGCCGCGACAATTCCAAGAGCCGGTCCGCATCGGCCACAATCCCGGCCAGCAGCGCCGCCCGCGTCCGCTTGTCGGACCAGTCGATGGCCGCTTCTCCCTTCACGCTGGAGGCAAGGTACCGCCCGTATCCCTGGGCTTCGGCCCATTCCCTATCGGTGGTCTTCTCCACGGCTGCCAGCACCCGCAACAGCTTGACCATCCCGTCCGCCAATAGATTGTAGGTGTCCTTGACCGCCCCACGACCCAGGATGTTGGTCGTGTCCAGGGCCACCCGCATACCGCGCCTTTTCAGGTAGCCCGACTCCCGGGCAAAGCGCAGACTGGACTCGAAGACCTCCCGCACCTTGTCGTGCAGTATCAGCTGGGCGCGGAACACCTGCAGCGTGCTCTTGGCAAAGGGCCTATCCTCCACCTCAATCCCCAACGCCACCTTCCACCGGATGTCGAAGTCCGCTCTGGCCTTGGCCTCGGCGTCGCTAACCTTGTCGTGGGACTGGAGCAGCAGCGCTGTCGCCAGCAGGCTGGGCGGCACGCTGTCCCTGCCGTTGTCCAGACAGTAGAACTCGGCGAAATCAGAGTCCTGGAACAGCCGGCCCCGCAGCGAGGCCAGCAGACCGTAGAAGGTGTCCTTTCCCACATGGTCCAGATACAACCGGTCCGCTTCCCAGAGTCCCCTCTGGTCCGATCGCTCTCCCAGCATGCTCAGCCCTCGCTACACTTGTTGTCTCCAAGTATAGCCACTGGCCGGCTGACCCCACTTTCCGGCCAGATTTCTAGTACCCACAGGATCTGCCATTTGAAGGCCCGGCTCTATACCCACATGGCCTCGGTCGGAAGTATGTATCCGAATTGAGGCGAAACTGGCGGTTGCGAGGCTCGCCAAAAGACCCGTGGCGCCGCACTGACAGGCGGGAGGTCTCGTTCCTCAGCCCCGAACGACCATGACTCTTGCCGCGGCTTCGGCCGGTTCCGAGAATGCCCAGCCGAGTCCGGAAGATGGTACGGCCTGCCGTCATGGTCAGGTTCGCGGGCTGCGGAGCCATATCCAAAAGCTGGATCCACATGCCGTGGGCGGTCGATCATCAGACAAGGATAGGACCGGTGGAAGGATATCAGGTGGGCACATCCGTCTGGCGATGCGCTTTGCCTATCCGGTTGCATCCAATTCGACCACGCACGAGTACCTGAGTTTTCCGAAACTGTTGTGTCTGACCCCTGGGGATGATTCAGGTGTGCCGGCAACAGGATCGTCCTTAGTGGGCTCACTTTCAATGGGTACAGCCAGCGTGATGTCCACTTTGTCGTTCCTGTAGACGATGACCTCTTCCACGACCGTATGTAGAAACTCCTTTCGCTGCTCGGGGGTCGACTCTTCCAGGCCCTGATTGACGTCCCTCGCCCATGCAAGGACAGCCTCTCTTAGCCGTAATTTCTCAGCGTCGCTCGCCGCCCAGGCCCAGTAATCGTCAAGCTTCGCCCGGACGTTCTCAAGTCGCTCGGTAATGAACTTGCGCTGATTGTCGAGTTGGGCCTCGGCGATCTTCCCAGACACGAACAGCGTGATGGCGCGTTCCTCTCTTGTCTGGGTGGTTCGCAGGTCTCGCTCAGCCAGGGCGATCTGCTCCTCCAACCCGCCGCTCTCCTGAGAATCGAGAGAGGCGATACAGTCGACGATCAGGTCGGGGTTCTGGATTACCCGCTTCACCTCGCTCCATGTCGGCTCCTCCAACTGCTCAGCCCGGATGTAGGGCCGCTCCCGGCAGGGCAGCCGGAGACTCTGCATCCCGTTGCAAATGTAGTAGCGGCGAGGAGTGGGCAGGTCGTAGCGGTACTTCTTGCCGTTGCGAATGCTCGTGGTTTTCCACGTGGACCTTGCATGGAAGTTGCGTCCGCACTCGCCGCATCTCAGGAGGTGCTGCAACAGGTAGACCACCTTCGTATTCCTCTTGGCCCTCCTGCTCCGCTGCTTCTTCAGCTTCTGCGTCCGTTCCCAGTTCTCATCGTCGATCAGCTGCGGGATCGGGATCTCAATCCAGGTGTCCCTCGGCTGGTCGTAGACCTTCATACCGTCCTCGGTGGACATGTGGCGGGACTTTCCGTAGACCCAGGTGCCCGTGTAGGTGGCATTCCCCAGAACGTGATGTACGTAGGATTGACGCCACATGGGCTTGCCGGTCTGGGTGGGGATTCCCTCTTCGGTCAGCCGCACGGCAATGGAGCGGAACCCCATGCCCTCATGAACGTACACGTGAAAGATGCGGCGCACAACTTCGGCCTGCTCTTCTACGACCTGGGGCGTGCCGTCGTATCCGATGCGGTATCCGTAGGGGAGGGCGCCCGTAGGTGCTCGCCCCTGCTTGGCCGCCCCACGCTTGCCCACGGTGGACCGCTCCCGGAAGTTGTCCAGCTCGATCTTGCCGATGGCGGCCATCAGGCCGAAGGTCTTCATGTCGACGGCGTCCATCACGGCTTCAAGCCGAATCTGGTGGGCCTCGACGACCTCCATCAGGGCGGCGGCGGGGTACATGCCCCTACTGAGGCGGTCGGACTTCCAGCAGACGATAGTGTCGAAGCGTTCCTTCTTGGCGTCGGCCAGCATCCTTTGGAACTCAGGGCGCTTCTTGGACCAGCCTCTCCCCACCTCCTGGTAGCGGGAGGTGATGGTCAGCCCCTTGCTCTCGCAGTAGGCTTCCATGTCGCCTATCTGCTCGGCGATGGAGGTCTTATCCTCCCCGTCCTGGCTCTTGTCCGAGACGCGGGCGTAGATGGCTGCCCGATTACCTCTGCCTTCCCTTTGGTGGTTCTTCCAGGCACTACTGCCTCCACCATTGGCAGGCCCGGAGCCTTAGAAATCGTCGCTTTTCTGGGCGAAAGTTCATGAACGGCGAGGGAGGGTCCACCTCTACGAGTACCTAGCGGTACCCGGTGGTCCCGTCATCGAAATGGCCTCTCCTTCTCAGTGATCCGCTACGACCACAGTAGCTTGTACACGCCGACGAGTCTGTGCATTGGGTTTTTTGACACTCCAAAGCTGGCATGTGCATACTGATTTATGGGAGACCGTGATGTGCAGCGGGCCAGAGCGGCCCAGGTGGGCCTACTGATGAGGTCCTACCGCGAGTCCTTTTCCCCGGGAGGCGGCCGGCGGGGGCTGACGAAGGAAGCGCTGCTGGAGCGGATGGGGTCGGTGGACGGTGACTACTCGGAGCGTTACAGCGACGCCACGGTCTCGCGATGGGAATCCGGCGGCACCCGCCCCACACTTCAGCGGCTGAAGGTATTTGGCAAAGCCCTCGACCTTTCGCGGACAGAGGTAGCCGGTCTCATATTGCTAGCAGGGCTGGCGACTGACTTTCGAGCGGCGTTGGGTCAGGTCACCGGGAGCGATGGTGACAGGGCCATTGGCAATGGACCAACGCCGGAGCCGAGATCTGCTTCCTACGTTGCGGCCAGCACCGAAAGCTACGAAGACCGAAAGCACGACGTCCGTCCTCAGGACCGCAATCTCTTTCTGGTTCTTGAGGGTCCTGCCGCTCGGGATGTGCATAGTTGGCGGGTATGTGCTTTCGTTCTACGGCTGGAACAATGCCTGGATGCCCACAGCGTATGTCTCTTTCGCAATTGGAATCGTACTGGTGCAGGGATTCCTGCTGCCGGACCGTGCGCTCCCTTCAGGGAGTTCTTCTGGGTTTCGCTGTTCTTCCTGTTGACCACGCCCCTGTTGCAGTTCGCCTCGACACGCGTGGACCACTACAACTTCCACACAATTGAGCCTGTCTCAGAAGGTCATTGTTGTGAGTTTGATCCGGCCCGAAGTTCAGGTCAAACGAAAGGGGCGAATAGACAATTAGCCTCAGTTCATGAAACGTGTGATGGGACGAGGTCCGGGTCCGTCAGGTGGAAGGCTGAAGATGGACGGCGGAACTCCACACCTTCCAAAGTGTGCGCAAGTTGAAGGCGGTGACCAGGAGGGTCCACTCGGCCGTCACATTGGAGAGGCCGCGCAGCAGGAATCTCCGTGCGCCCTGTTGCTCCTTGATGATTCCGAAAACCGGCTCGACCAACTGCTTTCTCAGCTTGTGACCTTCTTTGGCGTCCGCGGTGGACATCCAGGCGCGATGGCGTCGTAGCGCTTCATCGTGGGGGCCAATGGCCAGGCTTCGCCCGATCTCCTTGGCTTTGGTGCATGCTCTGAGGGCTGGGCACGCCTGGCAGACAGCACCTGCAGCCCGGTACACTCGCAATGGGACTCCGTTCACATGTTGTATCCGGACGAACGTGAGTGTCTGCCCCTGGGGACACTTGAAGCTGTCACTGTGCTCGTCATAGGTGAATCTGTCCTTGTGATATGGGTCTTTGAGGAACCGTTGCCGTGCCTCCGGCACCACCACCTGCTGACCGCGACGGTCGCACTCCGTCAGGTGGCTGGCAGCGAAGTATCCGGCGTCAGCCAATGTCATCTGCGATTTCGTCCCCGTCGTCTCCTCGGCCTGCTCCATCATAGGCGTCAACAGGGCATTGTCATTGACTTCATCTACCACGTCCACTGCGGTGACCAACATGCCGGATGTTCCCTCTTCCGTCTTCGTAGCCGAGACCATCGCTTGGGCGTTGTATCCAGCCACGATACCACCATGCCTACCCTTCATCACTCGGGCCTCTGGGTCAGTCAGGTTGATGCGACTATGGCGTTTCTGACCGGCGAGGCCGGCCATCGCCAGCCTCACCTGCTCTCTCAGAACCTTCTTGTTGGCCAATTCCTCAGGCAGGCGGGTAGCAGCAGCGTCTTCTCCCTTCTCGTTCTGAGCCTCAAGGTCGACTATTGCCCGCTCCAGACGCTCCAGCAGCCCTCTCAGTCCCGCAGCATCGTAGCTCCTGTTCACCGAGGCGTTGGAGGATACCTTCGTCCCATCCACCGCCTGGATCGCCAGGTCCACCAACTCCATGGCCACCGCCGTCCGCACCGTTCGCTCGAACAGCTTCCTCATGGACTGCCGGTGATCTTTGTAGAACCTCCACAGGGTGTTGTGGTCGGGGTGCTGCCACCCGGTCAGCCAAAGATACGGTATTTGGTCCCGGCAGGCTACCTCCAGCTTCCGGCACGAGCGCACACCGCTCATGAACCCGTATAGCCATACGCTCAATAATGCACGGGGATGGTACGCTGGCGCTCCCATGGAATCGCCATCTATGTCCACGCCAAGCTCTGACCAGTCCTCCTGGTTCAAGGCGTCGACGATCTCCGCCACAAACCTGGCTGGATGATCCTGCGGCAACAGCTCGTCAAGGGACGGCGGCAACAACCACATCTGCTCTCGGTCCATATCTCGAAGCGGCATCCCGATTCGCTCCTCTCCCGGTGTTGCTCTACAGTCTACACCCAGGCTTTCTCACAGACTTCTGAGACAGGCTCAATTGGGAACATTGCCGACACCCAGATGCCCTACATGCTGGCGCTTCTCCTGAACCTGGTGATCGCAGCTGCAGCTGGGCTGATGTTCCAGCTGCTATGGAAACGGCAGTACTCAGGCGACAGCAATGGGAGCAGCGCCCTCCGACGGGCGGCCAGCGTGGCATTGCCGCCGGTGATCTCCGTGTACGCCGTTGTCGTTGTCATCACCAACACTTCGGTATCGATACAGCTGGCGGTCCTGATGCCGGTGCTGGCTGCTGTCTTCACCGCCTTGCTGGTCTTGCGCGACTCTGCCTTCAACCCCAGCGAGCGCGACCGGCTGTTCCTGCTCTCAACAGCGTCGGTGTTGACGATGATCTCGGCGACATTGTGGATAGTTACCATGATGGCGATATACCTGTCGCCGGACCTGCCGAGAGTCTTGCCTGACCACAACCTGCTGCGTTCCTGGGAAATCGATTTCGCCGAGTTGGGTCTTAGCCGAGAAGAGGCGCCGGACGGGTTGAACTTGGGATACATGTGGCACGCGATCTGGGTCTTCGCCTTCATGTTCTTTGTTGTCGGCGGCAGACTGATTGTGTCCATCTACCGGATTGACGGCGGCCAACGACGATGAGGACCCAGGGGCAGAGGCGGAGAAGCCCCACCAACGTAGCCGCGCGAGGCTCTACGGCTTCGTAGACTGCATTCTGGCCGTCCGAGTCCAGAGTGCCTTCACGCCCTAGTAGAGCCTCACTGTTGTATTGATGGGTATAGGGACTTGAGCTTGATGCGGGCGTCCTCGGTTGTGAAGCGCCAGTCCACCTGAATTACGTCCCGGTTCCGTTGGTCCTGCCATGCGCCTGTTTCCCGTTCCAGGACTTCCTGGCTGGGTATCCGGCGATCCAAGCACTGCCGCGCCAGCACCCCCAGTTCGATCTCGGCCATATTAAGCCAACTCCCGTGCTTCGGGGTGTAATGTATCTCCAGCCGTTGGGCAATGCGCCGTGCCTCCGCCGGCTCGAAAGCCTGGTATAGGGATGCCGGATGATGGGTGTTCAGGTTGTCCATCACCAAGACTATCCGCTCCTTGTCGACATAGTCCTCGTCCACCAGTTTCTTGACCACCCGTGCCCAGTCGGCCTTGGTGCGCCGGTCCGTGACCTCCACCCGCCGCCATCCCTCCAGGGGCGCGAACAGCATGAACAGGTTGCTCACTCCGTTGCGTTGATATTCGTAATCGTATGCCATGGCTGCCCCCGGCCGCGACGGACGGGGTTGGCGGGTCTCCTGCACCAGTTGCTTGCTGGTCTCGTCCAGACACACCAGCACCTCCCCCTCTCCGTAGGGACGGTGATAGACCTCCAACACGTCCTCCATGCCGCACACAAAGTCCGCGCTCCCTTGGGGCGGGAGGCACCAGCATTCTTTCAGCCAAGGCTTGAGTTCGTTTTTTTCAGAGTCCGGCGCACCGTCTCTGTGCTGATGCTATCCACTATCTCCTGCGCCACCAATCCATCGGCCAGCATTTGCAGCGTCCAACTGACCCGTCCCTCCGGCGGTTGAGAGCAGGCCAAGGCTACCAGGTGGGCCTCACCCTGACCATCCAGCTTTTTCTTGCGGCGCTTTAGCTGCTGTTTGCGTCCCAGGGCTGCCTCCAGGCCCTCCTCCACGCACCGGCGGCGCACCCGTTCCACCGTGGCGCTGCCCACCTTCAGGACCCAGGCTATATCCTCGTCCCTCATTGCGCCATCAACCTGGTTCTCATCGCTAAGCAGCAGAATGCGGGCGTGAGTCTGCTTGTAAGCCGCCGCCCAACCCTTGGACACCAATCCCTTCGGTTCCTCCTGTTCCTCCTCCGTAAGTCCCACTCGGTATTTCTTCATCATCACATCCATCCCCGCTTCCCGATTTTCTTTTTTGACTGCTAACCCATCATATCTCACCAGCCATCATTTCAATGATGGTCAGCTACTAGCTCTACGAGCAGTTTCCCTTGGAAGAGCTCCTCACTGAGCGCTTGACGCCATATGGCGCACTGGCTACAGTATAGGTGCCACCCCTATCGCTTCGCCGGTAGGGTCGAGACCGCCCTCCGAGGCGGTCTCTGTCTTTATCCCTACGTCTGCATTGCATCTTCGAATGAACATTGCTATAGTCGAATACGGTGCAATAATCCTGGGAGGAGAGGCCCGTGGTCAAGAGAGCGAGGTTCGATGGCGACGCCTTCTACGCCGCCCTTGACGGGGAGAGGCAAGCACGCCAGTGCACTTGGAGGCGAGTAGCGGAAGAGAGCGGGGTCAGCGCTTCTACCTTGACTCGCATCTCCCAGGGAAAGCGCCCTGATGTGGACAGCCTTGCCGCGTTGTCAGCCTGGTCAGGACTGGATGTGGACAGGTTCGTCAAGGGCCGCGCTTGCAAGAAGGAGCCCGAGCCTCTGGCAGTGATCTCGTCTTGTCTTCGCTCCGACCCGCGCCTGAACGAGGAGGCGGCCGTTGCCCTTGACCAGATGGTCAAGGCAGCCTACAGGAGCATGACGAGCCAGTGAGCACGCTGAACATCAGCAGCTTCATATGGGGCATTGCGGACGACGTGCTCCGAGATGTATACGTCCGGGGCAAGTACCGGGACGTCATCCTGCCCAATGACCGTCATTCGCCGCCTTGATGCCGTGCTGGAACCGACCAAGGACGCCGTGCTCCGCATGAAGGAGCAGTTGGACGCCGCCGGCATCGCCAACCAAGACCAAGCCTTGCGCCAAACCTCCGGCGAGGCCTTCTACAATACGTCTCCCTTCCGGCTGCGTGACCTCACCTCCATAGGCCAACAGCAGAGGCTTCGGGCCAACTTCGAGGCGTACCTTGATGGCTTCTCGCCCAATGTCCAGGAGGTGCTGGAGAAGTTCAAGTTCCGCAATCAGATACCCACGCTGGTGGAGGCGGACGCGCTGGGCTTCCTGATAGCGAAATTCCTTGATAGCTCGATCAACCTCAGCCCCAAGCCTGTCCAAAACGGCGACGGCTCAGTGCGCTTAGAGGGCCTGGACAACCACGGCATGGGCACGCTCTTCGAGGAGCTCATCCGGCGCTTCAACGAGGAGAACAACGAGGAGGCCGGGGAGCACTTCACCCCAAGGGACGTGGTGCAGCTCATGGCGCGCCTCATTTTCCTGCCCGTTGCTGATGAAGTCAGGTCCGGCACCTACCTGGTCTACGACGGCGCCTGCGGCACAGGCGGGATGCTGACGGTCGCCGAGGAGACGCTGGACCAACTGGCCAGCGAGCAGGGCAAGGAGGTGTCCGTCCCCTGTACGGCCAGGAGGTGAACCCGGAGACCTACGCCATCAGCAAAGCCGACCTCATCCTGAAGGGAGAGGGCGTCGAGGCCGACAACATGCAGTTCGGCTCCACGCTCTCCGCCGACGCCTTCCCCGCCCGCGAGTTCGACTTCATGCTCTCCAATCCGCCCTACGGCAAGAGTTGGAAGACCGACCTGGAGCGCATGGGCGGCAAGTCCGGCATCAAGGACCCGCGCTTCCTCGTGGAGCACGGCGGCGACCCCGACTACTCGCTGATCACACGGTCCAGCGACGGCCAGATGATGTTCCTGGCCAACATGCTCAGCAAGATGAAACGGGATACGCCGTTGGGCAGCCGTATCGCCGAGGTCCACAACGGGAGTTCCCTATTCACCGGCGATGCCGGACAGGGCGAGAGCAACATTCGGCGCTGGATCATTGAGAACGACTGGTTGGAAGCTACCGTCGCCTTACCCCTCAACATGTTCTACAACACCGGCATCGCCACCTACATTTGGGTGCTCAGCAACCGCAAGGCGGCGCACCGCAAGGACAAGGTGCAGCTCATCGACGCAACCCAGTGGCACCGGCCACTCAGAAGGAACCTCGGGAGCAAGAATTGCGAACTCTCAGACGAGGGTATTCGCCGCATTTGCGAAGTCTTCCTCGCTTTCGAGGAGACCGAGCAGTCGAAGATATTCCCCAACGATGCCTTCGGCTACTGGAAGGTCACCGTGGAGCGGCCTTTGCGCATTGAGGGCATCGACCCGGAACGGGCCTACACCGCCAAGGAAATCAAGGTGCTCAAGGACGAAGGCAAGCGGTCGGAGGCTGTGCCACTGGTCATCAGGAAGGCTCACAAGAGCGCGAAGCCTGACCCCCTACGAGGCCTCTTCCCCGCAACCTTCAACGGCAAACCCGCCGTCGTGGAGTACGAGCCGGACACCGATCTGCGGGACACGGAGCAGATCCCTCTCACCGAGGATGGCGGCATTGAGGCTTTCCTGCGCCGAGAGGTACTGCCCTACGCCCCCGACGCTTGGTACACCCCTGACAGCGTGAAGGTCGGCTATGAAATCAGCTTCACCCGCCACTTCTACAAGCCGCAACCCCTGCGGCCGCTGGAGGAGATACGGGCAGACATCCTGGCATTGGAGCGAGAGGCTGATGGGCTGGTGGGGGAGATAGTGGGAGGCGGAGTGCCCTTATGAGAATCAAGAGTGTTCGGCTGACCAAATACAAACGATTTGACAGCTTGACCCTGACAAACATCCCTGAGTCCGCCCGTCTAGTGGTTTTACTTGGACCAAACGGTTGTGGCAAATCGTCTGTGTTTGATGCGTTCCTGGTCAAATCACGGGCGCAGCGGAATAACTATGCACTTCAAGGCCAATACGCCGACTACTATCAGAAGGAATCATCATCAGAGACCTCGCTTGGTTCCATTGCTGAAGTGGCTCGGGGAATAGATATAGCATTTCACGGCGAGGAACCGGCACGTGATGAGTGGTCTAGCGTATTCTACATACGCACCGCCTATAGGAATGAAGCGGATTTCCAATTGGAGACGCTGGGACGGGTGCCACCTTCGGTAGAAACATCCCGTTTTGCTCGCATCATTGACCCAGACCAGGCAGTTTCCGACAACTATAGGCGTCTGAGTTGGAGGCGCATGGCAGACCTTGATAGGGATGCGCCCGGTACAACTACGTTCGAACAATACCGACAAGAGTCTTTGCGAGAGCTTCAAGACGCCATGGCGAAGCTGTTTGCATATCCACCTCTTGCGCTACAAGATTTTGGAGGTATCCAGACGACGGGCGTATTTCGATTCGCCAAAGGAACGGCCTCCGACTTTCATTACAAGAACTTGTCTGCTGGAGAAAAGGCGGCATTCGACTTGTTGTTGGATATGTTTGTCAAACGTTCTGAGTACCCAGATGCCATTTACTGCATTGATGAACCAGAGGCCCACACCGCTACAGCCCTTCATGGCAGGCTCTTGGAGGTCATGTTGGGCATGACGCCCCCAGAATCACAATTGTGGATAGCCACTCATTCCATCGGGTTCGTGCGAAAGGCATATGACCTGATGCGACAGCACGGTGATGTAGCTTTCATTGACTTCTCAGAACATAACCTGGACCAGGAGGTGGAAATCCGTCCCAGCGTGCCAAGCAGACCTTTCTGGCGCAGAGCTTACCAAGTCGCCCTGGACGATCTGGCTGACCTGATAACTCCGGAACACATCGTAGTCTGTGAGGGCGCCAGCACTAAGGCTGACAAAGGCTTTGATGCAGCGTGTTACAACGACCTGTTTGCTGAAGCCCACCCAGACACCCTGTTCGTATCGCATGGAAATGCCAATGAAGTGGTGATGAGCGAACCCTTGATTGCTGTCCTGCGGGCTGTATTAAGAGGCGCAACCATTTCGCGGGTCATTGACCGTGACGAGATGACAGACAATGCTCGCGAGCAGAAGATGGCAACTGGATTGCGAGTGCTTAGACGACGAGAGTTAGAAAATTATCTCTACGACCCTGATGTCTTGAAGACCTTTCTGTCAAATGATGAAAAAGCAACCGCCATAGATAGCGTCTTGGCCAAACAAAGTCAGCTTCTCGAGGAAGTCCCTGTAGCTACTGCCGACATGAAGAAGGTCTCGCAAGAATTGTTGGCAGTGATAACTAGGAACGAGGGCGATGGTGGGGAAGGACCCTCCGCATCCTTCCCCGTGACCGTGTCCGTTACGAGTCCAGACGGTTCAGAGGTAACAGCAGATAACTTGGGATCGGGGGAGAGACGGGAAATACCGTACAGCGCCCGTGTAGACGATTCCGGCATTGATAGCCCGTTTCTTTTCTGCCTGTCGAGGAAACCCACTACACACGACGCTTGGAAGGAACTACAAGCCGCATTGCCAAAAAGGTATGACACTTGGGCTGTAACGGAAAACATTGCGGACCTGCGCTTTGAGATCGAGTGTGGAATCAAGCGCTGGATGGCCCTCCATGGGATAACCGAGCACAGAATTAGTTGGTACAGCGGTTGGGTTACCTATAACTACGATGTGACCCCGTCAGCCACCGAGCTTGGCGACTTTGGCAAGGTGGTGTATGAGCGATGGTTTCGAAAGGGAAGGAGATACAGCGGCCAGCAAGAGTACAGGCAGGCGTGGACCATAAGTAGTCCGCAGATAGAGAAGTTCCCTGATGCGATGGAGGTAGAGCTAACGAGGACTGGGTTGAGTCTATTCAGACCCTGGAGCCCCCCGACGCAATAGTACGTCGAGTTCACCCTACTGGCCTGAGTCCCGGCGGTGGACTCCTCGCCCACACCTGCCAAGAGGCCACCGGAGTGGCCGAATCCCAATCCAGTTGGCGTTGTACCAGGGAAGCGCGGCTCTGTAGGCGTCGCCGGTCGGACGGCTGGACAAGAGCGTTAGACACCGGCCTCACGACGATACCGCCTCAATTAAGACGGACCGAAGCGGTTCGGCAGCCGGGGGATCGGCGATAACTTAGGAGGTCGAGAGAAGTATGGGAATCATGGTGGCGCTGTTGGAGCCGTTGGGAGAACCATTTGCCTGCCATCTCTCCGAATACATGCGCACTATCGTTTACAAGATGCCCGCCCACGTCGTTCGGGAAGGCCATCTCTCCCCGATAATCGTGCACGACACCGGCGACTTCAGAGCATCTATCGCCACCTACCCGCTCAGTTACCTGAGTGAGTCTGATTTCTCGGACCAATACCGTCTGGACGTGAGTTTCCCTACTGCCCTGCAAGACAAAACCGGCACAACTTCGAACAACTCCAGTAAACGTATCTTTGTCGTTATTCAGCTCAAACAAGACATGAAATCGTTTCCGGTTGCCGCCGGGCAGTGCTTCAGACGGGAGCATGAAGGTACTGAGGTTCTTCTCATAGCCGATTGTGACGACGCGCCTGCACCGCGTCCCGACGCTAGAATGCGCACCATTGACACCGTTCTTGCGGCTGCCAAGGTGGAGTTCGGCATAACTGAGGGATTTGAGAAGGTGTTCGACGCGGGCTGCTACAAGACCGATAAGGGGGCTTGCGTCCATCCGTACAACATTGAATTCAGGGTGGGTGGCGTAACCGTGCTGAGTCCAATGACCCTTGAAGACCTCACGGCGAGAGCAGAAGCCACCGGTTTCCTGACAACCCAATTGACGGCCAGTATTGAAGGTGTCAGCCAGGGGGGACGGCGTCGACGCGTTCCCGAGTTCGGCACGCGTTTGGAAGACTTGATTGGAGATCTACAGCTGGAGCCATCCTTGGATGACGCCTACCTCCGACTCTGGTATCTCCAGCTCTGGGACCGACTCGAAAAACTCGGTGATGCCTTTCGCCCACGTCTTCAGGTATTGAATGATCCCAATCTAGAGGCCGAGAAAATCCATCGCAACGACATAGCGCATCGCGGTGTGGAAAAGATGGAGGCGCAACTACTGGCGTCGTTTCAAACGGAAATCTTCCGCATCCTGAAGTCGCATATCGGAGAGTAGACGTGTACAAGGAAGACCAACGATTCAAGGCACCACTAGGCGATGCAGTGCTATGGCAGTATATGAGCTTCACCAAGTTCGTGTCATTGCTGGCTAGGAACGCTCTCTTCTTCGCCAGGGCTGACAAGCTGGGCGACCCCTTTGAGGGGGCTCTTTCCCCTGTAAATGTCGCCTTGCGTCCACTCCTCTACAAAGACGAGGTCCCCGAAGATAAGCGGAATCTGATTGGCGACTTCATGAAGGACCTGCGTCGCTTTATGCTAGTAAACTGTTGGCATGAGAATGAAAATGAGTCTGACGCCATGTGGAAGCTTTACTCTAACATTGAAGACGGAATAGCCATCAAGACGGATTTTCAATCATTGTCCGGCAGTCTTAGAGGACCTCAAGAAGTCTACATTGGGAGAATCAACTACGTCGACTACAACACAACCTTTATTCCTGAAAACGACGCGTTCCAACCAATCATGTATAAGAGAAAGAGCTTTGAACACGAGCGCGAGATTCGAGCGCTCATGCTAGAGCTCCCCCCTTCGGGTAGTGAGGGATTCATCGTAGGAGGACAGCCATCCCTCTACGAGGTCGGCGCGTACCATGAAGTCGACACCTCTGTGTTGATTAAGGAAGCTCTAGTGCCACCGCATGCCGCAGACTGGCTCACCGAACTTGTTCAGGCCACTGCAGAGACTTTCAAGCTAGAGGCGCCGGTGCGCAAGTCCTCGTTGGCAGTCCAACCTGTCTGGCGATAGTAAGGTGGCTGTTGGAATGATGTACTAAGCCCATCGTATGCGCTAACAGCCCGTCCGAGGATTACTGGAGCAGGTTAGCTGGACAGCCGGATTTAGCCGGAGAAAGCCATCCGGGGACAGGGTGGGTTTGTGAATGTTGAGAAATTCAAGAGGAACTTGCCGGCTGCAAGCTGAGGAGACTTCCGGGTGGGGGTTCTGCCGGTGTCTCGTCCATTGCCGGCGCGCCCGGTACCATACCGGAACAGCTTCAGCAGGTTGTGGCCCGTGCAGATCAGATGCCATTCCCGGTTCACCTTCGCCAGACCCCGCAACAGGAACTGCCGAAAGCCCCGGCCCTGCTTGATCTGGCCGAACACCGGTTCAACCGTCTCCATCCGAAGGGCGTAGCGCTCACCTCCCCGTTTCGTACGCAGCTTGCGGCGCATTCGGTCCCTGACGGACAGTCCCTTGGATATGCGGCCACGGGGCGCCGGTGGCGGCACCCAGCCGTGGCGGGTCTTCTCCGGCGCGACGAACGGGTCCACTCCCAGGTTGTATAGGCCATCCACCGCCTTGGCCGAGTAGTACCCGGCGTCGGCGGATACTTCTTTCGGCACCGCGCCGGTGTTATTCACGGTCTCCTCAATCATGCTCACGGCCTGACCCTTGTCCGAGGGCTGGTTGGTGGCACGGGCCGCCACGATCACCTGGTGGGCGCTGTCCACCACCGCCTGACAGTTGTAGGACTGCTGGAAGTCCCGCCCTCCCGGGGCGGGCATGATGCGGGAGTCTGGGTCGGTGAAGTTCCGCTGCGCCTTGTCCTCAGGCACCCCTGGATGATTCCGTCCTTCCCTCTCGGCCTGCCCCGCCTCTGCCAGGGCCTCGGCCTCCAGCGCTGCCTTGGCCTCCCTTATCTTCCGCAACCGGCTCTCCCGGAAGGCCAGTTCCTCCGGCAACTCATCCCCACGCTTGTCTTTGCCGTAGCGGCGGTCCTCGTCATCGTCCACCTCCCCGGACCGTCGCAGCAACTCCGCCACCTCCGCCGCCAACTGCCCTTCCTTTTCCTTCATCCGCCCGTAGCTCATCGCCTTGTGCTTGGATGCGTTGGCCCTCACCTTGGTCCCGTCCAACGCCACATGCCCCAACTTCACCAGTCCCGCCTGCCGGCACAGCTCCAGGACCTGCAGGAACAGGTCCGCCAACGCCTCCAGATGGTCCTGGCGGAAGTCGGAGATGGTGCGGAAGTCCGGCGTGTTGTTGGCCGCCAGCACCCGGAAGGCGATGTCTTCGTGGAGCCGTTGGGCGATGCGCCGGGAGGATGCCACACCGGTGCAGTAACCGTAGAGCAGCACCTTGACCATCATCCTGGGAGCCTGTCCCAGAAACCGACTTGGAACATCCTAGGACGGACGAAGCCAGCAAGTGTTTGTTGGACTGGCTGGCGGGGCGGGGCGAAATCTCCAGTCAGACCGGTCGGGGCGGACGTCCGGTCCACCTGGCCGGTTCAGGAAACCATTGCAGACAGATGGCCGCGCGGCAGGAAAGTGAAGCGGCGGGACCGCCAGGCTCGCCAGAGGGTTCTGAGGTTGAAGGCAGTGGCCAGCACGGTCCATTCCGCCGCCACGTTGACCAAGCCGCGCAGCAGGAACCTGCGTACCCCCATCTGTTCCTTGATAATCCCGAACACCGGCTCCACCAGTTGCTTTCTCCGCCGGTACGCCTTTTTGGCCACGTCGGTGGACATCCAATCCCGGTGGCGGCGCAGCGTCGGGTCGTAAGGCCCTATGGCCAAGCTGCGACCCAGGTGAGCGTTCGTGGTGCAAACTCCAAATGCCGGACACTGCCGGCAAACGGCTCCGGACGCCCGGTATACCCGGTGCCAGACCCGGTTAATCAACTTCTTTCGGAAGAAATGGAGCGTCTGCCCCTGAGGACACCCGTGCGTATCGGTGGCCTCGTCATAGACGAACCCATCCTTGTGATATGGGTCATCAACGTGCCTTTGCCGTTTTTCCGGTACCGCGACCTGCTGGCCGCGTTGGGCGCATTCCTCCAAGTCGCTACCCGCGAAATAGCCGGCATCAGCCATAGTCAGGGCCGCCTTGGTCCCAGTGCTCTCCTCTGCTTGTTCCATCATGGGAAGCAGCAGGCCGTGGTCGTGGGTTGCATCCACCAGATCAACGGCAGTAAGCAGCATTCCACTTTCCACCCCGTCCATTTCCACCGGCGAGACCACCGCCTGCGCATTGTAGCCAGGGACGACGCCGTAACCCGTCTTCATGAACCGGGCGTCGCCATCGGTCAGATTGATGTGATTGGGACGCTTGGTGCGAGTGGGACGGTACCGGCCCGGCAACTCATCCAACGCCTGCCTGATCCGCTCCCGCAACGCTTTCCGGCTGGTCAACTGCTCTGGAGACGTGCGGGAACATCTCCTTCTCCACCTTCGTTCTGGGCTTCCAAGTCCGCTATCGCCTGATCCACCCTCTCCAGCAGTTGGCGCAACTTCTCTTCAGTGTAGCTTCGCCTCGCCGCCGCGTTGGCGGCCAGCCTGGTTCCATCCACTGCCTGCACTGCCAGGTCCACCAACTCCATGGCAACCGCGGTCCGCACTGTACGCTTGAATAGCGTCCTCATGCCCTGGCGGTGGCGCTGCTAGAACCGCCATAGGGTGTTGTGGTCCGGATGCTGCCAGCCGGTCAGCCATAGGTACGGAATCTGGTCCCGGCAGGCTGCTTCCAGCTTTCGGCAGGAGCGCACGCTGGTCATGAAGCCGTATAGCCACACGCACAACAGAACCCTGGGATGGTAAGCCGGCGCTCCCAGAGGGTCTCCGTCTATCTCGACGCCAAGGTCGGCCCATCCTTCACGGTCCAGTGCATCCACGAACTCGGCCACGAAACGCGCCGGATGATCCAGCGGCAACAGCTCGTCCAGCGTCGGCGGTAACAGCCACATCTGCTCCCGGTCCATGTCTCGAAGCGGCATCTTACCTTCCCCCATCCAAACGTCGACTCACAGTCTACACCCCGATATTCCCTACGGCTTCTGAGACAGGCTCCCAGGATGATGGTCAAGGTGCTGCTCTACGGTTACTGCACCGGTGTGGCATCCTCCCGGCGCATCGCCCAACGGCTCCACGAAGACATCGCCTTCCGGGTGCTGGCGGCCAACAACACGCCGGACTTCCGCACCATCTCCGACTTCCGCCAGGACCATCTGGAGGCGTTGGCGGACCTGTTCCTGCAGGTCCTGGAGCTGTGCCGGCAGGCGGGACTGGTGAAGTTGGGGCATGTGGCGTTGGACGGGACCAAGGTGAGGGCCAACGCATCCAAGCACAAGGCGATGAGCTACGGGCGGATGAAGGAAAAGGAAGGGCAGTTGGCGGCGGAGGTGGCGGAGTTGCTGCGACGGTCCGGGGAGGTGGACGATGACGAGGACCGCCGCTACGGCAAAGACAAGCGTGGGGATGAGTTGCCGGAGGAACTGGCCTTCCGGGAGAGCCGGTTGCGGAAGATAAGGGAGGCCAAGGCGGCGTTGGAAGCGGAGGCCCGGGAGGCTGCTGAGCAGGCGGAGTCCGAGGGCCGGAATCATCCGGGGGTTCCCGAGGACAAGGCGCAGCGCAACTTCACCGACCCCGACTCCCGGATCATGCCCGGACCAGGAGGCCGGGACTTCCAGCAAGCGTACAACTGCCAGGCGGTGGTGGACAGGGCCCACCAGGTGATGGTGGCGGCCCGGGCCACCAATCAGGCCTCGGACAAGCAGCAGGCAGTGGCCATGGTGGTGGAGGCCATCGGCAATATCGGCCTGGCTCCCAGGGAGGTTTCCGCCGACGCCGGCTACTAATCGGCGAAGGCGGTCGAGGAACTCTACGCCCTGGGTGTCGACCCGTTCATCGCACCGGACCAGACCCGCCACGGCAGGGTTTTGCCGCCGGCGCCCCAAGGACGCATACCCAAGCACCTGTCCGCCAGGGACCGGATGCGGCGGAAGTTGCGGACGAAACGGGGCCGGCAGCGTACGCCCTGCGGATGGAGACGGTGGAGCCGGTATTCGGCCAGATCAAGCAGGGGCGGGGATTCCGGCAGTTCCTGCTGAGGAGCCTGGAGAAGGTGAACACCGAGACGGTGCTGCTGGTCCATGAATACGCGTCATCGGCCCGGCTGTGGCATCTGGCGATGGCCCGGATGGCGCCGTCACGATTTCAGGTAATCGCTCTCAATAACCGGGGAGCGGGGGAGTCTGAGCGCACCACCTTGGAGAGCGATTACAGCGTCGAGTCCTTCGCCGCCGATCTGCATAACGCCGCGGAGGCTTTGGGGCTAGGCAATTTCACCCTAGTACTACAGTCGCAGATGTAGGGCAGGTAGAATAGGGGCATTCAACGAGTGGTGAGGTGAGGCGGTGATTGTTGTGAAAGATGAAGCGGCGGAGGTCGCCCGGTGGGCCGAGGGCATCGACCAGGTACACCGGTGCATCGCGGGAAGATTCCGGCGACCGGAGCCGCGCCGCCGGGTTCTGGACTACCTGGGTGGTCTGCTCAGTCCAGTGGAGCGCAAGAACGGTTGGCAACTGGCGGAGCAAGCTGGCGACGCAACTCCCGACGGGGTGCAGCGCCTGTTGTACAACTACCGTTGGGACCCGGACCTGGTTCGCGATGACTTGAAAAACTACCTGATGGAGCATCTGGCCGACACTGGCGCGGTTCTGGTGGTGGACGAGACCGGATTCCTCAAGAAAGGGGAGAAGTCGGTTGGGGTGCAGCGGCAGTACAGCGGGACGGCGGGACGGATCGAGAACTGTCAAATTGGCGTTTTCCTGGCCTATGCCAGTGCCAAGGGCAGAACCCTGCTGGACCGGGAACTGTACCTGCCCCAGGTACGGGCGGAGGACTGGGAGCGGCGGCGGGAGGCCGGGGTGCCGGAGAGTGTCGGCTTTCGGACCAAGCCGCAACTGGCCCAGCTAATGCTGGAGCGGGCGCTGGCATCAGGAGTCCCCTTCGGCTGGGTTGCCGGAGCTGAGGTTTATGGCAACGACCGCGACCTGCGGCGGTGGCTGGAGCGAGAGGGAATTCCCCAGGTGCTGGCCATCAGGAGCAACGAGAAGCTGTGGGCTTTGACCGACAAGGGTCCCCGTCAGGTGCGGGCTGACCGGCTAACGTCACAGGTTGACGAGTTGGGTTGGACCAGGTGCAGCGCCGGCAACGGGGCCAAGGATCCCCGGGTCTAGACTGGGCCTTGGTGGAGGTCCGGCCCCTGAGAGAGCCGGGGAAGGGCTACTGGCTGCTGGCCCGGCGCAGCATTGCCAAGCCCGGGGAACTGGCTTACTACCTATGCTTCGGCCCGGCGGGAACGGCCTTGGAGGAACTGGTGCGGGTGGCCGGGACCCGGTGGGCCATCGAGGAGTGTTTCGAGGAGGCCAAGGGACAGGTGGGACTGGACCAGTACGAGGTGCGGCGGTGGGACGGCTGGTACCGGCACATCACCTTGGCGATGCTGGCGCAGGCGTATCTGTCCGTGATCAAGCATCAGGCCATGGAAGGGGTAGAAAAGGGGGCTATTACGGTCCGGATGAGGCACTGATTCCCATGACGGTCCCGGAGGTGCGCTGGCTGCTGACCCGCCTTGTATGGACCGAGAACCAACTGCCTGATTTCATCCTGTCCTGGTCCTGGTGGAGACGGCGCCACCAAGCCAGAGCCCGGCAATGCCACTACAAACGCCGCCTGTCAAATCTGCGACTGTAGTACTAGGGGTGAGACGACGGGTTCTCCTCAAGGACGATGGCACCCCGCACGAATGGTGTCGTTCGAGTACGTGCTGGCTTCAAGTCCACCGCCCATGAGTAGCGGAGTTCTTGGTGTCTATTGTGTACTACAAACCTTTGAGTTGGTGGTAGGACTGTGAGGCTCAGGAACAGCAATTGGGATTCACCAAATATAGCCGGTTGGAATGAGCTAGGCAACACCAACCGACTTGCCTATAGTCAGCACGAGTGTTATATTTCTGACAGGTTACTTGTGGAAGATTCAATGTCGAGCCTTCCAACACTCATTCTGAACCAAGCATCTGAGTCGCCTGAAGGGGCGTTGTTGTGCCCGAACGCCCTCCTTCACCTCGGTACGAGGACAGCTATAGACCAAGCGTTGTCTCGCTTGGCCCGCCGCGGACGATTGTTGCGAGTGTGCCAGGGTATGTACGTGATGCCCATAGATACCCGCTTTGGTACTCGCCCACCAGCGATTGAAAAGGTGATTGCGTCGTTGTCGGCGTTGTTGGGAGAGACGATTGTGCCCAGTGGGGGCACGGCGGCGAATGCCTTGGGACTTACCACTCAAGCACCGGTAAGACCGGTGTATCTGACCTCCGGTCCCAACCGTAGGCTGAAGTTGGGTGAATTGGCGGTGGACTTGCGCCATGCTCCGCGTTGGCAACTGGTTGCGCCCCACCGGGTGGCTGGTGATGTCGTTCGCGCCTTGGCTTGGTTGGGACCCGAAGAGGTTGACAAGAGCCTCAGAATAATCGAGCAGAAACTCTCGGCCGAAGACCTTGACGAGTTGGCGGCGTCTCGGGCTATCATGCCCGCTTGGATTGCCGAACCCGTGAGTGCGTTAGTTGCCGGTGGCTGATGTGCCCTGTCAGTCGCTTGCCGTCTACAGCCGTCGGCAACCCACGGAAATGTCTGCAATGTGAAGGCGATGAGTGGCCAAAGCCCTTCGCCGATGTCGAACGAAAGTATATTGGAGCACGGTTATTTCCTTGACCGCAAATAAGAAGGAGTCCAGCCATGCCGTTCGGAATATGCCAAAGGCACTGAGGAAGCGTCCCTGAATAAGCTGACCTGAGATAACCCGGAGTGCCCAGAGGAATGATGGTCAACAACGTTAATGGCCGTGAGTCACGTCTGCTGGCGATGTTAATCGATGGCGATAACGCCCAACCATCCTTAATAGAACACGTGCTTGCCGAAGCCGCGAAGTACGGCGTAGTAACAACCCGACGTATATATGGCGACTGGACTGAGCCGCAGATGTCCGGATGGAAGGATTCCCTCCATTCTCTCGCAGTCCAGCCGGTCCAGCAGTTCCGCTACACCGTCGGTAAGAACGCCACGGACAGCGCACTCATCATCGAGGCTATGGACCTGCTCCATTCCGGAAGTGTCGGTGGATTTTGCATCGTTTCCAGCGACAGCGACTATACACGATTGGCCACGCGGATTCGGGAGAGCGGGATGTTCGTGATGGGCGTGGGGCGTTCAAACACGCCCAAGTCTTTCGTGAATGCCTGCGAGGTTTTTGTTTACACAGAGAATCTGGCGCCGAAGAAAGACAAAGACCGCCAGGTAGCAGAGAAATCGCACCCCGAATGGATCCCTCTGGTAGCTCAAGCCATCGACATGGCATCCCAGGACGATGGGTGGGCGCTTCTTGCGGCCGTTGGATCGAACTTGCAAAAGCTCAACCCCGCTTTCGATTCCAGGAGCTATGGCCACAAACAATTGTCTCAATTGGTCAATTCTCAACCGGATTCGTTTGACACCAAAGGGAAGTCCGCCGCCTACGTGCGGGTGAAGGCTTGAGATAACTCTAGCCTTTCCCTTCGGATTGATAATAAGCCCTGAAAACTGTTCAAATAACAGTGTATGTCCAGATTCACAACAAGCACGGGGAATTCCTGAAGAAGGTCAATTGAGCTTGAGCACTGATACTGCGATCCGTGAGGGACAGTTGCTGACCGGGCCGTTGTTCAACGAGCCTATGCGTGTGGAGACCGTGCGTCCAAACGGCCCTGATTCGGTGGAGGCCGGGTTGGTTGGGCAACGAACCGAGCGTTTCCGGCGGGTGACGTTGACTTCATCGGACATTGCCGACTTAACCATCGCCGATGCGAGTTGGCCCTATGACGGCGATGGAAGTCTGTTGAAGCTCGGTCTTCAGGCTTATTCCCTCGGCATCGCCCACGAGTTCGACCCTTACTTCGGCCTTTCGATTTCCAGAGTGGACCCACTGCCCCATCAGCTTGAAGCTGTCTACGAATACTTCATGAAGCTGCCTAGTGTACGATTTTTGCTGGCCGACGACGCTGGCGCCGGTAAGACCATTATGGCCGGTCTGTTAATCCGCGAACTCAAGCTCCGGGGGCTGGCCGAACGGGTTCTTGTCGTGTGTCCGGCAAACCTGACCTTTCAGTGGCAGCGGGAGTTGAAGGAAAAGTTCGACCAACAGTTCTTCGTGCTGAAAGGCAGCGACATACGCGACCAGTTCGGCGTCAACCAATGGCTCAGCCAAAAGCAGGTGATTACTTCCCTCGACCTGGCCAAGCGTGAGGATATTCTGCCCGGGCTGCGTCAAGTCCATTGGGACCTGGTAATCGTTGACGAAGCGCACCGTATGTCAGCGAGAGACGAAAGCCACAAGAGTATGCGCTACCGGCTCGGCGAATTGCTCCGCGACAGCGCCGACAACGTGCTGCTGTTGACGGCCACTCCCCACAAGGGAGACCCTCACAATTTCACTCTCTTCCTGCAACTCCTGGACCAGGACGCCTATGCCGACGTGAAATCCATCCGCGAAGCCATGGAGCGCAGGCGAGCGCCCTTCTACCTGCGCCGCACCAAGGAAGCAATGGTCTATTTCCCGGAACGGCAGCCGGATGGGACCTGGACCACAAAGCCGGTTTTCACCAAGCGGACAACCCACACTGTCGACTTCGTGCTCGACGGGGACGAGTTCGACCTGTACCAGGATGTCACCCGGTTCGTGAAGCGTCAGAGTACCCGAGCTGCGGTGCAGGGAGATGACCGGCGCGCCCGCGCCGTCGGTTTCCTCATGTCGATGTACCAGCGCCGGCTCGCTTCCAGCACCTACGCCATGCGCCGCTCACTGGAAAACCGGGCGAGACGGCTGGAGGACGGCTTGAAACAGGCCCAAGACCTGGCTCGGACAGCGCCGCCGGACCTACCCGATTGGGATGACCTGGAGGAGATGGAGGACGCCGAGCGCGAACGGCTGGAGCGGATGCTGGAAGCGGTCACTCTGACCGGTAACGCCGGTGAGGTTCGCAATGAGATTGCCGAACTTCAGGGACTGGCTGAAGACGCCAAGGCTGTCGAAGGGTCCGGCAGCGAGGCAAAGCTGAACCGCCTCCGTCGAATCCTCAAAGAGCAGGGGTTCTTCGACGACCCAAACCAGCGTCTGCTCATATTTACCGAGTTCAAGGATACCCTAGACTACCTGGTGGAGAACTTGAAAGGGTGGGGTTTCCGCCTGGGGAGCATCCACGGGGGGATGAGGCCAGGTTCGCGGGACGAACCCGGTTCCCGGCTCTACGCGGAGCAGCAGTTCCGAGACGGTGAAATCCAGGTCTTGGTGGCAACCGAGGCGGCCGGGGAGGGTATCAACCTCCAGTGCTGCCACATCCTGTTCAATTACGACATCCCGTGGAACCCAAACCGCTTGGAACAACGCATGGGGCGCATCCACCGTTACGGGCAACGCTTCGACTGCCTCATCTTCAACTTTGTCGCCACCAACACCATTGAGGGCCACGTGCTCCAACGATTGCTGGCCAAGCTACAGGATATACGGGATGCCCTGGACGACGACGCCGTGTTCAACGTGGTCGGTGAGGTGCTGCCCGCCGCCCAGGTGGAACGCGTACTCCGGGACTTCTATGCAGGGAGGTTGGGAGAAGCAGACCTGGAGGACCGGCTCTTGAGAGACGTGGACGAGGGACGCTTCCGGGAAATCTGCCAGACCGCCTTGGAGGGATTGGCCTCCAAGAAGCTCAACCTGGAGATGCTGGTTGAGCGCCGCGCCCGCGCCCAGGAACACCGCTTGGTGCCCGAAACCA
The DNA here is from genome assembly GCA_965197565.1 of Dehalococcoidia bacterium. Lineage (GTDB taxonomy): Bacteria > Chloroflexota > Dehalococcoidia > Lucifugimonadales > UBA3495. The sequence goes on from CBDANK010000004.1 coordinate 146,076, forward strand.
TCGCCCGCTTCATGGCCGAGAGCGCCAAATACGCCGCCTTCCCACTCAACCGGGTACGCGGCCAGCCCCACACCTTCGAGCCGGGCCGAACGCCGACCGAACTGAGAAGGTACGAGCGCGAGCCGGACTGGAGTCTTCCAGCCCTCGTGTCCCGTTACCCTCGCCTGTCAACGGACCGGGACACCGCAGAGGAGCGAAATCTCGAATGGGTTACGCCGGGGCATCCACTGTTTGAAGCCCTCCGCCGGCACAGTCTGGAGTTAGCCCAAGACCCCTTCACCAAGGGCGCCTGCTTCCATTCCTTGGACCACGACGTTCCTGCACGTCTCGACTTCTACCGCGCCCGCGTGGTCGATGGCCTGGGACAGGTCATCCATGAACGGCTGTTCACCGTGGAACTGACCGACGGGCGCGAGCCTCTGCTCCGGCAACCGGACATTCTCGGCAATCTTACGCCCGCCGCTCCAGACGGCCAGCCCTCAGTAGCATCCCTGCCCGAAGCTGACGTTTGGCTGAATGAGCACGCATTGACCCCGTTCCTTAACGAGGTGCGTACGGAGCGGGTAACCGAACTGGACCGCATCGCCGAGCACATCGAACTCTCCTTGACGGAGGTCCTGCATCACATAGACCAGGAAATTGGCCGTGCCGCCGAAGAGGTGGAGAACCAGGTCACCGGCGCGGAGGGGCGCCTCGCCCAAGCTGAAGCCCGCCACGACGAGGCGACGGCCCGGCGCGACCGGCGCCGGCGCGAACTCACCCAGCAGCGGGCCCTCACCCTCCAAAGCGTAGAACGGCTGACCAGCATCTTGGTCCTACCCCATCCCGATGGTGATGACCCGGAGGTCAAGCGGCTGAAGCCCAACAGCGAAACCGAGGAGACTGCCATGCGGGTGGTCATGGACCACGAAAAGGCCCAAGGACGTCAGATAAAGGACGTTCACGAGGAGAATCTGGGTTACGATGTGACCAGCCTGGACGTGACATCCGGGGAGTTGCGACTGATAGAAGTGAAGGGCCTGGCCGCCGAGACCGGTACCATTCTTCTTTCGCCCAATGAGCGGCGCGTGGCCGAGGACCGCCGCGATTGTTACTGGCTTTATATCGTCACCAACTGCGCCGGCCAGCCGCAGTTGCAGGAACCCATACGTGACCCCGCCAGCTTCCCCTGGCATGAGGTGAGCAAGGTCCAGCACTACTGGCTGGAAGTGGATGCTATGACGAAGCCGATGCAGGTGCGAGAGGAACGGGCGCCGTACGGAGAGGAGGGCAGGTCATGAAGAAGCCGACGTCAGAGACGCGAGTAATGCTTGATCAGAGCATCTTAGACGATATCATCGGGCGCATCGTTGAAGTAGCAGACCCGGAGAAAATCATCCTCTTCGGGTCTGCGGCCCAGGGGGGCATGGGTCCCAACAGCGACATTGACCTGCTCATCATCAAGAAGGGCCAAGACTTGCGCAACCTCACTGCCAGGATCTACCGGAGTATGTTCGGAGTCGGCGCCGCCGTGGATGCGATAGTGGTCACCCCCGAGGATGTGGAACGGTACAAGGACAGCCACGCGCTGATAATCAAGCCCGCCCTCCGGGAGGGAATAGTGGTGTATGAGGCTTCCTCAACGCTTCTCGCCCGATGACCCGCGGGAGTGGTTCAACCGCGCCAGGAGCAATCTGATACTGGCAAAGAACCGGGTTGCGGGGGTTTATCTCGAAGATTTGTGCTTCGGAGCCCAGCAGGCGGCCGAGAAGGCCATCAAGGCCGTGTTGATTCAGCGCGGCATCAATTTTCCGTACGTACATGACCTAATCCGACTCCTGTCCCTTCTTGAACAAACGGGGGAAACCATACCGGAAGCGGTCCGCAAAGCTGAGGCGCTCACGACCTATGCGTCCACTACCCGCTATCCCGGCACCGGCAGCCCGGTGACCGAGCAAGAGTACACGGAAGCGATAAGTGTCGCCGAAGCGGTGGTTCAATGGGCGAAGGATTGTCTATGGTTCTCAGGGAGTGCAAACACTTGAATGAGGACTGCCGGGACTGCTATTGGTTCTACGTGGTAACCAACTGCGCCGCCGACCCGCAGTTGCAGGAACCCATCCGCGATCCGGCCAGCTTCCCCTGGCACGAGGTGAGCAAGGTGCAACATTACTGGTTGCAGGTGGACGCCATGACACGGCCAATGCAAGTTAGGGAAGGGGAAGCAGAATACAAGATACGCTAGAGGAATTTGTAATGCCTTGGGATAACAGCCTATTGGAAGAACAAAAGAAGGCAGCCGGGCATACGGGCCGTCACGCAAGATTGCTCGCTGGGCCTGGCACCGGAAAAACGCTAACCCTGACACGCCACATATGCTTCCTAGTGGAAGACAAAGGAGTATCCGCAGATACTATTCTGGCATTTACATTCACGCGGGCAGCGGCACGTGAACTTGACCAGCGTGTCACGGCTGAATTAAGTAAGGAACGGAGCCCTCGCATCTCCACGCTGCATTCTTTTGCTCTTCGCCAACTGCTCAAGAATGAAGCAATTATTTCTGCTTTGCCCAAGCCTCTCCGGATAGCAGATGACTGGGAAGAACGTAACATCGTCCTTGAAGACTTGAAGTCCCTGCTTAATTTGGACCGCATTAGAGAAGCCAGCGATCTGTTGAACGAGTTGTCTGCTGACTGGCAGAGTCTGACTGCTGACGAATCCGACTGGGAAATGCGCTTTCCTAACGCAAAGTTTCTTGGTGCTTGGCGGGAACATAGGCAAATCTATGGTTATACATTGAGGTCAGAGCTTGTCTATCAGTTGAAGAAGGTCCTTGAACAACGAGCAGATTTTGAATTGGAAAGCCCGATTAACCATCTCTTAGTAGATGAATATCAGGACTTGAACCGCTGCGACCTTGCAGTGGTGCAACACATCGAGTCACGCGGCGTTGAGTTATTCATTGCGGGAGACGACGACCAAAGCATTTACGGGTTCCGCAAGGCCCATCCCGAGGGTATAAGAAGGTTCCCTGAAGAGTATCCTGATGCTTCTAAACTAGAGCTCCAAGTATGCAAACGATGCGACCAAAGTATCCTAGCTTTGGGCCTTTTCGTAGCCCAGCAGGACCCGCGCCGGGGCTTTGAAGCTAAAATCGCTAAATCGCCTGATTTCCGATTCAGACATGGGCCTTTAGGCTCAGGCGGCATTTTAGATTCAACTCGGACTTTCGATTCAAGCGGGACTTTCGACTCAAGTTCGCTCCTAGCTAATTCCGGGACGCGTGCGGCTGGAACACCGGCTCAAAGTTGGGCGTGACTCCGAGCAGGTGCATCGCCCGGATCAGGGTGCAGATATTATGGCACAGAAACTTTAACAATATCTCGTTGACCTGGCCGCTTTCGGACTTGGCCCGCACGGAATCTCCAAACTTGCCCTTGACCATGCTGAAGGTCGTTTCAACGTTGGATCGCCGGTGATACTCAGCCTTCCAAGATTTCTCGTTCATCAAGAAGGCGCCATACATCCGCCTAAACAACGGCGACCTTTGGCCGGTGGTGTTAGACTTGAACGGGATGTACGGTGTGGCGCCGTGGCTTTCGATGGCAGCGAAATTGCTGGTGGCGAGATAGCCTTTGTCGGCGGCCACCTGGGTCATCGTGAACCGCTCGGCGGTCGTATCCAGAAGCCCGGGCAGCATGGGCGAATCATGGACGTTGGCTGGCGTGATCTCAATCGCCGTGACGACGTTCGTCCGGGTTCCGCACATAATGTGTGCCTTGAGCCACTGCCGTTGGGACTTCTCCTTGCCCCACTTGGCGTCAAACCATTTGTCAAATCGGCAAGTGCTAAAGCCTGAGGCATCCGCCGCAAAGTTGGATTCTACTATGCTGAGGGGCTCCGCACTCCGCTCAATAAGGTCCGTAATGATCGGGTGCAAGGCGGCGTCGGCAATGTAGCGGTTCACGATACCGAACGATGGGGCGGCGTCGATGAATCCTTTTCGCTGGGCGTCCCGCACATCTGGATCGAACCGCCGGGCTGAAAAGCGGCTGTAGACCTTCATCGCCGCTACGTAGACCATATCAGCCAGAGGCATCCTAGGGCGGCCCCTGCTGTATTCTGGCTGGACGACTCCAGCGCACAGGTCGGCTAGGAGCACCTGAAAGGTGTCTTTCTCCGAGGTCTGAGCAGCGTTGTAGGCGGGCCAATTTTGGGGGTAGGTCTTGCGGTGTTGAGAGGGGGAATTCGCAGTGCTAAAATTATCGGTAGTCATGGTGGAGTTGGTACCTCCATCCTGATTAGGGGGCGGCGGCGCTGATACGCCGTTCGCTCCCGTTTGGATACAATTATCGCTGATTTGAGCTATAAAGTCAAGCTGGACCATTTCATTACGACGCGAACCAATCACTAGTTTAGGCTGTTTACGTTGCAGATTGAGGTGTCAACGCATGATATAGTTACCTCCTAGCAACTAATTGAATAGGTCGTCGCCCATTCCGCTAAGCTGAGGCAGGGGTTTGTCTGCCAACCACCAGGTATTGTCTCCGATGTTGTCGAATCGCTTGGAGGCACAAAGCGAGCTACGGACCTTGGTTCTCGGAGGATTGTTCGATTTGCTCTTAAAGACAACCCCCAACCTCAAAGCTTCGTTGGTGATTGCCGTAAGCGTCATGGGTTTCCCGTGTTTCTCAATGATGCTGGCGAATAGTTCGGCGTTGGTTCCGTTCTTGCCTACAGTTGAGACCGGAGACTCCGAGGGGATTGCCGGCAGCACATTTTTCAGAAACTCGAAGTCGGTAATGTACTGCCCTTGAGCCATCGCCTCAGCATGGAGTTGATGCCCTCGTTCCACAGCCTCTAGCGCCTGATCCAACTTGGTCAACGTTTCCATGAGGCTTTTAATACTTTGACGCTGGGCTGGGATGTCGCCGTTTAGGTCTATCATTGCTCTTCCCCCTTTGAATTCGCTATGTTCTGGTAGGGTTTAGGTGCTGTCAGAGCGCCCGCCGGGGGGTAAGATATGAACGTGGAGGCAGCGGGGCTTGAACCCGCGTTCTGCCAATTTGAAGTCGGCAGGCTTTCCGGTTAGCAGACGCCCCCACGGTTCTAGAAACAGGCAACGCGCATACGGTCTGTATAGGTGTTGCAGCACCTGTCCTGAGAAAGACCGGTCCCCTGTCCGGGGCGTTGCCTGTTTATATTATAGACTCAGCCACCCACCCAAACCACACAGCCCGCTGCCAACTATCGAGGAAAGTGGAACAAGTCCGGCTGTGTACCCCTTCTCGTTAGTAAAAACCCTCGCGAATCCTGGGGCGTTGGTCTTGTCTTCATGTAAATGCAACGACGATAATGAGCATCACGGCGGGTGTCGAATTTGTCGGGGGTAACAGTCGCCACGAATGGGCTCCTCAGCGCCCCTGTGGTCACCGTTCAGCTAGCCGGAGTCCACGACAGACAAACAGGCGCCAGTGGCTGAGTCTCTCGCGGGTATATGCTAAGCACGTCATTCCCACAAACCCCGGGTAGACAGATGACATTGCGGCTACTAAACTAAAGCCAAGGTGAAACCTGCATAGGCATCCGATAAAATCGGGGGAGTTGCATAGGCTACAAGGCGATTAGAAGCGTGGTCGGTGTTGGGTATGGGAGAGATAAGCCGGTTTCTCGAACAGTGGGAAATGGATGTGTCCGGTCTGCGCAGGCGGCTAATTCTGGCTCCGACGCCCCGCGAACGGGAGCGGTGGCACGCTCTCTGGCTGCTAGCCCAGGGTTGGACCGCTTCGGCGGTGGCCGAGGCGCTGGAACGGGATCCTCATAGCATAGGACGGTGGCTTGGCGCCTTCGGCGAAGGCGGTCCTGCGGCCTTGGCCTTCGAGCAGTCCGGGGGTTCCCCCCCGCCCTGGAAGAGGCGCAGCAGGCGGAGTTGAAGGCGGCGGTGCAGGAACTGCCTGCCAATGTGGATATCGGCCTAGCCAACTGGAACTGGAAAGCTGTCTGGAAGTTTGTCTTGGAACGTTTCGGCATCAGCCTGAGCCGCAGCAGCTGCCTGAACTGGCTGCACCGCCTGGGATTCGTGCTCAAGCGTCCTAAGAAGCGGCTGGTCAAGGCCGATGAAGCGCGGCGAGAGGCCTTCGTGGCAGAGTACGCTGCCCTGGCGTGTGAGGCGCAAGAGACCGGGGAGAAGATCTTCTTCGTTGATGAGGCCCACTTCCGGGCGGACGCTGAGTTGCGGGGTAAGTGGGCGCTGAAGGGAGAGCCGGCCCTGGTGGACTCGACCAGCCCGCGCCGTGGTGAGAAGGCCAGCTACTACTCGGCAGTGTGTCTGGAGACGGGCGAGGTGGAATGGATGGAACTGGAGGGGAACAGCAATAGCGGAACATCCGCAGCCTTCCTGGAGCAGTTGAGAGAGAGGTACGGCGGGCGTCTGAAGGTGATCTGGGATAACGCGCCAGCGCACCGTGGCCCGGCGATGCGGTCATACCTGGAGACCCCCGGTCTGAACCTGCGGCTGGTGAATCTGCCGGGGTACAGCCCGGACTTCAACGCCGACGAGGCGGTCTGGAGATGGGTGAGAGAGGAAGCCACCGGGAACCTGTGCCTGGGAACTAAAGCCTTGGTGCAGGAGAGGGTGAGCGGCTTCCTCGCCCGCCTGTCCAGGAGGAAGGATGAGGTCAAACAGCGGTGCCGGACCATCCTGCACTTAAGGGCCGAGAAGCTACTGCAAAACTCCCAACCCGGTTCCCAGCACCACCCAAATGCACATCCCACCTTGGCTTTAGTTTAGTCCCGCTTGACGGATCTTCGCTAAGCGAACAAGTCTTGCCTTACGTGAGGCAGTTGGGCTTGAGACTGTCGATACCCGTAACTTTGATAACGGTGGTGGAACCTTCCCCTCCCGGCATCGGCCTGCATCTACGCCCGCAGCCGCAAGAACAGGAATCCGTGAGACGCCGGGCTGATCAGGCCGTTTCCTATCTGGATTCGCTAACCGATGGTCTTGGGGCGGACGGTCTTACGGTGTCAACCACTATACCTTCCGGGTCTCCCGCTGAGGAGATCATCCGGGAGGCGGACCGAGAACCGGATACTCTCATCGCCATGTCCGGTCATGGGCGTTCCGGCGTAGCGCGGTGGTGGCTGGGCAGCGTTGCCGACAGGGTGCTTCATCTGACTGATGCGCCCCTCATTATCATCAGGTCCCGCCGGGGTGAGGGCGCCCCTCACCCCGAAGGCTTCAACCGTGTCATCGTCCCGGTGGACGGGTCGCCCTTGGCCGAGGAAATACTTCCCCACGTGGCCCGGATCACTAAGGCGTTGGACCTAGCCGTCGACTTGGTAAGGGTTATACCCACTTCGAACGAATATCTGATGCTGGGGGCGACTCCCAACCTCTATAGCAGCGCCTCTTTTGAGGCCATGTTCAGGCAAGCGAATCAGGAGGCTGCCCAGTACCTGGAGCGGGTCAAGGAAACCCTGCTGCAACAGGGCGTCGGCCCAGTGCAGGTGCATTTGCTGCGGGGAGATGTGGCGTCCTCCATCATTGATGTAGCCAGCGAGACCCCCGACAGGTTGGTGGCGATGACCACTCACGGGCGTTCCGGCGTGGGGCGTTGGGTCCTTGGCAGCGTGACGGACCGCGTGGTGCGAAATTCTGGGGACCCGGTGTTGGTAGTACGAGCCGCGGGACAGACCCGGCCGCAAGGCGAATCCGTTCCCGAAACGGGCTGATAAGCCCTAAGAAGCTTTGGCCGTACCGGCCTCAAGAGTCCCGCAGTCAGCCCCAGTCGACGGGCACCGGCCGCAAGTCACCCCACACGGCGTCGATGTGTTCCACCCCAACACCGGAGAGGCGCGCCGCGACGCCCCGAGGGTATCGTCGGCTGGTTCATCGACGCCGGCTAATAGAAACTATCCACGAAACAGGGCAGTGAAGTGCCGGAAGGACCTTTGCCCCACACCAGAGAGGCAGTGGACTGGTGGCTGAAGCAGTGGGGCCGGGACCCTCACTTAATATTGCCTCAATCCTGTCCAAATGATGGGGTCCACCTTGGTCCGACAGTCGGAAGGGATTGATCCGGGCTCGTTCCAGAAGTCCAAGAGGACGCCACATGTTCAACAGTAGGTGCCGGTTCAGGACCGTCTTTGCTCCATCAGCAGGGACGGCTCGTCCTAAGGTTTGTTGGAGTTGATTATAGTCATTGTCAGACAGAGAGATTGTCTGATTCCCAAATCGACCGTAGAGATACTGTACCGCGGTCACCAGAGTGGCGACATCCTGATGTTCTCGTGTGGTAAGCCACACCCATAGTTATGGTTAGAAAGGCCTTGATATTGAACTTGCAGCCACTGTTCGAGGTCAGGCATCCGTTAATCTCCTTTGACGTTTGACGCCTATTTCTAAAAAGGGTTCCGTTTGCTTGTAGGGTATGCCCTTATCGTAGCAGAGGAACCCTTCCTCTATATGCAAACGGAATGCCGTATCTACTCCTTGCCCGTTCCCTTTCCGCGTAGCGTCTCTCAATTTCTTTTATCCTGGCCCAATTCAGGCCGCAGTCGTGCAGCAACACCCGGCGCAGGTGCGCCGGACTCCAATCCAGCACTAACTGGAGCTTCCTAAAGCGCACGCCCTCAAGGATAAGCTCTCCGAGCAGGCGATTCCGCTCTTTCAAGCCCTTGGTCTTGCCAGCCATTAGCCCCCGCACGTAGCCTGCCAACACCAGCAATTGATCGCGTTCAGGAATGGACTCGCCCAGGAGCTCCGATAGCTGCGGCATCTTCAAAAGGCGGCTTTCCCGCCGTCCATCTTCATAAATAGTCAAGACGTAAGGCCGTCAGATGTGGTAATACCATAGCGTCGTTGTACGACCTTGGGGGACGCTGTTTTAGCTTCAAACATGTTCTCTGTCTATTCGATGTTTCCAAAGTGGTAAAAAAGTGGTTGCCGGCGAAATCTCATACCTGAAAAGTGGACCACCTTTGCGCCACTTAGCTTCGCCCTTTCCTTCGATGCACCCAGGGATTTTCCCATCTAATGATACAATTATTTCGCCGCCGTTCCCAATATACGGATTCGCCAAGTGATTGCTTCCCGAAACGGGTGGGGCAAACGTCATCGCGCAGCCCGCCTTGTCAGGCTGGGGCGTCACCAGTAGTCCTGGGGCGGGTTACCAGCCACTCCTCGATCTCGGACTCCCGCCATCGGACGGCGCGGTCTCCGATTTTCAATGGCTCAGGGAAATCTCCATTGCGCAATCAGGCGATAAATGGTGGAACGTCCCAGCGCGGTGCGGCTTCGCACCTCGCTCAGGCGCAGGAGGCGGCCGGTACTTGCAGTGCCCATGATGCACCCCCTTCGAAACGTTACTTGTAACGGAGGGTACGGCAGGGTTAGCGGCTTGTCACCGTGAAAAAATAGCAGGATTAGTTGCCGCAGCTAGAGAATTGTTCCAGCTTGCGAATTCTGGACTCGACGGTGTCCTCCGGGCATTTCTTGATGTAGGCGATGTGGCCGATAGCCTCTTCACGAGTCCACCTTAGAGCCCGTAGAAACTTGCAAACCGCCAAATATCGCAAGGCTCGGTCTAACTCTTCGGGCCGGCCGCGTTTACGGGGCCGGCCGCCCCGGACAAATTGGTATAGGCCCCACACATGCAGGATACAAGGGACTGGTTCGTCATTCATTAACAATTCTTCTGTAAGGCCGCGCAGTGCGTCCCAGGCCCACCGCTGCGTCTTGGCCTCCGCAATGTAGATAAACAGCACCATCAACCAGCTGGCCTCTCCTGCACGGCTCGCGAAGGAAAGACCTGAATGAGCATCCCTCCACCTAGACAGCAAATCAGAAAATTTCGGGATACCTGGAATTTTGTCGTCCAATACGTCGCGTAGAAAATCGTCCCGGACCTGTTCAGGCGTTTTCCCCTCAATATCGGTCCCACCGGTAACGTAAGCCTCCTGAGCGTCCATTAGCGCCTGTGTCAGGTCAAGTAGTTCGACCTGCGTGTCCTCCGCCTCAGTGCCGTGACCGGTGTCCGGAGGCTGTTCAGCCGTTCCATCGTCCTTAACGGTCCCGTCGGCAACGTAAGCAGCCCAAGCGTCCATCAACGCACGGCGCTGGTCGAATAGGTCGCTCTGCATATATGCTGCCTCAGTGCTGTTGCCGACGTTATGGGCCAAGGCGGCTTCCGCGACCGCCCACGGTGTGGGCGTGCACTCGGCAACCCAGTTTCTGAAGGAAGTACGAAATCCGTGGGGTACAGCGGGAATAGCCAGCCGCCGCAGCATGGCGGTGAACACCATCTCCGACGCCGGCCTGCCACTACGGGCGGCGGGGAATATCAACCCGTGACCGTCGCTTAGGCCCAATGCTTGGCGCAGTATTTCCATAGCTCTACTGGACAAGGGGACCCGGTGGGGGCGCCTAGCCTTCATCCGGGCGGCGGGAATCTCCCAGGTTGCCGACCCCCAATCGATTTCAGTCCAATCAGCCGACCGGACCTCGCCGGAGCGGCTGGCGGTCAGTACCAGAAACTCAAAGGCCAGCTTCGTGGAAATGCTGGCCGTAGACTCCCTGACCTTCTCCACCGCACCCGGCACTTGGGCATGGGGCAAAGCTTGATGGTGTTCCTTCAGCCGCTGGGTCTTGGGCAGGGCTTTGAGCAGGGAGCGTCCCGCCGGATTGTCAGGCCGGCACCCCTGGGCAACCACCCAGTCCATAACAGTTTCCATTCGCTGCCGGACCCGGCTGGCGGTTTCCGGCTTGCTGGTCAGATGGGAGTCAGGATGTCGATGACATCGCCGACGGTGATGGCGTCAACCGCCTTATCCCCGATTAGCGGGAAGACGTAGGTCTGAAGCGTCGATTGCCACTGCGCCGCGTGTTTCGGGTTGCTCCAAGTGGGGTGGCGCAGCTCGATCACCCGGGCGGCGGCTTCGGCGAAGGTGGGGATGGATGGGACTGGCTTACGGGCGGCTTCCCGACCTTCACGTTTCTCAGTAACCGGGTCCCGCCCTTCGGCAACGGCGGTGCGATTGTCGTGGCAGACGGCCCGGGCTCTGGCCAGGCTGACCGCGGGATACGGCCCCAGCCCGATGTCCCGGCGCCGTCCATGGATTACAATGCGTTGGACCCAGGATTTGCTGCCGGAAGGAGCGACGTTGAGGTAGAGGCCGTCGCCGTGCCTGCCCGGTTCGCTCTTGGACTTTACCTTGAGTGTGGTGAGCTTGCCCATGCTCCCTTCCTTACCACATTGTTTCCCACACAATAAGTGGGATGCAGTGGCGTTTTACGGGAGTTCGGGAGAAGTCTCAAGAGCTGATTATCAGTAATTCAGCTATAAGTGAGGGGCTCTTGAGACTTTATAGGACGGCAAGGAACATTAAAGTGGCGGAGGGAATGGGATTCGAACCCATGAGCCCGCTTTCACAGGCTAAGCACTTAGCAGGCGCCCGCACTAGGCCACTATGCGATCCCTCCCTTGCTACTGACATGTTATCAAACGGCCCCAAGCTCAGCAATACCCTTGCTGGGCGTGACCCTGCCGGGAGAATGGCCGCCGCTGCATTCGTGGGATAGAAGCGGTGGCCGACCTGGGGTACTACCGGCGGTTGGCTGGGTGTGTTACGACATCAACAAATGAATCGGATATAACTTCGACTAGCAATCAGCTATTAGCCCAGCAAAACGTTACTCAATCAATATTAATCCGCAGGTGGTATATTACGCCATCCGCCAACACCGTTGCGGCGGTTGACAGCCAATAACCACTGTCCTATGATTCAACAGGAAAAACGGCGGAACAAATCACGGGGAGTGCCACGAATGGACGAGTTGGACCGTAAGATTATCGGCCTCTTGCAAATGGATGGCCGTGCCTCCAACGCAAAAATCGCCCGAGAGGTGGGGGTGAGCGAAGGAACGGTGCGCCGCAGGCTGCGCCGGTTAATCCAGCAAGACGTAGTCAAAATCATTGCGGTTCCTAATCTGGAGAAATTGGGCTATGCAACCACAGCCTTGATCGGTTTGCAAACCGGCCCCGGCAAATCAGATGACGTGGCCGATGCCATTGCTGCCCTGGATGAGGCCCATTACGTGGCGATTACCACCGGCGCCTACGACGTCTTTATCTGGGCCGGACTCGAGTCGGCCGAGAGCCTGGGCACATTTTTAAGGAACAAGGTCGGGACCATCCCAGGTGTGCAACGCACTGAGACCTTTGTTAATCTGGCGATTAAAAAGCGCACCTACGGTCTGGTCTTGTAATCGACCTTGGTCCGTTGATTGCCCCCCAAGATTCCGGACCAACACCCTTAGTGTCTCGCTCCTTTGTTTGTTGCAAACCAACAAGGCTATGCTATAATTTTTGCGGACCTTATTCTCAATGCTGAAGCGTGTCTGGCCGATCAAGGCCGCCGCTTTTTGTTCCAGAAGGAGCCGGAAACCATGACTTACATTATTACCGAGCCATGTGTTGGCGTGAAAGACGCGTCGTGCGTCGACGTTTGCCCCGTGGACTGCATCTACACACGGGATGAAGATGACATGTACTATATCAGCCCGGATGAATGTATCGACTGCGCCGCTTGTGAGCCGGTTTGTCCGGTCACCGCTATTTTTGCCGAAGACGCGACCCCTCCCCAGTTCGCTCCCTACATTCCCATGAATTACGATTATTTCGAGAATCATGACCCATCTGACCTGAAGCGGAAGTAGCGCCCAGGGAAACCCGGTATCCTCCCCCTTGGCAGGGCCTTGAAAAACCTTTAAAGGGCAGACCTTTAGAGGTTTTCTATTGAAACTTTCAGAGGAGTCCAAATGATGAACGTCATCGACTCTACCCCCGAATTCGTAGCCTCGGTGTACCAGAGAATGGAGCGTACTCTGGAGACTGTCCGCTCCCGCCTCAACCGGCCCCTGACCTTGGCTGAGAAGATTATGCTGGGCCACTTGGACAACCCGGCCGGGGCAGAGTTGACGCCCGGCGAAAGCTACATAATGCTCAAGCCCGACCGGGTGGCCCATCAAGACGTCACCGGACAAATGGCCATCCTCCAATTCATGCAATCGGGACGGGCCCGGACGGCGGTGCCCACTACGGTCCATTGTGACCATTTGGTCCAAGCCAGGATAGGAGCCACACCCGATTTGCAGGACGCTCTTAACGAGAATAATGAGGTGTACCGCTTTCTGGAATCAGCCTGCCGCAAGTACGGTCTGGGTTTCTGGAAACCGGGAAGCGGCATTATCCACCAAGTGGTGTTGGAAAACTACGCCTTTCCGGGCGGTCTGATTCTTGGCACCGACTCCCACACTCCCAATGCCGGGGGGCTGGGTATGTTGGCCATTGGCGTGGGCGGAGCTGACGCCGCCGATGTTATGGCCGGCTTACCCTGGGAAGTAAAATACCCCACCCTAATCGGGGTCCACCTTACCGGCGAGCTTCAGGGTTGGACCTCTGCCAAGGATGTAATTATCTACCTGGCCGGGGTCTTGACCGTTTCTGGCGGCACCAACGCCATTATCGAGTACTTCGGGCCGGGCGCCCGGTCCATTAGCTGCACCGGGAAAGCAACAGCCGCCAACATGGGAGCCGAGTTGGGGGCCACCGGAGACGTTTTCCCTTACGATGAGCGGATGGCCACTTACCTGAAGGCCACTCGAAGAAGCGCGCTGGCTGACTTGGCCGACCGCCACCGCCATTTGCTGACCGCTGATCCTGAAGTGGAGCGGGACCCAGCTCGGTACTATGACCGGGTCGTGGAGATTGACCTCTCCCAACTGGAGCCACAGATAACCGGGCCCCACTCGCCGGACCGGGCGCGGCCTATCTCAGCCTTAGCCAAAGAAGTGCGGGAGCATGACTTTCCGGAAGAGATCGCAGTGGCCTTGGTGGGCAGTTGCACCAACTCTTCCTACGAAGATATGAGCCGTTGCGCCGATGTGGCCGAACAGGCCGCGGCCCACGGGGTGCAGGTAGTATCTTCTTTCATGGTGACGCCGGGCTCGGAACAGGTGCGGGCTACTATAGCCAGGGATGGGCAGCAGGAATCGCTGGAGAAGGTGGGGGCTACAGTGCTGGCCAACGCCTGCGGGCCCTGTATCGGCCAGTGGCGGCGGGCCGGGTCGGAGAGGGGTGAGCGCAACTCTATAGTCAGTTCCTACAACCGCAACTTCCCCCGGCGCAACGACGGCAACGCGGAGACCATGAACTTTATCGCCAGTCCAGAGTTGGCGTTGGCCATGGGCCTCAGCGGCAAGCTCACTTTCAATCCGCTAACCGACACTCTGGTGGGGGCAGACGGCAAAGAGTTCGGGCTGCAGCCGCCCAAGCCGGCGCCGGAGGTGCCGCCCAACGGTTTCGACTCCGCCGAATCCGGCTTCGTGGCCCCTCCAGAGAATGGTGAAGGGGTGGATGTAACTCTCGACCCCAATAGCAACCGTCTCCAGGTATTGGACCCCTGGCCCGGTTGGGACGGCAAGGACTACGAGGACCTGGTGGTCCTAGTGAAGGCCCAGGGTAAGTGCACCACCGACCACATCTCTCCGGCAGGCCCTTGGCTCCGCTTTCGGGGGCACCTCGACAACCTAAGCGACAACATGTTTCTTGGAGCCAACAACGCCTATACCGAGGAACCGGGCACCGCCAAGAACCAGATTTCGGGGGAGGAGGTCCAGTCTATCCCCCAAATCGCCCGGGCCTACAAGGCCCAGGGTGTGCGCTGGGTGGCCATTGGAGACCATAATTACGGCGAAGGAAGCAGCCGGGAGCACGCCGCTATGTCGCCCCGGCTATTGGGCGCGGCCGCAATAATTACACGCAGCTTTGCCCGCATCCATGAGTCCAACCTCAAGAAACAAGGCCTGTTGCCTCTGACCTTCGAGGACTCCGAAGACTACGAAAGAGTCCTGGAGGATGACCGGATTAGCCTGATTGGGCTGGCCAATATGGCTCAGGGCAAGCCAATACAATGCTTGGTAAAGCACGCCGACGGCGGCGAGGACATCATCAACTTGCGGCACACGTTAAACGAAGGGCAGATCGAGTGGTTCAAAGCCGGATCGGCCATGAATCACATGAGGAATATGGAAGAAAAGGGCGGGTGAAGTTAGCCCAGATCATCCAGACAAGCCTTCATGGGCTTGTTAACACAAGTAAAGATGGGAGTGTCCCGCAGAGTGTAGGGCCGGACTTCGGAAGCTCTTAACTCCTCAACCAGGTCCAGGAAACTCGCCGCGTCGTCGCTCTCGAAGCCTAGGACGAACTCTTGGTCGTCCAAGCCGAAGGAATAGGCAGTGCTGATTTTCACCTCGGGGTAGCGGTGACCGATGACGAAGTGCTCGCTCATCATCCGCTGACGTTCCTCCTTG
The DNA here is from genome assembly GCA_965197565.1 of Dehalococcoidia bacterium. Taxonomy (GTDB): domain Bacteria; phylum Chloroflexota; class Dehalococcoidia; order Lucifugimonadales; family UBA3495. The sequence goes on from CBDANK010000004.1 coordinate 161,428, forward strand.
GGAAGCTGGTACCAATCGTGGGTTTTGACGAAGGGGTAAATGAAGAGGTACTTCCGGCCGAGGATGCGCATAGTGGCGGTTGCGCCTTCCTGCCCCCGGTGCTGGTGGTCGTCCACGTAGGGTGATTTCCGGGTCATCGACAGGTACGAGTGGGGCGTTTCCAGGTATCCGCCCAAATCGGTCCGGTTAAGCTGGGCCAGCAACTCGTTGATCGGCTCCAGAGTTGAGCAGACCTTCCATAGCAAAAAGTCAACGTCGCCTCTAGTCCCAACCAAACTGTAGCTGCCAATGGCTATCCGGTCGGAAAACTCTGCCGCCACCTCGGCGAACTGCTTCTTGCTGTGCTCCCGCTCTCCCGGCGGACGCCGCCGCCATTCCGATGAAACCTTGAAGAAGGAATGTTTAACGAAGTCCCGTCTTCCTTCTTGGGCCATTTTTCCTTGCCATCCTCACAGAGTGGTCTATTAGGTCGCCAACTCAAAGTCTCTTAGCACTGCTTTTGCGGCGTTGTGTCCAGGCGCGCCGGTAACCTCGCCGCCGGGGTGAGTCCCCGCTCCGCAGAGGTAAAGCCCGTCAATGGGCGTCCTGTAAGCAGAAAGCTGGCCGTTGGGGCGTTGGGACAGCATCTGTTGGGTGGTGATGTCCAAGTGCCGTATGTTGCCGTTGGTCAAGTAAACGCGGCGCTCCAGGTCCTCCGGCGTAAACAGCTCCCATTCGATGATGCAGTCGCGAATATCCGGCGCATACTCGGCGATGGTGTCTATCAAATGTTCGCCTACCTCCCGGTTGACCTCATCCCAGGTGCCCTCCCGCAGCTTCACCGGAGCGTAGAGGACCCATGCCGACATAACGTGCTGGCCCTCTGGACACAGGCTCCGGTCCAAAATCGTGGGTATCTGGATATGCATTACGGGACAACTGGAGGGCCGGCCGTTCTTGGCGTCCTCCCAGCTCTGCTGGAAGTAGTCCACCGACGGGCATATGCGAATCTGGGTCAGATAACTGGGGTCGTCGTTGGCTCCCAGGTAAGCCGAGAAGTCGGGCAGCCGCCGCAGGGAACAATGGAACTTCAGACATGCCGCATCGTTCTTCAAGCGTTTCACTTGGCTCACGAACTGAGGGGTCAGCTTCTCCTCTTCGACCATGGTAAGGAAGGTGCGCTTGGGGTCTGCATTTGACAGCACCACGTCCGCTTCGATGATTTCTCCTGTATCCAGACAAACCCCCGCCGCGCGGCCGTTGCGCACTTCCACCCGCTTCACTTCAACTCCGGTGCGGATTTCCACTCCGCGGGACTGGGCCGCCCGGGCCATGGATTGGGTGATAGCGCCCATGCCGCCCCTGGGGATTCCCAGATTTTCCATGTCGGTAAACATATTGCACTTAAAGTAGGCCACAGCCATGATGCTGCCTGGCGCGGTCACGTCGCCGGCGTCCTGGGCGTCGATAAAGACCCCCCGGAGCAACTCCGACTCGAAGTGTTCTTCCACTAGGTCCTTCATGTTTCCGGTAAGCATTCGCTCGAACACCGGCTCATCGGGGGTGCCCCGCACCCTGGCCGCTACTTCGGCCAAGCTGGGAGGCTCGGTCAGGAAGTAGCGGTGCAGTATGCCGGCGGCCCGCTCCCAGAAAGCGGCCCAATCGTTGAACCGCTCAGCGTCCTTGGGGGATATTTTCTTAATTTCCTCGGCGGTGCGCTGATCGTCATGCCACAGCAACATGCGCTGCCCGCCAGGCAAAGGCGTAAAGCGGGAAGGGTCAACCGGATATACTTGAAGCCCGTGCTGACGCAGGCCCAACTGGTCAATGACCGGACCCTGCAAAAGGTGACATATATATGAGCAGCTTGAGATTCTGAAATCCGGGAACAACTCTTCGGTAATACAAGCTCCGCCCACGAAATCACGACGCTCCAAGACCAGGACACTGAGTCCCTCCATAGCCAGGTAGTTGGCCGCTACCAGTCCGTTGTGGCCGCCGCCCATCACTATTGCCGAATAATGGTCTGCCATTTAAGCCTCCCGGGCCATTTCGATTACGGTACGTCCGGGTCCCGTTGGAGGCGGCCCAGCCCTTAGGGAATTGTGAGTGCTTGGTCCAAGCCGCCGGGACCTGCTTATCAGCCACGCGCCTTCAGCTCACCCTGGTCCAAGGGGCGTGTTCTTGAAACCGTTACATCATACATAAGGGAAAATGGGGGCGCAAGCCAGTTTAGCCTTGGCTTTGCCCATTACAATGGGGCCATCGGGTGCTACAATCGTCGATTATGGCCGATTTCGAATATCAAGGGACGAGGTGAATTCATGGTGGCATTGGGCGCGGCAAGCTATACCTATGAGGTCGTGGAGGGTTGGGGCAGGCTGCCCGAGGGCTGGTCTTTCCGGGAGTGCGCTGCGGTGGGCGTAGACTCCGATGACAACGTCTACGTGTTCAACCGGGGGGAACACCCAATGATTGTCTTCGACCGGGAGGGCAATTTCCTCCGGTCCTGGGGTGAAGGCATGTTTCCCCGGGCCCACGGCGTCACCATGGGTCCGGACAACACGATATTTTGCACCGATGACGGGGACCACACCGTCCGCAAGTGCACCCTGGACGGGAAAGTATTGCTTACCCTGGGTATCAGCGGCAAGCCCGCGCCCTTCATGAGCGGCGACCCGTTCAACCGGTGCACCCACGTGGCTTTCGACCCCCATAACGGGGACTTTTATGTTTCCGACGGCTACGGCAACGCCAGGGTGCACAAATATTCCCCCGATGGCAAGCTCCTTTTCTCTTGGGGTGAGTCGGGCACGGGTCCGGGCCAGTTCAACATCGCCCACAACGTCGCCACGGACAAAGACGGTTGGGTCTACGTGGCCGACAGGGAGAACCATCGGATTCAGGTGTTCGACAGCAACGGAAAGTTCGAGACGCAGTGGATCAACATGGCCCGTCCCTGCGGTCTCTACATCGACCCAACAGGGGACCAGACAGTCTACGTTGGCGAGTTGGGAGTGGCTATCGGACCAAACTCCCAGGCCAAGGGGTTGGGCCCCAGGATTACCATCATGGACGTGGCTGGCAACACCCTGGCCAAGTTGGGCGACCTGCCGGAAGGAGAGGAGCCCGGCACCTTCATCGCACCCCACGGAGTGTGCATCGACTCCCGGGGCGACATCTATGTGGCCGAAGTTTCCTGGACTCATACCGGCAGCCACTTGGACCCTCCCAGGGAGGTCCGCTCGCTCCAAAAACTGGTCAAGGCCTAAGCGTTTACTCCTAGATTGGCTGTTAAGGGGCGCCTTTCTCCGCTCATACTGAGTCGGTCGAAGGGCAGTCCAGACCGCCGTCGGTTTTAAGACTATTTCTTGGCCAGGACTTGTAATGGAAATACGACTGGGCAGCTTGGTGGGCGACGCCAGGGAAGCCGAAGGGACCGTCATCATTATTGACGTGTTTCGCGCCTTTACCACCGCGGCCATAGCCTTCGACCGCGGCGCGGACCGCATCGTGCTGGTGGCTGAGGTGGAGGAAGCGTTGGAGTTGTACCGCCGGGGTATTGGAGACCTCACTATGGGGGAAGTAGACGGTAAACGGCCTCATGGATTCGAATACGGCAACTCCCCCCACGAGATCTCCCAGGCCGACCTAGCCGGTAAGACCATCGTGCAGTCCACCCGGGCCGGGACCGTGGGTGTAGCAGCAGCTACAAAGGCGAAGGCCATCTACTTGGGTTCCTTTGTAGTGGCCTCGGCCACCGCAGCGGCCATACAGCGCGACAATCCAGGAGTTGTCTCCATCATTGCTATGGGAGACCGGGGCGCATTTCGTTCCGACGAGGACGAACAATGTGCCCTGTACCTGCGAAATTTGCTGGAGAGCAGACGGCCGGACCCCGCCGCCGTGCGGAGCCTGGTAATGAAGGGCGGCCAGACCCAAAAATTCTTTGACCCCGGCCAACCCCAGTACCATCCGGAGGATGTGGAGTTGGCCCTTCAAGTCAACCGGTTCCCTTTCGCAATGCGGGTCTCACGGGAGGAGGGCCTGTTGGTGGCGAGAAGGTATCAGCCGTAGGCCGAAACGGTGGAGGTTGGGACTGCTTACCAATCTAGTCTCCTGAGAACCGCGCCGGGTCCAAGAACTCTATTCCCGGCACCTGGGAGCGGCCCTTGACTATCAAGTCGCACAGCCCGTAGCTCATCCCGGAACTCCACAATATTCCCTTTCGTCCAGTGCCCGTACCGACGAAAAGATTTTCCCAACCCGGCGCCTTGCCCACGATGGGTAGGCCGTCTTCCGATAGAGGACGCAGGCAGGCCGTCTGCTGCACCAACTGGGCTTCCGACAGCGACGGGGCCATTCGCAGCAAGTCTCCCATGACCTTGTCCCGGCCTGCGGTTGTAGGCTGCTCGTCGAACCCGGCCTCTTCTTCGGTGGTGCCGGCCCACACCAACCCATCGGGTTTGGTGATTGCGTAGCTGCCACCCCAGTACAGCGAGGTCTTTATTGGAGCGCCGCTGTGTTGTAGGCGTAAAATCTGCCCCTTGAGAGGGCTAACCGGAATGTTGAACCGGCACCATGAGGCAGCGCCGCCGGTCCAAGGGCCCATGGCCAGCACCACGGTCCCGGCTTCCAGCCGTCCCCCCTGGAAGGTTACTCCCAAGCAACGATCGGCCTTGGAGATGAGACCGGTGACGCGGCGTAAAATGATCTCCACGCCGGCCCGCTCTCCTGCTTGAGAGGCCGACAGGGTATACCGGTAGGGCTCCACCGAGGCTCCTCCCTGGACGTGGACCGCACCCAGGCTATCTGGACTAGCCATAGGTTCGACCTTTACCACTTCTTCCGGACTCAGCCACTGGACCTTGAAGCTAGGTACCTGCTCCTGCCAGGTCAACCGCTCCTTGTATGCCGACACCGACGCGTCATCGAAAGCCAGCTTGAGCGCTTCGGTTACCTGAAACTGGTTATCGACTCCCGATGCTTCCTTGAGTTCCGCGGCCAGGGGTTGGTGCTGCCGCAACGACCAGACGCTAAACTCCAGTAGAGGCTCTGGAATCCCGGCGCCCTCCAGGGCGCTCATTCCGCCAAAAGCAAACCCCGAGGCGTGGCTGCCCACGGCGTCGGCCTCCAGGATAGTGACCTTCAGGCCCTGGCGAGCCAGCAGGTAGGCGGTCAAGCAGCCTACGATACCGCCACCCACGACGATTACATCTCTATGATTGTTGGCCACCATAAGGAACTCCTTGCGGCTTGAACTGGTATGGGCCTGTTAACGACTTGTCTCACATCAGTTACTGATTGGTTTGTCGGACCAACCCCGTCGTGACCGGCCCTTCGACCGGCTCAGGGCGAAGATGACTATGTCAACAAAGCGAACTCGTGCCCGGAATTAGACACACCAAAGCGTACCAGCCGAGCCGGTGAACATCAATTGCTGCTGGTTCAATCGCAGGGCTTTTCGGTTGTTCGTCTGAACTGAGATTTCTCTGATTCCGGGACTTACAGGATTGAGAAATCCTGCGAATCCCTTAATCCGGTGAATCCCGGTTCAGACAATTGCGCCGAGAACTGAAAGCAACTGGCATAGGCCCCGCCGAGTTCGGTAGACGAACGCTCAGTGGTACACTTCTTCTGGGGTTCTTGTCCATCGGGATATGGCGGCCCAAGTCTCTTGGCCGGTCCAACGATCTAGCGTTGCTTCTTTAAACCTAAGACCAGAGAATATTTGGTTTCCAACGAGGAAATCGGCCTTGCCCAGGTATTCCTGCTTGATTATCGGTGTTCTGGTGGTGCTGGCGCTCCTGATTTCTCTCATTACTTGCCGGCTATCCGGATTCCCGATCTCCGAAGCGAGAGAAACGGCCCCAACAGCGCCAGTTGACCGGTCCGCGGCCGGCTTATAGTTGGACCGCGTGGGGCAGGTGCCGTATGGACTGCACCTTGCCGCCGCCCTCAAGGTATATGCACACTAGGTCCACCCGCCAGCCGATGCCTTCTTGGGCTGCGCTCTGAACGTATTTCTGGCAAGTGTTCAGCAACCGCCGGATTTTGGCCTTGGAGAGAGACTCTTCGGGAGCGCCGAAGCTTGCCCCGCGGCGGGTGCGCACTTCGACGAACACCAACTCATCGCCGTCCTGGGCTACGATATCAACCTCTCCGTAGTTGGTCCGGTAGTTGGTAGCCAATATACGGTACCCCTTACCCTGGAGGAACCGGCCGGCCAGTCCCTCTCCCCAAGTCCCCAGCTTGGTGCGAGAGGTCGGCATCTTAACCCAGTCCCCACAGTTCGGCCGCTTCCCGGACCGGAGCGAAGGACCGGCGGTGGATACGGCAGGGGCCAAGCTGCTTCAAGACGGCCCGGTGCTGGGCCGTGGGGTACCCTTTGTTTTGGGCGAAGGAGTAACCCGGATACTGCCGGTCGGCCTCTCGCATCCACCGGTCTCTGGTCACTTTGGCTACATTGGAAGCTGCCGCAATGGAGTAGCTGATACTGTCGCCGCGAACTACCGACTGAAAGGGAAGGGCGCACTCCTTAAGGTGGACGAAGTCCAGCAGCAGGTGCGCCGGGGTGAGGGGCAGGTCGGCGACGGCACGCAACATGGCGCTTATAACCGCCTGTCCTATCCCCAAATGGTCGATCTCCTCCGGGGCGGCATGGCCCACGCCCACGGCGAGGCCGTGCCGTCGGACGGCGGCATAGGCTCTATCTCGTTGGGCCGGAGTCAATGCCTTGCTGTCGTCCAGCAGGTCAAGCCATGGTTCCAGGCCGGTTAAGCATGGCGGCAACACAACCGCAGCGGCCACCACCGGCCCGGCCAGCGGCCCCCGGCCAGCCTCGTCAACCCCCGCCACCAGCTTGTACCCTTGGCCGAGAAGCCGCTTTTCCAAAGACAGGTCGGGCATCGGCCTCCCGTCAGAGCACAAACTCCGAAATATCCCGCTCGATGATGCCGCCTCCCAAAAGCACGTCACCCTGATAAAAGACCGCCGCTTGACCGGGGGCGACAGCCCGCTGCGGCCGGTCAAAGCAGACCAAGGCTCCATCGGGCCGGGGATGTAGCATGGCCCCGGCTTCCTGGGCCTTGTATCTGATCTTTACTTTTACTTCCACCGGCCGCTCAGGCGGCCGTCCCAGGGTGTAATTGACCCGGGAGGTCCACATGCGGTCCTGGTAAAGAGACGCTTCCGGGCCAACCACCACCCGGTTGGTTTCCGGCTCCACCCTGAGTACGAACATAGGCTCGCCAGCAGCAATTCCCAGTCCTCGCCGTTGTCCCACGGTGTAGAACTCGATGCCTCGGTGCTGGGCAAGAACCCGGCCCTCGTCATCCACGATGTCGCCGGGTGACGGATTTATCCGGTCTTTCAAGAAGGCCTTGTAATCCCCCAATGGGATGAAGCATATGTCCTGGCTGTCCGGCTTGTCCGCATTTACCAAGCCGGCGTCCAAGGCCATTTGCCGGATTGTTTGCTTGGTAAAATCCCCTACGGGCATCAGTGTACGGGCCAGTTCCCGCTGTCCCATCCCGAAGAGAACGTAAGACTGGTCTTTGTCGGCGTCTACCGCCTTTTTCAGCACCATGCCGTCGGGGGTACGCTCGATGCTGGCGTAGTGGCCGGTGGCAATGTAATCGGCGTGCAGCACTGCGGCCCGGTTCATCAGGAAGTTGAACTTTATCTTGTCGTTACATGCGATGCAGGGGTGAGGAGTGCGGCCGTTCTGGTACTCGGAGCAGAAATAGTCGATGACGTGGCTTTGGAACTCCCTCTGCACGTTCAGCACGTAATGAGGAATGCCCAGCCTGCGGCAAACCGCGCGGGCGTCTTCTACGTCATCCAGAGAGCAGCAGCCTTTGTAATGGGCGGGCAGGTCGGCTTGGTCCAAGCTGTACAGCTTCATAGTCAGCCCCACAACCTGGTAGCCCTGCTCATGGAGCAGCAGGGCGGCCACCGAAGAGTCCACGCCCCCGCTCATCGCGACAGCAACCTTTTCCGTCATTAGCTGCCTCCCGTCCACAGACTAGCATAGCTGGTATTGGGCTTCAACCGGGGGGCCTGAGCGTTTTTAATCCACTTGCTGGTTTGACACCTCCAACCGGCTTAACTACAATTCGGGCTGATTCGCCGCACTTTCTCGGCAAAAACGAACGAAATTCCTGCCTGGCATTGTCAAATCCTGTCATTGCCGGTCTCTCATCAGTCCAGAAAGAATACAGTCACAGGGGGCGAAATGGCTCAAGGTACATCCGGTGAAAATTACGGTCGGAGCTTCTGTCCAAACTGCGGGGAGAGATTGGATGAAGGAGCCCGATTTTGCGCTCGATGCGGTATGACGGTCGGTGCTCAGCCCGGTGCGGTCCGGGCTGCCAGCGGACAGTCAATACGCACGGAGCACATCAAGTATCGCAATATGTTCGTCCAGGTAATCCTGGCCATTGTAACTTTTGGTATCTACACAATCTATTGGTACTACGTGACTCTGGACGAGTTGCACAAAGCCAACGGTAGGTCAGAAGGGGCGGGTATGTGGACGTTCTTGTCGATAATCCCATTCGTTCAACTTTTCGCCTACTGGCGTCACTCCTTTGAGTATGCCTCGTTCGTGGACGATAAGTATCCCGGGATCGCGATATTCATCCTTTGGATCGTCTTCAGCCCGGCAGCCTGGTTTCTGGTCCAGTTAGACCTAAACCAGTTGGCAAGGCGATGACGCTGGAGCACACGATACGGAACGGTTTCGTCGTAGGGCCTTTTCATTCTCTAAAATGTCATTCTGAGCCGTAGGCGAAGAATCTTAAAACCTTCAGCAAGAACCTGGTCCGAGTACCGAAGAAAAGGGAATGCAGTCAAGGGCTTTAGACCCCTCGCAGAGTTTATCTTGAGCGAAGTCGAAAGGCTCGGGGTGACAATGAAAAGACCCGGGTTTCGTCGAGCCTTGCTGAACAAGATGCCAGTTAGCTGATAAACTGGGGTGGCAAACGCCGGTACTTGATGCCAACCGCCGAGAAGGAGATATGAGATGGCCGTCACTTTTGGGTGCTCGCTGCCCAGCAGCGGTGCCATGTCCAGCCCGGAATCCCTCCGGTCCCTGGCCCAGCGCGCCGAAGACCTGGGATTCGACTCCGTGTGGGTCAGCGACCACGTTGTCGTGCCCCGGCAGATCGAGTCTTTCTACCCCTATGCTCCCGACGGAGTGCCAACTTTTAGCCCCGACCAAGACTATTATGAGCCATTGGCGGCTCTCAATTTTCTGGCCGGGTGCACTCATCGGGTGCGCTTGGGCACCCATGTTCTGATCCTTCCCTATAGAAACCCGGTGCTGACCGCCAAGATATTGGCCACCCTGGATGTGCTGTCGGGAGGGAGGGTGATCCTGGGTGCGGGAGTCGGCTGGATGGAGGAAGAGTTTCTGGCCTTGGGGCTGAATACCTATCACCAACGGGGCGCGGTCACCGACGAATACATAGAGCTGTACAAAGAGCTGTGGACCAAGGACGAGCCCGTTTTCCAAGGAAAGTATTATCAAATCTCCGGGTCGGGGTTCCAACCTAAACCGGTCCAGAAACCTCATCCGCCCATTTGGATCGGGGGCCACACCGGGCCGGCGATCCGCCGTGCTGCGAAATACGGTGACGGTTGGCTTCCCATAGGTCTGCGGCCGCCGGCTATCCTGGAGCCCGAGGAAATGGCCGTGAAGATGGCCCGCCTCCGCACTCTCACCAGCCAAGCCGGACGGCCCGAGGACGCGGTGGAGGTCGTATTCAGCACCAATGTATCGTTCGACAACGCGGCAGGGCCGTCTCGCGCCATGATGAGCGGCCGGCCCGAGCAGATCGCCGGAGACCTGAGGCAGTACCAAGACCTGGGCGTGCGGAGTTTCATCTGTGGTTTCCCCAGCCAGAGTATTGCCGGGTTGCAGGAGTCTATGGAGCGGTTTTCTCGTGAGGTGATGCCCCTGGTGCCCCAGCAGTAGAGCTTGGAAGAGTTTGTCACACTGAACAATTACCTCCGCCAAGGTTTGGACCTAGTGTTTGTGGGCCTGAACCCTTCCCAGTACTCGGTGGAGGCGGGTCACTACTTCGCGAACCCACGCAATCGGTTCTGGGCCGCCCTGAACCGGTCCGGTCTGGTTGACCGGGAGATGAGGCCCCAAGACGACGCCGGACTGCTGGACTTCAGCATCGGATTTACCGACGTGGTCAAGCGGCCAACGCGCCAAGGGTCTGCTCTGAAAGCCGCCGACTTTCGCCGTTGGGCGCCGGTGCTCAAGGACAAGCTACTGCGATACAAGCCGCGCATCGCTTGCTTTCACGGGGTGACCGCTTATGCCGCTTACTTGAAGTACGCCGATGGAATCACCGAAAGGGCCGAATTGGGTCTACAGCAACGGCAAATCGGAGGGACCAGCGTTTTTGTAATCCCTAACCCCAGCCCGGCCAACGCTCAATTCTCCTTGGAAGACTTGGTCTGCTGGTACAACAAACTCAAGGAGCTAAGGGAGGGGCTGGCTCCTTGAGCCGGTCCGACGGAACTCTCAGGGCGTTTATTGCTCTACCCATCCCCCCGCCGGTGAAATCGGGACTGGAGAGGGTGGTCCAGCGTCTGACCGCCCAGGTTCACAGCGGGGTCCGGTGGGTTGGTCTGGACGGAATACACTTAACCTTGAAATTTCTAGGAGACATCTATCCTTCCCGAGTCGAGGACATCACCGAAGCGGTGCAACGAGCCTCTCTGGCAGCTTCATCTTTCGAATTGTTTCTGTCCGGCCTGGGGACCTTTCCCAACGACAGAAGACCCAGGGTCATCTGGGCTGGAGTGCAGGGCGACCTGGGGCCGCTGGCGAAACTACAAGCCGGGATCGAAACGGAGGTGACTGGACTGGGGTTCCCTGGGGAGAACCGGCCTTTCACCCCTCATCTAACCTTGGGCCGGGTGCGTGACCAGGCAAGCAGCAGCCAACGCTTGGGAATAGGCGCGGCAGTCTCCTCCACTTCTATGGTTCCTGCCGAGCCGTGGCTGGTGGAGTCGGTCCGACTGGTGCGCAGCAACTTAGGGCCGGGTGGAGCAACCTACAGCGACTTGGCCTCGGCGACCCTGGGCGGCGGCGCAGGGCCGCGATAATAACCGAAACAACCGATGGACAGATGGACCACGTCTATAACACCGGCGACGCCCTTCGATTTCGCTTTGACCGCCGGTTACCACACCTACTTCCAGGGCCGCTACGGCACTGACTCCCTGGAATCAGGAGTTTACCGGCGACTGCTGGACTTGGGAGACAAGCTGGTACTGGCCTCTGTGAGGTCCGTTGGCGATGTAGGCGCGCCTCAGTTGACGGTAGAGCTTCAGGCAGAATCGCTGGGCCCCGGCCAAGCCGCTGCCGCGACGGAGCAGGTGGCGTGGCTTTTGGGCACCGGTCAGGACCTGGCCCCCTTTTACGAGTTGACTCGGCAAGACACGGCTCTCTCGCCCATTGTGGAGCAGTTCTTTGGCTTGCATTTGCCTCACACGGCCTCGGTGTTCGAAGCCCTAGTCCTGGCGATTTTGGGGCAACAGATAGCCACCAATGTTGCTCGGATCATCCGTACATTGATGATTGAGACCCATGGGCCGCGCCAGACCTTCGAAGGAGAGACTTTCTATGCCTTCCCTCGTCCCGAGACTCTGGCAAGACTATCGGTGGATCAACTACGTGGATTGAAACTCAGCCAGCGCAAAGCGGAGTACGTGCAAGGGGTCGCTCGAACGGCGTTGGAATTCTCCAGTTGCGGTCTGGAACCTCTGCACCGGATGTCCGACGAGGAAGCTGTTGAAACTATGTTGGCGCTGCGGGGAGTCGGACACTGGACCACCCAGTGGGTCCTGATCCGCGCTTTGGGCCGTCCCGATGCCTTACCCTTGGGCGATTTGGCTTTGCGCCGGGCTGTCTCCCGGATTTCTTCCGCAGGAGAGGACCTGACCGACGCCCGCTTGGAGGAGTTCTGCCGGCGCTGGTCTCCTTGGCGTAGTTACGCCACCGTATATTTGTTCACTGCCCTCAGAGCTGGGATGGCGTAGCTATTACCCAAACAACTTCATGAGGTTTCTTGGGTTACGGGAGCGGGAAAGCTGCCGCACCAGCTTTTGAGTCTGGCGAAACTGGTTGAGTAGCTGGTTGATGTCCTGGGGTGTGGTCCCGCTTCCCTTGGCGATACGCCGCCGCCGGCTGCCGTTGATTATCTCAGGGCGATGGCGCTCTTCGGGAGTCATCGAATGTATGATGGCCTCCACCCGCACTATCTGCTTGTCATCCAAGTTAGCCATGGGCACTCGCTTGGTAAGCTGGCCCATCCCAGGAATCATCTCCATGACCTGGCTCAAGGACCCCATCTTTTTTACGCTTTGAATCTGCTGCAAAAAATCTTCCAGATCGAAGGTCGCTTGTCGAAACTTGCGCTCCAGCTCCTTGGCCCGCTTCTCGTCGACAACCTCTTGGGCCTTCTCGATCAGGGTGAGCACGTCGCCCATAGCCAGAATACGGGCGGCCATGCGGTCCGGATGGAACTGCTCCAGAGCGTCGGGCCGCTCCCCGGAACCTACATACTTGATGGGAACACCGGTGACCTTGGTTATTGACAGGGCTGCGCCTCCCCTGGCGTCGCCGTCCATTTTGGTCAAAATCAAGCCGGTTAAGCCGACCCGCTGGTTGAATTCCTGGGCCGCGTTCACCGCGTCCTGGCCGGTCATCCCGTCGACCACCAGCAGAATCTCGTGGGGCGACACCGCCGACTTGACATCCTCCAGTTCCCGCATCATCTCATCGTCTATGTGCAGGCGGCCGCCGGTGTCGATTAAGGTCCAGCTAACACCGATTTCCTCGGCGCGCTTCACTGCGGCCTTAGCTACTTTTACCGCTGAGGAGGATTGAGGGTCCTCTGAATAGACCGGGATGTCCAACTGGCGGCCCAGGGTTTCCAGTTGTTGGATGGCGGCGGGCCGGCGCAGGTCGGCAGCAGCCATGAGCGACCGATGGCCTTGGCGGCGCAAGGCCAGGGCCAGTTTGGCCGCAGTAGTGGTCTTGCCCGAACCCTGAAGCCCCACCAGCATGACGACGGTAGGCGGTTGACTGGAAGGAGTTATCCGGTGGTCGCCCCCGCTGAGAAGAGACGTGAGCTCTTCTTGAACCACCTTGACCACTTGTTGGCCCGGAGTCAGGCTTTCCATGACATCGGCGCCCAAGGCCCGTTCTTTGATGCCGGCCACCAAGTCCCGGGCCACCCGGAAGTTTACGTCGGCTTCCAACAGCGAGCGGCGAACTTGGCCCAGGGCCTCTTCGATGTCCTTTTCAGTCAACCGGCCCTTGCTGGTCAGCCGTTGCAATGTCGCGGTCAGCTTTTCGGTCAGGCTTTCAAACATCGGTCATTGTCCTCATTGCTGCTGGGTTTGCATCCAGATTCACCAGGATGACAAAGCGGTATTCCCCTCGCCTATGGCTCGATTGTAGGCATCCACACGGAACAAGGTCAAGGCGCCGGCATGTCGTCATTACTCCCACCTGAACAGGCGCACCGCGACTAAAAAGCTAATGGCCATCCACACGGCCAGCCCCAGGATATTCCACCCCTGTGTCCACAGCACCTCTCCGTCGATGGCCACGTTGCGCAGGGCGTCAATTAGATAGGATAACGGCAAGAAGTCTGTCACCTTCTCCAAGGCGCTGGGCATAACACTCCGGGGGAAAAACACGCCGGATAAGAACATCATGGGCAACGCTATCATGTTGGCTATGGGCGCGGCCACATCCTCGCTCTTGGCCCAGCCGGAGACGGCGAAGCCCAGGCTCACGAACACTCCTCCGCCTAGAAGCGCCAGCAGCAAGACGGATGCCATATTGCCGGCAATGTCCACGCTAAAAAGCGCTACTGCCACGCCAATAAGGACCAGCGTCTGCAAGATAGATACCGTCAGCCGTGTGAACACTTGGGCGAATAGAAAGCTGGCCGGATGCACCGGGGTGGCCAGAAGCCGGCGCAATATACCCCGGTTCTTAAGCTGAACGAAGGAGAAGGCCACGCTAAAAAGCCCCATCTGCATAATGGACATAGCCACAATTCCGGGCATCAGGAAGTCGATAAATCTAAAATTGCGACTGTCAACCGGTTGGAGGTCGATGGTAAAGCGGTCAGGTACGCCGGTGGCTGCGAAGGTCATCTCGTCCAGGACCTGGCGCACGATGGCCTGGCCCACTTGGGCCTCGCGAGTCCGGCCCGCATTAAAAAACATTTGCACAGCAGCCGGGCCGCCGGCCCCCACGAAGTTGGAGGGAATGACCAGCACCAAGTCCCGGTCGCCGTCGTACAGGGCTTCAAGCTCCTGGTCCTTGACGCCGCCACTGGATAAGTCGAAGCTCTCTATTTCCTCCAGGTTGGCAGCCAAGCCGCGGGACGCTTCGTTATTAGCCTCGTCCACCACCCCCAAGTCCACGGCCCCTAAATCACCAAAGTTAAGGACGCCAAAGATCACCATCAGCACCAGAGGCAGAAAGAAGGTCCAGAAGATGGCTTGACGGTCCCTGAACCACATCTTTACCGAAGCAACCGTGAGCGCCAAGGTAGGGTCAGTTCCCCGCATCAATCGTCTCGCAGGGCCCGGCCGGTCAAGTCCAAGAATACGTCTTCCAAGTTGGCCGCTTGCTCGACCCGCTCCTTGCGGAAGCCCTTGGCCAGCAGATTGCCTATCAGTGCGTGGGGCGTGTCCATGGCGACTACGCGGCCTTGGTCCATGATGGCCACTCTGTCGCATAGCTCCTCCGCTTCCTCCATGTAGTGGGTGGTTAGGAGGACGGTGCGGCCTTGGTGCTTGAAGCTCTTGACCAACTCCCACAAGTGGCGGCGCGCTTGAGGATCGAGGCCGGTGGTCGGCTCATCGAGAAAAAGCACCAACGGGTCGTTTACCAGAGTGGTCGCAATTGAAAACCGCTGCTTCTGTCCGCCTGAAAGCTCCTTGAACATGGACTTGGCCCGGTCTTCCAACTCCACCAAGCGAAGCAAAGCCAACGCATCCACCCTACGGTGGTACAGGCTTGCGAATACATCCAAAATCTCGCCCAGACTGAGCCGGTCGAAGAAGGAAGACGATTGGAGTTGAATGCCGATCAGCGCCTTGATTGCTCGTGGGTTGTTGCGGGTATCCATGCCATTAATGCGGGCGGCGCCGTTATCCGGGAGACGCATGCCTTCCAGGATTTCCACCGTGGTGGTCTTCCCCGCCCCATTGGGCCCCAGAATGCCGAACACTTCACCGGAATAGACTGAGAAAGAGACGCCGTCCACGGCCCGAAGAGGACCGTAGTTTTTATAGAGGCCCTCTACCTCTATTATAGCTTCGTTGTTGCCTTCCAATTTGGGGTCGCTCCTTAGCCGCTTGTCTGGGACATCACCGTCTTTACCAAGCTCCGGGCAAGGGCTTGGTGTCCGATCAAAATCTATTTCCCGTCCATACTGTCAATATAGTCCATGTGCGGCTTATTGGTGTGTCTCCCAAGTTGCTGACAAATCTCAATTACACTTGACCGGAGAATCGGCCTTGGCTTGCAAGAGGGGCTTTGGACCCTTCACTCCTGCTTGCGCGCAGGCAGGCTGTTCAGGAGCCTATCCCGGTGTAGGCCGGGGGCGACAGAAGACCCTGGACTCTGGGGCGGGAACCAGATTAACTATCCTCGAAGAAGCGGCGCGGGTTCTCCACCATGATCCGGCAGATGCCTTGGTTGGAGGCCCCCAGTTCACTCAGGCAGGGAAGCGCGCGCCGGGCGATGAAGAGGAAACCCAATCAGCTACCCTCTCCCCAATCATGATGGCCGTGGCGTTGGTGTTTGCTCTGGGAACTTGAGGCATTACTGAGGAATCGGCGAGCCACAAATTGGCTATTCCCTTGACTCTACAATGCTGGTCGACTACTGCCGTCGGGTCGGTATCGGGGCCCATCTTACAAGTTCCTGACACGTGATGGGCGGTTCCCACGGTCCGCCGGGTCCACCGGTCCAAGTTTTCGTCGGTGGCTAGATCATCATCGGTGGGACTGATCCGCGACTCTACTACGTCTCTATAAGCATCGGATTCTAGAAGTTTGACCCCCAACCGAATGGCTTCTCTCATCCGTCGAATGTCGTTCGCATCCTGAAAGTAACGATAATCAAAGACCGGCTGAACATGGGGGTCGGCCGAAGCCAGTCTGAGATATCCTGAGCCATCGGGCAACTCAAGGACGCAAGAGATAAGTGTGACTCGTTCAGCCAGGATTTCACCGGTAAGCGGACTGAAGACAGAGTTTGTCATTAACTGCATGTCGTTGACATCCTTCGACCCTTCGGAGGTGTAACGCAATGCAATCCGCGCCGCGGCCACATCAGGGGAGAGAGTGACTCCAGCTTTGACCTTAAAAGAGATACCGGCGATCGGGTGGTTCCAAAGGTTTTGACCAACTCCCGGTAGATGATGAATCAGTGGGACGCCAAATTCTTCCAGTTGGTCCTTGGGACCGATGCCAGAAAGCATCAGCAAGTGGGGCGATTTTAACGCGCCGGCGCTCAACACCACTTCTTCTGCTTCAACATTGAAAATCTCGCCGCCGCTTTCAGCTTCGACCCCCACAGCCCGTAGGTCCCGGAGCAATATCCTTCTGACGAACACGTTGCCTCTAACCGTAAGATTGAGCCAGTGCCGCACCGGGTTGAGGTGGGTTATAGCCGTGCTCATCCTCACGCCGCTGTGGTTGTTCATCGGAATCGTGCCAACGCCGGAGGAGTTGGGGCCGTTCATATCGTCTGTCGCAGCAAATCCTGCTTGCAAACAAGCCGAATAGAACGCGGCCTGGATGGCGGTCCAACCACTCGAATCTCGACGGCTTATCGGAATAGGTCCTTGGGACCCGTGGAAATCATCCCGAATATCCAGGTCACGCTCCATCTTCCTGAAATAAGGCAACACCTGAAGGTAGGACCATTCGTTGTTTCCCCAGGATGCCCAAGCATCGAAGTCTTCGGGCAATCCCCTGAGGAACACTTGCCCGTTAATCGACCCCGACCCGCCTATCACCTTCCCTTGGGCCACATGGATCTCGCCTTGCTCCTCGGTGATTGTTCCTCGCAAAGCCCAGTTATGGATTGAATCTTCGTTTTGAGCGGCCCTGGTGTTGCCGAACTTAATGTCATGGGGCAGGCCATCCGAGTCCGGATAGTCCGGCCCGGCTTCCAGCAACAGGACGCTCTTGCCGTATTCAGCTAATCTGCTGGCTGTCACCGCGCCGGCTGAGCCGGCGCCGATGACGATCACATCATATTTCATTGAATCTGCATGAACCTCTTTTATCCAGCCCGTATCTAACCCGCCGCCATCCACTCGGCGACACGCTCACCGATCATGATAGTCGTGGTGTTGGTGTTGGCCCTAATGCAATCCGGCATGATCGAAGCGTCGGCGACCCGGAGTCCTTGTATACCGTGGACCTCGCCATACTGGTTAACCACGGCTAGGGGATCAGTGCTCGCGCCCATCTTGCAAGTGCCGGAAATGTGCTGCGAAGTGGAAGCGTTGCGTAGCATCCATTTGTCCAACGCTTCATCACTTGCCAGGTCCGCTGATTCCGGCATTATGATCCGCTTTATCAGCTTCTTGTATGACTCATGCTCCGCCAGTCTGATGCACAACCTCACCGCCTCGCGCAGTCTCTGACGGTCCCACGGGTCCTGCAAATACCGGTAGTCAAGGAACGGTTGCTCTTTGGGATCTTTACTCTTGAGTCTTAGCTCGCCCTGGCCATTGGCCAGTTCCAGAGTGCAGTCGAGACGCATTCCCTCCGCTTCCAGGGGGTTCCCACCCACCGGGGAGGAGAACGAGGTTGCCATCATTTGTATATCGTTCCGGGTGTTCGAGCCTTCCGCGGTGTAGCGCAGCACCAACTGGTATCTGGGAGCCTTGGGGTCCAGTACAACATGGCTCTGCAACTCGATGGGTATCCCAACATAGGGATGGTCTCTCAGATTTTGACCTACGCCCGGCGAATCATGGACCACATCGATCCCCATTTCCCTTAAATGATCGCCG
Organism: Dehalococcoidia bacterium; assembly: GCA_965197565.1. Taxonomy (GTDB): domain Bacteria; phylum Chloroflexota; class Dehalococcoidia; order Lucifugimonadales; family UBA3495. The sequence goes on from CBDANK010000004.1 coordinate 179,493, forward strand.
GGGCCTACTCCCGACAACATTAGTATCTGCGGAGATGCTATTGCGCCGGCGCATAGCACTATCTCTTCCCCTTCAATGAAAAATGTTTCCTCCCCGCTTTCGACTTCTACTCCAATTGCCCTCTGGCCTTGTATGGCGATTTTCCGCACCAGCACGTTGCTCCGCACTGTCAAGTTCAAACGATGGCGCACCGGGTTGAGATAGGTTAGGGAGGTGCTCATACGCACCCCGTCGGGGTTATTCATGGGGACCGGACCTATTCCCCATGTCTCGGGGTGGTTTGCGTCGGCGTCGTGGGGAAAGCCTGAGCCTTTGCAAGCGTCATAGAAGGCCCGTTGGACCGGCAGCCAAGTGTTCTGCGGGTAACGGCGAACCGGGATCGGGCCATCAAAGCCGTGAAAGTCGTCCCGGATGTCGGTGTCCGTCTCCAGCTTCCTGAAGTAGGGCAGCACGTTAACATAACTCCACTGGTCGTTGCCCATTTCAGCCCATGAGTCGTAATCTTCGGGGACCCCTCTTAGCAGGACTTGGCCGTTTATCGATGAAGAGCCTCCCACTATCCGGCCCCTGGGCACGGGCATAGTTTCACCCTGCTCTTCAGTCGGTTTGCCGACGAAAGACCAATTGTGGGGAGCGCCGGCCTCTGACGCCGCTTGGTCGTTGCCATATTTCACGTCGTCGGGATAATGCTCGAAGTTGGGATAGTCCGGCCCTGCTTCCAGCAGCAGGACCGAGCGTTGGGAATCCTCGGAAAGCCGGGTGGCAATAACACACCCGGCGGAACCCGCGCCTATCACTATTACGTCGTACTTCATAGCTTCCTCCCTGGGTTCAGACTCACCTAAATCATCAGGCTCATTTTCCCTCTTTGATAAATTCGGCCACCTTCTCAGCAATCATGATGGTCGTGGCGTTGGTATTGGCCCTGATAACATCCGGCATGACCGAGGCGTCGACCACCCGGAGGCTTTGCAGACCGTGCACTTTGCCGTACTGGTCGACCACCGCCAGGGAATCGCTGGCGGGACCCATCTTGCAGGTCCCCGAAACGTGGTCCCCGGTGCCGACGTATTTTATAAGCCAACCGTCCAGTGCCTCGTCGGTGGCCAACTCCTCGTCGGTGGGAGTTACTCTTTCCACTAGAAATTCTCGCAAAGCCGGATGCTCAGCCAGTTCGACAGCCAACCGGACCGATTCCCTCATACGTTTCCTATCGAATGGTTCGGCCAGCAGCCGGTAATTCATGGAAGGCTGCGCCGTGGGGTCGCTGGAGCCCAGCTTGAGCTCGCCGGACCCCACAGCCAGATATATACAAGCAGCAAGGCCCAAATAGTTGTCGTCATCGCCGATCTCCACCTGAGTCGGTCGATACTGACTTGAGAGCGTCATGGTTTGTATAATCATATCGCTCTTTAGATGCGATCCCTCCGCTGTGTACCTATTCAATACCTGAGACTCCGGCTCCTGCGCGTCGGCTCTTTCGCCTGCTGTCCGGTACAAAACGTTTGCTATGGGATGGTCCCTAAGGTTTTGGCCTACGCCCGGCAGGTCGTGAACCAAAGGAATGCCGAACTCGGCGAGATGGGCCGCCGGCCCAACGCCGGAAAGCAGCAGCAATTGGGGCGACACTATGGCTCCGCTGGATAGGATGATCTCATCGCCCTCGGCAACGAATATTTCCCCGCCGCTTTCCACCTCGACGCCCATCGCCCGAGGGCCGTCGAAGATAACCCTTCTGGCCGTGGCGTTGGGTTTAATCGTCAGGTTAAGCCTATGCCTGGCCAAGTCCAGGTAGGCCAATGCCATGCTGATGCGGACTCCATCAATGTGATTTCGGGGCACCGGCCCCACGCCCTCGGATTCGGGATGGTTCTGATCGGTGTCCTCTCGAAAACCCGCGTCCACACATGCCTCGTAGAAAGCCTTGTTATGCCCCTCCCAATCCTCTCGAGGGTGCCGCTTAACCGGGATGGGTCCGTCGCTGCCATGAAAGTCCCCGCCGTAGTCGTGGTCCGTTTCCATTTTCCGGAAGTAGGGCAAGACTTTAGTGTAGGACCACTCGTCGTTGCCCAGGGCGGCCCAGGAGTCATAATCGTCAGGTATACCCCGGTAGAAGACCTGTCCGTTGACCGCGCTGGAGCCGCCGGTGGCTTTACCTCTAGGAATTTGAAGGCTTGGCTGCTCCGGAGTTACTCGCCCGGTAAAGCCCCAGTTGTGCGGCCCGTAGCCGGAATAGTAGGAGTTATTGCCCAGCTTGAGGTCGTCCGGCAGATACTCGAAATTGGGATAGTCGGGTCCCGCCTCCAGAAGCAGCACCGAACGGCTTGGGTCCTCGGACAAGCGGGTAGCCAAGACGCACCCCGCAGACCCGGCCCCAACTATAACCACGTCGTACTTCATAGGTTCCTCCTTAGAGTAGAATCTCTCAAATTATGCGGCTCACTTTCCTTCTTTGATAAAGTCGGCCACCTTCTCCGCAATCATCACCGTCGTGGCGTTGGTGTTGGCTCTAATTACGTCGGGCATGACCGAGGCGTCGGCCACCCGGAGTCCCTGCAGACCGTACACTTTGCAGTATTGGTCCACCACCGCCATCGGATCGCTGTCCGGGCCCATCTTGCAGGTGCAAGACACATGATGCGAAGTCCCCGTGTATTTCATTAGCCAGGCGTCCAAGGCTTCATCCGAGGCCAACTCTTCATCGCTGGGGGTCACCCGTTCCAGTATCAGTTCTTGTAGAGCAGGGTGTTCAGCCAGTTGGGCAGCCATGCGGATTCCTTCCCTCATACGTTCTCGATCGAAGGGGTCGGTGAGGTAGCGATAATCCAAAAAAGGCTGAACAGCGGGGTCGCTGGAAGCCAGCCTAAGCTCGCCGGACCCCACAGCCAATTGGAGGCCGGCGCTTAGACCCAAGTAGTTATCGTCGTCGTTGATGGCTATCTGAGTCGGGCGATGCTCGTTGGTAAGCAACATGGGAGTCAAAATCATGTCGCTTTTGAGGTGAGACCCTTCCATGGTGTATCGAACACAAACTTGGATGGCCGGCGTCTGTACATCCGGTCTCTCGCCCTTTGCCCGGTACAACACTGCGGCAACGGGGTGGTCTCTCAAGTTTTGGCCTACGCCCGGTAAGTCCCGGACCAAGGGAATACCGAACTCGGCCAAGTGGGCCGCCGGCCCCACGCCGGAAAGCAGCAACAAGTGGGGCGAAACTATGGCGCCGCTGGATAGAACAATTTCGTCGGCCTCGACGACAAATATTTCGCCGCCGCTTTCCACCGCAACGCCCACGGCACGAGCGCCGTCGAAAACAATCCTTCTGGCCGTAGCGTTGGACTTAATCGTCAGGTTAAGCCTATGCCGGGCCAAGTCCAAGTAGGCTATCGCCATACTGATGCGGACCCCGTCGATGTGGTTTCGGGGTCTCGGCCCCAAGCCATAGGATTCGGGATGGTTCTGATCGGTGTCCTCTGGAAACCCTGCCGCCAGGCACGCTTCATAGAAAGCCGTAGAGTGAGGCTCCCATTCGTCTCGAGGGTAGCGTCTTATGGGGATAGGTCCGTCGCTGCCGTGAAAATCTCCGCTGTAGTCGAGGTCCGTTTCCATCTTGCGGAAGTAGGGCAAAACTTCCGTGAAGGACCACTCATCGTTGCCCAAGGCGGCCCAGGAGTCATAGTCCTCCGGTATCCCCCGGTAGAAGACTTGACCGTTGACCGCGCTTGAACCGCCGGTGGCCTTGCCTCGGGGAACTTGAAGGGTTGGCTGCTCCGGAGTTACTTGCGCGGTGAAGCCCCAGTTGTGCGGCCCGTAAGCAGAGTAGTAGACGTTATTGCCCAGTTTGAGGTCGTCCGGCAGATGTTCGAAATTGGGATAGTCGGGTCCCGCTTCCAGAAGCAACACCGACCGGCTTGAGTCCTCGGATAGACGGGTAGCCAAGACACAGCCCGCCGAGCCGGCCCCAATCACAATCACATCGTATTTCATCGCATCCTCCGATGGGTTCCAGTTGGCCCAGTGCGGCCAGCTTACTTACCCTCTTTGATGTAGTCGGCGATCTTCTCAGCGATCATGATGGTAGTGGCATTGGTATTGGCCCTAATAACATCCGGCATGACCGAGGCGTCGACCACCCGCAGGCTTTGCAGACCATGCACTTTGCCGTATTGGTCAACCACGGCCATCGGATCGCTGGCGGCGCCCATCTTGCAGGTGCCCGAAATATGGTCGCCGGTGCCGACATATTTCATAAGCCAATCATCCAGGGCTTCATCGGAATCCAACTCCTCGTCGGTGGGGGTTACTTTTTCTATCAGAAAATCTTGAAACGCTGGATGTTCGGCTATCTTGGCGGCCAACCGGATGCCTTTTCGCATACGTTCCCTATCGAAGGGGTCGTCAAGGAGGCGGTAGTTCATGGAAGGCTGCACCGTGGGGTCGCTGGAGGCCAGCTTGAGTTCTCCGGAGCTCACAGCCAGTTGTATACAGGCGCTAAAGCCCAAGTAGTTCTCGTCGTCGTTGATCTCCATTTGGATCGGCCGATGCTCATTGGTCAGCAGAAGAAGGTTTATCATCATATCGCTCTTTAGGTGCGATCCTTCCACTGTGAACCTGGTATATACTTGAGACACCGGCCTCAAAGCATCAAATCTCAACGAGTCAGGTCTCTCGCCCCTAGCCCGGTACATGATCGTTGCTATGGGATGGTCTCTAAGGTTTTGGCCTACGCCCGGCAGGTCGTGGACCAAAGGAATGCCGAACTGGGCTAAGTGGGCCGCCGGCCCCACGCCGGAAAGCAGCAACAAGTGGGGCGACACTATAGTCCCGCTGCATAGAACGGTCTCATTGGCCTCGACGACAAATATTTCGCCGCCGCTTTCCACCTCAACGCCCACCGCACGATCCCCTTCGAAGATAATCCTTCTGGCCGTGGCGTTGGATTTTATGGTGAGATTAAGCCTATGCCGGGCCAGGTCCAAATAGGCGATTGCCATGCTGATGCGGACCCCGTCGATGTGGTTACGGGGTGTCGCCCCCACTCCTTCGGCTTCGGGGTGGTTGAGGTCGGCGACCTCTGGAAACCCTGCTGCCAGGCATGACTCGTGGAAAGCCTCGAAGTGAGGCTCCCATTCGTCTCTAGGATACCGCCTTACCGGGATGGGTCCGTCGCTGCCGTGAAAATCTCCGCCGTAGTCGAGGTCTGTTTCCATTTTTCGGAAGTAGGGCAAAACTTGGGTGAACGACCACTCATCGTTGCCCATAGAAGCCCAAGAGTCATAGTCCTCGGGTATCCCCCGGTACAAGACCTGTCCGTTGACCGCGCTGGAGCCGCCGGTGGCTTTGCCTCTGGGTATTAGCAGGTCTGGCTGCTCCGGAGTTACTTGGGCAGTGAAGCCCCAGGTGTGCGGCCCGTAGGCAGCGTAGTATGAGTTATTGCCATGCTTGAGGTCGTCCGGCAAATGTTCGAAATTGGGATAATCGGGTCCAGCCTCTAGGAGCAACACCGACCGGCTTGAGTCCTCGGATAGACGGGTGGCCAAAGCGCACCCCGCGGAACCTGCCCCTACCACAACTACGTCGTATTTCATCGTTTCCTCTGATGATGAATTCAGACTTGGCTAGTGCATCCCGTTTACTTACCCTCTTTGATGAAATCGGCCATCTTTTCAGCGATCATGATAGTGGTGGCGTTGGTATTGGCCCTGATGCAGTCCGGCATGACCGAGGCATCGGCCACCCGGAGTCCTTGCAGGCCATGCACTTTGCCGTGCTGGTCGACCACTGCCATCGAATCGCTGGCGGGACCCATCTTGCAGGTGCCCGAAACATGGTCCCCCGTCCTGATGTATTTCATAAGCCAGGCGTCCAGGGCCTCGTCGGAGGCCAAATCTTCGTCGCTGGGAGTCACCCTTTCTATTATCAATTCACGCAAAGCTGGATGTTCAGCCAGTTGGGCAGCCAAGCGGACCCCTTTCCTCATGCGTTCTCTATCGAAGGGTTCGGCAAGGAGGCGGTAATTCATGGCAGGTTGGTCCGTGGGGTCGCTGGATCCCAGCTTGAGCTCCCCGGACCCCACAGCCAGTTGCAGACCGGCACTAAAGCCCAAGTAGTTGTCTTCATCGTTGCTCTCTATATTGAGCGGTCTATTCTCACCACCAAGTGGATTAACGCTTAAATTCATATCGCTCTTGAGGTGCGACCCCTCCACTGTGTATCTGGTCAATACTTGATACAGCGGGCTGTTTGTTTCAGGTGTGTCGCCTTTTGCCCGGTACAAAAGAGTTGCATGGGGATGGTCCCTGAGATTTTGACCTACACCCGGTAGGTCGTGGACCACTGGAATACCGACCTCGGCTAGGTGGGCACTGGGCCCCACGCCGGAAAGCAGCAGCAATTTGGGTGACACTATGGCGCCGCTGGATAGAATGATCTCATCGCCCTCGGCGACGAATATTTCACCGCCGCTTTCTACCTCGACGCCCACCGCCTTAGCGCCGTCGAAGATCACCCTTCTCGCTGTGGCGTTGGATTTAACTGTGAGGTTAAGCCTATGCCGGGCCAGGTCCAAATAAGCGATCGCCATGCTAATGCGGACCCCGTCGATATGATTTCGGGGTTGAGGCCCGACGCCCTCGGACTCGGGATGGTTCTGATCGGTGTCCTCTCGAAACCCTGCGGCCACGCACGCCTCGTAGAAAGCCCTGGAATGAGGCCCCCACTCGTCTCGAGAGTAGCGCTTTACCGGGATGGGTCCGTCGCTGCCGTGAAAATCTCCGCCGTAGTCGCGGTCCGTCTCCATTTTTCTGAAGTAGGGCAAAACTTGGGTGAATGACCACTCATCGTTGCCCATAGAAGCCCAGGAGTCATAGTCCTCCGGTATACCCCGATAGAAAACTTGTCCGTTGACCGCGCTGGAGCCGCCGGTCGCTTTCCCTCTAGGTATCTGAAGGCTCGGTTGCTCCGGGGTTACTTGCGCGGTAAAGCCCCAGTTGTGCGGTCCGTAAGCGGCGTAGTACCCGTTATTGCCAAGCTTGAGGTCCTCCGGGAGATGTTCGAAAACGGGATAGTCAGGTCCGGCCTCCAGAAGCAACACCGAACGGCTTGGGTCCTCGGATAGCCGGGTAGCCAAAACGCATCCCGCTGAGCCTGCTCCTACCACAATCGCGTCGTACTTCATTTCATTCCCCCATTTGAGAACAGAACACCCAATCCGGTTAGATGCCAACAAGTTTAGCTATCGGGCACCAGTTGTCAACATTTGATGCTTCTTCCTAAATATATAGCTCTACTTGTACTTTATTTTCAGAATGAAAAGCGACGTGGCCATCAGGAGTTCAACGGACATCATGGCGATTATTGGATAGCTCCTGATTCCAACACCATAGATAACCCACAGCAATAGCCCGGTCATGTAGATTATCGTCCATGCGATAGAAATATCTTTCGTTGATTTACTTTTCCATGATTTGATTACTTGAGGGGATAGTGACGCAGCTACGATGGCTCCGGCAAAGTATCCTATGACCTCGAACTCGGTCATTTGATTTATAAGACCCTTACTGAGTTCAGATACGGCATGATCTCTTTATGCTATATGCTATGAACACCATAGCTGGGGATACTTATACTAAATTTGCTTTAGCGTGGTCCAAGGCAGAGGAACCCGCCCGCCGGGGCAGTCGAAGGATGGGTTAACAGAGGCAGCGGGATTGTTTTCGATGCGCCGGGCCTGCGTCTTTGCCAGCGTAGGACATTTCTAGCTGAGTGGCCGCCTGCTCAGCCGTGACCCAGCCATTCATTATGTGGCCATAGTTGGCGCTCGAAGTGTCACGAAGGCCAGCATTTCCCCAAGCCTTAATTCCACATCTTCTGCGGCACTGGGCGGCGGAATGGGATCACCATGTTCCAGCAGTACATCCAGAAATTCAGGGAGCATATCCTCAGCATCGGCCAGAGCTTCGTCTACGGTGGCGCCCATGGCATAGGCCCCGCGCAAATCAGGAATGACGACTCCATAGGCGCCGCGATCCCCATCTATAATTGCGGGGTATTTAATTATATTTTCGGTCATTATTTCCATCTTGCCTGCGTAGCGATTCGTTGGGCTATACCTATGGAGACTGTCTGGTGACGGGGCAGTCGGATTGTCTCATTAGACTCGGTGTGTTTGTAGATGTCATGCTTGCCGCGGCGAGCCAAGTACCATCCTTCCTTTTCTAGTCTCCTTCTGATTGTTCGGGTGTTGGTCTCCATCGCGCTTGATACATTTACGTTCAGGTAAGGTCACTCCGGAGATTAGGCCATGAGCCATGATTGAATCGGGTCCTTCACAGCCGTCTCGTTCTAATTGTCAGCAACCGAGCTAAAGTCGGGAGTTTGCAGATACCAATTCGGGGCGTGGTGCCGAAGGTCGGATGGTGACTAGCTATGAAACCGGGCGTATAGCCTCATTTTTCCCATGATTTATACCACGTTTTCACCGTGCGAGGACATTAAGAGAGGCTCATTTTACTACGAATTGGGCTGGAAATCAGGCCCTCCGGACCAGTTGCATATTATGAGTGTAACTTTGGCGTCAACTGCGCGCAACGCCCAGCACAATCCGGGCCACTTCGCCCTAGTAGTCAGTCAAACTTGATTTAGATGGTACTGTAATAGATTGACCAAAGGAGCTACCCTGACTCTGGACAGTGTTGAAGCGAGGTGGCGGTATGGTCAGGGAAAAGTACGGAGTCCGGTTGACACCGGAGCAGCGGAACCAACTGGAGCACCTGGTGCGGGCTGGTAAAAGCACCGCCCGGGTCACTACTCGGGCCCGGATTTTGCTGAAGACCGATGCGGGTTGGTCTGCGCCCCAGGTGGCCCAAGCCCTGGATGTGGCCGAGGGCACGGTGTTCCGCATCAAGCGCCGCTTTGCCGAGGAGGGACTAGCTGGGGTGCTGCAAGACCGGCCCCAGGCCCACCGGTACCGGAAGCTGGACGACCGGGGCCAAGCCCACCTCATCGCGTTGGCCTGCACTCCGGCGCCGGCGGGGCATGACCACTGGACGCTGCGGTTGCTGGCTGGGAAGGTGGTGGAACTGGGGCTGGCGCCGTCCCTGTCCCACGAGACGGTGCGGCTGCACCTGAAAAAAACGTCCTTAAGCCGTGGCAGAAGCATGAGTGGTGCATTCCCCAGGTAAGCGCCGACTTCGTGGCCCATATGGAGGATGTCCCGGACCTCTATGCCGAACCCTATGACCCCCAACGGCCGGTGGTCTGCTTTGACGAGACCTCCACCCAGTTGCTGGCCGACACCCGGCCCCCGCTGCCCGCCCAGCCAGGACTGCCCCAGCGGCAGGACTACGAGTACCGGCGAGAGGGAACCCGCAACCTGTTCCTGGCCTGCGAGCCTTTGGCGGGTTGGCGGCGCGTGGCGGTGACCGAACGACGCACCATGCAGGACTTTGCCCAGCAGATGCGCTGGCTGGTGGATGAAGCCTATCCGGAGGTCGAGGTGGTGCGAGTGGTGCTGGACAACCTGAACACTCACCGAGTGGCGTCTTTGTACGAGACCTACCCAGCGGACGAGGCTCGGCGCATTGCCCGGCGCTTGGAGTTTCACTACACGCCCAAGCATGGCAGCTGGTTGAACATGGCGGAAATCGAGTTTAGCGTACTGGCCCGCTCCTGTCTGAAGCAGCGTCTCCCCGACGAGGAATCGCTCCAACGGGAGGTCGGAGCCTCGGTGCGAGAGCGAAACGAGGCGCGGGTCACCATCAACTGGCGGTTCAAGACCCAAGACGCCCGAACCAAGCTCCATCGCCTCTATCCCTTCGATTCCAAACATGACTGACTACTAGAGCAAGGACAGACCGCCAGCCCTAGAACAGAGGCCGCACAGCAAAGGTCTTTCTGATGGGATTTTAAAGGATGCGTCGCAACAGTGACAGGGCCGGGTCTTTGGTCTATTACTTTCCATGCCTACTCTATCATCAACCCGGAAATCTTGGCTCTCTTGTCTATCTGCATGCCGCTAGCGGCAATGTGCCTCAAGGATGCCGCCCTACCCGTCAAATCAACCGCCCATAGGCTCGTGAAGTCTAGGCGCAATTCCGGTAATTACATCTCCATCGTCATGTGAGTGACCCCTTCCGTCTCCGCCCCAGTGGCCCAACATCCCGCCGCCCTTGTATCTTGGCTTGGAGATGGATAATTTTCTTTCTCAGGTGTGCGGGGTGCGGCAGACCGGCCCGCCCTGGGTCATAGAAGACCGTTGTCAAGCTTGGGTCGCCGCACCCTTTTCAGAACAGAGCCGGCACAGTTGCCTGGGTCAACCAAGCCCGCATCTGGCAAGGACGGGCCGACGGTTCGCAGGGAGGTTCTGATGGAGCAACACGGTATCTACGTAGGGATCGATGTGGCCAAGGCCCGGGTGGATGTGGCCATCCGTCCTGGGGGAGACCGGCGTGAGGTCTGCAACGACCAGGCCGGGATCGCGGCACTGGTGGCCCAGATGCAGCAACTCAATCCCGCAGCCTTGGTGCTGGAGGCTACGGGTGGGCTGGAACTGCCCTTGGTGGCAGCCCTGGCAGCTGCCTCCCTGCCGGTGGTGGTAGTCAACCCTCGCCAGGTGCGGGACTTTGCCAGGGCCACTGGGCGGCTGGCCAAGACCGATTCCCTGGACGCGGCGGTCCTGGCTCACTTCGCCGAGGCCGTCCGTCCTCCCCGGCGTCCTCTCCGGGACGCCGAGACCCAGGTCCTCAGCTCGCTGGTGGCCCGCAGACAACAGGTGATGACCATGCTGGTAGCGGAGAGGAACCGACTCTCCAGTGCTACTATGGCCGTCCGGCCCAGCATTGAGGCCCACATCGCCTGGCTCAAGCAACAGCTGGACGACCTGGACCAGGGCTTGCGCCAGACCCTCCGCCAGAGTCCTGTATGGCGGGAGAAGGACGACCTGCTGCGCAGCGTACCCGGCATCGGAGACCAGATCTCTCTTACCCTTCTGGCATACCTGCCCGAACTGGGCACTCTCAACCGCCGACAGATCGCTGCCCTAGTGGGCGTGGCTCCCTTCAACCGGGACAGTGGTACCCTGCGGGGCAAACGCACCGTCTGGGGTGGACGGGCCAGGGTCCGCACAGCCCTCTATATGGGGGCGTTGGTAGCCAGCCGCTTCAACCCGGTCATCAGGGACTTCTACCAGCGCCTGTTGTCTGCCGGCAAGCCGAAAAAGCTGGCTCTGACCGCCTGCATGCGCAAGCTGCTGATAATCCTCAACTCCATGCTCAAGTACGGCTCGTCCTGGAACCACCCGGCCACGAAGTCCCTCACCCATTCCTATTGACTTTCAAGACAGTTGCTTGACATTCAAGGAGTCGCCCTGTCATTCTCGCAAAAGCGGGAATCCACGACTCGGCACACCGGGCTCCTTCTTTCGCAGGAGTGACGAGAACTACCACCAATATTAGAGGACCGGAAGGCCCTACCTGGCAGGCACGCTTTGTGAACAACGCTATGCTCCGACTTCTTAGTGTCACCAACTTCGCTACCATAGAGCGGCTTGAAATGGAGTTGGCGCCCGGCTTTAACGTGCTGACGGGGGAGACCGGGACCGGTAAGTCCATCATCGTGGATGCGCTGAGCCTTCTCTTAGGGGGCCGCGCCGACGGCGGCATGGTACGCTCCGGGGCACGCCGGTCCAGGGTAGAGGGCATCTTCCTGCTCAACGGTGACCTGACTCAGAAGATCAACGCTGTCATGGATGAATACGAGATTGACAGTGGCGAAGAGGAGATGATTCTCGCTCGCGAGGTCAACCTGGATGGGCGTAATACGTGCCGTGTAAACGGGCGAATCGTACCTCTCAGGCTGTTGAGCACCCTGGCCGAATACCTGGTGGACATCCACGGCCAAAATCAGCATCTATCCCTGTTTCGTGTACGTGAGCAAATGGATATACTGGACCGGTATGGTGGGCTATGGCAGCTTCGGACCCAGGTAGCGGAGCAAGTCCGCCAGCTAACAGAGGTACACCGGGAGATAGACCGGCTTCGGACGGAGGAACAGGAACTCGCCCAGCGGGTGGATTTTCTGAGGTATCAGGTGGGAGAGATTGGAGCTGCCAATCTCCGCCCGGCTGAAGACGAAGACCTGGTCCTTGAACGGGACCGGGTCGCCAACGCGGAGCGAATTATCGCGCTGTCCGACCATGCCTATCGAGCACTATACGAGAGCTTCGACCGGCAAGAATCAGTCATGGACCTTATAGGCCAGGTGGCCCAGGACCTTGCCCAGCTGGAGCAATTGGACCCCTCATTGAGCCAGGACCTCGCGTCGGTAGATGCCTTGACCCACCAGATAGACGAGTTGGCGCGTACACTTCGGAGCTATCGCGACAGCGTCGAATACAACCCGGACCGTCTTCAGGAGCTGGAGGGGCGGCTGGACTTGATCAGGGGTCTCAAGAGGAAGTACGGTAGCAGCATCGAAGAAATCCTGGCCTTCGCCGAGAAGGCCTCCGAGGACCTAGAGAAGTTGTATCACAGCGAAGAGCACACGGAGGAGTTGAAGTCCCGGGAGATGGAGCTTCGAGAGCAGGTTGGCACACTGGCAGGTCAGCTCTCCGAGGCCCGACGACGTGCAGCCAAGTCACTGGCTGACGCCATCGAGGAGGAGGTCGCCGGGCTGGCCGTGGAACACACGCAGGTGCATGTGGATATCCGTCAGTCAGACTCGGAGGGCGGTGTGCCAGTCGGGACCGGTGACTCCGGCCCATACTCCACGCCTTTAGGTGGCGGAGGTGTCAGATGCTTCGCCTTCAACAGCACAGGTATAGATTCTGTGGAGTTCTTGGTCTCGCTGAACCCTGGCGAACCGCCACGACCCTTGGCCCGGACCGCCTCCGGGGGAGAAGCAGCCAGGCTGATGCTCGCCATAAAGACCATCCTGTCCACCACCGACCGGATTCCAATCCTGGTGTTCGACGAGATAGATGCGGGCATAGGAGGTCGAGTCGGGAGTGTCTTGGGCCAGAAACTATGGGGCCTGTGCAGGGACCACCAGGTGCTGTGCGTAACCCATCTCCCTCAGATAGCGTGCTACGCCGACCGCCACGCCAAGGCCATAAAGCTTGCCTCACATGATAGAACCATGACCTCTGTGGAGGTTCTAGCCGATGAGGCCAGGGTGACGGAGCTTAGTCAGATGCTAGGTTCCGACAGCGGTGTAACCCGCAGCAATGCCATTGAGATGCTGGATCAGGCGGTGAGGTGGAAAGAGGGTTAACGAATCCTCTCAGCCCTGGTGGTCTTGCCCCATTTTCTGTACCAAGCTTAGTGCGAGTTTTGCGGGTCAATCCGCGTCGTTGCCACCGCGGCAAACTCCCTCGGGGACAGGTTGTTCAGCGCGCGGTGGGGCCTCTCCCCATTGTAATGTCTGTAATGTCTTCGCCAGGATTCCACCTTCTCCTCGGCGTCTTCCAGGGATAGGAACCAGCTCTCGTTCAGGCACTCCTGGCGAAAACGCCCGTTGAACGCCATGGTGAAGGCGTTGTCCGTAGGCTTTCCAAGCCGGCTGAAGTCCAACTCCACTCCCTCCTTTGATGCTGGCCGCCACCTTGATGACCAGACTCTCGCGAGTAAAGTTGTCCACTATCGTCAAGAGCCGGGTCCGGCGCCCGTCGAAGAGCTCATCGCCCATGAAATCCATGGACCAACTCTCATCCACCCCGGAGGCTACCGGCCGCTCCACACGTCTCTGGCAGGATACGTGGCGCCTGGGCTTCTTGGTCCTTAGCATCAGGCCTTCCTGGCAATACAGCTAGTAGACCCGCTTGTGATTCACCGACCAGCCCTCCCGCTGCAGGAGGACGTGCAGACGCCAGTAGCCGGGGACGATCACTGCTAACTATGTGCAGGCTTCAAGTCCTGGCTAATGTCTGGAGGAGATTGACAAAGAGAACATGTGTTCGTTATTATCTCCATCCCTGATTCCCGCCGATAAATTGAGGATGGTCCATGAGGGTCGCTTGCCTGCTCGTCACTCACCTGAGAGCCAAGGTGGAGATGTACCGGCACTCCCACCTGAAGGATGCCCCCGTCGTCATCGTCGACCGGAGCCCTTCAAGGGCCGGGCCCGTGGTCGTCGACCGCTTTCGGTCCGCTCCGGGAGTGAAGCCAGGAATGACGCTGGAGCAGGCCGTGTCCCGCCATGCGAAGGCCATCATACTGGATGCCGACGAGTCGCACTACCGCCGAGTGTTCGGCCAGGTGCTTGCGTCCCTGCAGGGGATCAGCGACCGGGTTGAGGAGGCCGATCTCGGCACGGCCTACGTGCGACTGGACGGCCTCGAAGGGCTGTTTCGAGGAGAGGCGGGAGTCGTCACCGCTCTGCTGAACGCAGTCCCGGCCTACCTGACCCCCCGGGCCGGCGTGGCGGACGTCAAGTTCCCCGCGTTCGTCGCGGCCGGAACGTGCGGGGCACACAGAGCGTTCAGAGTTCCGGAAGACGCGGCATCGTTCCTCGCGCCCCATAGCATCGACCTGCTGCCTGTCCCCACCGGCATGAAGAGGGAGTTGCACCGCTTCGGCCTGCACACTTTGGGGGCCGTTGCTTCCATGAGCGGGCACATGCTCGCCGACCGGTTCGGGCCCGACGGAAAGTGGGCTTGGTCGCTCTGCAACGGCATCGACCACAGCCCCGTCGTCCCATTGGCGTTGGAGGAGCCGGTGGTCGAACAGACCTCGCTGCCGTTCCACTCCTCTTCCCTAGAGGCGCTCTTTGTCGCGGTGGACGCTCTTCTCAAGAAGGCCTACGCCCGGCCGGACATGAGGGGGAGGTATGCCGGCGCGGCACACCTCCTCTGTGCGGCCTCCGGTTGGCTTGACTGGGAGAAGAGCTTCAGGTTCAAGGAGCCGGTCGGCGCATGGGAGAGAGCCTCCTTCGCGGTCCGAAGCAGATTGGAGGCGGACCCGCCGCGCACCCCCTTCGAGGAGGTGACGCTCACCCTGTCCGGCTTCAGCGGGGAGCCGGGGACTCAGCTGGGCCTGCTGAAGGACGCGAGCGACGACAGGCGCAGGCGGCTCGTGGCGGTGGACCGGAGGCTGCGGGGACTTATGGGAGGAGGCCACGCACTCCACAGGATCACCCAAGTCGCCCCCTGGCATCCCGCGCCGGAGATGCGGGCCTTGCAGGCGCCCATCGACCCTTCGGGCAGGGACACCATCAGGCCGCTCCACACGCCAAAGCCCGTGGAGGTGCGGGAGGGCACGGAGCGCGAGCCGGTGTCGGTGCGAGTCGACAGGCGCTGGCAACGGGTGGCTCGCATAGACGACATGTGGACCTTCGATCTGTGGTGGCTCCCTGAGCCGGTCACCCGCGCCTACTACCGCATCGACCCCGACGACGGCGGACGCATCACCCTGTTCCACGACCGGTCCGGCGACCGGTGGTACCGGTAGAGCGCCTGATGGCAAATGGTTACGTCGAGCTTCATGCTAAGAGCTTCTACTCCTTCGGGGTGGGGGCTTCCCACGCGCACGAGCTGCTGGCGCAGGCCAGGGAGTACGGGTATCCCGCACTGGCCCTGACCGACACCAACCTCTGCGGTGCGCTGGAGTTCGCTCGTCTGGCCAACAGCCTGGGCATCCGGCCCATCACCGGTGGCGAGCTGACTCTCACCGGCGGCACAAGGCTCACACTGCTGGCGAGGACCCGGGCCGGCTACTCCAACATCTCCCGGCTCTTCACCACGGCCAACGCCGCCGACCGCAGGGAGCCGAGGCTCGACCCCGCGCTTTTGCCACACCACTCCGAGGGCGTCATCCTGCTCACGGGCGGGCGCGACGGGCCTCTCTCCAAACTGGCGGTGGACGGCCGTCCCGGTGAGGCCGGTGAGCTTCTGAAACGGTACCTGGACTGGTACGGCCCCGGGTCGGTTTACGTCGAGCTGCAGCGGAACCTCCTGCACGGGGACACCGACCGCAACAGGAAGCTGGTCAGGGTCGCCGGAGAGGTCGGCGTCCCCGTGGTCGCCACCAACGACGTCCACTACCACCAGCCGGAGCGGTCCCGACTCCAGGACGCGCTGGTCGCCGCAAAGCTCAACACCACCATAGACCGGGCGCTGCCGCACCTCCGGCCCAACCACCACTTTCACCTGAAGTCCCATGCCCAGATGGAGCGGCTCTTTGCCGAGTGGCCGCAGGCCGTGGCAAACACCCTTCGTGTAGCGGAGCGGTGCGAATTCGACCTCGGCAGGGACCTCGGCTACACCCTGCCGGACCCCGCCGTGCCGGAGGGGTACACGGCGCAAAGCTATCTCCAGAGGCTCTGCTACGAGGCGGCGGCGCGGCGATACGACGGCTCGGTGCCGGAGCGGGTCAGGGAGCGCCTCCAAGAGGAGTTTCGACTGATCGAGCGCCTCAACCTGGCCGGCTTCCTGCTGCTCTACCGGGAGATCGCCCTCGTCGCCCAGCGCATCATGGAGCAGCGGGGACTGGTAGACCCCGAGACGCCGGTTGAGGAGAGGCCTCCCGGAAGGGGGCGCGGCTCGTCGGTGGCCCTGCTGGTCGGATACCTCATCGGCATCAGCCACGTCGATCCCCTGAAGTGGGACCTCACCCTGGAACGCTTCATCTCCGAGGACATGACGACCCTTCCCGACATCGACCTCGACTTCCCCAGAGGTCTCAGGAACGAGTTGATCGAGCGCGTCCACAAGCACTTCGGGCCGGAGTACGCCGTCCTGACCGGGGCCATTACGACCTATAAGGTCAAGGGCATCGTCCAGGACCTCGGCAAGGCCCTGGGGCTTCCGCAGGAGCATCTCTCCCTGCTCTCGAAGCAACTGCACTCCCACGACGCGGCGGACCTCCGGGAGGAGATGACGCAGCTCCCGGACTTCAGGGACCGGGTGAACGCGCCGGGCTGGCGTGACCTGCTCCAACTCGCCCCGCAACTGATGGACGCCCCCAAGGGGCTGAGCCAGCACGTCGGCGGTATGGTGCTGAGCAGCTCGCCCCTACCGGAGATGGTGCCCATGAGGGCCGGGGCGATGGACGGGCGCTACATCATGGACTGGAACAAGGACAGCGTGGCCGACGCCGGGTTCGCCAAGATCGACATCCTCTCGCTGCCGGTGCTAGACCAGCTGACGGAGGCCCTCGACCTCGTGGAGGCGCGGGAAGGGAGACGGCCCGACCTCAGCAGGACCGACCCGGAGGACGCCGGGGTCTACGACATGATCAACGCGGGCCTGTCCAAGGGGGTATTCCTGCTCCAGTCCCCGGCGCAGCTCAAGATGGGGCAGCGGCTCCGGTCGCGCAACCTGCTTGACCTGGCCTACCAGGTCGCCCTCATCCGGCCCGGCGTGGGAGTACAGGGGAGCGCCGTCTCCCAGTTCGTCGAGCGCTACCGGCACGGGGCGGAGTGGGAGTACGAACACCCGCTGGAAAAGCGTGCCCTGGAGCGGGGCTACGGGATCATCGTCTGGCAGGAACAGGTGGTGCAGCTCATCGAGGACGTGGCGGGCATGACCGCAGCGGAAGCCGACGAGGTGCGCCGCGCCTTCGCCAGACCCAACAACGAGCACCTCATCGCCATGCACTGGAGGCGGTTCCTCGAAGGCGCGCGGCGCAACGGCGTCCCGGAGGAGACCGCCGGGAAGATATTCTCCAAGATCAACGGCCACTACATGTTCCCGGAGTCCCACTCCCACGCCTTCGCCGTCACCGCCTACCAGGCCGCCTGGCTCAAGCACTACCATCCGTTGGAGTTCTTCGTCGGACTGATGAACAACCAGCCGATGGGGTTCTACCCGGTGGAGACGCTGAAGCAGGATGCAAGGCGCTTCGGCGTACCCTTCCTGAACCCCTGCGTGAATGAAAGCCTGGCGGCGTGCGCTCCTGAGAGCGGCTCGGTCCGGCTGGGCCTGCAGCTAGTCCAGGACGTTGGCGCGGAGTCGGCGAGGCTCATAGTGAAGGAGAGGGAGCGTCACGGCCCCTACGTCACCGCGGGGGACCTGGTGCGGCGGACGGGTCTGAAGCCGCAGGCCGTGCTGTCGCTGGCGATGGCGGGGGCTTTCGACGGCGTAACCCCGAACCGCAGGGAGGCCCTGTGGGAGGCGGGGCTCTATTCCAGACCCTCCCGGAACGGCCAGGTCGGACTGCCCATATCGACGCAGGACAGCGTGCCCCGGCTCCCGGACTTCACGGAGCGGGAGAAGATGGTGGGCGAGTACCGGGTGATGGGCACCTACCCCAAGGGACACCTGATGGAGTTCGTCAGGCCCGGCCTGGGTCGAGGCGTGCTTCCCACGGTTGGCGTGGAGCGGCGCCGCGACGACGAACGGGTCACGGTGGCCGGATGGCCGGTGGCGAGGCAGCACCCGCGCGGGCGGGACGGCACCGTCTTCGTGACCATCGAGGACGAGACGGGCGACGTGCAGGTCATCGTATGGCGCGGCCTGTTTTCCAAGCGCCGCAGGGAGCTCGGGAGCCTGGTGGTGGTGGTCACCGGACGTGTGTCGCGATGGGACGGCACGACCAACGTGATAGCTGCGGACCTGCGCGCCGTTCCTTCAGGCGTCTCCATGCCTCCGTCCCATGACTGGCACTGACGCTTTTCGCGGTGCACAGGCATTGCGCGGGTGCTGCCGGCAGGTTCATTATGGATGTGAAATGTGTGGGAGATATAGCCTCATAGCAGACCCTGGAGACCTTGCACGGCGGTTCGAGTTCCGTTTACTTGTGGGGTACGGGCATGGTAGCTTACCCCCTTGGGTGGAATCAATGCCGCGCCTGGACTGTGGTGGACCATGATCAGGGCAACAGTCTGGATTCGGAGATGTATAAAGTTTACCTGGGGGTGGTGGCGGGCTTAGACTGAGGAGGTCTGGCCATGCTAAGCACTTTCGTCAATTTCGAGAAAGAGTTGCGGGAACGGGTGGTGGGGTTCCACAGCGAACAAGGCTATCCAGACCGCATATGAATGGTGATTTTGCCCTGTAAGAACTGTAAAAGGCGACGTTAAGGGCCTGTTGAAAAAGTCAGAGGGGAGAGCAGTGGTCATAAGAGTGAACGGACAACCGTTATGGTCGACAGGGTGCCGGTCTAGAAATGAGCGATAGGGACAGCGTCCACAGGAAGGCAGTGGGGATTCTGATCCTGCTCACACTATTGTTGACTATGGCTGTCGTGGCCTGCGACGACCCTGAACCGGTCGTGACGGCTCCCACGCAGCTGCCGACCTCGACTCCCACCGCTGCCGCTACGCCCATAGTGGAGGATGCCAGCGCATCCCCCGTCACCACTGTCCCAACCCCCGCGCAGACGCGAACGACAGTGCCTGCGGCTACGCCAGCGCCGACAGCGGTGCCTGCGGCTACGCCAGCGCCGACAGCGGTGCCTGCGGCTGTGCCCGAACCGACAGCGGTGCCTACGGCTGTGCCCGAACCGACAGCGGTGCCTACGGCTGTGCCCGAGACGTTAGAGACTGAAGAGACAGACAGGGCCGCGTTGGCCGCCTTCTATCACGCCAACGGCGGAGCGAACTGGACGGACAATAGTAACTGGCTTAGCGAGGCTCCCATCGGCGAATGGTATGGCGTAAGCACCGACGCCAGCGGGCGCGTCACCGAGCTGGTTCTCAGATACAACCGGTTGACCGGTTCGATCCCACCGGTGTTGGGCGACTTGACCAACCTCAGAGTGCTAAACTTCAGCCCGGCCGATGGAACCCGGCGTTTGGCGGACTGCGAGGACGGTGCCTGCATTGACTATGTATATGGGATTCCTGTGGGTTCCGCCAACCAGTTGAGCGGGAATATACCACCGGAACTGGGTAGTCTCAGGAAATTGGAACTGCTAGGACTCCGCTCTAACGACTTGACCGGGGAGATCCCGCCGGAATTGAGCAAACTCACCACCCTGAAATGGCTGGACCTTAGCGGCAACCAGTTAACCGGGAAGATACCAGCAAGGCTCGGCAAACTCACCGCCCTGCGAATACTGGACCTCGGCTCCAACGACTTGAGTGGTGAGATACCGCCGGAGTTGGGCAACCACGCCAACTTGCAATGGATGGACCTTGCTGGTAACCAGTTGGGCGGGAAGATCCCGCCGGAATTGAGCGACCTCGACAACCTGCAAATCCTTGACATCGGCAGCAACCAATTGAGCGGGGAGATTCCTGCGGAGTTGGGCAACCTCACTAACCTGGCGACGCTGGACCTCGGCTCCAACGACTTGAGTGGTGAGATACCGCCAGAGTTGGGCAACCTTTCAAACCTGCAAAGACTGAACCTCGCAAGGAACCGGTTGAGCGGCGATGTCCCACCAGAACTGGACAGCCTCACCAACCTCCAAAGGCTGTCTCTCTCAGGTAACCAGTTGGCGGGGTGCATACCCGCGGGGTTGCGGGACGTACCGGACGACGACTTCACCGAGCTTGGTCTGCCCTTCTGCGAAGACACGCCCGAGTCGAGTCCTAAGCTTCGGCAGATCAGGGACAGGGGCAAGTTAATATGTGCCAGTCGAGATGAGGTGTCCGGCTTCGATATTGACCTCTGCCGCGCGCTGGCGACTGCGGTCTTGGGCGACCCCAACGCCATCGAGGTCCAACCTGTTACCGGCCAAATGATCCCGTCAGGCGAAGTTGACATGCTCGTCGGCTCAGCTACCTGGACAACCTCAGGCGATGCCCAGTGGGGCAACTACGTCCAGACGATGTTCTATGACGGTCAAGGCTTCTTGGTTGACAAGACGTCCGACATCTCCAGTGCGCTCGATTTGAAAGATGCGGCCGTCTGCGTGGCTCATGGCAGTACTTTCGAACTGAACCTGATGGACTTCTCCAACCAGAACGACCTGAACATAGTACCCCTCACATTCCAGGACACTGAATTAGTCGTGACCGCCTACGAACACGGGCAGTGCGACGCATCTACCGCCGACCGCTCCCAACTGGCAGTCTTGCTCGGTTCAGTCCTCTCCAATCCCGGCACGCACGTCATCTTGACGGAGGCCATTTCTGAAGAGACTCTTGGCCCAGTTGTCCCGCGCGGCGATGACCAGTGGTTCGATGTCGTCAAAACCGTGATGTCCATACTGATCTATGCCGAAGCCTACGGTGTGGATTCTGGCAATGTTCCCAGCGCGGTTACCGGCGATGCCAGGGTTGACCGTCTGTTTGGTCTTGTAGATTCCTTCGGACAGGAGAACCTGGGCATGAGCC
This sequence comes from Dehalococcoidia bacterium, assembly GCA_965197565.1. Lineage (GTDB taxonomy): Bacteria > Chloroflexota > Dehalococcoidia > Lucifugimonadales > UBA3495. The sequence continues at coordinate 200,706 of CBDANK010000004.1, forward strand.
AGACGGTGGCCCAAGACGTTGTTCGCGCCGTGGGCAACTATGGCGAGATATATCAACGCAATCTCGGCCTAGACGGTATCAGTCTACTCAGGGAGAACAGTGACAACGCGCTGTGGGGAGACGCACCCTGCACGAACTGCCCGAAGGGTGGAAAGATATACGCCGAGCCTCTGTGGTAATCAGCCTATCAGTGGGGTTCCGCTTGGGAATCTCCCTGGTCTTCGTTGAACGCCAACCGCCCCCCACTGGCACACAATGCCTCCGCCCTTGTATCTTAGCTTGGAGGTGGATAGTTTTCTTTCTTAGGTGTGCGGGGTGCGGCAGACCGGCCCGCCCTGGGTCATAGAAGACCGTTGTCAAGCTTGGGTCGCCGCACCCTTTTCAGAACAGAGCCCGCACAGTTGCCTGGGTCAACCAAGCCCGCATCTGGCAAGGACGGGCCGACGGTTCGCAGGGAGGTTCTCATGGAGCAACACGGTATCTACGTAGGGGTCGATGTGGCCAAGGCCCGGGTGGATGTGGCCATCCGTCCTGGGGGAGACAGACGTGAGGTCTGCAACGACCAGGCCGGGATCGCGGCACTGGTGGCCCAGATGCAGCAACTCAATCCCGCAGCCTTGGTGCTGGAGGCTACGGGTGGGCTGGAACTGCCCTTGGTGGCAGCCCTGGCAGCTGCCTCCCTCCCGGTGGTGGTAGTCAACCCTCGCCAGGTGCGGGACTTTGCCAGGGCCACTGGGCGGCTGGCCAAGACCGATTCCCTGGACGCGGCGGTCCTGGCTCACTTCGCCGAGGCCGTCCGTCCTCCCCGGCGTCCTCTCCGGGACGCCGAGACCCAGGTCCTCAGCTCGCTGGTGGCCCGCAGACAACAGGTGATGACCATGCTGGTAGCGGAGAGGAACCGACTCTCCAGTGCTACTATGGCCGTCCGGCCCAGCATTGAGGCCCACACCGCCTGGCTCAAGCAACAGCTGGACGACCTGGACCAGGGCTTGCGCCAGACCCTCCGCCAGAGTCCTGTATGGCGGGAGAAGGACGACCTGCTGCGCAGCGTACCCGGCATCGGAGACCAGATCTCTCTTACCCTTCTGGCATACCTGCCCGAACTGGGCACTCTCAACCGCCGACAGATCGCTGCCCTAGTGGGCGTGGCTCCCTTCAACCGGGACAGTGGTACCCTGCGGGGCAAACGCACCGTCTGGGGTGGACGGGCCAGGGTCCGCACAGCCCTCTATATGGGGGCGTTGGTAGCCAGTCGCTTCAACCCGGTCATCAGGGACTTCTACCAGCGCCTGTTGTCTGCCGGCAAGCCGAAAAAGCTGGCTCTGACCGCCTGCATGCGCAAGCTGCTGATAATCCTCAACTCCATGCTCAAGTACGGCTCGTCCTGGAACCACCCGGCCGCGAAGTCCCTCACCCATTCCTATTGACTTTCAAGACAGTTGCTTGACACACCAGGGAGGCGAACGGAGAGGGATGCAGCCTGGCCAGGTAATCGGAGGCTTTCCGGCGGGGAGAGATCATGCCGCAGCCCGGCGAGAAGGAGCGGGAGGCTCTCCGCCTCCACCTTGTGCCGGCGGTCAACGCCCGGATAGCCGAAGCACTGGCCCGGTCGGGAGCGACCAGAGAAGATATACGGCAGGAAAGAACCCGCCGCAGGTGATCCAGCCGATAGCGACCACGATGCAGCAGGCCCGAGGGCAGAGGGTTCGGGGTCGCCACTGGGAAAGAACGGATACGGCAACCCGCACAGGAGTCGGACATGGCACAACGGACGCCCTCCCCTGTCAGCCTTCGGGAAGCCGTAGAAACCGTAATCGACCAGAACAAGAGCATCGGCTACAACCCCACCAGGTTTATTCAGATGACTCAAGGCGGTTATGCCGGGAACCTGGGTGAGATATGCGACAGGCTCATCCAGAGGGATGAGACCTACCAAGCCCTATCAGGGCAACTGGACAACCATCCGGACATCCTCACGCTGGAAGACCTGATAGTTCACTCTCCGCACGGAAGGGAATGGGGATTGGCTGAGCCAACAATCGAGATGGCGAAGGCGCGTGTGGAGGCATGGGACATAGAGGTGGGACTCCAGAGATGGTCTCCGCCTACCGGAGACAGACCCGAGTTGGTGTAGTATGCGAGCGGCAGAACCGACCAACCCGTTCCTACATTCGACATACCCGACATCAGGGGAGTTTCCATGACCCCTAACTTCCGCCTCCACACTGACGACTTTGTTCCGGCCATCCAGTCCCTGGAAGACTATTTTCGGGAGGGAGGCTCCACGATAGTGCAAGCCGCCTTCCAGCACACCTACTTCGTGCACCCGCAGGCAGTGTTGAACAGGACTCACTTTTTTCCCGAAAGGGCAAGATACAGCCGGGAACATTACCTAGGGACCGGCAAAGGCCAAAGCACCACCTGGAAGGCCGGGGACGGAAGAGAGATCATCCTTGACGACAATTCCAGAGCCCAGATGGCCTGGGAGAGGTATACCGGAAGCAGGCTGGCCCGGCGGTCCGGCTATGGGGTCCGTCATATCTGGGGAAACACCCACAACCCCGATGCGTTCACCGCTGGCTGGAACCTGTGTTACATGCCCTTCTGGGCGGGAATGCTCACGGAGGACCAACACCCTCTCCTCGAACTCCAGACAGCAATCCGCCAAGCCTCATGGGACCTCTATTTTTCTGTCAGCCCAGTATGCGACGTCCCTGACTTTGTGAGTGACCCAGGCATCGACCTAGCGGCCCTGCTGGACAGAACTCCACTGATGGTCCTGTCCCGAGAATACAGAGAGGTTGATCCAGAACCGGCCCAGCAGAGGCAGCGTATACCAAGATGGCGAAGACACACTCTCCCGATCACCCTGGAGCCGCCGAACTCTGAGGATTTCCTGGACGCACTCTTGAGGACCAAGAAGGCGTGGATCCAGGTCTCGTATCAAGACGGACGAACAGAGTTGCAACCCTGGAACGCGGGCAATATGAAGCCCACCTCAAACGTCATCGCAAACCTGAGGAGCAGACCAGAGTTTCGCAGTGACGTCCGGCAGAAAAACGGGATCGCCAGCGTCAGGGTTACCATCGAGGAACCGGCCAAGGAAGGGTTAACCAACACGGAAGATACACAGCTTACTGGCTGGCGGAGACCTCTTGCCCAGTTTTGCAGCCGGAGAGATCCTGGGAAACAATAACCATGAGCCAGAGAGCCTCCCAGTCAAGCAAGACAGCCCCACTGCTCCACCTGTTCAACCGGAACAAGGCGTCCAACGTCAGGTTCGAAGACGACGTCCTCACCGTCTGGGCCAAGTCCGGCCGGATCGCACAGAGCGTGAGGGCCGATGAGATCCGTGAAGTCAATCTCCAGAAACTTCCACTCATCAGCCGGCTCACCGTCTTTACAAAGCAGGGACGGACCATCACCGTGGGCGGGCTGGAACGCGGCACCTCAGAGAGGCTCCACTCCCAACTCCACAGCCGGGTGGAGGAGATCCTCAACGATGAGGCCACCAGGAAGGCCAACACCCTAGGTCCCCAGATCACGGACCTGAGGGACTCCATCACCTCCTACTTGGCCCCGCACCGGTTCATCCGGCGTTCCCACGCCACCGACATGACCCAGTCCACAGAGAAACTGAAACAGCAGTTGGACGAGAGGTGCCGGGGAAAGCTGAGCAGCGACGCCAGCCAAGCTCTCCGGTGGCTGGAATCTGCCACCAACGCCGAAGCCCTGGAGGGGACCAGGGCCGCCCTGAACGAGACGTTCCTTGAGGCCACCGTACCGAAGGTCCGGGAAGCCACCCGAGACATGCTGAGTAACGGGCTGACAGACGAGCAGGCCAGGAACATTGCCGCTGACGAAGACGCCACCGTGATCTTGGCCGGCGCCGGCACGGGGAAGACAGCCGTGATCACCGGGAAGATTGCCCACCTGGTCTGCAACATGAGCGTACCCCCGGAGTACATCCTGGCCTTGGCGTACAACCGGAAGGCCGCGATGGAAATCAGGGAACGACTCCCAGGCGACCTGAAGGGTGCCCAGGTATCCACATTCCACTCCTTCGCCCTGAGAGTCGTCGCCAGCAAGGGGACCGCCCCAGCCATCAGCAAGCTGGCCCAGGACAACTTCGCCTACTCGAAGGCCATAGACGGGATCCTGGCCCGGATGATGGCCGACCCCGGGAAAGCCGGACTGATCATCAAGATGGTCTCGGGGTTCTCCACCGAGTACCGGGAGCCGTTCGACTTCGACAACCCTCAGGAGTACGAGCAGTACGTTCAGGACGCCGAACTCCGGACCCTGAACGGGGAACTGGTGAAGAGCTTCGAAGAGATCACCGTCGCCAATTTCCTGGCAACCAACGGAGTCAGGTACACCTACGAGAAGCCATACGAATTCGTGACCGCCACCCGGGAACACCGGCAGTACCAGCCTGATTTTCACCTTACCGAATACGACATCTACATCGAGCATTTCGCCCTGAACGAACAGGGCCAGGCCCCTCCGGGGTGGACCACCTACGTCCAGGAAGCTCAGTGGAAGAGGGAACTCCACGCCCAGCACCAGACCAAGCTCATCGAGACCCACAGTTGGCAGTACCGGAGGGGAGTCCTTGAATCCAGCCTAGAACAAAAGCTGAAGGAGCAGGGTGTCGAGTTCAACCCCGTCTCTGAGAAGGAACTGGCCGAAAAACTGTCCAAGGAGAGAATCTCCCGGCTGTCGTCCCTGCTGGGGACGTTCCTGAACCACGCCAAGTCCAGCAACCTAGACCAAGGTGAGATCGTCCAGAGGAGCAAGGACCAGAAGGACAGGGACCGGGATAGGGCCAGGTGCTTCCTCGAGATCTTCGAGACAGTCAGGAAGGGATATGAGGAACTGCTCCGGGAGGAGAACGCCGTCGACTTCCACGACCTGATAAACGACGCCGCAGAGGTTATCGCCAGCGGGCAGTGGGAGAACCCCTTCCGGTACGTCCTGATAGACGAATTCCAGGACATCTCCAACGGGAGAATGAACCTGGCCAAGGCCCTGAAAAGGCCGGGGATAGCCTATTTCATGGTCGGGGACGACTGGCAGTCCATCTACCGGTTCACCGGCAGCTACGTGGGCTTGGTCCACCAAGTGAGCGAACACCTGGGTTTCACCCGCAGGGAGAGTCTGACGAAGACGTTCCGGTTCGGAGACGGAATACTCAGACCGTCGACCCGGTTCGTTCAGCAGAACTCCGAGCAGACCAGGAGGGATCTGGAGGCCAACACCCAGGACGGTGACCTTGGGATTACGGTGATTCCCTCCGACCTCCCGGATGCAGGGCTCCACCAAGCGCTCAGGGAGATCGAGGAAATCAGGGACGGAGCCAAGGAGTCCATCATGGTGCTGGGAAGATACCGAGGAAGCAGGACTGCCCTAGGCCGGCACGGAGGCGGGGTCAGGAATCTGAAGTTCAACACGGTCCACAGCACCAAGGGGCAGGAGGCCGATTACGTGGTGGTCCTTGACCTGAAGGACGACCGGTACGGGTTTCCCTGCAAGGTGGAGGACGACCCGCTGCTCACGATCGTGATGCCTCCGACCCACGGAAACCCGTACCCGTTCGCGGAAGAGAGGAGGCTCTTCTACGTGGCACTGACCCGGGCCAGGAAGGCGGTTTACCTGGTCACTGACCCGGCGAGACCTTCCCTGTTTGTGAGAGAGATGCTGAAGAACTGCCCGGAGGTAAAGGTCAGAGACGGAATGAGACCGCCCTGTCCGGCGTGTGGAAGAGGGGCGCTGGTCCCGTCCCAGTCGGGTGACAACTTCAGGTGTTCCAACTTCCCCAGGTGCCAGCACCTCTCGCCCAGGTGTCCGGGCTGCAGACGGGGATACGTCAGTTTGAACGAGGAACAGGCAGAGTGTTCGAACCCGACCTGTGAAACACCGCCGGAACTATGCCCAAGATGCCGGGAAGGGATACTGATGCTGAGGTCGGGACACTCGAAGTTCTGGGGGTGCAGCAGGTATCAGGGAACGCCATCCTGCACGTACACCCGGAGCGCGGGGGAGGAAGAGCAGGGACCACCGCGGCGAAGCCGGCCGATCCCTGTGGGGCGGAGGAGACCCAGGTATCAGGTCCGACAGAAGAGATGAGGTAGTCCTTGGGTTATGGCACCTAGAGAAAGAAATCAGGGTACGATTATTGTAGTATGAGTTTGGTGATCTCCATAACAGAATAAGTGGAAGCCACCGACTTACTTAACAACTAAAGGAGCCGACCAACGTGACCACAGAGACATGTCGGGCCCTGCCTCAGCCCAACGACCCGGTAACAGAACCGGTCATCAACTCGCCCTTCGAGACCCCCCAATGGCGCTGGCAACTCGACACCAGCACCAAGGCCTATGCACCGGCCCTGCCGGGACGAAGGGATTCCCAGAACATACCGCCAGTCGCCGGTTCCAGGAAACTGCGAGGCAACCAGGCACTTCCGGGAGAAATGGGATCCCACTGGATTCCTCTCAAACTGGTCAACGACATCAGGACGGCTGTCCTAGGCTGGCAGGAGGATGGATACCCGGGCATCACCCAGACCAGCCGGGACCTCATCAACCACTGGACCGACGAGGAAGCCTGCCAACTGTACTTCGCTCAACTTGACGCGATGTTGACCCACATTTACCTAAACGAGGCAGCAACCAACCAGATCAGGGAAGAAATCCAAGGAATAAACGACCGGTACAACGACGGCATACTCCGGATTGCTCACAAGATGGCGACCGCCACCGGGAAGACCCCCGTGATGGCGATGCTCATCCTCTATCACACCGCGAACCACCGGAACGCCGCCCCGGACGACCACCGGTTCACCAGGCGTTTCCTGGTGATCACGCCAGGACTCACCGTCAGGGAGCGCCTCCAGGACTCCCTGGACCCAGGACACGAAGACAGCGACTGGAAGGCCTTCAACTTGGTACCACCCGGAGACCAGTGGGAGCAGGCCCTATCCTCCGCCAGCGTCAAAGTGATCAACTACCACCAGATGCAACCCAAGGACCTGGAGCCAACCAGCACCAAGCAGCAGCAGTTAATCGCAGGAGGCTCCAACCCGACAACTCCTGAGGAACTGGAGACGAGAAGGGAAACCTCACGGGACGTGGTGGACCGGATAGCCGACGGGAAGTCCCAACTGGGACCCATCCTGGTTATCAACGATGAGGGCCATCACTGCCACAGGGGAGACCCCGACAAGAGAAACGCTTTGCCCCAGAACACCCAGTGGTTCGATGGCATCCAGCAGATACGGGACGCTGGACTGCTCCGCTACGTCGTAGACATGTCGGCTACGCCAATCTTCCTAGCCCAATCCAACCCCAGGCCCTTTGACTGGATAGTTTCCGACTACTCCCTCATCGACGCCATTGAGGCCGGGCTGACCAAGATACCCCGGGTGCCCACATCGACCAACCGGTCGAACGATTCGGATCTCAGAGACATATTCAGCCACACAGACCCCAAGCAGGCCGGGGACTTCCGCCCCGACGTGACGGGAAACAACACCCTGCTGAAAGAGGCCCTGAACTCCCTGTACCGGGACTATGAGAAGACAATCCACGACTGGCGGGACCGGACAGAACAGCCAGTGATGGCCATCGTGATGAACTCCGTCAAGAACGCCAACGCCATGTTCCGGCACATCGCCGGCGGCGCGGTAACGCCCCTACTCAGCAACTACGAAGGCCAAGGGAAGGACCAGATAAGAAACGACCCCTGCACCATCATAGTTCACAGCAAGATGGAGGACGGGGAGGCCGCGACCGGTGAAACCGGCAGGTACATCAAGGAACTGGCAGACGTATACCGGAGGAACCCGAAGTATGGGTTCTCCGACTCAGACAAGGCCGAAGAGATCATCCGCCGGGTGATGAACACGGTCGGGAGGCCAGGGTTACCTGGAGAGAATGTAAGGTGCGTCATCTCGGTCAACATGCTGACCGAAGGGTGGAACACCAAGACCGTCACCCAACTCCTGGGGTTCAGGAAGTTCGGCAGCAGCCTCCTATGCGAGCAGGTCGCCGGCAGGACACTCCGACGGGTAACCATGACCAAGGATGAGGACGAAATCAGGTTCGAGCCCGAGTACGCTCAGATACTGGGTATCCCGTTTCCACAGTACGGAGAACCCGACCCTGACCCGTGCAGGAAGGAGAAAAGGAGATTTCCGCCGGTTACGGTCGAGCCGGACCCGGACCGGAGGCACCTGAGGGTGGAATGGCCCAACGTGATCCAACTCAGGCGCACCGGCGGCAACAGACCGGTCGAGGTCCGGACCAAGTCCGAAGGACCAGACGAGTGCCACGAGGCCCCGGCCCACATCTCGGAAAGAATCAACGTGGAACCCACCGCAGGACTGACTGCACGGTTCCAGGGAGAACCTCCGGTTACTGCCAAGAGATTCAGCTATCTCACCGCCAGCACAGTGGTGAAGAGAATCGAGCAGGAGACGGAGGAGCAGGCCCGGGGCGGGGATGACGACGCGCCCATCATCCAGTTGGCGCGGCTCTTCAGCCAGACCGTGAACGCCGCTGAAGAATATCGTCAGATGGGGTACCTGACCGGACCGGAAAACCAGAACCGGTGGCCCAGCGACGAGATGGCGGTCCTCAGAGCCAGTGAATGGCTCCACAGGAACATCCAGGTGATAAAGCCCGACAGGTCCGGCGTTCAGATGGAGGCGGAGGGGTCGGCAATCGCCCCCTGGCTACATACCGGGTTACTCAGGACGTATGACATCGGGAACAACCCAGCCAGGGTGTACGGACCCACGGAGAAATCAGAGATCACCTATGCGGACTGCGACTCCTCCTGGGAGGTGGCTCTGGCCCAGCACCTGGACGAGATGCCGGAGATAACCCGGTGGGCCAGGAACAAGGGACTGAACTGGTCTATACCCTATGTGGTGGACAGACAGCAGAAGAGATACTGGCCCGACTTCGTGGCGGTGGCGCCCATCAGAGAGGGGCTGGAGCTCAACGTCGTCATCGAGACGAAGGGGCTGGTGCGGGAATACGACCCGATCAAGAGACGGTGGGCCCAGGAATACTGGGTGCCAGCGGTCAACCGACACCCAGAGTACGGCACCACGATCGGAAAGCTGTGGACCTACCTGTACTTGGACAGCGAAGCCCTTGTGCTGCAGGCCAAGGAGAGGATTCTTGAAGTGATCGAGAAACACTCCTCTAATAGCCTGCTTCAAACTAACTAGGACAACGGTATGAAACTGGATATAGACTTCGCCACCCGAATCATGGAGGCCATTGAGAACTCAGAGAAGTCTGTAATCGAAGCAGAAGACCAACTGCTGGAAGGGACTGAGCCAGAGGACGAGAAATACAGTTACCATTGCCTGATGTTGGCGCAAGCTGGGCTGATAGAGATATGGCCTCCCTCCAACAAGGAGATGACTCTGGCAGACCCATACCGCTATATCGCGGAGAATGGGATTCGAACTATACCAATATTAGCTACGATATTGCCGGGTATCTGATATATATCCCAATATTTATACCCAGTGAAGTTACGTTACGACTCTCGGCGAGTTCTTGTCAGTTAGGCGATCGCGACGATACTCTACAGTATTCTTGGGCAGTGGATTTGGATGGAACTGAGCTTCAATAACCTTCACCTACTCTGATTGCTCCATAGCCCCCAATTGTCCAATCTAGTGGGCTGGATAGGCAAACAGCCTTGCCTTACGGTCTGTTCGAATCCTCTTTAGTTGGCCAAAGGAGACTGTAAACAGAACTTTCGAGTTGGTGGTAGAGCTATAGACTCACAATATCAAATGCTATCCCATTGGCCTAACCAGTTACGGAAGAGCCGTGATACCACTGGTCAACGCCCATTATCGCTGCGATACTCCGATCACTCGTAAGACAATCGCTTAGGCGGTTCCAGCAGTTCCTAAAGTGTTCTCCTTACCAGTTGGGCTGTTAAGCTAGAGTCCAACTCCGGCCCTCACTTGGATAGACCAGCTCAACATTACTTGTAGAGCATATAGCTTTACCGCCCACAAAGTAAAGTAAGGAACAACAATAGCCTGCCTTGAGTTCGAGTCTATGCCAGTGGGCCGGACTGGACGAAATCAAGAACCGAGGCCGATTCCGACGTCACCCCGTCCTGGGACATGGGGATAGTGTACGTCAGAACCGCCTCGTCCTCAACGATCTCGATGCCCTTCACGAAGTTGCGGATGAGGGCCTTCCGCTCCGGGAAGGTCCCTTCCTGGAATAACTCCCGGAAGTCGGCCACGTACCCCTTTATCTCTTTGCTGGTGGGCAACTCCGCCCGCCGCTGCTCCAACTGACTCTCGGCTTCCTCCCGCGCCGCCGTCAGCTGGTCCTGACCTGGACCACGCTGGTGGCCGGCATCTACTCGGTGTTGAGTTTTACGGTGGAACCCACGCTGAACATTGCCGCCAAGGAGGAGCAGCACCTCTTCTACCGGGTGTTGGCCCTGTACGCCGTGGCGGCGGTGGTCAGCATAATCTCCGGGCTGGAGCGGGAAAGCCGGCGAAAGGGGCTGGAGCGTGAGCGGGAGCTACAGCGGCGGGAGGCGGAACTGCAGCGGCAGCGTATCGAGCTCTCCCAGAGCATCCACGACACCACCGCCCAGTGGGCCTACATGATCGGCCTGGGCGTCGAGGGGGCGATGGAGCTGGCGGACGATACGCAGGAGGAACTGAGGGCCAAGCTGCGGCTGGTGTCGGAACTGTCCCGGTCGGCCATGTGGGAGCTGAGGCACCCCATCGACGGCGGGCAGATATTCCGGGGGGAGGAACTGGGAGAGGTCCTGGAGGCCCACGCCGCCACCTTCACCGTCATCACGTCGGTGCCGGCGGAGCTGGTGCAGCAGGGCCGGGAGCCCCCGCTGTCGATCATTGACAAGAGCCTGCTGTTTTCAATCGCCCACAACGCCCTGACCAACGTGATCCGGCACGCCGGGGCCAGCGAGGTCGTCATTGGTCTCGACTGCGGCGGCGAGGAGTTGCGGCTGTCGGTGTCCGACGACGGCGCGGGGCTGCCGGAGGACTACGAGGCCAGGGGCCACGGGTTCAGGAACATGCGGGCCGACGCCGGGAGGATGGGCGGACGCCTTGAGGTGAAGTCCGACGGGGACGGCGGCGGGACCATCGTCACTTGCGTTGTCCCGTATCAAGCTCTCAGAGGAGGGGAATAGATGACTACCGACAACCGGACCAGCGTCATGCTGGTGGACGACCACCAGGTCATGCGGGACCTGCTGCGGGACGCCCTGGAGAACACCGGGGAGTTCCAGGTGGTGGCCCAGGCGGCCGACGGGCAGGAGGCGATAAGGCTGGTGGAGGAAGCCGCTCCCGACGTGATCGTGATGGACGTGATCATGCCGGTGATGGACGGCATAGACGCCTGCCGGGAGATCACGGAACTGCTGCCCGGCACCAGGGTGCTGATGCTGACCGCCTCCAATGAGCAGGACGCCATCGTGAGGTCCATCGCCGCCGGGGCCACCGGGTATCTTCAGAAGTATTCCGGCAAGGAGCAGTTGCTCGCGACATTGCGGGAGGTGGCCCTGGGCGAGTTCCGCATCCCGGGGAGCGCGGCCCGGCGGCTGGCCCGGGCGGTGCGCAGTCCGTCGGCCGACGACGCGGCCGAACTCTTGGCAACCCTGACGGACCGGGAGCGGCAGATACTGAAGCTGTTCGCCGAGGGGCTGACCTACCAGGAGATCGGCGAGGTAAGGAACAACAGCGCCTTGACCGTGCGCAACGCCGTGTCCGCCGTCCAGAGGAAGCTGGGGTTCAAGACCAGGCAGCAGATGGTGCTCTGGGCGGTGCGGGCCGGACTGGTGGATGGTGGTTTGTCCTAGTTTCCCGCCCCTGGGACGCGCTGAAGGCCCGATGAGCCGGGGAATTCAGGATGCTGGACGGTTGAAGCCGAAGCCCGGACCAGCGTCCCGGTACGGACCCGCGTCGGAACAGGGCGATTTCTCTCTCCCGCCTCTACCGGCAGTGCAGCGCCGCCGGAACCCCGTCCCTGCTCCACACCGTAACCGCGCCGGCTACGACAGCCGGAGCCGGGTGGCGGTGACTCACGTGGTTGATGAGCGGGGCTATTCGGTCATGCTGATGCAGCCAGAGCGGGATGGTGCTTAGTCCTCTTCGAGCAGGCGCTCAACATCGGGCAAGAGCAGGATAGAAAACCGGTGGGCGTGCTGTGACAAGGCGCAATACACGGGGGACGACACCGAATCTAGGTGTCGTCCTCAATACGGCCACGTATGCGGGCATCTTTCGCCGCCCAGAACTTGCTCAGTCTCACCGCTCGAACTCCTCAAGTGCGTCGTTAATTCCATAGGTTCCATGCTCCATTAGCTTGTCTATCAAGTCAAGACTTCGAGCGCGAACTGTGTCATCTGAACTTTGTTGGTAAACGCGTAGGGTCAACTTTATGACCATATCCGCATCCCCCGCCTGACCGGTAGAGATGTCAGACGCTGCCATTCCAGCGACATCTATGAATCGTTCGCAAGCTGACAACGCAATGCAGGGTAGCTTTGCTGTGGTGCGTTCCAAGGCCATCAACAGGGGAAAGTAATTGCTCGCAAACGCATCACTGTGGACAAATTGCGTGATCAGATAGTCGTATCCCTCAAGTTGTGACCCCTCAAATCTACGGAAGCATTGCGCGGCTTCAGCGCGGACTGTTTCATAGGGGTCGTTAAACAGCTTAATCAACGCATCCTCGCAGTATGACCGGCACGTAGCTGCACTGACGTTGGCTTCCATTACTTGAGCCGCACCAACCTTCTGTGCTTCTGACCCAGACAGGCAAAGGTTGGCTATGGCAGCCGCTTCTTCCAAGTCCAGGCCGGCTAAACAAGCTTGCCTCCCACCAACAGAAGCCACTTCAGGCATTTGGGAGTTGACCATACGTACCAATACTTCTGATAGTTCCTCAAAGTGGGTTTGAACGCCGAAGTATATGAACCGCTCTACGTAATGGGTCTGGAGTAATGCGTCTTCGGTATCGCAGAGTTGCAGGAAGAGTTCGACCGCCAAATCCCGGTCGTACCGTAAAACGGCTATTAACGCTTGGGCTACGCATGACCTGACGGCAATTGAAGGGTCTTGGACCATCTTCTTCAATGCAGTCTGAAGGTACGCTATTCTTCTGTGATCGCTCTCGATCAATCTGGCTATCGCTTCTGCCGCCCTGCCGCGGGATGTGTTGATACCATGTTCCAAGGCATCTCCCCGGTAGTAGTAATCACTGCTATGTGGCACGGGGGTTCGCCAAAGTTCTCGGTCAGGGTCGGGGTCCTCGGTCGCATACCAAGCCACAATATCAAGGGCTTCCAGCGGAACCTCGCCTTGGGTGGCACTGGCGATTGGCTGGCAAATCTCGCGGCCCAAAGGCCTTCCTTCAATTCGGTGACACCGTTCACACACTCTAGTGATAGTCTCTATATCTAAATCCGCCTCGCTGATGCCGCGCAAGACCGCTTCGTAGTACGATGGATTGGCTTCGTCTGGAAATTCCAAAACAAGTTCTGCGAATCTCTCGGGGTCCTGCTTAACCTGGTTCTCTAGAACCCGCGATAGTTCCGAGGCTCCGCCGCCAAGATGTCCATCCTGCGTAAGCCCGTGCTCATCGCTGTCGTGTTGGCGAATAGCTGAAAGCCACTGTTCATCACCCATCTTCTCGGCCGCGTGCTCGGGTATCGGTGAACGGACCCATTCCACCTTCATGGGTCTCGGAGCCTCCGGCTCGAGTTGACCAAACTTCCGACGCAATTCTTCAAGCCGCATATTCGCTTCCTGTGAACGTCGCGTAGCAGTTATTCCGTTTAGCAGGGTCAACTGAGCGTATCCGTATTGGCGCCTGCCAGGTGTGCTCCTTTCCCAGTCAGAGTAATATCCAAGCAACAACACTTCCAACTGCTGGAGTTTTTCGTCGGAGCAATGGGGCGATATGGATTCAATCAATTGCCGCGCTGCCCAGTGCGAGTCCGACATGTAGCCAATATGGAGGCGTTCAGGATTCTCGCAAAGGTGGTCCACTGCCTCGTTCGCAAAGAGTGCCCCGTTAGAAGCGAAGCTTCTAGCCAGTAGGTATTGGATTGTCTCAAATGGAGACTCGCGAAGGGGATCAATCACTGAGCGGCATTTCTCCGGATACTGCATGGCAAGTTTAGACAGGGCTATTTCCATACTCTTGAGCAGAGCGTCTCCAATACCATAGCCACTACCGAAGGCCCTGTGAGACCAGATTGGGTCTAATAGAAGCCCGCCACGTTCTCGCGAAGCGCAGTCCTCTATGACTGCCTGCATGAACGGCAAGGCCTCTCGAACAAAAGTCTCTGGGGCATTGGTGGCCAGTTCTTTCAACAAGTCTTCAGCAGATTGGCTGCCTACGATGGTGCCGGTACTGTAGTCAAAGGGATTGGGCTGACCTGCATCAAGGCTTAGCTGGCGACGCCGGTTGAAGAAATGTCCAACCACCTCGCAACCCCATGATTGATATTTGGACCGCAGGTTATACACAAGACTCCAAAAGTCGCTGTTGACCGCTATAGGCCCCTGTGCTTCATCGAGGAGACCTTCATCTATCAACCGGAGCATCAACTCCAGGAAGCGCCGTCCAAGGCTCCAATCTCCCCACACTGCCAGGTGGAATAGACGGATATTCCATCGCTCTGATTTACCCACGAAAGGTTCTACCAGTTCGGCCACCCGGTCGGGCAAGTGCCTCTGGATTACCCTCAACAACAATACAGCCTGGTCAACATAGCCCTCATCCGGGTCATTCAGCCACTGTTGCACTAGCCCCTGGGAGTCCACCAATTGGAACCAGGGCGGACGGCGCACTGCCACCCAGGCTTGTCGGGTTACGGGGTCGCTGAAGTCTCTGCCAGCAAGACTGGATAAGACGTCCCATTCCTCCTTTACAGGTTCGGACAGATCGGCTAAAAGGGCGAAGATTACCTGCTTGATGTGGAAACGAACGTCAGAACTGGAGAGGACTTCTTTGAGATTGGCGATGTACCGGTCAAACTCTGTATCACGCAGGTAAAGTAAGATTTGTCTCACTTGAGCACGCCGGAACAGGCGTTGCTCATCGCTGAGCAACAAGCCCAACAAGCTCTGGGAGCCTCCGGCAAAACGCCGGGCAAAAGCGTAGTCGAAAAACCCTTCGTGGAAGAATGAGTACCGCTTGTTTTCAAGGACCAGAACATTTTCCGACACCATCGCGTCGGTGTCGCTAATCCATTCCTCCACAACGACTTCCGGGGTGCTTAAGGTTTGCTGCTCGTGCATATAGTCGCACAGGGCGTACACCACCTGCGTCCATTGGACCGGCCGGCCAAGCCGCTCTCTAATGACCCTTTGCTTGTATTCCCAAAACCTCCTGTATAGGTCTTGAGCCGTCTCGAAATTCAGGGCACGGATTTCTTCATCCGCCACCAACTCAGATAGCAGTTTCAGATGCAATGGGACTGATAACAGGCCCAGTTGCTTGAAGTTGAGTGAGTTTGCATCCAGACCCAACTTTGTGACAACTTCACGCACGGTTTCATGTGCCAGTCGCTCAACAACCACGGTCTCAGCGACTCCATCTGAGTCCGTGAGTCGACGCAGGCGGTAGTCATTCTCAAGATCAAACTTGCGGCAAGCCAGCAGGATACGCATGTTGGGATGGACTTGCGCCTGCCGAACGATTTCATAGACGCATTCGAAGGGTTCGGTGTTGCGGCCCGAGGCGAGGCTCAAAGCGTCCAGTTGGTCTATGACGAGAACGCAGTACCCGCCCTGAGCCACGGCGGCAAGGACGTTGGCAGGAGAGCCGGGCAATCCAATCTGCTCGCCTACGCTGTCTGGTAACTGAGTAGGCTCCAGCCGGTCGGCGCGAAATGCCACAACAGGACTGCCAGCATGGAGGAGTTCCTCAACCACTTGGAGCATCACTCCGCTCTTGCCAACGCCCGCCTCTCCGGTTACCAGAACGCCAGCTTTTCCATCAGATTCTTTCAGGCGGCCATGAACCGTGTGAGTCTCCAGACGTGGAATGACAGCCTGACTGATGGCTTGGACTCGTAGGAGGTTAAGGTAACGTTGATTAGCCTCGGCCACAGCATTCAGCGCGTGGGGGTCCTTGTCCCAGTGTCGGCGTTCAAATCCTCTTGACTCCAAATGGTGCCAAATATCATGGGCTGTCAGTTCATGGTGGACTGCATCCGAAGCCATCTCAGCCAGAACGTCCACAACGGGTGCGGTATCTCCATTGACCAGTGTTGTGACACGGCTTTCAATCGTGGTGAGGAGAAAGGTCTCACTTATCGTTTCAATGCGGACACGCTTTAGCCGTTCATATATCTCATGCTCTGGCAAATCTGGATGGGAATTTCGAACACGGTTGAAGTTCTTCCTCCATTGATCAGAACTAAGGAACACTTCGTTGAATTCTTCCCAGGATGCCGACCTCCTGGCTCTATCGGATAGCTCGTCTAACTGGCCTGCCGAGTTGCTGGAGACGAATACGCAACGTACCGTTGGATCTTGAAGCCTTGCGGTGAAGTTGGCCAGGACTCCCTCTTCTGCCAGTGTGTAGAGCGTCCAATGCCCACTGGGATGTTGTCGTTTTACTTGGTGGTATTCGCGGATACCCTGCTTCGTGACCCAGAACTCAAATCCCTGACCTTCCGGTCCGGGCGGTTCCAGGCGTATCGAGTCAGCCCTTTCATCCATGACATCCAGCAGGCACGCCACGGTCCAACGGCCCTCGTATCTGTTGCCAAACTTTTCAGCAGCTCCGCCAGATAACGGCATGGCTTGGTAGTTCCTCCAATAATTCCAAGAAATGGTCCATCATGCCCCAATTCGCTGGTAACGCAATGACTACTTGGTCATCGCTGATCCGCCCGCCGCCGTCCCATGAGCCACCGGCACTCCGCAGGCGACCGCATTTCATCTCCGATGGACCTTAAGAACCTGACGGCCTCTGGGTTCCGGGTTAGCGTCTCGGCTATGTCCGAGGGAACCTTTCCAGCCAGGATTATCAGTTCATTTGGGCACAATCCAGCAGATGGCTGGGTCCCGGTTGTCGAGGGATTTGGGCTTCTAAACTCCCCCGAGTTTAGAACCTGTTTGCCCTGGTTGACCATTGGCATTGTTGAAAAATTTCCAAAAGGAGCAACTCCCCCGCTCAGGATTACTTGGCGGTCAACTGAAGCTCTAGTTGTGGCGGGGCGCCGCCAGGCAACGCCTTCTTTTGAATGTATATGTTGCCCACCGGCGCGTCTTCGTCAACCGCGTCATAGCGGTACGTGTTCTTGGTCTCCCGCGATAGTTTGACAGTAATGATGATGGGTTCGTTGGTGCTCATTAGGATCAGCGCTCCTAACAATCGCTCTCTGTTTTCGTTCTAAACTACCAGGCCGTCCGAGCAAACGATGCGGACTACCTGGGGCTCCTGCGTCTGTGACCCGTCGGAGTCGTCGGGCGGGTTGAGACGGTATCGCTCCCGCAGCGCCTCCAGCCGTGTCCTCAACGCGGAACCCTCCAGCCTCAAGTCCCTGATTTCGCTCATGGCTATCTCCACCTGCGGAGGTACCTCGCCAAGGAAGATTCTCCGAAGCACCTCTACCCGCCTTACATCCACGGTATCGTTTTCGGCTTGGCGCAGGGCAATGCCGAGTTGCCTGGACACGTAGCGGCGCGCCCGTGTGTCGCGCCTTCTTCTCGCCCGGCCTAGCCGCTGCTGGAAATCCGTTCTGAAGGCTTCGAACGCCGCCATGACCCGCTCGTTGGTGTCCTTGGGAAGGGGCTGGGCCGGGGTGGTTGGACCGCATTCAGCGGCGGCCACGAACTGCGCGGGACTGATGGGACGCGGCTGAAGGTCCGGCCCAACGGCGTAGCAGTTGCTGATTCCCCCGGTGCTCCTTGCGGCCCCGGCGCTCAGCAGCACCAGGGTCTCGTCGGCCACGGGGTCGTCAAAGGGCGAGGGGACAGATTCCAGAGTTGACGGCGACAGCAGCGGCGCCTGTACCCCTTCTATTGCCAGCACGTTCTGAGCGTAGCTGTCGTTGGCGGCCTGGGCTGGATTGGACCGCGTCGCAAGCGCAGACCGTATCCCGTCCGGCAGGGCAGTGATAGTCCGCCACAACTCCGGGTCTTCTTCCTGGATGCGCTGCAACAACGCCACGGTCCGCTGGTTCGCCGCCACTTCGTCCAGCCCATCGTCAATCTCCGGCATCTGCTTGCCGTCGTAGATGCGGTACATGGCGTTGGCGTTGAGGCGTTCCGCATCCGAAAGAAGCTTGCTGTCCAGCCCAATCAGGTCATGGAACGACTGGATACGCCGATTCAGGCGATCCGTGAGGGATAGGCTGGCGTCGACCGACGTGTCGGGCCACATATTATGCAGGTTGATCACATCGTGTTCCGTGCCGATGCGGTCGACCCGGCCGAAACGTTGGATGAGCCGGACGGGGTTCCAGTGCAGGTCGTAATTCAGCACCCGGGCGCAGTCCTGGAGGTTCTGCCCCTCCGAAACGATGTCCGTAGCCAAGAGGACCTTTATCTCCGCGCCGGGGAGAGACTCGTTGGGTGACAGGTTCCACGTTGGCGAAAACCGCTTGACGATGTTCTCCGCGTCATGGCGGTTGCTGCCGGTCAGCCGCGCAATCTCCGGGTTGCGACCATCGGGGTTCAACTCCCGGTACAGGTACTCGATAGTGGTTTCCGCTTCGGAGAAGACGAGCAGTTTGCCGGTCTGGACCTCAGGCCGGGCCAGGAATTGCCGCAACACCCGGAGCTTGTCGTCATCCTCCGGGGTGATGCTCTTGACCCGTGACAGGACGCCGCTGAGACAGTCGAAGTCCGCGTCCAGGTCTTCAACCCACTTGGCGACGTCGAAGTCGCCGACAGAGTGGACCAGCTTGGCGTTTTCGCCGCCCTGTTGCCGCCGTCGCTCCTCTTCCTGACGCAGTACCTCCAGAAGGTCCTCGGCCTCGAAGGACTGGCCGGAAAGAAGCCGGGTTGCCGTGCGACCAATGGGGACATAGCCGGAGTCCAGCGCATCCCGGAAATTGCGGTTGCTGCGTATCAGGGAGTTAAGGGTGGAGCGGAACGCCTCGATGCTCGACTCAAGCCGCTTGAGCAACAGAACGGCCATCAACCCGGCTATCCGGTTCTGAGCCCGGAAGAGGTCCCGGTATTCCTGCTTGTTCCTGGCTTCCGGTCTGATGTAGTCGGTGGCCCGATACCTCACCGCTTTATGCTTATTGAGCATCGCCATCATTTCGTCATAGGAGCCGGCTTTGGCGTATACCTTGTCCAGCCGGTAGGCCACGTTGTCCAGCGCCGGGTCGGGAAAACGCACCGGCTGCCCGGCTACCATCGCAGTGTCGCCGTATAGGTCTCGTATGTCCTTTCGGCGGCGCCGGATGAAGACCGGCGACAGGGCCTGCTCGATTTCGGCCCTGGGAACGGCTGGCTTGTCGGGCGGCAGTGGCGGCGCAGTTTTGGAGCGGCGACGCTGCCAAGCATTGAACTCGGCTCGGTAGTTCTCAAACTCGACGCGGTACTCCAACCATCGCTGAGCGTTGCGGAAATACTCTTCCAAGCTGACAGGTTCGAGATTCAGGCCATGCTCCGTGTCGTCCAGGAACAGGGTCAGTTGTCGGTAGATGTCCATCGGCCCCAGGTTCTGTGGCGTGGCGCTGAGCAGCACTACCTTATGGTCGCCGGATTCCAGGTAACTGCGCAGGCCCCGGGACCGCTGGTTGACGTTGCGGAAATTGTGGGCTTCGTCCACCAGCACCGGCCCACGGTTGGGGTACTGTTGCTCCAGGATAATGCCGCGCCCGGCGGATTCGGCCTCCACGTACCGGCCCAGTTCCTCGTCGAATTCCGGGTCAGGGACCGCGGCAATCATGCTGTGCGATACTACCTCCGCCCCCAGGGCGAAGCGTTCGTTGAACACCTGCCACATGGGTTTCAACCCGGCGGGGCAGAGGATGAGCGGTGGGCCGTCATTGGGGTAGCTGACCCGGAGTTGGCGCAGCAACTCCGCCCCGACGAAGGTCTTGCCCAGCCCCACCACGTCACCGACGTAGCAACCGCCGTGGGTTTCGGTCATCGCCAAGCCGCGCCGCACGGCGTCTAGTTGAAAGTTGGCCAGTTCCTCGGTCCGCTGGGGCAACAGTTCGCCGCCCCCGACATCAGTGTGGTATAGCTCGTAGAGAGCCTTCAGGTAGACGTGATACGGGGGAGTTTGAGCGAGCGCCCATGATCTGTTCAACTCCGTCGCCAGGGCTTCGCTGATGTCTTCCGAGTCGCCCCAAAGGGCGTCGAACCAGTCGCGCAGGGCCTCCATCTCCGCGTCGCCGGTGACCCGGACGTTCAACTCGGT
This sequence comes from Dehalococcoidia bacterium, assembly GCA_965197565.1. Taxonomy (GTDB): domain Bacteria; phylum Chloroflexota; class Dehalococcoidia; order Lucifugimonadales; family UBA3495. Next base: position 221,135 of record CBDANK010000004.1, read on the forward strand.
GTTGCCGCTGAACCCGGCTAGCGTCAGGTTGGACGAGCCGACCACCGCCGCGCCCGGTTCGGCGTGGTTGTCGTACCAGCACAGGTACGCCTTGGCGTGGAGCGCGCTGCGCCGGTAGGCCCGCACTTCCACCCGGCCCGAAGCCACCAGGTCCCGCAGCAGAGCCACCGCCCGCTGGGAATTGCCGGTCTGTGGTAAAAGAGCCACGCCGGTAGAGATGTTGTCCACCGACTCTTGGGCAATGGCCTCCCGCTGGCGGCGCTGCACGATGCTGTCCGCCTCCAACTGCGCCCTCAAAGCCTGGGACTGCTGCAACCCCAGGGCCACCGATTCCAGCGTGGGCCGGTCGGTGCGCCCTACCAGGATGCGTACCTTATCCAGACGCGCCAAGCTGTCCGCCACCGCCTCGAACCCGGATATGAAGAAGTACCCTACCGCAATGTCGGCCCGGGCGGAACTTTCCAGCATCTCCCGCAGGCGGGTCAGCAGGTCCGGGTCGGTGGTGGCGTGGAGGATGTTCATGGCTGCATTTCCTTGAACGCTGGGGAAAAGAAACTGCCTCTGGCATCGGTATTTCGAGCACCCAATTTTGCTAAAATGAGAAATCGAGCTAGATTGTGCATATACTGTTGATGCGCAATGATACGTTGCATTTCGTCCGTGTCCACATTGCCAGCACGACCGTGATCGATGCGGTTTCGGAACTGAGAAGCCCTAGCGACTACAGACTCCAACTCTGCCAAATCTATTTGACGGCCTGCATCTTTGCCTAACTTGGCCTCATCTACCGCCTTGGTCAATTGTGCAGCAAACTGGCGCTCCGGTTCCCCGTGGAATTCATACTCCTCTGACAGATTGTTCCACCATCTGATTAGGGCTTCCAATGTAGACCTTGCCGCCACTGTTGCGAAGTCAGTTCCATAACTGTTTTCGAAGATTTCGGAACAAGATACGTAGTGATGAATCGCGTTATTCAAGTGGCGGGGATTCCTTTTATGGCGCTTCCAGAATTCCTTGAACAGATCGGGCCATTCCTGCCACTCGGAGACAGTCCAGCTACTTCTATTCGATGTGTTTCGTGGAGACAGCTTGTTCAGCCGTACCCGCTCAAGGTAAGGGTTTCCCTTGCGGAAAGATATGCTCGCATATTCTTTATTGAAAGTAGAAACAAATGATATATCGGCATCAGCTACATCTTCGAATCCTAGTGTATTGCACAATACTTCCTTGAGTTCCCTAAAGGTCTCATCCGGTGTGTCAAGTTTGAGGCATTCGTGTACTTCGTGGATGAGATTTTCGTTCGTGTCGTCATAGCGCAATTTTTTCTCTATTACGCTGAACACGGGGTTGCACACAATCATCGGTATATTTATCCATTTTCCGCATTGAAAGGACAAGAATTTGTACAGCGCGTTTATGATGCCGTTGTCTGTCGCATCATCGCTTAGCGTGAACGGTGAGCCGTCTTTTTTCGTTAGTGTAGCGTGATACAACGGCTCCGATTCTTGCCGCCAATCCGTGCTCCCTTGTGTAAATTGAATTTTCCAATCGCCTGCCTTTAGCGTCAAAACCGCATTTTTCGTTTCCATCCCTCTCATTGTTACGGCTTCCATGGGGGTGTTCTCTTCAGGTATTCTGATGTGTGACTTACTAAATCTCAAATCGGGTAAGTCCGATAGAGTTATGGTCGCTGACTGCATTTGCGTGTCGTCCGAACCGCCTATCCAACCTCGTATTGCACACTTATAACCCTGTACCGGGGGCATCGAAATGCTGTACATCGTGCGGGTCTTATGATTACTACTCAGGTGCCGGATCGGTATTTCGACCTGCGTGCTTTTTATAACCAGTTTCGGACTGACTGGCCGTGGTCCCATGGTCGCGCTCAGCATCCTGTCGTCGTTGTCGTACCCGAAATACTCTGCAGTTAAAGACCCATCGTCGCCGATACTGAACATTGCCGCGCCGTCTTGGTGCTCACAGTTTCCATCCACCCATAGTTCGGCCGGATAGGGAACGTCCATTTCGTGGACGCGCACTACTTCGGGTAGAATCCTCTTATTCACGATTTCTAGGATGTCTTGATGTATCTCTATTGGAACCTCGGCTTTGATTTTATCCAAGGCACTTACCCTAGCATTGCGACTGCCCATCAATTTTGCCACGCCACGAACATCACGCGACCCCCACCACCGCCTATAGAAGACGCCCGCCGCCCCTCACGGGAAGTAGCGGTAAAACTCTCGGCGATGACGGAACCGGACTAAAACCGCCACATCGCCATCCATTTCCAGGCCCAACCGGTAGTCGCCTATCCTGATGCGGTAGTGGCGCTCCCAGCCCGCCATTTTAGCGACGTTCCTGACCTCGGTAATGTTGGACGCCGCCGCCTTCAATTCTTCGATTACACGCTCTACGCTGCTGCTCAAGGCTCGGTCTCGTATCCGTCCGAGGTCGCGGTTGAAGCGGGGATGGTACCTAACCTCCATTCAGGCCACGCAGCGTTGCCATAATGGTTTCCTCACTGACAACACCGTCGAGGTCCTCCGACAGCGCCTCGTCTATGGCTCGCCCGATAGCCGCGTCCTCTTCCTCGTCGGTCTGGTGTATCAGCCCCAAGCTTCTCTCGACGGCAGTGTCCTCTTCTTCCGTCAGCCCGTACAAGTCGTAAACCAGCCGGTCTATGTCCCATTCCGGATAGTCGGTGTCCGCCTCGGGGTCGGCGGCCTTGGCTGCCAGGATTTCGTCCACCAAACGCACTAAGGGGTGCTGCTTGGCGGCGCTGATTTTGGGTATGGGGATGGTCTCGACGTATACTTTCTTCCAGCGCAACGTTCCCATGCCCGAAGTTGGGGCTATCTGACTAAGAAACCACCGGATTAACGTGGAATTGAGCACCGCGCACAGATATTTCAGCGACGTGCCAGTCATCAGGAATGTTGTCGCTTCGCCGTATATGCCACTGTTGTCATAGGAAAATCTGCCACTGTCAACCAGTTCTATCCAAAGCAGCTTCTCCTTGCGGAAATCCTCATGATATGCGCAGTTGCGGAGGTTGTAAGCCGTCTTTCCTTTGTCCTTTCGCTGTTCCAGTTGGAGATAGTGATTGTCTAGGTAAGTCTTGATGGCGGGGTAGTTGTCAATGTCTATTGCGGGAGTGTTGTCATATCCATTATGAGTATCGATGAGCCACTTACCTGCCCATTCCGACCGGAAACGCCGAATGTCTTTGCCCTGGAGCACAGGCACGATGATGTCCGATGACCCGGAATCACCGCCAACCAATTCTCGTTTGGTTGCGTCGTCAATGATGAATGCCTTGTTGTAGCCTGTCTTAATTCCGAAGTTGATCTTTACGTCCCAATCCTTCAGCGGCGTTCCTTTCGACCGCATCTTTGCCAGGACGCTTTGCTCGGTGAGGGACATGACGCTCCACGGCGCATCGCCGTCGGGCCGCACTTGTCCCCACAGCTCGGGGGCGGGCGGAACATCTGCGGTCTTGACCCGGTCCATGTCTACGGCCCGGAACGGCTGGCCGCTGCCGCCCGTGCGCAGCATCAGGACACCGGAGTCCACGATGGCGGACTCGAATACGTCCTTGCCCAGTTCCAGTAGCAGCAAGGGGGTGTGCTTTTCCGCGAAGTAACGGCGCAGGGGCTTGCCGTATTCCGCCTTGAGCCAACTGTTGGACGTGATGTAGGCCAGGATGCCCCGCTCCGGGCGCAGCAGTTGGCAGCCACGCTCGTAGAAGAGCTGGTAGACGTCGCCGGTCTTGGTGAAGACGGCGTAGCCGCAACCTTGGTACAGCTTCCCCAAGCGCCCGGCGTCCTTCTGCAACTGGACATACGGCGGGTTGGCGATGGCGATGTCAAACCCGCGCCCCGAGTTCAGTACCTCGGCAAACTCCACCCGCCAGTCAATCACGCCTTCGTCCACGCCGACGTTGCCCAAAGCCTGCCTGATTTCTTCCGTCAGCTCCCCTATTTCCTGCCGCAGACTCGCCTTTTTCGAACCGTCGGAGGCGCGCAGGTACTCGGCTTTCCGTTGGCCTAACTGCTTTATCCGGTCGGCGTCCCGGCCCAGCGTCCCCTGCACCTCCACGCCGCTGCTGGGGTCTGGTCCCAGCAGGCTGTCGCCGCAGACCACCTTGAAGTCCAGGTTAGGCAGGGGCTCCGGCGTCGCGCCCTCGTAGTCTATGGCCAGGGAGAGCCACATCCGCAACATAGCGATGTTCACCGCGAAGTCGTCCAGGTCCACGCCGTAGAGGTTGCGCTGGATAATTTCCAGCTTCAGGTCGTAGAGCGACTTGGCGTCCGCGCCGGCGTTGTAGAGGGCGGTTTGCAGTTCGATTAGCTCCTGCATCATGCCCAGCAGGTAGGCTCCAGAGCCGCAGGCCGGGTCCACCACAGTCACCTGCGCCAGGGCCTTTGCCACGTCGCGGGCCTGGGCCACGCCGATGCCCTCGGTGTCCTGGTGGTCTACGAACCGGGCGATGGCCTCGGGGGGAAGGCCGGTGTCCTGCCCCTCCAGGTAGCCCTTCAGCGCCTCGCGGCACATGAAGGACACTACCGGGCGGGGGGTGTAGTAGGCGCCCGAGTCGTGGCGTCCGGTCACCAGTTCCTCGAACACCTTGCCCAGCATCTCCGGGTCCACCGCCACCTCGATGTCGAAGGGGGTGGACTCCATCACAGTGAAGTTGAAGCGGTCGAACAGCCCGCCGAGGACTTGTTCGATGGCCGAGTCCGGCACGGTGATGTCTTCCCGCTGGTCCAACCCGGTCTGCTCGAACAGGCCGCCGTTGAGGAATGGCGGCTTTCCGATGAGGGAGTTCAAAACAGCGTTGTCTCTGTTCAGGTCTCTCGATTGTGGATTGTTGAGTCCGGCGAGGAACAGGGGAATAAGCCGGTCGTTGTAGAAGTTGGATTGCTCTGAGTCGGCCCGGTAGCCCCGCCATAGGGCGTTGAGGTAATCTGCATCGCCGTTGAAAGTAAGCCAGCCTTTGCGGGACAGGAAGTAAACGAACATGAGCCGGTTGAAAATGGTCTGGACAAAAGAGCGCCGGTTTTCCTTCCCCACGTCATCATTGGGGAACCCGGTGACGCTTTGCTCCGCCGCCTCGAATATCCGCTTGTACTCGCCGAAGAAGTCCCGCGTGACGGGTTCGACGTCGAATGCCTGGTCCAGGGCGGTGCGAATGCTCCCGCTGGCCTGGTGGTTCCAGTAGATGTTGGAGACTTGCTGAATGGCGGTCCTGCGGGGCAAGTCCCGGTCCACGACCATGCGCCGCAGGGTGGGACGCGCTCTGGTGAAGCTGGGGAGTATGATGTGAAGCTGGCTGGCCGACGGGTTGGTGAAGACCAGCAGCAGGTCATCGCCGAGTTGGTCGGCTAAGAGCTTGGCGGCGACATCCACATCCGCCTTGCGCACCCGGTCGGTATTTGAAGCAGGCAGATGGACGTACAGAACATGAAACCCATCCATTTCGGCTACACGCTCTGCGGCGTCGGGCAGGTGTACGTTGCCCGTTGCATGAATCAGACTCACCTGCCCAGAGGCAGCGTTGAAGTCCAGCACCTCCACGAACAACCCGCGAATCTCAGCCGCCCGCTGCCCAGAGGATGCGGCGAATATGTGGCTTACTCGCTCCTCCACTTCAACTGCGTCTTCCCGATTCTTGATAGGCATCGGTTCCATCCTCTTGCACGACTACCATGATTATACCCTCGTGCGTAACCAGGGACGAGTGCGACGGGACAGCAATGGCCTCAACGAGCCGCGCCCTTGTCAGCTCAGCCAGCGCGCAGTCCTAGGGAATAAGCTACCTGCATCACCACACAATTTTCTGGGATGCTAGCAAACTCGCAACGATGTGTCAGGGACAGTCCGAGGGGAAAGAACGGTGGCCGGGCAATGCCCGGCCACTAAATGAAATCACCCTATATTGGGGCACAGATTTGGCCCAATAATCGATTAAAGGGCCAGTGTAAATCTGATCGCAAAGGTTCTTGATTTTATCCAGTTAGGTGGGCCTAAGTGTACCGTATTGAGCCTGTCTCACAAGTATTTTGGTTAACGAAAAGAGCAATCTAATCTGCCATAGTACACTATATCAATCAAAATATACCGCTAATTGGGCATTCTATGGGGAGATACATCGAATATCGTAAATAGTCCTGAGTTCTGAGACAGGCTCAATTGCGAACTTTTCGGTGGGAGGTAGCTCTGTAAAGAATCGTCTGGCCACGCTGCCAAGTTCAGCGCAACCAGAAGCTGGCGTTCAACATCGCTTAAAACCTGCACGAACGGTCCAACTCACCGGAATTGGACATCTTGAGGATACTCGTCCTCGCCGGTCCATGGATTATCTCTCTCAGAATCACTTATCTAGGATGAATTGTGCCGGGCCACAAGTCGGCATATTTTGAGGCACCGGCGGCATCTTATCAACTACAACAGCGGCCGATGTCGCCGCTGGGTGAACTGCGGGCTGCCGTGCCCGTGGCTGATGGTCAACTCATTGGCTATCGCCCGCCCAACAGTTCCGCGATGTTGTCAGGCAATTGAACGTTATGTTGCCGTTCGAAGTCGGAGACATCGGAGTAATGCTCACGCAAAATAGCTGCGATATTCACCAAAGCGAACGCAGCGAACCTTATTTCTTCCCCGGCTTTGTCCCATTCTTCCAGGAGGAGGAAAGATTCAAAGCGGTAATATCGGGTATAGCGGTCAGGATTGAGTTCCAGAGCTTGATCGTAGAACTGGATGGCTTCGCGGTAATCGCCCTTCCCAGCGTAGGCAAGTCCCAAGTTGTGATAGACGGCATCGTTCTGTGGATCAAATGATAGCGCCTGTTCATAATCAGCTATCGCGGAGTCATACTCGCCACGGTCATAGTATGCGTCGCCTCGGTGGCTATACGCGGTTGCCATACGGGGATTAAGGGCCAATGCGTTGCTGTAATGCTCAATTGCTACATCGTACTGCTCTTTGTTGGCTAGGGTAATCCCCGTGTACAACTCATAATAGGCGGGTTGGTGAACGTCTTGGTGTTGAATAAAGCCATAGAGGTCGTTGTAAATGGTCTCCGTGGATATTCCGTGATGACGGTGCAAGTACTCCAGGATTGCCTGTTTCAAGTGATTGGGGACGAGCATTGTATCGTCCGGTTCGACGTATCCTTTTTCTGGATGTACGAAAACGCTTTTCTGGGCGACGACACGATGGACCGGGCTGGCGGGCCTATCTACATAGTATCCCTCTCCGCTTTCGGATAGCAGGATAACCCGGCCGGATTCGTTGGGTTCGCCGTCACACGCGAAGAAAAGGGCGACGAGGTAGTCCGTGGTGAAGTCGATCAGGTTGGTTTTGCCGCCGTTGTGCTGAATCTGGGCCAGCACCTCGAATTCTCGCATTTCGTCCAGTTGTGGCTCATGACGTCTGGCTTGAGCAATGACCTCGTTCTCAATGGCTTCAATCGCGGAACCTGCGTCGCCAATGCCCTGGTCCTTGTATCGACGGTAAAGGCTTGAGGAAATATCCTCAAATATGGCTGGCTCTCCCCGGTAAACATGGCCGCTGCCAGTAGACTTACGGGCAAGTTCGTTGATCAGCGTGAGAACAGCATCCAGGTTTGGGGGAGATACGTCCATAGCCCGTATGTCATCCAGGTGTCCGAAGGATCAAGGCGTATCCAGTAACGCAAGAAAATTGCGACCCTGTTCAGGGCCGCAATCGGAATGGCATCAGGCGTAATATCCTCTGGTTCTGGTCTGCCGACCCTCAGTCCGTCGGGCACCTGCTCGGGTTTTCGCCCGGCCGTCCACCGTCAATTTGCCGCCAGGACGCGCTAGCTGGTGCTCTCGCTCGCGGCGAGTCGGGTTGTCGGTTATGCCACGATGCGAAACCCTCCGGCCTACCCGGTAGGTGTAGTTGTAGGTATTGTGTTTCGCCATGACCAATTCCTCACAACCGTTTATGGAGTGATTATATCACGGACCCTCGCCTGTCCGCCGTCAGTTCCAACGGCAACGCTGGAGTGCATGCCACCCGCATGAACTGCCGGTGCTGGGGGTGGCGGATGGTTTATGATAGCCTTGACGCGATCTTCCATATTCGTGACAAGGAACATCCACGGGATCCCCCTGTGTATTGCTGGTCATTGCTTTGCATTAGAAGTGCCGGATGACCCAAAAGTAGGGCACCTGAATCAAAAATCAATGGGCTGAACCAGGAGTCAGTCCATAATCCCTCGTGGTCATTAGGGCCTACTGCAAGCAAATAAGGTCCCCCAGTCATCGGACAATGCGCTGCGTTCACATTCCAGTTGAACACCGTCAGAGGCTCCATCGGGCTCGGCGCTTAATCGCGCCACAAAGCTGTCGGCTTGCACGTCTTCGTGTTTCCACTTTGGGGCGGAATTTATCAGGTTATAGAACACCTGACTTTCGCTCATCTCCCCACGATTGTACATCGTCCAAGTCCAGCCGGAGGAATCCGGCACCATTTCTATCTCGAACGCTCTATCCGGCACGTAGACCCTGCTCGCTGCCGCGGCAAGCAAGGCATCGCCTTTATTGGTGAACTTGATCGTCACGTCACTCTGGTGGATCGGTACAGCGGCGTCTGCAGGGTCGGTGCCGGGGAGCCATTGAGATGACCAATATTCGGCCTCCTCGAATGGCACCATGAAGGAATTCTCCTCACCCCAGATAGAGCCGGCGAAATGCACACCCATCGGGCGGCTATCCGGGGACAGCACGGGAGAGCCCGAATTGCCTGGTTCGGCGATAGCATCATGTACGACCCGCATGCCGGAGGTGGTGTTGATTGTCGTGAGTATCTCCCCAGAGGTGGCTACCAAGTCGTAACCACCAAGGGGGTATCCCACAACCACCAGAGAGTCGCCCACCCATGCACTGTTGGAATTATCAGACCACGGGACGGGGTTCGCTATCTTGAGGCCTTCTCCCAACGGGATCTCTTCAAAAGAGTCTGAACAGCACACTGACAGAACTGCGATGTCTACTATGTGGTCCCCTCCCAGAAAGACCGCATCATACTCCTCAGCGTTTCGGACCCGAACGGTGATCGACGACTGGGCGGCAACGACGTGGGCATTTGTCATCACGAAGGCTGTATCCTTTCGCGTGAGGAAGATGAAGCCGGATGCTGCCCCTAGAGGAGTGCTAATCCGCACAATGGCATCTACGGGGAAATGGGGAAACTCCACCAGACCAAAGTCGGCAGAGCTGCCCTCAGACGGTGGGTTCGAGGCACCTTCCGGGGATACGGGAACCCCGCTGCGGGGTATGACAACACTCTGGTCCCGGGGCACGGTAGGCTCTGGAGAAACTGGAGGCACAGTTGTCGAGATAGGCACCGGAATCCGAGTAGCGGCCGGCTCCAAATTCGCTGTAGCCTCAATGGCAGGGATAGCGGCTTCCTCGGTAGCTATGGTCTGGTCTGGTATGTCAGTATGGGGCTTTGTCGCTGTCGGCATAGAAGGATCGGACTGCTGACAGGATAGCAATAGTACCAACACTGCAACCAAACAAAGGAATACGATCTGTGGCTGATTCAAGGAGCTCCTTGCTGAGTCAGGTTCCGGGCAGAATAGCCACAAACCACCAGGTTCCAATGCGATCCAGCAAGGAGCACGAAGTCCCTCCTGACTCGAGGCTCGGCTGTCGGGCTGTCCAACCCCAGGAACCCATAAAGGGTGGTTTGTGGCGGCGCCAGCGTCTCACAATGAGAGACGGCGTCGATAAAGAGAAAAGCCCGTCTGGCGGGTCTAGTCGATTCTCTCATGTCACCGCCGATGTGAAAATAAGCGAAATCGCCGAGGTTGAGTTGACCCACCAAAGAATAGTGGCATCATCCACATACACTGTGCGGAGGTGCTTCAGGCAAATTACTGAAGGTGGGAGAAGTGAAAGAAATATACGAGATGAAAGGAGTGGGACGTTCCATCCGGGGGATCGCCGGAGAACTGGGCATCGCCCGGAACACGGTGCGCCGGTATCTGAAATCGCCGGATGCCGTCAGGGCCAAGCCCCGACCGCATCGAGGATCCAAGCTGGACCCCTACACCGTGTATATCGACCGTCGCCTCGACCAGGGGTGGGATTAGGTTTCCATTGCATTTTCAAATTGCGGAAGCCTCGATGCCGGCAACCGTCCTCAGCATACATGCGATTCGGGCGGGCTGAGGTCGATGGTGAGCGCGGCGGCCAGAGCATCCCTGCGATCTTCGGGTACCTCACGGAGGATGAATTCCAGCAGGTCATCCTGACGGGGCTGGCCGAAAACCAACCGGTACACCGTCAACGCTTGTCGAAGCGAGTTGATACGAGCCGAATCACGCGACAGAGGCAAAACCGGCGAATAACGTTGGATACGGGCATCGCCTCCGGTAAAGACCCAGTGGGGGATCCGACCGCCATCGTCGTCGAACTGATCGTCGGCCAGGGCATAGGCCAAAACCCAAGGATTTTGGGGTTGGCCGCGGGCGATGCCAGCTCGGACCTGCTCTGAAACACGGCCTCCCAGTTTCTGCGCTATGTTCTTGCGAATCGCGTGGCCGTGGTATCGATGAACGCGCCCCTCGCGTTGCTCCAGGTCCACGGGGTTGGAAGGGAGGTTCCAATGGACCACCGCGTGGCAGTACCTGTGGAAATCCAGACCTTCCTGTCCCACCGACGTGGTGGCCAGCACAAACGGCCAGAACGGAGAGTTAAATGCGCCGCGTACAGCGTCTACGTGTTCCGCCGCCTGCGGGTCGTGACTGCCCGTGCGGTCATTTGCATAGCGACGGGCAAAGTGCTGGCGCATGGGATATGTCCGTCTTTGCATTCCCAAATTCCCAGAGTCCCATTCAACAACATCCAAACGCCCCGTCGCCAATTGCAGTGCCTCGCATAACGACGCAACCAGTTCCGGGGATCCAGCCCCTCCTCTGGCTTCAAGCGTTACGTGGAAGAATTCGTCCAGGACGGCCGACACCCCCCCTTCTGCGCAGTAAGCAAGCACCCGTTGCAAATACGTGGCGGTATTGACCGGTATGGAAGGACTGTACGCGTTCTGCAACAAACCTTCGGAAGTAGGAGACCGGAAGAATGACCGGAACGCCCACGCCGCCAGCATCGCATCCCGCTTCAAGTCATTGCTGACGGTGGACGTGCTCGTAACCCTTGACAGGGCTCGCAACGACGCGTTGGCTGGTGAACTCAGGGCCAGCAGCGCCAGCCTCTCCACCAGATCGTCCGGCGGCCGCCCCAGCGATGCCGGGTTGATTCGCGCATCAGCCAGCCGATCCGACACGTTGGTGACCAGATGTCGCCATACCGAATGGTCGGCATCATCGATGGCACCCGAGCGTTGCCTTCTCCCCGCGTATTCATCGAGCCATCTCATGGAGTTCGGCGACGCACTGTCCAGGAGAAGCGGAGCAACTGCGTACCATATGTTTTGAGTTTGTCCAAAGGTGGGCGCGTTCCTGGTCAATGCATCAACCCGGAGCCGCAACTGTCCCGCGATGGCATCAAGCAGTTGGGCAGCATCGCCGTGCGGATACCGGTATGGTTCGCCAGCCTCGGCCAACGCGGCGGTGGGAACCAGCCACGCGAACAGGGCGTAACCATCTCGGGTCACGGACAATCCGCGGGGTACGTACTGTTCAGCCCTGATGCTATCTGGGATAAATCGGCGTTCCGCGTCATAACTTGCCAACACCGAAATCGCCCTGGGCACCATCGTCCACGATGAGAACACCAGCCGTTTGGTTGCGCCCCGCGCCCGCTCAAAATTCGGTCCGAGCTCATGCCCTGCCAACAACGGAGGAAGCCAGAGCAAATTGTGCAGGCCGCTTTCATCCAGGTCGTTCAAGATCGCGCGCATCCGTCCGTTGCCCCCACCGACTTCAGAGCGCTCCGCCGTGGAGCGTCGCGGCAATTGCAATCCTGCCCCGCTTTCGATTATCTGCGCCACTTCTCCGCGAGGTGCGCTGGCAACGGCTCGTTGGACCCGGTCCGCCAGGCGATACTGCTCCATGAAGGACAGCAGATACGGCGTGGACTTCCAGTATTCCATGATCCCGGGGGCGTTGGCGGCGGTGGCAATGTCCCGTGCGCTCAGATACGCTTCGACGTCGCCGGTTTCCAGTTCCACCGGCAAGTCCCTGGTCGTCAGCATCGGGTCTCCCACCACGTCCGCGCTGCGTCGCTCCGTCCGGGACATGACGCGGCCCAGTTCCTTCTGAATCCTGTCCCGATGGCCGGAGAGCCGATTGGTTGCATCAACACCAAAATCTCCTAACCCCGCTACCCGCGGCAGTTCCGCACGAAACTGCCGCAACGCTTCCTCCAATGGTTCTACGGACCCGACGGGCCTCTGAAGGAAATCTACGGTGTCCAGAAAATCCCGGTAGTGGTCGTCGCCCACCTCGTGGCTGGCCGTGTACATCTTGTAGGGCGTTGCCGATAGCAGCACCGTGCGAACTTTGGTGTGACTGTCTTCATATTCAAACAGGTGATGCGCCAGCTCGCCGCTTTCGGTATAGGGGTCCAGGAGCTCCCTGAATCGCTGGAACTCGTCCAAAATGACCAGGTCCGGCTCCAGAGCGTTCAAGCAGGACTCCGCCAAGAGCCGCCGCAGCGTGGACACAAAATAGCGCCGACGGGCCAGTGTTTCTCTTGTACGGCTCCCGCGGAGTGCTTCGTTCAATTCTAGAAACTCATTCTGGAGCTCGGACCCACTGTCGCCAACCCATTCGGCAAAGCGCTGCATGATTCCGCCGTCGATTGGACGGTCCGGAATCCATCGTTCGTAGTCGCGGAATCTCCCAATGGATCTGATGCCACCCAAAAACGGCAAGCGTCGGTTCCGGACAATGTCTCCCCAAACCTGCCGGAGCATCCGGTACAGGATGATCCGTTCCTCGATGACACCTTCAGCCGACGCCGAGTTGAATGACGTGCCCGGCGTCAGGGCGATTAGGTTGACAGGGTTTTCCAGCGTCCTCAATCTGTAAGGCAGCAGGGTGATCCGCGAAGCCAGCGGTTCCGTCTCAATGCCCAGGATCTGGTTGATGCGGTTCACATTCTGCCGCGCTATAGCCTGATTGGAACAGATATAAATAATGTCCACGCGGCGGGTGTTGACCGCCCTCAGGTGTTCCACCGTCAGACCGATCAGCCCGGCCGCCACCAGCGTTTTCCCAAGGCCCACCTCGTCAGCGATCAGGAAACGCCGGGTGCCGTCCGAATCTTGGAACAGCCGTTGAAAAGCGTACTCTGCGGTATGCCTCTGGAAGTTTTTCAGCCTGCTCAGCACCTCGTTGGCGCAAACCATGTTGCCATTAGTCGTCATCGTCTGGCCTCCCTCACTTTCCAGAGCGGCTCCCACACGGCGTCGAACTCCGGCCCGAGCATTTCGGCCCCTGCCTCGGTTTTGCGCAGATCAGCCACCAGGGATGCCACGGCGTCCAACCGATCGGGGCCACTGTGCAGGGTTTCGAGCATCCTCTCCATCAAGCCCGGCGACGATAGACGAGCGGCGAAACTTTCGCCGCCGTTTCCGAGGAAGTGATCGAATTCGGCAAATGAAAGGTCGTTATCAGGCGACAGCAGCAACCATAGCAACTGCATCAGGCGAGCGCGGTTGCTCAGCATGCCGGCCAGCAACCTCGGCAGGCGATCCTCTGGAAGTCCATCAACCTTTATAGGTCGCACGAATCGCTTGCGCGATGACCTGCCGTTCAGGGACGCCCGGATCTCGATGGCCAAAAAGCATGACAACTCGGCAATCGACATTCCGAGAAATTCCGAACCATCCTCGAAAGGCTGACTTTGAGTATCCGAGAGGGAAACCGGCCAGCAGGTTACGGTGCCGATTGACGGTCCCAGGTACACCGGTTCGCCGACTTCCAACCGCATGACGTACCGATCTCCGGTAGTCTCAACGCGGCCTTTGACATCCGCTCTCGCCAGTGACGCGGCAGCGGTTTCCAGGGCAAGCTCAAGGTTGATGGCATCCACGTCCTCAGGAACCGTGCCCAGTTCCGATTTGTCAAAGAGTTCGATCAGGCTGCGAAAAGTCCCTGCGTTGTTGTCCTCGCCTGATTTGAGTAGGGTGTCAATACCGAACCTGCTCTTCCGCCCCGACAACTCCACCATGAATTCCACGTTGCGCGGGGCCCTGCTCATGGCCGCGGACGTAGAATTGCCCGATCCCACCACGAGTCGCACATTCCATCCGTCGTCGATCACGAAAACCTTTGCGTGCAGGCCGCCCAGCGGGGCCAGATCCACCTCGCCATCTTCGGGTTCCAATTCCAGCCCGGCTTTGAACGAGTAGATATCATCGAACCCCGATAGGGCATCCCGGGGAGCGGTCAACAAGGCGTCGCGCCGGCTGATCAGAAATGATCGGGGACGCCTCGCCGCAATCGACCGCAGGAACTCCCCATCCAGGAAAGGAGAGATCACCAGGATCGGCCGACGTTTGAGATCGGGGAAATCGGGGTTGGTGCGGCCGAATCCGAAAGTCCAGAACCGCTCAATCTCAAGGCCATCCGGCGGGTGGAAACGCACACGATGCAACTCATCGACGCAGATTTCGACCAGTTTACGCTGGGACTCCGAGATGGGATGGCAAGCCAGCGCCGGAAGTGACCGAAAGAAATCCACCAGCGGTCCGTTTTGCGAAAAGCCCCTAATCCGATGCTCCATCAGCTCGCCGTCGAGCACCAGCGAAGTGTCCCAGGAGGCGTCAAACGTGAGATTGCGCGACTGGCAAACCAGCCGATACCGCGCGGGTTGGTCCCTCGCCACATAGCGCAACGCCCATACCTTGGGATGGAACACCGCCTGGGTCTCGTCCACCCTGGGCGGCAACGCAGTCACAACGGACTGTTCTAGGAACGCCAAAGCCGGCTGGCGCGCCCTCGGTATGGATGTCTGTCCCCCATGGCAGAAAAGCACGATGCGTCCAGCGTGTCGCCGAGCACTCTCCAACAGGGCCAGCGGGTCGGCAGCCAATTGGCCGCTCCCATCCTGGGCATCCGCGAATGTGAACGCCAATGGCACCGACAGGAGCGCCATCAGGTCGAGAGTGTACGTCGTACCTACGGCGAGATCAAATGAATATCCCTCGGGCGGACGAAGGGCGTCTAGGAACAGCCGGCGATGGCCTGGTTCGAGCGTCAAGGCACCTCCAGGGGTTCCAAGATGTCGGTCACTATCCGCTGCACCTGGGCCCAACGGAAATCAAGGCGACCGGATGCGGGATAGCCCCGACGGATGTCCCGAGCCTCGGCATAAGTCAAACGTGCACGCATTCCCTTCAGCGTAAGCTCCCTTTCACGCACGAGACGCCGGGCCTCTGGGTTCCCTTCGGGACCAAACGGAAGTTGTGCCATCGCAGTTGCCAAGGCGTACCAGCAGTCGGAGAATGCAATCGTAGCAGGCCGGAGCCTGGGGTTCGCATTCCGGAGACGTCGCCACATTGCGGCCCGGTCCCATTTCGCCAGATCATCCTGGTGTTCCCGCACGTCCGATGACCATCCAGCCAAATCGGCTGAGAACACATCCTGGTCCTCGTCGCGCCGCAACGCCTCCGCCAGCATCAGGTTGTACAAGACCGCCGCACCCTTATGGACCAAAGAGAACAATCTCGCATCGCCGAGCCATGCTGCCAACGAGGGCGTCGCTAATGCCGCCGAAAAATGCTCCCATGGGTAATTCGCATCCCAAATATTGGTCACGTACCCTTCCCGTAGGATGTGAGCTAGGCATGTTTGAGGGTGCCTGAGTTCAACGCAGTCTCTGAGGAACCGCCCCTCATCGGGCGTTAGTTCGAAAGTGGCTTCATCCGGAAAATCCCCCGGCGGTGGCGGCAGCGCCGCCCAACGTCCGGGTGTTTTATCGGCAGACTCGTAACCCCGGTCTTCCACAGGGTCGGCGGGTGCCCATGTTACCCGCAACAAGGTGGATGGCCGTCGTGGCGTCGCTCCGAAGGTTGGACTAGAGCGGGGTTCCTTCCGTATGCCCCATCGTTCGAGGCCCACCCAGTATATTGAACTCGGCCAACGGCGCAGCGATGCCCTGGCTTGCCGACCGATGACGCCAACCCCGGCACCGTGGGACTTGTCCAACGCGTCGCAGAGCCGCAATTGCAGTTCCCTAGCCAAGCGGTCGGGATTCGCAGCCGCTGTAGCTTCCACCATTTGCATGATCCACGGAACGAACAGGAAATAACGGGCGCGTGTTTGGATGGTGCTCGTGCCCGGGAACAGCACGTCAGCGAAGGTATCACGGATGCTGCCGATACCGAGTTCGTCGAGCGTTCTCGGCTCGTTGAGCGCGGAAACCAATTCCATAACTGTTCGGCGCTCGCTCTCGCTACTGTCTAGCCAGCTCAGCGTTGAATTAAATTGCGCGGTCATACCGTCCTGGATGATTCCCCCTATCCCCTTGACAGGGTAGGCAATGTCCTAAATTGGGTTGGGGCATAGCTTGGGAAGGCGCAGGGCATAAAGAGTTTACAAGCATCGCCCACGACTTTCAATGCGATAAACATGATTCTGGCTGCATGAATCCGGATGACCACGACAACGAACCCCCGAAGACCAGGCGGAACTGGAGGACACCCTGGGCGAGTCGCCCGCCACCGCGCAACGTGGGCAGATAAGCGGTTTGAGCTTCGACTGCTTACGACTCCGATTGAGCGTGGCCTGGTCTGCGGTGTCGCTGACCTCACACGAGTAGGCGCTGCTGGCCGACCTGGCGATGAACGCGGGACGGACGGTGAGCAACGACTAACTGCTGCAACGGGTCTGGTCGCCGGGACGAAGGAGCCAACGCTGGCTGTGGCGGGAGGTGGTAAAGTGCCTCCGCCTCAAGCGGTCCGACGACGCCAACATTCCCACCTAAACCAAAGCCAAGGTGAAATGCGCATAAGGATAGGGTAAATTGGGAGGGTAAATTGGGAGGGAGTTGGGGTAGGTAGTTTCGGTAGTTTGGGAGGGGTTGATGATGGGGGTAAGAGATATAGGCCAGTCTTTGGAACAATGGCAGATGGGCGCGAAGGACCTGCGGCGGAGAATGATCCTGGCGCCCAC
This sequence comes from Dehalococcoidia bacterium, assembly GCA_965197565.1. Classification (GTDB taxonomy): domain Bacteria; phylum Chloroflexota; class Dehalococcoidia; order Lucifugimonadales; family UBA3495. The sequence goes on from CBDANK010000004.1 coordinate 238,251, forward strand.
ACCCCGGGAGCGGGAAAGGTGGTACGCCGTCTGTCTGCTGGCCCAAGGCTGGACGGCAGTGGCCGCAGCGGAGGCACTGGATCGGGATCCCCACAGCATCGGACGGTGGGCCTCGGCCTTCGGCGAGGGTGGTCCGGCAGCCCTGATCTTCGAGCAGACCGGCGGTTCCCCCCCGCCCTCGACCAGACACAACAGGCGGAGTTGACAGGAGCGGTGCCGCTGCCGCCGTCATCATCGGGCCTGGAACTGGCCAACTGGTATTGGCGGGTGGTGCGGCGGTTTGTCTCGGAACGGTTCGGCCTCAACCTGAGCCGTAGCAGTTGCCTGAATTACCTGCACCGGCTGGGATTCACCTACAAACGTCCCAAGAAGCGCTTGGTCAAGGCGAATGAGTCGAAGCGGAAGGCCTTCGTTGCGGAGTATGCCGCCCTTAGCGAGGAGACCCGGCGGACCGGAGCCAAGGTATTCTTTGCCGACGAGGCCCACTTCCGGGCCGACGCGGAGTTGCGGGGCAAATGGGTGCTCCGGGGAGAACCGGCATTGGTGGACTCGACCAGTCCCAAGTACGGGGAGAAGGCCAGCTACTACTCGGCGGTGTGCCTGGAGACGGGGGAGGTGGAGTGGATGGGACTGGAGGGCAACAGCAACTCCGGAACCTCGGTTGCCTTCCTGGAACAGTTACGGGGGAGGCACAGAGGGCGGCTGAACCTGATCTGGGACAATGCGCCGGCCCATCGCGGCGAGGCGTTGCGGGAATACCTGCGGACGCCTGAGCTGGACCTGAGGTTGGTGAACCTGCCGGGCTACAGTCCGGACTTCAACGCCGACGAGGCTATCTGGGGATGGGCGAGGGAGGAGGTCACTGGCAACCTGTGCCTGGGGACCAGAGAGGCAGTGCAGGAGAGGGTCGGTGGCTTCCTGGCCGGGCTGGCCAACCGGCAAGATGAGGTGAGACGGCGCTGCCGGACCGTGCTGCAATCAAGGGCCGAGACACTCCAGCGAGATTCCCGCCCTCCCGGAAATGTACATCCCACCTTGGCTTTGGTTTAGTGTTCCTCTGCAAAACCGCAGCGATTGCCCTGGACGGAAGCAATTGAGGGTTATAAATATGGTTCAATCCTGCCCGAAAAATCCAAATGCGATACCCCTGAGCGATGCCCTATAAGCAAACGGAACCCCCATCCAGCATGACGGGCGGTTCCGTACCCTGGCGATACTGCCCATGCCCACTTGGCAGTAGACAGGCGACAGGCGAACAAATGCTTCGGCGGTAAAAAGGGGGAGAGCAGGAATGGGATGAAGCCCTGATACCATTGACGGGTCCCGAGGCGCGCCGGCTGCTGTACTGGTTGATCCGGCGGCCCATTCCTCGAACAAATCGGTGCTGGCGTGGTCTCGGCGGCGGCGCCATCAGGCCAGGGCTCGACACAGCCACTACAAAAGCCGCCGGCAACGCCTCAGTCAATATCTGCGGCTGTAGTACTAAGGCGCGGGTCAAGCGGACCGTCACGGTGTTGGCCGTGGGGAGTATAAGCGGCACGGTGGGGCTAGGGCTGGCGCTGTCCCCGTTCTTCATGTTGATCCCCGGAATCGGTTTTTACATCGCTTGGCCGATGGGGTCCGGCCGGTTCTTGACGGCAGTCCTGCGGTACGACCGGTGACTCCAGCGGCGGAAAGGTCTACTGACGGGACCGGTCAACCCGCCGAGGAAGGGGCTGTTCCGGCGGGGCCGTAAAAGACAGGGATCAGATTGAGATTTTCCGGGGTTTATTTACGTCGGTTGGGTATTGGTCGAAAAGTGGTTTTCACCCCCTGTTTTCTGGCATTTCAAAGCTGAGATAGAACCAGTTTCAGAACCACTTTACCTCTTTTTCATTTACGATAGTTGGGATAAACCCCATAATAATATACAATTATTTCCGCCGCGGCCCTCCCGGCAGGGGAATTGGACACGCAAGGATTGAGCAAATGCCCCAGGAGACCTGCAGGATACCGCCGGACGGATGGGTGTGTTTTCACTGCGGAGAGCGGTTCACAACGGTTGGCGGGGCGCAGACTCACTTTGGCCGCCGCCCCATCGACACGCCCGGTTGCCTGATCAAGGTTGGAGAAGAGCGGAGGCTGCTGATGGAAATCCGCCGGCTTGAAGCGTGTAATCGCATGTGGGCGGATAGATCGCTGACATTCGGCTGTCGCTGTTCAGGATAAATGTCCTTCCAAGGGTTCCGTTTGCTTTTGGTGTACGGCCTATCTATCTGTAGGCACACCATACACCAAAAGCAAACGGAACCCCTGAAAGTGGTAAACTCGGCACCGTTCCTCAGAAGTCGGGCCATTTGTACTCAAAGAGGCAGCTATGATTAGACAACAGACTGCTCATCCACAAGGACTAATCGCCGAGCGCTATCTACTTTTGGAGCAGATAGGCAAAGGCCGGATGAGCACAGTTTATCTGGCTCAGGATAAAGCTGCTCACGATACCCTCGTTGCGGTGAAAATCCTTAATACCGACCATCCTGACGAAATCAATCGGGAGGTGTTTAAGCGCGAAACCGCCGCCCTCAAGCGGCTCAACCACACAAACGTCGTCGGCCTGCGGCAAAGCGGACTTCTGGGGGAGAATGGTCAATACTACCTTGTCTTGGACTACCTGCCCTACTCTCTCGCTGACTTCTTGAAAGACCACGACCAAACCGGTATCAGGAATTTCGACCAGCATCGGGTTATGCGAGAGCTAGCCCAGGCGCTGGCGCACGCTCATTCGCAAAACGTGATCCACCGGGACATCAAGCCGACCAATATCCTGCTTGATAAGGATGGACGCCCCTGCCTTACGGATTTTGGCATCAGCAAGCTGTTTACTGATTTATCCATCGGCCAGACGCTGGCGGGCTTCTGGAGCCCGGGCTACGCTGCGCCGGAGCAGCAGGCAGGTGAACCGGCCAGCTTCAAGTCCGACATATATTCCTTGGGCGCCGTCTTTTATCATCTGCTGTCCGGGCAAGTTCCGCTACCGGAGGGCCCTCGTCCGGCAGCAGTTGGAAACTACGTAAGCGCCCCGGTTCATGTTCGTGCCGTCTTGGAAGGGATGCTGGCGGAGGACCCTTACGAAAGGAAATATACTGCTGCAGAACTGGTGATTACGCTCGAGGGAATCACCCGCCAAGTAGAAACCCTTCCCAAGCATTACTTGATCTTGACCAACACCGCTCTTCACAATCTGAGCACGGAGGGGCGCATTTTTTCCGATGACCGGGATGCCGCAGCTGAAGTCCTTAAGAATGAACTTGGCGGTGCGGAACTCTCAGAAGTCTATATCCAGCAAGACCGCCAGGATCCTAGCTTCGTTCGTGTTTTGGGGGATTCGTTACGACTGATTTGCAAACCAAGTGACGACGGGAATGGTTTGCTGGTGGTGGCCATTCATGCCCCGTATCAAGTAGAGCTTGACCGGCAAAAGGAACAAGCGATGCAGTACCGGGCCGAATGGGAGACCGTGCGAACCTCGGATGCGGCGCCGCCAAATGGCGACCTCTCCTCTTTGCTTGAGAGGGTGAATAATTTCGAAGCGGAGAACACTGCTGAGCGAGAATACCGGCGTTCCCGGCGGGATTTTATCGAAAGGTGGCGTTCCGCTTTGGACCGTCAAGAGCAACGGGTTACTGAGCATGAATTGGACTACCTGGGAGTAGAGGACGCCGGTGATTACTGGCATTTTACCTTGTCCGAGCCGCCGCCGGATAATCTGAACTGGCCGGATGAGGCAACGCTGGAGATTGTAACCGCCGGGGTTGCCACTACCGCCCGAGCGCGTAGAGTACAGGTAGGAACGCTGGACGAAATCAACGGCCAGATTTTGACCGTGTACAAAGACGAACCTCCCACCTCGCAGCGCGATGCGCCAAATGCGCCCCCGGAACGAGGGCGGCTGGCGCCAAGCCGCATTGAGGTCAGGACTGCGATTCACCGTCAGCGTAGAGCAATCGGAGCGTTCCAATCTGGGGCTCTGGTTAGTCCTGTGCTGGCCAACATTATCGTTGAACCTAGCCTGGCTACTCATACTCCCTTGCCAACCTTGGATTACTGTCAAGACTGGCTATCTGATGATAAGAAAGAAGCCGTCAGCAAAGCGGTCTCCAGCAATGAACTGTTCCTCATTCAGGGGCCTCCCGGCACCGGGAAAACAGCCGTCATCGCTGAAATTGTCTTGCAAATTCTTCGGCGCAATCCGGATGCGCGCATTTTGCTCTCTTCTCAGTCCAACATCGCCGTTGATCACGCATTGAACCAAATTGCCAAGGCTGCAGGCGCAACGCCGCCGACGATGATACGCCTTGGTCGGCCGGAAAAAATCAGTGCCGATGACTGGACCATCCAGGGACGCGCCAGCGCTTGGCGTCAAGACGTGCTGAATAAATGCAGCGCAGTTCTGGACGATTTGGCTCAAACGGAGCATCAAGCCAGAGCAGTTGGCAGAATTGACGGCGGGGTGGTCGAAACCGACTACGAAGCCAAAGGCGGGACCGCGGTATTGATCGAGGATGCCAAAGGACTAGTCAAAGAACTTCGGGAATGTGAACGCCGTTACGAAATAGTCCAGCACGGGCGCAATAGAACTATGCTGATGGCACACGTCAATGAGCAGATGGAAATCATCCAGGCCAGGTTGAAAGACCGCCTTGATGAACTCACTAGGCTGCTGTCATTGTCGGTCGAATTCAACGAAACCAACGCCGACGAGGTGTTGGAGCAGGTCATCCGAATTTTTTCGTCTCATGTGGCAGCAAATGACGACTTGGAACCCTCTGACGAAGACCTCCGGAAAGTTCAGGAAACCCGAAGCATCATAGTCGAGTGGATGCAGGTAGCCGGCCAAACTGGTGATATGCAGCGACTTATTGTTGAGCAATCCAGTGTAGTGGGAGCAACCTGTTTGTACAGCGGCGGCAAACGAATGCCGGAAGCCACCTTTGATTGGGCCATTGTTGACGAGGCTGGACGCGCTACCGTCCCCGAGGCGCTGGTTCCTCTCGCCAAATCGGAACGGGTCATACTAGTCGGCGACGAGCGCCAGTTGCCACCGATGGTTGACGCCGATATTGCCGGTGACGAAACCGACGGTTCCCATGATGACAGCCCTCTTGATACGAGTTTGTTCCAGACACTGGTTGAACAGGCTGAACATGAGGGCCACTGGCATCTGGCCAGCCTGCGCCGCCAATATCGAATGCACCCGGCAATCGGCAATTTGATAAGCCAAGCGTTTTATGAGGGCAAGCTGGAACAGGGATTGAGCGCTAAGGACTTCCAAGACTACAACTGGCTAAACCGGCCGGTATCTTGGCTATCGACGTCCGCTTTGTCCAGCAGAGCCGAAACCCCGCGCGGCCGGTCTTTCGACAACCGTGTCGAGGCTGAACAGATTGTTCAATGGTTGCAGGATTTCGAGAATCAGTGCCGGCAACGCGATTTGCGCCCGGCGATAGGTATCATCAGCGGCTACCAGGCTCAAGTAGAATTTGTGCGTCGGCTCATCGACCCAGGAGACACCGCCCGATGGCAGAACTTAAGGGTTGAAGTAGCGACGGTGGACTCGTTCCAGGGCCGGGAGTGCGACGTGGTTTTGTACTCGACGGTTCGCTCCAACCAACAGTACAACATCGGTTTCCTGCGGGATTATCGCCGCATCAACGTAGCCTTATCCCGCGCCCGCAGCGTACTGGTAGTCGTAGGGGACGACTTTATGATGAGAAGCGCGGCGACCGGGACCGGCGAGAACCCTTTCGCCAAGGTGCTGGAGCATATTAGGTCGCACCCCGAAGAATGCGAAATCGTTCCGGCAGGTTAGGGGGACGCCGTGAGTGAAACGAGAGGTGAAATTGCTACTGCAATGGCGCGGGCTAAGCGGCGGTTTCCGGGCTACGAATTGGACGCTTGCTACCCGGTATGCTGGCCTGTCTATGCCGTGCGCCTCACTTTGACCGTTCTGGCAGAGCATGAAATCTCGACTGCTGCCCGCTACATCCTGCGTCTGGCTGGTTTAGGGCCGACGCCGCCGACGGAGTTCAGCCGATTGCTTGGCCTGCCGGAGAAGTTCGTGGCCGGTGCGGCCGCCGAACTGCTTGGCGGAGAACTGGTGGCGCAACGGCCCGACCTGAACTTGGAAATTACCGGGAAGGGCAGGCAGGTCCTCGCCAGCGGCGGCCGGTCCTGGTCTCCCCGACGTGAGCATACGTTGGTTCCCTTCGACCCGCTTGCCCGCCGGGTATTGGACGTGGACACCAATCGTTTGCTGTATCTCGACGAGGTACAAAAAGAAGGTCTTTTCGTTCTTCCCGCCGGAAGCAAACCCCGGTTGAGCGAGTTTCACATCGAAGCAATCAGGCATTGCGCTCGCGCCGAGGAGGGGATAAGACCCGATGAAATTACTGAGGTTGCCGAATTCCACAACAGGGATGCACGTCTCCGGTACCGCAACGACATCACAGTTGTAAGGTTGGTCGCCTCCGGCGGCGGTCAGCCTGCATTTGCAGCGTTTCGCGGCCGGGAGTACTTAGAGGAAGAAAGCGTCGCGTTGCAAAGGCTGGCGGACTCCGACGTTATGGTTGTGCCTGAAGAATTCAGGGAAGGGTCTGGAGAGCCGTGGCTTCTTTCAAGTAGCGTCACTAGCGATGAAGCTTCTTTGCTTTCTGCCATTAGGGACGATTACCTCTCTGTCAACTCTGCCGAGCAAATGATCGCTGAAACTCAAGACAGGCAGCTTGAAACACAAGATGTGCGACAGCGAGACCAGTTGGCGCGCAGCCTCACTCAGCTAAAAGCCGAAAAGGCTGAATTGGAGCGTCAGCTTGCTGAACGGGAGCAGCAACTGAAAGAACGTAGTGACGGCGACTTTCGCATAATCAAAACTGAAGAACATCGTCCCTTGCTATTGCAAGCGATAGACAAAGCCCAATTCCAACTTACGCTAGTATCTGCATGGATAGGGCAGCGGGCCTTCGACGCCGAACTTCGCCGTAAGCTGGTTCAAGCAATGGAAAGGGGGGTGCAAGTTCGTATTGCTTGGGGACAAGGAACAGAGCGCGGACCCGAAGCCGATCGGAACCTTGCAAGAGGCAACTACGTGCTGGATGAACTGAAGCGCAGGATCCCCGTTGGTATGCTAGACCGGCTAACTGTGAAACGCACTGAAATCCACCTAAAGCTCATCATCTGCGACGACCAGTTCTGCGCTTGGGGCAGCTTAAACTGGTTATCATATCGTGGGGAGCTAGACGACGGTTATCGCATTGAGTGCAGTTCCTACTCTGAACGACCAGGTGAAATAGCCCATTGGATGGCCGTCGCTGACTCGCTTTTTTCATAAGAAATGGTACTGCTATGCTCCTGATCACTGAGGGCGTCGCGAAACAGCTTGCACCAGATTGTCATGGCCTGCCGTCGGCAGGCGACCTGGGCTGATGATGCTCTTTGGGCGTACTTGGTCGCCACTCAACCCTACTACCTGGCCGGCCATTACTTCGAGATGCTGGGCAATCCAAGCCCACCCAACCGGACCTGAATTTTCGTTCCTCGGCAATCTAAAGAGCCACCGCTCATTCAAAGGTTTGTAGTGCAGTGCCGGTTTGCCCCACCTTACTTCACAAGTAGTCTGTAGCGACCTATGGAGGATTCAGAATTTATGCCAAATGATGGTGACGTATCAGCTCCATCCGCTTCTCGGCAGGTTTTCGAACAAATCGAGCAGAACTTGGAGGCGGGAGGGGGCCGCGACATGTGGCAGAACATCCGAAAGGAATTGGACGAGAATGGAACAGAGGGTGTCCGCTCGTATCTTGATTTGGAATACCAGAGGAGGAAGTCCATCGTCCAATCCACAATGGAGAATCTGGCGAGCAGATTAGAGGAAACCACATGATGAACAATAGGGCTTTTCGTATACACAACGTTACTATTGAGGGGTTCAATGAGGTGGACCCGGTTAGTTGGACAGAATTAAGGCAGAGTTAAGTGAGGGTCCCGTTACTCCTACATACGATCCCAACACTGGTCCGTCTGAACACCTCCTGTCCTTTGACTCTTCCTCCCGGACTGTCTGATCCCCGTGGAACACCTCGGCCGGGGTCCGGTAGCCCAGGGCTTGATGGGGCCTCAGGTTATTGTAGAACCGGAAGTAGGCGCCCAGTTCCCGTCGGGCCTCGACGGCATTGACGTAGGCTTTCAGGTAGAGCTCCTCGTACTTCACCGTCCGCCACAACCGCTCCACGAAGATGTTGCCTTGGTACCGCCCCTTCCCGTCCATGCTGATCTTCACTCCGCGATCCTGGAGGACCTGGGTGAACTCCCGGCTGGTGAACTGGCTGCCTTGGTCGGTGTTGAACACCTCGGGCCTGCCCCGGGCCAACGCCTCCGCAAGCGCCTCGGCGCAAAAGCCCGCCTCCAGCGTGTTGGACAATCGCCAGGCCACCACGTACCGGCTGTGCCAGTCCATGATTGCCACCAGGTAGAGAAAGCCACGGGCCATGGGCAGATAGGTGATGTCGGCGGCCCACACCTGGTTGGGCCGGGTGACCCTGGCGTTCCTCAGCAGGTAGGGATAGACCCGATGCTCCGGCGCCGGTTGGCTGGTCCGGGGGCGCCGGTAGATGGCCCGCAGCCCCATGACTCTCATCAGCCGCTGCACCCGCTTCCGGCTCACCTGCTTGCCCTGCCGCTCCAGCCAGGCCTTCATCCGCCTCGACCCGTAGAAGGGGGTCTCCAGGTACTGACGGTCCATCTCCCTCATCAGGGACAGGTCCGCTTCGGAAGCCCCCTTGGGACGGTAGTAGAGGCTGGAGCGGGTCACCCCCAGCAGGGCGCACTGCCGCACTATCGGCAGGGACGGATGCTCCCGGTCCACCATCTCCCGCCGACGGCCCGGACTCATGGACCGGACCTCTCCGCCAAGAAATCCCGCTCCACCTTCAGCTGGCCGATCTCCTGGTACAACCGGGCGACCAAGGCGTCGTCGTTCTTGGTCTTCTGTTCCTTACCGTTGCCGAAGACGCCGGAGGCGCCCTCCACAAGGGCTTTCTTCCAAGCTTGAATCTGCCCGGGGTGGATCTCGTACCGGGCGGTCAGTTGGGCCACCGTCTCCTCGCCCTTCACCGCCTCCAGAGCCACCTTGGCCTTGAGGGCCGGGCTGTGCTTTCTGCGTTCTTTCGACATTTCCCACTCCTTCCCGACAGCTACCGCTGCCTTCGGCATGGGAGCGGGACTCCCCACTAACCAGAACTGTCACGCTGGCGCGACCTCTGATGGGTAGGGTACAGCCGAAGCCAAGGGACCTGGTATTGGCACCAACTGGTAGCCCAGTTGCGCGGCTCGGTGTTTTGCGATGCGCAGTGCTCTATGCCGGTACTGACTCTCGTAGTATTCGGCTCCGGCGTCCACGTACTGCTGGCCGTAGCGCAGCATGGAGTAGATGATCCGGGCCAGCTTGTGGGCCGTGGCCGTGATGGCCTTGGGCGCACCCAGATGGGCTTTCTTCCGGCGCAGGAAGGCACCGAGAGCGCTGTCGGAGCGGTGCAGCGCGTTGGCCGCCAGCCGCAGTGCCGCCGCCGCACGGTTGGCGCTGGCCTTGGTCTTCGAGCTGATCACTCTGCCACCGGTGATGCGGTTGTCGGGACTCAGCCCCAGCCAGGAGGCGAAGTGCTTGGCGCTGGGCCATTTGGTCATATCGGTGCCAATCTCGCCGATCACCTTCAGGGCTGTGTAGGCGTCCACGCCGTCGATCCGGGTCAGATCCACTCCGGTCATCCGGTACAACTGGCTCTGGACATCGAAGCCGGGCGCGTTCTTCTGATTGCCCCTCTTGCCGTTGGGAGCCGGAGGTTCGCCGTCGCTGCGGTCTTCAAATCCGGCCAGTTGGGCTTCAATCTCCCGGTCGCACTCGGCTATCTTGCCCTGGTAAACCCGGTACAGTTCCACAGCTTGGGTCAGCTGGAAGAGGTGCTCATCCCGCCAGTGCCCCCGCAGCGATCGGGCTATGGTCGCCTCGTCCGCCTTGATCCGTCGGTCGCGCAGCCGGGCCAGCCTGCGGGGATTCCTCTCGCCTCTCACTATGGCCTCGATGATGTCCATGCCGGTCTTGCCCGTGATGTCGCTGATGACGTGCTGTAGCTTCACGTTCATCTCGGTCAGCGCCTTCTGCATGTGCTGGACGTGATGAGAGGCGTATTCCACCAGCATGGCCCGCTGCCGCAGGTAGCTGCGCAGGCGGCGTATATCCTCGTCAGGCCGAAAGGCCCCGGACAGCAGCCCGTAGGTGTGCAGCTGTTGCAGCCACTGGCAGTCCACCACGTCGCTCTTGCGACCCGGCACATTCTTGATGCGTCTGGGGTCCACCAGCATCACCTGGAAGCCCCGTTCTTCCAGCACCCCGAACAACGGTATCCAGTACACGCCGGTGGACTCCATGGCCACGGTTGCCACGCCGCATTCAGTAAGCCAGTCCGCCAAGCGATACAGGTCCGCAGTGAAAGCCTCGAACTCTTGCACCGGCTGTTCCGAGCGATCAGCGGGAACCGCCACGAAATGGCTGGAGGCGCCCACGTCAATGCCCGCCGAATTAAGGTTCAGCTGGGACAACTCCGCCGGTTTCGTGCTGCTCTTGCCTCGGTTCATCACCGCCTCCGCCATTGCCGTGTAGGCCCATCGCCGGAGGGAGTCGCGAACTGTAGACAATCTCCCCAACGGGATCGCCCCGACCGGAGCGTCACCAATGATGCCGTCGCAAGTCTCCCAGACCATGCTCTCACCCGGGCAATGCGCACCAGTGTCCACTCGGCCTCAATCCGGACGACAGGCCTCATCGTGAGCCTACACCACTTGCGGGGCTGTCCAGTTAGTCGCCTCTGCACGGCCCGGATACGAGCATAACATTGCTCTCACTTAGCTACTTGTCCGATTTTCCGGGTCCACCTCACTATCCGTCTGACCGTTCAGCAACTCCTAGGTGAACAGGAATTGGTCCTGGATGGCTCATCGCTGGATGAACTGGAACATTCTCTGAAAGAGACGGAAGAAGGATTCGAGGCGAGCCAGTCCAAATTAAACGTTGTAAGGTCTGCCCTCCAATACTTTGAGGTTGCTGAGGGTGAATCGGATCATGAGACCTGCCCATCCTGCAACACCCAATTCCAGTTAGGAGAATTGAGAACGATATTGCTGGACTGGGAATCTAGCGGAGACAAGGCAACCAATGAACTGTTGGACCGACGAGACGCTCTGAGAGAACGAATATCTGCAGCCAAACAATTGGCAGATCAAACACAGGCCCATGAGACACAGATCACCAAGCACCAAGGCGACTTGGCTACTGCCCTAGAACATGGACAGGATGCATTTGGCCTGCCGTCCCCGGTTACATCCGATTCACTCCAAGTTTATTTCGAAGAAGTCCGCAAAAGTTGTGAGGAATTGGGCCACGCGCTAAGTTCCCGTGAGGAAGCTTATGATGATTGGAAGACGCGGATAGATAATGTTAGGCGAGAGGTGCAGTTCCGTAGATTCCTTAACCAAAAGACCAGGCTGCAACGTCTGTACGACAGAGACTATGCGGCCTTGCACGACAACCTCAAAGAAATGAGCGACTTGCGTAATATCGTCGATGAAACCCGTGGGTTGCTCAATTCACATTTGCGAGAGCGCCTGCAAAAGGACCTTCCACCAGTGGGGGAGGAGATGACAGAAGTCTACCTCCGGCTGACCGGCAACCCAACTTTCGACTCAATCAGTATTCGGCAGGGTGGAAACGCAGACGACCCTATCACCCTCGAGATGCGCGTGTCTTCCACCCACGGGTCTGGAAATTGGGGAGTGGGGCAGGGGGTCCTTAACGGTCAAGCACAGAATGCAATCGGGTTGGTTCCGTACTTTGTTTTTTCGCGCTACCAAGACAGCCCACTGCTCGACCTGTTGTTGCTGGACGACCCTACGCAGGCATTCGACAATGATAAGGTCAGCCTGCTCTTGAAAGAATTGTCCGAGGCAACCAACCATGCTCACCTGTTCGTTGCGACTCACGAGGAAGACAAGTTTCTCCCGGTGCTGAAAGACCATTTCGTAAAGGACGACGTCAAGGCATACAGAGCACTGGGCATCGGCGTCGACGGCCCTCTATTTGAAGATGTCCCAATACCCGTATGACGCTGCCAGACTATTGGAGAGTCTGAGGCAGGAAGCAGGTGCTGAAAAGTACGGTCCTGTAATTCAGGCTCTCCTCGCGCACGTCTTACTGCGATTTGGTGGCAAGGTGCTGGAGATCAATCACCCAGGCCACCCGGACATCCGCGCCGTCCTAGGAGGACTCCGGTACAACATTGAAGTGGAGACAGCGACCAGAAAAACACTACCACGACAGCTTGAGAAGCGAGACCTTGACGTGTTGTTGGTTAATCAGGAGGACGAGAGAGGCTACTACTGTGTTTTGGATTTTGGCCCTCCCGTTTCGTGGTTCTGCGTCAATGCGGCAGCCTTGGGTAAGAGAGCCAAGGGAAGTCTGCGGATGTCGTTGCTGAGGAGCTATTGCGATCGTGATTTTTCAGAAGATTGCACCCTTGAGTTCTCAAAACTTGTGGTAGCTCAAGGAAGAGCACTGTATTGGCTCTCCTATCAACAACTTCGGGGCGAGGCTCTGAACTCCAAAGGAAGATGATTAAGGCGGACCCACCTGTGAAGACTCGAAGACCTTGAGATTGTCAGGTGCTCCGTCTAGAAGTAAACAACCCAGTCAAAGGTTTGTAATACAGTACCGCTTGGCCCACCTGAGAAGAATCGAACCGTTCATCGGGCTTGGCGATACGTTCGGGTACGCGGGAACGACGTGATACACCCATTTGTGAGTCCGCTTTACCGACCTGGCTTGAATGGACCCAAATCAACCGCCCACGCGTATCTCAGGTTTCCGTGTCTATTGTGTCCGTCGAATGAAGGTTCTCGATCTTGTCAGGTTTGGTGACACTACGCAGATTCTGTAGCAGCCCCGCGTGGCTAGCACTGCAGAATCCTATGGCATCAGTTTGATCAGACCCGGCGGACGCTCGCGATAAGACAAGTCAGTGGTGCTGATGGGGTAAAATGTATCGGTAAGGAGTGGGCATCGACATGGAATTCACATTCACGAACGAAATCAACCTGCCTGGCCTCATTGGACTCGTCGGTTGGGTCATAGGGTTCTTCGTTGGAGCCGGTTGGCTCAAACGCCGCTATGCCAATCGCCTAGAATCGGATCCCATGCGTATCTTTCAGTCGAACATAGCCGACTTGGAGACGATAGCGCGCCTGATGGAGAACAGCGAATCACGATACTTTACTCGCGAACATGATGGCTCGGACGATGCCCTGGCTAGCGCCAGAATCGCCGAAGTGATGGCTGACTACAGAATTCGAGACATGATCTACAATGGCTGGTTGATCTCCTGCCGGGATGCGAATCAGCGCAAGGCAAAGCCCTATCTCCACATCAGGCCTGTGCCTGGTCTATATGTTGTTGATCCTCGCTAGCTGGTGTCGGAGGGGGGACAGTCAAGGCTGCCGGCCTGGACAAGCCCGAAATCTGGGTGCTGTAGGACGAGTTCCTGTCCAAGGTGCGCGGCGAGGGTCTCATATACCCCATTTGCCCAGCCACTCGTCCGCGATCTGAAAGTGAGGGTGCTGCATGTGTCGCGCACCTTCTTGTCCTAGTTTGTAAACGTCCAGAGTCTCATCAATGAAGCCTTGGCAGTTGATCGGCCGGGCCCAAACCCCTGGCGGAGGAGCGGAGCTCGTTTTGTACCAACGTGACTCTGAGTTCTCGCTCAGAGCGGATAACCTGGAACTCATGAACAGCCGGGTTTATGGGTCAGAAGAAGCCGTGGCCAGACTGGGCTGTCAGAACTTGGCAAAACGGCCGAGGGCCCGCGTTCTGATTGGCGGTCTGGGAATGGGCTACTCGGTGAGAACGGCGCTGGACATCCTTGGCGAGGATGCCCGGGTGGTGGTCGCGGAGCTGGTGCCAGCCGTGGTTGAATGGAACCGGGGAGTGCTTGCCGATTTGGCCGGCCGACCTCTTGACGACCGCCGGACTGAACTCCATGAAGCCGACGTTGTCCAGTTGATAACGGCCGCCAGAGGTGACTACGATGCCATCATGCTTGATGTCGACAATGGCGCGGAGGCGATGGTCCGAAAGGGCAACAACTGGCTTTACAGCCTGCCGGGGCTGACTGCCACCTACGCGGCGTTGCGGCGCGGCGGGGTATTGGCGATATGGTCTGCCGGTTCTCAACCGCCATTCGTCAGACGTTTGCGCCGTGCCGGCTTCGAGGTGGATGAAGTCAAGGTGCGGGCGCGTGGTGGAAGCAGCCGCAAGGGAGGCGCACTTCATGTCGTCTGGGTTGCCACGCGCGGTTGATGGAGGACAGCGTTGAATGGTGCTGGCACGGTGTCGCTGTTCAGGGAAAATGTCGTCCGATCATGCATCGAACCGTATCGCGGGAGCATTTCAGGAGGAAAGTTAATGTCTGCTGAGTTCAGACGACGCCACATGAGAGTGATTGAGTTGAACGAAAACGACGTTGCATCTCACATACGAATGAACCATGGTCGTGAGCTTGAAGTTGTCGATGCCGCCCTCGACCAGATTCTCCAGGGCTTAGATGCCTTCGCCCATGTGAAGCAACGACCAGATAGCCGACTGGAAGATGCCCAAATGTTCCTTGCCGTGAGAAGTTTCAATTCACTGCACATTGCCAGACAGTTATTGGAACGCGGCTACTACCAGCAAGCGTCGGCACTGGTACGGATGGTCATGGAGGACCAGGTTGTTGCAGAAGACGCAGAAACCCATCCTCCAACGTTGGACGCCCTACTCGATGATAAAGGATCTATCAGCAGTGGAGACCTGACCTATGGCAAAATGGCTGAACGAATTTCACCCGAAGCCAAAAAAGCGTGGGATGAGAAATACGGAGACCTCAGCGAAAGAGCCGCACACCCACGGCGTCTGAGCCTGTTGTTTCTCACAACTGTACGGCGGACTGTACGCCCTGGTGGTCACTACGATGAAATACAAGTGAAGTTGACGATCCTCTATCTCCTAGAGCAACTTGGACAGGTGTTACGTACAGTTGGTCTCCTGACTGCGAATGTAGGATCCCCTTGGGGTGAAGGAGCTAGGCCGGCACTCAGGGATATGACGGCTCTCTATCGAGAATTAGCTCAGCTCCGGACGGCCTAGCCGGGTTCGGTACCTAGGCTGCGCGCCACGCCGTTCCCTACGGCCCCACCCTCTCCGGCAGGGCACACTACTGTCCAGCAATCTCGAATGGACCCAGATCGACCGCCCACGAGTACTTAAGCTTTCCGTGTCGATTGTGTCCGTCGAATGAAGGTTCTTGATTTTATCCAGTTTGGTGGACATCTGCCGCCAGCTAATCCAGAACCCTGACCAGCTTCTGCATCGACCGCAGCTCGCGGGGTGGTGCCATGTGCCGGCCGTAGTCGGTCCAAGACACCTCCGCCACGTACAGGTCTCCCCTGGAGTCCACGGCTATCCCGTGGGGGGAATAGAACCGCCCCGATTGGTCGCCGTAGCTCTCCCGCCCGACCCTGGCCAGGACCTTGCCCTTGGTGTCCATCACTGTCACGTGGGGGCCGAGATCGGTGCCGATGTCGTTGGTGGCGATCCCGCAGAAGTACTCGCCGATATATATCAGTTCCTCGCCCGCCCGGTCGCCGATGCAGATGGCGGCGGCGCGGGAGAGGTTGCCCCACTGGGTCTCGTATTTCCCACCGGAGCTGAAGACCTGGATGCGATGGTTCTCGCGGTCGGCGACGTATACCCAGCCATCGTTGTCTACCTCGACGTTGTGGACGATGTTGAACTGGCCGTCCCCGGTGCCCGATTCGCCCCACGAGAAGAGGAGCTTGCCCTCGGGTGAGTACTTGTGCACCCTGGCGTTGGAATAGCCGTCGGCCACGTAGAATTCTCCGGTACGCCGGTCAAAAGCCACGTGGGCGGGAACGCTGAACGGTTCGCCGCTCATCCTGGGGCTGGGCTTGTGGGGCGTACCGAGGGTCATCAGCAGCTCGCCGTCGGGCGTGAACTGCCGGACCGTGCTGTCGCCGTTGTCCACGCAGAAGACGGTGTCGTCCGGCGCGATGGTCACGCCGTGGGGGTTGGCGAAGACCCCATCGCCCCACGCGCAGCAGGTTGCCATGGGTGTCGAACACGAGCATCGGTATGGTACCGCGGTTGAAGACGTAGACTTGGTCCTTCGAGTCCACCGCGACGGCCGTTCCTTCCCTGTAGACGCACCCTTCGGGAAGCTGGCCCCAGTTCTCGCCCGAGACCCGGTAGTGGAAGCCGTTCTCGCCGATCACGACCGGCCTGGCCTTTTCACCCTCGTTCCCGTGTCCCTCGGCGCGCAGGCCGTACTCCCAGTCCTGTTCCTTGTCGACCATCTTCCTGACCTCCTTGAATCTGCGCCGGCGGGTGCAGCGGCATAGGGAATATATCACACGGTCTGCCGGGCGTCCGCCGGCGCCGGCCTTTACCGCCAGTCGTAGCGAGGTCTCCAGGCCAGCAGTCGCTGCGCCTTTTCAGTACTGATTACGCTGGCGGTGCCGCTCAGCCCTTCCCGTATCTCCACCCGGTCGCCAAAGTTGTTCTTGACCAGGTCAATCGTAGGCTCTTTGAATCGGCTGGAGGGCTGGGCGAGCATGAAAGCTTCATACTCCCCTATCTCCGCATCCAACGCCAGCACGTGAGCCTCGGCCACGTCCCTGGCATCAGCGTAGGCCCACATCACCAGCGTCAGGGGATTCTCTGGCGTGGGTACCGGCCAGGGGAACTCCGCTTGGACTTCCGGAAGGGCCACATTGGTAAACCGCAGGCTGACGACCGTGGTGGCCGAATTGCGGGCGATCATCCTGCCGATATCTTCTCCAACCTGCTTGGTGAGGCCATAGGGCTCAAAGGGCATCATGGGATGTTCCTCGTCCAATGGCAGGTACAGCGGCACGAAAGCGCTCCCGTCGTGGGCCCACCCCATGCCGAAGGCGCTGGACGAGAACACCACGCGCCGCAGTCCCAACTCCGCCGCCGACATCATTACGTTGAAGTCGCTGGTCACGTTATTTTCGAAAATGACCCTCGGGTCTTCCCGCAGCGGCCCGGGGATGGCTCCCATGTGAACGACGGCTTCCGCGCCCTTGAGAACATCCTCCACTGCCTTGGCGTCCTGGAGTCTGCAACGCACAAACTCCGCCGGAAGGTCATCGGCAGCCACCTGGTCTGTCGCCAGGATTTCCTTGTTCTGGTCCACCAGCAACTGCACCACCCGGCGTCCCAGCCTTCCCGCCGCTCCGGTTACTACTATCATCTTTTCCTCCGGCCAATTCCTTTGGTTGATGGTTTGACCAGCTCACCGCATACGGGTCACCGGAATCTCATGGACGGTCAAGTCCGTGGATGCCACAGTAGTCGACCGATGAAGGCGACTGCCAACCTTCCAGTAGTCCCGGAGAAGGTTGATAAATTTCGACGCCCAAGGGGTGGCAGGTGTCGATGGGATCGTCGGCGTCTTCTCCCCAAACCTGGACCGACAGGTCTCCGTGGGGACATGTGGAAATGGCGCAAAGCAGGTCTATCTCGGCGAAGAATTCGAAGTAGTCCCCCTGCTTCGCCGGTGAAGGTTTCACGAAGTAACGGTCGTCCCGGGTAAGTCCGGTCACCTGGAATATGTTGAGCACGTCGTGGACGTCGCTCTCGTTAAGATGGTAGGGAGTGATTGCCCGCACTAGGTTTGAGTGGCAGCAGTAGTCGAAGGGTTCCGTTTTCTTGTAGGGTATGCCCTTATCGTACCAGAGGAACCCTATCCTCTATATGCAAACGGAATGCCATATCTACTCCTTGCCCGTTCCCTTTCCGCGTAGCGTCTCTCAATTTCTTTTATCCTGGCCCAATTCAGGCCGCAGTCGTGCAGCAACACCCGGCGCAGGTGCGCCGGACTCCAATCCAGCACTAACTGGAGCTTCCTAAAGCGCACGCCCTCAAGGATAAGCTCTCCCAGCAAGCGATTCCGCTCTTTCAAGCCCTTGGTCTTGCCGGCCATCAGCCCCCGCACGTAGCCCGCCAAGACCAGCAGTTGATCGCGTTCAGGAATGGACTCGTCCAGTAGCTCCGATAGCTGCGGCATCTTCAAAAGGCGGCTTTCCCGCCGTCCATCTTCATAAATGGTCAAGACGTAAGGCCGGTCAGATGTGGTAATACCATAGCGTCGTTGTACGACCTTGGGGGACGCTGTTTTAGCTTCAAACATGTTCTCTGTCCATTCGATGTTTCCAAAGTGATAAAAAAGTGATTGCCGGCGAAATCTCACACTTGAAAAGTGAATCACTTTCTTATCACTTAGCTTCGCTCTTTCCTTCGATGCACTGAGGGATTTCCCCATCTAATGATATAATTATTTTGCGCTCCGCCGTTCCCAATATATCGATTCGCCAAGTGATTGCTTCCCGAGACGGGTGGGGGCAAAGCCCCTGCTGGGCAAATGTCATCGCGCAGCCCGCCTTGTCAGGCTGGGGCGTCACCAGTAGCCCTGGGGCGTGCTGCCAGCCACTCCTCGATCTCGGACTCCCGCCATCGGACGGCGCGGGCCCCGATTTTCAATGGCTCAGGGAAATCCCCATTGCGCATCAGGCGATAAATGGTGGAACGTCCCAGCGCGGTACGGGTCCGCACCTCGCTCAGGCGCAGGAGGCGGCCGGTACTTGCAGTGCCCATGATGTACCCCCTTCGAAACGTTACTTGTAACGGAGGGTACAGCAGGGCCAGCTGCTTTTCACCGTGAAAAATCAGCCCTCATTTTTGCCGCGGCAGAGATATTGTTCCAGCTTGCGAATTCTGGACTCGACGGTGTCCTCCGGGCATTTCTTGATGTGGGCGATGTGGCCGATAGCCTTTTCACGAGTCCACCTTAGAGCCCGTAGAAACTTGCAAGCCGCCAAATATCGCAGGGCTCGGTCCAACTCTTCGGGCCGGCCGCGTTTACGGGGACGGCCGCCCCGGACCAATTGGTATAGGCCCCACACATGCAGGGTCCAAGGGATTGGTTCGTCATTCATTAACAATTCTTCTATAAGGCCACGCAGTGCGTCCCAGGCCCACCGCTGGGTCTTGGCATCCTCAATGTAGATGAGCAGCACCATCGACCAGTCGGGAAATCCTACGTAGCTTGCGAAGGAAGGACCTGAATGAGCATCTCTCCACCTGGACAGCAAATCAGAAAATTTCGGGATACCTGGAATTTTGTCGTCCAATAGGTCGCGTAGATGATCGTCCCGGACCTGTTCAGGCGTTTTCCCCTCAATATCGGTCCCACCGGTAACGTAAGCCTCCTGAGCGTCGATTAGCGCCTGTGTCAGGTCGATTAGTTCGACCTGCGTGTCCTCCGCTTCGGTGCCGTGACCGGTGTCCGGAGGCTGTTCAGCCGTTCCATCGTCCTTAACGGTCCCGCCGGCAAGGTAAGCAGCCCAAGCGTCCATCAACGCACGGCGCTGCTCGAATAGGTCGCTCCGCATATATGCTGCCTCAGTGCTGTTGCCGACGTTATGGGCCAAGGCGGCTTCCGCGACCGCCCACGGTGTGGGCGTGCACTCGGCAACCCAGTTTCTGAAGGAAGTACGGAATCCATGCGGTACGGCCGGGAATTTCCAGCCGCCGCAGCATGGCGGTGAACACCATCTCCGACGCCGGCCTGCCACTACGGGCGGCGGGGAATATCAACCCGTGACCGTCGCTTAGGCCCAATGCCTGGCGCAGTATCTCCATGGCCCCACTGGACAATGGGACCCGGTGGGGGCGCCTGGCCTTCATCCGGGCGGCGGGAATCTCCCAGGTTGCCGACCCCCAATCGATTTCAGTCCAATCAGCCGACCGGACCTCGCCGGAGCGGCTGGCGGTCAGTACCAGAAACTCAAAGGCCAGCTTCGTGGAAATGCTGGCCGTAGACTCTCTCACCTTCTCCACCGCACCCGGCACTTGGGCATGGGGCAAAGCCTGATGGTGTTCCTTCAGCCGCTGGGTCTTGGGCAGGGCTTTGAACAGGGAGCGTCCCGCCGGATTGTCCGGCCGGTACCCCTGGGCAACCACCCAGTCCATAACCGTTTCCACTCGCTGCCGGACCCGGCTGGCGGTTTCCGGCTTGCTGGTCCAGATGGGAGTCAGGGTGTCGATTACATCGCCGACGGTGATGGCGTCAACCGCCCTATCCCCGATTAGCGGGAAGACGTAGGTCTGGAGCGTCGATTGCCACTGGGCCGCGTGTTTCGGGTTGCTCCAGGTGGGGTGGCGCAGCTCGATCACCCGGGCGGCGGCTTCAGCGAAGGTGGGGATGGATGGGACCGGCTTACGGGCGGCTTCCCGACCTTCACGTTTCTCAGTAACCGGGTCCCGCCCTTCGGCAACGGCGGTGCGATTGTCGTGGCAGACGGCCCGGGCTCTGGCAAGGCTGACCGCGGGATACGGCCCCAGTCCTATGTCCCGGCGCCGTCCATGGATTACAATGCGTTGGACCCAGGATTTGCTGCCGGCAGGGGCGACGTTCAGGTAGAGGCCGTCGCCGTCGCCGTGCCTGCCTGGTTCGCTCAGGGCCTTTGCCGTAAGTGCGGTGAGCTTGCCCATGCTCTCTTCCATACCACGTTATTTCCCACACAATGAGTGGGATGCAGTGGTATTTTACGGGAGTTCGGGAGAAGTCTCAAGAGCCGATGATCAGTAATTCAGCTATGAGTGAGGGGCTTTTGAGACTCTATGGGACGGCAAGGAACATTAATATGGCGGAGGGGATGAAGCACCATCCACCGGACCTTCCAGGGCTGGGTATAGTTGGGCGTGTTGGAGAGAATCTGGTCCGTCCTGGTTAAAGAGTGCGAGGAACTAGGCGGGGTGGAGTGGGAATGGCAGGCCGTCGACTGCGCCATGGGCAAGGCCCGTTTTGGGGGGATTCAGTCGGACCCAACCCCACGGACCGGGCCAAGGCAGGCAGCAAGCGGAGTGTTCTGGTTGACAGGAGCGGAGGCCCGCTAGCGTGGTGGTGGCTGGGGCCAACGTTCACGACACCAAACTGCTGCGGCAGACACCGGAGAACATCGTAGTGGCCCGCCCTGACGGGCCTGGGAAATCCCCAGAGAACTTGTGCCTGGATAAGGGATATGACAACCCCACGGGCCGAGCCGCTGCGGCGGACGGTGGATACTGGGCGCACATCAGGCGTATCGGCGAGGAGAAGTTGGATGGCCAAGGAGTGAAACGCCATCCGGCGAGGCGGTGGGTGCTGGAGCGTACCCTGGCATGGCTGTCTAAATGCCGTGGGGTCCTGGTGCGTTACGACAAAAAGGCATCCAACTACCTGGGCCTGCTCCAACTGGCCTGCGCCCTAATCTGGTATCGCTGCCAGTGGAGCCTCCTGTTTTGAGATAGTTTCTTAGTGCTTCATTCCCGAAATAACATGCAAGTTACCACCTTCTGGTGCCGTCAACCGTCCAGAGTGAGCCAGGGCCGCCACCGAGAGTTGCCCCCTCCCTGGGTGTAGGTGTGTGGTAGCGTTAGGGGTAGGGACTTCTGACAGGTATTTGAGGAACGAAGCATTTAGCTCACAGTAGGTTTCCAAACTCTTGTTTACATACAAGAAATGTCCGGACATTGCCGGTTTTTGATTTGGATTTCCCCGCGGCCAAATCTCTTTCGATAGTGATTGTGCCGATAGACGCCGGTATGGTAGGTTATCGATGGCAGGCCTCAAAGCCTGAATAAGGAACATAGGGGGAGATACCATGGCGGAGTACGACCTGGTAATCCGTGGCGGCACCATCGTGGACGGGACGGGCGTTCCCCGGTTCCGGGCCGATCTGGGGATCAAGGACGGGAGAGTAGCCAGGATCAGTGGGCGTATCAACGCGGCAGGGGCGAAAGAGATCGACGCCCGAGACTGTATTGTGGCGCCCGGAGCTATCGACCTACACACCCACTACGACGCACAAATCCAGTGGGACCCCTACGCCTCGCTGTCCAGCTGGTTCGGCGTGACCTCGCTCACCATAGGTGAATGCGGCTTCGGCTTTGCTCCAACGAGGGCCGCGGACCAGGACCTGAACATGCGGATGATGGACCGTATTGAGGCCATTCCCTTGGAATCTATGAGGAAGGGGCTGCGCTGGGACTGGGAGACCTTCCCCCAGTACCTGGACAGCCTGGACCGCCAGGGTTTAGGGGTGAATGTGGGTGCTATGTTCCCCGTTAACCCCATGCGTGGCTACGTGTTGGGGATGATACCGGCTCGGGAACGCACCTCGGTAACCGACGCAGAGCTAAATCAAATGAAGCAGATCTTCCATGAAGGGATGAAGGCTGGGGCCTTCGGTTTTGCCCTGGACAAAAACAATGAAGACCGGGCTGAGGATGGAAGCCACTTGCCCAGTATCGTGGCTTCGGACAGAGAGTTCCTTGGGCTGGCCGAAGTGTTGGGCCAGTTCGGTGTAGGCCACGTGGGCCTGACCCTAGGCTTGGGGCTGACGGCGGACGAGCGTAAGAGCATTCGGACGATGTTGGCGGAGATCATGAGGATCAGCGGCCGGCCGCTGCACGTACTGGATTCCCAGTATGGCGAAGACCCGGCTTGGGAGCAGATGTGTCGGGAAGAAGGGCTACCCCTGCTGTTTCAAAATATCGTGTCCAATACCGGTAGCGAGTTCAAGCTGTCTGAATATAACCTTTACGATTTTATGCCCAACTGGGTGCAACCTCTGCTGGGCAGTGCCGAGGAACGGGCGGCCAAGCTAAGGGTCCCAGAAGCTCGCGAAGCTATGAAGAGAGACGTCGAAGACTGGCCCGCCCGGCTGAACGATTGGACCAGGGTTACCGTATTGGAAGTGGTCCATGAACGGAATAAGAAGTTTGATGGCGTGACCATCAAAGAACTGGCCGAAATGATGGGCAAAGAACCGTTGGATGCTTTCCTGGACTTGGCCTTGGAGGAGGGTCTCGAGACCGAATTCTTGATCCCACGCGGCGACAACCCGGATGAAGTGGAGGCCCTGATTCCCCGCCTCCAGGATCCCCATAGCCACATCTCTGTGTCCGATGGAGGGGCGCACACCAAGTTCGCAACCTTGTCCGTCTGGCCGGTGGAATGGCTATCCTTCTGGGTCCGGGACCGGGAGATCATGACCTTGGAGCAGGCCCACAATAAGATGAGCGCTTTGCCGGCCTGGATCACCGACTTCAAAGACCGTGGCACGCTGCGCGTTGGATCGTGGGCCGACATCATGATTTACAACTTGGATGAGCTGGGTTACTTGTACGACAGGCCGGTCTACGGCTTTGACTTCCCCGGTGGCGAACGCCGCCTGATCCAAAAGCCCACCGGCATTCGCTACACAATAGTTAACGGTGCAGTTACCTTCCAAAACAACGAATGCACCGGGGCGCTGCCCGGCAAGCTGCTGCGCAGCTACGACATGGTTGGCTAACCGGTCGAATTGGCCTTGCATTGGGGGGAAATCATTCAGCGGAATGCGGGAGGATGAAGCATGGGAGATTACAGAGTCATTTCTTCGGACAACCACGTTTTTGAGCCAGCGGACCTGTGGACCACTAGGGGCGAGTCAAAGTTCAAAGACCGAGCACCCCACATAGAACGGTTGGAAGAAGCCGATTGGTGGTTCTGCGAAGGCCGTAAAGTGTTCGATGTTACTTCGGGAATTCAGGCCGGATTGAGATTTGAAGAGCCGGAGAAGCTGAGTAGGGTGGGTAGAATCGAAGACGTGCGTCCAGGAGGGTACATCCCCGAGGAGCACGTCAAAGACATGGATGCCGATGGAGTTGACGTAAGCATCGTCTATCCTACAATTGGTCTCCTGCTCTACACCACGCCGGATGGAGAGCTACTAAACTCCCTTTTCAGGACCTACAACGATTGGGTTGGAGAATTTTGTAGAGCATTCCCCAAGCGGCTCAAGGGCATCGCAATGCTAAACGTGGATGATGTGAGAGAGGGTGTAAAGGAGTTGGAACGCTGCGCTAAAATGGGCTTCGCCGGGGCTCTGATCACGGTCTATCCTCCCGAGGAACGGTCCTACAATAAGCCGGAGTATGAACCGCTGTGGGCTGCGGCCCAAGGCTTGGCAATGCCCCTTAGCCTGCACGTTGGCACCAACCGTCCGGGGCCGGGTCAGTTTTTTGAGGATGTTGAAGTCGAGGGTAGAGGCCCCTTTATAGTTAACCTTGACTATTGGGTGCGGATGTCTCTTGCCCATATCATCTTTAGCGGTGTATTTGAGCGCTACCCGAAGCTCCAGGTGGGGTCGGTGGAGCATGAACTAGGCTGGGTTCCCTACTTTTTGCACACGCTTGACTCCTGTTACACAGAAAGACTCCCGGAGGTCTCGGGGTACCGGTACAAAGGGGATGCGCTACCCAGCGACTTCTTCCACAATAACGTGTTCCTTGGATTCCAGGAAGATGCCTTTGGCATAGAGGTGCGTAAACACATAGGTGTTGATAAATTGCAGTGGGGATCAGATTATCCCCACACAGAATCCACCTTCCCCCGGAGCCAGGCGATTCTCGAGGAGATTCTCGTGGACTGCACCGAGGAGGAAAGGGCTAAGATCGTCGGAGGCAACGCTGCCAGAGTATATGGCCTCGATTAGAAACGGTTCCGTTTGCTTTTAGAGTATAGTGTGCCTACGGGCAGAAGGGCCATACACCGAAAGCAAACGGAACCCCATCGCCTAGTGGCCAATGCCGGCCTGCTCCTGCCGGCCACCCTGAGCCCCGAGAAGTCAGAGGTGAATCCCGTATTTGGCCCGGAAATAGGGCTCTAAGACCTCAAGGCAGGATAGTCCCAAGTAAGCCCATAGTATCCAATCATCCATGTGGGATTATATGTGGGAACATCAGAGCTATGGTGCCGATACCCGCGGATTATAGCTTCACAATGCGAGGCGATAATACTCCGCCTGTCGAACCATGAACGGACGGCCCTTCGACAAGCTCAGGGTGAACAAGGGGGAGTGGGCAACTCAACGACTTTGCAATCGTCCTGTGTTATTACAGCGGGGCCTTTCGGTTGTTCGTCTGAACTGGGATTTCCTTGATTCCAGGATTTACAGGATTGGGAAATCATGCGAATCCCTTGATCCTATGAATCTCGGTTCGGAAAATTGCGCCAAGAACCGAAAGACGCTGGCCCTTACAGCAGGGTCTTGTATCTTGAGGTTGATGCGGAAAATCTCCGGTGAGGAGTGATTCAGGGTGCGGCAGACCGGTAGGGTCTTGGTCATGGCAGGCCGTCTGAAAGCATGGTCGCCGCGCCTTTCCCCAAAGAGCCCGGACAGTTGCTTGGGCTGACAAGCCCGCATTTTGCAAGAACGGGCCAACCCTTGACCGGGAGGGAATATACAGCAGGAAGCCATCTACGCAGGCATCGACGTGGCCAAGGACCGAGTGGATGTGGCCCTCCGGCCTTCGGGCGCCGCCTGGAGTGTCGCTTACGACGAGGCCGGGGTCAGCGGCCTGGTATCGGAGTTGCAGTCTCTGCACCCCTCGGCAGTGGTCTTGGAGGCCACTGGCGGCTTGGAACTCCCCCTGGCCGGCGCCTTGGCGGCGGCGGCCCTGCCGGTGCTGGTGGTCAATCCCCGTCAGGTGCGCGACTTCGCCAAAGCCACCGGCCGACTGGCCAAGACCGATGCCCTGGACCCCCAGGTTCTGGCCCATTTCGCCGAGGCGGTACGTCCGCCGGTCCGTCCCCTGCCCGATTCGGACACCCGAGAACTTCATTCCCTGACCACCCGGCGCAACCAGGTGGTGGCCATGCTGGTGGCGGAGAAGAACCGTCTTGGGCGGGCCAGCCGCGCCGTTGCTCCACGCATCCAGGCTCACCTCCAGTGGCTGGAGCAGGAACTGGACGACTTGGACGAGGACCTGCAGCAGACACTGCGCCGGAGTCCGGCATGGCGGGAGAAGGACGAGTTGCTGCGCTCCGTTCCTGGCGTGGGGGAACAGCTCTCCCTGGTGCTGCTGGCCCACTTGCCGGAACTGGGCACCATGGACCGGAAGCGGATAGCCGCCTTGGTGGGAGTGGCCCCGATGAACCGGGACCGCGGGACCATGCGGGGCCGGAGAACCGTGGCCGGAGGGCGGGCCCGAGTCCGGGCCGTGCTCTACATGGGC
This sequence comes from Dehalococcoidia bacterium, assembly GCA_965197565.1. GTDB lineage: Bacteria > Chloroflexota > Dehalococcoidia > Lucifugimonadales > UBA3495. The sequence goes on from CBDANK010000004.1 coordinate 264,508, forward strand.
GCCTTGGTGGCCAGCCGGCACAACCCGGTGATCCGCAGCTTCTACCAACGGCTGCTGGCCGCCGGCAAACCCAAGAAACTGGCGCTCGTCGCCTGTATGCGCAAGCTGCTCACCATCCTCAACGGCATGGCCAAGAGCGGTCATCGCTGGAACCAAAACCTCATCAAGTCTTGACATCAAAGACAGTTGCTTTCAGTGTTCTACACCGAAGTGAGGGATGATCTCTTTGGCTATGGTTTCAATGTGCCTGGCCCGGTCTTCCGGGGGGCAAATGACACTAAAAATAATGTGGCGCGCCCCGGCGTCAATGTAATCCTGTAGCCGGGCGACGCAGCGGCGCACCGGGCCTAACACGCAGTAGTTGCGCACGATGTTGATGAAGTCGCCGCCGTAAAGGTACTGGCCGCCCAGCTCTCGGGCAGCAACGTTGGCGGCTTCTTCTTCCTTGGGGTAGATGGATATATAGGCGAAATGGGCCCATTGGAAGTCGGTCATATCTCTGCCCGCCTCCTGGGCAAACCGATCGATTTTTGCCACGCTGTCCCGGTAGCGCTCCGGACTGTAAAAATAGGGCATCCATCCATCCCCAAAGCGGACAGCCCGGAGCATCGCCGCCTCCCGCCTGCCCGATACCCAGATGGGAGGATGAGGGTTTTGGGCTGGCGGCGGATTTATGGAAACGCCGTTCAACCGGAAGTGGCGGCCGTCATAATTTACTTGTTCACCTCGCCAAAGCTTGCGCAGCACCTCCAGGCACTCGTTGGTGCGCCGGCCCCGTTGCTTCACCTTCAGGCCGGCAGCCTCGAACTCAACCGGGAACTCGCCTCCCACGCCAACGCCCAGGGTAAGCCGGCCCGATGCGGCGACATCCAGGGTAGCGGTTATTCTGGCCAGGACTACCGGATGATAAAAGGGCACCAGCAAAATCGAAGAAAGGAGCCTTATCCTCTCGGTCGCCCCGGCGGCCACGCCCAACAAGGGAAGGGCGGCGTGGCTGGGACCGGGAGGGTCGCCCCGCATATAGTGCTCACCGGCAGAGAAATACTCATAGCCCAGCGCCTCCATCCATCTGGCCTGCCGGGCAACCTCGGAGGCGTCCATCGCCAAGGAGACGCCGAAATGCAAATCAGATCTCACCATCTATCCACCAAATGCACAGAATAACTCAACGCTCGCTCCGCCAAATTTCCAGCGTGTTCCGAGTGTTCTCACCGAGAGTTCTCATGAACAACCCACAGCCATTCCGCCTCTCCCAGGGGCGGCGCTCTCTCTCGCAAGAGCCGGAAGGCGGGCGGAGGTCCACCCCGGCCGCTTTCCGACTGCCTTTGGCTGGGCGGCTGAGAATGTAAGCAATGACCTTGACAAGAAGAACGCCCCGGTCGACAATCAGCGGGGCCGGATTAATCAACCGACAACCATTCTGGCAACCCGTTTCGCCAAGGAGAAAAGACCGATATGTCCACTACCTCTACTACTTGGACCGAAGAGACGATCACTTTGGCCGATACCGAAGTTCAAATGATTAGCGGGGGGACCGGACAGCCCCTTCTGATCTTACACGATGAAATGGGACACCAATCTTGGCTAAGGTACCAAGAATCCTTAGCTCAGCACCATAAGTTATATATACCTTCTCACCCGGGTTTCGGAAAAACCCCGTCATTGTCTTGGATCATGAACATGCGGGATATGGCCGGTTGGTACCTTCAAGCCCTGGACGAGCTAGGTTTGGGCCAGGTAAACGTCGCAGGCTTCTCCCTTGGCGGATGGCTGGCCAGCGAACTGGCCACCATGTGCCCCCACCAATTCAAAAAGATGGTGCTGGTAGGGCCTACCGGAATCAAACCCCCGGTGGGGGATATCTACGACATGTTCTTGGAGGTGTCCAAGGATTTTATCACGGATGGATTTTTGAACCCGAGCCAAACCGAGGAATTCCAGCAGGTGTGCCCCGATGAGCCCCCGCCGGAGCTAAATGAGGCCTGGGAGGTGGCGAGGGAGGAAGCCTGCCGGTTGGGTTGGCGGCCCTATATGTATTACCCGGGGCTGCCCAACTTGCTGCGCCGGCTCAAAGACCTGCCCACTCTCATCGTTTGGGGAAGGCAGGACGCCATCGTGCCCCTCAGCGCCGGCCAGGTTTATCATGAAGCTATTGCAGGGTCTAGGCTGGAGGTCCTGGAAGACTGCGGCCATCGCCCTGAGGTCGAAAAGTCAACCGAGTTCGTGGAACTGGTGCACCGGTTCCTCTCGGAAACTTAATGCTTAAGCACCTGCCTGCCCCTTGGGCATAGACTGTCCAACGGTCCCCTATAACGTCATTCTGAGGAGCTTACGACGAAGAATCTAAAAGTCTTGATCGGAGAATCGACCTTGACTTGCAAGAGCGATTTTAGACCCTTCACTCCGTTCAGGGTGACATGGTGGAGAGGGATCGGAGCCTGCCCCGGCGTAGGCCGGGGGTGACAATTAAAAGACCCTACCTCCTAAAGGGAGGTTGGGGTGGGGCGTAATGTTAGTCTTATAATGGGACCGGGTGTTCTGGATTACGCTCGTTGAGAATATTCTCGGCGCGATTCCGAACTACATCAACAAGCCCTGGAAGTTGGTTCTGGAATGCCTTGGGTCCAATATAGAGGCTGTCATTCTGTAGCCCCTCAAACAGAACACGCGCAGATTCCTCAATTGAAAATCCACTTGCCAGTACTTCCCGCCAGTTTGCGCGCTCTTCTTCAGTAAGCAGAGTGGCGTCGTTTTTGAAGCGTTCCGGGCGAGAACGATCAATCCTATCAATTTCTGTGTCGACCCAACCAGGGCAGTAAACTGAAACTTTGATTTGGGGGGCATTGTCTGCTAATTCGTGATAGAGCGACTCGGTGAGGGCGACAACCGCATGTTTTGATACATCATACGGCCCCTCCCCTTCGATAACACCAGAAAGGCCCGCTACATTCACAACATGACTAACTGTATCCTGTTCAATCATGCGCGGGATGAAAGCACGAATCCCGTAAAGCACACCGTAGAAATTGACGTCCATCTGCCAGTTCCAGTCATCCATACTGCTTCCCAACACAGACCCTAGTACCGCTACTCCTGCATTATTTACGAGAAGATGGACCTCCCCAAAAGCTTCGAAGCTTTTCTCAGCCAAATTTTCCACATCTACTAATAGCGAGACATCGGTCTGCACAATCAGTCCGTCGGCGCCCATCGATTTGAGATCGGCTGCGGTTTTGGTGAGTGATTCCAGACCGATACCTGCCAGCACAATCCTCATCCCCTCTTTTGCACACTGAAGCGCAATTCCCCGGCCAATGCCCCGTCCAGCGCCGGTGATCACGGCAACCTTGCCTTTAAGCCTGGTATCTTTCATGATCTGCCCAGCACCGCGGCTTTGTAGCGTAGGGTGGCCTCAGAGCGCCAAGACCCGGCCCCCTTTACTTTTTCTCCCAGAGGGTCTCCAGCACATTGCCGGGGGACATGGGCAGCTTGTCCATCCTGATACCCACGGCGTCGTAGATGGCATTGGCCAAGGCGGCCATGGGCGGGACCAAGGGGATTTCTCCCACGCCCCTGACCCCGTAAGGATGGCCCGGATTGGCCACCTCGACGATCACCGTGTCGATCATCGGCAGGTCCAAGCTGGTGGGCATCCGATAGTCCAAGAAGCTGGAATTGGCCATGTGGCCCCGCTGGTCAAAGTAGTACTCCTCATTGAGGGCCCAGCCGATGCCTTGGACCACTCCGCCCTGCATCTGTCCTTCCACGTAGCTGGGGTGGACCGCCTTGCCAGCATCCTGCAGTGCGGTATAGCGCAGAATTTGGACCTTTCCCGTCTCCGGGTCCACCTCCACGTCAACGATGTTCACGGCAAAAGCGCCGCCAACACCGGCGGGGCTGACATTGCCTCGGCCCACGACGGGGCCGCCGGTGGCGGTCAACCTGGCTGCCAACTGCTTGAAGGTAAGCCGCAGCTCGGGGTCGGACTTATGAGAAACGACAGCGTCCTCGAATTGGACGTCTTCCACGGGCACGTCCCAGATTTTCGAGGCCCTTTGTATCAGTTGCTGTTTTACATCCAGGGCCGCCTCGTAAGCAGCCCAACCGGTCTTGAAGGCTACGCCGCTGCCTCCGGTCATGGAGGTCCAGCCGATGGAATCGGTATCTCCCACATTGGGGCGGACGTCTTCGGCGGCGATGCCCAGCACTTCGGCAAGCTGCATCGCTACTGCCGTCCTGGTGCCGCCGATGTCAGGCGATCCTTCAACCAGGCTGACTGTGCCGTCGGAATTGACGCTGGCCGTGGCGCTGGACGGCCCGCCCCCGTTGAACCAAAATCCGCTGGCCACGCCCCGCCCCCGGTTCTTGCCCTCCAGAGGAGCGTGGTAGTGTTCGTGGTTTTTGGCGGCTTCCAAGGTTTCCAGATAGCCAATGCGGGGAAACCTGGGGCCGCTGATTCTTCGGGTCCCTTCCTTCGCGCCGTTGATTGACCGAAATTCCAGTGGGTCCATCTCCAGCTTTTCACAGATCTCGTCGATGACCGTCTCGGCGGCAAAAGCGGCTGCCGGAGCGCCGGGCGCCCGGTAAGCGGCGGTTTTGGGCTTGTTCAGGAGAACGTCGTAGGCTTCTATGCGGCCGTTTTCAATGTCGTAAGGGCCGAGCATACACTGAGCCCCCGGATTGACCGGCGAGCCGGGGTAGGCTCCCGCCTCATAGGCCAGGGTGGCGTCTGCAGCGGTTATCTTCCCCTCTTTATTGACCCCCATTTTGATTTTCATGTAGCTGCCGGAGGTGGGGCCGGTCCCCTCGAACACCTCGGCGCGGGACATGGATACTTTCACCGGCTGACCCGTTTTCTTGGACAGGAGGGAAGCGACGGGTTCCAAGTAGACCAGGGTCTTCCCTCCGAAACCTCCGCCGATTTCCATGGGAATCACCCGGATATTGGACACCGGAATACCCAGGAGCAAGGCGGTCTGGTCTCTGATGTTGAACTGTCCTTGGCTGCTGCACCAGATGGTCAAGTCCCCGTCTTCTCCCCACGAAGCGGTGGCGGTATGAGGCTCGATATAGCCCTGATGCACCGACTGAGTCCGAAATTCTCTTTCGACGATGACATCGGCTTGGCTGAAACCTTGGTCCAAGTCTCCCAATTCGAACACGAAATGATTAGCCACGTTGCTGGACTTGCCCGTGTCGTCGTCGGAGCGTAGGCCCCCGGGCCGGATATTTGGGTCCGATACGTTGGCCAGCCGCTCATGCAGCAATGGGGCGTCTTCCTTCATAGAATCCAGCACATCGGTCACGAAGGGCAGTACCTCGTAGTCCACGTCGATCAACTCCAGGGCCTGCTCTGCGATGTGCTGGCTGGTCGCCGCCACCGCCGCCACCGCGTGGCCTTTATAGAGGGCTTTTTCGCCGGCCAAGCAATTGTTGCTCAACCACTTGGGGTTGACCATTGCTCCTTCTGTCTGGTCGGCCAGCCTCCCGCCCGGTTGGGGCAGGTCGGCCGAGGTCACCACCGTCTTAACTCCGGGCAAAGCCAAGGCCCTGCTGGGGTCAATGGACTTGATTCGGGCGTGGGGGTGCGGACTTCTTAGCACCTTGCCGTACAGAAGCCCCGGAAGGCTTATATCGGCGCCGTAGCGGGCCCTACCGGTTACTTTATCTACGCCGTCATGCCGAATGGGCCTGGTGCCCACCACGTTATATTCTTGGGTTGACAGCACCACGTTCGAAGCCATTGACCTTTACCTCCCTATTCTCCGTACCGTGTCGGACGTTGCCATGATTGTATCACGAGTCGTCTTGGGCCAAGCGTTCAAGCTCCACCGCGAACCACAGGGCCATACCTCCGCTGCGGTCGTCAAAGCCGCTTACCGCCGGGCGGTCTAAATACTCCATCACATTGGCTTGAGTGTCAGTGCTGGCGCAGGCGTCAACCACCCTTCCCTCATCGTCTATGCGCTGGGCGGCCCCTTGCCAGGCCAAGCGCACCGGTTCAAGGAAAGAAAGGTCCAGCCAACCGCGCCGCAGCCCTCTGGCCGCGGCGTAGCCAAACATGCAGGTGGCGGTGAACTCCTGGTAGGACCCCGGAAGGTCCAACACTTGAGGGAACATCCCGGAAGGCTGCTGCCGTCCCCGCAGAGCGTCCATCAACGTCAGGTACATATTGAATATGTCTTCCCAAGCCGGGTGGTCCTGCGGCAAGTAGGACAAGGTCTCCGCTAGGCCCAAGGCGGCAAAGCCGTTGCCCCTTCCCCAAAAGTAGGGAGCGGAACGGGAGTGCCAGAACAAGCCGTTGTCCTGTTGAGTCCCGCCGTCCAGCAGGAACCGGGCTAGCAAGTCCAGGTACTCTTCGCGGCCGGTGGCGTGGAAAGCCCGGCCCAATAGCGCGCCGCTCATAAACATGTCCTCGGCCTCGAAGTCCGGAGCCGCCGGAGCAGGGGCAACGCCGCGGTCCACCGGTTGGTAGCGGTCCGCCGCTTGCACCAGGAGGCCGGCCCATCGGCGGTCACCGGTGGCCTCGGCCAACTCCGTGCCCCATACGACGCCAGCCAAGGTTGACCCGTCGGATAGGCCGCCGAAGGGGTCCGCCATGTTTAGACCGGCTAAATCGGGCAAAGAAGCGATTTCCGATGCTATCAGCCCGAGGTCAGGACCCAACCGGGCCAGCCGCAACCGGCCGCTGATGCCGACGCCCTGCATATAGTTAACCGGGTCCAAGCGGCGGCCGTAGGCTGAGTCGAGGACCTGCGCGACGTCCAGCCTGGACCGGGACCTGCGAGAGTCCAAAGTCAGGCGGGCGGGCGAGGGCTGCCACGAGCCGAACTGGGGAATGAAGCTCAAAAGACGCCCTAGCTCCACCCCCAGCCTTTCATCAGAGACGGTCAAACGCAAGCCCGGAATCAGGCCAAGGCCGTCGGGCGTTTCCCGGCCCAAAGCAGCCAGCAGAGAGGCATCGTTCCGCATGTCCACCGCCCCCAACGCAGGAGACAAATGTACGGCGGCTCTATTGGCTTCCCACCGCACTCGGTCCCCGCTCAAGATCTCCAGCACCAGGTCGGGGGCCTGGAAACGTATCCAACGCCACAAGTAGCGCCTCTCCGGGTCCGATTTATCGAAGAAGAAATTTCCCTCGGGCGGATACCCGGTGCCGGGGTCGCCGCCCGCACCGTTGCCGGTCCCGGCGGCAAGCACCAGTCCGTCCGGATTACCGCAAGGGACGGCGCTCAATGCAATGTCGGCGGCGAACCGCTGGCCGCTGGAAGCGAAGAGGTCCAAGGCCGCGACAGCCCGCGCTACGTCGGAGGTCCGGCCGGACAGGCCGGACACCAAGAGCACGCGAGCCCGGCGGGTCGACGGGGTGTAAGCGTCCCGGTCCAATAAGGCCGGGATTTCACGCTGGCGGCGGGTGACGCCACATGCGGACCGACTCCATAAGCTCGGTCTTCTCTGGACCAGAGAATCCAAGAACCCTTCTAGTTCTGAAAAGCGGCCGGTCATCGTAAATGTATGTCAAACCCTTTGCTAGACTGTAACTGTTCAGAGTCGAAGGCTATCCCAGCTCCAGGACCGTCATTCCCGCGAAGGGAGACCTTTGCGTAACCCCCACCCCTGTCATTATTATGAAAATAGCCTATTTTCATCCGCATACGTGGCCTTCACAAGGCCATCAACAATTCCGAACGCAGCGAAGCCCTTCGGCTGCGCTCAGGATAAACTCCGTGAGGAATCTCAAACCTATGTCAGCAAGCACTGGGTCTGTATATGGACCGACGCGACGACTCTGGCCCAACGCCTTAGATTCCTCCCTACGGTCGGAATGACAAGTTGGGTCGGAGTGACAAGTTGAGCGGCCAGTTAGGCAAAGGTCTCCGAAGGCGGGAATCCATAAATGCCAAGTTTAGGGAACTCTGCTGATTGCAAAGGCTGTGGATTCCGGCTCGGAGGCCGGAATGACGCTGGGGTGGCAGGAACAACGCATCGAGTCTGAACAGTTGCCACTAGACGGGAGCGCCGGGCTTGGCCCGGCGCTCTCTTTCAGGTTGGGTAGTTGGGGACTAGGGCTACTCCACCAGCTCGTAGAGTTCCAGAGTGTAATCGATGAGCATGGGGGCCATTACACCGTGGTCGACACCCACGCTCTCGGGCACCGTTGCCATGTCTGTGGGCGCAATGGTCTCCTGCGTCCAATCGGCATAGACGATGTCAGGAGTGTCCGGACCCCCCCCTCCTCTGATGTAGACTATGGCCTTGTTTCGTCCAGCTTCTTCATAAGCCCTGGTAATTTTCACCAGTTGGGCGGCCACCTGACTTGCTTTCCCTGGTTGGGTTCTAGCGACTCGTCTAACGAGATACATACCTATCTCCTCCTATTTTTGAACGATGTTGATGTTCACGGGACGGGCAGCGAGCACCTTGAAGGTCAGGGACGTCTCTCCCAATCCCTCTGTGCTGTTGGTAACTTCGATATTGAAAGGGCCTTCCAAATAGCTGATCCGGTCCCCGTCAAGCCGGAAGGGACGGTCGTGGCCGGGGTAGAATATCCGGGAAGAAGCGATCATCTTTTCCACGCTGGTCCTAGCGTCCTCCACATCGTAGAAAACGTTGGTGGGCAGACCGCGGGCCACTGACCCGCTATCCGGCAGAGCGTCGCCGGCTATCAAGACATTCTCACCTCCTGCACTGACGGCTACACTGATGTGGCCTATGGTATGGCCCGGGGTTTCGACTATGGAAATCCCTTCGGCAACCCGGTCCCCTTCGGACACAAGCTCCACCTTCATCTTGTCTACCATATCGGCCATGTATTGGGCAACCGCGAAATCGGCCCGGTTGGGGTTGCGGGCGTAATCCAACTCGGCGGGATGAACCAGTATGCGGGCGTTGCGAAACATGTCGGTATTCTGGCAGTGGTCCCAATGCATGTGGGTGAGGATGACCACATCGATGTCCTCGGGCGTCATATTCTTGCTTTCCAACGCATTGTACAGCCATGACCTGCGGGACGAGGGGCCGGTATCCACCACAATGGTCTCGTTCCCCACGGTAAGAAGAGCATTGGTAGCCAGTCCGAAGGACCCTTGGTCGGAACCAAAAGAGAAGCCGTAGGTCAGCACTTCAACATCGGCCATGGTCAGGTGACTCCTTTTCCCAAATATTCCGTTTCGACTTCAGGGGTCTTGTTTTCTAACCAAACGCAAAATCGTCTGATCGTTACTGGCCGGGAGTAGGGCCGTATTACTAATGAAAACACCCATCCCGCCATTCCCGCCCAGGCGGGAATCTACTGCGACCTTCATTTTGATATTTGAAGGACGGCTTGCTTGGGAGAGGCGGATCAGGCCTCGCCTAGATGCCGCAGCACCCACTGATTGAACTGGTGGGGTTTGCTCTCTTGGGGCACGAAAACACTGTATTCATGGACCCGGCTGCCGCTCATCAGCCCGGCTTGTTGCCACTCCACGTTCTGAGCATCCTGGAAGTTGGTGATCTGCCAAAGCTCGTAGGCCCTCTTGGCGTCCCAATCGGGCAGTTCCATGGTCGAGGGCTCGAAGAGGTAGTCCCAGACCACCTCAATCGTGGTCGGGCTGGTCGGCCGAAACCTCTGGGAATGAACGTAGTCCGGAAACGCCTGCAGGAAAAAATTCAGGCGTATGGGGTCGCTGCCAAAGGTGTCCTGGCCTTTGGGCCCCTGGCGTTCCACCTCGTTCAAGTGCTCGAACACCGGGCCGCTCAGTTGGCCGTCCATGGTCCAAGTTACACATCCGGGCGCCAGGGCGGCGTACTGTGGTTCGGTCCATTTCTCCGGTTCAAGCTCCGAAAGAGTCACGCCCTTGTTAAACACAGGGACGATGCGTTTTAACTCCGGATGGACGCCGGGGCAATGGAAGCACTCGTAGAAGTTCTCATGCCATAGCTTCCAGTTGGCTTTGATCTCTTGGACCCACCGGAAGCCGATCCTCGCATCCTCCAAGCGCCAGCTTGCCAGTGATTCCGGCAAAGGCCAAAGGTAGTCTTCAAGAGGCTCGGCATCACGGCCAGCCAGGTTTATGAACACAAAACCGCCCCACTCGTCAATCACAACCTCATACAGGGAGTAGTCAGCCATGTCGAAGTCGGTTGACTCCAACTGATAAGGCGTCGCCGCCAGCTTGCCGTCCAAGGAGTAAGTCCAAGCATGATAAGGGCAAACAATGGAGTGGCTCTTGAATCGGCCCTTCTCGCTGGTGCACAGGACCGAGCCCCGGTGCCTACAAGTATTGTGGAAGGCGCGCAGGGCGCCCTCCCGGTCTCGAGTGACCACCACGCTCTGGTCTCCGATGGACACAACCAGGAAGTCCCCCGACTTGGCGATCTCTTCGGCCCGGCACACGTTGATCCACATCCGGTACCAGAAAACCTCCAGTTCCCTTTTGTGGTGGCCAGGATCGTAGTGATAGCGGTTGGGTATGCTCTTTTCGGTTTTCTTAAGGCGCAGCGAAGTTGTAGCTTGAGAGTCCTGCATATCGGCACTTCTTGAGCGAGATGTATTAAGACTCAGGTAGGATACCAGTCCCTGTCTGATTAGGCGTCAAAGGGCTAGTTCAGGCTACTTGAAGTCGGGCATTACTTTTTCGGCGAACAAGCGCAACATGCCCTCGAGTTCATCGTATGACGGACCGCCGGGGTCCAAGTAACCGATGACGTGGGTGACGTGCTGGGATTCCAGGTCTTTTATGCTTTTCTTGACCTTTTCCGGGCTGCCGATGCAGCTTTCCGATTCGGGCCTTCGTCTTTCCCTCATCTCCGGGTCGGTCAACGGGTCCTTGACGTATTGCTCGTATCCGCTCAAACGCCCCGCCGACGCCAGTTGGAACGCGGGCCGGCGCAGATATTCATCCAGGTCAGCGGACCACTGCAACCGGGGCCTTATGAGTTCCAGGGCCTTATCGTCATCGTCAGCTATATACATTGCCCGGACCGCAGCCACGGTTATGTCGTCTTCGGACGCGCCCTCGTCCAGCATCCTGGAACGGTACAGCCTGATCAGGTTCTGGTCCGCCTCCGGCGAGGCGGGGAAGAAGGTGCTGCCCACGGTGAGAAGACCCCAGCGGTTCTTTACCGCTACTTCCACCGATTCGGGGCTGTGGGTCACCGCCATCCAAATGGGCGGGTGGGGCTTTTGCACCGGCTTGGGCGTTACCATAACCTCGGGAAAGCTATTAAATTTGCCCTGGTAAGCGAAACGGTCCTCGGTCCACGCTTTGACGGCGATGTCCATGCCCTCGGTCGTCCGGTCCCTGGACTCGGTCATATCCAAGCCGTAACCGTCAAACTCGTGCTTCTGATAGCCCCGGCCTGCCCCCACGATCAACCGCCCCTGGCTGATTACGTCAACCGTGGCCAGGTCCTGGGCCATGCGCAGCGGCGAATGGTAGGGGACAATCGTAACGGCCACGCCGATCTTTATCCGACTGGTCTTGGCGGCGACGGCCGCCAGCATACTGTGGGGCGAACTGATGGTGCCGTGCTCGCTAAAGGCGTGTTCGGTTACCCAGACGGAGTCAAAGCCAAGCTCCTCCGCCAACACGGCGCTTCGCAAAATATCCTGGTACACTTCGGAATCGGTCCGTTGCACCGGATTGGGATTGACCTTGCTTTCGTCAGCGTATTGCTGGTGAACTTGGGGCCTTTGACCCATAAATAATATCCCGAACTTCATAGTCCGCTCCAATTCCTCCAATTTCCCAGCCCATAGCTGGGCATAGTCCTTGAAATCTTTTCAACCACCGCGGAGGACTCAAGACCGCGGAAGTATAAGAAGTCCGCCCGATTTCCTAGACGGTCTCCGCGTCCTGCGAAGCGCAACCTAGAAGCAATTAGCCGGCCCCTTGGATTTTGGCGTAGGTCGCTCGCATGGACTTGCCCGAATCGGTCTCCACTTCCGAGAACCAGCGCAAAAGCGACCGGGTCAGCGGGTCCACCGTCTCGTCGTCCATAGCGGCGTCGAAACGCTCTCGCAACGTGGGCTTTGGCAGGCTTTCTTGAATCTCATCCAAAGCCTTGATCTTCTCGCTGTCGGGCATGTCGGAAGTCGCTATCCGCATTCGCTCGCCATAATCGAGGGGCACTTCCCGGCGCAACTCAAAGCCAAGCTCCTCGATGCGGCGCTTGAAAATATGATAGTGGCTGGTCTCCCGGGCGGCCACCATATCGAGGCACTTTTTCAGGTCGGCGTCCTGGGTCTTATCCGACCAAGCCCGAATCCAAACGCCGGCCCGTTCCTCTTGAAGGCTAATGGCGTTGAGGAGGTCTAGGTACTCCGGTTTCTGGACTTCAGTCTGTGCCATGTCTATCTCCTTCATGTTAAGTTTCAGATGGGTCTATAGGCGACGATACTCTAATCCCAGTCAAGATACACGAGTTAAAGCCTTGGGGCAAGACTTGACGCACCGGTTTGGACGAGGCGGGGAAACCCGGCCTCACAGCAGTCCCCTAAGTTCCCCAATTGGGCCTGCTATCGTCCGCAGGGTTATTAGTAAGCTTAATGAGGCCCGATCCATCGGCCTTTATCACGTAGATTTCGTAGTTGCCGTCCCTGTTGGAGGAGAAGGCTATCTTCGTTCCGTCCGGCGACCAGGCTGGGTTAACGTCGTCGGCCGGGTGATTGGTCAGCCGGGTTTGATTACTACCGCCGGAATCCATGACGTATATCTCGGCATTGCCGTCCCTGGTCGTATGAAAAGCGACCCGGCTCCCCTTGGGGGACCAGCTTGGGGCGGCGTCGCGGCCCGGGTTATTAGTGAGATTGGTCTGGTTGCTGCCGTCGGCGTTCATAACGTAAATTTCGTCATTCCCGTCTCTGGAAGACCTGAAAGCGATTCTGGCCCCGTCGGGAGACCAAGCAGGACCAGCGTCCAACGAGGAGCTATTAGTCAAGTTAGTCTGATTACTTCCGTCGGAGTTCATCACGTAAACTTCCCTGTAGTCCTTTCTTTTCGTTTCGAAGGCGATCTTACCGCCCGCAGGGGACCAAGCGGGATGCCGGTCATCAGCCGGGTTGTTGGTAAGATTGGCTTGGTTGGAACCTGAAGAGGTCATAACATATATTTCAGAGTTTCCGTCCCGGTTGGAAGTGAAAGCCAATGTTGCTCCATCGACCATCCAAGCGGGAGCGAAATCAGCGGCTGGATTGCTGGTCAAACGGGTCTGGCTGCTGCCGTCGGCGTTCATAACGTAAATTTCGTCATTGCCATCCCTATTTGAGTGAAAAGCAATCCGCCCGCCAACCGGCCTCTGCGGCAGGATGGCGGTAGGCGCCGGCGTGGCCGTAGGGCCTACTGCTTTCTGCGCTTCCAACCGCGGCAGGGGGGTGGGTGTCGGCGCCGGTTGCCGCGACGGGACAATCATCACTGAGACGTTTTGGGGTCCGGACATGAGGACTGTCCCCCGGTGTCCGTCCTCGGTTGTCACGCCGCTCCAGGACACTAGGGCCCGTATACCGCCCGTATCCGCCGCCAGCGTCAGTTCTGTGTTGCGGAGGTAGGTCCCGTCGGCATCCGGCGGCTGGCTCAACACGATGGTCCCGTTGCCCACGGGAAAAACGCTCTGCCCCGGCCTGACGGCGAATCCGTTGATGCGCAGTTGGTAGTGGGGCTGCGGCGTCGGCGTAGCGGTTGGCGGAGGTATAGGCGTCGGGGTGGGACCGATGCAGAAGCCCACCAGCAACAGGTCCCGGTGCATAGTAACCGTAACGGAATTGCTGTACGGGGACGCTTCCTCGGGAACATCGCCAATCCATCTTACAAAACCAAGGCGGCACTGTGCCGTAACCGCTACCACAGCGCCGCTGGGATAACGCCCGTCATCCGACTCTGGGACCGCTTCGACATTACCCCAAGCCTCGGGTCTTATCGCCGCCTCCAACAGAAATTCAATCACCGGCACGGCGGTCGGCGCTTGGGTTGGCGCGGGAGTAGGAGCCGGCACAGGCGTCTGGGTTGGCGTGGGCGTAGGAACCGGCACAGGTGTCTGGGTCGGTGCGAGCGTCGGGGATAGCGTGGACGTAGGTGTTGGCATAGGCGCGGGCGTGGGAGTTAGCGTGGGTTTTGGCACAGCTTTAGGGGTGGGCGACGGCCCCGGAGCGGCGGTGGCGGTGGGTGTTGCTCTTGGTTTGGGAGCCGGCGTCTCCGCCGCAGTCCCGGCGGCCGGCTGTTTCACTGTCAAAGCGAAGACGCTCAAGCTGTCCACTTGGGCCTGGGCTGTCTCTTCGACAAAGTCTACCTGGGTCGCTAAGGCCCTCCAACCGCCGGTCTCTTGATAGTGCTGAATGACCAGGTTCTCCCGCTGTCCTCGGGCCAGAGCGATGTCCGCGCGGCTAAGTTTGATTCGGACCGTAATCGGTTTGGAAAAGGCGAAGCCAATGGGCTCGCCCTCAAGGTCCGGAACGGCTGAAAGGTCGAAGTAGCTGGAGGCCGCGTATCCTTGGGGCAGCGGCGGAATTTGGCCGGCGGACACCGCTGAGAACCGCAGTCCCAAGGGCCGCTCCACCGCCCCCTTGGGAACGATTACTACAACATCTCCATTAGGCGATTCCAGTACGGTTGCCGTATTGGGATGCAACAGCGCCCGCGTTCCCACCACCGTTACTGTCGATGGCGGGGCTTGGCCTGTTAAGACTCCGGAAGCCAGAAGACCGGCAACAACAGCGGCGGCGAGCGCCGCCATCGCGGTCAAGGCTGCCGCGGCGACCCAGGGCCGCGGTTTATCTAGCAGCCGGCCAAGTATCCGCCGAAACCCAATCGGTCCTGTCTATACGCTTGGCGTGAGTTGTGGAACCGGTATTCGATATGGGTATCGAGGAGTATCAAAAAGGCTCATTCCCTTCTTCTTATTCCAGTATCTTGACTCCCAGGGGTTTGGCGCGGTGGTCGTTGGTAACAGTATCCGAAGGACAGGCTGAGATGGCCGCCAAGATGTCCATCTCAGCTAGGAGGTCGATGTAGTCTCCATTCAAGGCCGTCGGCGGTCTGATGTCGAAGCCGCCGGCATTATCCAACTCCGCGTTCAGAAACACGTTGAAGCAGTCTCCGACATCGTCGCCGGTTATTCCATAGGGAGCCAAGGCTTCCTCCAAGTTCTGCTGGCAGCTCCGGTCCTGGTCGCTCCGGCCCCTCATGTCCCACATCCTACGGCTGCAACGCACCCCGTTATTGCCCCAATGGTTCTTGACCGTGTCCTCCAGCACCGTAAGCATCACGTTCTCCCGGGGCGGCTTTGAGTAGAAGTGCTTGTAACTCTTGGCGGTGCCCGTTCCCATAAAACTGTTGAGGGCCCAGGTCTGGCCTACGTGGTACCACTCCTTGTAGTCATGCGCGTTGTAGAAGACGCAATCACCGACCTGCTTTTCCTCCACTTGGTAGATGCGCAGCACCTGTCCTTTCTTGACTTCGAAGGCCATACCATACCTTGCGGGGATCACCGAATCCTGTATTACCCTGCGTGTCATGCCAGTCCTCCTTTGGGAACTTCGGGCCTATTTCGAGAGGGATACGAAAATCCCCCTTAGCCCCCCTTTACGAAAGGGGGAGATAGACGAATCCCCCCTTTGAAAAGGGGGTTAGGGGGATTTTCGCGCCCGCCAATCAGCAGGCCGGTCTAGCCAGGACGCTGGGAGCGACTTTTCTTTGAAGCCACCGTCCGTCGCTCGAGCTTCCCGCCAGTTTCCCGTCTTCAACGATGACTTGGCCCCGCAGAATTGTCATGATCGGATAGCCGTGGCACTCGAAGCCCTCCCAAATGGAGTAGTCGGAGTCGGCGTGCAGGTCGTCGAGGGTCAGCTTCTTATTTAGATCGGGGTCAAAGAGCACGATGTCGGCGTCGCTGCCCACGGCGATGGCCCCCTTCTGCGGATACATTCCCAGTATCTTGGCCGCGTTGGTGGCGGTGATGGCCGCGAACCGCTCCAGGGATATGCGGCCGGTGGACACCAGCTTGGTGTAAGTAACCGGCATACGGGTCTCGATGCCGTTATGGCCTCCGCATACTGTCTCTATGGTATTGCCCGACAGCTTTACGTCTTTGTAGGTGGTGTACTCGTCGGTGGCGGTGGCGCACATTGGCCCATCCACCAGTCCTTGTTGAAGGGAGTCACGGTCTTCGGCGAATTTGATGGCCGGGTAGGTGTGGATGGCCGTACCCCCCGGTTTCTTGTAGTCGTCGGCGGTAAATTCCAGGTAATTATGCAGGGCTTCCCCGTAAACGGGCAATTGCTGGCTCCGGGCTTCCGCCACAGCCCTCACTCCCTCTTTGGCCGTGGTGTGGACGAAGTAGACTCCCGTCTCGGTGTGCTGGGCCAAGCGAATGATCTTACGGAAGGCTATGTCCTCTGAGATGTTATTGTGCGCCAAGTGAAGATTGTACCCCTGGTCTCTTCCCTCCCGTTTGAGCTTCCGTTCCATGTAGGTCACGATGTCGTCTTCTTCGGCGTGGACCGCCATGATTCCGCCGTTTTGGGCTACTTGTTGGAATATTTCCCATAGATGCCCGTAGGGGCAGCGAGCACCAAAGGTAGTAAATATCTTGAAGCTGGCCACCCCGGCCTGGATGGCCTCGCCGATCTCGCCCATGGTGGCCGGCGGGACCTCGCCAGCCAGGATGAAGTGGAAAGCGAAGTCGGTGTAGGAATGGCCGGCGAAAGCATCGCGGCGTTCTTCCACTTGCTGCATTATGGGGTCGGCAGAGGGAGCATCGCCACGAGAAATGGGCAAATTCCCGGCGAAATCGACAAAGGTGGTCACACCGCCAAAGGCCGCGGCCCGACTGGCCGCCTCGGGAGGCTGGGTAATTACCTCGGAGCGGCCGGCCCAAGCCTTGGGCACCGGTATCCCAATGTGGGTGTGGGGCTCTATGCCTCCCGGCAACACGATCTTTCCGGTGGCGTCAATGGTCCGGCGCGCCTCCACTGGGAAACTTCCGGGGGCGGCCACAAAAGCGATTTGTTCCCCTTGAACTCCCACGTCCATAATCCCAACACCACCGGGTGTCACTACCCGGCCACCGCGAATAATCAAGTCCAGCATGTTCGGCTCCTTTTGGGCCTTGCTTTGCCCGCTGCGAAATTTCTTTGATTTCTTCGTTGGATGTACGACTGTTGGATGTACGACTCGGATTGGCTATTTCACGGTCAACCTAACCCCTTGGCCCAGACATTCGATTGGGCACCGGCTAGACGGGCAGCGGCGCCGCCAATACGGCCGGAATCCAGTCACCCAGCAGCGTCTCCAGTTCTTCCCGGCACTCCTGCAAGCCGTGCTCCGCTCCATCGTAGAGCACCAACTCCCTGGGCTCCTTAGACATACGGTAGATCTGCACCGCGCAAGAATAGGGTAACCGCGTATCGGCTTTTCCGTGGACCAGCAACAGAGGGACCGGCGAAAGCCGGCGCACCATCTTGGTGCCGAAGGTCTGGGGAGACAAGGATACTACTCCCTTTACGTGATCGCTGGCGACACCGGCCGCTATGACCACCGCGCCGCCGAAGGAGTGGCCCACCACAACCACCGGTTCGTGCTCCTTCGATTTAAGATATTCAACGACGGTGACTAGGTCCAGAACGCACTCCCGCAAATTGTTGGGTTGACGGTAGTCCAAGCGGAGGGAAGTGATTCCTTGATCGCGAAAAGCCTCGGCCAGCCGCACGTAAGTGCCGGAACCCGGCCCGCCGAAGCCGCCCCCGGCGCCGCATACCCAGACCACCGCTTTGCGGGTGTGTTCCGCTTCATGCAAAATGGCCCGCAGGATTCCCTGCTTGGTTTGCAACACCAGACCTTGACCCTCCCCTTCGTCGTGCGCCGGCACATTCAGGACCTCTTGAATTTCCAAAAGAGAAGTCACTTGATAGCCTAAGTTTTGGCTTCCTTGGATGGTCATTTCCTTACCTCAAAAGCCTTGGATGCCGGAAACCGGCGTTGAGTCCGGCAACCAAGAAAAGTCCGTTATTGACCCAGGAACGAGGCTAACTGGGAAATGAAGTCCTCCGGATTATCTTCGAAGACCATGTGACCGGCCCTCTGGACCTCCACCAGCTTCCCTTGGGCCAGTTCATCCTCCATCCGGCGGGCCACTTCCGGGCTCAGAAGGTCGGTGTCCGTCCCTCTGACCACCAGGGTGGGGCAGGTAATCCGGGCCAGAGCAGGCCAGAGATCGGGGGCCGGAGCGGCGGCGCCTTGGCGCCGCTGCTCCCTGATAGCCAGATCGTAGCGCCAGCCGAACTTTCCGTTGGGCAGCTCTTTGGTGGCGTACTGCAAGCGCCGCCGCAGGACCGGGTCGGCGGCGAAACGGTTCTGTTTAGCCATGTGTTCCACCACCGCATCGAAGGAGTCGAACTCCTCGGGCACCTCGCTGACCTCTCTGCTAATGCGTTCCGCGCCTTTCCGGTCTATTACCGGGCCTACGTCCACGATGATTAGCTTTTGCACCTTTTCCGGGTAACGGGCGGTAAAGGCCATGCTGTTGCGGCCTCCCATGGAATGACCTGCCAGCAAGAAAGAGTCCAGTCCCAGGGCCTCGCAGAAAGCAGCAAGGTCGGCCACGTATGCTTCGGTGCTGTAATCCCCGCTAGGGGCCCAATCGCTGTCTCCCCGGCCTCGCTGATCCAAGGCCAGGACGTGATAGTCCTGGCACATGGCGGCGGAAACGTCGTCCCAGGAGTGGGCGTGCCCACGCAGGCCGTGGAGCAATACCATGACCGGCCTGCCTACGGTACCCCAGTCAAGATAGTGCAGCCTCAGCCCGTTGGCGGTAACCGTTTTGTCTTGAGGTTTAATCCCGGTGGTCATATATCATCCTCCAAAGGTGTCCTGGAGTGAATGCCGTTCAAGTTGCCCCAGTTTAGCATAGCCGGACTGCCTTTACCCACCACGGCAAGGCCAATGGGTGCGCCTTAGATTTTTGCGGGGACCGGACTCGGGCCGGATTCGTTTGTTGGTCCGAACGAATAACGAACGAATCGGCCGCGGGGCTGAAATCCTCCTTCGCGAAAGGGGGGCCGGCAGCGGCCGGTGTCCGGTCGCGGACCCAGACCCTTCGACTCCACCGTGCTTCGCTGGGGACGAAGGGAGATCGAGGGAGGCTTTTGGCGGTTGGGACCTGGGCAACATGGTTTCAGTTTGGGTATTGGCCTTCCGGCTTGTCAAGGAAGAGGTGGCATTGAGGTAATCGTTTAGACCGGTAAGCAGCCGGACGGGGAAATCCCCCTTTGCGAAAGGGGGAGACCCGGCAGTGGAGTCGATGATGCGGCGGGCCTACGACATGGGCGTAAAATCTTGGGGCGCACCCAAGGCTAATCCAGGGCCGGGCGCTCTTTAGATAAATTCTACGGGATAATTTCTACGCCAAAAACCGGCTGGCGACCTTTTCCATTTCCTGAAGGGCCTGACCGCCTTCGCTATGCTCCAGCCAGATGGTCATACGGTCGGCGCCGGCCTGTTCGTAGTCTTTGACGGCTTCCCGGTCCTTAAACTGGCCTGGACCGCCGAAGACCAGGACATGGATGGATTCGGGGTCTCGCCCCGCTTTTTGAGCGAGGTCGTCCAGGGTTTGCCGGCCTCGTTTGATTTCGTCGGCCGAGGCCCGGGCGGGCATCCAACCATCTCCCCACGCCACCACCCGTTTGAAGACATTGCGCGCCCTGCCTCCCAGAAGTACCGGCGGGTGCGGTTTTTGGGCTGGCTTGGGGAGAGATTTCAGCGGCGGGAAGTCATAATAGAGCCCGTGATACTCGGACTCTTCCTTGGTCCACAGTTCCTTCATAGCCAGCACGGCGTCCCGGGCCTGGGTCCAGCGGTGGGGAAAGTCTCCTCCCATTATCTCGGTCTCCTCTTTGAGCCCGCCGGCGCCGATTCCGAATATGAATCGGCCGTTGGAAAAGTGGTCCAGCGTGGCTACCTCTTTGGCCAAGAGCAACGGGTTGTGTTCCGGGACCAAGCAGATTGCGGTGCCAAGCTTGATAGTAGCGGTAGCCGCCGACGCCCGGGCCAAGGCCACAAATGGGTCCACGATCTGATTATAAGGTTCGGGGTTGGGGCCGTCTGGGGAGTATGGGTCGCGGCTCGGGGTCCCAATGGGTACGATCGGCAACTCCGGCACCCAGTAGGACTCGAAACCCAGCTCCTCGGCCCGTTTCGCCAGCACGGCGGGGTCCATGGCAGAGCCCGTCTGGAACACAAAAATGCCTATTTCCATCCTCACCTCTTTAGATTTATGACTATCGTAAAGCCGTCTAACTTTTCGTCTAACTTCTAAAGGAACACCTGGCGGGCGATCTGCTCCATTTCCTGGATAGCCTGGTTGCCTTCAGTGTTGTCCAGCCAGATGGTCGCCCGGTCGACGCCGGCCTGTTCCAGGTCTTTGATGGCTTCCCGATCTCTAAACTGGCCGGGACCGCCGAAAGCCAGGACCTGGATGGATGCGGGGTCCCGCCCCGCTTTTTGAGCAAGGTCGTTCAAGGTTTCCCGGCCCTGTATGATCTCGTTCACCGAACCCCGGCTGGGCATCCAGCCGTCTCCCCACTCCACAACACGCTTGAAGACATTTCGCGCCGCCCCCCCTAGAAAGACCGGCGGGTGAGGCTTTTGGGCCGGTTTGGGGAATGATCTAACCGGCGGGAAGTCGTAATAGGCCCCGTGATATTCCGCTTCTTCCTTGGTCCATAGCTCCTTCATGGCCAGTACGGCGTCCCGGGTCTGGGTCCAGCGGTGGGCAAAGTCTCCCCCCATAATCTCGGTCTCCTCTTTGAGCCAGCCGGCGCCGATGCCAAAGATGAACCGGCCGTTGGAAAAGTGGTCCAGCGTGGCTACCTCTTTGGCCAAGAGCAGCGGGTTATGCTCCGGCACCAAGCAGATGCCGGTCCCCAGCTTGATGGAGGTGGTTACTGCCGAAGCCCGGGCCAAGGCCACAAATGGGTCCACGATCCGGTTGTAGGGTTCGGGGATGACGCCGTCGGGGAAGGTCGAGGTTACAGCCGTCGCCTCAAGGGGTATGATCCCGTGTTCCGGCACCCAGAATGACTCGAAACCCAGTTCCTCGGCCCGCTTCGCCAGCACGGCGGGGTCCAGGGAAGAGCCTGTCTGGAACACGAAAATGCCTATATCCATAATCACCTCCGGCGGCGCAAATCGTGCTATTCGTGAGAAAGGTCTACCGTTGGATGATAAGCAGCGAAAAGTAGTCCAAGTCTTCCTCGGTTAACTGATGGATCTCTTGGACCACCTCTTCATGCTGTGTCGTTGCCCGGCGGACGTAAATGGCCTTTCCCGCCAGCCCCAAACTTTCCAGATTGGCTAGGGCCCGCAGAAGGGTAAGATTGACCTCCATAAGGACAATCGTGTCGTAGCTGGTGATGGCTTCCCGCAGGTCGTCGATGCCGTAAACGGCCGGCAGGATAGCCAGTCGTTGTCCATGAGTGGCCAGGGGCACGCCGGCACTGGCCGCCGCCGCCATCACCGACGAAACTCCGGGTATCACTTCGATCTCGACATCCGGATAAGCACTGCGGACGCTTGCCAGCAAGTAGGAAAACTCGCTGTAAAGCATGGGATCGCCTTCGGTGATGAAAGCCACGTCTTGGCCTTTGCTTAAACGCTCGCCGATTTGGGCCGCCGCGTCCCGCCAGGTTTGCTCGCTCACCGGGGTGTCGTCGGAAGGGACGATTATGCTGACGAGTTCGGGTTTAGCTTCTTCTAAGAAACCTCGAACTACGCTCAAAGCGTAGCTTTCCCGGCCGTCGTCCAATTGAGTAAAGCAAATAGCCCCGACCCGCTGCAGTAGCCGCTGGGCCTTGACGGTCAGTAGCTCCGGGTCGCCAGGACCCACGCCGATGCTGTAAAGGCGGCCGCTGTCTCCCGCTGATGATGCGCTGGTCATCCGGCTATCACTTCACCACCAGGTTCACCAAGCGTCCAGGCACGTAGACGGCCTTGGTCACCGGCTTGCCTTCGGTGTAAGACTTGATCCGTGGGCTGGCCAAAGCCAATTGCTGCGCCGCTTCCTCTTCAATGTCGGCAGGGACCTCCAGCCTGTCCCTGACCTTGCCATTGACCTGCACCACCAAGGTAATCGTATCCTCGGAGGCCAGAGTATCGTCCCAGGTGGGAAAGGGCTGCTGGTGGATGCTGTACTGACGCCCCGTCCGCTCCCACAGCTCTTCGGATATATGGGGAGCGATGGGTGACAGCATCAGCAAGAACTTCTCGACACACTCCCTCCAGGTTTCCGAGTCGACGCCGGCGTCGGCCCACACCCGGTTAAGGTGATTGGAGAATTCCATCAGCGCGGCGATGCAGGTGTTGAACTTGAACCGGTCCAGGTCGTTGTAGCACTTGCGGACGGTCTGGTGCAGCAGGCGGCGGGTGTCCCGGATGCTTTGACTCGGCTGCGGGTGAGCCTGTCCAGTTCCTGGGCCGGCGTCAAGGTTAGCGGGGTCGCGCATTAGGATGTCCCACACCCGGTTGAGCCAGCGGGCCATGCCGTTAATGCCCACCTCGCTCCAAGGGCCTCCCTGGTCCCAGGGACCGATGAACATCAAGAAGCAGCGAACGGCGTCGGCGCCCAGTTGGGTCACCACCTCGTCGGGATTGACGACATTGCCCCGGCTCTTGCTCATTTTCTCGTGGTCTTCTCCCAGGATCACACCCTGGTTGTACAAACGCAGAAAAGGCTCCTCGAACTCCACCAGTCCCATATCGTGAAGCCCCTTGATGAAGAAGCGGGAGTACAGCAGATGCATTACGGCGTGTTCGGCGCCGCCGGTGTATTGGTCGACGGAGAGCCAACGTTTGGCCGCCAGCGGGTCCACGGGCCCTTCATGGTAATCAGGGCTTAGGTAGCGCATCATGTACCACGATGAATCCATGAAGGTGTCCATCGTATCGGTCTCGCGGCGGGCCGGACCCCCGCATTGGGGACAGCCGGTATTGACGAACTCCTGGTTTGAAGCCAAGGGCGACTCGCCGGTGGGTTTGAATTCGGCGTCGGAGGGCAAGAGCACCGGCAGTTGGTCCTCCGGCACCGGGACCACCCCGCACTTGTCGCAATAGACCATTGGTATCGGCGTGCCCCAGTACCTCTGGCGGGAGATCAGCCAGTCGCGCAGCCGGTAGGACACAGTACGCCGGCCCCAACCGTAACGTTCTATATCGTCGGCGATAGCGTCCATTCCCTCTTCGTTGGTCAGGCCCTCGTAGCGTCCGGAGTTAGTCATGAACCCGTCGCCCAGATACGCTTCGGTCAACTCGCTGCCGTCCCAAGACAAAGGGGCCACCACAATGCGGATGGGAAGCCCGTGCTTCCGGGCGAAGACAAAGTCCCTGGCGTCGTGGGCCGGGACGCCCATAACCGCACCTGTTCCATAGCTCATCAGCGCATAATCGCTGATGAAGATGGGCACCCGCTCGCCATTGAGACGGTTCACCGCGTAAGAGCCGAGCAACTCGCCTGTCTTTTCGGTTTCGGTGGACAAGCGGTCGATTTCCGAGGTCTGGCGGGCCTGGGAGACATAAGCTTCCACAGCAGACCGCCGGTCTTCGGTGGTCAATTCGGCCACCAAAGGGTGCTCGGGCGCCAGCACCAAGAAGGTCACGCCAAAAATCGTGTCGATCCGGGTGGTAAAAGTGCGTATCTCCTTCTCACTCGCGTTCAGATGGGAGATGTCGAAACTTATTTCGACTCCTTCGCTCCGCCCGATCCAGTTGGTTTGCATGGTCAGGATCTTGTCCGGCCAATCGGCAAGGCCGCTGAAGTCCAATAGACGCTCGGCATAGTCGGTAATCTTAAAGAACCACTGCTCCAAGTCGCGGCGGGTGACGGTCGCGCCGCACCGCTCGCAAGCTCCATTAACCACTTGCTCGTTGGCCAACACCGTTTGGCAGGATGGGCACCAGACCACCGGTGCTTGGCCCCGGTAGGCCAGTCCGCGTTGGTATAATTTCAAGAAATACCACTGGTTCCAGCGATAATATTCGGGGGAGCAAGTGTTGATTTCTCGCTCCCAGTCGTAGATCGCGCCTATGGAACGGAGTTGCCGGCGCATATTGTCGATGTTGCTCATAGTCCAGGTATAAGGGTGTATACCCCGGCTGATGGCAGCGTTCTCGGCGGGCAGCCCGAAGGCGTCGAACCCGATGGGGTGCAGCACGTTGTACCCCTGCATACGCCGGAAACGGGCGTGGCAATCGGATGGGGCCAAGGCATACCAATGACCGATGTGGAGGTCCCCTGATGGATAAGGGTACATGGTCATTTCGTACCACTTGGGCTTGGAATCGGCGTCTTGGACCCGATGCAAACCGTCCTCAGCCCAGCGGTCCTGCCATTTGCGGTCAATTGCTACCGGGTCGTAACGTAGTCCCACTTGCCTGGGATTAGCCGCCATCAACAGTCACCTCCAAACAAGCTGTGCCCGCCCTATATACTAGCATACAAAGTTGCAGGTAAAGGCCGCCGGTGATGATTTCCGTATGCACAGTAAGCAACCTCTCTCCTTCCCTGGCTGGTTCCTCGCCTCCACTCTTAGCCGCTTCTAGCGATGGAACCCGCCGCAGGGGCTGCAGATGAATCCGGAGCGACGGCCTAGGCGCGGAGATTTCATCATTCGCCAGCCCCGGCAGCGGGAGATGCTTCCCGTTGTGACCGAGGAGGCGCCGCCGCGGCATCCTCGACGGCTTTTCACCTCTCCTTATATCCTGCTCTTCGGCTTTGTGTTGCTCATAGCCGTCGGCGGCGGGTTGCTTGCGTTGCCGCTGGCCAATGACGAAAGCGGTTTCACCTCCCCCGTGACCTCATTCTTCACCGCCATATCCGCAGTAACAGTCACCGGGCTTACGCTGGTCGACACCAGCACCTACTGGAGCGACTTCGGCCAGGCTGTGATCTTCGTTCTCATGTTGGTCGGTGGTTTGGGATTTATGGCCGTGGCTACTTTCCTGCTGATCCTAATGGGCCAGCGGTCAACCCTGCCGGAGCGGTTGGTCATGCGCGACACCATGGGCGTGGACCGCATGGTAGGGCTGCGTAGGATCACCAGCTACTTGTTTATGGTGGTATTCCTGATTTATGCGGTTGGCGCGGCCGCCATCTTTTGGCGAATTGGCGGGTTAGACGGCATGAGCTTGGGGGAGTCGGTGTGGCAGTCGGTGTTCCTATCGGTGTCCAGCTTCAACAACGCGGGCTTCTCCATACTGCCCGAGTTGCCCCTAGGCAGCGGTCTGACCCGGATCGGGACAGAAGGGACATTGCTGGCGATAATGATGGTGCTTATCGTCCTGGGCAGCATCGGGTGGACAGTCCTAGTGGACGTGGCAAGGCATCGTAGATTTATCCGCTTCAGCCTAGACACCAAACTGGTCCTTGTGACCAGTCTATTCCTATGGGCCCTCGGAGCGGGAGTGTTTCTCCTGGCAGAGTTCACCAATGACGATACCATAGGCGGCCTTGTGTTGGGCGACAAGGTGGTTTCCGCCATTTTTCACTCGGTCAGCGGCCGCACCGCCGGGTTTACAGCCGTAGATTTCGGCCAAGTGGAGGATTTCACCAAACTAGTCTACCCCGGTCTGATGTTTATCGGAGGGGCTGCCGGCTCGGTGGCCGGCGGCATAAAGGTCGCAACCTTTGCCGTGATAATCGCTGCGGTTGTCTCCTCAGTGCGGGGGCGCTCCCAGGCCGAAGCCTTCGGCCGGGAAATCGCTCAGATTCAGATACTCAGGGCCATAACCGTGGCTGTGGTTGGGTTGGGGATTTTCCTCATATTACTGCCGATACTTACAGTGACAGACCCGAATATTCCATTTCTAAACCTGCTTTTTGAGACCGTGTCCGCCTTCGGCACCAACGGCTCCTCCACAGGAATAGTGCGGGACCTGAGCCTCATCGGCAAGGCCCTTTTTATGGCCGCCATGCTCGTCGGCCGTTTGGGGCCTCTCACATTAGCCCTGGCTCTGGCGCCTCGGGAGGAAGGGATGCTATATCGCTATGTCCAGGAAAGAGTTAGAATAGGCTGACGGAGAAACGGAATGAAAAAACAAGTGTGCGTCATCGGTGTGGGCAGGTTCGGCGCTGCGGTAGCCCGGGAGTTGTACCAATCGGGCCATGACGTCTTGGCTATTGATATTGATGAGGCCAAGATTCAGGATTTACTCGGCCAAGTGACCTACGCGGTCCGGGCCGATGCTTCCAGCGAGTCGGTCATCAAGGAGTTGGACGTGGCCGATTTCGATGTGGCGGTGGTGGCTCTCGGCGGCGAAAACGTGCAGGCCAGCATCATGATCACCGTCTTGCTCAAGAGCGTTGGAGTCCCCTTCGTCATTGCCCGGGCCGCTACCGAGTTACACGGTTCCACTCTTGAGCGAGTGGGCGCCGACAGAGTAGTCTATCCCGAGATGGAGAGCGCTCGCAGGACGGCCCACATAGGTTTCGATCCGGGGATTATAGACTACATGCCGGTTGTGCCTAATTTCGGAATCAGCAAGATGCGTCCGCCCGAGCCAATGATCGGCCACACCTTGGAGGAAGTAGGGTTGGCGGGGTCCCCGGATAGGCACGGGGTTTCGGTGCTGGCCATCCGGCGGGGCCGCACTTCCTTGTTGCATCCGGCCAAGGAGGAAGAGATACGACCGGGAGACGTTTTGATTGTGGCCGGCACCAATGAGCATATAGGCCGCCTGAGTGATGCGGCGCGGGAGTTGCCGCCGCCGGTGGCGGCTGAGACCGGAGTTTGAAGCCGTATCGAGGTCCAGCCTCAGACCATCGATAGGACGGGTGCCGGAAAATGCGACTAGACGCCAAGCGAGTGTTGGTGCCGGTGAACGGGAGCGAGGTAAGCGAGCGGACCTTCCGTTGGGCTTGCCAAACGGCGCGAGGATCCAAGGCTGAGCTTCACGCAGTATACGTCATTGAGGTGCCCTTGGATTTGCCGTTGGAGGCCGAAATAACCGCCGACATTAACCGGGGAGAAGATATTCTAACCCGAATGGAAGGCATAGCTTCCGAAGAAAAGTGCAAGAACATGGAGGCCAGGTTTCTACGAGCACGGCGCCCCGGCCCGGCCATCGTGCTGGAGGCCGAGGCCCGTCAGGTGGACCTTATCATCATGGGCATTCCTTACCGGCAGAAGCTGGGTTCATGGCACATGGGGGCCACCGCCGAGTACGTCTTCCACAATGCCGCTTGCCAGATGATTCTTTGGCGGCAATCGGCGAAGTCTCCGGTTTTGCTCAGAGACTAGCCGGATGGACGTGTTAATCCTGGGCTGCAACCGGTTGACCGCCGCTTTGGCGCCCGACCTAGCCGGGTCCGGTTACAACGTTACGGTCCTGGGCAAGGAACGAGAGTGCCTGGAGCAGGTTGAAGACGGGGGCCGGGTGCGGGTCATTTGGGCCGCCGAGCCCACGATGCAGGATTATTTGCGCCAAGGAGGCATCGATACTGCGGAGACCTTTCTGGCCCTCTCCGGGAATGACCATGAAAACGTCCTGACCGCCCAAGTAGCGCTGCATATCTTCAACGTGCCCAAGGTGGTTTGCCATATCAGTGACCCCAAGTTGCAGATTTTCTACTCCGGTTTAGGATTGGATGTGGTGGGGCCCTCATTTGGCATTCTCCAGGATGTCCGGCAAGCCATCGAGGCATGATTTGAGGCCCCGATGTATATTTTGATTGTGGGCTGCAGCGAGGTTGGCTACCACCTGACAAAAGCTCTTTTGGCTTCGGGGCACGAAGTGGTGGCAATTGAGAAAAACCGGTCCCGGTTCCAATTTCTGACCGATGAATTGGGCAGCGTGGCCTTTGCCGGAGACGGGGCCGAAGAGCGGACGCTCAAGCAGGCCGGCATAACCAGGGCGGACGTGCTGGTGGCAGTCACCGGCCGCGACGAAACCAACCTGGTGATATGCCAGATGGCCAAGCACATCTTTCGGGTGCCGCGCACCATGGCCCTGGTCAAGGACCCCAAGAACGAACCCATATTTCATGTCTTGGGCGTGGATGTCGTCGTTAATGAAATCCACCAGATTCTGACCAGCTTCGAGGAAGGGGTCCCAGGACGGCCCTTCGTGCACCTCATGAACCTTCGTGCAGCGGGTACGGAACTGGTCAGCGTGTCCCTACCGGAAGATGCGAACATAGTGGGCAAGAGACTGGGAGAGGTCGAATTGCCTCCCAACAGCTTCATTTCCTTAGTAGTGAAAAAAGGGGGCGCCGAGCTTCCCTCGGACGTATTGGTGCTGGAACCGGAGGACGAGTTGGTGGCGGTGACGCGGACCAGCGAGATGCAAACCTTGTACGACATTCTCACCGGGGTGCAATGATGGCCAAACGCATCGCCTATTTCGGCCCGGCTGGCACCTACACCGAAGAGGCCGCAATACTATACGATGCAAACGCCGAACTTGAGTCCTTTCCCACAATTGCCGCCGTGGGCTTGGCGGTTGCCTCGGAAATCACCGACGAAGGCATAGTGCCCATCGAAAACAGCCTGGAGGGCGCGGTTACTTTCACCTTGGACTTGCTGATCCGAGAATCTCAATTGTCAATCTACCAAGAGGTGGTCTTGCCCATAAACCACTTCTTGATGGTCAAACCGGGCACCCGGCTCTCTGACATTCAGGTATTGTATTCCCATCCCCAATCCTTGGCTCAATGCAGGGAGTTTCTGGAAAGATGCTTGCCCAATGCTCAACAGATGGCTTCACTGAGCAACTCGGCGGCGGTCTCTGACATGCAGCAAAGCACTGTGGCGGCAGCGGCTATTGCGCCGCGGCGGGCCGCTGAGCTGTACGGCGCGGAGATCATCGGCCGCAACGTTCAGGACGCGACCAACAATGTTACCCGGTTCGCGGTGCTGGCCCGGCAAGACCATCTGCCAACGGGCAATGACAAAACATCGATCTGCTTTTCTTACCGGGAGGACGGCCCGGGCCTGCTGTATCGGACCATGGGCGAGTTTGCCACAAGGGACATCAACTTGTTTAAGGTAGAGTCCCGCCCCACAAAACAGTCGTTGGGGGATTATATATTTCTAATTGACTGCGCGGGCCACAGGCATGACGCCCTGGTTAAAGAAGCCTTGGAGGCCCTGAGCGAATCGGTGAGTATGCTGAAGGTCCTGGGGTCTTATCCCCTTTGGGACGGTGGGAGCGCCAAATGACCCCGGCCCTTCCCGGCAACCGTCGCTAAGTTTTCACTTCCCTCCAAACTCGCAACACCCCTTAGCAACTCAACTGTACCAGGAAGGGCCGGCAGGGTTAAGGCTCCGTTAGGTCTAGAGTCCTCACTTCCCATATTGAGTCAAAGCCAGTGCTTATGTCAATGGTTCGCAGATGGGTTTTTGGTCAGATATATCGACACCCCCGGGTTTTTGTAGACCAGTCTCATCAGCCTTTTGGCAGTCAGATCATCAAACTTTTGCAAGCCCTCCTGGGTGTAATAATGGCGCTCCAAGTCTCCCACCACTACGTACTTTACGTTGTACCGCCCTAACAACTCCCGGGCCCGGTCAACATCGGTGGTTTCGTAGATTTCTCGCACCCGCTCGGCCCGGTCAAAGACGGCGTATTCGTAGTCCCATCTCTGTTGCCTCTGGTGCCAGGGCCAGCCCAACACCGTGGGCAATCCCGTGTAATCCGCAATACGCGAACTCCAAGTGTAAGATTCGTTGTGAGCCTCAAGCACCACCGGAGACCCGGATACATTGTCTTGCAACCACCGGATCGCATCACGGTCCCACTTCAGTTGGAACGGCGTCTTGTCTTCATAGCCCCGGTCCACATGAACCGCAGAATCCATGTATGCGGCGCCGTCCAGAGTTGCCGGCGTAGGATTGAAGCGGACTTCAATGCGAGCCTTGGTCCCCAGTGCAGTGTAGATCAAGCTCGAGCCGACAAGCAGCGCCAAAACACCCAGCCAAGCCCCTTTTAGCCAAATCCTGCGGGGCCTGAGCAATGCCCGGCGCGCCAGTCGCCACAGCATATAAGCCGACACCAAGCTCAGCAACACCCATACTTCCAGGTAGTACTTGAACATGGTGTTCATACGGCCGATGTCCCCTTCGACTCGAACGAAATCGACCCCGATAGCAATGGCAAGGGCCATAGCCAGCAACACCAAAGGCACGGATGCGAAGGCCCGTTCCTGGTTTCCGGAGCCCAAGATGTCCCAGACTGAGACGCCGGTTAGCATCAAGAGCACCAGCAGCACTACAACCGTCCAGTAGCCGGCGGCCGCCAGCAGCACCGTAAACAACAGCCATAGGCCCAAAAGCCACCTTAGCCGCATCAAAGAGGCCGCTGTAGTGCTTGACCCGGCGGACCCAGTATTGCGGCTCGACAGGGGGACTAGGCTGCAAACCACTGCAATTAAAGTTCTTCGGGCGCTGTAGACTAGAAAAGTGGCGATAACAAAGAGAAACAGGCCGTGAATACCCAAGAACCAGCGCAAGGGCGTCTGCCATTTGGAAGCCTCCAGGCCGGTGTTGAAAGCCTGGTAATGCTGGTGAAATGGGAGGAAGGCCAGAATACTGACCGCCGTCACACCGCAGGCCAAGCCAACAAACATTAACAATCGAGAGGAGGGGCGGCCGGGTCTAAAGTAGAACGCCAACGCCAGCAAGGCCAGGGTAAGCAACAAATAGGAAGGGTAGTCCCAACTGTTGATTACCCATAACGAGCCCAAAGCCAATGCCAATGCCGCGGCTGTGGCCAAGGCCCAGATGTGACTATTGGCCCGCAGTCCAACCACCAAGGCCAGGCCCAAACCGATGACCAAGAGAGTAAACGGAATCACCATCATGTGGGCATGGAGGTCTCCGTAGAGAAAGGTGAAAAAAGGAAACTCGGTTATGTGTGGAGACCTGTCGGCAAAACCCATCACCTTGTCCGGGACCCAAAACGCCAGCGGTGAAGGGTCGAAATTCTCCTGGAAATCCAGCATTCGGCTGCTGTGCCAGAAATCGAAAGGAGGAAAACTCCCGCCGTCGGCCAGCTTATGCCAAGCCCCCTGCACTACTTGCACCATGCCGTCAAGGTTGCCGATGACCGCAATGAACAACCCCGCAGCCAGGCCGGCCCCCACGGGACTCGCCAAGGTCCTACGCCAGCGGCTCGCTCCAGCCTCCTCGTCGGCAGCCGCAACGGCTCTTCCGGCCAACGCCGCAGGCATCCGGGCGCGGCGGACTCCCTCAGCCAGGTTGTACACCAGGGAGTAAGCGCCGGTTACCGTTAGAGCAAAGAACAGCGGCACCGCCAGATTGAAGGCAGTGGTTGGCAGGATGCCGGTCAGGTGCACAATTCCCCCCAGCACGAAGTAGCCCCAGTAGTAGTAATTTAGATACCCGCCGGCAAACCAGGGGTCGAAGGGCGGCAACGACGTGGAGCGGATCACGGCGTTGAAGTAGGCCAACTCCATGGGCTTTTCGCCCCCCAAATGGGGATGCCACAAGTCCGGGTTGGCCGAACGGAGAGCTACAAAGGCCAGGAAAGCGCCGAGAAACAGCACCTCCCCAATTAGAAGCAAGCGCCAGTTCCGTTCCAGGAACCCTTTGATCTCGCGCCAGCGGGCCAGCAACACCGCAAGCGACAGTGCGCCCATGACTAGAAAGCCCACGATAACCGGAATACGGGAAAAGTCGAACCAACCCAGGCTCACCCCCAACCAAGCGATGTAGCTCACTCCCAACAAACCCGCTATCCGCGCCAGGATAATGCCCCGGTCGGGCAGAGGGCGGAAGATGAACATGGACAAGGGCAAGGACACCAGGAAGGCCAGCTCCACTACCAGAAGCCAGGCGACGATGGGAACGTCGTTGGTCCAACTGTCGCGCTTTACGATACTAGGCCAAGAACCGCCCGACTGCTGCACCGCTCTTTGTTCTTCCGACAGCATCAACCCCAAGCTCGGCGCTTTCAGGTCCCGGCTCTGAGGACTTGCCAAGAGGGAGCGAAGCTCATCGTAAGACAAGCCCTCCACGTTGCGGAACAACATCACCTGCGGGTGGTCATACCCCACCACGTTGTCGTCGGCGTAGCCCAGGTTAAGGCTCACCGGAGCCGGCTTTTCGGGAACCAACGGCTCCGGCTTGGGTAAACCGGCGCGGCCAAAGGGTTCGTCTCGAAAAGCCACTCCGGCCAGCTCCGGATAGGATGTGAAAGTCCGGTCCAAGCGGTAGCCCAACTCACCCGCAAAGAGCCGTTGATAATAGGAAGCGCTTAGCGGGTAACGCTCCGGAACGCGGGCAACGCTGCCGTAAGGCCGGTTGCTGTAAAAGACCAGGTATTCCGAGCCGGACAGCCGAGAGGCCAAGGCGTCCATTTTTTCCGGCGTATCGGCGTCATACACCGGGAACTGCCAGAGGTTGTATTGGTAGAGGCCGGGGACGAATTCATCCCAGTGGTTATCGCTGACTATTGAGGTCCCTGCCGGCACGTTGTCGTTGATCCACTGGGACGCCGTTACCGCCGGATGGTCCTTGGCGTACACTCTTTCAAAAGCCAGGGCGTAGAAGGCGGTGGCGCCCAGCACCGCAGCCGCCAGCCCTACTACCAACCAGCTTAGATTCATTCTAGGTATAGCTTCACGAGCCCACTGCACTAACCACATCAGCATCCTTGAACCCATCAAGACCAAAAAGGGCATCAGCGGAAAAACGTAGCGAAGGAATCGCACCTCGAAGCTTTCCAGAAGCAAGAAGCTGGGCACCACCCAGGCCAAGAGAAGCAGGTCGTTGCGCTGTGTCTCCCGTCTCAGGCAGACCATCACCGCGGTGAAGGGGACTGCCAGCCATGCGACTACTCCCAGGGGAAGGCCCAAGCCCCAGACCGAGGACTGTTGAAGCTGGTAAAGGAAGGGCGGCGTGTCGATGTACTGGACGGTAAACGGCCAAAGTCCGGCGTTACTAGCCATTTTAGCCTGGGCCGATAGGTCGCTTGTGAACGCTCCCCAGTCCAAAAAAGCGTAGGGAGCGCTGAGGAAAAACACGCCCACCGCGACTATTGCCGCGACCGCGGCATGGCCCAGTACCCGTTGCACCACCGCCGGCGTGATGTCGGACCACCGTCCGTCAACAGAGTCCAGCACCCGGTACCAGTAGGCCAAGGCCAACGGAAGCAGCAAAGGCAGCACATTGACCTTGGGCGCCAACGCCAGCCCGACCATAAGGCCCAACAATGCCGAATCTTGGAGCCGTTTTCGCTCCACCATCCGGAGCATCGCCCAGAAACTGGCCAGAGTAAACAGCACCGAAAAGGTTTCGGGGCGGTAGAAATGGCTGTTTTGTATATGAATAACCGCTAGGGCCGTAAATGCCGCCGCCAGCAACCCAACCTTGTGGCTGAACATGCGGCGGCCCAGGACGTAAACCAAGAAGATCGAACCCACGTCGGCTAAAGCGGACAGAGTGCGTCCGGCGAAACGCATGTCCAGAGCGTCGATGCTGCCGAACAACTCGATGACCGACCGAAAGAACACCATTAGGTAGATAAGGATGCTGCCCAAGGGGAACCAGTGAGGATTCAATGGGCTCCGCTCGGGGTCCAGGAGGGCGCCCAAGCCCGGCAACCCGGATTCGGCCTTCGGTTGGTCTCTGACGTAGCCGCAGTCCTGGTGGCCCGGCGCTTCGGTGAGCAGGTCGTACATGCAGCCTGAGCGCATGTAGATGTCACGTTCGTCGGGGTGGAAGCCAAAGCCGGAGTCCCAATCGATGCCGTACAGGCGCAGGCTAAGACCGATTAGGAGAATAAGAACCAGGGGGAGAAAAGTCCAAGGGAGGCGTCCATTGAGCGTTAGCCAGTGCATCGACAGTTCGCGCCCGCGCCTCAACCGCAGCCCGCTATAGAGACCTTTGCATAACTCTCCGAATGGGGCGGAATCGTGCAAGTCAACCGGCGCCCGAGAAGCTGAGGCCCCACCCCTGGATTCCGGCCCCGTATCGGGGTACGGGGCAGGCCCTTCGCCGGAATTGCGGATGGCCTTGTGGAGGCCACGTATGCAGATGGAAATGGCAGCCAGGCTCCGATTGCCGGTGGGGAGAGAGGCCGGGGTTTTTTTATTTCAGGGCCATTGTGAGCCATTGTGAGCCATGGCCTCAGTGGCCGTTTGATAGATTTGGCAAGGGGTTAATAGCTGCCTATTAATAGCGTAGAGAGGGGTCACCGGAGGTGGCAAGGGGGAAGTGTCGGGAGGTTAGGAGGGGCAGGGCTATCCCATGAGAAACAACCCATCCATCACTCCGGCTCCCCGTTTCCATAGGGACAAGCTTCAGGGACAAGCTTCGCCGGAGTCCAGAGGCTAGTGTGTGGCCGATTGCTGTGACAACGTTGGTGAATTGGGGGCCGTGGATTCCCGGGCAGGCGGGAATGACGAGTAGGTTATTTTCATAACAATGACGGTTATGCAAAGGTCTCCTATACGGCAGCACCTACCTGCCCGCTGGCTGCGGCGTCTTGCCCCCGCTGCAGCCGGGGGCATTTGTACGGACCGAGGGCTTGGTCAGATGCCTTGGTCGTTCATCAAGGCGCACAAGTCGGCGGTGCGGCAGGAATAGCCCCACTCGTTATCGTACCAGCCCATAATTTTCACCATGCGGTCCTGCATGACAATGGTGGACAGGGCATCGAAGATACAACTGTGGGGGTTGCCTCGGAAGTCGGAACTGACTAGGGGCTCGTCTATGTATTCAAGAATGCCCTTCAAACGTCCTTCAGCAGCGTCTTTGAACGTCTGATTAACTTCCTCCACCGACACGTCTTTGGATACGTTTGCCGTAAAGTCGGTGATGGACCCGGTGGCGGTGGGAACGCGGAAGGCCATGCCGTGCAACTTCCCGTTCAGTTCCGGCAGGACCAAGCCCACCGCCCGCGCCGCTCCGGTGCTGGTGGGTATGATGTTCATGGCTGCGGCCCGGGCCCGGCGCAAGTCCGACTGGCGCTGGTCCAAGATGACTTGATCGTTGGTATAGGAATGGATGGTCGACATGAGTCCATGTTCGATGCCGAAAGCGTCGTTGAGTACTTTGACCATGGGCGCGAAGCAGTTGGTGGTGCAGGAAGCATTGGATATTATCTTATGCTTTGCCGCATCGTACAGGTGCTCGTTTACACCCAAGACCACCGTCAGGTCTTCACCCCTGGCCGGCGCGGAGATCACCACTTTCTTGGCCCCGCCTTGCAGATGCCCGGAAGCTTTTTCCGCTTCGGTAAAGAGTCCGGTGGACTCCACTACCAACTCCACACCCAACTCGGACCAAGGAATCTGGGACGGGTCTCGTTCTGAAAACACGCGAATGCTTTGCCCGTCGACGACCAGACTGCCGTTGCTGGCCTCTACCGTGCCCGGATAGGGGCCATAGTTGGTGTCGTACTTGAACAGATGGGCATTGGTCTTGGCATCGGTCAGGTCATTTACCGCCGCCACCTGAAGCTTCTCCGGGTGAAGCGAGGTCATGGCTCGTAGGACCAAGCGACCTATTCTGCCGAAACCGTTGATTCCCACCCGCGTTGTCATGGTCTACCTCCACGTCGTCTTGTATAGATCATCCTGCGGAGATGCCCGCAGGTCCGCGCCATGCCGGCTGCGAAAGCCGATAATATGATAACCCCTCACCCAGTCGATTGAAAAGTAACTGTTCAGAGTCTTTTACAGATACGTGAACAAAGAACTAAACTTTGGCGCTTCCCCATCCTCACTCCCGCGAAATGCCTGCCCCGTACTCCGATATGGGGCGGGAGTCCAGTATTCCGATTGCTGGATTCCGGCTAAAGCCGGGATGACGGGAGGGAGAGGTTTAGATGTTTGGCATCCTGATTGGAAGTAATTCCTCTGACCAACAAGAATGCCATCATAGCTGCAACGATTGTGAGTCCGTCTCCAACAAGGCTGAAATAATCTGCTGTGAGAAGGTCTTCAGGAGAAATGTCATCAGACCTCCAAGCCCTCAAGACGCCAGCGTCAATGAAATTGGAGACAATCCAAATGCCCCACCACCAACCGAGGATGGCGCTGGGAGGGACATCGCGCCAAGCCAACGAATCCTGGCGCGTTGCCTGGAGATGACTTCCCCGGCATATTTCTCTAATTACTTGATAAGGTCTGAATAGGTTCATTATTGGCACAAACCACCATCCTACAGACCAGCCGGGGGAGAAGCGCTGACCCACAACATTCAACGCTGCAAGATTCTTTGAAGCTCGGTGCACCCACATACAGAACGCTATTATCAGACCTATATAGATGATCAACGTAATGGATCCAATTGCACTTTGCCGGTCGTCGTTGGCAATGAGTTCCTGTTCCGTAACAGACTCCCCGTCAACGACGCGTTGTATCAAGCCTATCTCCGCCACGGTCGAAACAAATGACGCCAGAAGAACGGCAATCAATCCCGCAAAGAAAATCAATGTCCACGTAGAACGGGTTTTTGGCGATTCATAAATACTTTGGGATAAAGAGCGAAGCGTATGACCTTGGGCGGCGGGGTCGGTGGCATCGGGCCCGGAGTCTGAGGTGGGCCGCCCGCAATTTGCACAGAACCTATCTCGCGCCGATGATAGTTCCGAGCCGCAATAACGACAATATCTTGGGGTGTTGCTCATCTGCCGCCACTGCTCAGCGCGGCCTTATTTTGCGGCCCCATTACTAGGCCCTATCATCACAGACGCTTTTTCGACAACGGCATGATAAAGTCGCCTAAAATATGTCGAGGTGGCCATAGGCCGACGCGCCGGCGTAACGGGCTTGGTCTCCCAGTTCAGTCTCAATCCGCAGCAGGCGGTTGTATTTAGCTAGGCGCTCGGACCGGGCCGGCGCTCCGGCCTTGATCTGCCGAACATCCCAACCCACGGCCAAGTCGGCTATGGTAGTATCTTCGGTTTCCCCGGAGCGGTGGCTCATGACGGCGCCCCAACCGGCCCCTCGGGCTAGCTCCAAGGCGGCCAGTGTTTCGCTCAAAGTGCCGATTTGGTTGGGCTTGAGCAGCACCGCGTTGCTTGCTCCGGCGTCGATACCCCGCTGAATCCGTTGGATGTTGGTGACCAGCAGGTCGTCGCCCACCAACTGGACCGAATCACCGAGCCGGCGGCGCAACTCCCGCCAACCCTCCCAGTCGTCCTCGCCCAGTCCGTCTTCGATGCTGATAATCGGGTATTCCCGGACCCACCACTCATACAGGTCCACCATCTCCCGGGCTTCCAAGCTGAAACCTTCCCTGGCCAACACATACTTCCCGGAGGACTGTTGGAGCAACTCAGAGGCGGCCACGTCCAGGGCCAGGTAAACATCCCGGCCGGGGGCGTAGCCCGCCGCCTCGACGGAGCTTAACACCAGTTCGATAGCATCCCTGTTGGAAGGCAAAGACGGCGCGAACCCTCCCTCGTCTCCCACGTTCAGACTGTGCCCGGCGTCCCGTAGAGACGTTCTCAACTGGTGGTATATCTCGGCGCCCGCCCGCAGAGCGTCGGAGAAAGTAGCGGCCCCCACCGGGACCACCATGAATTCCTGGATGTCCGCCGAATCGGAGGCGTGCCTCCCGCCGTTCAGGATATTGAACATCGGCACCGGCAGGCTGACAGTGCTCCCATGGGCCAAGTAGCGCCATAGGTAGGCGTCCCGGTCTAACAACGAGGCCGCCGCTTTGGCCAGGGCCATCGAAACAGCCAAAACAGCATTGGCTCCGAGATTGCTTTTGTCCGGGGCGCCGTCCAGCGCGATCAGGTCGCTGTCAAAGGAGGACCGGTCCTCAAGGCGGCTCCCGATGAGGCAAGGGCCGATCACGTTGTTCACCTTGGCCGCCGCTCTCAGGACGCCGTTTCCGTGGTAGCGTTGGGGGTCTTTGTCTCGGAGTTCCAAGGCTTCGTAGCTGCCGGTGCTGGCGCCCGAGGGCGCAGCGGCGTGAAACCTGGTCCCGTTGGAGAGACCGATCTCAGCCTCCACTGTCGGATTCCCCCGGGAATCGAGGATTTCCCGGCCTCGAACACTCTCAATGCTAACACCGCGGGCAATGCTTACGCCGCGGGTCCGGTGCGTTGTGTTCAAGAACTCTCCGGAACTACCCGGCGGCGTTCCGGGTTGCGGCGGCCAACGCCTTGTCCACCGCGTCCACCGGGTCCGACGCTATGACCATCTCCTCCAAGGACTGGCCCTCGCCGGTCAAGGTGAGGGGCCAAGTCTTGAGGCCGACAACAGGTATACCGTACCCCAGGGCGTGCCCGATTTCGGAGAGAGTGCCGTATGCCCCGCCAACGGCGATGACCGCCCTGCCGGTGGACACTACGATAACGTTCCTGGAATATCCCATCCCGGTGACGATGGGGATGTCCACGTAGGGGTTGGCGTCCTTTGGAGAGCGGCCTGGAAGGATGCCGATTGTCCTGCCGCCGGACTGCTTGGCCCCCCGGCAAGCCGCCTCCATAACCCCGCCGAGTCCCCCGCACACCAGGGTGACGCCCCGCTTGGCCAGTTCCCTGCCCACCTCTTCAGCCAACCGGAGATGCTCGTCTGACTTGGGCTGGCTACTTCCGATAACCGATATAATCATCGTTGTAAACACCTTCAGCTATGGAAAATGCGGACTGGCGATAAAGTTCTTAATTATAGCAGACTTGCGCCTAACCCCCCGGCAGGATCGCCCTACTGGCGGCCTCGATGGGTTCGAGGAGCGGCGAAGGGTATACCCCGATCCAGAGCAAAGCAGCCACCCCCACACCCAGCACCGACAGCATAACCGCCGAGGGGGCCGCTGCCAGGCGCGTCGACGGGGCCGTTCCCTCCGGCGCTTTCTCAGGGTTGTCTTCCGGTGCGGCCCAAGGGGGCTGGATGTACATTTGGCGAATGACTTGGAGGTAGTAGTACAAGGAAACCAAGCTGCTGAAGATAGCCAGGCCGGCCAGCCACAGAAACCCTGAATCGGCGATAGCGGTGAACAAGTAGAACTTAATGGCGAACCCGGCAAAGACGGGAAGGCCGCCCAGGGAAAATAGTCCCATGGCGATGGACGCAGCCAGGAAAGGTTGACGGTCAGCCAGTCCGGCCAGGTCGGTGATCATCTCCCGTCCGGTTGTATTGAAAAAAGTGATAAGCCCGGCGAACACCACCAAGTTGGTGACTGAGTATCCGACCAGATATAACATGATGCCGTTGGAAGCCAGTACGGAGTCGGAGGAAAGGGCGGCAACCCCTGCCAGTATGAAACCCACGTGGGCGATACTGGAATAGGCCATGAGCCGCTTCAAGTTCCTCTGGGCCAAGGCCACCAGGTTTCCCACCAACATGGTTACTCCGGCCAGGACGGCCAGGATGATCTGCCACTGGTCCCACCGGTCGGCAGCGGGCACAAAGCCTTCGGCAGCCAAGCGCAGCACCAAGGCAAAGGCGGCCGCCTTGGAACCTATGGCTAGATAGGCGGTGATTGGAAAAGGGGAGCCTTCGTACACGTCCGGGGCCCACATGTGGAAAGGCACCGCCCCAACCTTGAAGCCCAGTCCTACCAGGATCAATGCCACCCCAACCCAGAGGGCCGGGCTCAGGTCGCCCGCCGAAGCCAAGGCCCCGGCTATGTCGTCGAAACGGGTCACCCCCAGAACGCCGTAGACCATGCTGATGCCGTACAACAGGATGGCCGAAGAAAAGGCGCCGATTATGATGTACTTCAGGCCCCCCTCGTTGGACCTTGGGCTGGCGCGGGCATGGGAAGCCAGCACGTAAAGGCTGAAGCTGAGCAACTCCAAGGAGATGTAGGCGGTCAACAGTTCCCTAGACTGGGCCATTACATTCATGCCCAGTATGGAAAGCAACAGCAGGCCGTAGAACTCCCCCGGGTTATCCAGGAACTGTTTAACGTAATCGATAGAGCTGAGGATTATGAAAATGCCCGTGCCCAGGAAGAATATCTTGAAGAACAAGGAATAGTCGTCAATAGCCAGCAGCCCGCCGTACAACGACTCTTCTTCGCCCCACAGCATGACCGCCGACAGGACAATCAGGCCGGCCAGGCCGCCGATGGACAGCCAGGCCAGTAGCTCTTTCCTGTCGTCGGGGAGCAGCAGGTCGAAAGTAAAGACAACGAGGGCCAGTCCCGCCAGAGCGAACTCCGGCGTTAGCAATTCAAGGTTTGCGGTCAGTCCCGTCACGGTTGATTTATACTCCTGATTTATACCCCCGGAAGCACGTCAACGCTTACGTTAATAACCCGCATCAGCGGCTCCGGCCAGACGCCCACGAATATCAAAATCAATACAAAAGCTCCGCCGACCGTTTTCTCCACCCCGCTGGCGTCGGTCAGGTCCTGCCAACGGGCGTCCGACTCCCCCAAGAAAGCGCGGGCCAGCAGCCGCAAGATATAGACCGCAGTCAAGGCGGCGCCAATCACCGCCAACACCGCTAGGGGGAGGTAGGTGCGGAAGGCCCCGGTGAACACCATGAATTCGGCAATGAAGCCGCTGAGGCCCGGCAACCCCAGCGAGGCCAAACCGGCTATGGCAAAGAAGAAACTGGTCACCCTCATCCGGTTGGACAGCCCGTTTAAGATGTTGATGTCGCGGATATGGGCCCGGTCGTATATGGCTCCCACCAGCAAGAACATCAGGGCGGTCATAATGCCGTGGGAAAACATTTGCAACACCGCTCCAGCAACCCCGATACGGTCCAAGGTGGCGATGCCCATCAGCACATAGCCCATGTGGCTGACGCTGGAATAACCTATGACATACTTGAGGTCCTGCTGGGACATGGCCGAGACGGCCCCGTACAGGACATTTACGGTTCCCAAGCTGATGAGCACCGGCATCCAGTTTGCGGCGCCGTCGGGCAGGAGCACCAAGCCGACGCGAATGATTCCGTAAGCGCCCAGCTTCATCAGGACGCCGGCGTGCAACATGCTCACCGCAGTGGGAGCGGCGACGTGGCCGTCGGGAGACCAAGTGTGAAAGGGCCACAAGCCCGCCAGCACTCCAAAGCCCACCATGAACAAAGGGAATACCAGGGTCTGGAAAGTCTCGCTGAATTCACCGTTGGGAGCCAGTGTGCCAAGAGCAGTCAGGGAAAACGTGGCCAGCCCGGCGTCGCCCGCCTCCACGTACACCGCCAGTATGCCGACCCACACCAGCACGCTGCCGGCTATTAGGTAGAGCATCAGCTTCATCGCGCCGTACTCTTTGGTCCGCAGAAAGGTCCCAAAGTCGGTGCTGCTGCCCCAGACTCCGATCAGCAAATACATCGGCAGGACGGCTAGTTCGTAGAAGAAGAATAGGAAAAACAGGTCCCGGACCACGAACACCCCGTAGACTCCCGAGCCGAGGGCCAGCAGCAGTACGAAAAAGTCACGGGTCCGTTGCCGGATAGTCTGGGATATGAGCACCCCGCCAAGGAGCACTATGCCATTGAGCAAGACCAAGGGAGCGGTGATGCCGTCGATGCCCAGGGAAAGGTCGATGTTGAGGGGCGCGTCCAGCCACTCGAAGGTGCGGGTGAACTGAAATCCCCCTTGTCCGTAATCGTAGCGAGCGAAGATAATCAGGGACAGGACCAGGGATACGCCGGCCACGAAAACGGAGAAATACCAAATATCCTTGGGCCGGTCGCTGGGCATGAACATGATGAGAACGGCTCCCGAAAGCGGGGCGAGCAAGAGCAGGAGCAGGGCTATTTGGTCGAAGTCGTTCATCCCAGCCGTGTTAGATGGACCTTAACCACCAGAAGATAGCCAGGCCCACGGTACCCAGCACCATAGCCAGCGCATAGCTGTACAAGTGTCCGGTGACGTGAAGCCGCAGAGTTATCCCCAAGCGCCGGACGGAATTGGCCGGCCCGTTTACTGCAAGATCGTTGACCACCACCCGGTCGAAAAGAGCAATCAGGCCGGAGAAGACCAAGACTACCCGGTCTACCGCCCACTGGTATAGCTCATCGAAGTAATACTTGTTTTCTACTACCCGGACCAGCGGCGCGAAACGAGCTTTCGCCGCTTCCAAGGAAATCCTTCCTCTCACGTATACCAAAGCAGCAAACCCAAAAGCGGCCACAGCGAGGACCGCAGAGAGCACACCCAACCACCAGGTAAATTCGAAGCCGTGGCCTTTGCCAAAGAAGATGAAGCTGCCGATGCCGTCGTAGCCGCCGGGCCAATTGAAACTCAAGAACCCGAACCCGGCCGCCAGCACCGCCAGCAAGACCATCGGCCAAGCCATCTGCCAAGGGGCGTCGTGGACCTGTTCAAGTTCCG
Source organism: Dehalococcoidia bacterium (assembly GCA_965197565.1). Taxonomy (GTDB): domain Bacteria; phylum Chloroflexota; class Dehalococcoidia; order Lucifugimonadales; family UBA3495. The sequence goes on from CBDANK010000004.1 coordinate 306,746, forward strand.
GCCTCAACCGTCCAAAGAAAGCGGCAAACATGGCCCGGGCCAAGTACAAAGCACTTAACAAGGCCGTGATCAGGGCGAAAGCAATAAATACGGCATTGCGGTTATGGTTAACCGCCGCCAGTATCTCGTCTTTGCTCCAGAAACCCGCCAGGATGGGAATGCCGCCCAAGGACAACGCGGCCACTAAAAACACCAGGGCGGTCAATGGCATCACTTTTCGTAGACCGCCCATTCTTCGGATGTCCTGTTCCTCGGTACTGTGAAGCACGCTGCCGGCCCCCAAGAACAACAGGGCCTTGGCAAAGCCGTGGGCCAGCAAATGGAAGACCGCCGCCGTATAGCCGAAGGCCCCCAGGGAGAGCATCATCAGTCCCAAATGGCTGATGGTGGAATAAGCCAGGACCCGCTTCAGGTCGGTGGCAACCAGGGCGATGGTGGCGGCCATTAAAGCCGTAACCAGTCCAATGATCGCCACCACCAGCAGGGGGTCGGCGTCATAAGCCTGGAAAATAGGGAAGGCCCTGGCCACAAGGTACACCCCGGCCACGACCATGGTGGCGGCGTGAATCAGGGCGCTGACCGGTGTGGGCCCCTCCATGGCGTCGGGCAGCCAAACGTGAAACGGGACTTGGGCCGACTTTCCCATTGCGCCCAGAAACAGCAGCAAGGCGGCGGCAGTAGTCACGCCTTCGCTCATTGTTCCGCTGCGAGCCGCGTCAAAAGCCGCGGACATGCTGAAAGACCCTACTTCCCGCCAAAGCAGCAGTATCCCCACCAGCAGGCCCACGTCTCCAATCCGGGTGACGATGAACGCTTTCTTGGCCGCTTCTTTGGCCGCTGGCCTCTCGTGCCAAAAACCGATGAGCAAGTAGGAGCAAATCCCCACCAGTTCCCAGGCTACGTAGAGCAGCAGAAAGTTGTCGGCCAGCACCAAGGTCAGCATCGACGCCGCGAACAGCGAGTGGACCGCGAAGTACCAGCCGAAGCGCGGATCGCCGCGCATATAGCCCAGAGAATAGACCTGCACCAGCAAGGCCACGAAGGTGACCAAACCCAGCATCACCACCGCCAGCGGGTCCACGACGATTCCCCAAAAGAGTTCCAGTTCCCCGGCGTGGAACCAGCTATGGGTGAAGTGACAGGTCAGCGACCCGGTGTCTTGGCTGGTAAAACAGTCCTTGGCGGAGGCGCCGGCGTCGAGAAAACTTGCCAGGACCACCCAAAAAACTACGAAGCCGGCTCCGATGGCAAGAATGGAAAGAGAGGAACCCTTACCGGGCAAAAACCTGCCGGAAACAACAATAATAGGGGCGGCCGCAAAGCAGAAAACCGGGATTAGCCAAGCCCACTCCATAAGCGGTCAGCAGTCAGCCGGGCCAACTCCCCGTCCCCCCTCTTTGGCAAGAGAGAGAAGGGGAGGTTCCCGCCGATAGCCATACAAGGCCGTGAGATCAACCGGTGGGATTACCATCTCATGAGGTCTATTTCATCCACGTTTACTGTCTGCCGGTTACGGTATATCCGCAGAATGATCGCCAGGGCCAAGGCCAGCTCCGCAGCGGCAACGGTAATCACGAAGATAGCGATAATCTGTCCGTCGAATCGCACGAAACCGCCAATGCCGTTCAGATGAGACGCGGCGGCGATCAAGTTTATGTTTACCGCGTTGAGCATCAGCTCAATGGACATCACAATGAGCACGGCGCTCCGCCGGGCCAGCACTCCGTACAGCCCTATGGCGAATAGAGCGGCGCTCAGCAACTGAAAGTAAAATAAGGGGACCATGCGCTAACTTTCGCCCCTCCCCGACCGGGCAATGATTATTGCGCCGATGAGGGCTACCAGCAGGACCAAGGAGGCGATTTCAAAAGGAATGGCCCAACGGGTGAACAGGGAGTTGGCTAGGTCGCCGAACCCGGGGCTCTGGGCCTCGGTGTCTTTAACCGACTGGATTAGAAAGGAGGGGATGAGCACCCCTAACAATCCCAGAGCGGCAACCGCGGCCAAGGGCCACTGGCGGTTATCGGAGATACGCGGGTATTCCCCGCCGCGAGTAAGCATTATGGCGAACACCAGAACTATTGTGACCGCCCCGCCGTAAATCAGCACCTGCACCAAGGCCAGGAATTCGGCAAACAAGATCAAGTACACTCCCGCCGCAGCGATGAGCGACAACAGAAGGGCCAAGGCAGCGTGGACCACGTTCCTGGTCAGCACCACTCCCAAAGCACCGCCCAGGGTTAGTACCGCCAGCAAGATAAACAAGAACCAGGACACGGTCAGCGGTCCCGAGCAAATAATGAGTCCCGCTGAGCGGGACCGTTAGAGGGGAGAATTTCCATAGGCGAGTTGTGCCTGATGCTGCACATGGTCGAATTACACTACCGTTTGCCGAATAGCCTTTTGAAGAATCCGTTGGATTTGAGTCAGGCTGGCAAATTAGCGGCCTATTGTCCGTTTGCTATTGCTCGTTTGTCATTGTCCGTTTGTCTAGGATGACCCGCCGGCTCCGGTCGCGCCGGCCGATTTAGCCCGTTTTGTCGGCGGAATCCAACCCGTTTCCGTCTGGAAGTTTTGGCCGATCTCCAGCAAGGCCGGCAGGTCCACCCGGTCGCCGTTGCGCCGGTAGGTGCTCATCTCGTGCTCGTGGCTCATGACGATGGCGTCAAAGTTACACACCTCGACGCAAATCCCGCATAGTATACACCGGTTCAGGTTGATTTCGAAGCTATCTACAATCTTTCTCCTGTGGCTGCGGCCTTCTTTTTGGAGCGGGTTATCTTTCATAGTGGCCGACATGCACAGAGTGGGGCAATTACGGATGCAAACCATGCACCCGGTGCAAAACGGTTCGTCAACCTGGCCGTCCCAGGTCAAAGCGGGGAAGCCCATAAACCTGGGTTGCACCGGAGTGGGGGCTTCGGTCCTGGTCCAGAAGTTGCCCGTGGCCGGATATTGACGGGTCACCGGTTGACGCAACCCCTTTACTGTGGACACTAAAGTTAACCAAAGACCTTTCAGGCTATATATCATCGATACGCTCTAAGTGCAGAGTCTCACGCATTCTTGGATTAGAGATGAATCACCAAAGAAGTTTACCAAAACTCACTGCCCGGCAACCGGAGAGCCTGCTCCGGCGGAGGGGCCTTGATCCCGCAACGACCGCTGCCGGGCCCGGACTTTGGCTACCTGACGGGCCGGCCCCACCATTCGACGGTGAATTATATAAGCAATCACCACCAACCCAGTAAGGGACATCAAGGTCAAGGACCAAGCGGGCCAGTTGTAGAACCGGTAAATAGCGGTTATGACGATAGTCAAAAAGGACAGGGGCACCATCACCTTCCAAGCGAAGGCCATAAGCTGGTCGATGCGCAGCCGGGGAAATGTGCCCCTTACCCAGAAGATAACCAGAATCACCCCATACACTTTCACCAAGAACCAGACGATTCCCCAGTCGCCCGAAAGACCCGGCCCCGACCACCCGCCAATGAATAGCAAAGTTACCAGGGCCGCAACAGCAAAGGTGTTGATGTATTCAGCCAGGAAAAACACCGACCAGTGAGCGCCGCTGTACTCCACAAAGGGACCGCCCACTACCTCCGATTCGGCGAAATAGATGTCGAAGGGAGTGCGTCCGACCTCCGCCAACCCGGCAATGAAGAAGATAACCAGTCCCAGGGGCTGGACCGCCAGATAAGGATAGTCCCCCTGCCCAGCTACGATCTCTCTAATATCCAAAGACTCCGCCAGCATTGCCACGGAGATGACAACCATGATTATAGGAATCTCATAGCTGATAAGTTGGGCGGCGGCGCGAAGCCCTCCCAGGTGCCCATACTTATTGGCGGAGCCCCATCCCGCCAGCACCAGGCCCAGTATTCCGATCACAGCAAAAGCGATAATGTAGAGAAGCCCCAGGTCCAGGTTCTTAATGACCGCGTCGTGGGTACCGGGGATAGTGACCCAGATCATAAAGGCGGACACGACGACAATGAACGGGGCGGCCCAAAAGATGGTCCTGTTCGCCGACGATGGGATGATGTCCTCCTTCAAGACCAGCTTGAGAGCATCGGCCAAAGGCTGCATCAGTCCCATGGGTCCGGTGCGGGTGGGCCCCAAGCGCCGCTGCAAGCGGCCCAGTACCTTGCGTTCCAGCCAAGTAAGGGAGAGCACCACTACCGATAGGGCAAGGAACATCAAAAAAAGGCCCAGCACGATCCAACCGAAGTCGGCCCCGCTGATCGCCAACAAGGGCACCGGGACTGTCAACGGTCCACCTCGCCCAAAACTATGTCCAAAGAACCCAACACGACCACGGCGTCCGCTATCCAGATGCCCGTAAGCAATTGCTTGATGGCGGAGAGATTGCAAAAAGAAGGGGGGCGGATTTTCACCCGGTAAGGCTTATCGGTCCCATCGCTGACTAGATAAACTCCGATTTCGCCTCGGGGGTTTTCCGACCGCACGTACACCTCGCCCTTGGGAGGACGGATCAACCGGCGTCCCAGGGATGAAACGACGTTCCCTTGAGGCATCTGGTCCAATGCCTGTTCGACAATGCGCAGCGACTCGTACATTTCTTGGACCCGGACGTAATGGCGGTCCCAACTGTCGCCGTCCAGTCCCACCGGCACGTCGAAGTCGAAGCGGTCGTAGACGGAATAAGGCTGGACCTTGCGCAGGTCATAGTTGACGCCGCAGGCCCGCAGGCAGGGGCCGGTGAGCCCAAAGTCAATGGCGTCCTCGGCAGAGATGACGCCGACATCCTTAAGCCGGGCCAAGAATATTTCGTTGAAGGTCAAGAGGCGGTCGGACTCCTCCACGTCTTCCCGGATCAGCGGCAAGAGGTCTCTTACCATTTGCTCGAAATTTTCAGGCAGGTCCTCCTTCAGCCCGCCGATGCGGAAGTAATTATGCATCATACGAGCGCCGGAGACCGCCTCGAACACCGTCTGGATGCGCTCTCTTCCTCGGAAGCAGAACATCGAGGGGGTCATGGCTCCGGCGTCCAGACCGATGGTGGCGACGAACAATAAGTGACTGGCTATTCGGTTCAACTCGCAAAGAATGACCCGGGCGTACTCGGCCCGTTCCGGCACCTCCAGCCCCATCAGCTTTTCCACGGCCCGGCAATAGGCGTGTTCATTGTTGAAATTGGCGATGTAGTCTATCCGGTCAAAGAGGGTGATCACTTGGTTATACTGTTCACCCTCGCACAGTTTTTCCGAACCCCGGTGGAGGTAGCCGATGTGGGGCTGGCACTCCACAATCTTTTCACCGTCGACCCACAAGACCAAGCGAAACACGCCATGGGTTGAAGGGTGCTGCGGCCCCATGTTGAGAAGCATCTCAACGGGTTCGGCGTTCGCCGTCGGTTGCTCGGGAACCTCGGCCATAAAGTGTATACCTCGCCGCTGCTGCAATCGACCGCCGGCTTTCAACCCTGGGGCTGACGGCCCGCCGTCGGCTTGCGACGGCTATTAAATTATTACAATCTTAGGGTCTTTGACCGGCTCGACCTCGTTGCTCATCCAGACCTCTCCATCGTAATAGAAGCCGGCCTCGATCAATACTTCATCCAGCGTGCCCAGTTCATCGCAGTCTTCCAAGTACATTGCGACCTGGGACCGCAACGCCTCCCGCGCCGCTTCCGCGCTGTCGCCAAAGGCGGTCACAATCAGTTCGGGACAGACCGCCTGATAGGCGCTGCCCCACCGGGATTCCTGGATTTGGTAAACAATCCTAGCTTTATTTTTAGCTTGTTTAGCCGCTCGCTTTTTCATCTGAAACGGGTCCTTGGATAAACTCCAGTTGAAGCTCGGTATCCTCTTCCACCCCTGGGAATCCAGCTTGGGCCAAGGCTTTCCCCAGAGTATCCTGGCCGTCATGGGTTTCGATCCAAGCCCGAGTAACCTGGACCAGTTGGTCTTGGGCCTCCCGCACCGATTCTCCCAACCCCTCCAGAGGAAGTTGCTCCACCGTGGCCACATAGCCGCTAACCCCGTGTACAACCCGGGCGGTCAGCACCAACCGTTCCATAGCCCTCTAAAACTCCTGGTAGTCGTTAAAGGGAAACTCCTTGCGGCCGGGGTATCCCTCGAACCCGTCGTAGAGCAGCAGGGGGGCCAGGTCGGGATGCCCCTCGAATACTACGCCAAATAGGTCGTGAGCCTCCCGCTCGTACCATTCCCCCGCCCGCCAAATGGGCGTGACCGAGGGCAAGCGGGGATTGTCATACGGAACTTCGGTCTTGACCGCTAGGATTCTTTCAGGATCGAGGGAGTGTAGAATGTACACCAACTGTAGACTGTCTTTGTAATCTACGCAGGACAAGCACAGCAACTGGCGAAGGACCAGCCTGGGGTCATCTTTGGCCAACCGGCACACTTGGGCGGTGTCGGCGGAGCGCACCGTAATTTGGGGTAGGTCATCGAGCGCGCCGGCCTCGGGTTCAAACTCTTTGAGCACCTCTTGGGACAGGGCCAGCAACTCTCTGCCGGACTGGCTCAAGCTCTGGAACTCGGTGTGGGCAGGTTCTGGATTAGGGTTTTCCGCCACGCTCTTTAGCGTCCTTCATTATTTTTTCTTGGAGCTTGAGAATACCGTACAACAACGCCTCGGGCCGGGGCGGACACCCGGGCACGTAGACGTCTACCGGGACCACATGGTCTACCCCCATAACCACCGAGTAAGAACGGTAGTAGGGCCCTCCATTGGTGGCGCAGCTACCCATAGCAATGACCCACTTGGGTTCGGGCATTTGCTCGTAAAGCAACCGAATGGGTTCGGCCATTTTCTTTACCACGGTCCCAGCCACTATCATCACGTCCGATTGTCTGGGAGACGGCCAAGTCACCACTCCGTACCGGTCGAGGTCGTGGTGAGCCATATAAGTGGACATCATCTCAATGGCGCAGCAAGCCAGTCCAAAGGTCAAGGTCCACAAAGACGATTTGCGGGCCATGGCAAATAGCTGATCCGTGGTGGTGGTCACTACGCCAGGAACCTTGTTTGAGATGGTCCCATCGAACAGGCTGGGGGCGGGCCGGTTCCCGGCGCCAATCTCTATTTCTGCCACTCCAGAACCCCCTTCTTCCAAGCATAGACTATGGCGAAGAAGAGCACCCCTAGAAACAGGAGCATAGCGTAAAACGGGACCGCGTTGGCCTGGGTGATCTTCTCTTGTACGAAAATAACGGCCCAAGGGAATAGGAATACCGCTTCCACGTCAAAGATAAGAAAGAGAATAGCGAAGATGTAGAACCGGATGTTGATGTTGGACCAGTTGTAATCCGTAGCGGGAATGCCGCATTCGTAGGGGGTGAGCTTCACTTCGGAGCGCCGCCGGGAAGACAGCACCCGCGACGCTGCGAACATGCCGCCAATAGCCAGGACCGCTAACACCGCAGAAACGGCTACCGCTGTCCAGTTCTCAGCGAAGAGGTCTGAATTAAACGCTTGCAGCAGTAGTCCTGGAAACGAAGTCATGTTCTCAGAGAGGGAAGGTCCTTAATAAGCCCTTCGGCTGGTTACATCAAGCAAGGGCAATATATCATCGGCCAAATTGAGTGTCAATTTAGTGCTTCGCCAGGATAAGTCCAGAGCAGTCGCGCCAAGGACCGAAAGGCCCTGAGGCACTTGGGTAAACGTTCAGACTGATGGGGTGACTCACCTCCGTCGTCCCGGCGCAGGCCGGGACCCAGGAAAACCAAGCTGCGGAAAACCTTGAATCCCTAGCTGGCCCCTAGCGAGGACTTTCTGGACTCCGGCCTTCGCCGGAGTGACGGATTCGGAGGGCCGGCATAATCCCCTCAACTCTGAACATTTACGCGCTTGACAGGGTCTTTCAATTGTCACCCTGAACGGAGTGAAGAGTCTAAAACCTCTCTTGCAAGTCAAGGCCGATTCTCCGATCAAGGTTTTAGGGCCTGTTGACACTAATAGCTGAGGACCGGGCAACCACAAGGGTTGCCCCTACGAAATCCCGTAGCACGCCGGTTGTAGAGGCGCCCTTTGCGGGAGGCTGGACTACCAATCCCTATATAGGAAATTGGTAGTGTCAACAGGCCCTAGATTCTTCGCCTACGGCTCAGAATGACCGTGGCGGCGGCGTATTCAATGTGCCGGATGATGGGCGCCAGGACAATTGAAAGACCCTGAGGCGCTTGGCGGGCGGCTTGCAATATCAAGTGTAACTGGATAGGATTTGAAGGCCACGTCATGGAATTGGGGGGTCCGAGATGCAATTCGTCTATTCTCCCTATTACCACAATGCCTACCCCGATTATCCGTGGGATAAGAAGCTGGAAGAGTTCCGAGACCAAGCCAGGCTGATAGAACAAGCCGGTTTTAGCGCCATCTGGTTTGCCGAGCACCACTTTGCATACCCTGACGGCTGGAACAACGTGACTCCAAATCCCATCCTGGCGGGGGCGGACCTAGCGGCCCACACAACCAAGCTGCGCATCGGCCAGTGCGGCGTTAGCTTGCCCGACTGGCACCCTCTGCGGGTCGCCGAGGATATCGCGATGCTGGACCAGATGAGCAAGGGCCGTGTGGATTTCGGGGTAATGCGGGGTCTCAGGGGCCGCTGGGATGTCCAGTTTAACACCAGTGCCGGCCGGGCTAACAACGACCGGAATTACGCCCTATTCGCCGAATCTCTGGACATTATTATCAAGGCCTGGACTGAAGAGGCCTTCAGCCACCACGGCGAGTTTTATACCTTTCCCGTGCCGGGATGGAAGGACACCAACCCCTACATATTTGAGGACCCGCCCTGGGGAGGGGGCAACAAATCCCGGCTCTATTACGGTCCCGAAAGAGAGCTCATTGCCTTGGGCGTGCATCCGAAGCCGTACCAAAAGCCCCACCCTCCCATCTGGCAGATGGCGGACAATGTGGAGTCCCATGTATTCGCGGCTAAGCGCGGCCTGAACGTCATGTGCTATACACCCCCGATCCGCAAGATCCGGGAGTGTTGGGCTGCTTATAAAGAAACGTTGGCTGAGACCCAGGGTCAAGATATTCCCTTTGGGCAGAATCTCGGGGTGATGAAGCCGATGTACGTCGCCAAGACCAGGGAAGACGCTGTTAGGGAAGCCCGGCAAGGTGTGAACGTTAGCTGGGCTAGACCGCAACTGCGCCAAAGAGACCGGGAAGGGCGCAGGTCTTTAATGAACAGCGGTGAAGAGCCCACCAACGACGACCTGAACATGGACTGGTTCGACTTTCTTATGAAACACGACCACCTCTGGGTAGGTTCGCCGGAGGATGTGGCCGAGAAAATAGAGAAATACCACGCTGAACTCAACTGCGGCTACTTCGGAGTTTGGCACAACATAAGCCTGCTGAACTTCGATCAAGTGATGCGGAGCCTCGACCTGTTTGGGGAACAGGTCATTCCGCGGCTCCGGAAAGCGAAAGTGGCTTGAGCAACCCGGCCTTGGTTGGAATGGGTTGGCGGATAGCCGGGGCCTTTCTTTAGGAGGTTCTAGGAGGCTCAATGAGCTACGAAACCTTGCACCTGGAAAGGGCCGGCCATGTGGCCACCCTAACCCTGAACCGTCCGGAGAAGCTGAACGCCTTTAACCGGCGGCTCACCCGCGATTTCCATAACGCCCTAGGGGAACTGGAGGGGGAGTTCCCGGACATCCGCGTGCTAATCCTCACCGGCGCCGGACGGGGCTTTTGCTCCGGCGCCGACGTGAACGAGCAGGCCGAAGGCCGGTCCCAAGAGGCCGGTCAACAGGGCGGCCGGACCGGCATCGCCGACAGCATCCTTACCGTAGCGCCCCGCCTGCCGCGGCTGCCCCAGCCGGTCATTGCGGCAGTCAACGGCGTGGCGGCAGGGGCCGGTCTATCCATCGCCCTAGCCAGCGACATCCGCGTCGCCTCCGACCAAGCCCGGTTCTCCTCCATCTTCATCAAGCGGTCTCTGGTCCCCGACAACGGGGCTTCCTACATCCTTCCCGCCTTGGCCGGGATGGGAGCCGCCGCCGAGATGGCCCTCACCGGCCGCATTTACGACGTCCGTCAGGCCCTACAGATGGGCTTGGTCAACAAGGTAGTGCCAGGAGACCGGTTGATCGAGGAGGCGCGGTCCTTGGCTGAGGAGATTGCCTCAAACCCGCCTCTGGCAGTCCGCGCCACCAAGCAGCTCCTAAACAGCCACCTGCCCGACCTGTACCGTATCGCCAAGCTGGAGCATGACGCAAACGGACCCTATAACGGCAGCGAGGACCGGCGGGAAGCGGTCCTTTCCTTCATCGAGAAACGCCAGCCGGTGTACAAAGGCAGGTGAAGTATCCGCTCTGAACAGTTGATTTTCGACATTGGACTAGATCTCTTTGGCGGTGGTAATATAGTTCCTGCAAATAAGGAGGGCAGCTATGCGTTTTGACGGCAATGTCAACTACCACGTGTTAATTTCGCCCGAGGACTATGCCCCGGACAAGATAATCGATGAATGGCGGGAAACCGCCCGCTTCTACGAAGAGGCGGGCTTCACCACTATCTGGGTTGCCGAGCACCACTTTTGGTATGGCGGCAATCCGGCAGCGTGCATTCCCACCAACCCGGTGCTGGTCGGCGCCCACCTAGCCACCCACACCAAGCGGCTAAGGGTCGGGCAGAGCGCCTGCATCATACCGGACTGGCACCCCATCCGTCTGGCCGAGGACCTGGCGATGGTGGACCAGATGACTCAGGGCCGGCTGGACATTGGAATAGCCCGGGGCACCAACTCCGCCGCCAGCATCCAGTTCAACGTCAATGCAGACAGGCGGGACCAGGACAAGAACTACGCCCTCTTCAAGGAGACCTTGGAGATTCTGATGAAGGCTTGGACTCAAGACGCTTTCACCCACAAAGGCGAGTTCTACACCTTTCCCCAGCCGGGCTGGAAGGAGCCAGACCCCCGCATCTACACCGGCGACCCCAGCCACTACGGGCCGGACGGCGAGCTGATCGCCCTGGGAGTCGCGCCCAAGCCCTATCAGAAACCCCATCCGCCCATCTGGCAGTCCGCCGACGCCACTCCGTCCTACGCCTTTGCCGGCGAGAAAGGGCACGCCGCAACCTCCGTTTTTCGCTCATTCGAGGGGTTGCGAGAGGCTTGGACCACCTACAAGGAGGCGGCTTCCCGGGTCAATGGCCGGGACATCCCTATGGGCCGGACCGCAAGCGGCCAGACGCTGAACGTATTGAGGTCGTTCTACATCGCCGAGACCCAGGAACAAGCGGAGAGAGAGGCGCGGCCTCAGATAAACACCCTTTTCCCACATACCACCGGCCTCAGAGAAGGATGGGCAAGAAAGGGAATGGTTGCGGCCGACGAGGAGTTAACCGACGATGATCTGAACGCCGATTGGTTCGATTTTCTTCAGGGGCGGGAGATCACCTGGGTCGGCTCACCCGACTACGTTGCCGAGAGGATCGACCGGCTGCGCTCTGAGCTGAATGGCGGGCATATCACCCTTTGGCCCAACCCCATTGCGTCCTATGAAGCTTCGCGCCGCAGCATTGAGCTTTTCGCTGAGCGGGTCATGCCCCGGTTCCAGAAAGAGGAGGTCACCGTTATCTAGGCCGTTGCGGGGGCGTCCATCTACGCTGGACGTAACTGTTCAGAGTTGGTGTCATTCCGAGGCGAGCCGAGGAATCTCAAGCATATTTGGTGAGACTGCGTTGCTTTTTAGATTCCTCACTACGTTTCGGAATGACATCGAAGATGAAGTTTGGGGATATGCGTTATCTGTAAGGAGCGATTCCTCTGGACTCCGGCTTTCGCCGGAGTGACGGATGGATTGTTTCTCGTGCGATAGCCCTGGCAGCCGCCGGAGTTGCGGTTAAGAGATAGGTTTGAAGTAGGGGACCGTTACCTGGTCGTTGGCCCGGACGAAGGTAACCTCCACAGGCATGCCGATTTTGACCTCCCTGGGGTTGCACTGGACGATGTTGCTGAACATCTTGACTCCTTCCTCCAGCTCAACAAGGGCCAGGACATAAGGAATTTCTTCGACAAAGCCCGGCGTCCGGTTCTGGTAGGTAACGGTGAAGGTCCACACCGTGCCTTTTCCGCTGGCTTGGACCCAACGAATGTCGCTGGACCAACACTCGGCGCAGATTCCTCTGGGATAAAATTGGTACTCTGCGCAACGGCCGCACTTCTGCAGCAGGAGCTTTCCCTGCCGGCATGAGTCCCAAAAGGGCTTGGTCTCGCCCACGATGGTCGGTAGCGGTTTGTTCCACTCGGGCATAGTCTAATCCCTCCCCAGTATTACCGTGCCACCGCTGTGGCGGGAGCCCAAGGCCCCTCCGGTGCCGTGGCACAAAGCGATATTGCAGTTTGGCACTTGGCGAGGCGTCCCCTGGAACTGGTGACGGAGTTGCCGGGTCGCCTCGAATAGCAGGAAAATCCCCCTCATGCCCGGATGATTGGAGGAGAGGCCGCCCCCGTCGGTGTTGATGGGCAACTGTCCCCCAATTTGCAACCGGCCGCCGGAAACAAAGTCGCCGCCCTCTCCCTTCTGGCAAAAGCCCAAGTCCTCCAGAGTTTCCAGGACAGTGATGGTGAAGGAGTCGTAGATCATGGCCATGTCGATGTTCTCGTGGGTCACTCCGGCCATAGCAAAAGCGGGCTCATGGCTTTGCTTGGCGGCAATGTAGGCCAAGTCCCGTTTGCCGGCCCCTTGGTGGGCTACCGCTTCTCCCGTCCCCAGGACCCAAACGGGCCGGTGCCGGCAGTTGCGGGCCACCTCCGGCGAAGCCACCACCACCGCGCCGCCGCCGTCGGTGATCACGCAGCAGTCCAACAGGTGCAAGGGCGAGGATATGATTCTGGAGTTGACCACGTCTTCCACAGTGATGGGGTTGCGAAACAAGGCTTCAGGGTTCATGGAGGCGTGCTTTCGCACTGCCACGGATATTTCAGCCAGTTGCTCCGAGGTTGTGCCGTACTGGTGCATGTGCCGCTGGGCGATCATGGCGTACAGGCCCACGGTGGTGAGGCCGTATAATTCTTCGAAGCTGTCCGGGGATGGGTCAAGAGTGGGATGGCCGAACCGGGCCGCTCCGCCGGTGCCCACCGAGACCCCGCCCGACCGGGCCAAGGTGCTGTAGGTGATGACGGCGCAATTGATCCGGCCGGCGGCGATGGCGTTCAAGGCATGGCCGAGGTGAAATTCGAAGGAGCCGCCGCCGACGGTGGTGTTGTCGACGTACTTGGGGTACATATTCAGGTAGTCCGCCAAGTTAAGCCCGCTATTACGGGTGGACATCGACGCGGTCAGCAGACCATCCACGTCCTTCTTGCTGAGCCCGGCGTCCTCCAAGGCCTTGATGACGCTTTCCCCTTGGAGCTGCAACTCGCTCTTATCCGGCGCGTAGCGGGTGACGTGCTCGTGAATGCCTACGATAGCGGCGCCGCGTCTGAGGTCCAGCATGGCTATGGTGCCTCCGTACCGGATTATCGCCGTAGGCGCCCGCCCGGTCTTATCTCATAACAATGGCAATAGAGAGCTTAGCGTGGGGGAGGAACATTGAAAGCTGACGGCTACGGACGCTTAAAGCCACCTTATCATAGGTGCGGCTAAAAAGAGTGTCAATATGCGCCCCGCCGCAGGCAGGAGGTTGGGTAGGGCCTTTTCATTCTCGGAAATGTCATTCTGAGCCATAGGCGAAGAATCTAAAAGCCTTCAGCAAGAACCTGGTCCGAGTACCGAAGAAAGAGGTTGAGGATTTTAGACCCCTCGCTGAGTTTATCTTGAGCCTAGTCGAAAGGCTCGGGGTGACATTGGAGAGCGGCGCAGAGCCTGTCCCGGCGTAGGCCGGGGGTGACAACCGAAAGGCCCTGAAGGGTTGACAGGAAGATTGCAAAGTCGTTGAGTTGCCCACTCCCCCGTTCACCCTGAGCTTGTCGAAGGGCCGTCCGTTCATGGTTCGACAGGCTCACCACGAGCGGATTTGGTCTTTAGCGGGCACTTTGCAATCGTCCTGGAAGGGTTGAAGACCTTTGCATAACTGGTCGCTCAACTTGTCATTCCGACCCCCACCCCTGTCATTCCGACCGGAGGGAGGAATCTAAGGCGTTGGGCCAGAGTCGTCGCATCGATCCAGCTACAGACCTAGTGCTTGCTGACATAGGTTTGAGATTCCTCACTCCACTTCGCTGCGTTCGGAATGACAGGGGTGGGGGTTATGCAAAGGTCTCAAGGGTTGAGCAGCCCCTTTCCTAAACTATGGCGGCGCGGTTATATTAGGGACTGGGGCTGCTGTCCTGCTCTTCTTTATGCTGCAAGCAGGATGTATAGTGTGCCTAATCCGAATCCGTGGCTTTGCGGCATCAAGGGGGTGTTATGCTGGCGTTCCTAGGCGGCACTGGACCGGAGGGCAGAGGGTTGGCCCTGAAGCTGGCTATGGCCGGGGAGGCGGCGATCATCGGTTCCCGGGACGCTGGCCGGGCCGCAACCGCGGCGGAAGAACTGCGCAAGCTGGCCCCGGAGGCGAACATTGAGGGCGCCGCCAATGCCGATGCCGCCGGGTCGGCCGATGTGGTGTTCTTGACCTTTCCTTATGAAGGCCAACGGCCGGTGCTGGAGCAGTTGGGAACAGTCCTGGAGAGCAAGATTGTGGTCAACGTGATTGCTCCCATGACTTTCCAGCGGGGCCGCGGGGCCAGCGCCATCGAGGTGGAAGCCGGCTCGGCCGCCCAAGAAGCCCAAGAGCTATTGCCCGGCTCGCTGGTCGTTGGCGCTTTCCAAACCGTCAGTGCCGAAGAGCTTCAGGAGCCGCATACGGCCCTGGAGGGGGACGTGATTGTTTGTTCCGATCACCAGCGCGCCAAGGAGACGGTGTTCGGCCTGGTGCCCAAGATTCCCAACTTGCGCCCGGTGGACGGCGGCATCCTGGCCAACGTCAAGTACGTGGAGCAGATCACGCCCCTTCTGGTAAACATCAACCGGATCTACAAGATACACGCCGGAATCAAGATCGTGGGGCCTTAGAGGAGGATCTTATGCCTAGAGCTATCTTGAACTTGACGGACTCCGAACATTTGAGGCAAGCCCAAGCGCAGTGGCGTTTCGCTTTGGGCTTGGTCCCTGGCGAGCCCAATGAGGGGCTGGTTGCTCAATTGGCCGGGAGCCCGGCCCGGCTGCCTGACTATGACGACTCCAACTGGGAGGTGTGCCGGGACTTGGCGAAGTGGCAGTCTCAAGGTTTCACTTTCGCTTGGTACCGGACAAAGGTCACTTTTCCAGCAGCGGTGGGCGGCCGGGACATCCAGGGCGCGCGGGTCTTATTCGAGACTTGCATCGACGACTATGGAGAGGTGTGGATCGACGGTCAGTGCGACTTGGAGCGGGGCGCGGTGCAAGGCTTCAACGCGCCTCAAAGGATATTGATAACCACCGAGCCACAGCCGGGAGAGGTCCACACCCTGGCTCTATTAGCGGCCAACGGACCATTGGCGGCGCCGGGGGGCGCCGTCTTTGTGCGTTACGCCAATCTGTCCTTCGAGTGGCGGGAGTCCGGGTAATAGCCTTCAAGGCCATTCATCGTCGTCTTCCGCCTCTTGAGGCGCATATCCCAACGCCCCCAATTCGGCCGTCAGCCGCTGCGAAAACTCCTCGATGGAGCCGCTCTCCGGCACTGTAATTTCTACCAGGCCTCCTGTGCCTTGCCCCACGGAGCCTGGGTCCTCCTTGACCAGTTCCACCCTGACCGACTCTCTGTGGATGCCCAAGGAATCGGTCACGGAGAAAATGACTTCCATATCCTGCATATCGATGATGCCTTCGGCCATCCTTAACACTCCCTGGGGCTGGAGAAACTATTCCGTTGCGGTCCGGGGCGGCGACTCCTTTATTGGCTAGTTTTCCGGGGGCCACTTGGTGCCCCCCACCGCCGGACGGTCGGTTGTGGGGCGCTCCAGCCCATCGGCCACCACTTGACTAAAAGCTTTCAGGATCACATCGCCCCATTCCTTGGCATGGGATACTCGGAGGGCAGTGCGCCTACCCCGGCCCCTTGTTTCCGCATTCTCTCCACTATCCGCGGCGACCTGTTTAGCAATCATGTCATACAAATCATCGATGGACGGCACCAACTCGTTGGCGGTCTCGATGAACCTGGCGACCTCCTGCATGGTGGGATCGAGCACGACGAAAACCGGCACGGTGCCAGCGCGGTTTTCCGGCAGGAAGCTGTCGGTCAGCGCTAGTTCCTCATCCCGGTTGAAGACTTTCACCGACAGCTTATCGGTGTTCTCAGCCAAACGTATGATGGCGGGAGTTGTGCTTACGGCATCGCCGCACCAATCGGCAGTGAAGACAGCCAGCTTCAAAGGTTGGGCCAAGCCGTCGAACATCGATTGGGTCTCTGCCGGTATTTCCACTGCTTCATAGACATCTATAAAAGGCTGCTTGTTGACCTTTATCTGGTCGATGTACTCTTGGGGCGTCATTCCTTGATCGAACTTTTCCGCCGACAGCGCCATAATAAGCTACCTCCGTTGCGAGAATTCACACCGGTAGTTTGGCAGCAATGCCGGCGGTTGGCAATGCCTGGCCGTGCTGGGGAGACCTTTGCGTAACTGGTCGCTCAACTTGTCATTCCGACCGGAGGGAGGAATCTAAGGCGTTGGGCCAGAGTCGTCGCGTCGGTCCAGCTACAGACCTAGTGCTTGCTGACATAGGTTTGAGATTCCTCACTCCGCTTCGCTGCGTTCGGAATGACATGGTTGGGAGTTTTGCAGAGGTCTCTGCTGGGGTGCGCGTTTTGCGCTTTAACCTGCCCATGCTAAAATTGATAGATTCCATTGTCACGAGTTTTGAGGAGGGCCTGCTATTGTCTGACGCTAACCCGGGACCTTATCTGAAGTACGCGCTTTTCTGCCAGGACACCGAGGAAGGTCCCGGTGACGAGCTGACACTAAAAGGCGTGGTTGACCTGATAGAACTTCCTACTCTCGACGAGGTCCGGGAACAGGGTCAGCCGGTGCTGGCCGAAGTGGACGTGCACCTGGCCTTTTGCATTGCCGGGGCCGCGCCAGGCCCCCATCATCTGCTGGTGGCGATAAAAGCTCCGGGCATTCCCCTGGACCCCCCTCCTCCCCAACGCATCGACTGGCAGGAAGGAATACTGTTTCAGCGATGGATTAAGGTGTTCCGCATACCGGTCCAGGGACCGGGCCGTCACACTGCCGCTATCCTGCTGGACGGCGCCCCCTTGGGTGAAGCCAGCTTTCTTGTACGATTTAAGGCCGAGGCGTGACGCGCCAAGTTGAATCCAACTGGCCCCTTGTTTATAATTACCCTTGTTTATAATTACCAATGAAGAAATCGGAATCTATTTCACTACGGAGCTGACCAGTTGGCTAACCAGACCGGCAAACGTTATGTGTGCGGCAAGTGCGGCGCGGAGTTCATCGTGACCAAAGGCGGGGAGGGCGCCGTCTCCTGCTGCAACGAGCCAATGCGAATCAAGGGATAGTCCGCGGCAGATTCCAGACCCGCCCATGTGATTCCAGGGAGGACTGACTCATGGCCAACCAGCTAGGCAAGCGCTACGTCTGTCCCACTTGCGGCAGCAGCGTCCTTTGCACCAAGAGCGGGGAGGGCGTGATTAACTGTTGCGAGACCGAAATGGAGTTGCAGGAACCGCGCAAGCTGCCCTCCTCGGACTAAGGCTGCCCTCAAAGACTCCAGGCGCTTGGCAACTACTTTGTCCTATCCGGGGAAACTCCCGTGGGGCCGCCTCAGGAAATAGCAACGGCCCCCGCTCCTTTGGCGATCAGGAGCGGGGGCCGTTTAGTGTCAAATTCCCAGCCGGCTACTTGAAGTGCGGGATCACGTGGCGACCGAAAAGCTTGATGGAGTCCATGGTCTTGGTGTGAGACAGGCCCCCCATCTGCATAAAGCACAGCATCTGGTCGACGCCAACGTCCTGGTAACCCTTTATCACCTCAATCACCGCGTCCGGATCACCCATAGCGAAAGCGCCCGTGGCCATGTATTCCTCGGCCGTCTTGAATGCGTCCTCTTTCTGGTTTTCCTCAACAGCGAACTTGTAGGAATCAGGCACTGCACGTCCCTGCCAGGGCGCGTACAATTTCTCGGCAAAATTGACGAACCAGGCCCCCGGCGGTCCGCCGACCCGGCGGGCTTCCTCGTTGTCTTCGCCAACGTGGATCACGCATAGCGCCGCAACCTGGTCGTTTATGAAAGAACCCACGGGGTTGGCGTGCTTGAGGCCCTCCCGGTAGCTCTCCACCCGCTCTTTCATCACGGCAGATCCGCCCAGGCCCATGCAGAGCACCCCCAATCCCATCTCCCCGGCTCTCTTGAAGCTGGCTGGTTGGCTGACCGCCACCCACAGAGGGGGATGAGGCGACTGGACCGGCTTGGGAATAACCGAGCGCGGCGGGATGTTAAAGTAGGTCCCTTTGTGGGAGAAGGGGTCTTCGGTCCACATCTTGGGGATTATCGAAATGGCTTCTTCCCACTGGGCCATGGTTTCTTCGGCGTTGACCTCGAAACCGTCCATCTCGATCAGCGTGGTGGACCGGCCAGTGCCCAGGTCCACCCTTCCGTTGCTTAGAATGTCCAGCACCGCCGCCCGCTCAGCGACCCGGACCGGATGGTTGTATTGATGGGGCAGCAGCACCACCGCGTGCCCGATGCGGATGCGCTTGGTCCGCTGCGAGACGGCCCCGTAGAGCACCTCGGGAGCCGGACAATGGGAGAATTCCGTCAAGAAGTGGTGTTCCACGGTCCAGAAGTAGTCAAACCCGACCTCGTCGGCCAAGTCCACTTGGGCCAGCACTTGGTCGTAGACCTCTTTCTCTGCCCCGGGGAGGATGGGTTCCTTGATCTGAATCTCATACATAAGCCCAAATTTCATGTCCTTCACCTCCAAAACTGTTCAAGTTGTTAAGAGTTGCTGCCCAAGGAGCCGGGATTAGCTTACTCTAGGTCTGCTTGAGACGCTGGGCGCGGTTCCGTTTCATATCTTCGACCAGGGATTGGCTTGGCGGAGAGTAGACGTCGATGAAGATAACCGGCTCGTCGCCGAGTATTTCACCGCCGTGCTCGACGTTTGAAGGTGCGTGCCACATTTCGCCAGGCCCGATCTCTCGCGTCTCGTCGCCGACGGTCAGCTTCATCCGGCCCTTGATCATGAAGCTGAACTGCTCGCGGGCGTGGGAGTGGAGGGGGTAGCGAGACCCCGGCTGGAACTCGGCCCAGACCAGTTGCATATTGTCCCCGGTTACCACTTTTGCCCGGACTTTGGGGTCCGGAGAATCTTCGGCCTCTATGTTCTCCCAACCGAATATTTTGCTATTACTCATGTTGATTTTCCTTTTGCCAACTCTTAATCGTCCAGCCAGGCGTCCGACATGATCGGCCAGCCGTAGGGATGGGGGTTTGCGTCTCGCACGTTGGCGCGCGCGCCGTACAGCATCGGCTGGAATGCCGGGACAATGCGAGGCACGTCGTCGATGAGAATTCGCTGCATCTCCGCGTAGGTCTCCTTCTGGCCCTCAAGGTCCTGTCCTCTGGCCTTGGCCAGTAGCGCGTCATAGACCGGGTTGTTATAACGCGGCGCGTTCCAGACCGATTCGCTGTGATACTGGAGCTCCATGAGTTGGTCCACAAGCTCGCCGGACCAATAAACCACGGAGAAAGGCACGACCGACCATACATCTTCCCAGAACCCGTCGGCAGGCACCCGTTGCACGTCGACCCGAATGCCGGCGGGCGCAGCGCCCTCTCTGAACGCCACCGCCAATTCGATCGTCCCGGGGCCGACGTCGGCCGTGTGCAGAGTAACGTCGATCCCGTCGGGGTATCCGGCCTGCTCCAGCAGCGACTTGGCCAGCTCGGGGTCGTAGTCCGGAGGCGCATACTGGGGCGCATAGCGGGGGTCTCTGGGCCATACGGCGTGGTCGCTGCCGATGACACCCATCCCCAGGGTGGCCGCTTGCTTGATGGCCTCCCGGTCCGTGGCCGCTTGCATCGCCTTGCGGACCAGCTTGTTGTCGAAGGGCGGCACCCTGGTGTCCATGTCCAGCCCGATGTTGGTCAGGCTGGGCGTGCTCAACACCGTGGTCTCGGAGTACGCTTGGATCTCGGGGACGCTCTGGGGCTGCAACTGCGCCACGATGTCCACGTCCCCGTTTTTCAGGGCATTGGCCCGGGTTGCCACCTCGGGGATAAACACGATGACGTACTCATCCAGGTAGGGCCGGCCCTCCTCCCAGTAGTCGGGGTTTCGCACCATCGTCGTGCGTTCCACCGGCAGGTGCTCGGTAATGATGAAAGGCCCCGTGCCGAACTCTTCCAGGGTCAACCGGTCCTCATCCACATCGGCGGGGAGGATCCGGGCAAAATAGATCGATAGAGACTCCGGGAAGAACAGGTTGGGGCCGGTGAGGTCGAAGCGGACGGTGTAGTCGTCCAAGGCGACCATATTCTCGATGGAGTTGAATATGGTCCGCGCCGGAGAGTCCAGCACCGGGTCCAGCAGCCGGTTAAAGGTGAAGATCACGTCCTCGGCCTTGAAATCCTTCCCGTGGTGGAACTTTACCCCTTGGCGCAGGTGGAAGGTGTAGGACGAAAGGTCGTCGCTGGGCTCCCATGACGTGGCCAACTCCGGCTTCAGGGAAAGGTCGGGTTGGATCATGAGCAGGTTGTCGTAGGCTGCTTGGTGAATTGCTATGTCGGGGAAAGTGATTAGCAAGGCCGGGTCCAGCGTCGCCTGGTTCGCCTTGAACGCTACGGTCAATGTGCCGCCGTACTTGGGCTCCCCGGACTGGGCTGCCTCCTCGGTAGCAGCGGTCTCCTGGCTAACGTCGGCAGCATCGGTTTCCTCGACAGCCTCGGCCTCCTCTGCTGCTTGGGGGGCCTCGGTGGCCTGGCCGCCGCCGCCGCACGCGACGAAGAGAACGGACGCCATCGCCACGGCAAGGATGATCAGCAGTAGAGGCAGCATAGTTTTCTTGGGCATCATGGCGGTCTCCTGCTTTATCAACGGCAAATGTATTATTTCGCAAATCCGGGTGCAGAAATAGCCTGGTATCCAACCGGGCGACTGGCATTCAATCACCGGTGAATTGCAGAAGCCTAACAGACGATTCAGGATTTGTCAATCAAGACGGTAAATATTAGTAAGCATTAGCAAAGAATATCACGAAATCAGTAATCCTAAGAAGCATTATCACAGGTTTATGTATTGACATGCGAGGACTAATGCACCACAATCATGGACACGAGGTCAGGTTGCTCCTCCTGGCGCATCCAGGCTGTTCGGACCGAACAAAGTGACAATCCGACGAAAACCGCCGTGAAAAACAATAGTTGGGAGGTCAGTCATGTCCAGCTACAGAGTCATATCCTCGGACAACCACGTTGTCGAACCGGTGGACCTATGGACTAGTAGGACGGATTCAAAATTCAAAGATCGGGTGCCTCGCGTTGAAAGTTTCGAACAGGGCGACTGGTGGGTTTGCGACGGCATGAAAGTGATGACTATCACCACGGGGACCCAGACCGGACCTCAGGTTTGAAGAGCCGGAAAAGCTGAGCAACGAAGCCAGGGTCGAGGACTTGCGTCCCGGTGGTTATATTCCCGAGGAACACGTCAAAGACATGGATATCGATGGAATCGACGTGAGCATCGTCTATCCAACAGCCGGCCTCGGCCTCTACAGCGTGCCCGACAGCGGCCTGCTAACCTCCATCTTCAAGACCTACAACGATTGGGTTGGCGAATTCTGTAATGCCGTCCCTAAACGGCTCAAGGGTATCGCCATGCTAAACGTGGATGACGTGTCGGAGGCGGTGAAAGAACTGGAACGCTGCGCCAAGATGGGCTTTGTTGGGGCTATGATGACGGTCTATCCCATCGAGGGCCGGTCCTACGATAGGCCGGAGTATGAGCCCCTGTGGGCGGCAGCCCAAGATTTGGGAATGCCGCTTAGCCTGCACATTAACACCAACCGTCCCGGCATAGGCCAGGAATTTCAGGATATCGATTCCATGTCCGCCACCTTCCTGGCTAACGTTGACCATTGGGTGCGGATGTCTCTTGGCTATATGATCTTCAGCGGTGTTCTTGAACGCTATCCGAAACTCCAAGTGGGCTCGGTGGAAATGGAATTGTCCTGGGTCCCTCACTTCTTGGACCGGATTGACTACACTTACACCCAAAGGTCCCAAGAGCTTTCCCAGGAGTGGCGGTTCAAAGACGGGGCGCTTCCCAGCGACTTCTTCCACAGCAACGTATTTCTTGGCTTCCAGGAGGATGCTCTAGGGATAAGGGACCGTGACATCATAGGCGTGGACCAATTGCTGTGGGGCGGAGATTATCCGCATCAAGAGTCGACCTTCCCCAGGAGCCGTCAGATCATCGAGGAGATTCTGGTGGACTGTACTGAGGAGGAAAAGGCCAAGATCGCCGCTGGCAACAGCGCCAGGATATACGGCCTCGATTTGTAACATCGCCGCCAAGGGAAATGCCAACGGCCCCGGCTTCCAGAAGAAAGCCGGGGCCTAGTCTTTCAATTGTCACCCCGAGCAGAGCGAGAGGTCTAAAGTCCTTGACACATTCCCTTCTTAAGATACTCGGACCAGGTTCTCGCTGAAGGGTTTTAGATTCATCGCCTACGGCTCGGAATGACATTCTACTTGAAGTGCGGGATCACGTGGCGGCCGAAAAGCTTGATGGAGTCCATGGTCTTGGTGTGGGGCAGATTGCCCATCTGCATAAAGCACAGGATCTGGTCGACGCCAACGTCCTGGTAACCCTTTATCACTTCAATCACCGTGTCCGGATTGCCCATAGCGAAAGCGCCTGAGGCCAGGTGGTCGTCGGCAGTCATCTTGATACGCTCGGTCTGGACCGCATTTACCGAGAACTTGTAAGAATCGGGCACTGCGCGTCCCTGCCAGGGCGCGTACAACTTCTCGGCAAAATTGACGAACCAGGCCCCTTCCGGCGCGGCTACTCTGCGCGCTTCCTCGTCGTCCTCGCCAACGTGGATCACGCACAATGCCGCAACTTGGTCGTTTACAAAGGACCCCACGGGATTGGCGTGTTCCAGACCCTCCCGGTACAGGTCGACCCGCTTTTTCAACTCGGCGTGTCCGGCCAGGTTAAAGCAGAGCACCCCCAATCCCATCTCCCCGGCGTTTCTAAAGCTTTCGGGTTGGCTGCAGGCCACCCACAGAGGGGGATGGGGCGACTGGACCGGCTTGGGAATAACCGAGCGCGGCGGGATGGTGAAGAATTGCCCCTCGTGGGAGAAGGGGTCTTCGGTCCACATCTTGGGGATTATCGAAATGGCTTCTTCCCACTGGGCCCTGGTTTCTTCGGGGTTGACCTCGAAACCGTCCATCTCGATCAGCGTGGTGGACCGGCCAGTGCCCAGGTCCACCCTTCCGTTGCTTAGAATGTCCAGCACCGCCGCCCGCTCAGCGACCCGGACCGGATGGTTGTATTGATGGGGCAGCAGCACCACCGCGTGCCCGATGCGGATGCGCTTGGTCCGCTGCGAGACGGCCCCGTAGAGCACCTCGGGAGCCGGACAATGGGAGAATTCCGTCAAGAAGTGGTGTTCCACAGTCCAGAAGTAATCAAACCCGACCTCGTCGGCCAAGTCCACTTGGGCCAGCACTTGGTCGTAGCGTTCCTTTTCCAAGCCGGGATAGTGGGGTTCCGGGATCTGAATTTCATACATGAGCCCAAATTTCATGGTTTCACTTCCTCAATGATTGACCTTCCGGTACATATTACCATAAGTGCAGCATCTGACGGTTGGGTCAGGGCGATTGCAAAGTCGTTGAGTTGCCCACTCCCCCCGTTCACCCTGAGCTTGTCGAAGGGCCGTCCGTTCATGGTTCGACAGGCTCACCACGACCGGATTTGGTCTTTATTGGCTGACTGCAAGACCGGCCCTGGCATGGCATAAGCCGGTTCGCAGATTCGACACGCTCCAGCCTGCGTGATAGCATATTGCCGCCGCAGCCTTGGAGTACCGGGGCGGTGAGCTATCAAATCACCGGGGAGGACCAGCCATGGCCGGTCAAGGGCTAGACTACTCGACGCTGTTCAACAAGGACCTCCCTCCTCCCGCAAGCCGGTGGCAGGGCCATCCAAAGTACAACTTTATCGGCGGCCACAGCGACCCGGAACTGGAACCCATGGAGCAGTTTATCGAGTCCGCCGTCAATGTGTTCAGAGGCGACCCGCGAAACATCTCCATGTATAACTTCGACGGCGGCCCCCAGGGCATCATTCCGCTGCGCCGCTTCGTGGTCCAAAAACTGGCCGCCCATCGGGGCATCCACGTCACCCCTGACGAAGTGCTGATCACCTCCGGCTCGGGCCAAGCCATCCATCTGATCAATAATGTTCTGCTGGAGGAAGGGGATACCGTCGTTCTAGAGGGCCTCTGCTATGCTGGCGTGCTCACCAACTTGCGGCGCCTCAACATAAACATAGTCGGCATCGACGTTGACCGGGACGGGATGCGGATGGACCAGTTGGAGCAGGCGCTAAAGGACCTGAAGAGCAAGGGTATCCGCCCCAAATACATCTATACTATCCCAACCCTGCAAAACCCCACCGGCACGGTGATGACTATGGAACGCCGCCGCCGGATGCTGAGCCTCAGCGAAGAGTACGCTGTCCCTATTTTCGAAGACGAGTGTTACGCCGACCTTATCTTTGAGGGCGAGTGGGAGCACGCCATCCGCTCCCTGGACGATTCCAACCGGGTGCTGCACATCGGTTCTTTCTCCAAGTCCTTGGGCCCCGGAATCCGCTTGGGCTACGTGGTAGCGCCTTGGGATGTCATGAGCCGGTTGCTCTCTTGCAAGAACGATGCCGGCACCGGCGTCATGGACCAGATGATCGTCGGCGATTACTTCTCCAACCACTATGAAGAACACATACAGAAGGTGCGGGCAAGCCTGAGACGCAAACGCGACACTCTCGTTGCCGCGCTTCGGGAGCACTTCGGACCCACTGTGGAGTTTGAGCCGCCCCGCGGCGGCATGTATCTCTGGGTCAAGTTGCCCGAGGGAGTCGACTGCCGCAAGCTCGTGGAGCCAGCCCTCAGAGAGAGTATTGTCTTTAATCCGGGGCCGGACTGGTCCGCTGATCCCGAGGCTGCCGCCAACTACATCCGCCTCTGCTTCGCTTTTCCCTCGGAAAGCGATATATGGGAGGGGGTGGAGAAACTGGCTCAAGTGTTCCGGCTTGAGGCCGGCGCTCCCTAGTTCGCCTTTGTATAGGCTCGAATCAGACTAGGCATGATGGCGGAGCATTAAAGTATCGAGGCGATCAACTCCCATCGATGAAAATCAGACCGCCTTCGCTGGACTCGGTCCGCATAGATACCAGCGGGCTGTACTTGGGCGAGTTATACCATTTCTTGGCTTGCTCAAGGCTTTCGAACTCTATTATCACCATGCGGTCCGGCGACCAGTTTCCGTCAGCCACCTCGATCTTATTCCCGCCCACCACAATCTTGCCTCCATACTGCTCGAGGCTGGGGCCGGCCAACCGTCCGTACTCCGAGTACGTTGCCGGGTCGCTTACGCTTTGTATTGCCGCAATTACATATGCCGCCATGCCGCTCTCCCGCCTAGCCTTAAGCTTGGAATCCAAGGGTATTGCCGGCCGCTACACCTCCAAGGGCGTATCCTCCCGGTTGGCCCATTCCCCCATGGAAGCGTCGTAGTTCTTGGTGTCGCCGTAGCCCAAGAGCCTGAGAACAAACACACCGTGCGCCGCACGGATTCCGCCCTGTCAATAGGTATATATCTTTTTGTCCGGAGTCACCCCTTTATCCGCCAGAATGCTCCTGATTTCCCCGGGGGACTTGAATCGGTGGGTTTGCCGGTCCATCACGTGGAACCATTCCAAATGGACCGCTCCCGGGATGTGGCCAATCCGTTTGTTGCCCCGGCTGGCTGATCCATCCCACTCCCCGTCGCTGCGCACGTCCCAGATAACCGCCTCCTCCAGGTTACAGGCGGCTTTGAGCTCGTCCACCCTTACCAGCATAGACTCGTCGCTTTGGGGGGTGAACCTAGCGTCAGACGAGGCTTGGGGTCTGCTGAAGCTCACCTCCCGGCCTTCGGTCACCCAACGCCGCCAGCCGCCGTCCAGCACTTTTACTTGGCTGTGGCCATAGGTGTTTAAGGCCCACCAGAGGCGGGCCGCGGTAAGACTCTGGGCATTGTCGTAGGTGATCACCAGGGTATCGTCCCCAATACCAAGGCCCTCGCACATAGCCTTGAACTGGTCCGAGTTCATCAGGTGGACCCGGTTGGTGTCCGGGTCTTTTTCGAAGTTATCCGGGACCAGCACCGCTCCGGGAATGTGGCCCCGGTTGTAGCCGGCTTCAACGTCGCAATCAACTACTACTACGTTCGGGGCGTCCTTGTGGGCTTCCACCCATGCAGCGTCCACCAGGTATTCCGGATGAGCGAATTCTTCCTGTGTCATGGCGCCTCCTAATGAGGCCGCTAAGGCCTATACTCATCAACTGCCAGGTGCGGCCCATTGTAGGTTAGTAGAAGAGACGGGTCAAATAGGAGAGGGTGCACCCCGAGATTTTGCGCCCATGTCGTAGGCCCGCCGCATCATCGACTCCACTGCCGGGTCTCCCTCTTTCGCAAAGGGGGATTTCCCCCTTCGCCGTCCGGCTGCTTACCGGTCTGAACGATTACCTCAATGCCACCTCTTCCTTGACAAGCCCGAAGGCCAATACCCAAACTGAAACCATGTTGCTCATGTCCCAACCGCCAAAAGCCTCCCTCGATCTCCCTTCGTCCCCGGCGAAGCACGGTGGAGTCGCAGGGCCTGGGTCCGTGACCGGCCACCGGCCGCTGCCGGGCCCCCTTTCGCGAAGGGGGATTTCAGCCCCGCGGCCGATTCCAACCAAGAAACAAATCCGGCCCGAGCCCGGTCCCCGCAAAAATCTAAGGCGTACCCATTGGGAGACGCCGACTTGTTCCTTATTTGTTCCAACCAAGAAACAAATCCGGCCCGAGCCCGGTCCCCGCAAAAATCTAAGGCGTACCCATTGGGAGACGCCGCCTTGAAGCCAAAATCGCACCAGTTAGAATGTTCCAGACATTAAACTGGCCATGCCCCTGGAGCAGCTCCCGCCGGGAACACCGCGCTGGGGGCTGACTGGTGTCTGTGTATTGGAGGCAGGCAGTGAACTTTCAGTCTGGATTCGGCCAGGGTTGTGGTTTCGCCGTAGGATGTGTGGTGGCTTTGGTAGCCATTGTGATTATTATTAGCGTGTGCGCGGTGGCTGTCGACTAGCAGATTTCACCAGTAGCCAAACTTGAGATACGACATTCTCCATAAGGAGCGACTCACAATGGTACAACAGGGACACATCGATCACTTGCTGCAAGAGAGCGGCGAAATTCAGCCGCCTGCCAGCTTGATAGAGCAGGTCTACCTCAAGGACTTCGATGACGCCTACCGCCGCTCCGTCGAGGACCCCGAGAACTTTTGGGCCGACGTAGCTTCCGAGCTAGACTGGTTCAAGCCTTGGAGCCGGGTGTTCGAGTGGGAGTACCCTACCTTCAAATGGTTCCTGGGCGGCCAATGCAACATTACTTACAACTGCTTGGACCGCCACTTGACCGCAGGCCGCAGGAACAAAGCGGCCTTCATCTGGTTGGGGGAGGACGGCGAGGAAAGGGTCTATACCTATGGGAGATTAGCTCAATTAGTAAACCGCTTCGCCAACGGCCTCAAGTCCTTGGGCGTGGGCAAGGGCGACCGGGTGGTAATCTACATGCCCTTGACTCCGGAAGGGGCCATCGCCATGCTGGCCTGCGCTCGAATCGGGGCCGTCCACAGCGTGGTCTATGCCGGATTCAGTGTCGGTTCCTTGCGCGGCCGCATCCTGGACGCCCAAGCCAAGGTGTTGATTACCGCCGACGCGGGATACCGGCGGGGCAACAAGGTGGACCTGAAAGGAATCAGCGACGAAGCGGCAGCCGGGTTAGATGTGTTGGAGCACATCGTGGTATGGCGGAGGGAGGAAGCGGCGCCCCTCGGTCCAAAGGAAGTGGACTTCGACCAACTCTTGGCCAGCGGCAGCGTTCATTGCCCCGCCGAGGTGATGGACTCCGAAGACCCGTTGTACATCCTGTACACCAGCGGCACTACCGGGAATCCCAAGGGCGTGCTCCACGTGCACGGCGGCTATATGGTGGGAACTTACTATCACTTCAAGACCTTCTGGGACGTTAAAGACGACGATGTCTTTTGGTGCACCTCCGACATTGGTTGGGTGGTAGGGCACAGCTACATTGTCTACGCGCCGCTGGTGGCTGGGGCCACCACCGTGTTCCGGGAGGGGGCCATCGACTACCCTCACCCCGGCGTGTTCTACGAAGTCATTGAGAAGCAGGGCGTCAACGTTATTTTCACCGCGCCGACCGCCCTGCGGATGCTGATGCGCTACGGCGAGTCCTACCCCCGGCAGTACGACCTGCGCTCTCTGAGGTTCCTGACCTGCGCCGGGGAACCGCTCAACCCCGAGGCGCTGCGCTGGGCCTACGAGCACCTGTGCGGCAACGGGGAATGGGGTCACGTGGTGGACAACTGGTGGCAGACCGAGACCGGCGGCCCCTGCTTGGGCACCGCGGCCACCATGCCGGTCCGGCCAGGACGGGTGGGCAAGCCGCTGCCGGGAAGCGTCATGGACATAGTGGACCGGGAGGGCCAACCCATTGCTGAACCGAACAAGGGGGGATTGTTGGTCATACAACGTCCTTTCCCCCACTTCTACCGCTCTGTGTTTGGCGACCCCGACCGCTATGCCAAAGATTGGAACACCATTCCCGGCTACTACCTTACCGGCGACGTGGCCCTGCGGGACGCCGACGGCTACTACATGGTGGTGGGGCGGGCTGACGACGTGTTGAATGTGTCGGGCCACCGCATCGGCTCGGCCGAGGTGGAAAGCGCCTTGGTTTCCCACCCGGCGGTGGCGGAGGCGGCGGTTATCGGCAAACCCGACGAAATCCGCGGCGAGTCCATAAAGGGCTTTGTGACGCTGCGCATGGGCAATGACCCTTCTGAAGCGATGGTAGCCGCGCTGAAAGCCCACGTGCGGACCGAGCTAGGTCCCATCGCTGTGCCCTCGGAATTGGAGTTCACCCCCACCTTGCCCAAGACCCGCTCCGGCAAAATCATGCGCCGCTTGCTCAAGGCCCAAGAATTGGGCTTGGACCCGGGGGATATCACCACGTTGGAGGAGTAGGGCCGGCTCGAAACCCTTGCCGGTCGGGATAAGATTTGGAGGTGAGGGCAGGTCCATTTTGATAGGCATACTTTGGATGGTGAAAATCTGGGATGAATGGCAGGGAGTTCATCCGTCGAGCCCGCCGCTACGCTAGGGCCAACGGTCTGGAATGGAACTTTGACGCCAGTCACGGCAAGGGCAGTCACGGAACGCTGACCATTGGTGACCGCAGGACGCGGGTGCAACACGGCGAGATTCCCTTAAGAACTCCACTGGCGATGCTGCGCCAATTGGGAATCGACCGGAGGGGGTTCTAAATATGCGATACGCCTTTCCCTGCGACATTGAAGGCAACGAAGCAGACGGGGATGGATTCGTGGTCACCTTTCCTGATGTGGACGGGGCTATTACCGGCGGCTTTACCTTCAAGGAGTCCATCGTCCTGGCCGAGGACTGTCTGGTGGTCTCTCTGGGAGCCTATATGGACTGCCAAGAAGAGCTACCGACACCCGGCCCTTGGGCAAAGGGACAGGAGCTTATATCCATCCAGCCCCTCATCGCCGCCCAACTGGACCTCTACACCGCCATGCGTCAACAAGGTATCACCACCGCGGACTTGGCGGAGCGGTTGGGTCTGGATGACGCTGATGTCAAGAAACTGCTGATTCTGGACTACTCCACCCCCATAGGCCAGGTAACCAAGGCACTGGAGGCTGTGGGCCGTAGGCTGGTGGTGGAAGACCGGATGGCGTGACTACCGGGAGTAAGTTGTCGACTACCACCTATAACACCATTGGGATAGGGAACTGAGAGGCAAATGATGGCTGCACAACTGCTGAGGCGTCGCTTCACCGTGGACGAATATTATCGGATGGGGCAGGCCGGCATCCTGCACGAGGATGACCGGGTGGAGCTATTGGAAGGGGAGATTGTGGAGATGGCGCCAATCGGTAGTCGGCATCAAGGAACGGTTAATCGTCTTACCAGGTTATTTTCCAGCCGGGCTACTGCCAGCAGTATGGTCATGGTCCAAGGCCCAGTTCGCCTTTCCGAGAACTGCGAGCCCCAGCCGGACGTTACGCTGCTGCTGCTGCGTGCCGACTTCTACGCATCCGCTCATCCCGGACCAAACGACGTGCTGTTACTGGTGGAAGTCTCCGATAGCTCGATAGAATACGACCGGCAAGTGAAAGTCCCGCTTTATGCCCGGCACGGCATTACCGAAGTATGGCTGGTGGACTTGGAAGCCGAAGTAGTAGAGACGTACCGTAACCCTGGAGGCGACGGCTATCGGGAGGTGGCGCCGGTTGGCCGAGGGCAAAGCCTATCTCCGGGATTCTTGCCCGGGTTGGAGTTTGAAGTGGATGGTATCTTAGGGTGAGGCCCTTACCCACTCAGCCCAAGACCCGCTCCGGCAAAATCATGCGCCGCTTGCTCAAGGCCCAAGAGTTGGGCTTGGACCCGGGGGATATCACCACCTTGGAGGAGTGAGTAGGGTTACACTTTAGGGAAAGGGACTAGCGAGGCAAATGATGGCTGCACAACTGCTGAGGCGTCGCTTCACCGTGGACGAATATTATCGGATGGGGCAGGCCGGCATCCTGCACGAGGACGACCGGGTGGAGCTATTGGAAGGGGAGATTGTGGAAATGGCGCCCATAGGCAGCCGGCACCAAGCTACTGTCGATCGCCTTAACAGGCTGTTCTCCGACCGGGCGGCAGAAGAGGCGACGGTCAGGGTCCAGGGGCCGGTCCGCCTTTCCGAGAACTGCGAGCCCCAGCCGGACGTTACGCTGCTGCTGCTGCGTGCCGACTTCTACGCATCCGCTCATCCCGGACCAAACGACGTGCTGTTACTGGTGGAAGTCTCCGATAGCTCGATAGAATACGACCGGCAAGTGAAAGTCCCGCTTTATGCCCGGCACGGCATTACCGAAGTATGGCTGGTGGACTTGGAAGCCGAAGTAGTAGAGACGTACCGTAACCCTGGAGGCGACGGCTATCGGGAGGTGGCGCCGGTTGGCCGAGGGCAAAGCCTATCTCCGGGATTCTTGCCCGGGTTGGAGTTTGAAGTGGATGGTATCTTAGGGTGAGGCCCCTGCCCACCTTGCCCAAGACCCGCTCCGGCAAAATCATGCGCCGCTTGCTCAAGGCCCAAGAGTTGGGCTTGGATCTAGGGGATATTACCACGTTGGAGGAGTAGTCCGTAATCTATTCTATCGACAAGCGGACGGAGCCGTTGACCTGCCTAGACAACCACTAACATACCTTAGTAACCGGCCTAACATAAACACATGACCACCCCTGTCGCCTCTGGCGGCAGGGCGCACGACCACCCGTAGGGGTGGTCGTTGCATTTCCATACACTTCGGGCGTTTTTCATCCAACCCCTCAACAGTTCCCGTCTTCCCGTTCATTTACCGTCACCCATCCGGACCACCCGAAACGGTCAGAATTATGAGCCAAGCCGCTAGTAGAGCCTCACTGTTGTATTGATGGGTATAGGGACTTGAGCTTGATGCGGGCGTCCTCGGTTGTGAAGCGCCAGTCCACCTGAATTACGTCCCGGTTCCGTTGGTCCTGCCATGCGCCTGTTTCCCGTTCCAGGACTTCCTGGCTGGGTATCCGGCGATCCAAGCACTGCCGCGCCAGCACCCCCAGTTCGATCTCGGCCATATTAAGCCAACTCCCGTGCTTCGGGGTGTAATGTATCTCCAGCCGTTGGGCAATGCGCCGTGCCTCCGCCGGCTCGAAAGCCTGGTATAGGGATGCCGGATGATGGGTGTTCAGGTTGTCCATCACCAAGACTATCCGCTCCTTGTCGACATAGTCCTCGTCCACCAGTTTCTTGACCACCCGTGCCCAGTCGGCCTTGGTGCGCCGGTCCGTGACCTCCACCCGCCGCCATCCCTCCAGGGGCGCGAACAGCATGAACAGGTTGCTCACTCCGTTGCGTTGATATTCGTAATCGTATGCCATGGCTGCCCCCGGCCGCGACGGACGGGGTTGGCGGGTCTCCTGCACCAGTTGCTTGCTGGTCTCGTCCAGACACACCAGCACCTCCCCCTCTCCGTAGGGACGGTGATAGACCTCCAACACGTCCTCCATGCCGCACACAAAGTCCGCGCTCCCTTGGGGCGGGAGGCACCAGCATTCTTTCAGCCAAGGCTTGAGTTCGTTTTTTTCAGAGTCCGGCGCACCGTCTCTGTGCTGATGCTATCCACTATCTCCTGCGCCACCAATCCATCGGCCAGCATTTGCAGCGTCCAACTGACCCGTCCCTCCGGCGGTTGAGAGCAGGCCAAGGCTACCAGGTGGGCCTCACCCTGACCATCCAGCTTTTTCTTGCGGCGCTTTAGCTGCTGTTTGCGTCCCAGGGCTGCCTCCAGGCCCTCCTCCACGCACCGGCGGCGCACCCGTTCCACCGTGGCGCTGCCCACCTTCAGGACCCAGGCTATATCCTCGTCCCTCATTGCGCCATCAACCTGGTTCTCATCGCTAAGCAGCAGAATGCGGGCGTGAGTCTGCTTGTAAGCCGCCGCCCAACCCTTGGACACCAATCCCTTCAGTTCCTCCTGTTCCTCTCCTCCTGTTCCTCCTCCGTAAGTCCCACTCGGTATTTCTTCATCATCACATCCATCCCCGCTTCCCGATTTTCTTTTTTGACTGCTAACCCATCATATCTCACCAGCCATCATTTCAATGATGGTCAGCTACTAGTTGGTTTTACCGGCAAATCAACAGGAGTCTATTAGCCAAGAGCCAGTTCCCTGAAATCATGGCCGACAGCCAAGGGCAATTCCGAAAGCCTTCTCGCTGGTAGGATTCGGGTCTCTCGTGATGTCTTAGGGTCAGCGTATGGTAGAATGCCCACAAGCTAGGCCCCCGCTCGAAACCCGTCTCGGCGTTGCGACTCTCGACTGATCGGAAAACGCCATGCTTGACGAATTGGTAGCCATAATCCAAACCCTGCAGACCCGCATTAGCGGCCACACCTCCACCCTGCGCGAGAACGAGACCCGCACCCGCATGGCGCTGATCGACCCGCTGCTGAAAGTCCTTGGTTGGGACGCCGCCGACCCGTCTCTGGTAACGCCGGAGTACCGAGTTGATGTAGGATGGGCAGATTATGCCCTCCGAGGTGTGGGGAACAAACCAGCCGCAGTTATAGAAGCCAAACGGCTGGGATCAATTGTCGAAAATCACTTGGACCAAGCGGTGGGCTATTGCATTCAGCAAGGGATTCCATACGCAGGGGTGACCGATGGCAGTCACTGGCAGTTGTATCGAACTTTCGAACCAGTGCCCTTGGTAGAAAAACTCGTTCTGGACGTATCTATAGCCAGCGCACCCGCCCACGAAGCCGCTCTCAAGCTGCTCTTGCTGTGGCGTCCCAACTTGGCGTCGGGACAGCCTGTGGAGGCCAACAAGCCTATCATCCCGGGACCTGATCCCGGCCCGCCACCACCCCCAGATCCGCCCGCTGTTGTTCCGGGGCAGGTCCCACTTTCAGAATTCGATGCTGTTATTGGTACTAAACCGCCACCGATTATCCGATTCCCCGACGACACCGAACGCAAAAATACAACGTGGTATCACCTCCCAGAGCACACTGCGAAATGGTTATGGGACCAAGGCTTGCTGTCAACCGACAACGTTCCAGTAAAGTCCAGCGGAAAGCGCTACATTGTCAGCGTTGATGCGCACCATCCAAAAGGAAATAAGTTTATCCAGCCAGTCAAGATTCCCGGGACCGAACTGGTGTTGGAGATAAATATCAGCTCGAAAGCAGCCACCGCCAACGCCAAGAAGCTGCTGACCCACTGCGGCCAAGACCCCGGCCAGGTATACTTGAAATTAGACCAATAACCCGGACCCGGAGAAACTCAGCATGGGTACATTCACCGTACCCGTCCAAATCGCGAACCTGGACGACGGGCCGTCCATTGAGGTTGCCGCCTTGGTCGATACCGGTGCGACCTATACCACTCTTCCCGCCAGCGTATTGACCCGCCTGGGAGTCCAACCCATAGAACGGCGCCTCTTCCGGTTGGCCGACGACCGGCAAATCGAATACCCGGTTGGGCAAGCCCGGCTGCGGCTGGAAGGCCGGGAGTTGGTAGTGCCGGTGGTTTTCGCCCATGAAGACACCGAACCGCTGCTGGGAGCCACCACGCTGGAGATTTTCGGCTTGGGGGTAGACCCCCTGGAGCAGCAATTGATTCCCCTGCCCGCCCGGTCGAGGTGAGGGTCCGCTTCTAACCGCGGAGGAGTGAGTGGGGCCATGCCATAGCGGCGGCCCACGATGAGGCGGAACATGGACGAAAAGAGCAGGCCAACGGAAGTCACCCGTTACAAATTCACTGTGGACCAGTATCACAAAATGGCCGAGGTTGGCGTCCTGCCTCGGGAGCACGGCGCAAAATTGCTCGACGGCGTGGTTTGGGACCGCTCTCCCCTAGTCCGGAACCGGTGCCATCCGGCCCTCAAGGGGGGCGTCACCCGCTTTCTGAATGAGGCGGCGGGACTGGCCGAAGAGTTTGACGCCCAAATCCACAAGTACACGGCGGCGGAATATCAGGTAATGGGGGAGACCGGCATCCTGACCGGGGACGACCGGGTGGAGTTGATCGATGGGGAGATCGTCCTAGTGCCGCCAATCGGAAGTTCACACCAAGAGACGGTTGATGAGCTTAACGAGTTCTTTGTCACCAGGTTTTCCGGGTCGGCCAGAGTTCGAGTGCAGGGCCCGGTCCGCGTCGGTGAAGGAGGAGAGCCGGAACCCGACGTGACGCTGCTCCGCCGCCGTCCAGAGTCCTACCGGTCCGTTCACCCCGGTCCCAGCGATGTCTTGCTGGCGGTAGAGGTGTCCGACACTACGCTGCGATACGACCGCAACACCAAAGTGCCCTACTACGCCTTTCACGGAATTGCCGAGGTATGGCTGGTCAACCTGCGGGAAGATGTCATCGAAGTGTACCGCGAGCCTTCCGGCGGCGCCTACTTGCAAGTTACCCAGGCGCGGCGCGGCGAAACCCTGTCGCCCCAGGCCTTTCCGGATGTGGCTCTACCGGTGGAGGACCTGTTGGGGTAGAGCCTGAGGATACATCGCATACTCACACAAGCTCTAAAGCAAATATGTTGTAGAGGAGGACCGGATGTCTACAGAAAGACAGCTAGTTTCACAGTTGCACATTTCCCCAATGTCGGGTGGCGGAGTGGAGGTGCGAAGCGGCCAAAGAGTGAAGGTTATCGCGGTTCAGGGGAAACAGATAGGCGACCTGTTTGCTTTCGTCTTGGGGTCTACCGACGAATTTCTTTCTCCCGGCCACACGCGCCGCGGGCTTCGGTCCTTGTACCCCGTGCTGGGCAAGCCTTTTTACAGCAACAAGCTCAACCCGCTGCTGCTCCTGGAGGAGGACACCGTGGGCGTGCATGACTTGACGGCCCCCGCCTGCGACTACTATTCCTACAAGCAAATGGGCTATGACAACCACCCCAGTTGCCGGAGCAACTTGGTGGGAACGCTGCACCGCTTTGGCTTTACTCCAGAGAGCCTCCCGGACCCGCACAACCTTTTTCAGAATACCCCGGTTGTCGACCTGGAAGGTCATATAGAGGCTAGAGAGTCCACGGCAAAGCCCGGGGATTACGTGGTGTTAGAGGCGCTGGCGGACCTTCTGGTGGTTGTAACCGCCTGCTCTGCGGACCACGGACCGTACAACGGGGGCACGCCTACCGACCTCATGCTTGAGGTGTATGATTAAGTTGACTGCGCGGTAGGAATTGCTTATGCAGGGGGGCTGGCTACCAGCCGATGGCGCAACCGTCTTTGCGAGGCTCCGATGCCCCCCGCAGTACACCGGTGTCACTGTCCCGCTGAATCAGTTGAGCGCCGCCGAAACCTCCCGCGGTTCCTCGTTGATAGCCCTGGACGGTCCTGGTCCGATGGCCCTGGCGCTCCAGTTCCCGCACTACGTCGGGAGCGATTCCTTCTTCCAGGGCCACCGAGTCCCGGCTGACCATAAACCTCAAGGCATTGAGCGCGGCTTGGGGCTCCATCCCGTGGTCCACCACGTTGCTGATCAGTTGCAAATGGCCTTGGGGTTGCATGAAAGCGCCCATGACCCCGTAGCACAAGTACAGTTCCCCGTCCACCGTGGCTATAGCCGGGATAATAGTGTGGTAGGGACGTTTGCCGGGAGCCAAAGCATTGGGGTGGCCCGGGTCCAGAGAAAACAGGGCGCCCCGGTTGTGCAGGACGATGCCGGTGCCGGGCACCACCATGCCGGCCCCGAAATTCTCGTAAATGCTGTATATAAATGAGCAGGCGTTGCCCTGTCCGTCCACGCAACTAATGTATACTGTGTCGCCTCCGCCGTGGACCATGCCGTAAGGAGCGGATGTCATGGCCTTGTTGGCATCGATCAGCGCCCGCCGAGACTTGGCGTACTCCTTGGAGAGCAACTCTTGGGTAGGGACCCATGATTTCGCCGGATCGGCCAAATAGTGAAATGCGTCGGCGAAAGCCAAGCGCATC
This sequence comes from Dehalococcoidia bacterium, assembly GCA_965197565.1. Taxonomy (GTDB): domain Bacteria; phylum Chloroflexota; class Dehalococcoidia; order Lucifugimonadales; family UBA3495. Next base: position 343,573 of record CBDANK010000004.1, read on the forward strand.
GACTCCACCAAGTGATGATAGGTCTCGGGGCGCTGGCTGCCCATGCCCCGGATGTCGAATCCCTCGGCGATGTTAAGGGCCTCCAGGGCGGCGAGTCCGTGGCTGCTGGGAGGGCATTCCCAGCAGGTCACTCCCCGGTAGTCGGTAGATATGGGTTCCTCCCAGTTGGAGACGTGGTTGGCTAGGTCCTCGGGGGAAAGCCAGCCGCCTTGCTCTTCAACGAAAGCCGCTATTCTCTTCCCGGTCTCCCCTTTATAGAAAGCCTCGGCCCCTCCCTCGGCAATGACGCGCAGAGTGCGGCCCAATGTTGGTAGGCGCATTACTTCGCCTTGCTTGGGCGGACGGCCTTGGAGCAGCATCTCCTCTCCCGAAGGCAACTGAGACAGCTTGTCCAGCCCGCCGGACCACTGAGTAGCGATAACATCCGAGACAGGGAATCCTTCTTCGGTGTAGCGAATAGCCGGTTTCAGCACCTCCGAAAGGGGCATGGAGCCGCAGGCATTGATCAGTGTTTCCCAACCATGGACCGCTCCGGGGACCGTTACGGTGTGAACTCCGGAGCCGGGCATCCAGTCGAAACCCTTAGACCTTAGCTCTTGCAGCGAAGCTGCCGCCGGGGCGCGTCCACTTCCATTGATGGCGCTTACTTTCTTGTCACGATTGTTCCAGACCAGGGCGAACATATCTCCGCCCACGCCGGTGGACATCGGCTCCACCACGTTGAGGACCGCCGCGGCGGCTACTGCCGCGTCTACAGCGTTACCCCCTTGGAGCATCATCCGCAAGCCGGCCACCGCCGCCAAAGGCTGGCTGGTGGCCGCCATCCCATTTTTCGCCAGGACAGTTGAGCGCCGCGAGTCAAAGAACATATACGGGCCGCTCCATAGAAATGAACTGGGAAATGAACCGTCAATAGCCCGGCCCAGCCCCTGCCTGGGGCCGGGCCATTTTAACACAGACGGACCCGCCCGTCGTTGGACCGGCCCAAATGGCAGGGGCTGTGGTAACATAAGCTCGGTCCAAATCCATAAGGTCATCACCAAATCCCAACCGGCGGCTGTTCGCCCGCGGTTGTTAGCTTTAGGAGGAAAGATCGTGGCTGTTGAGGTTGGCCAAGTGGCCCCTGAGTTTAGTTTGTATGACCAGGACCGCAAAGAGCGGTCGCTAAGCGAATTTCGGGGCAAGAATGTGGTTCTAGCCTTTTATCCGGGTGCGTTCACCGGGACCTGCACCACGGAGATGTGCGCTCTAAGGGACCGGACCAGCGAGTTGAACTCGCTGAACGCCCAGGTACTGGGCATCAGCGTGGACCCTCCCTTTGCTCAAAAAGCCTGGGCCGACGCCAACAACCTGAACTTCCCGGTCCTGAGCGACTTCAACCGCCAGGTGGTGGACCAGTACGACGTAGCCCTACCCAACCTGGCTGGGCTGCAGGGTTACACCGCCGCCGACCGGGCGGTGTTTGTGGTGGACAAGGAAGGGGTGGTCCGCTACAAGTGGTTGGCGCCGTCGCCGGTCAACGAGCCGGATTATGAGGAACTTCGCAAAGCGTTGGCTAGTCTTTGATGCCGAAGGCTTCGGCCACCAGTTCATAGGAGCGGACCCTTTCCTGGAACCCGTAGCAGGTGGTGACCACACTGAGGTCGGGCGTCTGATAGGCTTCAGCGATGGCCAGCATCCCCTCCTTTACTTGTTGGGGGTTTCCGTCCATACAGAGCCTTACGTACTGCTGTACGTAATGCCATTCATTGGGCCGGTAAACATAAGCCAGAGCTTCCTCCGGCGTGGGTATGCCCTTGGCCCGTCCGGTGACCGACTGCAACCGCGCCAAGTTGCGGCTGGAAGCCAGGCGTAGGGCTTCTTCCTCCGTTTCGGCGCATAGGACCTGGACTCCCACATTGACCAGAGGCTCTGACAGATACTCGGAAGGCTGGAAATTCTTCCGGTACCCTTCGACGATGGCCGGGCCCTCCTCGACCCCGATGCCAAAAAAGTGGGCGTAAGCAAAGGGCAGGCCAAACTGGGCCGCCATATAGGCGCTTTCGTACCGGGAACCCAGCAACCAGACCTGAGGCATCTCGGGGTAGCCCGGGCCGGCCTGGATGTCGGAGAAAACATGCTCGGGATGCAATCTGCCGGAAAGGTGCCCCAACAGGTCCAATACCTGTTGGGGGTAATGCGATATGTCATGGGGCCGGCCTGGATAGGTCAACGCGACCGCAGTCAATTGATCGCTGCCGGGGGCGCGTCCCACTCCCAAGTCGATACGACCAGGATGCACCGCCGCCAACATGCGGAAGTTTTCCGCAACTTTGAAGGCACTGTAATGGGACAGCATGACCCCGCCGGAGCCGACTCGTATAGACTTGGTCCGGCTGGCTACCAAGCCAGCGAGGACTTCCGGGCTGGTGCCAGCATAATTGGGCAGGCTGTGGTGCTCAGCCAACCAGTAGCGTTGGTAGCCCATAGCCTCCACAGCCACGGCCAGCTCGATGGTTTCCCTTAGACCGTCGCCGGCAGTGCCCCCGGCCCGCACCGGCGACTGGTCGACTACGCTCAGCACAAGCTTTTGGTCCACGCACACACTCCCATGTATATATAATTGGGCCTTAGCTCGGCCGCAACCCTTGCCCCCCAAGGCAATCGCCTTTGAATAAAATCAACCCGGTCATTCCAGCGAAGGCAGGAATCCACACTTCTAATTCGCCTATGCTATCACGGCAATCGGCCACATAGCGGCCCTTGGACTCAGGGCATATGCAAAATCGTCCCCTCTCCCTTTGGGAGAGGGACAGGGTGAGGGGCGTTCCCAGCGTAACAGCCATGTTTGGTGTGAAGGCTTTCCCCTCATCCTAACCTTCTCCCCAGGGGAGAAGGGACTTTGCCCTGCCTTGGACTCCGGCTTTCGCCGGAGTGACGGATGGGTTGCTTCTAATGCGATAGCCCTGCTTTGCCCTACCGATGCTGGGAGGGGCCGGGAACCTGACATATAGTTGAAGAACGAAGCACCAAGTCTTGCTTCGGCGGGCGCAGCAGTGGCCAGGAACTAAGTCAGTTTGCGATGAAGTCGAACTGCTCGAACTGGCCGTTCACGATGAGATCAGGGTCCAAGCCCAGCCACTTGTCCAGTATCGTAGCGTAAGTGGACCGGAAGTCGTTGTTGAAGTGCAGGTCGCCCTCCAGTTGGTCTTTCTCTTGGAGCGAAGGATACTCCCCGTAGAAGCCTCCCTTCACTGGGTCGCCGATGGCGAAGGCTACGCCGCCCGACCCGTGGTCACAGCCGGTGCCGTTGTCCTTGATCCGCCGGCCGAACTCGGAAAAGACCAGGATGACAGCATCCTTCTCCAAGCCGTGCTCCGCAAGGTCGTTGGTGAAGTCGCTAATTGCCGTGGAGACATCCTGCCAAAGTTTGGCGTGGGCTTGCAGCTCGTTGCCGTGGGTGTCGAAGCTCGTGTGGGTTGCGTAGTAGACCCTGGTACCCAGACCGGCGCACATCACCTGAGAAATGTGCTTAAGGTTTTGCGCTATAGGATTGTCGGCGTATTCCACGTTGGAGCTATACATTGCCGGAGCGGTCCTTAGTGTATCGGCCCCCTTCAAAGCATCGGTCCCAGCTTGGGCCAAGACTTGGGCTACGGCGTCCTTGCCCGGCGTCGGGCCGTACATCCGGCTGAAGGTGTCCAGAGCATACCTCCGCTTCATCTCATCTTCCAAGTCCGGCAGAAGCCCGTAGGTCTCCAGATTGCCCACCGACGCCACCGGGACACCCTTGCAGACCAAGACCCTGGGCAGGCCGCGTCCGAAGTTCACCCCGGTCAGCACGTTTTCACTGGTGGGGTCCAAGTCTCTTATCGCGGCGCCCAACCAGCCCTCCGTTCCTACTTTGTCAGGCTCCGCTGTGTACCAGATGTCCCTGGACCGGAAATGGGAGCGGTTCGGTTTGGGATAGCCGATGCCATTGATGACGGCCAGGTTTCCCGCATCCCAAAGGTCCTTGAAGGGGGCGATGCTGGGATTGAAGCCAAGTTGGCCGTCTATCTTCAGGACCTCTTCCTGGGGTATGCCGATATTTGGACGGAAATCATAGTACAGTCCATCGCTATAGGGGATTACTGTGTTCAGGGCGTCGTTTCCGCCGGCAAGTTCTATCACAACCAGCGACCGGTCCCTATTATGGTCCCTACTAACGGAAGTCATACAGCCTCTCCTTTCATGTTCATGCGCTGCGCTTGTAGACCTGGATCCTGTGGCGATTGCTCTCGGTCACGTATAGAAATCCGGCCCGGTCGAGCTTGATTGACGCCGGGGCCCAGAAGTATTTCTCAATGTGGGACGATTCTTCGTGGGGGTCGGCAACGAAGTAGTCTATTTCCAGCTCCAGGTCTGCTCTGGAGCGTGCTTCCCCTTCCTGTATATTGACGCTCAAAAAATTCTCCGCCCAGTTGGACAGTGTGGACTGTCCCCTGACCTTGGCAACGAACCCGCCCTCGGCGTCGAGCACCTGCACTCTCTCGTTGCCCCAGTCCGACACGTAGATATAGCCGTCGTTGTCAACGGCGACGCCGGACGGACGGTGGAACTCCCCGTCTCCATTACCCGCAGCGCCGTAGGTGGCGAGACACTCTCCGTTGGGCGCGAATCTCTGGATGCGGTCGTTGCCCCAATCGGCCACGTACAGATTCTCCTTGGCATCCACTGTCACGCCCCAAGGCAGGCTGAGGGTTCCAGCACCGTCAACTTGCCTGCCAAAACTCAACAGGAACCGGCCATCAGACGTGAATTTTTGCACCCGGTTGTTATAGGTGTCCGCCACGTACAAACAGTCTTGGCTATCGAAGGCTATGCCCGAGGGAGTATTCAACTCTCCTTCTCCGCTCCCGTAGGCGCCCCACTGGGACAAGAACCGGCCGGAATGGTCGAAAACACTGATGCGGTGCAAGTGCTCATCACTTACGTAGACCCGGCCTTGGCTGTCAACCGCAGCAGCAGAAGGCGATATAAACTGGCCGCCGCCTTCCCCAAAGGAGCCGAAGTTGCCAAAGTACCCGCCCTCCGCGTCGCACATGGTGACCCGAACCCCTCTGGGGACCTCTGGTTGGGAACGGTTCACCACGTACAGCCTATCGTCCTTGCCGACGGCGGTGTCCGTGGGGACATAAAACCCCCGTCCTTCCATGGTGGTCATACCCACGGTGAAGCAGTATTCCAGGAAGTCCCGCTTTGACTTGGTATGGATGGCGCTCATTATCCTCCTTGGCTTACTGAAGGGGTCCTCATAAGCGGCCCGCCTAAGCGCGCTGAAACTCGTGGGTCGAAGCGATCATCCGCAGTACTTCCAAGATGCGCTGGCGGGCTTCCCCATCGGGGTCTTCCGGGCTTAGCCGTAGGTCGCCGCCGATTGAGGCGAACTGGACCAACTCCTTTCGGGTGTCGTCGGATACGTCAAGGGACCCTACTTGGTGCAAAGCCGCTTCCACCAGACCCTCGGGAGAAATGACGCTCTCTTTCCTTGAAGCGACCCCCCCAATCATGGCTTGGACCCCCGGTTTATTCGCGTCCCCCAACTGCCGGGCAGCGAAGTTCACCCGCTCCACCAGGCTGCCGGTATCGAGCCAATCAGTGCCTTGGTGCCATCCTTCAACGCTGGGCGGGTTGTTGATCGCTTGTCCCATGTAAAGGGCCTGAAAGTATCGCTCCATCACTTCACGGCGAGGCCGGTCAAACTCGCCGGTCAACCGAAGCACCCCCGCTACCAGTTCCACCGGGCTCTTGACCTTAGCATACCAAGAGCTCCGGGACTTGAAGAAATCAGCGTTGAACAACACTCTTAACATTCCGGCGATGTCGTAGTTGCTATCGAAATAGGCCTGAGCGAGTTGCTCGATCGCTTGGGGGTCGGCGGAGGGCGTGTAGGGCCACTGGGGCACCCCCGGTTCGTCGGCCACGAAGAAGCTGTACAGGTGCCTGGCAATAAAGCGGGCCGTGGCTTGCTGCTGGCAGATGATGTCAATTACGTCCTCGCCATTGAAACGGCCCCGCTGCCCCAGAAATTCCTTCTCTCCGTCATCGTGGTCCTCGGGATGATACTCGAAGTGCCAAGATATCCGGCCGTAGGGCCAGTCCGAGTCCCTCTGGGAACGCAACTCCATGTACTCTTTGTTGGCAATGGTCCAGCCGGTGAAGGCGCGGGCGCACTCCTTGACGTCCTCCTCGCTATAGTTGCCCACCCCCATCGAGAACAACTCCAGAAGCTCGCGGCCGTAGTTCTCGTTGATGGCTCCTTTGTGGTTGTCCTGGTTGTCCAGCCATATAATCATAGCGGGGTCTTTGGACAACTCTACCAGGAGGTCCCGGAAGCTGCCCATGCCGTGGCGCCGGAACATCCTTATCTGGTCCGACAGGGCTTTGCCGTGAATGACTTTAGGGTATCCGGTGGCAAAGATGCCGTGCCAAAAAAGGGCCATCTTCTCCCGCAGCGGAGTGGATGAGGTGGCCATGCGGTAAAGCCAGTTTGGGCCGGAGGAGTTTTGGTTCAGCATTCCGGAAAGCTCGGGTTGGAAACGTCGAATCAAGTCGTCTCCCATCCTCCGCTCCTCGCCGGGATCAAGCAACTCCTCGACAGTAGCCTCGTATCCCTTGGTTGCGTAGGCGTCGAGTTGATTTCGGGTGGCTCCAAAGCCGGCCCGGCGCATTAGGTGTGCAATCAGTTCCATGTCGCTGTTTCCCATGTAACTCCTCCCAATAGACAGCGTTTTCCACCCACAAGCTAGCTGAACCGAACACTTCCCAGGATTGTAGAGGCGCGGTGATGCCGAGTCAAGCAGTAGCCAAGGTGGGGAGGTAGCAGTAAGATGAATGCCTTCGGTTAGTGGATATATAAATGCTTGCTGTCCGAGAAGCCAGTCAAATAATCAGGGACCGGTTTTTACCGGCTCTCACCCACAGGGACTTTCGTTTCATGTGGTTGGGTCACGTGGCCGGTGAATCGGCCTCTTGGACTTTGACCATTGCCGAAGCCTGGCTCGTTTTCAACCTGGCGGAGAGCAACCCAAGCAGTTGGGTCGGGTTGGTGATGCTGTCGGCCATGCTCCCCTGGCTCGTGGTGCCCGTGGCCGTGGGTTACTTGGCTGACCGGTTCGTACGACGCAACATCGTGATCTTGGCCTATGTGATAAGCCTTGCCCACGGTATTACTTTGACCCTGCTGGTTTTTGCCGACGTCATCCAGGTATGGCACGTGGTTATCCTGGCTTTCATAAACGGTGGCGCAAGAGTTATGCATATGGGGGGCATCGAGTCCCTGGCGGCTAACTTGGTGCCGAACAAAAATCTGCCTAACGGATATGCCTTGATTAGCGCGGGATACTTCGCAACCAGATTAACGGGTCCCGGCGTGGTAGCTCCGCTGATAGATGTCCTGCCGCTGGGCTGGATATTTCTAATCAGCGTCGGCCTTTATTCCGTTGGTGTGTCTCTGACCATTCAAATTCGGACCATCTCCACCGGCGTGGTTGAGCCTGCCAAGAGTGTTTTGTATAACGTGTTTTCGGGTTTCAGGTATGTCTATAACCACGGCGTCCTACGGAATATCATGTTCCTTGTGCTCTTCCACTGCAGCTTGGTAATGTCCTTCGAGACGTTGCTGCCTGCCATCTCCAAGAACCGGCTGGCGGCAGGGGGAGAGGGCGTAGCCTATATGCATATGATGATAGGCTTCGGGGCGTTGTTGGTGTCCATCGGGTTGGCTCCACTACGGGGCGAAGGTTTGCGAGGCCGGCTCTTCCTGGTGGCGGCAGTGATCAGCAGCATAGGCAATATCATTTTGGGCATAGCGCCCACGTTGCCTCTTGCTATGTTGGGCGCGGTGGTAATCGGCGTTTCTCAGACCGGTTTTATGACCATAGCCATTATTATGATCCAGTCGGTCACCCCCGACGGCTTTCGAGGCAGGGTCACCAGCGTATATTTGATACATGCCGGAGGAATAATGGCCTTTTCCTACTTCGCAAATGGGGTGCTGGCTGATGTCTTCGATCCTGGCTGGATACTGATTGTCGGCGCCTTCGCTTTCTTGGCTGTAGTGTTTATCAGCTTCTTCAGACCAACCCCCAGAAGGTTGTATCTGGCCGGTGTGCCCGTCTAAGCCGGGGCTATTTCGAGTTAACAAATTGCTGCAAGAAGACCCAGTCCTGCAAACCATGGAATTGAACGTGTTCTACGGGGACAAACGAGTGGTTAGCGATGTCTCCCTGGATTTTCCCCGCAACCGGATCACTGCCATCATCGGCCCCTCGGGGTGCGGCAAGAGCACCCTTTTGAGATGCTTCAACCGGATGAACGACTTGATACCCACTTTTCACCTGTCCGGGCAGGTGCTCTTTGATGGGTTGAGTTTGTACGCCCCTGCCGTAGACCCAACCGAAATACGATACCAAATAGGCATGGTTTTCCAACGGCCCAACCCCTTTCCCAAGTCGGTCTTCGACAACGTGGCGTTCGGGCCTCGTATCAACGGGTACCAGGGTGACCTCAACGAACTGGTGGAACGGTCTCTTCGGAGAGCGGCGCTGTGGGACGAGGTAAAGGACCGGCTCAAGAGCAATGCCCTGGCTCTATCCGGTGGACAGCAGCAACGCTTGTGCATAGCCCGCGCTTTGGCTGTGGAACCCAGGGTCATTCTGATGGACGAGCCGTGTTCCTCCTTGGACCCCATCGCCACTTTGGCTATAGAGGAGTTGATGCGGGAGCTCTCGGAAGATTATTCCATCATCATCGTCACCCATAACATGCAGCAGGCCGCCCGGGTGTCCAATTTCACCGCTTTCCTGATGACCGAAGCGGACCGCATAGGGCAGTTGGTCGAGTATGGCGAGAGCCGGCAGATCTTTACCAACCCCCATGACGAGCGGACCGAGGCTTATATAACCGGCCGGTTTGGCTAGAGGGCAGCATAATTCTTCACTCTTCCGAAGTAAATGCTTGTCCTGTATAATGCTTATTCACGCTCAAATGACTTGCGGCGGTCCGCCCAGGTTGTGCCAGAGTCTCCAGTGGGGCCGGACTCTGTGACGCAGTACTGTTAAGACCCCGACCATACTCGCCGTTTCTGGAACCGGAGCCAGAAAAGCGGAGGGGCCGTGCGGGATAAGTATAAAGAGGAAATCGAAGAGATACTGCGCAAGGCCGGCGAAGTAGCTCCCAGCGACTCAGCCAAGAAGTCGGAGCGGCACCCGGAGGACCGGCCCTTGGAGACCCGGTCGGTGAGGCGGGCTCCGGTGCAGAAACCCGGTGTTAGCTCACGCCGTTGGACCTTGACCTCCGGCAAATTGATGCTGGCCGGGCTGGTGTTGTTTCTAATCGGAATAGCGGTCCGGCCGCTCATGTGGCTTGGCCTGGCTGCGTTGGTGGGCGCCTACCTGCTGTACTTCCTGAAGCCCCGGCCCATAACCCAGGAGAAAAGGTGGCGGGGGCGCTCCGTGGAAGATACGACTTCATCTCCCTGGGACTGGTTCAAACGCCGGTTCAAGGGTTGAGCAGACGTCAACCGGCGCCGCCCCGCTCCAGATACAAGGCCAGTGCTTGAATCAGATTCCCCATGTGGGGATGGTCCGGTTCCACCTCCACGTTGATGCCCGCCCGGGATAAACCGCGGGTACACACCGGGCCCACTGAGGCTACGACCACCCCCGGACCGTTCAAGCTTTTCCGCAGAGCTTCTGCTTTACCCGCCTGCGCCGCAATAGTCATCAAATTTCCCGGTTGAGGCTGGCTGGTAAAGGCCACAGCATCGATTTTACCCAGGTCTAGGTCGTCAATCATCTGGAAAACCGGGCCGAGGTCCTCCGGCAGTCCCCAGTTATATAGAGTGACTTCCCGGACTCGGGCGCCAAGGTCGCTTAGACCTTTGGTCAAGAAGCCGTTGGGGGAACCGTAGGCTTGGACCGCCAACTCCCGATTTTTCAGGCCGATGTCCGCGACAGCATTCAGCAGGTCTTCGGAAGTGAAGGGTTCGGGGGGCATGATGTCGATATGAATTTTGTGTCGCCGCAGTACCCTAGCCGGCTTTGGGCTTCTGGCTATAACCATGCGCTGGTCCAAGCAGCGGATAAACTCCTCTTGCCGGTCCATTGCCGCCGCTGTCTCGATCAGAGCTTGGGTGCCCACCCCGGTCAGCAGCACCATCACTTCTACGGTCCCGGAGCAGACATCTTGGACCAGTTGCCGCACCTCGGGGCTGTCCTTCAGGTATAGCTCTTGAAGGACCGGAGCAGAGTAGGGAACGCCGCCATTGCGCTGGATAAGGGAACCCATCTCCGAGCGCATGCGGGCTTCCACATAAGCGACTACCTTACCGTTTAGCGAAACCACGCCCTTGTTTGCTCCCTAAACGGCGCACTCACCCTCGCCCCGTTCCAGTTTGTAGAGGTTGGTCCTTTCCCAATCCACGTACATGTCCGAGCCGGCTTCGGCGGTGGCGGCTTTGGCTTGGGCCTCGGCGGCCACGGTGGTCAACTCTTCCAAGCCGACCCGGTCCAGGAACTGGTTGAAACTCTCCTGTGTCCGGCGCTGCTCTTTGTAGTAGGAGGCAATCTCCCGCACCATGTGGGGCACCAGCTTGGCCGGTACCTTGACCCTGGGGATCCGGGTCCCGATCCTCGAGTCCTCCACCCTGGTGTCACCGTAGTTCCCCCCCAAGAATAGTTCATAGGCCGGTATCTGCTGACGATCGGGGCCTTTGACCGCAGCGCCGTGGAAGCCAATGTTGGCGATGTGATGGAGGCCGCAGCCGTTGGGGCAGCCGCTCATCTTGATGCGAATATCCTGGACTCCCGAGTCGTCCAGTAGGCCGTTCCAGGTATCCATCTCCTCACGCATCGCTTTGGCCAGCCCCATGGAGGAGGTAATACCCAATTTACAACTGTCGGTGCCAGGGCATGAAACCACGTTGGTGATGCTGTGGGCGCCGGGTTCGGAGAGGCCGATGGCGTCCAGTCCTTCCCAAACCTGACGCAAGTAGCCGCCGGGCACCCAGCGCATAGCCAGGTTCTGCTCCTGGGTGGTCCGGACCCGCCCGCCGGTGTACCTGCGGACTAGGCCGGCCAGCTCTCGGAACTGGTCTGGCGTGAGGTCGCCTCGGGTAGGTTTCACGTAGACCAGGTAATAACCTTCCTGCTTTTGGGCCGTCACGTTGCTCTCGCGCCATCGGTTGTAATCACCGCCGCCGTTCTGGCCGTTTCCGGAAATAGTAGGAAGTTGCGGCGGCGCCTCCCGTTGGACCTCCTCTGCCGCCATCAATGGCTTGGGATCGATTGGGCCTATTTTATCCAACTCCGCATCCACCAACTCCCTGAAGGCATCGAGGCCGATCTTGTCGATGAGGACCTTAATGCGGGCCATCATGCGGTTCTTGCGGAGCATGTCGGAGTTGTTAAACACGGTCCATATACCCAGGGCTACCCGCAAGTAGTCCTCTTCCGGCACGAACTCGTATAGGGGCTTGGCCAGCCGGGGCATTATCGAGGTGCCGCCTCCGACATACACTTTGAAGCCCCTTTTCTGGATTCCGCCCTCCTCTTTGATCTGGGACACATAGGTAAGGTCCTGGATCGCCGCAGCAACGCTGTCGTGGCTCTCGCAACCGGTGAAAGCAGTCTTGAACTTGCGGGGGAAGCTCTGAGTTATGGGATGACGGACGCCAAAGCGGACGTAGGCGGTGAGATAGGGGGTGGCGTCGAAGACCTCGTCGGCGCATACTCCTGCGCTGGGAGAGCCAACCACGTTTCGCACTGTGTTGCCGCACGCCTCCCGGGTACTCAGCCCCGCCTCGCCCAGCAGCCGCAAGACCGCAGGGCATTGAGCCAGCGGAATGTGGTGGAACTGGATGTTTTCCCTGGTGGTGATGTGGCCTTTGCCCAACGGAGCGTATTCTTGGGCGACCAAGCCCAAAGCCTCCAGTGCCTCCGGTGTTAGAATGCCGCCGGGAACTTTCACCCGCACCATCTGGACGTCGGGCTGACGCTGGCCGTAAACACCCTGTCGAAGACGGAAGGGCGTGAACTCCGCAGCGTCCTTCTCGCCCGCTTCAAAAGCGGCCGACTCCTCTTCGAGACGCTCGATCTCGTATTCCACGTGTGGGATGATGCCAGGAGAAGTCCGGCTCAACTCCAAACTTTTCCGGTGAATTTTTTCTTGAGAAGTTAGTTCATTGGCCCCGGTCCGTGTGCTCAAGTCAGCCTCCTGATGCAGACCAAATAAAAACCCGCCAGGTACTGTCGTCTTGGCGGGTGCAGGGGTTTCTGAATTACCGTGTAGACTAGATTCGTCGCCTGCCCCCTATGTAAAGGGACGGCAACAGGTGCAGCAATATACCTGTACGGCTTTCATTGCAACGGAGTCTAGCGCATAGGTGTGGGCCTGTCAACAATCATGAGGGATGGAGCCCAAGGCATGTGCAAAGTCGTCCCCTCTCCCTTTGGGAGAGGGCCGTTCCCGGTGTAGCAGCCATGTTTGGTGTGAAGGCTTCCCCCTCATCCTAACCTTCTCCCCAAGGGAGAAGGGACTTTGCACATGCCCTGGGATGCGGCCCAGGGCCTTTCGGTTCTTCGGCCAAACTGCGGTTTCTCTGATAACTTGAACGTCAACTTGGTTTGATATACCATGCACCCCGTCAGGAGACCGCCGCCATGCCAAGCAAGAAGGACCTTCTTTCCGTTACGGACCTCGCTCCGGATGAGACCTTGGAAATCATCCGCCGAGCCAAGGAAATGAAAACCCAAAGCCCGGTAAAGTCTCTCTCCGAAAGAAATGTGGCCCTGCTGTTTGAGAAGCCTTCTTTGCGCACCCGCACCAGCTTCCAAGTGGGCATACAGCAGTTGGGCGGCTACTCGGTGTACCTGGCTCAACATGAAGTGGGGCTGGGGAGCCGGGAACCGGTATCCGACGTCGCCAGGGTGCTGTCCGGCTACGTGGACTGCATTGTCGCCCGAGTGAACTCCCACCAACATTTGGTGGAACTGGCTGAATACGCCAGTGTCCCAGTCATCAATGCTCTCTCTGACCTCGAACATCCCTGCCAGACCATAGCCGATCTGCTAACCATCTACGAACATCTGGGCAAGCTGGAGGGCCTAAAGCTGGCTTTCATCGGTGACGGGAATAACGTGGCTCGGAGCCTGTGCTTGGCGCTGCCCGCCTTGGGAATGACCTTCGCTATTGCTGCGCCGGAGGGATATAATTTGGACGGGGCCTCACTGAAGCTGGCGAGCCAGCGGGCCGCCCCGGACTCGGTGAAGGTGCTGGCTCTTACGGAACCGTCCGAAGCGGTTAAGGGCGCCGACGTAGTGTACACCGACGTATGGGCCAGCATGGGCCAGGAGGAGGAAGCGGCCCAGCGGTTCCGGTCCTTCCAGGGCTATACCGTGGACCCCGCGCTGCTGGCTCAGGCCAATGCCGGGGCCCTGTTCATGCACGACATGCCGGCCCACTACGGCGAGGAGGTGCCGGCGGGAATGTTGGAACATCCTCAGTCCGTGGCTTATGCTCAAGCCCACAACCGGCTGCATTCCCAGAAATCATTGCTCGAGTTCATTTTAAGCTAATCATTCAAACTTGCCCGGAGACCAGTTTTGGCCCTGCCCATCGTTGCTATCATCGGACGGCCAAACGTCGGCAAATCTTCCCTCTTCAACCGGATCGTGGGGCGGCGTCATGCCATAGTGTCGGATGTGGCCGGGACCACCCGCGACCGGCTGATGGCCGAAGCTCAATGGGACGACTACCAGTTCATCCTGGTCGATACCGGGGGATTGGAGTCGAACCCCCAGGGGACTATTCGGGAGAAAGTCCAAGAACAAGCCGATATGGCTGTATCCGCTGCTGACGTGATCGTTTTCGTCACGGATGCGGTGGAAGGCCCGACCCATGTCGACCAGACGGTTGCCGACCGGCTGCGGCGGAACCGCAAGCCGGTGATTCTAGCGGTGAACAAAGCGGACAACGACAGCCGGGAATTAACCGCCCCGGAGTTTTACCGGTTGGGGTTGGCCGACCCTTTGCCCATCAGCGCCTACCATAATTTTGGCATCTACCAACTGATGGATCAGGTGCTGTCCTATTTTCCACCCACACTTGGACCGGAAGAAAGCGATGAAGAAAACTCCGATATGGATTCCGGCCCGGAAGACTCCGGCGAGCTAAAGCTGGCTATCGTGGGGCGGACCAACGTAGGGAAGTCGATGCTATTGAACTCCATTCTGGGGCAAGAACGGTCCATCGTAAGCCAGGCGGCGGGCACCACCAGGGACGCTCTGGACACTCCCATGTCCTACCGTGGGCACGACCTTGTTTTGATCGATACCGCCGGCATCCGGCGGCCGGGCCAGGTGCAGCGCGGCATTGAGAAGTACAGCGTCATCCGGGCGGTGAGCGCCGTCAACCGGTGCGACATCGCCCTTCTGGTCACCGATGCGACGGAACTGGCCACCTCCCAGGACGCTCACATCGCCGGGCTGGCATGGGAAGTGTGCCGGGGCCTGATTGTGGTGGTCAACAAGTGGGACCTGACCGAGGAAGACGACTGGCTTGCCCGCGCTCAAGCAGTCGCCAGGGTGCGGGAGCGGCTTCACTTCATGAGCTACGCGCCCATTTGTTTCACTTCGGCCTTGAATGGCCAGGGCATCGGCATTCTGATGCAAACAGCGCTGGAGCTGTGGCGGGAGAGGCTACGCTACGTGCCGTCTCGGGAGTTGCAGTACCTGCTGGCCGACGCCTTGGCCAGCCACGCCCCGCCGCCAATGAAAGGGCACAGAAACCGGAGACTGCGGTTCAGCCGGCTGCGCCAAGTTGGCGTTAATCCGCCTACATTTTTGTTCGCTGTAGACAACCCCGAACTGGTACACTTTACCTATCGGCGGTACTTGGAGAACAGGTTGCGAGACTCTTTCGGTTTCGACCACACTCATCTGAGGCTCGTTTTCGAAAAACGATGAACAAGGTGTTGAGCCCGGCCGTGTTCTCATTGACAGTGCTGCCGGTATTAACGGCATCGGTGGTCCTAGTGTTATTAATCATGAAGGACCAACCGGCGGCGGCCCAATATGCCTCAGTACTGGCCCTTGCTTACCTTCTGGGCTCAGTCCCTTGGGGCTATATGCTGCTGCGCTGGCGGCTGGGCGTGGATGTCCGGGAATACGGCAGCGGCCGCACCGGTATGTCCAACGTACTGCGCACCGGCGGCGGGAAAGCGGCGGGGGTGGTGTTGGCCTTGGATGTTGCCAAGGGGATTCTGGCGGTTATGCTGGCCCGCGTGGTAATTGGGGCCACGGCTGCGGAGGTCGCCGCCGGACTGTTCGCTTTGGTCGGCCACAACTGGCCGGTGTTCCTCCAATTTCGGGGCGGCCGGGGTATATTGACCGGTCTGGGTGGTCTTTCGGTTATGGCGCCCATAGCCGGGGCCGCGGCCACGCTGACCTTTCTGCTCATCGCCATGTTTAGCCGGTACGTGTCCTTGGGCAACATAAGCGGGGTGATCATCGGCGGCTTGACGCTGCTGGGCTTGGGCCTGGTAGGAATATACTCCAGCACCTACATTCTCTACGTTTTGTTCGGCGGCGCCATAATCATCTGGCAGCACCGGGACAATATCAAACGAATCCGCCAGGGAAACGAACGCCGGTTGGGTCAACAAGCGACTCCAATTAACTAGGACTAACTAAACGTTTCCCAGCCCCTCACGCCACGGAGCTATGATTTATTGAAGGAAAGGGTGGCCATAATCGGCGCCACCACCTGGGGGACCACCCTGGGGATAATTCTGGCGCGGAATAACGCTCCGGTTAGTATATTGGCTCGTACCCCGGCGGAGGCCGCCGAGCTTGACTCCCAGCGCAGAAACAAGCGGTTTCTGCCCAATGTACCCTTTCCCGACGCTCTTGAAGTGGCCAGCAAGGCTCAAGAAACGTTGACAGCCGCCGATTTGGTGATTATCGCCGTGCCCTCCCACCGTCTTCGAGAAAACATCCGCTGCATACGGCATTATTTATCTCCGGGTGTCACTATCTTGAGCGCCGCCAAGGGCTTGGAACTCCCCCAAGGGAGGAGGATGAGCCAGGTCTTGCAAGAAGAACTCCCGCCCCGGTTTCACGCCGGTATCTGCGCCTTGTCCGGTCCCAACTTGGCCCAAGAGGTCGTCGAAGGGAAATTTTCCTCCACGGTTGTGGCGGGGGCGGATTCAAGCAAAACTCAGCGCGTCCAAGCCGCCCTGATGTCCCGCTCCTTCCGGGTCTATACCAGCAGCGATGTCATTGGCGTGGAGCTCGGCGGGGCATTAAAGAACATCATCGGCCTTGGGGCGGGCATCGCGGATGGAATGGGCGTGGGCGCCAATAGCAAATCGGCTTTCATCACCCGTGGGCTGGCCGAGATAACACGCCTGGGAATTGCCGCCGGGGCTCAGGCCCTAACTTTTGCCGGCCTCGCTGGGCTGGGAGACTTGATCGCCACTTGCACCAGCCCCCTCAGCCGCAACCGGTACGTTGGAGAGCAACTGGCCCAAGGAAGCACTTGGGCCGAAATTCAACGGTCCATGGACAACGTGGCCGAAGGCGTAAACACCACCGCCGCGGCACTGGCCATGGCCTCCCGGCTGGGCGTGGAAATGCCCATCGCCCAAGTCACCCACCGGGTGTTGTTCGATGGGCTGTCTCCCAAGGAAGCGGCCGCTCAATTGATGGAACGGCCCGCCCGGTCCGAGTGGTAGGCGGGGCCGGTTGCTACCGCAACTCCCCGCGTCTTAGTCCAGGGGTCCTCTGCAGCAGCCAGCAGGCGGCCAACCTCCGGTGGCAAGGTTTGCCCTCCCGTTCAAAGCACAGCAGGGTCACATCTCCCAGCGACGGCAGCGCCAAGACCCAGTCCTGAAACCGCCCCGTTTGGTCGTAAGCGACATCCAGAGCTTGCTGGTACTCAAGGGAAAGAGCGTCGAAGTCCAAGTCGCCTCTCCGATAAGCTCGCAGCAACTCCCTGTCCGGATACAGGAACGGAGCGATGTCCCACTGGGTCCTGAGGCCCCGGGGATGGGCGCGGGACACCCGGTAGCGCAGGCCCTTCCAGTCCTGCGGGTCGTAGAAGCTGGCGGTGTACAACACAGCGGCTACAACTCTTCTACCCCGCCGGCGCCCGCCGCTTGTCTCACGGGCCTAGGACGCCGGACCGCTTGGCGGCCCAGGAACACCAAGGCACCGACTATAATAATGCTTAGGTAGGTGATCGCCCGGTCTACCACCACCAGCGCCAAGGTGACGCTGCTGGACAACCGGGACAGCCGCACCGCCAGCCCGGCTACCCCCGGTTCCACCGCGCCAAAGCCTCCGGGAGTTGGCACCAAGCTGAGCAACGAGTTAGCCATGGCTAATACAATGACCAAGGGAAAGCCGAGGCCCAAGTCCAAGGCCAGCACCACAAGATAGAGCCTGGCCACCTCGGCCATCCAAGCCAGAAGCCCCAACACGGTGACCGGCACTATCCTCTGAAAACTGGACAGGGTGCCTTGGTGGAACCGGCTGTACCGCTCGGCTAGCCAACCGGGCAATTTCCTTAAGGCCCATTCCCTGGCCCATGTCATCACTGCCACAAGGCCAGCCAACAGAGCAACGGCGACCACCGCCACCCCGAGGACAGTCCAAGCTGCGCCGCCGCCCGACCTAACAAGAAAGGGCAGCGCCACCAGCAACAACAGCACCATCAGCACACCGTCAAGCATCCGTTCCGCTAGAATAGTGCCGATGGTGCGGGAGAAAGAGGCGTCCTGTTCGTCGCGATACAAATAAGCCCGGTAGGCGTCACCCACCCGAAACCAGGTTACCGCGTTGACGAACCACCCCAGGAGCACCAACTGGCCGCAATACAGCGCCCCTGGCAGCGGCGTTCCGGGCTCCTGGGTGTTTTCCAGCAACAGGCGCCATCTGGCGCCTCGGAAGATGAACGTGGTGTAGTGTACTGCCAGGGCAGCCGTCAGAAGCCAGAGATTGCCGCCCTTTACCTGGGCCCAGGTGTCGCCCAAATCCACATCGAAACGGGTGATCAGAAAAGCAAGGAAGCCGCCCGCCAAGGCCAATGACACCAAGGCGGGGAGCGAAAAGAGCCGGCGTTTAATGTCCCGTGAGTCGCGGACACGGCTGCCGGGCAAGGCCATTATTGGTTAAACGCATCCGCCAGGCATAGCCGCGGCACGGTTAGCGCAACTCCTTGGGCAGTGTGAAGGTGACGTCTTCTTCCACTCCGCTAAGCATGGTCACTTTTTCCGGGGCCAGGGCCTTGATGACGCTCTCCACCAGCACTTCCGGGGTTGACGCCCCCGAAGTGACGCCCACCTTTTCTTTATCTTGTATCCAAGCGGGGTCGATCTCCTCGGGACCGTTGATCAAATATGACGGCACCCCTTCGGCTTCGGCGACTTCCCGCAGCCGGTTGCAATTGGAACTGTTCTGGGCGCCGATCACCAACACCAACTCCACCATTCCGGCCATCTTGGTCACCGCCGTCTGGCGGTTGGTGGTTGCGTAGCAAATGTCGTTGCGCACCACCGCGTTGTAAAATCGGCCCTGGATGGCGTCGATAGCCCGGGCGGTGTCTCTTACCGATAGGGTGGTCTGAGTCAGGACCGCCACTTGCTCGTCGGGTTCCCAATCGGGGAGTTGGGCGTCGGAATCGTCGGCGATCAAGGTCATGTCCACCTGACCCATGGTGCCCCGCACCTCTTGGTGACCCCGGTGCCCAACTAACAGTACCTTCTTTCCTTCCTTATGGTATTTCTTGGCTTCATTGTGCACTCGAGTAACCAGGGGACACACCGCGTCGATCACTCGCAGACCGCGCTCCCTGGCTAGGCGAAAGTCCCTGGGCGGAGAGCCGTGGGCCGAAAAAACCACCAAGGAACCGGGCGGCACCTCCTCTACGGTTTCGACAGTGATGGCCCCCTTTCGTTCCAAGCCGGCAACCACGTGGGGATTGTGTACGATTTGGTGCTTTACGTACACCGGCGGGCCGTATCTTTGAAGGCAAATGTCCACTACCTCGATGGACCGGACCACCCCTGCGCAGAACCCCCGGGGCGAACTAAGCATCACTTCCAAAGCAATGTCTCCCTGTCTATAATCCTACATCTTCAATTAAGTGCAGGTACTTGTACCCGGACCCGGTGTTCAACAGAATAATAGTCTCATCCGGGTCGACAACCCGCTGCTCCACCAAACGCTTCAACCCCACCAGGGTGGCCGCTCCTTCAGGGCAGGCCACGACGCCCTCGGCCGAGGCCATCTCGCGCATCGCCTCCAGCATTTCATGATCCTCGACCGCCAAGGCCGTACCTCCCGTTTCCCGGACGGCCCGCAAAATCAGGTAGTCAGCGAAGGGATGGGGCACCCGCAGGCCGTCGGCCAGCGTCGCCGCACCCTCCCAAGCCTCGGAAGCCGGCTTCCCCTCTTGGAAGGCCCTGACGATGGGTTGACAGCCGGCGGCTTGCACCGCAACGAACTTGGGCGGCTTTCCTTCCACCCATCCCAGCTCCAACAGTTCTTGGAAGCCCTTATACATTCCGATGATCCCGGTGCCGCCTCCGGTAGGGTACACGATGGTGTCGGGAAGCCGCCAACCCAGTTGCATGGCGATCTCCAGACCCATGGTCTTCTTGCCCTCGGCCCGGTAGGGCTCTTTGAGCGTAGACATGTCGAACCAACCCTGCTCATCGGCAACCGCCACCGCCCGGCGTCCCGCGTCACCGATGTGGCCCTCCACCAGGATGACCTCGCAACCAGCCAAGGAACACTCTTTCTTATTGGCCTGCGGTGCGTCCTGGGGCATAAACACCTTAAGCTCGATTCCACTCCTAGCGCAATATACGGCAGCAGCCCCGGCGGCGTTTCCCGCTGAGGGCATGGTGACCCCGGCGGCGCCCAACTCCCGGGCCTTGGACACCGCCGCCGATATTCCCCGGGCCTTGAAAGTCCCGGTGGGGTTGAGTCCCTCTTCTTTGATGAACAAATGTCTCAAGCCCAGTGCAGCCCCCAGACCGGTTGATTCCAGCAAGGGGGTCCCGCCTTCTCCCAAGGAGACGATGTTGCTGGGGCTGTTAACCGGCAGCAACTCGGAAAACCGCCACATATTCGCTGCCCGACGCTCCAAAACATCCCGGTCGACACTACCGCGCAACCGTGGGAGGTCGTAGCGGGCGAACAGCACCTTGCCGCAGCATTGGCTAAGTTTGCTGAGCCTGTCGCAAGGAAAAGTCCGCCCGCACTGGGTACATTCCAAGTGACTCAAGTAGCTAAACACAGGCCGAGGTCCTCCATTCACTATGCGGGATGAGAGAATATCATACCCTATGTAAAAGATTCATGGTATCGAGTCAAAATTGATGCTTCAAGAGGGCGCTTTCCGCTTTTTTGCCTACAATGACCTATGCTATAATCTGGCGTGCCCTTTAGCTCCAAGCAGAGGGGCGCCACGCTAGGCTCCCATCACATTTTGCTGGACAAAAACCCCAATGAGGACGCGGCTTGGTCGACCTTTGCCCGCGCGGTTGTTTGAGAGTTGCCTGAAACCGCTACATGAGGGCCGAAGATGAGCTCAGTAGTCGATGAACTGAAAATATTCACCGGCAACAGCCACCGCAGCTTGGCCGAAGCGGTTTGCCAGTACCTTGATATGCCCTTGGGCCAAGCCGAGGTGTTCAAGTTCGCCAACGACAACACCTTTGTCCGCATCCAAGAGAACGTGCGGCAGCGGGACGTCTTTATTATTCAGCCTACCTGCCACCCGGTCAACGACAACTTGATGGAACTGCTGATTATGATCGACGCCTGCAAACGGGCGTCGGCGGGGCGAATAACCGCCGTTGTGCCATACTACGGTTACGGACGCACCGACAAGAAGGACCAGCCCCGAGTCCCCATTACCGCCCGGTTGGTGGCCGACTTGCTTTCGGCGGCCGGCGCTGACCGCATGTTGACCGTAGACCTTCACGCCGGCCAGATCCAGGGCTTTTTCAACATCCCGGTGGACGAGTTGACTGCTCTTCCCATACTAACCGACTATTTCAAGGCCAAGGAGATCGCCGATTTGGTGGTTGTGGCGGTGGACATCGGCATAAGCAAGAAAGCTAGAGACGTGGCGGAGCGGTTGCACTCTCCCCTGGCCATCATCGAAAAACGCCGGTTGGGCAACGACGAGCGCACCGAGACCATGAACGTGATCGGCGACGTCCGCGGTAAAGTTGCGCTGACTTTCGATGACGAGATTGACACCGGGGGCACCATAGTCGCCGCGGCCAGTGCGTTGGCCGACCACGGGGTCAAAGAAGTGTTCTGCTGTGTTACTCATCCCGTGTTGTCCAGGGACGCTCCCGACTTGATGGCCAGAAGCAACTTCAACGAGGTGGTGGTCACAGACACCATTCCGATGCCTTCTGAAAAGCGCAACGGCAAAATAACGGTGCTTTCGGTAGCCCCCTTGCTTGGGGAAGCGATTTACCGCATACACCGCGGGCTGTCCGTTGGCGCGATGTTCAACTAGCCCTCGGAGGGCCTTATCCGGAGAACCTTATCAGGAGGCCACTACCCGCATGTACGATCTGCTGATCAAGGGCGGCGCCGTCATCGATCCCTCCCAAGACATTCATGCGGTCAATGACGTAGCAGTAGATAAGGGGCGGGTCCTCCGCGTCGCTCCCGTCATTCCTGCCGATGAGGCGCGGCAGGTCATTGAGGTTCCGGGCAAAGTAGTCACCGCCGGTCTCATCGACATCCACACTCATGTTTACCATGGAGTGAACGCCAACGGGGTAGAGGCCGATATCGGAGGCGTGCGGGCGGGAGTGACGACCATGGTGGACGCCGGCAGTTCCGGCTGCGACACCTTCGGCGGCTTTCCCAAACACATCATTCCCAACAACCGGACCGAGGTCATTTGCTTTCTACACATATGCCGCACCGGCCTGGCCACCACCCCCGATATCTTCAGCCCGGCCAGCATCGACCTGGACAAAACGGTCCAAGTGGCTTCGGACAACCGGGATATAATCTCCGGAATCAAGGCCCGGATGGTCTCTCCGGCCCTGGAGATCATGGGTATGGAAATGCCCAGGCTGGCCAAACGGGCCGCCAAAGAGGCCGGCGTCAAGCTCATGGTCCATATCGGCGATACCGAGAAACGGTATGACCCCAACGTCATTCGCCAACTCCTGCCGATACTGGAGGAAGGGGACATCGTAACCCACTTTTTCACTGCCAATCCCGGCGGCGTGCTGGATACCGCGGGAAAGTTGGTGCCTGAGGCCAAGGAGGCCGAGGACCGGGGCGTTTGGCTCGACACCGCCCACGGCCGGATGAACTTCAGTTTCGATATAGGGGAGCGGATACTGGACCAGGGCATGACCCCCCATTGCATCAGCACCGACCTTACCCTCACCGGCAGGCTGCGAACGGTGCATAGCATGACTGAGATGATGAGCCGGTTTTTGGCTATGGGCTTCACCATGGACCAAGTGGTAACTATGTCCACTATGAACCCGGCCAAAGCGTTGGGGCTGGATGACCGTCTGGGCAGCTTGGAGGTAGGCAAGCAGGCCGATATCTCGGTCTTGGAAGTCGTGGATGGCGACTGGGTGGTCTACGATGTTTTGGGCGCTTCCCGGAAGGTGGACAAGGCGGTGCTGCCGGTGCTAAGCGTCAAGAAGGGCCGGGTGTTTGAGGCTGGCTGGGGCCCCCGCCCTTGGGGTTGGGAGCCGGACCGGGCCTAGGGGCGATGACTGCCCCATAACCGAGGCCGCCCGGAGGCCCTTAAGCCGGCTTAACGTCAGCGTTACCTGCCCGAGGAGACCCCCCTAAGGAGACCCCAACAATGGGAACGTTCACTGTCCCTATCCAGGTTGGCGACCTCGCCGGTCAACAGTTCATAGGCGTGGAAGCCCTGGTGGACACCGGATCAACCTATACCTCAATTCCGGAGAGGACCCTAACCGCACTAGGCATCAAAGTAAGGGAATCCCGCTCCTTCGAACTGGCTGACGACAGAGTTGTTGAATACCCTGTGGGATATGCCAGCATTAGGTTAGAAGAACGAGAGATAATCGCCCTGGTAGTCTTCATGCCACAAGACACTGGACCGTTATTAGGGGCCACCGCATTGGAGACGGCCGGCCTCGCCGTGGACCTCATTCATCAGCGGTTGGTGCCGGTTCCAGCACTGCTGAAGTAAACTTATATCAGGGTTTCCTGGCCGCCCGCAATTTGCGGGACAACCGGCGCAACTTGGCCAGAGGCCGGAACCGGGGGCGGATGTTCTCTGCAATCAGGGGCGCCACCTGACGGTTGCCGGCCACCAGCGGAGCGACCCAGTTTCTTAGCTCTTTCAAACTTGGCGGCTTGGTTTCCCAATCGGGCGTCAAGGTCTCCAGCGGATGCCACCGTTTTTCTTTGCCCAGTCTTGTCATCACGGTGCCTTGAGCTTCCATCACCGCCAGTGCTCCGGCCAGCATATCCCAGATGCGGGGCGCTCCAAGAATAGAATACTGCATCACGCCGCAGGCGGTCATAGCCAACTCATAGGCAATGCTCCCGGTAATCCGCATCTCGCCGGCCTTCCCGCGCAATTTGGAGCTGAACCCGGACGTCTGCATGAAGTAGCCGGGCAAGCCCGCCAATCGGTTGCTCCCCGGCTCATCCGACTCGTAGACCGAGACCGGTTCGTCATCGGCAAAGCATCCATGTCCCTGGCGGCAGCGCAGCACAAACCCGCCTCCGGCCTTGGGCCAAGGTATGAATAAGGCGCCGGCAAGAGGCCGTCCCCGGTACAGCAAACCGATTGACGAAGCGTAAATCGGAAGCCCATTGAGGAAATTGGTGGTGCCGTCCAACGGGTCCAAGACCCAAAGGAAATCCGGGGCCGGCGTGTCGGCTTCGGCGTCGTCCGGGCCTTCCTCCCCGAGGATGCCATGGCCGGGAAACCTTTTAGCGATCTCCTTTGACAAGAACTCCTGGCAGGTCTTGTCGACGGAGGTCACCGGGTCCCTTTGTGCTTCGTCCTTGTATTCAATGGTTATGCGGCGTCCAAAATGGCCCAACAGTATCTCGCCGGCTCCTCCGGCCAAGTCTGCGGCGACGCCGGCTATTTCACGGCCCAGCTTTTCGTCGATAGGCGCGCGGGAAGCCTGGGTCATAAGGTGGCCGCCTAACTATGTATTCTTCAGGAGGGGCGCTTGGCTACCCCGACACCTCAAACCGTTCCGACTCAGGCGGTTGGCTCCACAGTTCCTCTGCGCCGGCCATGGCAACGGAGCGTTCCGGGCTGGCCCGCCAAGCGTCGTAGATCTCGTTGCTGTCCCAAGTGACCAGGGTTGTGATCTTTGTTGGGTCGGCCAGGGAATAGAGGGTTTGACGGCTGCCAAAGCCGGGGGCCTTGCTTTGGGCGAGACCGTTGCGATCCAGAAGCTCACGAGCGGCCGCCAGCTTGGCCGGCTTGGCCCAATGGTGGGTCAAAATTCCGATCATCGCGTGCATCCCTCCCCTCCAGCAATCAACCGGTCACCGCCTGCAAATGCTTGACTGCCGACCTCTTGTCAGTCCAAGTATATCATCCGCTGCCGGTTGTTGTTTCCCTTCTTGCGCCCGCGACGTCTTGGACCTTGAGCGCCCGTCCAACAGCAAAGGCCAATGCGGCGACGCCCCCGCTTAGCACCGCGCCCATCTTGGCTGGGTCCTGGAAAGCAGAGTCGGCATCAAAGGCTTTTCCGGCAACGAACAGAGCAACCGTCAGTCCCAGACCGGCGATTAGCCCCGAGACGGCCAAGTGCTTCATTCGCATTCCGGCGGGCAAGGGAAATCCAAAGTTGGCGGCTATCCAGGAGAAGCAAGATACGCCGATGGTCTTGCCTACTATGAGAGACACCAAGACTATCATCGTTACCGAGTTGATGCTGCCGAAAGCCACACCCGCGTTGGCAAAAGCGAAAAAGAACAAGCCCAGATCAACCAATAGCTTCAACTGATGCTCGAACTGTTCCAGTGGACTGATTTTATAGGCCAGAGGAATGTCAGCCGCTGCGGCCCGTTGCAACACGGGATTTTGGCGAGACTCCTCGAGAAACAAGCCTGGGGTAAATCGGGGGCCAGGCAAGAAGGGCACGATCACCACCAACGCCAGGGCCGGCTCTATGGAGGCCCTGAACAGGCCAACCCAGCTCAGCCCGCCGCCAATGAGGATATAGACCGGCCAGAATCCTATATTCATGCGGCGTATGCCGTATGCCGCCGCCATTCCTCCCAGGGTGAGCAGCAGCCAAACCGGTTGCACCGGATGCTCAGGGTCGGGGTAGAAAACAGCGATTATGCCCAGGCCTATCGCATCGTCGGCCACCGCCAGCAAAAGCAGGAAGTTGATCGCCGGATGCCGGTTGCCGAACACCAATCTGGCCACCAGCCAGGCCAGGGCGATGTCTGTGGCGGTAGGGATGCCCCAGCCGTTGGCCACTTCGGAGAAATTGTCGGTGCCGCCGTAGATTATCACGGCGAGCAGAAAGTAGAGACCGACCGGGCCCAGAATCCCGCCCAGGGTGGCCATGAGAGGATTGATGGCTTTGGGGACCGGGTTGAGGGCGCCGCCGGGCAGCACCGACTCAGTGATTTCTTTGGCGGCGATTCCAAAGAAGAAAACCATGAGAATCTCGTTGATGAGGAAATGGGCGGTTACCGAACGCCCGAACACTTCGGCGCCTTCGCCGAACAAAGGAAAGTCGACCAGTTTTTCGTAAAAATGTTGGTCGATGTTTGCAGTCGCCAGCCCGGCCAACACACCTACAATGAGCGGAATGGAGAATTCCTGGAGTATGTTGGTCAGCCGTGCTGTGTGGTACAAGGTGGTGACAGCGCTTTCATATTGGCGGAATCTCTACGAGTTCCGGCGGACGTCGTGGCATTATATCACCGTAGATATAGCTGGCCCAGCTTGACAACCCCTAGGGCCTTTGATACCATCACTCGCGCTCGGGCCGCTACCTGGGCTCAGTGGCGGCCCTTTATTTTTGCTACTTGGTCTTGCGAATTGGAGACATAAGCAGCGGTGGCCTTCGTTAACGGATTAAAGTGCCGTGAGTGCGGAAGGGAATCCCCGCCCGAACCGCTGAACGTCTGTGACTTCTGCTTCGGCCCCCTGGAAGTAGTCTACGATTACTCTACCATCGCCGAAGTAACCAGCCGCGACAGCATCAGCCGGGGGCCGCTGAGTATTTGGCGCTATTGCGATCTTCTGCCGGCCAACAGTGGAGACCCGGTGGATATTATGGCCGGGTTTACCCCGCTCATAAAAGCCCGCAACCTGGGCAAAAGCCTTGGGTTGCGCAACTTGTACATCAAGAACGACAGTGTAAATCCCTCTTTCTCCTTCAAAGACCGGGTGGTGTCGGTAGCGGCAACCAAGGCTGTGGAGTTCGGCTTCGATACCTTGGCTTGCGCTTCCACCGGCAACCTGGCCTGCAGCGTGGCCGCCCACGCCGCCCGGGCCGGCATCCGCGCCGTGGTCTTTATCCCGGCCGACTTGGAACAAGGAAAGGTTATCGGGACCGCCGTCTACGGCCCGACCTTGGTGGCGGTGGACGGCACCTATGACGAAGTCAACCGGCTCTGCAGCGAGATAGCCGACAACTACCCGTGGGCTTTCGTCAACATCAACATGCGGCCCTACTACGCCGAAGGGAGCAAGACCCTGGGCTACGAGGTGGCCGAACAGTTGGGCTGGCGGCTTCCGGACCATGTGGTGATTCCCTCGGCCTCTGGGGCCATGTTTACGAAAATCTGGAAGGGTTTCAACGAGCTTGCTTGCTTGGGGCTGCTGGAAGGCGTGGAACCTTCGCCCTTCGGCCCGGACCAGAACACAGTGCACCACCCTGCGGTAACCACCAGGATGCACATGGCTCAGGCAGCGGGCTGCGCCCCCATCGTGACCGCTTGGGAGAACGGACAGAGCCACGTGATGCCAGTCCGGCCTAACAGCATCGCCAAGTCCCTGGCCATCGGCAATCCGGCCGACGGCATTTACTCCCTGCGCGTAGTTCAGCGGTCCCAGGGGTCCGCTTACGCGGTGCCGGAAACGGAGATTGTGAACGGCATGAAGCTGCTGGCTGAAACCGAGGGGATTTTCACCGAGACGGCCGGCGGAGTGGTGGTCTCCGGGCTAAAGCACCTAGCGAAGAGCGGGGCCATAAAACCCGATGAGTTGACCGTGATTTACATTACCGGCAACGGCCTGAAAACCCAGGAAGCCGTAGCGACTGTGGTCAACCCCCTGGCTGTGAAGCCCACTATGGGCTCTTTTGAAAACGCGTTCAACCATAGGTAATGCCCGGAGAGGGTGATGGGCCATGAGCAAACAGCGGGTAAAGTTCACCTTCCCCACTGATCTGGTCAAAGAACCGATCATATTCTACTTGGGCCGAGATTATAACGTGGTCACCAATATCCGCCGGGCCGATGTTCAGGAAGATGTAGGCTGGGTGGTATTGGAGTTGGACGGCGATGAATCGGACATCGAACGGGGTCTGGCCTGGGTCGCCTCCACCGGCGTTCGGGTCGATCCGGTTAGCGGCGACGTGATAGAAGGTTAAACCCAGCACCCTGTGGATTCCCAAACAGGGGCCATGACGGTGTGAATAGGTCGAGGAGGCTTCCCCTGATGAGCGTCTTGGTGCGTATTCCCACCCCAATGCGGCGCATCACCAACGGGCAGGGCCAGCTGCAGGTGGAGTCGGACACATTGGGCCAGTTGGTGGAAAAGCTGGATGAGTCCTATCCTGGGTTCAGTGCCCGATTGGTGGACGAGAACGGAGAGATGCGCTACTTCGTCAACATTTACTTAAACGGCCAGGACGTCCGTTTCCTCCAAGGGTTGAATACTTCCACCAAGTCCGGCGACGAAGTCAGCATCGTACCGGCCGTGGCGGGCGGCTCACGGGTCTGGCTGCCGAACTCCAGCTACTTCAGATTTGCTATTGCCCCGCCGTTAAGTTAAGTGGGACTGGGGCAATGCAGAGGTCCAGGAGGAATCCACTAATGAGTGTCTTGATTCGAATTCCGACTCCATTGCGCCGCATGACCAACGGCAAGGGCCAAGTGGAAATGGAGTCAGGCACCCTCGGCCAGTTGGTGGACCAATTGGAAGCGTCCTATCCTGGCCTGAAGGCGCGCTTATTGGACGATAAAGGGGAGTTGCACTACTACGTCAACATCTACGTCAATGGCGAGGACGTTCACTTCCTCCAAGGGTTGGAGACTTCAACCAAGTCCGGGGACGAGGTCAGCATCGTGCCGGCGGTGGCCGGCGGCTCGCTGGCCTAGCCGCCTCGGGCTTTGAGCCACCTGGTTTTTTGCTCCTGTCTGGCCGCTTCGTCGGTCGGCTTGTAAACCCCGTTAAATTCCTCTCGGAACCGTTCAAACCGGCCTTCGGCAATGGCCCGCCGCATGTCGTCCATGAGCCGCATGATAAACCGCAGGTTGTGGATGCTGGCCAACCTGGGACCCAGCAACTCTTTCGCTTTGAACAAGTGCCACAGATAGCCGGCCGAGAAGCGGCGGCAAGTATAGCAATCGCAGTCTTCCTCCAATGAATTGCTACGCTCCATATAACGCCGGTTGCTTATATCAATCCTTCCCCGGCGGGTAAACAATGCCCCGTTTCGGCCCACTCGCGTGGGCAACACGCAGTCAAACAGGTCCACGCCCTGGGCCACACATTCCACTAGATCTTCGGGCGAGCCGACTCCCATCAAGTAACGGGGTTTGTCATAGGGCAACAAAGCGGTTACCTGGCCGGTGGTTTGGTACATTTGAGCTTTCGACTCGCCCACCGCTAGGCCCCCGATGGCATAGCCTTGGAATGGGATGCCGGCAATTACCCTAGCCGATTCCTCCCGTAGGTCTTCAAAAGTGCCTCCCTGCACTATGCCGAACAAGGCCTGCTCTTGGCCGTTTGGGGATGAAGCGTGACTCCGGTAGCATACTTCGGCCCACTGGTGTGTACGCTCCATGGCCCGGCGCACTTCCTGTCTGCCGGCCCCATAACTGATGCATTGGTCCAAGCACATTATGATATCCGCGCCCAAGGTCTGCTGATTGAGCGTAGCCAACTCCGGAGTGAGGTAATGCTCGCTGCCGTCCAAGTGGGAGCGGAAACGAATTCCGTCGTCGTCCACCCGGCGCAAGGCTCCCATGCTAAAGGCTTGAAATCCGCCGCTGTCGGTGAGCGCCGGTCCATCCCAGGCCATGAACCGTTGTAAGCCTCCCATCCGCCGCACGGTTTCCACGCCGGGGCGAAGATACAAGTGATAAGCATTGGCCAGCACTATATCCGCCCCCAGTTCCCTGACCTCACCGGGGGACAGGCCCTTCACCGACGCCTGGGTAGCCACCGGCATGAAAGCGGGCGTTGCCACGTTGCCGTGGGGAGTTCGCAACTCGCCAACCCGAGCCCCGGCCTGGCTATGACTCACCTGAAAGGAAATTAGATGACCCGGCATCTTTCTTCGGGAACCCCCTGTTGTTTAGTTGGACATTTTCTCCAGCGCCGGTAAACCGACACTGGTCTCAATCGCAGGGTCTTTCGGTTGTTCGTCTGAACTGTGATTTCTTTGATTCCGGGATTTACAGGATTGGGAAATCATGCGAATCCCTTAATCCTATGAATCCCGGTTCAGACAATGCGTCAAGAACCGAAAGAGCTCGGTCTCATTAGTCTCTATAATATGATTTTACCTGAATTGATCCACTCTACTATATAATCCAGTGCTATTACCCTTCTATAGAAAGCACGTAACCGTTCAGACTTAATGGGGTGACTCACTCCCGTCGTCCCGGCGCAGGCCGGGACCCAGGAAAACCAAGCCGCGGAAAGCCTTGAATCCGTACCCGGCCCCTAGCGAGGACTTCCTGGACTCCGGCTTTCGCCGGAGTGACGGGTTCGGAGGGCCGGAATAACCCCCGCAACTCTGAACACTTACGAAAGCACGCCCGGTTTGTGGAAATTTGCATAAGTAAGGAAAACCTGGGCATGTACGACGCTTTGACCGACTTTATGAAGACTTTTAGCGCCGACTATCCGGTGCTATGGGCGTTATTGGTCATGGCTGTCGTGGCCTGCGCCAGCCTCTTGCTCTTCGCTTTTTGGGAGGCGGTGCTTCGCTTATTGTTCCTCATGAGTCCTGTCAAGAAGAAGGGCAAGCGCCCCATAGGGTGAGTATGCTCTTTCCAATTGCCGATGTTGTAGTCAATCCGGGGTTGCTGGTGCTGCTGGGCCTGATCGTGGGCACTCTCAGCGGCTTTTTCGGCGTTGGTGGAGGGTTTCTGATCACCGGCGGCCTGCTGGTGCTGGGCGTCCCCCCGGTTTTCGCCGTCGGCACCGGCCTCACGCTAATAATGGGTTCCGCTATTATCAACACACTGAAACACCGCAGTCTGGGGCACTTGGACTTCAAGTTGGGACTTGTCATGGTGATTGGCGCCATCCCGGCCCTGTTCCTGGCGGAATGGTTGCTGGCAACCCTGGATTCGGCCGATGTCGCGGGGCCGGTGCTCCGCTACATGTACGTGGTTGTTTTGGCCGGGCTGGCTATATTCATAGCGTATGACCATTGGCGGAGCCGCCGCGTTTCCAATGCTGGCGCCAATCAAGTCTCCACTGCGGGCCTTGCCCGCAAGGTGCAGCTACTGAAAATCCCTCCTCATTCCATAAAAGTCCCCGGGTTCCAGCCGGTGCCCACCTACGTGTCATTGCCCGTGTCCGGTATCGACCGCATCTCGATTTTCGTGCCAATAAGCGTAGGCTTCGCGGCAGGAATTTTTGCCGGGTTGTTGGGCGCGGGCGGGGGAACGATCCTCATGCCGGTCATGATATTCGTAATCGGGGTACCCACCACTGTAGCCATTGGCACCGACCTATTCCAGATTATCATTACCGGGTCAGTAGGAACATTCATCAAGTCCTTTGCCGGCCACGTGGACCCGGTGATGGTGGTCCTGATGCTGGTCGCCGCTTCCGCCGGCGCCCAACTGGGAGCTGCCGCCACCAGGATAGTTGAGGCGGCGCGAATTCGGATACTCTACGGGGTAATTGTGTTTTCCGGCGGCGTGGCGGTTGGCTTGGAGCAGGCGTCCAAGTCTTTTGCGCCGGAGTTTCTTTCCACGGTGGCGGCTACGGTGCTGCTGGGGGTATCCGGAGCCATGTGCCTGCTGATTGCGCTGATGCTGTTAAGCGCCCAACGACGCAGGTCGGCCCTGCCCAGAGCCGAGGGCCAAGAGGTTAACGGTCACGACGGGCTGGATTCCGGAAAGAGCGGGGAAATCACCGGCAGCAAAGCGGCAAGCTTTGACCCTCGCGAATGATCCTTTGTCAACCGGCCAGTTCCCGGACTGTGGCTTCCACCAATTCCTGGGGCACGTCACCGCGCACCACCGCCTTGCCAACGCCTTCCAACAACACAAACCGGTTGGTCCCGCCCACCGTCTTCTTGTCCAGGGACATAGCCTGAAGCACGGCATTTACCGAAACTCCCTCGGCGCGGATGGGCAGGTTAAACCGCTCCAGTAGAAGCCGCTGCCGGGTGATTACGTCCTCAGAGATCATCCCCATTTCCTGGGCAATGCGAGCGGCGGCCATCATACCGACGGACACGCCTTCACCGTGAAGGAACCGGCCGTAGCCTGTAGCGGATTCCAGGGCATGTCCAATGGTGTGTCCGTAGTTCAACAATATTCTGATACCCAGGGTTTCTCGCTCGTCCCGGCTAACCATGTCGGCCTTGATGGCCATGCTGCGGCGAATAACCTCGATAGCGGTCTCCGACTGCACCTCCATCAAAGACTCGGCATACTCCTCGAAGGTGTCCACCAACCCCGCATCCAATATGAAGCCATGCTTGATGGCCTCGGCCCAGCCTTCGGAAAGCTCCCTCTTGCCCAAGGTGAATAGGGCCTGAACATCGGCGAAAACCCCCTTGGGTTGGTAGAAGGCCCCCACCATGTTCTTGGCTTGGGGCAAGTTGACTGCGACCTTGCCTCCAATGGACGCATCCACCATGGCGGCCATGCTGGTGGGCACTTGGACGAAGGGCACGCCCCGCAGGAAGGTGGCAGCCGCGAAACCCGCTAGGTCGCCGACCACCCCGCCGCCCACAGCGATGACGGCCTGGCCCCGCTCGGCCCGAAGGCCCGCCAGCCAGTCGTAGATGCCTTGGGCCAGTTGGAAGCTCTTACTGGACTCTCCCGCCGGGATGATGAAACAATGAGCGGCTATTCCCGCTTTCTGGAGCGCCAATTGCACCCTTCGCCCGTAGGGGTTCATCACGTTGCTGTCGGTGATGATGTAGGCCGGGCTTTTGATTCCCAGGTCCAGAAGCCGCGCGCCCAAGTCTTCCATGATGCCCCAACCGACGACTACGGGATAACTGCCGCCGGAGTGGCGCACTTCCGCCGCCAAGTTTGGGTCTATCATAGCCTATTCTCCGTTGAGTGCGGTTCTTGCCGAACAAAGCTCCAGGATGCGGGCGGCTACCTGCTCCGGGGTCAATTGATCGGTCTCGATGGTGTGGTGTGCCTGAGCGTAGGCACCGGCGCGTTGCGCCAGCAATGATTCGATGCGGTCCATGGAGTCGTCTCCGGCCAGGAGCGGCCGAACAGGGTTACGGGTTGCTTGCGAAGGCGGGCCGGCAATCCGGCGATAGATAGTCTCGGGCCGGGCACTGAGGCAGAACACCAGACCGCTGCTCAGCATTCGGGCCTGGTTGACCGGGTCTACGAAGGCGCCTCCGCCAGCGGCGATCACATTCCCCGAGTGGGAGCACACACTGCCAATGACCGAACGTTCCAACCCTCGAAATGCGGCCTCGCCCGACTCTTGGAAAATCTGGTCGATGGCTTTACCGGCGCTGGTCACGATCTCGTTATCAGTGTCCAGCAGGGTCATGCCGGTAATCCGAGACAACGCTGCTCCCACGGCGGACTTTCCCGAGGCCATGAAGCCCACCAGAATGATGTTTCGCGGTAGCGCCGGCATTTCGGGCCTCAAGGTACACCCTGGCTAAAAGGGTGTCAACGACAAGGGTTAGCCGGGCAACTGGGTAAGGTGCATGCGGCTGCCCATGCTGGTGGCCGCATCGAAATAGGCTACCTGCTGTTGGATTGAGTTGGTAAATGGCGCTCCCTCCATGAACTTGAAGCCGCGGCTTTGACAATGCCCGATGCAAGCTGGCATATCCCCTACCACGTAGCCGACATGGTCCATAACGTGGCCGGGTCCGGCTGCTACTGCATGGCCCTCGGGTTCGATGAGCTCCACTTGCACCCGCCCGAAGTTCACGAAAGCGATGCGCCCGCCGAACTTGGAAGCGCCGCCGCCGATGTGCTGACCATCCAACCGGTCCACGTACCAGGAGATTGCTTCCTCCAGATTAGGGACCAAGTACCCGGCGTGCACGATTTTTTCGATTTCAATGCCCTCGCCCACCCCGGCGCTATCCATTTGGTCTGCAAGCTGGGTAAGATGAATCATAACTCCGTTGGTGGTGGCGGCGTCGAAATACCATACCTGCTGTCCCATCACGTTGACTGAAGGCGCGTCCGCGGCGAACTTGAACCCGCGGTCCCGCAAAGCGGCTGCTGCGTGTTGAATGTCCGACATGGTGTACCCCACGTGATGCATGGTGAGGATACTCTCGGACAACCCTTGCCGATCCTCGGGTTCGATGATTTCGGTTTCCACCTGCCCGAAGCGCACGTAGGCATTGCGCCCGCCGCTGGGCACTGCGTAGTTTTTGGGCAGGTTGCCGCCTCCGGCCTTTTGGCCGCCGAATGACCGTTCAAACCAAGCAACCGCGGCGTCCAAGTCTTGGGTTAAGTAGCCGATATGCTGAATCTTATCGAACACGCTTCTTCCTCTGCAGGGAGCGACTTGCGTCTAGGACAGCCGTATGCGGGAGTGGGATAACACTTGAGGGTTGACCAGGAACTGGGGCATCCTGCCTTGGAGCACGTCGACGGTGGCTTGGGCAGTGCGAAGCTCCAGTTCCCGGACTGACTGCTGGGACAGGAAAGCCACGTGGGGTGTTATCAGCACGTTGCTCAGTTGGAACAGAGGGTTGTCGACCGATGGCATCGCTTGGTTCCATCACGTCAAGCCCAGCGCCGCCGATTTGGCCGTCTCGCAGAGCAACGTACAGGTCCTCTTCGTTGATGGTGGGACCGCGGGCGCAATTAATCAGGAAAGCAGTGGACTTCATCAAATCCAACTCGTCCTTCCCGATGAGGCCCCGGGTCTCGTTGCTGAGCGGAGTGTGTAGTGTAATGTAATCAGACTGGGCAAGAAGGTCCGGCAGGTCCACCAATTTGACTCCCTCCGGGGTCTCCGGAGGGAAATAAGGGTCGTAAGCTAGGAGCTCCATGCCGAAGGCCCCGGCCTTGGCGGCCACCGCCCGCCCGATACGCCCCAAGCCGATAACGCCCATGGTGCGGCCGCGAAGACGGACCAAAGGGACCGGCGAAGGAACGCCCTCCCAGCGGCCTTGTTTTGCGGCCTCATCATAAAATCCAATCTGCCGGTTCCAGGTCAGCAGCAGCGCCATGACGTGGTCAGAGACCTCGTCCACGCAGTAATCCGGCAAGTAAGTAACCGGTATTCCCTCGTCTGTAGCAGTATCCACTGCAATGTTGTCAACACCCACGCCGTAGCGGCTGATGACAACGCATTTCCGGGCCGCTCGCACCACTTTGGCGGTTACCTGAGCAAAGCAGGTCATTATCGCGTCGGCATCGACAGCAAGGGACGTCAGAGTGTCTTCGGAGGGGTCGGGAGCTTCAACAATCTCGGCGCCAATTTGAGCCAGTACCTCCCGCTCCGGCTCGGTGGACGGCCACACGTAGTCGGTTACCAGGACCCGGAATTGGGACTGTTTCGCGGCCATCTAACGCTCCTTCGCGGCCCGGTCCAAGCTCTTGGCTGTCTAGGGACGCGGCGGCGCGGGAGCGTAACCGGAAGCGGTGCAGAATTCCACCCGGTTGCCGTCAGGGTCCTCGGTGAATAGAAAGGCTTGGCCGTCGTAACGGACGCCCTCCCGGGCAACTTGGTAGCCGTTCTCTTGGAGAATCCTTTTGGTGCCCTCGAAGTCCTCAACCTCAAAAGCATGGTGCACCCGCTCCGGCTTTGCCGGCGCTTCATCGGTTTCGATGAGATGGAGCATGATACCGCTTTCCAGTTGCAGCCAGGTGATTTCCGGATTGTCCACTTGGCTCTGTATCTGCTTTATACAGACCAGATCGTTGTAAAACTTCATGGCTCGCGCTGTGTCTTTAACCATGGTGGTTACGTGGTTGATCTTTGTCGTGCGAATTTTCCCTGCCATACTACCTCTTTCGCCGGTTGGCGGCCGCGGGCTGTTTGGTGCGGTCATTATGCCACACTTGGAACCCTGCCGACACGGGCCGGGTCCCGCCCGACCCCAGGGCAACCACAAGGGTTGCCCCTACATCTCGGTGTCGTGACCGTCGTAGGGGCGCCCCCTGCCTTCTCAGGGGCAGGCTCTTGTGGGCGTCCATCGGCGGGCCTCACAGAGTGCTCCCTACCACCACCACAATGACTCCTCCCACCACCAAGGCCGAGCCATATACTACCAACCGAGTAATCCTTTCCAACCGCGAGATGAAAACCTGGGCCAGTACTAGAGTGAGCAAAGGATTAGCGGACACTATCGGGGCAACAATCACTACGTCGGACCGCTCCAGGGCATAGTACAAGGAAATGACGGCGGCGCCGGCCGAGAGACCGGACAATCCGGTATATATAACGAAACCCGGGTCGGACCCGGCGACCCGGACATCGTGCAGAGCATCCCGGCCCGCCACCGGGACGAGCAATAGACCACCGAAGACCAGGCTTAAGGCGGATATCATCAAAGGAGAGCCGTAGGCTTGGGTTAACTCCTTGACAATGGGGCTAATGCCGCCATAGGATGCCGCCGCACCCAGAGCCAAGACGTACCCGATCAGTGCGCTGCGGTGGCCGCTCCAACCGCCGCGGAGGGACTCGCCAGTGGAAAAAACCAGGCCGAGGACCACTCCCGCCGTCCCTAGGGCCACCAGGAAATGGGGGCGTTCGCCGGTAATCGCAATAGCAAAAATCGCGGCGAATACAGCGGAAGTCCCAATGATGACGGTGGAGCGGGAGGCGCCTACCCGGTTGATTGCCAGGTATTGCTGAGCGCGGCCGCCCAGCGAAGTCACCGCGCCTAGGCCTAGCAACCAAAGGAAGCCGCTGGGAGGTAGTGCACTGATGTCCGGCCAAGCGAAGATCAAGGCCATGGGAACGGCTAGAAGACAACTGACCACCATGGATATCAGAGTGGCGGACAGCGGTTTCACGCCCTGCATCCCGACTTGAGCGAAGATGGCGCTGACGCCAAAACCAAGGCTGGTCAGCAGGGCAAGGATTACAGCCAGCAATGGCTACCTGGGCCCGCAGCTATCAATAATGGACTGAAAGATCAAGTTGCCGTCGGTGCCGCCCAGTATGGCCTCGCAGCTCCGCTCCGGGTGAGGCATCATGCCCAACACATTGCCGGCCTGGTTGATGATGCCGGCGATGTTGCGGGCCGAGCCGTTGGGGTTGGCCGAGACTGTGATTTCTCCGTAGGGATCACAATACCGAAACAAGACCCGGCCGTCCTTTTCCAGCCGGTCCAGAGTGGCGGGGTCAGCGAAGTAATTGCCCTCCCCATGGGAAACCGGCACCTGCAAGACTTGGGCCGGGCCGCACCTGGAAGTAAAGACCGAATCGGTGCGTTCGGTCCGCAAGTGGCTCCACTGGCAGCGGTACTCAAGATGCTGGTTGCGCAGCAATGCTCCGGGGAGAAGTCCGGCTTCGCACAGGATTTGAAAGCCGTTGCAGATTCCTATCACCGGCCCTCCCGAGGCGGCAAACCGGTTCAAGGCATCCATCACTGGGGAGAAGCGGGCCATGGCCCCGGCCCGGAGGTAATCACCGTAGGAGAATCCACCGGGCAGTATCACACAGTCGTACCCCGTCAGGCTGTCCTCTTTGTGCCAGACGTACTCGGCTTCCTGGTGGAGCACACCCTTGACCGCATGGTAACAGTCGGTGTCGCTCCAAGTGCCCGGAAAAACCACAATGCCAAAGCGCATTGGGGGCACTCTCGCTTACCTCACGCTTTCGACGTTACCCACTGAGACTGGTGAGGCCGAAAAAAATAAATGAGCCAAACCGCGCCATTTCGCGCCAGAGCGTTTTGGATCTTTCGTCGCGCCGCTCCTAGGTTGTTCTCCGGTTCCAGGTTTTCGCCGGGAAGACGGTCGGAATTGGATTTGTTTTTCGTTGGAACAAATAAGGAACAAATCGGTCACGGGGCTGAAGTCCCTGGGCTGCTCATTGGGAGGCGTCCGCGGGCCAGTTGCCGGTCATTGGTTGCAGAACATCTAGGGGGTTCGGCCGCTGCCGTGCAGATTCCATGGTCTAAGTTTAGGTATTGGCTTTCCGGGCTGTCAATGGACAAACAGCATTGATGAGATGGACCGATCGTGTCCTTTTGCACCTGAGTCGACAGTGACAGGGCACCGGGGGATGTATCCAGTTGGCAACCGTCACCCCGAGCGAAGGGGCTATCCTGCGGAGGCGAGGATCTCTTCGACCAAGGCGTTGACCTCGGCGCCGTCGGCCTTGCCCCGCACTTGAGGCATCAACCGGCCCATGACCCGGCCTTTATCCCGGACTGTGGCGGCCCCCACTTCCTCAATGGTCCGGCAGACCAGATGCGTCAGTTCTTCCTGGCTGAGTTGAGGAGGCAGGTAGACCTGAAGGACCGCCAGTTCCGCCGACTCCTTGGCGACCAAGTCCTGCCGGTTGCCCTCTTGGAACATCCGGATGCTCTCCCGACGGTCGTTGACCTGCTTGGTGATCACCTGTAGCAGACTCTCTTCGTCCAGGGTTTCTCCCCGAGATTTCTCCGCAGCCAGAATAACACTCTTCAAAAACCGCAAGGCATCCAAGCGGCCCTGGTCCCGGCTGCGCATCGCCTCGATGATGTCGCTTTCGATTTTGTTTCGGAGGGTCATGGGGTTAAAAACCTGTCCGTTTATTCGAAATCCGCCGCGGTCCCCATAGAATCCACCAGTCAAACCGATTATAGGTTTGGTTGGGAAGGGGTGTCAATTGAGGCTTATTCATATTTCCGAGGTTGGCGGGAGACCTCTCGGGTCCCATTTTCGCTGACAGCCTACAGTCATGCAAGATTCTCAGGTAAATGATAATGTGGGTATTCAGAGCACAGGTTCAATAGAGAGTCCAAACCAGACCAAGGTTGAATTACCATGAAACAAGATTCTGAAGTTAACGAGGCTTTGACTCAATTTCACGATCAGTACATGAAAGTCCCTAGGGATGCTACCTTTCCCTCGCTTACTCGACCGGAAGGTTTCAATGTATATGCTCACGCATATTGGCTTGCGGCTGACAAACTGTTCCGTGCATATTGGGTAAGCGATGAGTCTGCCCCTACACCAGACTACCTCGTAATGCCGGTCTTATTTTTACTTCATCACTACATAGAACTGGAGTTAAAAGAGATTATACGAATGAGTTTTTGGGTCGGCAACGAGGAGGACAAACCTGTCCAAGACTTGCCCACAAAGGGAAGACATATCTTAACAAAATTGCTACAGATTGCGGAGGGTAACCTGAAAGAGATCTACCCAGAAGAGACGCCTCTTCTTGACGAGAATTCCAAGAACATTATTGAAGACCTAGAGGATTTTGGCAGCAGGGGAGAGGGTTTGAGGTATCCAGAAACGAATCCTGAAAAGGGGAGCAAACCAACAATATCTCCCGGTTATATAGCGGATGTTAGGGCAGTAATGACCGCCATGAAGCAGGTTCGCCGTAGGTTTAATGGCTGCATTGGCTGGCTGCATGATTATCAGCAGAACTACTTATCATTAGGGGAAGACTTGATATGAGAGGAAGGTTGGTAGCATGAACATTTTTCGGAAGAGGCTTTCTGATTACGACTGGTTAACGGCGGTCCTACCCCTCTTTGATGAGCAAAAGCAATTGGTCGACGACTTTGGCAGTACCCTACTTGCACAAGGGTCTGATGAGACCTCCCCCGAAATGGCCGTTCAAGCATCTGTTGAGGCATTCGTTGAATTGCACAAACAAACCAAACGCCAACTGAATGAGGTTGCCAGGATAGGAACCCCTAAAGGCTCGTCTGCTAAACAAGCACATGAGTCTTTTCAGGAAACTTTGAAACTGTGGAAGCTAGCTATGCGGAACGGAAGAGAATACTCGCGAATCCTGGCACGCGGGGTCACGGCTAGAACCCTTTCCGGAGGCATCTCAGGCAGGCTTTCCAGCTCGGCTATGGTATTTCAGGGAACCTTATTTTCGGAAACAATGAAAAAAGCCCACGAAAGTTTGGAGTACACCGGACAATTAATTGAAAGTCTGGAAAAAGACCTCATGTCCATAACACTGCCGTCTAGGGTTATTTGCGGGATCCCGTTTGGCAAAGAACTGCTCGACGGCATGACAGGGGTAACTACACTATTGGATACGGAATTCGAGGGTTGGGAACCACCACCTTATACGTTGCTGGCCGAAGATATAGATTACGAAGATGACGAGCAGGCTGAAATTGACAAAGCGACCGCTGTTCACATGAATAAGTGGAGCGACCACATGGACAGGATGGCCCCTGAACATAAGGCCGAACTATATGAGATTTGGGTGGCACGTCCAGGAGTTGAAACTGGATTGCTCGAAGCTGCATCGAATCGATGTCTGAAGAATGGCGATTATCAAGGCGCCTTGATCTCATGGTTCAAATGGATTACGCATAGGAGTCGAAGTTCTGAGCAAGACCCTAACCCAGCTGCATGGGTGCTTCTCACCGAGATTTATGTCGGCATGCTGGATATAGCCAAAGCGAAAAAGGCTCTGTTGTTCACCATCATGTTAGAGGCTACAGAATTGGAGAATTCAGCGTCGCATATGGATAGGAGATTGGTGAGATTACACCTGCTTCCCAAAACGTTAGAACAGCTAGATCAACTACGCCGCAAAGTTGAGAATCTTGTTGTCGAATAGCCCGCTAGAATCAAGCATTCTTCCACGCAACCGCTACATTGGTCTTACTCTGTTGCTCTACAATGATAACTCCGTGTGATCGCTAGGTTCATAGACCCCCCCAACAACATCTCAAAATAGTACGGTCAACCGACCACGTGAGTCCACCAACATTTGCCTGTAGATTGTTAGCGAAAACAGGACACGAGAGGGGGCAGAAAAACCCGAGAGAGTCTTCGACCGACCACTGAAATATGAATCAGCTCAATTGAGGCTTATCTATGATTGCGCTGAGAGCGGCTACCAGGAGGCCGACTTCCTGAATTGCCCCTTGGCGTCCTTTAAGGCAGCGGGGAATTGTGAGGTAGCGAGAACCTTGCGATTGATACTCCGCAGACAATAACTAGAGGCTCTGATGAGGCTACCACTTATCTTCGCTTTGTGGTGGGGATTTATAACACCGATTCGTTTGCTGAATTCATCCCGGACAATTTGGATAGGCGATGCGAGGTCTCCGTCATTCGATATGACAACAGCTTCATCGAACCGTTCGTGAAAGCAATCTAGCAGGAGATGAGTGGCTATATCAACATCGGTCCTCTTCTCTTCTAATCTAAGGACTTGGACGAATTGAGGTGGTCTAGGTGGGGGGCTCTGGCCTCTTGGTATATAGGCCAATGGATATTGAGGGAGTAAGGTGGGATGTGACGCGAACCAGCCACTATCATGAATGACGACGTTTGGCAAGGTTCTGAGAGCACGTAGGTACACATCTTGACGAGAGGGGGCTTGGAGATCGTGATCGAATGCGATGACCCGAGCGGTGAAATATCGTATTAGGTCAATTGTTTTACCTGGTAGAAGCTTTTGGCATACTTGGGAAAGATTTAACCATTTGTACTGTGTGCGTTTGACTGCTCCGTTGTACAGGTTAAACCCATCAATGTATACGTACACGCCCATTGGGAGATGTCTGTCGTAAAAATGCGACGACCGCCTTACGGCGGCCTCGCTCCCAGTCACCGAAGCGCCTGGTGGGGGTACAACTTCAGTTTATACTAGGGTAACGAAATGTCAATAAGGGTCTATCATTGGTGTCGTTCGCCCCTGCGGGACAATTCACCCCCACCCTTACGGCTGGGCGGAGTGCGTCGACGTGGCCGTATATCGACGCGGCAACCCGTCCTGTGGTGAAATGGGGGAGTCCGGAGCCGCCGCCTATCTGGCGGGTTCGCCAATTCACAGTTCTGTTGGCATCCTCATCGCGCCGGGGAGCGTCGGGCCGCATCTTCCGCGTCCTGGATGTAACGACGCGTCTCCCGCACCATCTCACTTATAGACTCGTGTGGCTCACAGTTGCCGTCGTAGAAGCAGTCGCCGTGCAGGAACCTGGCATAGGCCCCGAACCTGTTCCGCAGGGATATGAACCTTCCGCCCCGCAATCCCAAGGCCCGTATGCCGCTGGAAACCTGCGAGGTGGTTGAGGGCGCATCGCCGGTCTGGGCCAGAATCAGGGCCTCGGCGGCCCGCCTCGCGGCGCACCATGCTTTCTCCGCCACGTCTCGGATGTCGCCCGCGTCCAAGCGGTCCAGGGCGGCGGCGTGCATGGCGCGGGCGTCGTCGAATATCTCCTTGGTCTGGCCGGTCGCCACCATCGTCCACCTCCGCGCGCTTCGTTATTCCGCCGCCATTATAAATCCGTCTAAATGACGCGAACAACTATGGGTTGGGGGTGCCGGCGAGTCAACCTCGCCCGCGGCGGCGCTGCATACCCGCATCAAGTTTAATTATGCTTCGTAACTGTTCAGATTTGAGGGGAATCTGTCCTTTGACTCCGCTGCGCTGCGCTCAGGATGAGCGGTTCCGTGTTAGTGTGCTGACCAACTCTGAACAGTTGCTATGCTTCTTCTCCCTTTCCTTGGTTGGGCCTTTTTGTTATACTCCCCGTTGGTCTACGACCCCCCTTCAACCTGGTGGGGGATCCATGTGACGGAATAAGGGGACATGATGCCGGCCTACGGCGTAATCGGCGGCCAATGGGGCGATGAAGGCAAGGGAAAGGTTATTGACTACCTTGCCGGCGAGGTGGACTGTGTTGCGCGCTACGCCGGAGGCAACAACGCCGGCCACACCGTGGTCAATGACCGGGGCACGTTCACCCTTCACTTGGTCCCCTCCGGCATTTGCTGGCCCCAAGTCTACGGCATCATTGGCAACGGCGTAGTCGTCGACGCCGACGTCCTCTTGGACGAACTGGAGAATCTGAACGCCCGGGGTATTGACACCGGCAGGCTGTACGTTAGCGAGCGCGCTCACCTGATAATGCCCTACCACATCCTCTTGGACAAACTGGAGGAGCAAGCCCGGGGCGCCAGTGCTCTGGGCACTACCGGCCGCGGAGTGGGACCCGCCTACGTGGACAAAACCGCCCGGGCCGGTATTCGGGTCAGCGACCTGCTGGACTGGGACGCATTGGTCCCTCGCTTGGAAGGCACTCTGCAGGCCAAAAACACCCTCATTACCAAGATTTACGGGGGTGAAGCCCTGCCTTTGGAAGAAATGCTGGAGAAGTGCCGCAAGTGGGCCGGCCGCTTGGCCCCGCATGTACGTTCCACCGAGGAGATCATCCGAGACCTGTTGGCCGATGGCAAGAACATCCTGCTGGAAGGGGCCCAGGGCACCCTTCTGGACATCGATCACGGGTCCTATCCCTATGTCACTTCTTCCTCGCCCTCCATCGGAGGCGCCTGTACCGGCTTGGGACTAAATCCCCAAGCAATCGCCGGGGTATTGGGGGTGTTTAAGGCTTATTGCACCCGGGTGGGCGGCGGCCCCATGCCCTCGGAGATGTATGGGGAAGTGGCCGACGGGCTGCGGGAAAAGGCCCAGGAATACGGGTCCACTACCGGGCGCCCACGCCGGGTCGGTTGGTTCGACGCCGTGGCCGGTAAGTACAGCCGGCAGTTGAACGGCTTTACCGGCATGGTGGTTACCAGGCTGGACATTCTCGACGGGTTCCCGTCGGTCAAGGTATGCGTCGGCTACCGCATGGATGGACAGGAGTTGGACCGGTTCCCGGCCAATACCAACCTGCTGGCCCGGTGCCAACCCATCTACCAAGAGTTGCCTGGGTGGGACCGTCCCACTGCCGGCGCCACCAAGCTATCCCAGCTCCCGGAGAATGCCATTGCCTACGTCAGACGCATCGAGGAACTGGTGGGATGCCGGGTCCAGATTATCTCCACGGGTCCCAGCCGGGCCGAGACCATCGTAGCCGAGCAGTTCATCCGTTAGCGGCACGAAAAACAGCCCCGTCCGCCTCCAGCGTCGTTACGCCATGGAGGCCGGACGGGGCTACGCAGGTCAAGTTTTGTGCCCGGACAGTAATGTTCGACCGGCCTTAAGCCGGCACCGGAACGTCTATATCGTACCGCTGCAGCACCTCTTCAATCTGGGCGGCGGACTTGGGGTCCGGGGGCACCAAGGGCAATCTGGGGTTGCCCACGTTGAAACCCACCTGGTTCAGTGCGTACTTGACCGGGATGGGGTTGGAAACCACAAACAGGACCTTGAACAGGGGAAGCAGCCTGCGGTGTTCGGCCGCGGCCTTCTCCACGTCTCCTTCCAACAAAAAGCCCATCATCTGCTTGATCTGGCTACCCACCAAGTGCGAGGCGACGCTGACCACGCCGTATCCCCCGGTGGCCATGATGTAATAGGTCTCGTTGTCGTTGCCGCTCCACACCAGGAAACCCGGTTTGGCCCCGTCAATGATGCGGGTAATCTGGTCCATATCGCTTCCCGCCTCTTTGACGCCCACGATGTTGTCTATCTCGCTCAAGCGAATGGTCGTCTCGTGGGTCATGTTCAGGCTGGTGCGGCTGGTCACGTTGTAAACGATGCAGGGCAGATCGACCTTCCCGGCTATCGCTTTGAAGTGCTGGTAAAGACCTTCCTGGGGAGGCTTGTTATAGTAGGGGACCACCAAAAGCAGGCCGTCCACACCTTCCCGCTCCGCTTGCATGCTCAACTCGATGCTTTCGGCGGTGCTGTAGTTGCCGGTGCCGGCAATGATGGCCCCGCTGTCGCCCACGGCCCCCTTTACCTCGGCGTACAAGCGCAGCTTCTCGTCGGTGCTCAGGG
Organism: Dehalococcoidia bacterium; assembly: GCA_965197565.1. GTDB lineage: Bacteria > Chloroflexota > Dehalococcoidia > Lucifugimonadales > UBA3495. The sequence continues at coordinate 387,874 of CBDANK010000004.1, forward strand.
TGGGTGATTCGCCGGTTGTTCCCGACAAAATAACGCCGTCGCTGCCCGAATCCAGCATGGCCTTGGCCAGCCGCTTGGCCTGCTCGTAGTCAACCTGGCCCTGTTCATCGAATGGGGTTACCATCGCGGTGATTAGCCTGCCTATCTCAGTCATGTGCCCCTCCTTCTCCTGTACCGCGCTATTCTACAGCTTGTTGCGGTTAACTTCTGGGCCTAATGTTCGGGTTGTGGCTGAATAGATTTGTCGGGTCGTACTTCTGTTTCAGGGCCGCCAAACGTTGGAAGTTATCTCCAAAGGCCGCTCTGATCGAGTCTACCCCGTCTTCCGCTTCGGTGCCAACCTGGTTAACGTAGGCGCCCAGAGAGAAGGGCAGCATAGCGTCGGCAAACTCCCGGGCCCACCGGAGGTGGACCTCCGACTCCCCTGGGTCTTCCCAGATAGAGGTGACGCCCCACTCATACCAGGCGTCCCGGTGGCCGAAAGCGGTCTTGCCGGGTTCGACGCGGTTGGAAGCATTGCCCAGTTGCTGAAAGAATATGCTGGAAAGCGGCGAGGTCACTTTCTTGAAGTGGTCGAGCATGGTTTCGATGGCGTCGCCGCCGAACTGCTTCATCAAATGGGACTTGAGATAGTTTTGCAGTCCGTGGGGGCTGAGGGCTAATTTCTGGGCCTCAACGTAGGGCATGGGCTGAATATCATCGGCCAAAGGCGGTCCGAATTCCCGGATAGGCCGGAGGACCCGTTCCCCTTCCTCAATGGACCCGTGGTAGCAAAGAAGAATGTTACAGGCCTTGTTGCCCTCGGGTAAGACTATGAGAGAAGCTATGATGTTCATCTCATCCGGCATCTTGCCGGAGAAGTCGCTATAGAATTCCAAGAACTCCTTGGCTTGGTCGTAGGGATATGTTACCGAGCCAGCCAGCACGGTTGGGCCAACCGGATAGAGTTGATACTCGAATGAGGTGACGATGCCGAAGTTCCCGCCTCCGCCTCTTACGGCCCAAAACAGGTCATCATTTTGAGTGGCGTCGGCGGTCAAGAAGCGTCCGTCGGCGGTGACCACGTCGACGGATATCAAGTTATCGGAGCTAAGGCCGTATTTGCCGGAGAGCCAGCCAATGCCGCCGCCCAGAGTAAGTCCGGCGATGCCGGTGTCGGGGTCCGTGCCCCCGGGCGTGGCAAGGCCAAAGGCCTGGGTCTCGTGGTCGAATGCGCCCCACTTGGTGCCTCCCTGGGCCTTGACCGTCCTGTTGCCGGGATCAACGCGCACGCCGGTCATTGGGGACAGGTCGATCATTAGCCCGTCGTTGCACACACAGTTGCCAGGGTAATTGTGGCCGCCGCCTCGCACCGAAACCAGGATATTGTTGTCGCGGGCGAAATTGACCGAAGCGATAACGTCGGCCACTCCGCTGCACTGGGCAATGAGGGCCGGCCGCTTGTCGATCATGGCATTCCAGAGTGTCCTGGCCTGGTCGTAGCCGTCGTCCTCAGGCAGAATAAGCCGGCCGTGCAGACTTGCTTTGAACTCCTCCACGGTCCCTTCTTCAAGGACGGTATCAGCGCCCGTTAGCGTAACTGCTGGGACCGATGCCATTTACTGCGCCTCCTAGTGGGAATAGTTGGGTCTATCTAAATTTAGGGGACAATCTTAGTCGGCGGCCCCGGTCTTTATGCGGGGCTTGAGGCACCCCCGGGACACCAGTTCTTCGGCTATTTGAATAGAGTTAAGGGCCGCCCCTTTGCGGAGATTGTCCGCCACAATCCACATGGCCAGGCCATTGGGATTAGAGGAGTCCTGCCGGATGCGCCCCACAAAAACATCATCGGTCCCGGCCACGTCCCAAGGCATGGGGTAGGCGCTCCGCGCGGGGTCGTCCAAGACGGTCACTCCGGGCATGGCGGATAGGAGCTCCCGCGCTTCCTGGGGCGGCATGGGCCGTTGGAATTCCATGTGAACCGCGGCACTGTGCGACACATATACCGGCACCCGCACACAGGTGGCGGATACCCGGATCTCCGGCGCGTGCATGATCTTACAGGTCTCTTGCCGCATTTTCTGTTCTTCAACAGTATAACCGTCGTCGAGGAAGCGGTCGATGCGGGGTATCAGGTTGAAAGCAATCTGCTGGGTGAGGGCCTCCGGCTTGGCTTCCCTACCCTCCAGCAAGTCCCGGCTTTGCTCCCGGAGCTCCACTATGGGAGCGCCGCCAGCCCCCGAGACGGATTGATAGGTGTCGGCGATAATCCTGACTATTGGGTTTACCTGATGGAGAGGATGGGCCACCATTACCACGGGAGTGGTGGAGCAGTTGGGAATGGAAATTATCCCTTGGTGCCACTCTACATCGGCGCCGTTGACCTCCGGGACCACCAAGGGAACGTCCTCGCGCATACGAAAAGCCGAGCCGTCGTCAATGACCACGGCCCCCGCGGCCACCGCCGCCGGGGCGAACCGGCGACTAACCTCGCTGCTGACCGAGATGAAGGCGACATCCGCTCCGGCAAAGGAGTCTTCAGAGGTTTCCTCAACCGTCAACTCCCGGCCGCCAACAGAAAGCCGCTTGCCCGCCGAGCGGCCCGAGGCCAGTGCCTTGATCCTGGGCAACACCGGATAGCGCTGCTCCAGGATACGGAAGAACTCGGTCCCCACAGCGCCGGTGGCGCCAACAACCGCTATGCTAAGTTCCTGCACCTCTAGCTTCCTACAAGCCCAAAATATTTTCCAAGCCTACCACGAGACCGGGACGCTTCACAACCTCCCTGATGCAGCGCAACACTCCCGGCATGTAGCAGTCCCGGCCCAGGGTGTCGTGGCGCAGGGAAACGGTCTGCCCTGGGGCGCCAAAGATGACCTCGTGGTGGGCGCTGCGTCCCGGCATACGAATGCTGTGGACCGTAACCCCGTTGTATTCGCCGCCGCGGGTGTTGGGCAAGTTCTCTTTCTCCGGGTAGTTGCGGTTGAACTGCTTCTTGTCGCCGATGCTTTTGGACAGAGACATAGCAAATCCCGACGGCGAGTCGATCTTAGCCTCATGGTGGGCTTCCACGATGTCCACGTACTCGAAAAACGGCGCCGCCTGTTCCACCAAGCGCTTTAGGACCACTGCTCCCAGGGCGAAATTGGGGGCCACTATAATGCCGATGTTTTTATCGTTGGCCAGGGCGTCCAGTTGCTTTAGGTGGTCCTCATTTAGACCGCTGGACCCCATGACCAGGTTGATGGAACGGGTCCCGGCCACTGAGGCGGCTTCCATGCCGGCCGCGGAGTTAGTAAAGTCCACCAGCACATCGGGTCGAGTCCTTTGCAGCAACTCCTCCAGGTTGGTAGCGAGGGGCACCTGGTCACCGGCGGGCGTATTTAGCACCGGACCCCGGTCGCGGCGGCAAGAAGCGCCGACCAAGGTCAGGTCATCCTGGCGGCCGATGGCCGCTACGGTTTCCGCACCCATCTTACCGGTGGCCCCGTGAACCACGACTCCAATGGTTGCCATTACAACCCCCTAACGTTGTCCGACAGTTAGCTATCCCCTCCTGGGCCTGTTGCCCCCGCCTAGAAAACGCCGGTCCGCTCCGCCGGTACGCGGCCCCCCGCCAGGCCCGCCCGGACGTCGTCCACGGTCTCCCGGACCGCCGCGCCTACCTGAATATCCTCCGCCCCGGTTCCCGTCACGGTCGTAGGAAGGCGGCCGCGAGTTCGGGCGGGGAGTAGAGGGCTGGTCCCCGTCGTCGCCGAACAGGGCGCGGCGGGAAAGGTTCAACCGGCCCTGGGCGTCGATCTCCTGAATCATCACGGTGATTTCCTGGCCAATCTTGACCTCGTCTTCCACATCGCCCATATCTCCGGAGCGGACCAAGCCCTCACGCCCCGGCACCAGTTCGACGAAGGCCCCAAAGTTGGCAAGCCTGGTGACTTTGCCGGTAAAAATGTCTCCTACGGTCAACTCCCTCGTAAGGCTGTCCGCCTTGGAGCGGGCCCGCTCCATCATAACCTTGTCGGTGCCGCCGATAGTGACTGAGCCGTCGTCCTGCACATCGACGGAGCAGCCCGTTTCCTCGATGATGGCCCGGATAACCCGGCCGCCTGGGCCGATGAGCGCGCCTATCTTGTCGACCGGAATCTTGAAACGCAGCATCTTGGGCGCGTAGGGGCTCATCTGGCTGCGGGGGCTGTCGATGACTTGGTTCATCTTTTCCAGGATATGCAGCCGGCCTTCCCGGGCCTGTTCCAAGGCTTGGCTCAGTATCTCGGGGCCCAGCCCTTTTAATTTGATGTCCATCTGCAGAGCGTTGACCCCTCGGGCAGTACCGGCCACTTTGAAGTCCATATCGCCCAGGAAGTCCTCAACCCCCTGGATGTCGCTGAGGACGGCGAACCGGCCATCCTGCCCGGTGACCAGCCCCATGGCAATTCCGGCGACGGTCTCTTTCAGCGGCACCCCGGCGTCCAATAACGCCAAGGTAGTCCCGCACACGCTGCCCATGGAAGTGCTGCCGTTGGAACTCAGCACCTCCGAGACGACCCGGATGGCATAAGGGAACTCGTCCTCTGAAGGCAAGGAGGGAAGAATGGCCCGCTCCGCCAGAGCGCCGTGGCCTATTTCCCGGCGGCCCGGAGAGCCGACCCGCCGGGCCTCTCCGGTGGAGAAGGAAGGGAAGTTGTAATGGTGCATGAACCGCTTGGTGTCATACGGTCCTACGGTATCCAATGTTTGTTTCATCGACATTGACGCCAGGGTAACAGTGGAGAGTACTTGGGTCAGGCCCCGGGCGAACAAGCCCGAACCGTGAGTGCGGGGCAAGACTCCAACCTCGCAGGTGATGGGCCGTATTTCGGTGAGGGCCCGCCCGTCGGGCCGGATACCCTGTTCCAGAATCCGCCGGCGGACCTCCTCCTTCAAGACGTTCTTGAAACCCTCGGCGATTTGGGCCGGTGAGTACTGGTCCACCAGCTTTTCCGCCACTTCCCGCTCCAAGCGGGACTCCGCGTCTTCTCGGGCGATTTTGTCAGCGTTCTCCGCCAATAAAGCCGTTAATCGCCCGTTCAAGATGCTCTTGATCTCGTTGTCCAGCCCCTCTGCTTCCCCGGTGCTCTGTGAGACTGGGTCTTTGGGCTTCCCGATCTTACCGGTCAGTTCCTCGATCAGAGCAATGGTGTCTAGGTTGGCTTGGTGGGCGCGGCTGATGCCCTCCAGGATAATATCTTCCGACACCTCGTCGCTGCCTGCTTCCACCATCATAATAGCGTCGGAAGTGCTGGCGACTATCAAGCTCAGTTGACTTCCCTCTATCTGCTGATATGTCGGGTTAATGATGAACTCTTCGTTCTTATAGGAAAGGCGGCAAGCGCCGATGGGGCCGCCAAAGGGGATGTGGGATATGGACAGGGCTGCCGACGCGCCCACCATGCCCAGGACCTCGGGAGGGTGTTCTTGGTCCGCCGACAAAACGGTTATGGTTATCTGGATATCATTCCGGATACTCTTGGGAAATAGAGGGCGAATAGCCCGGTCGGTCAGCCGGGCGGACAAGACCGCCTCTTGGCCGGGGCGCCCTTCACGGCGGAAGAAACTTCCTGGAATTTTCCCGGCGGAGTAGAGGCGTTCCTCATAGTCAACAGTCAAGGGCAAAAAATCCACGTCTGCCGACCTGGGCCGCTCCGACATGACTGCGGTGACCAGGACTATGGTCTCGCCGTAATGGACGGTTACGGCTCCGTGCGCTTGTAAGGCCAGCTTGCCGGTTTCAATGGTCAGGTTCTCTTTTCCGATGGAACGTTCAACGGTTTCGGGCATAGCAATACCTGTAGGACCTCTCCAAAATTAAAATTGAGATAAAGGCCAGACGTGAAAACAACACCCGGGAGGGTGTTGTTACAGGGGAAGGGCGTTAACGGCGCAGCCCCAGACGGGAGATCAATGTTTGATAACGGCCTACGTCCTCATTGGTGAGGTAGTTAAGCAGCCTCCGCCGTTTGGACACCATATTAACCAGGCCGCGGCGGGAGTGGACATCTTTTTTGTGTTCCCGCAGGTGTTGGGTTAACTGCCTGATTTTTTCGGTTAATATGGCTATCTGGAGTTCGGTGGAGCCGGTGTCCTTTCCGTGGAGGCGGTATTCCTTGGTTATCTGCGCCCGAGTTTCGCCGTCTAGCATCTGTTGCGTTAGGCTCTCTATTCTCTTATCGTCCCAGGGATTATAGCACAGCCGGGTTTTCCAAGCAATGCAGGGAAGCGGTTATGAGGATTGCCCTATTTTGTCCTCGACGCCCAAGGCTTGCATCAAGCCGCTGAGCTGCCGCCAAGTGTCATCCTCGACGTAGACGCCCTCTTGACGCCGGTGCTGCTCGGTGCGGTGCTCGATTTCACCGGGGTAGAGCACCTCGGTGAATCCGGAGGCCGGCGGCGAGGACTTGACGAACTGAACGAAGTCCGCCACCTCTTTCTTGAACTGGTCCAAAGGCCGAAAGTGCTCTACGTTGAACACACCGATAAAACAACCGTCGTTATGCCTGGCTTGAGGGTCGATGCCGAAGCCCAAACCGGTGAGCAGCCCCGAGAACACCTCCACCATGAAGGAGAGGCCGTAGCCCTTGTGGCCTTGGTCGGCGCCCACCGGCAATATAGCGCCGCCAGCAAAATATTCGTCGGGGTCGGTGCTGGGCTGGCCCTCCTTGTTGATTATCCAGCCTGGAGGAACTTGCTGGCCGCGGCTGCGGGCCAGCGTAATCTTGCCTTGGGCCACGGCGCTGGTGGCCATGTCCATGAGCGCCGGGCCGTCCAAGTCGCTGGGTATGCCGATGCAAATAGGATTGGTGCCAAGCCGGCGTTCCATTCCGCCGAAAGGCGCCACCGACTTGGGGCCGGCGCCCGAATCGGCGGTAATCAGGCCGATCATCCCTTGTTGAAGCGCCATCGTGGGGTAGTCGCCCAAGCGGCCAATATGACTCTGACGACGGACTGTTATGGCGGCAACGCCATGGCTCTTGGCCTTATCTACGGCCATTTGCATCGCCCGCTCGGTCACCACGAAACCGAAGCCCCAATTGCCATTGATCACCGCTGTGCAAGGCGCTTCGGCTTCCACCACGAAAGGAGCGCCGGGCACGATGTGGCCCCGGTCTATGCGCTGGACGTACTCGGAAATTTGGATAACGCCGTGGGAGTCGTGGCCCACTAAGTTGGCTTTGACTACATGATTGGCGACTATTTGGGCCTCATGCTCCGAGGCTCCCTTGGCCCGGAAGATGTGATAAGCAACTTGGTGCAGGTAATCGGGAGTAAAGACAGGCATCGCAGGCCGTCCTTGTAGACAAGAGTTGCGGCTAGTCTATTACCCCGCCGGTCTCGTGTCCACACGAGCGGGAAATAGGTACTGACTCAGTTTAATTGAGAATTACCTTGAACAGTAGGTCAAACTGAGTCAGTACCGGAAAGCCGGGCCTGTTCATCTTGGCCGCAGTAGGCACCGTCTGCCGTAGCCGAGGGTTTGAGGGCGACACCATAATCAGATAAACTTGCAGCGCCTAACGAACAAAAAAGGCCTCCCGCACATAGGGCAGAAGGTCGCAGCGATGCCTAGCAGTAAATGACATAGGATAATCTTCCTGGGCGTCGTGGCGGCCGCCATACTTACGGTCCTGTTCCTGCCCCCGGCCCTGGCGCAGACGCCGCCCCCTGACCAAGACGCCGAGGAGCAAGAGGATATCCCCACCGACGACATCCCGGCGGAGGACATCCCGGAGGACTGGCTGCCCATCGGCGCAGTGGTCCCGGAGGCGGAGGGCGCCGACCATGACGGCTTGCCCCACGTGCGCCCGCCAGCGGGCTCGGAGTAATCTCATGGACCACTAGCAGCGTCACTCTGCGATGGAACGCGCTGCCTCCGGCAACCAGCTACCGGGTGGAATACCGGATTTCCGGAGTACCCGGTTGGAGAGTGGGCAGCCACGTGGGGCCCGGCTCGCCCCCCACGGTGACCAGCAGGGTGCGCAACCTGGGCTCCTGTACCGGGCACTTTTTCCGGGTGAGGTCGCGCGGGGACGGCATAAACACATCGTCTTCGCCCGGCAATCCCTCGTCCCAGGTGTACAGGTCCACCACCTGTATCCCACCGCCTACACCCACGCCGGTGCCCACGTCCACGCCGGTGCCCACGTCCACGCCGGCGGCCACGTCCACGCCGGCGCCGCCCGCACCCACGCCTATACCACCCACGCCTATACCACCACCACCGCCGCAGCCCACGCCCACACCGGCGCCGCCGCTATCGAAGCCGCCCCCGCCGACCGGACTTGGGGCGACTTCTGCCAGTCCTACCAACATCGGGTTGGACTGGGACTCGAGGAGAGGGATAAGCAAGTACCGGATCAGTTACGGATCTATGGCGAAAGAGACGACCAGCAGCGCCTATACCATCGCGGGTCTGAGCTGCGGCACCTCCTACACCTTCAGGGTCAGCGCCTACGGAGACGGTACGATGTACCGGGCGGTCTGGGGTCCCAGCGTCTCGATTTCAGCTACGCCTCCCTGCCCTACGGTGACGATTGCGCGGCATATTGGTACTCCGGTTGGTGTTTTTGAAGATACGGATGTCTGGTTTACCCTGACCATAGATCCTGCGCCAACGTCGGCCATCCAAGTGAGGGTGTCGGTCATCGATATGCCATCAGGGGCGTTCCTTCAAGCCAATGAGCCATTGACAAGGGAAATACCAATTCCGGCTGGACACATGACTGCGGACTTTGAAGTGCGGGTAGATGACGACTCTACCGATGAGGTGGACGGGAGTATAACGGTGATGGTGCAGTCAGGCACCGGCTACAGCGTTGGGAGTCCCGATTTTAGGTTTGTAGCCATCTGGGATGATGACAAGCCCGACGCCCCCACTATGCTGCGCGCGAACGGGGACCTTATCGGCGACGAAATCACGTTGCGATGGAAGCCAGTGTTAGGAGCAACTGGTTACGGCGTGCGTTATGTCGAGGAGGTGTGTTATCCGAGCGGCGTATGCGAGCCCGCCGGCGGGAACCACCCGAGATGGCAGGAACAGGCAGTTACGGCGACAATCACAGGTATGGTAGCGGAGGCAACCACCGACGGGCCAGACGAGGATACTCTCTACCGCATCCAGGCGCGGTCAACGGTTGTGAGCGATTCCGACTGGCCAGACGAGTTCGCCCTCCTCTTCCCCACCGATTCCCCGTTTGGTGGCGGGACCGTAGCGACAGCCCCCTTCCACGGTTATCAGGCCAAAAATGCGCAGGGTAGTCACGAATTCCGTTACGTAATATGCACGGAGACCATAACGTCGGATGTCACCACGAGCCCGAGCAATCTCAACCGTAGCAGGAGCAAACTGGAAATCATAGATGACATTGAAGATGCCGTAGACAAGTGGGAAAACACGGTCATCTGGGACAAGGGTGGGGCCAACATCATAACTACAATGCGTTACCACTTGCCTGTGGACGAAGGCTGCACACACCCCATAATTCCGGGGACCGGGGTTTTTGCTGAAATTCCGGATGAAGATGGCCGTTTCGAGATAAAGTTTGTAGACAACGGCAGAATCAGGAGGGCGTGTGATCCCCTAAAATTCAGTGGAATGGGGCCTCCTGGGTGCTGGCGATCGAAGAGTTGGGAGACGCCGGGCATCCAGCGGATACGCAGCGGCGTCATCCTCCTGAACGCCTCCCTTGGAGCGAACTACTTTAACTCCACCTTTGGCAGCCCTGCGGGCTGTACGAACCTCCACGAATTGGTAATTCACGAAGCGGGCCACGCCTTCGGCATCGGGAACAGGACCGGGTTCAATTTCAACCGCCACCCGATCAACACAACGTATTCGATCATGAGCTATGACGACCCGAGCAGATATTGTGAGCCGCAGGCGTATGACATCGTCGCCTTGATGGCGAACTATCAGTCCCGCTGAGGAGAAAGGAAACCATGCTCTCCCGCGCTACGACAATTATCTATTTGACCGCCGCGCTTGCGTTTGCACTCGCTGCCTGCGACGGTGCTCAGCCAACGCCCACGGCGACCCCTGTAATTGATCCAACGCCTGTGGCGATTTCTGTGCCCAGCCCAACACCCACACTAGCCCCCGCGCCCACTCCAACGCCCGCGCTGTCGCCAGGCGCGGCCTCCCTCGGAGAGGAAATACCGAAGGAAGCGCCGAGGGGGGAAATACCCCCCTGTACGCCAGTGCCTGGCTCTCCCGTAGACCCCTGCGAACCCGATGCGCCGCCGATAGAAACGGGCGGCATAGCGAGTTACATCCCTTATCTGGGGGATGAGCCCACAAGCGTCCGCGATCTGCTCGACGACCACCCTCCGCCAGGCGATGTGACCCATCTGGTACTGCGCGGCACCTATCTCCCGAATACAGTGCGCTGTACCTTCGGCGACCAATTCCGTCCAGTAGCCCACCTGCGGAGCGAATTCGGTTTTGGAGGAGGGGGGCCTGGAAGTGCTATATAGACGTGCGCGTCAACTCCTATATCCTCGGTAGTGGACCATCCACCCTGACCGTTATGTTCTTCCGTTATCCTTATTACGACGGCGCGTATCATACTGATCCGCAAATTGCGAAAAACTTCTTAGAAGAGTTCAGGCAGGATATCGAGGCCAGCGCCTTAGACATATTTTCTGGCCGGGAGCATGTTATGTTCCTTGGTCCGCCGGTTGACCTCTCATCCGAGGTGTGGCGACTTAGAACTCCTTGGGATGTGCAACGGAAGGATGACGGCACGGTGGTCGCCGTCCATCCTAGACTAAAGCCAAGGTGGGATGTGCATTTGCCGTAGGCTTGGAATCGAGCCGCGAGTCTTGCGGGAGTGCTTCGGCCCTTGATTGCAGGACTGTTCGGCAGCGCCGTTTCACCTCGCCTTTCCGGTCGGCCAGCCCGGCCAGGAATTTGCCGACCCTGGCCTGCACCGCCACCCTGCTCCGCAGACACAGATTGCCAGTGGCCTCCTCTCTCACCCAGCCCCAGATAGCCTCGTCGGCGTTGAAGTCTGGACTGTAACCCGGCAGGTTCACCAGTTGCAGCATCAGGTCCGGCGTCCTCAGATACTCGCGCACCGGCTCCCCACGATGGGCTGGAGCATTGTCCCAGATCACGCTGAGCGGCCCAGGATGCTTTTCCCTCAGTTGCATCAGGAAGGCAACTGAGGTCCCAGCGTTGCTGTTGCCCTCCAGTTCCATCCATTCCACTTCTCCCGTCGCCAGGCACACCGCCGAGTAGTAGCTGGCCTTCTCCCCATACCGCGGGCTGGTCGAGTCCACCAACGCCAACTCCCCTTTCGGCACCCACTTGCCCCGCAGTTCCGCGTCCGCCCGGAAGTGGGCCTCATCAACAAAGAATATCTTGGCTCCGGTTTGTATCGCCTGCTCCGACAGGGCGGCGTAATCCGCCACGAAGGCGTCCCGCTTGGCCGCATCAGCCTTGACCAGACGCTTCTTGGGACGCTTGAAGGCAAATCCCAACCGGTGCAGGTAATTCAGGCAAGCGCTGCGACTCAATCTGATGCCAAACCGTTGAGAAACAAACTCCCGCACCACCTTCCAATACCAGTTGGCCAATTCGATACCCGACCTGTCTGGGGAGTGCTGCACTGCCCCTTTCAACTCCTCCTGCTGCGCTTGGTCAAGGGCGGGGGGGAACCACCGGTCTGCTCGAATATCAGGGCCGCAGGCCCGCCCTCGCCGAAGGCCGATGCCCATCGTCCGATGGTGTGGGGGTCCCGCTCCAGCGCCTCCGCTGTTGCCGCTGCCGTCCAGCCCTGGGCCAGCAACCAGATGGCCTGCCAGCGCTCCCGCTCCCGGGGCGTGGGCGCCATAATCGTCCGCCGGTGCAAATCCCTGATACCCATTTGCCATTGTTCGAGAAACCGGTCCATCTCCCTCACTCCCATCACCAACCCCTCCCAAACTCCAGCATAGGCCAACCCGGTTCCTCCACAAATTTACTCCATGGTTCTGCGCATTTCACCCTGGCTTTGGTTTAGGAGAGACCTGTGGCGGCAGCTTAGGCCCGACGACTATCCGACCTACCGCTCCTCCATCCTGGAGATGGAGTTGCCCGCCCTCATCCAGGCGGTTACCGCGGCCAACCAGGCCCGAGTCACCGAGTACGAGGGGCGCATCGGTGCCGCCACCGACTTGCCCATGCTGGTTAATAACGTCAGCCAGCTTCGCCAATACTACGTCAGCGCAGATGGTTATCCCTCTGGTGCTCCTGCTCCCGTGCAGCCGCCTCCGGTCTATGCCTGCGAAAACGCCACGGCGGTGACTGACTCAAGGACCAACCGGGGGCTGGTGCGCGACTGCTCGGCGCTGCTGGACGGCAAGGACGCACTTCGGGGCGCCGCCGCCATCAACTGGGGCGTCAACAGAGCCATCACGGGCTGGGAGGGTATCACCACGGAGAGCACGCCGAGCCCGTTCACCTACGACGTGATTGGCCAGGTAATCAGCCAGGTCGTCAAGGTGGAGCTTCCCAACAAGAGCCTGAGCGGAACTATTCCCGCAGAGCTGGGGAGGTTGTTCGGGCTGACCCATCTGGACCTGAGCCGGAACTCCCTGACGGGAGAGATACCGGAGAAACTGGCCAGGCTTCCCAACCTAGAGTCCCTCAAGCTGTCGGGGAATTCCTTCTCCGGCTGCATCCCCTTGGTCCTCAAGGACGTGCCCACCAACGACCTCAGTTCCCTGGATCTGCTCTACTGCCGTCCCCCGGCGCCTGGCTCTCCTACGGCTGGCACGATCACGGAGACCAGCATCGCCCTAAGCTGGGACGCCCTATCCAACGCCAGCAAGTATAGGGTGGAATACTGGATCACCGGCATCGAAGGCTGGAACCTAGACGACGACACCATCACCGGCACGTCCCACACAGTAGACGGTCTGGTCTGCGGGAGCGAGTACTGGTTCCGGGTGAGCGCCTACGGCAGCGGGACCGTCTACGCGGTGGCCTGGGGCGATTGGTCGGGGCTTCTGAGTACGGACACGGCGGTGTGCGCGCCGCCGGTGTTCGACGCCCCCTCCTACATCTTCACCGTCGCCGAGGACGCCGCCGCTGGAACGGCGGTGGGAACGGTCACGGCCACCGACTCTCAAGGAGACACGGTGTCCTATGCGATAACAGAGGGCAACGACGACGGGGTCTTCGCTATCGACTCGGCGACCGGCCAGGTCACCGTGGCAAGCCCCCTCGACTATGCCGCCACTCCGGTCCACCTCCTCAGCATCGAGGCCGGGGACCAGCACGGAAACGCCTCAACAGCCAGCGCCCAGGTCTCGGTGACCTCGGTGTGCCTGAACGGGACCGTTGTGCCGAATTCAGATAGAAACTCGGCCCTGGTTGGCGACTGCATCATCCTGTACGGGACACGGAATGAGCTGGCGGGCGCCGCCACCCTGGACTGGAGCGCGGACACGGCCATCGCCGACTGGCAGGGGGTACGGGTCCGGGGCACACCCAACCTTTCCAACGTGACCCACCTATACCTCTCCGGCAATCAGTTGAGCGGCCGGATACCGTCGCAACTGGCTGGCCTGGCCAACCTGCAGGTCCTCCATCTGCACCACAATCAATTGACCGGCCCAATACCATGGGCCCTGGGTGGATTGAGCCGTCTGCGGCAGTTGACCCTGGAAGGGAACCGGTTGAGCGGGGCGATACCCTTGGGGCTGGGAGGCCTGGCAAGCCTGACCGACCTGCATCTCGCGGATAATCAGTTGTCTGGCGCGATACCGGCGGAGCTGGGCGACCTGGGCAGCCTGGAGTACCTGGGCCTAAGCAGCAACGATCTGACCGGCGCCGTGCCCTCCCAACTCGGCTCACTGAGCAACCTGCAGTACCTGTACCTGGAGCAGAACGACCTGACGGGGGGAATACCGGCGGAGCTGGGCGGCCTATCCAATCTCGAGGCGTTGTTCCTCCAGGGCAACCGGTTGTCTGGGGAGATGCCGGAGGAATTGCACCGGCTTTCTAATCTGAGGCAGTTGGTGCTTGACGGCAACCTTCTTACCGGGGAGATACCGACGGAGGTGGGTGAAGTCAGCTCTTTGGAGGACCTATTCCTGAGGGACAATAGGTTGACCGGGGAAATACCCACAGAGTTGGAGGGTCTAGCCAATCTGAGCAAGCTGTACTTGGAAGGAAACCGGCTCACCGGCTGCATCCCCTGGGGGCTGAGGGACATCGAGCGCAATGACCTGAGCGGATTGAGGCTTCCCTACTGTACCCCTCCGACCCCATAGCCCTCTATCACCAGGACTCGAAGGTACTGACTCAGTTTAATTGAGAATTACCTTGAACAGTAGGTCAAACTGAGTCAGTACCGGGAAATGCGGCAGGGCAAGGGCGGCGATGTGACTGAGCGATGCCTCGTGTCCACACGGGCGGGAAATGCGGATGGCCTTGTGAAGGTCACATAAGAGGATGAAAATCGCCTATTTTCATAGCAATGACATCGAAGGGAGAGTTTAGCCATATGCGTTATCTGTAAGATGCAATTGCCCTGGGGTGGTGGATACCCGCCCCATATCGGAGTACGAGGCGGGCATAACGAAGGGTATTTTCTAGTAATAACGTATAACCTTGTGGCGCTGTCGAGGCCATGATATTCTAAGCTGGGCCCTTGCCCCCGTAGCTCAGTGGATAGAGTGCCGGCCTCCGGAGCCGGAGACGAGAGTTCGACTCTCTCCGGGGGTACCAAACGAGACCCGCTAGAAATCCCCCGCGATCTCCCCATGCCGCACGGGAGGTTGGGGGGATTTCGTAAGAAGGCGAGAGCGGGCTGGGTTTCGAGCACAAAAGGCGGGGCGTGGCCCAGTGGCAGGGCGCCTGGTTTGGGACCAGGAGGTCGGCAGTTCGAATCTGCCCGCCCCGACCAGATACGCCTTAGCTGCGGGCCGGTTGGGCCGGTTCAAGGCAGGGCTATCGCATTTGGACTGAATCGCTCTCGTCATTCCTGCGAAGGCAGGAATCCAGGCCCCTAATTCGCCAATGCTGCCACGGCAATCGCTCACATAGCGGCCTCTGGACTCCGGCTTTCGCCGGAGTGACGGATGGGTTGTTTCTAGTGCGATAGCCCTGCGCGCCGCCGGAGTCGTTGTTGCCAATGTCCCGCGCCAGCTTTAGTATAGGTAAGCTTGGTTAGGCCCTCGACAGCAGGGGGTTCTTCAATGCTGGGACTCGATCTAATGACATTTTATCCAGGAGGTTGAGATGACCGACCATACTTACAAAATCGTGGAACTAGTTGGTTCCTCGTCAGAGGGGTTGCAGCCCGCAATAGAGAACGCCATTGCTCGCGCCGGCCAAACCCTCAAGGGTCTGGACTGGTTTGAGGTCAAGGAGATTCGAGGCCAAATACAGGACGGGGCGGTAGGGTGGTATCAAGTGAAACTTGGCATAGGTTTTCGAGTCATGGACCCGGCGGACTTGGACCGAGATTAAGAGCCGGCAGAACCAACCGATTGCCGCTCTCCAACCGGCCGGCACAGACAACAGCTTAGGACGGCGTTGGACTAATCCCTTCGGTGCTGAACTCGGCTTCTTTAATCCCGCTTAAAATCCGTTCGAAACGGACTAGAGCAAGGGGCTTTTGGCAGTAACGAGTGGGGTGGATACCATACGATTCGAGCCGGTCCCTCTCAGTCCTGGGGGCAGTGAGTATCATAACCGGGATGCTGCTTAGCGAGGGGTTCGGTTGCAATTCGTCCAAGACTTCGTAGCCGTCCTTCTTGGGCATTGCCAGGTCTAGAATAATCAAGTCCGGCCGGGGCGCAGCCGCATACTCTCCTTGCTTGTGCAGAAAGGCCATTGCTGCCTCGCCGTCCTCAGTCACCCACAAGCTGCACTGATACTTTGAACTTTCTATGGTCCGCCGGGTCAGTTCTACGTCTCCTGGGTTGTCCTCGGCCAGCAAGATGTTGAAGGAACGCTCATCGATACCAGACGTCATAGTCAACTGCCTCCTTCTCCATAGGTAGGGGTGTCGAAAGCCCGTATTCTAATTGACGGTATAGTGCGTCAACTGCTCGAAGCCTTTGCCGCTGGACCAGAGTTGCCGTAGAACCGGGGTTGCCGCTTGCCCAAGAGCCGCCGCACGGCTTCCCAGCCGGTATCGGCGGGCCCCGGGGGTTGCCGGACTAGGTGAGCCTGGGCCACGGAGGGGCCGTGCCGAATGGACCTGGGTCCAAGTCAGCCAGGGCTTTTAGCTGATGTATTATGGTGTCGAAACGTTCGAGAGGGAGGGGCTTGGTGCAGAAGCGATGGGGGCCGACGTTTTCATAATGGAGACGGTCCCTTTCGGCTTGTGTTGAGGTCAGTATCATTACCGGTATCTTCCGCAGGTCGGGGTCGGCATCCATTTCTTCCAGGACTTCGTAGCCGGTCTTTTTCGGCATGGCCAGGTCCAAAAGGATCAGGTCGGGACGGGGCGCGTTTGCGTGCCCGCCCTCCTTGCGGAGGTAGGCCATGGCTGCCTCGCCATCCTCGGCCAAGTTAATGTTGCGGGGGAATTTGGACTCTCCCAGGATTCGCTGAGTAAGCTCAACGTCTGCGGGATTATCTTCCACCAGTAATATTTCAACGGGCTTGGCATCAGCCTGGAGTGTCATCGCCGGTCACCTCCTATGTTTTCTTGATAGTGAAGTAAAATGTCGAACCCAGGCCCAATTCGGACTCGACCCAGATCCGGCCTCCGTGACGCTGGACGATTTTGTGGCAAAGCGCCAAGCCGATGCCGGTCCCTGGGTATTCGGACCTGTGGTGAAGCCGTTGGAACATGAGAAAAATCCGGTCGAATTGATGTGGAGAAATCCCGATCCCATTATCCCGGACTGAGAATACCCACTCACCAGCGTTACTCTCGACGCTAATGTGAACCTGCGGGGGCTTTTCGCCTCGAAACTTCATACCATTGCTGATCAGGTTCTGGAGCAGTTGGGCCACTTGGGTGGGGTTGCCTTTGACCAAAGGCAAGTGTTCATTCGTTATGACGGCGCCGGTGTCAACAATAGTGGCGTCTAAATCACCCAGCACTTGTTCAAGGATGTGATTGCAGTCCGATTGCGTATGGCTCTCTGTCTCGGTGCCCACCCGGGAGAAGGCCAAAAGGTCATCGATAAGAGCCTTCATGCGGGTGGCGCCCTCCACTGCGTATCCGATGAAACGGTCGGCGTCCTCACTTAATTTGCCTTTGTAGTCATCCTGAAGGATACGAACGTAGCTGGTGACCATTCGCAGCGGTTCTTGTAAGTCGTGGGATGCTGCGTAAGCAAATTGCTCAAGCTCGGCGTTGGAACGAGCCAGGTCCTCAGCTTGAAGGGCCAATGCTTCCTCCGCCCGTTTTCGCTCCGAGATTTCTAATTCGAGCTCCGAGTTGATCCTGGAGAGTTCTTCGGTGTGCGTGACAACTTCCGCCAGCAAGTGTTGCCGTTCGATGGCGTACCGCAGGGCCCGCGCCAGCAGGGGGCCGTCTACATGGCTTTTGACCAGGTAGTCCTGCGCTCCCTGCTGCACCGCTTGGACTGCCACTCGTTCATCGTCCAACCCGGTTAGCAAGATGATTGGCACGGCCGGAGAACCTTTGTGAGCCGTAGTGAAGGTGTCGAGCCCCTGGCTGTCCGGCAGCGAGAGGTCTAGCAGCACCACATCGAAATCACCCCCGGCAAGCCGCTCCATCCCTTCCCCAAGCCTCACCACCCAGTCCAAGTTAAAACCGGCGCTCCCGTCGGCCAGCGTCTCTTGGATCAAGAGAGCGTCATCGGGATTGTCTTCGATCAATAAGACGTTAGCAGGCGCGTTGGGCTTCAAGCTCATATTCCGGGGGCCTCACCCCTATTAGCACTACTTAACGCTATCGCCGGAGATTGACATTCATTTCCGCCGGAACTTCCTAATACGGCGGGTACGCGGTCGCGTCGGCGGCCTATCCATTCCGGCCAACCGGTTAGCCGGTTAGATCGAGAAGGTAGTTGTCAGCCGGTCTAGGATTTGGTCGAACCGGTCGATATCGATGGGTTTTTGGCAGTAGCGGTTGGGGTCGAAGTTCTCAAATTGCAGCAGGTCTTGTTCGGCTTGAGTCGCGGTCAATATCATGACCGGGATGGTCTTCAAACCGGGGTCAGCGTTCATGTCCGCCAGCACTTCACGTCCGTCCTTCCTGGGCATCGAAAGGTCCAACACCACCAGGTCGGGACGGACCGACTCTGCGTGTTCCGCCTCTCTACGGAGATAGGCCATAGCAATTTCCCCGTCTTCCGCCACTGCTATATTCACAGCAAATGACGAGTTGCTCAGGGTTCTCCGAGTCAGCTCAACATCTGCCGGGTTATCTTCCACCAACAATATCTCGATCGGCCTATCGCCCCATCGAACGTCGACCATCCCCGGTTTCAAAGGAGTCACCTCATGTTCGTATGCGTTTAGGGGTCGGGATTATAGAAGCAGCCGGCTGGACCTAGCCCGCGGTCGTTTGCGGCCTTCTCTCCAAGTATATTCTCTATATCACCCATTAACAAATTCGTCACCTACTTGTTTTGCCGGGAGGCAGCCGCACCACGTTGAGCCAGAAGTCTTCCAGGGTTTTCATAACCGAGAAAGACTTGTCCAAGTCGACCGGCTTGGTGATGTAGGCGTTGGCGTGGAGCTTGTAACTCTTGAGAATATCTTGCTCCGCGTTGGAGGTAGTGAGCACCACGATGGGTATGTGTTTGAGGCGCGGATCAACTTTGACCTCCGCAAGCACTTCACGTCCGTCTTTCCTTGGCAAGTTGAGGTCCAACAAAACGATATCCGGCTGAGGAGCATTACCGTGCCTTCCCTGCCGGCGCAGAAATTCCAAAGCTTCCACGCCATCCGAGACGACGCTCAAGTTATGCCAAACTTTCCCTTCCTTGAGACCTTCGCGGGTCAACTCCACGTCATCCGGAGAGTCTTCCACCAGAAGAATCTCAACCGGTCTTAGCCATTCTCTGTCCATCATAAATCCTCGACTCTCCTCGATTCCTCAAGACTCGGAGGCGCCTGCGGGAGGTCTGGCCGCCTTCTTTTGGTTTCCGGCAAGGGGCACCGTGAAGTAGAAGGTCGAACCCTTGCCCAACTCCGACTCCACCCAGATGCGCCCGCCCAGATAGTCTACGGCTTTCTTGCAGATAGATAAGCCGATGCCGGTCCCTGCATACTCCTCGCGGGTATGCAGACGTTGGAAGATATTGAAGATGCGCTGGTTATATTGAGGTTCGATCCCGATGCCGTTGTCGCGGACCGAGAAGACCCATTCATTGTCTTGTTGCTTGGCCGCAATGTGCACGCGAGGCGCTTCCTTGCCTTTATACTTTATGGCGTTGCCAATTAGATTTCGGACCACTTGGCCGAATAACGGTCCGTCCGCCGTGACTGTTGGCAGTTGGTCCAAGCTCACAACGGCTTCAGACTCGGTGATTGCGGCTTGGAGATTGCTTATTTCTTCACGGACTAGGGCCTCAGAGTCGGTGGGCGTAAGCTCTTGCAGGCCCCTCCCCACCCGTGAGTACGCCAGCAGGTCGTTAATCAGTTGCTGCATCCTCCCGACAGCAACTACGATGCGGGTTACGAACCGGTCCGCATCCTCACCCAGTTTCCCACGGTAACGGCGCTCCAACAACCCGGTAAAGCCTGCTATGGAACGCAGCGGCTCCTGCAAGTCGTGGGAGGCTACGTAGGCGAACTGTTCCAGCTCTGCGTTGGACCTAGCAAGTTCGACGGCGTGTTTTTCAATCGCTTGGCTAAGCCTGGCGTTTTGTAAAAGCGTGCCTAATCCGCTTACCACGGTGGTAAGGAATCTAACTCTCTCGTCAGTGAAGAAGCCGGCCTCCCGGGAGAATATAACAACTACTCCGATGGTCTCGCCGCGGGCGCTCAAAGGCAAAGATATTAGAGACCTAACCCCCCGGTCAACAGCCAGAGCGGAGGCCAGGGGGTGGGAGGGATAATCATTGACGATCACCGGCTCCCCCTTTTGAAAAGCCGGGCCCGATACGCTTTCGGTGTAGGAGAGGACCGCAGGCGTCAAACCTTGGACCGCGGAGCCAACCGAGGCCAGCAGCGTGAGCCCTTGCTCCTTCTCATCCGGAACCCACAGGGACACGTGGTCCGCCGTTGTAATTTGGGCCAAACTAGCCACTAGCTCGGTGAGGTTGTCTTCGAAGTCGCCGGTCTGCGCTAGGATATTGGCTACTGAGAAGAGTGTGGCCATCTCTTCGGACCGGCGGTGTTCCGCGGTTTCCGCTTCGACCCTTTGGGTGATGTCTCGGGCGATGGTCGAGGCGGCAATTATGTCGCCGGCCGCATTCTTCACCGGAGATATGGTCAAGGCCACATTAATGAGGGAGCCGTTCTTTGTTTGCCTGACAGTTTCAAAGTTATCGACATGCTCTCCCCTTCGAATTGTCGCCAGGATGTTCGGCACCTCATCAGGGTGGCTGGGCGGAACGAGCAAAGAAACCGGTCCGTCGATAACCTCTTCAGGCAAGTACCCGTAGATACGCTGGGCACCGGAGTTCCAGCTTGTGATGATGCCGTCCAAAGACTTGCCAAAGATGGCGTCGTCTGAAGACTCTACGATAGCGGCCAGTCGTATTAGCTCCTCTTCCACCTCCTTGCGCTCGGCGATCTCGGACTCCAGCTCTGAGTTTATCTTGGAGATTTCGCGGGTCCGCTCAACGATCCTTTGCTCGAGGCTCTCGTTGAGAACGCTCAGTTGTTCGGCAATGTCTTTCCGCTGGGCGCTCTCCTGTTGCACGGCTTCATACGAGGTCCGAAGGCTGTGGGCCATATCGTTGAACGACGACGCCAGTTGACCGATCTCGTCGGTGCTTGTGATGTCTACGGCGTGGTCCAGGTCTCCGGAAGCGATGACCCGGGTCCCATCCCGCAGCTTGGTGATGGACCTTATCACCGAATTGCCGATGAAATAGAGGCTCGTTGCAACCAAGAGAGCTATAACGATCCCAGAGCCGGCCATCAGATAAGCGCCCTGCCGCCGGGTATCGTCAGCGGCCGCTAGGCTGAGCTTAGCCAGTTGGAAAGCGTCGGAAGCCACCGATTGGGACCTTATCGAAAGCCGGGCGGCGAGCCTCTCCTCCAGATTCAAAGAGGGGCCGGGCCCTCCACTGTCCGCCCCGGCTTCGGAGGCTTCCACCAGTTGATTGAACCTGTCTCCAATGTCTTGCAGATTGCGCCGGATTCTTTCCAAGATTACGCCTTCACGGGCGTCGCTTACCTCAATCTCCTCTATTTTCTTGGTTAAAGAGTTGTACTGGTCTTCCCATTGAGTCTGCGCCCAAACCTCATGGTGCTGTAAGTAGTCATTGGCCGCCACATTGAGTTGAAACACATCCTTGGTGACCTGGTTGTTTATCCCGCTCTTGTCGATGGCATCGTCGGTCCTCCACCAGATCCATGTATTGATCAACCCAAAGGCCAAAGCCGCTAGAGCAATAGCAACGAAGGTAATTACTTGAAGTTTGGTCCTGATCTTCATAGCTTTATGACCGCACCGCCCGAGAGCGTGGGGTTTTCATTCTATTCCATTGTTACGAAAGCTGCAATATCAACAACGAAATACTTTGTGATGTAGGCCACGATATGTTGTGTATTACGTAATCACGTGAAATATGTCACAATATTGACAATTCGAGTGTATTCTATGTAGTCTTACAATCGATACGTGAATCCTCGTCCATCAGTCCGATACTCCCTTAGACTCCCAAACGGCTCGCCAAATTAGCACGTTTATATCCAATATATCCGAAAGGGAGGAGACTTTCATGAGACCCAAGACGGCTGGTCTACATCCGCGTCTGGTCCTGCTCGGCGTCGCGGTGATGGCGTCTGTCCTCTTTGTCGTGTCCTGTGGCGGCGGCGGCGAGGCCACTGAGGTCGCCCAAGTTCCCGAGGCAGTCGAAGAAACCGAGGCCGCCCCGGTCCCCGAGGTTGTCGAGGCGGTCGAGGCCGCCGATGAGGGGCAGCCCAAGAGGGGCGGCACGCTGAAGTTTGCCATGTTCCCTAACGAAGTAACCCTGGACCCGCCCCTCATGCTGGGCGAGACTGACGTCGCCATCACCCAGCAAGTCTATGACAACCTGCTGATGATCCAGCCGGACCTTACGGTAAAGCCGGAACTGGCCACTTCCTGGGAGCCCAACGAGGACTTCTCATCCTACACCTTTCACCTGCGGGAGGGCGTGAAGTTCCACCACGGCAAGGACTTCAAGGCGGAGGACGTGGTCTTCAGCTTCAACCGACTGCTGGACCCGGAGATCGACTCTCCGATACGGCCCACATTCGAGACTATCGATGAGATGGTTATCATCGACGACTATACCATCCGCTTCGACCTCACCGGCCCCAACGCCTTTTTCCCGGACTCTCTATCCGTCTATCAAGCGCGGATCACGCCCTCCGACGTGGATATAGAGCGGTTTCACCTGGAGGCCATCGGCACGGGGCCTTTCATCCTGGTGGAACACCTGGTGGGCGAACGCTCGGTGTTTGAGCGGAACCCCGACTACTGGGAAGAGGGCAAGCCTTACTTCGATGAGATCATCATCCAACTGATCCGCGAGGCCGCAACCCGCACCGAGGCGCTCAAGAGCGGCGACGTGGATGTCGTAAACCAGTTGCCGGCCCAGGACGTCGAAACCATTGAGGCCCATTCCGAAACCATAGTGTTGGAGAAGACCAGCCCGTCCTGGATCGGGTTGGTCATGGACAACAGAGTGCCGCCTTTCGACAACCTGAAGGTCCGGAAGGCCATGCAACTCGCCACAGACCGGGAAGCCATCCGGCAAGCGTCGATGCTGGGGCGGGGCAGTATCGCTTACGACCATCCAATTCCGCCCAACTCCGTCTATTTCGCGCCGCAGCATCAACCACCGGACTACGACCCCGAGGCGGCCAAGCAACTGTTGGCGGAAGCCGGGTACCCGGACGGGATCGACCTCACCCTGTACACCGCCGACGTCGGGACCGGGATGATCGAATTGGCGGTGGCATTCAAAGAGAGTGTTGCGCCCGCAGGCATTAATGTGGATGTCGTGCGGAAGTCTTCGGACGGGTTCTGGGATGTTGTTTGGATGGTAGAGCCCTTCACCATCGTCTATTGGTACGGCCGGGCCAATCCGGACCAAGCCCTGAGCATCCAGAACCACAGCGACTCCAGTTGGAATGCCCCCCGTTACGTCAACCCTAAGCTCGACGAGTTGATCGAAAAGGCCCGGGGCCAGGACCTTGAGGGCCAGAAGGAGTCCTATGCGGAGATACAGAAAATTCTGATCGACAACGTGCCGCGCCTGACCGTGGGATTCCAGCCCTGGATGTACGGCGCCCGCAGCAACGTGCGAGGCATACAACCCCATCCTTTGGCTTGGCCGGTCCTCCAAGACGGTTGGTTTGACAATTAGATCAATACCCGGCTCGCATTCATCAAAAGTCGGGTGCGGCTCTTAGCCGCACCCGGTTCAGACGCCTCGCCATTGGCTCCACACAGCCCGCTTTCCATGCGGGAAGACCCTGGTTGAGGGAGAATACCATGCCAGTAATCACGGTTAACGGCCCTATCGGCTGTGGATCAGGTATCGTGGGTCAGCTGGTGGCTAAAAAGCTGGACCTAGATTTCGTAGACCGGCTGGTGTTGACCGAAGCGGCCAAATTGTTGGAAGCGCCGGTTAGCGCCTTGATCGACAAAGAGCAGCGCATTGTACGCTTCAGAGACCGTTTGGTCCAATTCCTACAAACCATGTTGGAGCGTTCCGCATACAGCAGCGGAGCCTACGCCGGCGGGGCATTGATGACCTTGCCCCCCGAAGCCTATGCAATAATGGGAGACGGTCTGTCCCCTAAATCCGGCAGGGTAGAGGACAAGGATTTCATCGAAGCAACCACCGCCGTGGTCAATGACTTGTACCGGAGAGGCGACGTAGTAATCATTGGTAGAGCGGCCAATATGATCTTGGCGGATAGCCCAGGCGTCTTTCACGTAGGCCTAACCGCGCCTCCAGAGGTCCGGATAGAAATTCTGATGCGGTGGGAACATCTCGAGCGCGAGGCGGCCGAGGTCCTTGTGGAGGAACTGGAACAGGCCCATGTCGAATACTATCGCAAGTTCTTTCAGACTCTCCCAAACGAGCCAAGTCTTTATCACACAATCCTGAACATGGGCATATTGCAGCCCGAGGTCGCCGCTGAGATCGTAGTCCACGGCGTTGATGACGTGGTGTTCACCAGCCAAACCTGAGGGGGGCGACATCGAGATGATGCTGAAAATCGCCTCGCGGGTTGGGGTGAACAGGCTGTAGGTCCATTCCTATCAACCGGACCACAAACCATTCGGCCAGCCGGTGCCGCCGCGCCATATCCTCCCCTATCTTGAAACCACGCTCGGTGAACTGGGTCCGCTTATCCGGGTCTAGGTCAACCAGGCCCTGCTTCTGCATCCGCCGGACCATCCCCGTCACCGAGGGCGTGGAGGTCCCCAAACTTTCAGTGGCGGGAAGCAGTCTCAAGTATTCGGAATTATGACATAGCGTATTTGTTAATATTTTCACATTTAATGTGCTAAAAATCACATATATAGCAATAATATGAGTGAAAAAATACGAGATTTATTTCACAAATACGAAAACTATTGACATCGCACAGGATAATAGAATATATTGATAATTAGCTTCAGGGATTAATACGCTCATACAAAATTTCCGCTCCGGTGAGGTGACGCAGTGTTGGACGGGTTGACGGGTCTTCCGATATACACCGAAACGGTGGGCATGGTTTCCGTCGAAGTGTACAAACGCCGCGGAGTCTACTCCTTGTTCGTTGTTGGCGACCAAGTGAAGTGCTTCCTGGGGACTTGCAAGTCCCTAGAGGATTGCCAAGAGGAGATCAAGCTGTTGAGTAGGCTGGCCAACTCCCTTCCCTTCTCCGTGAATTCGAGCTTGGCGTCATAAGCCGGTTGGAGGCCATTGTTTAACGATTTCGGCCCTGGTGGCCGGGAGGTGTGAAATGGTGACACTAGTGTCGGCGGAAGAAGTCCACGAGGTGGAAGTCGAGCCGGAAATCAGTCCGGTTAAGACCATGCAGTGGCATTATCACGTGCCTTGCGCCGGCGTAAGGTACTACAGTTTCGAGCCGGCCAGACCCCCCGTGGAGGAATCAGACCCTTGGGCATTGGATGAGCTGGCAATAAGGACGTGAACAGGACTTTATTGGGCTTTTCGAGTCTGTCTTGGAGGCGTCTGTCATGTACATACGTATGGTTGGCGGAAACCCGCACCCGCGGACCTGGCAGGAATACGAAGACATGGTCATTCGTAGTGCTGAAGACCCCAACATCGTCATCGCTCTCCGGCCCGACGCTTGGCAAGAATACGAGCGCCAGTTCTTTCGAGGCTCTGAGGGCCCTGACTACGATTTTTACTTCGTCATGGCAGAGACGTCTGACAACGTATGGGGTTGCTAGGACGGCGGCGCGCTAGGAGCAGTCCTCCACCAAGAAGATATATAAGCAAGAAAATAGATAGGGCTTCCCTTTCCGACCGCTGCCTTTGGCTATCATCCGCAAGCAGAGCCAAGTATCGGATGCGAGCAATGTTGTACTTGAAAGCGTGTCCCAATTGCAGCGGCGACATCTACCGTAATTGGGACATCTACGGCCACTACTACCAATGCCTCCAGTGCGGCCGCATCTGGGAATTCCAGGTGCAACGGTCCACCCCGGAAGAATCCGAGACAGTTGCTCCAGTCCCCACGGCCTCCGGGGTATAGCGGCCGGTCTTGCGCCGCGCAATTGTCATCCCCTGTTCAAGCCAGGGGCAGACTCTAAGCCACTCTACCATGTCACCTCGAGCCTTTCGACTAGGCTCAAGATAAACTCAGCGAGGGGTCTAAAGCCCTTGACTGCATTCTCTTTCCAGGGTTTTTCAATTGTCACCCTGAACGGAGTGAAGGGTCTAAAGTCGCTCTTGCAAGTCAAGACCGATTCTCCGATCAAGGCTTTTAGATTCTTCGCCTACGGCTCAGAATGACATTTCCGAAAATGAAAAGTCCCTGCGTGTGCGTCGCAGCCGTATTGGGTGTAAAATCGGGAGTGCGATAGACATGTCCGCCTAACCTTGGGCGCACAACATTTCCCGTGGAGAATATGGAGCTAAAGTTAAGCATTCTGGACCAAAGCCCGGTGAACGAGTCTGAGTCGGCCCAGCAAGGCTTTCAACATACGGTTGAGCTGGCCCAAAAGGCCGAGCAGTGGGGTTATCACCGGTTTTGGGTTGCCGAGCACCACGGTTCTACCGGTATAGTGGGGTCTTCGCCAGAAGTGCTGGTATCTCACCTTTTAGCCAAAACCGGCCGTATCCGCATTGGTTCGGGCGGGGTGATGCTGCAGCATTACAGCCCTTACAAAGTGGCGGAGAATTTCAACGTACTGGCCTCTTTGGCTCCCGGAAGAGTGGACCTGGGAATTGGCGGAGGGCCGGGCGGTCTGCCCCACTCAACACGGGCATTGCAACAGGACACTGGGTACGGGAAAAAGCCCTTCTTGGAGAAACTGGTCGAACTAACCCGGTTCCTCCACAATAAGCTGGAGGAAGACCATCCACTCCACGGATTGAGAGCAAGCCCCATACCGGCCCAGCCGGCGGAGGTGTTTATACTGGGCACCACCCCATCAAGCGCCGAGCTGGCGGCGGGTCTTGCCATGCCATACGTATTCGCCCTGTTTCTGAACAACGATGAGACCGTGATGCGGCAGGCGGTGAAAACCTACCGCAGCCGGTTCGATGCCGCAAAGGGGGCGCAACCGCAACTAATGCTCGCCCTGCCGGTCATTGCGGCCGACACCGATGACGAAGCGGCCCGCTACGCCTCCGGCCAGAGGGTGGTGAGAATCCGAGTAGAGAGCGGCAGAACATTTACCGTCGGCTCGGTGGAGGCCGCCGAGGAATTCGCCAGGCAGTCCCAGGAGAAATGCACTTTTACGGTTCAAGACGGCGAGGTTATCCACGGGTCCCGGGAGACGGCGGCCGGGAAACTGCAAGACATCCAGAGTCTTTACCAACCCGACGAGCTATTCATCGTCACGGCGATCAACGATTTCCGAAAGCGGCTCCATTCATTTGAATTGCTAAGTGAGGCATTTATTCAAGCGAAAGTCTCATGAGGGAGCAGTGGGCCTTAAGATGACTAAAGAACGCAAGTTGCATCTAGGCGCGTTTTTCTCTGGAATGGGCAGCAACATGGCTTCTTGGCGGCACCCCAGCGCCGTAGCCGACGGGGCCATAAATCTCAACTACTACAGAGAACTGACCCGAAAGGCCGAGGCAGCCAAGCTGGACTTCGTGTTTTTTGGCGACGGTCTATACATCAGCGAAAAATCGCACCCTATCTTTCTCAACCGTTTTGAACCCCTGACGTTGCTAGCGGCCCTAGCGATGGATACAACCCATATTGGCGTGGCGGCCACCTTGTCCACCACCTACAGCGACCCTTTCACCGTCGCCCGTCAGTTCGCCTCGATTGACCACATCAGCAACGGGCGCGCCGGCTGGAATATCGTGACCTCTCCCTTGGAGGGTTCGGCCCTGAATTACAGCAAGCCGGAACACCCGGAGCATGACCTGCGATACCGGATGGCCGACGAGTTTATGGAAGTAGCCAAGGGCCTATGGGACTCTTGGGAAGACGACGCCTTCATCCGCGACAAAGAATCGGGCGTGTTCTTCGACCCCGGCAAGATGCACCGGTTGAATCACCAAGGCGAATTTTTCTCGGTTCAGGGTCCATTGAACATTTCCAGGTCCAAGCAAGGAAGCCCGGTGCTCATTCAAGCCGGGTCCTCGGAAGCCGGGAAGGAATTCGCTTCCCGGCACGCCGATGCTGTATTCTCGGGGCAAGGGTCGCTGGAGGGCGCCGCTGCCTTCTCTCAGGAGATTAGGAAACGGGCCGCCAAGTATGGAAGGAACCCCGATGAGATTTTGATGCTCCCGGGAAGCAACCCCATAGTTGGACGGACAACCGAGGAAGCGGAGAGGAAATACCAAGAGGTCGCTGGTCTAGTCGGTATCGACGAGGCCCTGAATTACCTGGGCCGGTACTTCAACGATATAGACTTTACCCAGTTCGGGCTGGATGAGCCCTTTCCCGAGCTGGGGGACTTCGCCCGCAACGGGTGGGAAAGCGCAACGGATGGGATCAAGAAACGGGCGCGGGAAGAGAAAATGAGCCTGCGTCAGGTGGCGCTTCGAGAAACGACGCCTAAAGGGCCTTTTATCGGCACGCCGTCTCAAGTGGCGGATACGATGCAAGCTTGGTTTGAGGCCGGCGCGGTAGACGGGTTTATGGTAAACAATGCGGTATTGCCGGTGGGTTTTGATGACTTTCTGGACCATGTCGTACCCATATTGAAAGACCGCGGGCTGTTTAGGACCGAATACGAGGACAACACCTTTCGCGGCAACCTGGGCCTTTCCAAGCCGGAGAACCGCTACACTTTGGAGCGAAGAACGAAGCGAAAAACCTCGGGCGTTAGTTAAGTTTGCCGACTTTGCTTGGAATCCACGGGTCGGCGACCCGGCCGGGCCGGCTGTACCAAGCCCTGCAACTGGCCCTAGCCTCTGTTTCCGGCCTATCGGATCCGGTGACCGTCGGTTTGCTCCACTTGGGCGGCCACCGGATATCCTTCGCCGACGGACGGCCTTTAGCCGATTATTCCGACGATACGGAAGTCGTGGTCCAGCAGGTCATCGCCGCCGACATGTACTTGATAGCCACTCCCGTTTTTCGCGCCTCCTTCACCGCGTCCTTGAAGAACCTGCTTGACTTGGTCCCGGTGGAGGGGCTTATGGGGAAAGTCTGCGGGCTGATCGCCATGGGGGCCACCGACCATCATTACTTGGCGATTGACAGCCAACTGCGGCCGGTGCTTGCTTGGTTCGGCGCCCATCTGGTGCCCGGCGTGGTCTATCTCCAATCGCGCCAGTTCCAGGAAGGCAAGCTGGCCGACCCCGAGGCCGTCGCCGCCCTGGAAACCCTGGCCAAGGCCACAGTCGCTATGCAACAAGCGACGGCGGAAAACCCCGGACTGCTGGGCCCCCCGCCCCTGGCGGCGCGGTAACAGCCCCCTGAGATTCGATGCGGCCCTTAGGCGCCGCAGGAAACTCGCGAGGTGGCAGAGGCCTCTGGCCCCTAAATCGGGATGCTGCTCGTAGAGTTGCCGAGAAGATTTAGTCTGAACCCTTTGCGGTCGCTGCAGCTAATCCTCCAGCAGGGGCTCCAGCTTGTCCAGCAGGCGGGCCACGTCGCTGATGCCTATTTGGACTCCTTCGGGGGCATTCCAGTTTTCGTAGAAGTTGATGTGTAAACCGCCGGCGGCGTTGAACAGAGTCTGAATGTCTGTGTCTCCCATTTCCTGCACCAATCTGCTCACGATTTGGTACAGCAAGTAATGGCCATCGTGCCGCCAGCCCCTTTGCTCGGCCACTGCCTTGACTATTTGCGCTGCCGCGCCCCAGCCTTTTTCGGAGGCTTGGCGGTAGTCGCCTTGAGTTAGCTCTCGTTCGGCTTGTTCCAGCAGTTCTCTGCTGGCCGCTCTATAGGAAGTTGGCATTTGCATTATTTGCTCCCCGACGCTTCCACTGTTTATTTTAACCTCAGAGAGCGAGGAGTTTGAGAAGAACACAACCCAAAAATCTCTGCAGTTTACCCTTTTCTGGTGGAAAGCTGGCGTGACTGGAAGTGGTTGGGGAATGGGGTTTCCGGATGAGCAAAGAATGGCAATCCCCTGAATCGAGTAATCCCCTGTTGAAATTGCCCAATCTCTATCCTACCGCCCATCTCAAAAGTCAAAGTGTCGTTAGCCATGCCAAATCACACCAAGCTATACCCTCGAAGCTGCCTCCGCTCGCGCCAAGTTTAGCACTAGCAGCCGCTCCAGGATAGCGGCGTCGGGCAAATCGGGCGGCCAACCGTAGGCATCCGATACCGCCTTGTCCAACCGTTCATGGACCTGTTGCAGCCAGGTGGGGCGGGCGTTGTAAAGGTTGGTCAGCGTCCGCTTCTTCAGTACCGATTCCGGGGCATTGGGCGGGTTGAGCCAGCCTTCTCTCAGCCGGTTTAGCTCCCGCGCCGCCTTTGCGACGGCCTCCCGTTGTTCGCTGGTGGGCTCCGGGAAGGGGAAGGTCTCAAAGCAGGTAGAAATTATGTAGCGCAATCCGCTTTTCGCCTCTCGCAATTGTGTGCCTAATGCGAACACCCAAACCTCATGAACACGGCTATGCAATACCCCGAAAAAGTAATCGTCATCGCGAGCGAATACAACTAGGGTCTTGTCTGGAAGTACTTTGCCGTCCACATGAGAAAAGAAACGATGGCTAGACACCTGGCTAGTTACAATATAGCGTGACAAACCTTTCAACGCTTGCCGCATCTCTATACGAGGACGGCCGTGCAACCACCAGTATTTCTTGAGCCGTAGATCACGATGACTATCACGCTCTGGTTTCACTTTAGCCAAGATGTATTCGAAGGGAGCCTCATATAGTGCGGCGTCGTTCTCCTGCATATTTACGCCAAAGTCTATAATCCACCTGTTACGGGATTTCTGGTTAATATCCCGGCCGATTAGCCAAGGTTTAACAACGTCACTGTTGGGCTTACCGTGGGGATTGGATTCGCCCAGCATCTTTCGCGCAGTCGAATCACTAATTTCAAAAGGGCCATGTTTCGTATCACCAGCAAAGCTAATGTTTAAGTTCTCGTCTAGTGGCTTGGCCTGCGTCAAGTCCAAGCCAGCCGTCAAGTCGGCATTTATGTTGGAAACCCGCTGCCCGTCTAGCGTGCGGTCGGTTTCGCTGCCGTCATCAAAGCAGACGATGGAGATATGCACCGCTGCGCCGTCGAGTATCCAATCCTGGTCTGATATGGCGGCAAAGATGTCGCCGCTTTCCTTGATGCGTGAGAGAACGGGACGGTTGGACTGAAAACGAATCGCCTGCGTCGCCAGCAGACCGGCGCGGCGGGAGTTGCCGTCTTCGATTTGGGCTCGGGCTTTTTCGAACCAGTAGCAGCACAGGTCACTGGAATTGGGGATACGGTCGCCGTAGAGACTATAAACGGCGTTGGTGTATTCGTCTCCCAACTGTCTCCGAAATGGCAAGCTACCCAAAAACGGCGGGTTGCCGATGATGAACTCGGCAGGCGGCCACTCCGGTTCCTGCGGGTTATCGATATCGCCTTCGGCCAGGATGGCGTCTGTCTTGCTGATAGAGACCAGGGGCGTGAGAATCGGCCGCTGGTTGTAGGGAAACCCGTTGTTCTGATGCCACTGGATGTAACCAATCCACAGGGCGGTGCGGGCCAACTCAGCGGCGTAGGGGTTGATTTCCAGTCCCAACATCTGGTCGGGCTTGACCGTGGGAGTCAGGTTGTCCCAGCCCTGGGTGGCAGCGAAGTCAATGACTTGCTTTTCCAAGTCCAGCAATGAACGCAGGGTCAGGTACAGGAAATTGCCGCTGCCACAGGCGGGGTCGAGGACCTCCACTTCAAAAAGTCGCTGCTGAAATGCCGCCAACCGCACCCGCGCCGTGTCAGCGTCGTCCTCGATTAGCAGGTTGCCCACCTCCCGCTGCACAGCTTCCCACTCGGCGCGCAGTGGCGCCATCACCACCGGTTCCACCACCAGCATAATGTCATCGGCGCTGGTGTAATGGGCGCCCAGGTAGGACCGTTTGGAGGCGTCCAAGGCCCGCTCGAACAGCGTGCCGAAAATGGACGGCTCGATGTTGCGCCAGTTCTTATTTGTAGCTTCCACCAGCCGTTGCAGGGCGGAAGTGCTCAATTCGACGGTATCGGCATTGCTGAACAGGTCGCCGTTGAAATAAGCAATCTCAGTGGCCCCGAACAGGCCGCCGCCAGCCATCTGCTGGAACAGGTTGCGTATGGCCCGGTCGAACAATTCAGGGTTGCGAAAGTGGTCGCGAACCACTTGAGAGAAGGGTGCGCCGGGCAGCAAACCGGCGTCCTCCGCGTAGAGGCAGAACACGATTTGGTTGAGGTAGCGGGCCAGCTTTTCCGGGTCCTCGTTGTGCTGCTCCATGTCAGCCACGATTTCCTGGAATAGGTCCGCGGTCTCTCTGGTAACGGTGTCCACCGAGCGGTTGGGCCTCAGTTCGGCCGGCGCGAAGAAGGCGTAGCGCAGTTTGTCGAGGTGCGAAGACTGGTCCAGATCCCTCACCGGGATTTCATGCCGCACCGTCTCCATACCCTGAAAGTTGGTCTGTATCCATATGGTGCGGAAAGACGACACGATGAGCAGCGGCGGTGTTTTCAGGTGGACTTGGTAGCGCAGGAGTTGGCCTAACCCCGCTTCGAGATCGCTGTTGCTGCCCTTGAACTCCCATCCGAAGTGCCCTTCGCGGAAGGCGTCGGCAAACCCGCCTGGCACCCACTTTTCAAAAGTGAAAACTTTGCTGTGTCCATACTCCACCGGAGTGGGGTGACCAACCAGGGCGCAGATGTCCAGGAACATCTCCTGCGACGCCTGTTTCTCGCCAAAGTCGACATTGCGCCACTTGGCTACGAACTGCTCCGGACCCAGTCGAGGTTCACCTGGCGACATGTTAGGGCCGGACTTCCTGTTTATTCATACTTGCGCCTTTCTGCTTAATCGAGTGGGATATAGCTCCCCGATAACCCAGCTTGATTCACTAGAAGCGTTCGACGCATTACGATACCATATTATGGCTGGCTCTCCCAGCGCACGGCGTCGCCCGCATCGCCAAGCCACTCCACACCGGAGGCTTGTCGGCGGCGGAGAGGGAGTCCACGGGGTTAGTGGTTGGCCCCCTGGACGATTAGGGCCTGTTCAGACCAGCGGAGTTATCGCTGATGAGCGCGAATTGGAGGCTATTTCATGCCGGTCTCTCGGCCGTTGCTACTCGTCAAAATAATGGTGGTTGGGATGGCCCTATCCTGGCTCGCCGCCTGCTCGGATAGCCCAGGACAGCAGCAGGCCTGCTCGGACCATACCCTGAAGGTCGGCTTCTACGCCTTTTTCCCGCCGGTCAGTTATAGCACCGACGCTGACCCCGCTTCCGAAGGGTTCAATACGCATCTGGGCTATGAATCGGACTTGTTAACCGCCCTCGAAGCCATGAAAGGACCGGAACTGTCCTTCTCCCGCCGCGGGATCGCACAGTGGAATGACATTTGGCTGCTTCCCGCCAGTCCGGAGTACGATCTTGTCGGAGGCGGCATCACGATTCTGGACTCCCGCACCAAGGACTCGTCAGGAAACAAAGTGGTCAACTTCACCTCGGGCCATGTAGCGTTTCGCCAGTCTCTTCTCGTACGGGCCGGCGATTCAGAGCGCTTGGCCAGTCATGCCGACTTGACCAGCGACGTGCGCGTTGGCGCGCTGGCTGGCACGACAGGGGAATTCCGCTTGTTGGAACTGACCGGGCTGGTTGACAACGACGGTGTTCTGGCCTCCGGCGTTCGAGTCGATACGCCGCAAGGCACGGTGGTTGCCGACGGCAGTTCTAACTACTTCATCACGGCTGCTGGCGAGTCTGAAAATCTTATGGAAAGACGTCATCTCCACCCGCCTTCGGAAAATATGCCCCAGGTGATCTACCTTGGGGACGTGACCGGCGAAGTGGAACTTCTAAACGCCTTGGCCGATGGAACGATAGACGCGCTGGCTAGGGGCGAAATCGGCAACCGCGATGCCTCCGACGTTTCCGAGGGTCGGTTTGTAGTCACGGCTCTCGATGACGCTGCCGAACACGGCGGCTTCACTCTCGATGTGGAAGATGAGGCATTAGCTTCCTGCCTCAATGAGCGGATAAGCTGGCTGACGGACAACCGCAACATCGGATACCGGGAATGGCTGGAGGACTCCTCGGTTTTCATGCAACGCGCCCGAATGTGGAGTGATGAGACCTGAGCTTGGGCCGGAAGGGCTAATCAAGCCTGAACAGCTACATCGAAAGACCCCGAGTATCCAACGGACTTGCTATAATCGTGTCAACCCTCAAGCTGGCGAGGAGGCGTCCCATGGCAAGGAGGAGTTTCTGGGCTTGGGGCCTGGAATCAGACGAACCGACCGTGGAACAGGTCCGCGAGACCGCCGCCCGATTATCAAGACAGTACGGGACGACCGTGGAAGCGGCATCAGTGCCAAGACTTGCCGACCTTGACCTGCGCAAGCCCCGCATCGCCGCTCCTGCTTCGGTAGCATCCTTCTGTTCAACCAACGCCCACGACCGGGCGGGCCACAGCTATGGCCGCGGTTTTCGTGACCGGGTGCGGGCATTTAACGGCCATTTCCCCAACCCGCCTGACTTGGTCGCTTACCCCCGCAACGAGCAAGAGGTGGCATCGGTGCTTGAATGGTGCTCCAAGTCCGGGCACACCGCCATACCCTACGGCGGAGGAAGTTCGGTAGTAGGCGGAGTGGAGCCGCCGGTCGATGCGGACGGCGTGGTTTCCATCGATATGTCTCGGCTAAACCGGGTGCTGGAAATAGACGAAGTTTCACGAGCCGCCCGGATCCAGGCCGGTGTTCTGGGCCCATCATTGGAGGAGCAGCTTCGACCCCACGGCTTTACTCTTCGACACTTCCCCCAGAGCTTTGAATACTCCTCGCTGGGGGGCTGGATCGCCACCCGGTCCGGCGGCCACTATGCCACCAACCATACTCACATAGACGATTTTGTGGAGTCGGTCCGTATGGTGGCTCCCACAGGCGTTTGGGAATCCAGGCGGCTGCCGGGCAGCGGCGCCGGACCCAGCCCGGACCGGCTGGCTATAGGGAGCGAGGGGATTTTGGGCATAATCACCGAGGCTTGGATGCGGATTCAGGTCCGGCCCAAGTTCCGGGCCTCGGCTGGAGTAACTTTTCCATCGTTCCAGTCCGGCGCCGAAGCGGCGCGCCGCATAGTCCAAGCCAAGCTGTGGCCGGCCAACTGCCGGGTCCTGGACCCCGGCGAAGCCGCAGCAGCGGCCGGTTTGGACGGGAAACAGGCCCTGTTGGTCCTCGGCTTCGAGTCGGCGGAGCTTCCTCAAGGCGGTCTGATGCGGGCCGCCGTCTCCATCGCTAGGGACTCCGGAGGGTCTGTCGACGAGGATGCCATCAAGATATCCGACAGCCGGGGCAGTGAGGCCGGCAGACAGGGGTCGGTGGGCCACTGGCGTGACTCTTTCCTCAGGACGCCTTACCTTAAAAACATCACCACAGGGCTCGGAGTGGTGGGCGATACAGTGGAAACCGCAATTACCTGGGACCGCTGGCCCCAACTGGACGCGTCGGTGCGGGAGGCGCTCCGCGAGGCCCTGCAACGGGTGTGCGGAGGAGGCAGCGTAAGCTGCCGGTTCACCCACGTCTACCCGGACGGCCCGGCGCCTTATTACACTTTTGAGGGCCTGGGGAGGCGCGGCGCCGAAATAGAGATGTGCGACGAGATTAAACAAGCGGCGTCGGACGCCATCATCGCCGCCGGGGGCACCATCACCCATCATCACGCCGTGGGACGCCTGCACCGGCCCTGGTACGACCGGCAGCGGCCCGACCTCTTCGCTCAGGCGCTCCGGGCGGCCAAGACGGCAGTAGACCCCAAGGGAGTCCTGAACCCCGGTGTGCTGATAGACCCCTGAGTCCCGCCCGTCATTCCGGCGCAGGCCGGAGTGACGAACCTCGGAGTACTGGAATGATCCTCTAAGTCTGAGCAGTTACCGACGGGTGGGAGCATTTGAATGGCCCCAGGAGGGTGTGTAAAATGAGGGCTAATATGGGAGCCACGGTTTCCGCCACCGAATTGGGCCAATACGCATCTTCCCGGTTTTGCCCCCACTGCGCCTGGGTGCGGCTCCACGTAAAAAAACTGCCATTCCAGAGCTTTCCTGGGATATTCAGCACCATCGACCGCTACAACAAAATCATCGTTCAAAACCATTTCGAGCGGGAAAACACTTTGCCGGTGTGGCTGAAAGACCTGGGCGAAGTGGGCAGCAACATCGACCCTCCCCACTGGTCCAGCTTCAAGGCTATCCACGAGGAAACCGGGATAACCGTGCGGGGCGAGGCGGACGGCATTTTCAAAATGCGCGACGGTTCATACACCATAGTCGACTACAAGACCTCCAAGTATTCGCCGGCCCAGCGGGGAATGTATTCCAACTATGAGGTGCAGCTAAACGCCTACGCCTACATCGGGGAACGGTTCGGACTATCGCCGGTGCGCCAGTTGGCCTTGGTGTTCATGGAACCCCTGGCAGACGCGCAAACGGCCCAAGACCCGCAGCTGGTGGACCACCGCGGTTTTTCCATGGGATTCGAAGCGACCATCGTGGACGTGCCTTCAAGGCCGGAAGAGCTAATCCCGCCGCTTCTCCGCAGGGTACGGGATGTAGCTGATATGCAGCAACCCCCTGCCGGGTTGCCCGGCTGCAAGGACTGTCAGGCCATGGATTCCCTCATGGACGCCCTTGGACGGACGCCATAGGACGGGATTCCTTGTAACCGCTCATCCTGAGCGCAGCACAGCGGAGTCGAAGGACAGATTCCCCTCAAATCTGAACAGTTACGATTCCTTTGCCGGCCCAACTGGACAAAAAGAAAACGGCAGCGGCTTACTAGCATGTAAACCGCTGCCGCATTTCATTGCTGCCGAGTCTGGTTAGACCGAAA
Organism: Dehalococcoidia bacterium; assembly: GCA_965197565.1. Lineage (GTDB taxonomy): Bacteria > Chloroflexota > Dehalococcoidia > Lucifugimonadales > UBA3495. The sequence goes on from CBDANK010000004.1 coordinate 424,617, forward strand.
GCTAATATGCCGAGGCTATGAAGCCCCTAATCATCAAGCCAAGCGTCCTGGAACTTTACCCCGTTAATCCCCAACGGATGGGGTATTGCGCCTCGCACGTTTTCGCGCACTCCGTAGAAGCTGGGCCTGAACGCCACGGAGATACGCGGCACGTCATCAATCAGCATACGCTGGATCTCGGCGTAGGTTGCTTTTTGGTCTTCAGGCTGCTCCCCCCTTGCCCTGAAAACCAGTTGGTCGAACTCTTCATTGACGTAACGGGGAGCATTCCAAGCCGAGTCGCTCAAGTTCTGGATGCTCAGTGCCTGGTCGGGAGTGGGCCGGGCGTTCCAATAAACAACGGTGAATGGCTTTACCGTCCAGACAACGTCCCAGAACCCGTCCGAAGATTCCCGCCTGACGTCGACCCGAATGCCCGCCGGGGCGGCGCTCTCTTTGAATGCCACCGCCAATTCTATCGCCCCTGCGAACACGTCGGCTGTGTGTAGGACGACGTCGATCCCATCCGGGTAGCCGGCCTCCGCCAACAGTGCCTTGGCCGCTTCTGGGTTGTAGTCCGGGGGTTTATGCTCGGGCGAAAAGAGGGGGTGGCTGGGGTGGATGGGGTGGTCATAGGCGATGCTGCCCCGTCCCAGGAAGGCCGCTTGAAGGATGGTTTCCCGGTCCGTAGCCAGTTGGAAGGCCTTGCGCACCAGCTTGTTGTCGAAAGGCGGCATGTCGGTGCGCATCGGCAGCCCAATCCAGCTAAAGCTGGTGTTTTCTATCACCACCGTGCTGGGATGGGCTTCGATACTGGCTACGCTCTGAGTTTCCAGGTCATATACCACATCAACGTCGCCGCTTTTGAGGGCCTCGGCCCGGGTTGCAGGCTCGGGGATCAACTGGATGACTAACTCATCCAGGTAGGGGGTGCCCTCCTCCCAGTAGTCCTCGTTCCGCACCATCGTCGTGCGTTCGCCCGGCAGGTGCTCCTCAATCTTGAAGGGCCCGGTGCCGAACTCCTCTAGGACCAGCCTCGAGACATCCACGTCGGCGGGAAGAATCCGCGATTGGAAGAGGGAAAAGGAGGGCAAGAAGAAGCTGTTGGGACCGATGAGGTCAAAGCGGACCGTGTAATCGTCGATGGCGACTATTTCCTTGATCGTTGATGCGAATGTGGACCGTATCGGAGAGTCCAGGATGGGGTCCAGCAGCCGGTTGAAGGTGAAGACCACGTCCTCCGCCTTGAAGTCCTTTCCGTGGTGGAACTTCACCCCCTCGCGCAGGTGGAAGGTATAGGACGAGAGGTCCTCGTTGGCCTCCCAGGAGACGGCCAGCTCCGGCTTCACCGAGAGGTCCTCCTGGATCATGAGCAGGTTGTCGTAGGTTGCTTGTTGGATGATGATGTCAGGGTCGGCCAAGACCAGGGCCGGGTCCAGGGTCACGTGGTCCGCGAATATCGCCACCGTCAGACTGCCCCCGTACTTGGGGCCTTCAGCCTGTACGGTCTCCTCGACGTCCTGGACATCTTCGACAGCCTCGGTGGTCGAGTCCTCCTCACTGGAGGTGAGCTCGGTCAGTGCGGCAACGCCCTCTTCGACGGCCTCGACGGCTGCGGCAGCCTGCGGCAGCGGCAGCGGCAGCAGCGGCCTCGGCTTCGGCGGCAACCTCGGCGGCCGAGTCTTCGGCGGCGCCGGACGCGGGGGCCTCGGTGGCCTCGCCGCCGCCGCCGCAGGCCACGACGAAGAGGACCGACGCCATCGCCACGGCGAGCAGTATCAGAAGCGGATGCAGACTAGCTGCCTTTGGTTTCATGACGGTCTCCTTTTGGGCGACTTACAAGGATAGTTTTGGGAAGCTATGCGGGGATACACATACATATTACACCAACGGACCCCTATTCAGTGGTCGGCTAGTGCCCGGAGTCTCAGCGGGGAAGGCTACCAGACCCCCCAGGGTTTGTCAACCAGCATTCAGGGCGGGAGGGAGGGTCAAAACTCAAACTGAGACCCGGAATGACCATTTCTGCCGGGGGGATTTGGTAGAATAAGGGCCATAAACGAAGAGAAAGAAGCTGAGAGGGTCGGAGTGGCTTCTGACGGTATGGCAGCGATCTCCGGTCTTGTGACAGTTATCTTGAGAATCGGAGCGTAGGCAAACCTATCACCCCACGCCCGATAGGCTTTCGCGGGGAGCAATCATCTATGGCTTGGCCTATACCAATCGCGTTAATATTCAAGAAAATACTTGCAGGAATCTTGACTGGCCCCACTGTACGTGAAGCCGAGGAAAGGTATAAGAAAGCGGAAGAAGAACGGCGTAAGGCTGAAGCGGAGGTAAGATAGCCAAAGAGCGCCAGCAAACGCGGGATAGCGGGGTTTGACCCACCCCGGTTGCCAGGACAGCCCAAAAGGACCGGAGTACGCTAGAAGAGGACGGCAAATGCTAACGTGGAGACAGCTCAAACTTGGCTTGGCCGGGTTGATAATTCCTGGAATCTTACTGCTGGCCGCTTGCGGCGGCGGTCCATCGCCGACAGCGACTTTAGAACCGACTTTCACCCCGAAGCCGACGCCAACTTTAACTCCAACGCCCACCCCGGAGCCGACGCCCACAGCAACGCCGTCTATAGCGGAACAGGCCGAGGCCCTGTCGGGAGAGATATTCGACACGCTCAGCCAAGCACTGGGAGGGGGGAATCCTTAGATGATCTTGCCGCTCTTGCGGAAATAGGCGGAGAGGCGACCGAAGAAGTAATTAAACAATTATGCGACGTTGCCGCCGGCGAGTACGAACCGTACTTGGCTTTGGAGAACTTAGTGGATGGCTTTGTCGTACAGACCGCTATTCGGGGTTTCTGCGCGGCGCGTTAACCCTGCTTCGGATCTTCCCTCGAACCCATGTCTCTAATTTGCTCAACCCATGTTCGCTAAGCCAGTGCGTCGCCATAATAGGAACGATGACAAACCCGAATACGCCTATCCCGGCAACAGCTACGGCTGCGATAATTAGCGAAAAGCCGGGTTCGGTGTCGAATATTATCTCTTTGGCCCAGCCGAAGATGCCTAGCATAAGCAGTCCGGCCAGCATAATCCAGTCTCGGGTTGCTGCGTCAGCCCTCAGCGCGTTGGAAATCACATAGGACGCGAACAGCAACGTCCCGATGTAGCCAATCAGGTTAATCAGCGGGTCGTCATACGCGGTAAACCGTCCCCATATAGCAAACGCCCCGGCAATCCATAGACCGGCCAAGCAGATGCGGCGCAAATTGGAAAATGGCACACTCTCTGAGTAAGAACGCTTTAATCAAGTAAGAACCCTAGTCGTCACCGCAGTCGCGCACCGGCAATAGCCAGAATCGCGCTGACGTGTTGCTGAACATCAAGCCTACTCTTGCGGTCCCACCACGTCACGGCTTTCACTTCCCGTCGGTTGGAGACCGGCGTTCCGCTGGCCCTAGCAAAGAATATCTGGTGCGAGGCCACTGACCCGGCATAGTACCCAAGAAACTCCGGCTCTCCAATAACCAACCCCGTCTCCTCTGCAACTTCGAGTTTTGCCCGGCTGCTTGGTTTCTCACTTCCTTCGATGTGGCCCCCAGGCAGCGCCCACTCCCGCTGGCGGTTGTGCTTGACCAGCAGGATATGTCCTTCAGTGTTCGCGACAACGGCAGTAGCCCTAGCGTAGAGTTGCTTCTGGCGCTTGCGCTTCATGTTCTGCCTCCTTGCGATAGGTGAGATAGCGGAACCCTATCTACCGGCCGGGATATGGTCCAAGCCGATTTCAAACGTCACCAAGCTTTCTTCTACTTCTTCTACAGTGATGAGCGCATTTCTAAGGCTACCGATGTTGTCAGGGTAGTAGGTCCTTAGCAGTTTTGCTTTGACGCCATCAGCGACAGGAGCTCGTATAGAGACCTTCCAATAGGGAATATCAGTGGGCTTAACGTCCTTTCCGTAAACTTCTATGGGAGTGGCGCAGAACGGCGCGATCTTCGCGCCGGGAGCGAACCTGAGAGAGCCTATCCAAGTGTCGTTGACGTAAAGGCCAAACCAGCGACCAACTTCGTCTGTCTCTTCGGCAGATACCCGTAGAGTGTGTTGTCCTTCCCCCATGAGTTTTGACCTTCCATCAGCACGGAGGGAGGGCTATCGCACTAGAAACAACCCATCCGTCACTCCGGCGAAAGCCGGAGTCCAGAGGCCGCTATGCGGGTGATTGCCGTGACAGCATTGGTGAATTAGGGGCCTGGATTCCTGCCTTCGCAGGAATGACAGGACAATTCAGTCCAAATACGATAGCCCTGAGCATGGATAACTGTTCAGAGTTGGTAAGCGCACTGACAGGGAACCGCTCATCCTGAGCGCAGCGCAGCGGAGTCGAAGGACCAGTTCCCCTCAAATCTGAACAGTTACCAGCACGGAGACCTTTGCATACCCCCAACCATGTCATTCCGACCGGAGGGAGGAATCTAAGGCGTTGGGCCAGAGTCGTCTCGTAGATCCAGCTACAGACCTAGCGTTCGGAATGACATGGTTGGGGGTAGGAATGACAGGTTGGGCGACCAGTTACGCAAAGGTCTCCGTTCGCGGGAGTGACGGCGAAGAGTGCGCAGCCCATTTTCAGGGCAATGGCATGTGAGTTATGCAAAGGTCTCAGCACGGCGCCAGGGCGTAAGTGTTCAGAGTTGAGGAGTTATTCCGGCCCTCCGAACCCGTCACTCCGGCGAAGGCCGGAGTCTAGGGAGTCCTTGCTAGGAGCTTGGCGGTTAATTCAAGGCTTTCCGCGGCTGGGTTTTCCTGGGTCCCGGCCTGCGCCGGGACGACGGAGGTGAGTCACCCCATCAGTCTGAACACTTACTCAGGACCGCGCCAGGGCCCATCAGAGTGACAGCCCGTGGGGTATGGCTTATACTACCGGCCTGAATGACGCGGCGCTCCTGGCGTTCCGGCCGCCCCAAGCCGGCCACTAGGTGAACCTTCGCAGGCCCGTAGCCCGTATAGCCGTTTTTCCCGACAAAGAGGCGTGAGCTAGCACGGTGTGCCCGATGCGCAGGATTCGAGAGGGCTTGTTTTCACTGCGGGCCGGGTTAATCGCGGGGTCGGCCGCCGCCATTGTGGCCGCGCTGGTGAACCTCCCGCTGCACTCCCCCAGCGATGCCTACATTAACAGCGCCACAGTAATGATAGGCTCGTTGGCTACGGGCCTGGGCGCCGGATTGGCTTGGGCGCTTCTGGGCCGGGCGCCGGGCCTGCGGTCCTACCACCCTGCCGTTTTCGGAGTTTGTATGGTTCTGGCCTCGGGACTGGTGTCCCTCATCGCCTGGCTGGCCGAATCGCAAGTGGACCGTGCCGTCTCTTACTTAGTGCCTTTGGCAGTCCTGGTATTTGGCATAACCGGGAGTCTAACCTTTCTCTTGCTGCGCATACCCCAAGTACTGGCGTGGCGGGTTGTCTTGATTGCGGTCATAATAGCGGCGGGGCTGGGCATTGGGTTGGCGGGGCAAGGCGACCAGAAAGGCGGCGGCCTGGAATTGCCGCCTAGGGCCATGACCGAGGTTAGCCTTGAGACTTTTTTTGAACAAACAACTATCGGAGCGGGAAACAATGAGACAAGGGAGTGTCCGCACAGTCTGGACGTTATTGGCCGTGGTTTGTCTATCTCTGGCTGTGTTGGCTCCAACGGCTTGCGGCGGCGATGATCAGGCCCCCGGACCCACCACGGACTCTCAGGTCCCTCAAGCGAGTCCCCCGGCGACCGAAACTGTTGCGGCCCCGACTGCCGCAAGCCAAGAGACCGAGGTAGCGTCGCCAGCGCACACCGAAGCGCCGACAGATGTCCCTACGCCAGCGGCCACGGAAGCGCCCTCGCCAATGCCCGAAGTCCAGAAAGGTCCAAGAAAGACCGGGGAGTATGAGAACATAAACTTTGTCGTTTCCGAGGGTTCCGAGGCTACCTTCACGGTGGAGGAAAAGTTGGCGAGGCTGCCCTTGCCCAACGACGCGGTGATGCGCACCAGTGCGCTTTCCGGGGAAGTGCGCCTCGACGGCAGACCGTCGGAGGTTCGAATTGACCTACACCAACTCTCCAGCGATCAGTCGTACCGGGATAGGTACGTTAGGAACCGGATGTTTCCCGGCACGCCCGTTGCTACTTTTGTGGTGGACAACACCGGGCCGGCGCCTCAAGGTCTAGCGGAAGGCCAAGAGGTGACGACTCAGGTGGCCGGATCCTTGCAAATTCGGGATATTACGGTGCCGCTGGTGTTCGACGTAGAGGCGCGGGACGATGGCGAGATCATGTATATTGTGGGTCGCACCACTTTCACCTGGGACCAAATGGACATCCCTACGCCCACGGCTGCGGTTGTGGTCAGTATCGAGGATGAGGTCCGCGTGGAGGTGCTGCTGGCACTAGTCCCCGAACAAACCTAGTAGTCAAACTGAGACACGTAACTGTTCAGAGTTGGTCAGCACACTAACACGCGGAACCCCGCATCCTGAGCGCAGCGCAGCGGAGCACAACCCCTCATCCTGAGCGCAGCGCAGCGGAGTCGAAGGACGGCTTCCCCTCAAATCTGAATAGTTACTGAGACACCGCCAAGACGACGCCTAATCGTCAAGCCAGGCGTCTTGGATTAGTCCCCAGCCCAAGGGGTGGGGGTCGGCGTTTCGCACGTCCTTGCGGGCGCCGTATAGCCAGGGCGTGAACGCCGGGATAATACGCGGCACGTCGTCTACCAGCATCCGCTGGATTTCGGCGTAGCTCTCCTTCTGCCCCTTCCTGCCCCCTGGCCTTTTCCATCAGAGCGTCCAGTTCCTTGTTTTTGTAACGCGGCGCATTCCAAGCGGCTTCGCTATGGTACTGGATGCTCAGGGCTTGGTCCGGATTGGCCCGGCCGAACCAGCGGGTCATGCTAAAGTTTTTTACCATCCAGTACTCGTCCCAGTACAGGTCCGAGGACACCCGCTGGATGTTGACCCGGATACCCGCCGGCGCGGCGGTCTCTCGGAAGGCCACCGCCATGTCGGTCATCCCGGCTCCGGCGTCGGAGGTGTACAGGTCGACGTCGATACCGTCGGGGTAGCCGGCCTGCTCCAGCAACTGTTTGGCCAGCTCGATGTTGTACTCCGGGGGTTCATACTGGGGCGCGAAGAGAGGGTCATTGGGCGGAATGGGGTGGTCGTTGGCGTTGGCCCCCAGCCCCAGGAAGGCCGCTTGCCGCATGAAGTCCCGGTCTGTGGCGGCTTGGAAGGCCTGCCGCACCAGCTTGTTGTCGAAGGGCGGGTATCTCACGTCCATGACCAGACCAACCCAGGAAAGGGCCGCCTTGGCCAACACCGTGGTGTCGGGATGGGACTCCAGGTCGGCGACGCTCTGCACTTCCAGGTTGAATATCAGGTCTATGTCGCCGCTCTTCAGTGCCTCAGCCCGGGTTGCCGGCTCGGCGATCATCAGGAGAACGAGCTCATCCAGGTAGGGCTTGCCCTCCTCCCAGTAGTTGGGGTTCCGCACCATCGTGGCCCGTACCCCCGGATCGAAGTCCACTAGGACGAAGGGCCCGGTGCCGAAGGTCTCCAGGGTCAGCCGTTCGATATCCACGTCGGAGGGAAGGATACGCGCTTGGTAGACCGAGAAGTAGCTGGGGAAGAAGGCGTTGGGGCCGTTCAGGTCGAAGCGGACGGTGTGGTCGTCAATGATGACCATGTCCTTGATGACCTCGAAGGTGGCCCGGACCGGAGAGTCCAGCACCGGGTCCACCAACCGGGTAAAGGTGAAGACCACGTCCTCCGCCGTGAACTCCTTCCCCTCGATGATTTCTCCGTCTTCAGCGTAGTAGAAGTTCACTCCCTTGCGCAGGTGGAAGGTCCAGGACGAGTTGTCCTCGTTGGCCTCCCAAGAGGTGGCCAGCTCCGGCTTCACCGAAAGGTCCTGTTGGATCATCAGTAGGTTGTCATAGACTTGCTGGCTGAGGACGATGTCACTATCGGCCCAGAGGATAGGCGGGTCCAGGGTCCGGAAGTCGGCAAATATCCCCATGGTCAGGGTGCCGCCGTACTTCGCCTCTCCCTCCTCACTAGCCTCGGGGGCTTGGGCCAGCTCTTCCTCCTCAGCTACTTCAGCGACCTCAGCCCGTCCGGCGATCTCTTCCTCTTCCAGCCCGGCGACCTCTTCCTCCTCGACAGCCTCGGGGACCTCTTCCTCCTCGGCGGCCTCGGGGACCTGGGCCTCCTCGGCGGCCTCCGGGGCTTGAGTGGCCTCGCCGCCGCCGCCGCAAGCCGCGACGAAGAGGACCGACGCCATCGCCACAGCGAGCAGGACCAGAAGCGGATGCAGAGTAGCTATCTTAGACCTCATAACCCTCTCCTTCCCTACTAATTGATAGTTTGTATTATCGGTCACGTTAAATCGATATGTTTGGTTTGTCAATATTGTGCTAAATTTCACACTCTAACCGGCTTATATACGGTTTTATGATTTGACTTACAGTATTTTTTGCTTATATATTACGTAATACGTAATTATGCTGCACTCATCAGAAGTAAGCACAGATAAGGGCGAGCAGAATACGTTACATCGGGTCAGACTAAGGGACCGCTGTGCACTGTGTTGTTACAGAGGGGTAGATTGGAACTGAGCTACTCTTCCCAGTCCGTGGATTGAGGGTCGCCACTGGCCGGCTGTCTGCGCAGATGGATAAACCAGTGGGCTAGGCCAACCATGACGCCTCCCCCGATGATGTTGCCCAGGCTGGCCGCCGCCAGGTTGTAGACGGTCCAGGGTACATCCAGCCGGGCCGCTGTTTTGGCCGTCAGCCCCGCCGCAGTCAGGGCTTCAGGTTCCGTAGTGAGCAGCACTCCGAGCGGCACGAAGTACATATTTGCGATGCTGTGCTCGAAACCGGCGGCAATAAAGGTTGACACCGGCAAGACGATCCCCAGGAGCTTTTCGGTAGTGTTACGTCCGGCGGTTGCCAGCCAGATGGCCATGCACACCAGGATGTTGGCCAGGATACCTCGCACGAAGGCGGTCTCAAAAGAGAGATTGACCTTGGCGTTGGCGGTGGCCACCGCCGACCCGGCGAAGGAAAAGTCTCCCTGCATCCACCACCGGCTGTAGTAGACCATCAATACAACGACAAGGGCCCCGGCCAGGTTCCCGGCATAGACGAGTGCCCAGTTACGTCCCAGCCCGCGGAGACTGATGCGCCGTGTGAACAAGCCCATCAGCATCATGTTGTTGCCGGTGAACAGCTCCGAACCGGTAATCACCACCATGAACAAGGCCATGGTCAGCCCCAGACCCATCAAGAGCCGGGTGGGACCAGTGCCTAGCTCTGAACCCGCGGCGATGGTGCTGGCCAGCACCCCGCCCAGACCTATGAAGGCCCCGGCCATCACCGCCAACGCCAACGTGGAGACTATCCCGGCCTTGGCCTTGGCGACCCCCGTCTCTTCAACTTGCCGGGCGATCTCCTTGGGAGACAACGCCTCCACGATGGCCTTCCTATACTGCTGTTGACGGCTCACGCTCGCGTGCCCTCTTCTTAAAGGGTCGGTTGTTCAAATGCGCCTTAGATTTTCGCGGGGACCGGGCTCGGGCCGGATTTGTTTCTTGGTTGGAACAAATAAGGAACAAATCGGCCGCGGGGCTGAAATCCCCCTTCGCGAAAGGGGGCCCGGCAGCGGCCGGTGGCCGGTCACGGACCCAGGCCCTGCGACTCCACCGTGCTTCGCCGGGGACGAAGGGAGATCGAGGGAGGTTTTTGGCGGTTGGGACATGAGCAACATGGTTTCAGTTTGGGTATTGGCCTTCGGGCTTGTCAAGGAAGAGGTGGCATTGAGGTAATCGTTCAGACCGGTAAGCAGCCGGACGGCGAAGGGGGAAATCCCCCTTTGCGAAAGAGGGAGACCCGGCAGTGGAGTCGATGATGCGGCGGGCCTACGACATGGGCGAAAAATCTTGGGGCGCACCCCTTGCGGCGTCGATGTAAAACCGTCTACATTATGGTTTCCGAAGGTTGGCCAGAACTCTTGACATCAGCAATGAGCGTGCAACATGAGCGTTAGCAATCATTCAGAATTGCGCACCGTTTACAAACCGCCGGCTCCGCGGGCGGTACAGAAAGTGTTGGACCACCTGGATGTTCACTGTCGGACCTTCATCGCCCTCTCGCCCCTTTGCGTTCTCAGCTCTGCCAATGCCAACGGGCAGACCGACGCCTCGCCTAGAGGCGACCCGCCGGGATTTGTGCGGGTGCTGGACGACAAAACGCTGCTGCTTCCCGACCGCCCGGGGAACAACCAGGTGGACTCGCTGCAGAACATCGTGCAATACCCCGGCGTGGGGTTGCTCTTCTTTGTGCCGGGGATGAATGAGACCTTGCGGGTGAAGGGGAAAGCGGAGATCGTAACCGACGCGGAAGTTCTTGGGCCGACGGCGGTAAAGGGGCGGGCGCCGCTTTCCGGGCTCCGGGTTACCGTAGAGGAGGCTTTCTTGCATTGTGGCCGGGCCCTGATCCGTTCGCGGATTTGGGACCCGGAGGTCCGGATCGACCGTTCGGTATATCCTACCTATGGGCAAGTGCTGGCGGACCAGATCAAGGGGGCTGACGCCAAGGAGATCGACGCCTCCGAGGACGAGGCCAATCGCCACCGGCTCTATTGAACCGAACGCGCCTCCCTCTCCTTGCAGTTGAAGACACAAAAAACAAAGGGCCCCAGAGCTTGGGGCCCTTTGTTTCGCCGGAATCTATGAGGGTTACCGGGAGACCATGTCGTAGCTGCGGAGCAGCTTGCCAGGGGTCGCGTCAGTGCACACCGTGCCTTCCGTGAAGGTCACTTCACCGTTGACCACCGTGTACCGGATGCCCTTGGCTTTCTGGATGAGCCTTCGCTCCCCACCAGGGAAGTCGTCATCGTAGACCGGGTTGTCGTACTGAAGGCCCAGCTTGTCCAGATCGTACACGATTATGTCGGCGGCAAAACCTTCTCGCAGAATGCCGCGATCGGTAAACCCGGCGATGAAGGCGGGCAGGCCGCTTATCTTGTAGTGGGCCTTCTCCAAGGACATTATTCCATGGTCCCTGGCCCACATGGCCAAGAAGTTGACCGGCCAAACGCCTACTGTCAAGTAGCGGACATGGGCGCCGCCATCGGATATGCAAGGATGGGTATAGGGGTGGTTCAGTATCTCTTTCATCGCCTCCGGGTTGGTGCCCGTCGTGGGGTCGGTGGAGAATTCGGTGAGCAGGTCCTCGTCCAGAGCCAAGTCCAGCATCGCGTCCATGGGGTGTTTGCCCGTGGCCTCGGCCAACTCGGCAATATTCATTCCCTCGTACTGGAGATTAGAGTCTTTCCGGACTTCGACAATCCGCATCTTGGACCAGTCGGCCGCCACGGCGGCAGTGCCGCCCTCCTTGGCCCACTCGCCCACGTCCTCACGCATCTTGTCGCGGACCCCCGGAGTGTTCAACTTGGCCATCCGCTCTTCGGGGGTGCCGACGAAGGGGTCGATCCAGTTGGGCAACGCATCAAACCCGTTGTATTCCGCCAACTCGAATACCGGAGACACCTGTACACCTGAAGCCTGGGCAAACATGTTTGCCCCTTCTTTATGAGCCCTCTCCAAGTAGGTCAACTGCTCTTTATAGCGTTCCGGCTCCACCTCACTGTAGTTCACACCCCCCCAGTTGAAGGGCCTTCCCGACGCTTTGGTCATCTCGATCAGGAAGTTGTCCCGGCCTTCGCCGCGGACGTCACCCTCGACCGGGTCGAATTGCAGTCCGGTGGGGGACGCTTCTATCCCTGCGCCTCCCATCAAGTCCGGCTCCCCAGGAGGAAGGGGGCGCTCCGCTTGTCCTCTGGTCCAACCGATGCTGCCTATACCGAACTCGGCCATGGTCTGGGCCAAAGCCAAATACTCTTCATTGGAGGCCACCTGGCTGGGGATGAAGCGGCCGTCGTCGGGCCGGTTAAGCAGGGTCTTCATCGAAGACCAACCGAAAGCGCCGGCCTGCATCGACTCGTGGATGATGGCCTGCATCTGCTTGATTTCCTTTTCGGTCGCGTTGACCCTTTCCCTGGAATCGTTGAGGCCCATGACGTAGAGCCGCAGCGGGTTAAAAGGCACCAAAGCGCCTACGTTAACCCCCAAGGGTTTCTTGGCCAGGGAGTCCATCCACTGCGGGAAGGTTTCCCAGTCCCAGGACAAGCCAAGCTCCATGGTCCGCAGGGGGATGGCCTCGATCCTGGTGAGCAAGCGCATAGCGCCTTCCCGGTCCTCGGGTTTGCAGGGCGCGAAGCCGAACCCGCACTGGCCGATGGCCACGGAGGTGACGCCGTGCCAGCCGGACATGGTGGCGTATGGGTCCCAGTTGAGTTGGAGGTCGTAGTGGTTGTGCAAGTCAATGGCGCCCGGAGCAACTATACAGCCCGTGGCGTCCAACTCCTCCTTGGCAGAACCATGAATCCGCCCGCTAATCATGGCGATCTTGCCGTCCTTGATGGCTACGTCGCCCTGAAAAGCGGGGGTGCCCCCGGTACCGTCGATAATCGTCCCGTTCCGAATAATTTTATCGAATGCTGGCATACCTACCTCTCTTGTGACCCTACGTTTTGATTTTTCACCGCCATACATTGTAGCAAAACAAACCCATGCGTCAAGTACTTATTCTCGCCTGTAACTGTTCAAAGTTGGTAAGCGCACTGACAGGGAACCGCTCATCCTGAGCGCAGCGGAGTCGAAAGGCCAGTCCTCCTCAAATCTGAACAGTTATTCTCGCCTGTCCAAGGGCCGGTCCTGGGGAGAGGTGTATCCGGTCAACCCCCTCTCCGACAAGAACCCCGAGGTAGTCCCGGGGATGCTGGACTGCACCCGGTCGGGGTTGTGAATCGGGAAAATATACAACAACCGGGCGGGCGTATCGTAGCGGTTGACGAAACCGTGAGTGGTGCCCGCAGGAGCCAGAATCGTGTGGCCCGGCCCAAGGGTCTTCCTCTCGGAGCCGAGCAGGACATCCAGCGTCCCCTCCAGAATTATCATGACCTCCTCGGTATTGGTGTGAATGTGCCTGGGCAGCCGCGTCTTAGGAGCTATCGTCACCTCTCCGATGTTAAGGGAATCCGTGCCCTGGGCTGCATCCGCTATATGACGTACTTCCAGACCAGGGGCCGCCCCTTCTCCTTTACTCATGTCTTCTCTTTTTAAGATGGGCATGGTCCCTCCTTCCACGACTTAGAGTGCGTTTAACAAGTTCCCTCTCCCGGCGGGAGAGGGTTAGGGTGAGGGCGTTTCCCTTCATCCTAACCCTCTCCCCAAGGAGAAAGGACTTTTGATACGCCCTCTCAGACCGCCATCGCCGCCCCGCTGCCTAGACAGCGGCGGCGGCCTCCTGTCTCTGGAACCGGGGCATGACCCGCTCGGCGAAAAGCTCAAAGCTACGTTGTGAGTGTTCGAAGGACACAATGGGGTTCGGCCAAAGGGTTACATGCTGGCAATTCAGCTCAGAGCGCAACCGGTCGATCTTCTCAGCAACGAAGTCGGGGGTGCCGACCCAGATCATCTCCTTGTCCTGAAGAAAATCGAACCACTCGGCGTTCAGATCGTCGTCGGTCAGCTTCTCGTCGGCTGCGATCACTCCCTTCCGGGCCCAACCTTCCCTGCGGCCGGTAGTAAAAGACAACATGCTGTTTATCAGAGGCCGCGCCACTTTGTCCGCTTCTTCCTGGGTCTCGGCGACGTAGACCGGCTTCAATACGCCCAGCGTCTGGCCGCTGGCGGTCTGGCCCATGGGAATATCCCGGCCACTAATTCGGGAGGCCACCTCCTTATAGGTCGTCCAAGCCTCCCGCAGTCCCTCGAAAGAACGAAAAACGGACATAGCGGCGATCCCTTTCTCGGCGGCAAAGGCATAGGACGGAGTGGCGTCGGCGGCCTGCCAGATAGGCGGGTGGGGTTTCTGATAGGGCTTGGGGGCGACCCCTAGAGCGATCAACTCGCCGTCCGGCGCGTAATGGCTGGGATCACTGGCGTAGATACGGGGGTCGGGCTCCTTCCAACCCGGCTGGGGAAAAGTATAGAACTCGCCTTTGTGAGTGAAGGCGTCTTGGGTCCAAGCCTTCATCAGAATCTCCAGGGTTTCCCTAAAGAGGGCGTAGTTCTTATCTTGGTCCCGCCTGTCTGCGTTGACGTAAACTGGATGCCGGCGCGGGTGTTGGTGCCTCGGGCTACTCCGACGTCGAGCCGGCCTTGGGTAATCTGGTCCAGCATCGCCAAGTCCTCGGCCAGACGAATGGGGTGCCAGTCGGGTAGAATGCAGGCATTCTGCCCTACCCTTAGCCGCTTGGTATGAGTGGCCAGGTGGGTGCCGACTAGCACCGGGTTGGGGGGGACACAGGCCCCCGGATAACCGTCATACCAGAAGTGGTGCTCCCCAAGCCAGAGAGTGGTGAAACCTGCCTCGTCGAAGAAGCGGGCGGTCTCCCGCCATTCATTGATTACCTTGTCCGCAGGGTAACCCACAGGCCCAGTGTTGAGGTGAATGTTGACATTGCCGTCAAAACGCATAGCCGTTCCTCCTTCAATATAGAACCTATAGTACGGCCAACAAAGAGTTCCTGTCGAATTTTACTCTCATGACTATATAGTTCCAACCACCAGGGAGCCAATTGCGATGGCTGGAAGCTTAACCGGCAGGACTTCCCAGGTCAGGCCGCCGTCGTCGCTGCAAAAGATGTTGCCTTGGTCGGTGCCGGCGTACACCCGGTTGTTTTGAGCCGGGTCCCAATCGATGGCCACCACCATGTCATCGTCGCAACCTATCGAGCCAACCAACTGCCAATCCCGGCCGCCGTCAGTCGACCGGTAGAATTGGGGATTGCTTCGGCCGGCGTTGCTGGAGACGGTCACTAGGACCAAGTCTCCATCATCCGGAGAGGGGCTGATGTGCAAGGTGTAAGGGCGTTCCAAGCCGTCATTTATCTTTTCCCAATTGTCGCCGCCGTCGTCACTGCGAAAAGGGGCTACCGCGGTAGCAACATATACGCGGCGAGGACTGGCCGAGCTCATGTTGACGAAGTGAATATCATCATCCATGCCCTCCAGTTGCTCCCACCGGGATGCGCCGTCCCTGCTCCGCACCATGCCGCCCACCTCGATGCCGGCATAGATGATCTCCGGGTTGTCGGGCGCCATTCTCAATTCCCGAACATGCGAGTCGCGAGTCTCCGAGTGGAAAAACCATCTCTCGGATTCGGGCACTTGGCGAAACCCGGCGCATTCCTCCCAAACTTCGCCGCCGTCGCGGGAACGAAAGACAGCCGCCGGTTCGCTCCCCACGTACACTGTGCCGCGTTCTTCGGGATGCGCCATCACGCTGTGGGCGTAATCGGTGGGATATGAGCTAAGATGACGCCAGGTAGCTCCACCGTCATCGGTCCTGAATACCCCGGCTTCGTAGGCGGCCAAATAGACCCGGTCGGGGTCCGCCGGACTTACCGACAACCGGGCGGCGGCATTGGCCAAGGGGGTGGTTTCGCTCTGTTGCCAAGTGCGGCCGCCATCGGCGCTGCTCAAGGCGGTGACGCCGTCCAGGGTGCCTACATAAAGCTTGTGTTGCCGGTCATTTCCTTGTGCCATAGCCTTTCCTCCAGAGTCTGTTATCCAAGGCCCACTCACCAAACCCTTTTGCATCGTCTCTTTGTCGATGCCGGGTCACTCAATTATCACCCCCTGCGCGCCATAAGAACCCGCTTTGCTGAGTCGCGGCTCCCTACTCCTGAGCCTTCTTGGCTTCCAAGGCTTCCAAAATGCTGCCGGGGGACATGGGCAGTTTCCGCAGCCGCACGCCGACAGCGTCGTAAATCGCATTGGACAGCGCCGCCAGAGGTGGGATGATCGGTGCTTCGCCGACACCCCTTAGTCCATAGGGATGGCGGGGATTCGGGACCTCGGTAATCACCGTGTCGATCATGGGCAAGTCCAGGGTGGTGGGCATACGATAGTCCAAAAAGCTGGAGTTGGCCATGGAACCGTCGTCGGTGTAAAAATACTCCTCGTTCAAAGCCCAACCGATGCCCTGGGCTGTGCCGCCTTGCATCTGGCCTTCCACGTAGCTGGGATGCACCGCCGTGCCGGCATCCATAAAAGCGGTGTAGCGCAGAATATCCACTTTGCCTGTTTCCGGGTCCACTTCCACATCTACGATATTACCGGCGATGATTGGCCCCATCCCGGTGCTGTTGGTGCCTGCGGAGCAAGTGATGGGGCCTCCGGTGCGCAAGAGCCTGCCGGCCAACTCCTTGAAGGTCAAACGATCGGCGGGGTTCTTGGTGCAAACAAAGGTGCCTTCCTGCAACTCCACGTCTTCCTCTTGCACTTCCCAGATCAGGGCGGCCCGGCGGCTCATTTGACGTTTCACCTCTTCCGCAGCGGCGATGGCGGCCAAGCCGGTGTCAAATGCGATCCTGCTGCCCCCGGTGGCGGCGGTATAGCCGATGGCGTCGGTGTCCACCACTGTGGGCGAAACGTCCTCGGGCCGGAGGCCCAACACCTCGGCAGCCTGCATGGCCACTGCCGTCCGGGTCCCGCCAATGTCCACCGAGCCGGTAATCAGGTTAATTGTCCCGTTGCTATTCACGTTGATGGTGGCCGAGGAGGCTTGGCCTCCTTGCCAGCGGAACCCCACCGCTACTCCCCGGCCCCGGTTGGGGCCTTCCAGTGGAGCGTTGTAGTGGGGATGGGCTTTCATCTCCTCTTCCATCTCCCGGATGCCCACCCGAGGCAGGGGGACGCCGGTGGGCATCCGGTCGCCCTCCTTGAGGACATTCTTCAAACGAAAGTCCAAGGGGTCCATACCCAGCTTTTCGGCCAGTTCGTCGATGACCGGTTCCACAGCGAAGCAACCTTGGGGCTGGCCTGGGGCCCGGTATGCTTGGACCTTCTGCTTGTTGCAAACTATGTCGTAGCCGTCCACCGTCAGGTTCTCTATGTTGTAGGGCCCGGTGGCGGCCATTGCGCCGCCGCCGACCGGGGAGCCTGGATAGGCCCCTGCCTCATAGGCCAGATAAAGCTCCGCCGCGGTGATCTTCCCGTCTTTCTTAGCCCCTATCTTGCAGCGCATGTGGGTGGCCGAGGTAGGGCCGGTGCCTTCGAACACCTCCTTTCGGTCCATTACCATCTTGACCGGCTTTCCGCTCTTCCTGGCGAGGACGGCGGATACCGGCTCCAAGTAACAAGTGATCTTGGCCCCAAATCCGCCTCCGATCTCTGTCGGTATAACCTTGACCGAGGATTCGGGAATGGCCAGGATGGCGGCGGTAGCGGAGCGGACCCCAAAGGACCCCTGGGTGCAGGTCCAAATGGTCACCCGGCCATCGGGCGCCCAAACGGCGGTGGCGGCATGAGGCTCGATGTAACCTTGGTGAACCGTTTCGGTGTCGAACTCCCGTTCCACTATCACGTCGGCTTCGGCAAACCCTTTCTCGATGTCGCCCAGCTTGTGTTGAATGTGCCCCGCGACGTTGCCCTTGAGCCCGGTGTCTTCTCCCCGAGAGAACCGCTCCACCCGGAACATGGTGGTCAGGTTTTCGTGGAGGTTGGGAGAGTCTTCCTTGAGAGCGTCGCGCAGCGTGAGCACCGTGGGCAGGACCTCGTATTCCACTTCGATCAGGCGGACCGCTTGTTCCGCAATGTGCTGATTGACCGCCGCCACGGCGGCCAAAGCATGCCCCTTGTACAGCGCCTTGTCACGGGCCATTACATGCTCGGCCATTTGGCGGGCGCTGCCTTGGGCCTCGGCGAAGTCGATGACTTGATCATCGATTATGGGAAAGTCCTTGGAGGTTGCCACCGCCGTCACCCCCGGCAGAGCTTCGGCCTTGCTGGTGTCGATGGACCGTATGTAGGCGTGGGCATGAGGACTGCGCAAGATCTTGCCGTGCAACATGCCGGTAAGTTGGATATCCGCCCCGTATTTGGCGGCCCCGGTTACTTTTTCCAGACCGTCGTGGCGGATGGGCCGGGTGCCCACCACCCGATAGGGCCTCCGGCTTTCACTTTGTCGTTCCGCTGTGGTAGTCATAGAGCTTACCTCGCGCCGTAATCAGATCGGGCTATTCGCTCGTCCCTTGGAATAAATGAAATAAATGGTCAATCAAAGGCAATCTATTCTTTCAGTTCTTCAGTGTCAAGCCCCGTTTCGAGACAAACGAAAAGACCCGGCTATCCGCCGGGCCTTGAGTAGCATAATAAGAGTTGAATGTTATTCAAACAGGCCTAGCGTGATGTATAACATCAACAAGGATTTCATTTACGGGGTCTGCGCTTAGCGAGAAGTTTTCCAGCGTCGTCGCTCCAAGGAGATAGTCATTTTCAGGGCCAAAAATCGTCGGGCAAGCGCGCTCCTTATCGTTAATGTAGAACATGGCATATCCAACAGGATATTCTGCTATTGAAAGGTCAGCTAAACTGAAAAGCTGCTTCCATTGAGGCATAATGCCCAAATGGTCCAGTAACGATGCTGGGAGCATTGAGTGAAGTGCGCCAGTATCAACAAGGACGTGGACTCGTTCAACCCGTTCCGCCTCTTTATCTATCCCTCCTACACGAATAGCTACTCTGAAGGTGCCCATCATAGCCTCTCATTGCTCTTTCCTGCGGTCTATCACGAGGGTTTTACGGTATACACAAGGTGTCGCATTGTCAACCAAATATAGTATTCATGGAACGCATTGTGTGCCCCCAGCGCGGTGAGAAGACAGCGGCAAATTCAACCTTAATACACTACCTGAATCCAGCTAAGGCCTAGTATGGGGAGGAAGCGAAGTCTATTTGTCCGGCTGTAGCGGTTAGAGCTGCGGTTCGGGGGATGCCTGGGAGCGCCGTCCTGGGGGCGCGGCCGGGGAGAGGTGGTCCAATTTGCCGATGTCGTGTCTCACGTAGAAGTCGCCTTCCACATATTTCAGGGCTTGCTCAACCATAGTTTCGGCGCCGGCAACCGAATCGGACACCCCCAATATGGCCGCGGCCCGGGACGTGGTGGTCAATAGCCTGTTTTCGGCTCTGGTGAGCCTGGCAAAGAATACTTGCGCGCCAAGAGCGGCGATCTCATCGGTCCCCACCCTGAGGGAAACCCCGGCTTTAGGTTGGACCCCATAACCCGTTGGAACGATGTATTTGCAGACCGTAGCCTTCTTTTCGAAACTAACTCTCATACTATCGAGAGAGCCGGAGATGATGGCCGCGCAAATGTCGGCTAGGTCCGTTTGCAGCAACGGGATTACGTTTATAGCTTCAGGGTCGCCCAGCCTCGCGTTGATTTCGACCAGCTTGACGCCAGCCGGAGTCAACATGAATTGGCCGTACAGAATGCCCTTGTACTCGGCCCCCTCCGCCCTCGCGGCGTCGACCAGCTTGCGCAAAATGTCCAGAGCAGCATCGTAGCCGGCTTGGCTGAGGAAAGGCAGCAGGCCGTCTCCCTGCGAATATGATCCCATCCCCCCGGTATTGGGTCCTTGGTCCCCTTCAAAGGCCCGTTTGTAGTCTTGGACCGCCGGCATCGGCACGACGGCGCTGCCGTCCACAAAGCATTGCAGGGTAAATTCCTCGCCAACTAGACGTTCTTCCAACAAAAGCCCGCCGCCGCCACCGATTCCTTTTTCGATTATTTCGCTTCCATACTGAATCGCCTCGGCAGCGGATGCCAGATGGACCCCCATCACCCTGACGCCTTTGCCTGCGGTAAGCCCGACCGGTTTCAGGGCGAATTCCCTGTCGGTTGAGCGTTGAAACCTGGTTAGCGAGCCCTTGTCGGTGAAATGGTGAAATTCTACTTGGCCGGGTATGTCGTATTTTTGCATCAGCCGGCGGGTGAACAGCTTGGAAGTCTCCAGTTGGGCCGGGACTTTCTTCGGGCCAACCGAGGCAATTCCCGCCTTTTGCAACTCATCGCTGATTCCCACAGCCAGGGGGTCTTCGGGACCTATAAAAGCCCACTCGATACGCTGTTGCCCAGCCCAATCGACTATAGCGCGGGTATCGGTTTCGGAGCAGCGTAGCCAGTCTTCCGACAGGTCGGCGATCCCCGGCGATTCGTTGCTCATCACCGCGAACAGCTCCAGTCCGGGGCTCTTGCGCAAGGCTAACGCGACTGCGTGTTCCCGCCCGCCGCCGCCTACCAGTAAGACGCGCATATTACTCTTTCAAGCGGTTTATGGAAACCCGCCTTAAGGTCCGGACAATTATCAGCCACTACGGCAGCCAAAATCCTTTAGCCAATCGCTCCGGGCCCAATCGGTTCCTCCTCGCAGCGGCAGGGATTGAAGGATGGTACGGCGGGACCTTGAGCCTGTCAAGGCAATGATAGCGTACCCATATGTCAGGGCCTGCTTGACAAACGTCATCGTTGGTAGTTGTACAATCTGAGTGGTAAAGGGGTGCGTCCAATGCAAACAAACTTGTTTTCTGGACAGAAATACCAACCTCTCCCGTCAGTATGGGAAGGAGAGGATGCTGATCTTCTAGAGAAGATGCTAGAGTTTTACCCCAATTCCCCACCCGAAAGGATACTAGACGCCACAGCCAATTCAAAAAGATTTTGGAGGAATAACACCAGAGCGGTCGTTGGGATGGATATCGAACTGAGATACCGGCCAGAGGTTCAAGGCACTTGCTTACGCATTCCATTCAAAGCAGAAGTATTCGATGTTGTGGTCTACGACCCGCCGCACATTCCAAATCAAGGCCAGGATAAACAAAAGGATTTTGAAGTTAGGTTCGGCCTGGGATTGAAATCGTCGGGCAGTACAAACTACAACTTCTCACACACATTCCCGCCTTTCGTTGAGGAAGCCTATCGAGTTCTAAGACATCAAGGGGTATTATTTTGTAAGATCGCCGATTATGTTCACAATCATCGATTTCAGTGGGCTCACATCGACTTAATACAAGCCGCCTCTACAACTGGCTTTTATGCCTGTGACTGTATAATCAAGGTGCGTAAAGGGCCCATTATCGATACGCGGTGGAAGGTCGCCCATCACGCTAGGAAGCAGCACTGCTACTGGCTAGTGTTCCGTAAGTCTGGCAAATGCGAATAGTCGGTGAGCTTGATTACAACCGTTGAACCCATTGACCTAATAATCGGCACCTGTTAACCAGCAAGTTTCGAACCTGACATTTCCCGTCCGACCCGTCGAAATGGACGTGAAACACCACTTCGTCCTCAATGAAGACATCTCCTCCTAAGCTTCCCCGGCCTTGGCGTCTCCCCACTGGCTTCACTTCAGTGTTTCGAATGAGTCTCAGCAACTCCAATGATGCTGAGTAACCAGGTTCTGTATCGTCAGCAACAAACGGTCGTTATAAATCTGCACGACAATGTTCCCAATATCTGTCGAACATATCCGCTGAAACCCAGACCGATGGCCGGTTGCTCTTGGCAAGGGACTGGAAGCCAAAACCTGAGCAGCCGTTGGATAGTGTGGTTCTACGAACTCTGCCCGCTGCTGCCCTGTGCGAGTAGGCATCTGGGGCTACGCACCCCTTTCCTCCTTTTTGGCTTCCTGCCACAGCTCTTCCTTGGACGTCAGCGGTAGCCGGGCGAAGTCCAAGCCTCGGCCGGCGGCCAGCCGTTCCATGGTAGTGTACCGGCGCTGGAACCGGCGGTTGGCCTGCCGGAGAGCGTCCTCGGCTTGGATATTGAGCCACCGGGACAGGTTGACCAAGGTAAACAAGAGGTCGCCCAACTCCATAGAGTTCTCTGCGTCACTGGCCGCTCGGCGCAGTTCCTCCGCCTCCTCCACCACCTTGTCCAGCACCCCGGATATATCATCCCATTCGAAGCCGGCCCGGCCCACCCGGTCCTGCATCAGTTGAGCGTAGGTCAGCGCTGGCAGGTCTTTGGGGATGCCCTCCACCGGCGACCTAGCGCCGCCTTCCTTGCTCTTCTCGGCTTCCTTTAACTTTTCCCAGTTCCGCTCCACTTCCTCAGCGTCCATGACCTCGGTGTCGCCGAAGACGTGGGGATGCCGCCGCACCAGCTTCCGGTTGACCCGGGCCAAGACGTCGGCCAAGTCAAACTCTCCGGCCTCCTCGGCAATGTGAGCGTGAAAAGCCACCTGCACCAGCACATCCCCCAACTCCTCGGAAAGAGCTTGGGGCGGTCCTTGGTCGATGGCCTCAAGGACCTCGTAGCACTCTTCCAGCAAGTTGCGCTTTAGAGAGGAATGGGTCTGTTTCCGGTCCCACGGGCAACCGCCGGGCGAACGCAGTCTATTCACGATATCGACCAGGGTTTGGAAGCTGCCCAGTTGTTCTTCGGAAAATTGGCCTTCTGTCATGGGCGAATTATAGACAGGTCTCCGGTTGCTTCACAAGGCGGCAGGATGCTAACTTAGGAAAGACTGCATCGGAGGTTGAGTGAGCCTGATCTCGCGGATTCTCTCGGCGTTGTTCATCATTGCGGTGCCTCTTTTCCTGCTGACCGCCTGCGTCACTTGGGCCTTTAACAGCCCCGGAGTTTATCAAGGAGGGTTCGAACGCTACGGCGTTTCCCGCGTTACGGGTATTAGCGACGCCGACCTCCGCCAAGTAGCCGCAGACCTCCGCGGCTACTTCAATTCCCGCAAAGAGCCGCTGGAGGTGCGGACTCGAGTTTTTGGAGTGGAAAGGGAGCTTTTCAACCCAAGGGAAACCATCCACATGCGGGATGTAAAACGCTTGGTTTGGGGAGTGTACATTGTGGCAGCCGCGACGGCCCTATACCTGCTGGCTGCCGCGGGGCTTGGCTTGGCGCGCCACCGGCGCCGGTTCGTTGGAATCCTGGCACGCCGGTTATTGTGGGGGGGAACGCTGACCATTGCCCTGATCGTTGGAGTGGGGCTGTTCGCACTGTTGGGCTTCGACACCCTGTTCACCAAGTTTCACCAACTCAGTTTCGCCAACGATTTTTGGCAACTGGACAGCAGAACAGACTTTTTGGTGATGCTGTTCCCCGAGGACTTCTGGTTCGACGCGACGATGTGGATAGCAACGAGGGCGTTGGCTGCGGCATTAGGAATTGGGGCGGTAACCGGCGCCTACTTGTTGTATCTGCGCTGGTCTTCCAACAAAAGGGCCGCCGTATCAACCCCAGGCTAGTTTAAGGCTGGCTTCTGGAAAAGGCTTCCGCCAACTTCTACAAGCTCAACATAAGCAGCCCAAGGGTCCGCTACTGGCGATCTTGTAGAATGACGAGCGGCGGCCTGGCCGGTGTTCTCTAGTGGCCGCAGCCGCATCCACCGCCGCAACATCCGCCGCCGCCCAAGGGCGGCAAGGGACTGTACGAGCCGCTGTCGGCCTCTCCACGGGACACCGAGGCGAAGACGGACACGGCGCGGCGGGCGGGTTGCTCGCAGACCGGGCAATCGGCGCCCGAAGAGTTCATGGGCTGAAGTTTCTCGAACTTGTGGCCGCAGGTAGCACAACCATATTCGTAGATGGGCATGGCAGACCTCCCTCCAATGCGGGTCGCTAAGGTTTCGACTTCAATGGGTCAACAAGGGACGCTGAGGGTCACTGATTCTCAGTGAAGGTTCCTTGAATTTACCCGACCCGGCCAATCTCGTCAAGGGACACCCTGCGCACTGGTCAGGGATATTGCGGTGCTTCAATACATAACCAACATAACCACAAGCCCCAACTACAAATGGTGGGTTTTCGCTACTGTGGGCATCGGGACCTTCTTGTCGGTGGTAGACCACGGCAGCAATCTGGTGGCCCTGCCCGACATCGAAAGCCACTTCGGCACAGACTTGCCCACAGTGCAGTGGGTGATCGTGGGCTATGCCTTAGCCATCAGCATCATGCTGCTCCCCATGGGACGCTTGGGGGACATCGCGGGACGCAAGAAAGTGTACCTGGTCGGGTTTGCTGTCTTCGTTTTAGCCGCGGCTGTGGCCGGCCTTTCACCGAACTTGGAGGTCTTGATCGGTTCCAAGGTGGTCCAAGGCATTGGCTCGGCTATGATCCAAGGCAACGGAATGGCCATTGTTATCTCGGCATTTCCCGACACCGAGCGGGGCAAGGCCCTGGGGACTCATCTCAGCATTGTAGGAACCGGGTTAATTGCCGGCCCGGCTTTGGGCGGTTTTCTGGTTAGCGCCTTGGGCTGGAGATGGGTGTTCTTGGTAAATGTGCCGGTGGGTCTGGTTATCATCACGGTGACCGCGCTGCTCTTGCGCGGGGGGCAGGTCTCTCAGCAGGATGCCAATGGCCGGAGTGCCTCCTTCGATTGGGCGGGAGCAGTCCTGTCTGGATTATCCCTATTGGCCTTCTTGCTGGTAATGGGCAACGGCGACAGGCTCGGGTGGACATCTATCGGGGTGCTTGCCGGGTGGGCTTCCGGAATCTTGCTTCTGGGCGGTTTCATATGGTGGGAGCTGCGAACTCCCTCCCCGATGCTGGACCTGCGGCTATTTCAACGAAAGCTGGTTGGGCTGGGTGTGGCCGCAGGCTGGCTGTCCTTCTTGGGCACCTCGGCCGCTCGTTTTATGATGCCTTTCTACCTGCAACGAGTCCTGGAGTACAGTCCCAGGGACATCGGATTGATGATGATTCCCCCGGCCCTTTGCATGGTGATTGTGGGTCCTTTTGCCGGCCGCTTGTCAGACCGTTACGGCTGGCGCCGGTTAACCACCGCGGGCTTGATCCTCTCGGCCGCGGCCTCGTTCATTATGGCCACTCAACTGAGGCCCGACTCCTCCGCCGTCCTGGTGGTCGCTATGTTGATGCTCCAGAGCATCGGCACGGGACTATTCCACTCACCCAACAGCAGTTCCATCTTGAGCGCGGTGGAGCGTTCCAGGTACGGTGTGATCTCGGCACTGACCCAACTGATGCGAAACTCGGCCAACGTGACCAGTATCACGCTGTCCAC
This sequence comes from Dehalococcoidia bacterium, assembly GCA_965197565.1. GTDB lineage: Bacteria > Chloroflexota > Dehalococcoidia > Lucifugimonadales > UBA3495. The sequence goes on from CBDANK010000004.1 coordinate 449,512, forward strand.
CACCGTGGTTGTATTGACCATGAGTTCATTGGGAGTTGAGCCCCGCTTGGATGCCGTGTCGCCGGCAGTGGCCGATGCTTTCGTCAGTGGCCTGCATCACGCCTTCTACCTCATGGGCGGGCTGTTGGTGCTGGGAATAGTCATTTGTCTGGTGCGGGGATGGCGGACCAAGGAAAGGTTGCCGGCGGGCCGGAGGGCGCGTTTGGGTGAACCCGGCCCCCTTGCGTAGCAATGCCTTAGCTATGAATTAGGCGGCTTGACACTCTTTAGTCCCGGTGGCAGACTACCTATCGATTGCTCGTTGCCGGCCTTGTCTTAACGCCTTGGCCGGCGCCGGGCCGAATCAAGAGATCGATGACTGGAGGACACGATGGCTGAGGTGAGGATTGAAGTACGCGCCAACGGCCCGAACCGAGTCTACGGGCCTTTCGACCTGGTAGACCAGGATGGAAACACTTACAGCATTCCTGAAGGGCAGTGGGTGTCGCTTTGCCGCTGCGGCCAGTCCAGCAAGAAGCCTTTTTGCGATATCACACACATGCGTTGTGGCTTCGAGGCTGACTCAAAGGCCCGATAAATCCCAAACCGGTGACTTCCCCAGGGACTGATGAACTGCCCTCGCCCCAGTGCTTTTCCTCCCGAGGAGCACTGGGGCGAGGGCAGCATTAGTATGGCGGCTTGGAGGCTTATCATGCGCTTCGGGTTCTACTTGCCCAGCTCGGGACCGACCTCCCAACCGGACGCCTTGGCGAAAATCGCCCGGCGGGGCGATCAGTTGGGGTTCCATTGCTTGGTGGCCGCCGACCATATCGTCGAGCCAACCGTGGTCAAGTCGGCGTACCCCTACAGTGTTGGCGGCCGGTTTGATAGAGGGCAGGGGAGCGAGGGGGAATGGCCCGAACAGGTCACGCTTCTCGCCTTCCTGGCCGGCATTACTCTCAATATCCGGTTGGTGACCAGCGTGATGGTGGTCCCCTATCGAAACCCCATATTGACCGCCAAGATGCTGGCCACCCTGGACGTATTGTCCAAGGGCAGACTGATCGTGGGCGTAGGCGTCGGCTGGATGGAGGAAGAGTTTGTTGCTCTCGACGCGCCGCCCTTCGCCCAACGGGGCACTGTAACCGATGAGTATATTCGGGCCTTCAAGGAATTGTGGACCAGTGAGGACCCCGTCTTCGAGGGCCAATACTGCCGCTTTTCCAACCTGATCTTCCTGCCCAAGCCGGCGCAAAAGCCCCATCCGCCCATTTGGGTAGGCGGGCATAGTCGGCCGGCGCTGCGCCGCACTGCGGAACTGGGGGACGCTTGGCATCCGGTGGGCGTTATCCCGGCGGTGCCTATGGAGCCCGAGGAATTGTCCGGCTACTTGGCGGCCCTGCGCCGGTATGCCGAAGAGGCAGGGCGGGACCCAGGAAGTATTGAAGTGGCGTTGAAAGCTCCTCTATACGACACCGCGCTCACCCCGGCGGGGCATCGCCGCCGGTTCTCCGGTACGCCGGAGGAGGTGCTCCAAGACGTGCGCACCTATTCAGACCTGGGAGTAGGCTACATAATCTTCGACTTCCGAAAGCCGGACTTGGAACAGACCCTGGAACGCATGGACTGGTTTGCGGAATCCGTAATGGCCCGAGTATGATCCGTCAGCTAGGATATAATCGGAAGGCCAGCCCAGGTTGCTCCGAATAATCCGGGGATGCGGACTGCCGTCAACGGGAGACTAAAATTCCAAAAGCGTGGCGCTTAGGAGGCTCCGACTTGGATACACTGCAAGACAGATACGAGCAAGGTCAATCGATGCGCGCCCTGATGGCGGGCGGCGATCTCAGCCACTTTACGGTGCCGGGCATCGACCAGTTGGCCCCGGACCTGAAGCGCATCATCAACGAATGCTTATTCGGCTCAATTTGGAGCCGCCCCGGCCTTGATATAAACTTGCGTTGCATTTGCACCATCTCCGCCCTGATGGCCTTGGAACAACTGACCTTGTTGCGGCGGCATATCGAGCGTTGCTTGAACTTGGGCTTGGCCCCGGAACAGGTGGTTGAAGTATTCATTCAATTGACTTTCTACGTCGGCGTTCCAGGAGTGGAGGCGGCGCTGCGAATTACCAAGGAAGTTTTCGAAGAGCGGGGCATTCAGTTTACCCCCACTGAGGTCTACGACACCGATCAGTCGGTGGATGACCTGTACCAAAGGGGGGCCCAGTCCTATGATGAGCATATGGGCGGCATCGCTGCCTACTATACCGATCACCCAACCGCCGCCGAGATGCAGCAGTTGGTTTATGAATACCACTGGGGTGCTATTTATACCAGGCCGCATCTGGACGCTAGGAGCAGGGCGGTTTGCGCCCTCTCGGCGATGACCGTTCAAGGCAGGTACGACCGCCAAATCCGGAGGCGCATTGAAGGGGCCTTACGTGTTGGGGTGACTCCAACCGAGATCATGGAAATCTTCATGCAAGTAATGCTGTATGGAGGGTACACCAGCACCAACACCGCAATGCAAATCGCCGGGTCTGTGTTTACGGAACAGGGCCTCACTGCGGAGGTCGGCGCCTGAGCGCAGCGCCTTGATAAAGGCCGCGGCAAAAGCGGTGCGGGGTAGCTCAAGTGCCCGATGAAGGCGCCGGCTCCCAACCGGAGCAACGCGCCACTGGCGAGGCTCAGCCAACCGGCCCAAGGGCGCCTTGGCTAGGCCGGGATGGCCGGACTCACGCTCCGCCCCGACGGATCAGCGGCCTGCATCACCCGCTCTTCCCCCACGTAATTGTCGACCCAAAGTTCTCTCGCAACTCCGGCCGCTATTTGCTTCAAGGCGGGTTGGCCGCAGTGGCGATGCTGGTCCTTTTGCTGTTTTTCGACTCATTAGCCCAAGCCGCTTTGGCCGCCGGCCTGGGCTCCAGCGTGATCACTGTATTCGTGAACCCCTCCAACCGGACGGCCAGCACTCGTTCGGTGGTCGGCGGACACTCGCTAGCCCTATTGCTGGGGTCGGCTTTCTCGGTGCTGTTGTTCGCCTCGCCGGTCGAAGCGTTCCTCGACGGCCTATCCCCGGTGCGGAACTTCAGCTTGGCCATGTCGGTGGGGGTGCTGCTACTGGCCATGGCGATAACCAACACGGAGCACCCGCCGGCGGCGGGTACGGTGTTGGGCATGGGCACCAGACCGTGGGACCTATACACGACCGGCATTATCATAGGCGCCGTCCTGCTGCTGGCGGCAATGAAATACCTGCTCCGTCCCCATTTGCGGGACCTTATGTAGGGACTGCTTTCCAAGAGCGCCTCCAAGCGGGCCAGGGCAACCACAAGGGTCCTGTCTCAGAAATCGCGGTCGGCCCTCCTCATTACTCTGAAAATACCCTTCGTCATACCCGTGAAAACGGGTATCCACGGCCCCAACGCCCCTGGACTCCTGCTTTCGCAGGAGTGACGATAAACGGGGTAGGCCATTTTCATCTTCATGTGTGGCCTTCGCCAGGCCATCAGGAGTTATTATGGAACGGTGGGAGCGTGGTTAGGCAGAGGGGAAGCGGGCTTCGTGAGTAACATCGGCAATCTGCTTCAAGCTATCGACCACACCGTCGAGCATTTCCGGGTACTCCACGTCTCTTTTCAACTCCACCGGGGCCCAATGGGCGTCGTGCATTCTCAATACATCACGTACATAGTCGAGCTTATCTCGGGGAATTGAATGGTAATAATCTACCCACAAGGGAGTATCGCCGGTTCTTTCGAACTGGTCAACGTTGACACCGAACCACACGATGGTTCCTCGAAGGCGGATATACCTTCCGTAGCCGTACCCGCGAGGGGTGGCCCGCAAGCCTTTCCGGCTCGCCCATTCTTGCTGAATCCCTCTTTCGGTAGCAGCATCAATGAGTCTCCTATATTGACGTTTACGAACCTCCGAATCTACGCCGAATTCCTCTCCACGGCGGATGGGCTTCAACGCTCCCGCATCAGCATACTTGGCCAGACTCCGCAGTTGTCGAATTTCAGTTTCGACACCGGACTCTTCGTAGTCCCTGGTCCTGGCAGCCAGGCTATCAAGAAGGCCTCCCCAACTCACCATCATCAGGTGTCGTTGTGTGCCCCCTACTCGCACGCACTTGCGCTCTGAGTCGACCTCCGTCAAAGTGCCGAACTCCCGATTTAGGCGCCTCTTCAACTGAGGCCACAATGACTGGATTCTCTCTTCCGGAGCCAGGAACATCACGACCGCAGGGCCGTCATCTGGCAGCCTGTTGAGGTACCCGTTGGGCTGGCTGGGGGTGAGTTCAGCCCAGAACTTCACTTCTATGAGCGCCCGTTGGCTGCCGGTCTCATCAAAACCCGCCAGGTCCGGAATCGTTCCATCCGCCTGAATCACCTGGGACTTCACAGTGGCAATCGAGTTTACGCCCCTGACACCTGACTGGACCACGTCATTCAGCGCTTCCACGGAGGCGTCCGAGTGGTCGAAGATGTGACGGAGAGCTTCTGTCGCGATATTTTCCGTATTGCCGGGGAAGCTGGAAACCAGATAGGCCAGCAAAGTATCGTTGTCGGGCATGGGAAACCTCCCTTTGCTACGTCAACTTCGGTAAGCCGGGTTCGTTGGGTAGTCCTCCAGCTTGCCCGTGTCGCCGGGCTGAATCACGAAGTCCCGGCGGTCCCGGTAGAGGCGGGCGCGGTTTATCACGTAGTCGCCTTCGTCGTTGTAGGGATCGATGTCGTTGTAGTCGGTCATCAGTCAGTACTTGTAATCTCCAATGAACAGGTAGGTGTTGTTCATGCGAAAGAAGCGACAGACGACACCCTCACCGGCGCGAAAGCGGACGCAGATGGCGTCCAGCAGTTCACGCTGGTCGTCCTTCTCGGTGAGAACGTATTCGTGGGGCCAGGTATCGCGGTAAGTGACCGCTCGCCAAGGGGCGCGGGCGATGAGTTCCGTCAACGTCGCCATTGTGGACCTCGTGCCGTCGCATTGACAGGGTTCAATGAATCTGGAATCAGTAAGCGCGCATTAGAGCCCAGCCCTTCAGTCAGGCCTTCCCACGCGGGTTTTCATGTCCTTAACAGTGTATCATCAGCTTTATCGAAGACTTGTTCCTCCACAGACGATAAGGGAACTTCGTTGGAAGCTATCTGGCGGGACCGAGAGTCGGAGGATTACGAGAAATGCTATTATGACTCTTGACGAAGCAGGACGAGGTTGCGAGGAAAACTTTACAGAAGTGAAGAGTGGTGCTAACCAGGTTAAAACTGGAACGGTTTACCGCCTTCGAGAACCTGGACTTAGAACTTTGTTCAGGCATTAATGTGCTGATCGGGGCCAACGGCACGGGCAAGACACACCTTATGAAGGTGTGTTATGCAGCGTGCGAAGTATCCAAGACGGGTGAGCTATTTACCGATAAGCTGGTCCATGTTTTTCTGCCATACCGACGAGGTCACTGGCGTCTGGTGAAACGTCGGAAAGGAGGCACCCAGGCAACAGTTGAGGTTTTCCGTGGAGAGCAGCGCCTTGGAGCATCTTTTTACAACCGCGCCTCCATCCCCCGCTACAGCGATGTAAAACAGAACAGAAGGTGGGAGGATTCCCGAGTAGAAAGCGTGTACATTCCGGTCAAGGAAATGCTGGCGAACGCACCCGGGTTTAGGTCTCTCTACGCGAATCGAGAAATCCACTTTGAGGCGGTATATGCAGATATCCTGGACCAGGCCTTCCTTCCGGCGCTTCGCCATAGACCTCCTAAGTTCCAACGACTGCTGCGTGAACTTCAGGAAGCACTCGGAGGCAGCGTCAGTGTTAGGAACGAAGAGTTTTTCTTGAGTAGCCGGCAAGGCACCTTCGAGTTTCCCCTTCTGGCGGAAGGGTTACGAAAGTTGGGCCTCCTGTGGCTGCTGATTCGAAACGGAACACTGCTTGATGGCTCAGTATTGTTCTGGGACGAACCGGAAGCCAACCTCAATCCAAAGCTGTACCGGTTATTGATGAAGGTCTTGTTGGAATTGCAACGCAATGGCGTCCAGATTTTTTTGGCCACCCACGACTACGTTATTCTCAAGGAACTGGACCTCCAGATGACCAGCGACGATAGCGTAGTGTTCCATTCGCTTCACCGTAGCGAAACGGACGGTGAATTGGTCTGCCACACCTCCAACGATTATCTCGGCATCCATCCCAATGCCATAGCAGAAGCGTTCTCCGACATTTACGACCGAGTGGTCGAGCGCAGCTTGGACGGTCTAGCGACATGAAAGTGTTGCAAGAGCGCGATTTGCAAGTCACCATCGAAGGTTCTGTGGTGTTCCCAAACCGTCAAGAACCAGCAACTTAGACGCTTCCTGCAGGGTTTGATCGCTGCCTCGCCTTCTTCTCTGTCGACGAAGGGGCCAGGGCAACCGGCCCCACAGTAGCCTCTGGATTCCGGCTTTCGTCAAAGTGACCGATGGGTTGTTTCTCATGCCATTGCCCCACCCACTTCACCTTAAACTTCTGACACTTCCCCCTTGTCGCCTCCGGTGATCCCTCTCTACTCTGTTAATAGGCAGCGATTAAGGCGTTGCCAAATCTATCAAACGACCACCGAGGCTCATGGCACACAATGGCTCAAAATGGCCCTGAAATAAAAAACCTCGCCAGGAGAAATCCGAATGAACCTCAGCTCTTTGCGGGCCCGCGTCCGCTCCCTTCGTCGCAGAATGGCCCGGCCCTATGCCCAGCTCATGATTCAACGCATGTCCTATGACCACTGCGTCCAATGGGTCCGCGCCCAAGCAGAAAAACGGCCCACTCCTTCTCCCCAGGCCTTCGTCCGCCGCGTCGCCAAGGCAGGTTTCCGCCTCCCCACCTTCACCGGCACTGTCCGCTACTTGGAACGCTGTACCTCTCTCCGCCAAGAACCGAGCCCGCCGCTCCTCCTTCGCGCCCTCCTTCCCTGGGCCGCCTATCACCCCGGCATCACTTGAAGCGTTGAGGAATCTAAAAGTCTTCAGCAAGAACTTGGTCCGAGCATCTAAAAAAGACCCTGTTACCCACCGGACCAACACTGGACAGGACGCTATCCAAGTGCTACGTTCATTCTATAGTCCCCATGAATTCCCTGCCCTCTATAAGGGTGGGCGCGGCAGTCCCTACGGTTGCGCAGCGCCGGGTCCGGGTTGTTGCCGGCGCCGCTAGACCGGGGCTTTTGGGGAATTCAGGGGCCGAAGCACTAGGCGGGAAAGGCTAGGACCGCAATGGAGACACCGATGGAGACCCCTGTCGAACAACGAATACTTCAGGTCCTTCGACGCTTGGGCGTCACCAAGGCCCATTTTGCCGCCCGCGGCGCCGGCGATTGGACCGGGCTCGCCGCGGCTCATCCCGAGGTTATCGCTTCACTGGTTCTGGTATGTCCTCAAGGTTTCGACCCCACGGCCCTTGCCGCCGTCTCCCCCCGTTTATTGGTGTTGAACAGCGAGGAAGGCCCGGCCGCTGAAATGGTGCGGCGCAACTTGGCGGACTTGCCTGACGCCAAGATGACAACCCTCTCCAGATATATCAGCCCAAACACTTACGCCGACGTGGCCGCCGAGCGCACCGAAGAGATTGGCTCCGGTATTCTGGAATTTCTGGAGCAGCGCGGCGGCTCCACGGAAGCGCCCCCTGAAGCACTCGGGATAGCTGCGGCAGAAGGCGAGGCAGCTAATATCTCCTACCAGACCATCGGGTCCGGTCCGCCGCTGGTCTTGCTTCCTTTGGGCGCGGCTCCCACCCAGTGGCGCGCCATCTTGCCCAGGCTTAGCCGGGACTATACGGTCATCGTTCTTGGCGGCGCGGAGTTGGGCATGGTCGCCACCTTGGAGGCCCGGGGCCGGACACCCGGATACTTGGGCGTGCTGGGGAATCTGATGCAGGAGGCCCAGTTGCAGCCCGGTGAAACAATACTGGAAGTCGGCTGCGGCACCGGTGTCTTGGACCGTTGGTTGGCCCGGCACACCCAGGGCCGCAACCGGATCGTTGGCATCGACGTCAACCCCTTTTTCCTCCGGGAGGCGGCGGCTTTGGCCAAGAAAGACGGCCTGGAAAACGCGGTCGAGTTTCGAGAGGGCAGCGCCCTGGCTTTGCCCTTCCCCGACGCCAGCTTCGACATCGCCATGTCCAGCACGGTCATACAACGAGTGAACGCCGACAAAATGCTGGCCGAGATGGTTCGGGTTGCCAAGCCGGGAGGAAGGGTGGCGGTGGTAGGCCACGCTCACGATATGCACAGATGGGTGAACCTTCCTTTGGGACCGGCGCTTAAGTCGAAAATCGAAGCGCCCCCTTGGACCGACGACCGGGGCCACCCAGAGGGGTGCGACGACGCTACACTGTACCGGCGGTTCCATCAGACCGGCCTGTCCCAAATAAAGATGTTTCCTTATATAGCGACTTTCACCGACGTACAGCGGCTGGATATGCTTGAATCCTCCATCCTGCCCGGCTTGGACCCGGCGGAAACCGAGGAATGGCGGACCGCCGCGGCTCTGGCCCAGTCCGAGGGCACTTTTTTCATTTCGACGCCCTTCCACTGCGCCGTGGGCACGAAACAGTGAACCTCGGCCCTGGAATCCTGAGCACCTTTGCCGGCCTGTTCGTATTGGCCTTCGCTGTTGCTTGTTCGTCACCGGCCCCCGGCACGCCGGCAGCCGCCAACACCCCCCTTCCTCAAGGGCCGGATGTCAGTGTCGTCGTTGTCACCACCGACTATGGCGTGGGAAGCAACCGGGTGGCCTTCGGCCTAGTGGACCGGGAGGGAATGCCGGTGCGGAGCCCCGAGGTCCAAGTCCGGGCATTGTACCTGCCCGGCGGCGAGAGCGCGGGGGAAGTTCGAGACACCGCCGCCGCCAAATTCCAGCAATGGCCGGTGGGTAAGCAGGGGGTGTTCACCACCACCCTTGAATTCGACACCGCCGGATTCTGGGAACTTCAAGTCGACACCGCCAACACCGCCGGAGAAGCTGTAACCGCCCGAGGCGCTATTCAGGTGCATCCGGAAGCAGCAACACCGTCCATCGGCCAACCGGCCCCCGCCAGCGTAACCCCCACGGCGGGCGAAGTGGAGGACCTGGCAACCATAACCAGTTCTCCCGCGCCCGACCCCGACCTTTACCGCCTCTCGGTCCACGAAGCCTTGGAGACCGGCAAGCCATTGGTCGTCGCCTTTGCAACCCCGGCCTTTTGTGTGACAGCTACTTGCGGGCCCCAAGTGGAAGTAATTTCACAGCTTAAGGAACGCTATTCAGACCGGGCCAACTTTATCCACGTTGAGGTATACGAGAATCCCCATGAGATCGGAGAGACCGGCCTAACCGGAAACACGGTAAGGGCCGTTTCGGAATGGAACCTGCCGACTGAGCCTTGGACTTTCGTCGTGGACCAAGACGGGGTGGTGCGGGCCAAGTTCGAGGCTTTCACCACCTTGGAAGAACTGGAAAGGGTCCTGGGGAATATACTGGGAAGTTAACTCCTAGTCGACGATGTCCAAGGCCATCAAAGCACCGCCTTCTTGAACGTAAGTCACTAGCACGCTCCAGCCCATAAGTTGATGTTCCCTCAAATGGGATGGCGTCACGCCGATAAATCCCTCGGCGCCGGTAAAGCTCCATATTGTTCCGGCCTCGTCACGGATACGCAGAGTTTCCACCTCGACGATACTGCGGTTCACCACCTCGACCACCAAGCCTCGGACCTGTCTCTCCGGCCCGGCTTGTCCGGCCGCGGAGCTTCCCCCGCAAGCAAGGGCCAAGGCCACTGTCAGAGCCAGGGTTGAGAAAACCGCGGACCGGGTCAATGGGCCGCGGGCGCCAACAAACCGGCAAAGCTCGATCTTCATTCTCGCAACCCCAACCCAGTTAGGTTAGCTAAACCTGAAGACCCTGCTGGCAATGAAGGCACTGGCTATAACCCACAGGCCCAGGATTCCCAACTGAGGCCAAGTATCCCATAGATGGCCGTTGTCGATAGCTACCTCCCGTAAAGCCTCCAGCATGGGGGTTAACGGCAGGGCGTGGGCGGCGTGAGGCAAGACCCAAGGCAAAGTGGCGGTAGAAAAGAAAGTGCCGGCAAAGAACATCATTGGCAGCGCCACCGCGTTCCCCAAACCGGAGGCCGCCGCCGGACTCTGGGCCCAAGCAGACAGAATAAACCCAATATTCAGGAACACCGTGGTGCCCAGCAAAGCAATGAGGAAAAGCCACACTACGTTGCCATGAATGTTGGCCCCGAAGCCAAAGACCCCCACCAGCAGGATGATAGCCACCTGAACGGCGGCCAGCGCCAAGTGAGCGATGACCTCCCCGGCGAAGTATTTCCAGATGGGAAGAGGCGTGACCAACAGGCGCTTTAGGATTTCCTGATTTCGATAGGTGCTGACCCGAACGGCGATGGAAATAATGGAGTTGGTCATGATTCCCAGGCCAATCAACCCCATAAGCACTTGGTCGAAGTAGTCTACCTCCGGCGTCTGGATTACCTCGGAAACCACCAGTTGGGACACGGGCAACGACAGGCTGCCGTCTTGAGTTTCAGCTACCAGGCTGCGGACCAGTCCGTCCACCAACTGATTGCGCTGCTCGTTTCTGGATTGGTACAGCAGCCTAACTCCGGACGGCGAGGGCCGACCCGCTTGGATCCCGGACTGGCCGAACCCTTGGGGGATGATGAGCAGGTAGTCCAGTTCCCCCTCAGCCACTTTCAGACGCGCTTGATTCTCGCCGTCGAAGCCGGACTCCAATTCCAGGAATTCCACCGCCGCCAATCTGGCCCGGAGTGATTCCGACTTGGCGTCGTTCGCTTGGTCCACGATGGCCAAGCTTCCCGCGCCGACCCCTTTAATATCAATCAGTCCAAAGACCACGACCAGCAGCAGCGGGAAGAAAAGCGCCCAAAAAGCGGCCTGGCGGTTCCGGGCCAGCATTTTGAGATTGGCGATGGTCAGGGCCAGCAAGGTTAGTCCCGGAGTTCGTTGCCGGTCAATTCCAGGAAAACGTCTTCCAGGGTCACCGGAGTCACTTCCAGGTGGTCCAAGCTGATGTCGCTCCGGGCCATCTCATCCAGAATAGCCCCCAAGGCCTTGGGGGTATTTCGCAGCCTGAGCAAGTAGGTGTTCCCCTCCGGAGATTGGACCAACTCGCCGTCTCCGTTGAGCGAAGCCGCTTGGGCTTGGGTCAAGGGCTTGGCCACCACCAGCTTGACGGTGTAAGTTGCTTCCAATTGATTGATCAGGTCCCTGGGGGCATCGACGGCCACCAACCGCCCCCGGTCCATTATGGCCAACCGGTCGCACAATGCCTGTGCCTCCTCCATGTAGTGGGTAGTCAAGACCACCGTAACCCCCCGGCGATGAATGTTACGGATCAACTCCCAAAGGTTTCGCCGGGCCTGGGGGTCCAACCCGGTGCTGGGTTCGTCCAAGATCACCAGTTCCGGGGAGTTGACCAGGCTGGCCGCCACGGTGAATCTTTGCCGCTGTCCTCCGGACAGTTGTTTCAGCCGGCTATCGGCCCGGTCCAACAAACCCACTTGTTCCAACAGGACATCCGGAGCCAGACGCTTGGGATAAAAGGTCCCGAAGAGGGCAAGAATCTCTTTCAGAGATAAGTAGTCGTGGTAGGCGGAGGACTGGAGCTGAACACCGATCTTGGCTTTGACCTGGGCGGGTCTCTCGAGGACGTTCATCCCCAGGACAGTGACCCTGCCCTCGGTGGGCTTTTGAAGCCCTTCGATGATTTCCAGGGTAGTGGTCTTTCCAGCGCCGTTGGGGCCAAGAATGCCAAAAATCTCGCCCCGTCTAACGTTGAAGGAAATCCCGTCAACAGCGGTCACAGGACCGAATCGTTTGACCAGACCCTCTACCTGGACCGCTTCCTCCATGACAGTATTTAGCATGATACCACAAACCATTGGCTGCCAGGCCCAGGGTGTTACGGTATGGGGGAAACACATCTAAAACCAGCCTGACAGAAAGGCCTTGCACCGGACTCCCAACCATGCCATTGTTATGAAAATAGGCTATTTTCATCCCCTCACGTGGCCTTCACAAGGCCATCAGCAATTCCGATAAACACTCCCCTGTCATTCCGAGCGTAGGCGAGGAATCTAAAACTTGACGGCCCAGACGCACTTTAGATTCCTCACTGCGTTTCGGAATGACAGGGGGGTGGGCGCTTGGTCCAGATTGACAGGGGGGCGGACGCGCTTGGTCCGGACAGGGGGGTGGGCGCTTGGTCCAGATTGACAGGGGGGCGGACGCGCTTGGTCCAGATTGACAGGGGGGCGGACGCGCTTGGTCCGGATTGACAGGGGGGGCGGACGCGGTGTGGTCGCCCCACAAGCTGTGGTGCTTCTTCAACAACCTGGTCTGCTATCATCCACCACCTGAACGGAAACGCTGCCGTTCGAGTCCTGGTGATAGAGGGCTAGGGGGTCGGAGGGGTACAGTAGGGAAGCCTCAATCTGCTCAGGTCATTGCGCTCGATGTCCCTCAGCCCCGAGGGGATGCAGCCGGTGAAAGAATTCCCCGACAGCTGAGGGATGTCAGGTGTTGGAGCCTGTCCAATTCCTCCGGTATTTCTCCTGTCAAGGAATTGTTGCTCAGGTCCAGGTGGGTCAATTCGAGCAATCTTCCCAGCCCCGCGGGGATGCTCCCGTTTAGGCTCTTGTTCGACAGTTCCACCTTGGTCACCCGGCTGGGTGTCCCGCCGGTGGTAATGCCGTCCCAACCGGTGATGGCCGTATCGACGCCCCAGTTGAGGGCGGCGGCGCCCCGGAGTGTGTCCTTGGCGTCCAGCAGCGTCGAGCAGTCATGCACCAAGCCCCGGTTGCTACTGGAGTCCGTCACCGCCGTGTCGTTGTCGCAGGCGTAGGCCGCAGGCGGTTGCGACGGCGGGCCATCCGGGTGGTCGTACGCGCCGATGCTGGTGAAGAATTGGCCCAGTCGGTTGGCGTCGGTGACCAGCATGGCGTAATTGGGGTCTGCGTCGGTGCGTCCGTCGTACTCAGTGACGCGTTCCTGGTTGGCTGTGGCCACCGCCTGCTTGAAGGCAGGCAGCGTCATTTCGAGCTTGGAGCGGTGGGTCTGATAACTGTCTTTACGTTCCCAAACGTTCCTGTGGGGATGGACGGCGATGACCGTCCCGTCCTCCCGCTGCTCTACGCCCCATGTAGGAAACACTTCCCATGCCTCGAGCGACGCATCGGCCGACGGGCCAATGAACAGGACCGCCTCTCTGCCGCCGATGCCGCCAGTCGGGGCGCTCAACCAAGGGGTGCGCCCCCCTTGGATGAGCACGACCTCAAAGGAGTCTCGTGTTTCCTCTATTATCTCTGTGATCTTTACGATATCTTGCTCTGAGGTATCTGAGGGATACGAGTATGTATCGTGACTCACCATGACCGTCAGGGTGGGCGGGCCGGAGCCGAGGACGTAAGCACCCACGCGCACATCCGCATAGCAGACGACTGATTTTCGGTAAAACCCGTCACCCCTTCCCGTGTAACGAGGCCAACGGAAAGATTCTCCGCTGCTGTCGCAGCGCACCGTGCCGGGGATGTAGGTACCGCGTAACACGAGGTGGGTCTCGTGACCCCCCCCAGCAGGGTCCATAAACCATCGCAGGCCCCAGGGCTCCGAGCCGAGTGCAAAAATACCAGCACCGGACCCGGACACCATCGGGACAACGCCAGGCTCACACGGGTCTACGGAAGTGCCGGATATGGGCGTGCAGGGTAGTATCTCCTCGGTTAGATAGGAGGGTTCGGGAGTGGACACGAACACCGGCGGCGCGCACGCCGCCGTCGACGCCGTCGACGCCGTCAGGGAGGCCGACCACTCGCTCCACTCGGCGGCGTAGGTAGTCCCGCTCCCGTAGGCGCTCACCCGGAACCGGTACTCCCGCTCGCAGGTCAGCCCGTCCACCGCGTGGCTAGTACCGGTCAGGGTATCGTCAGCGACGACCCAAGAGCCCGCCGCGGGGTCCCAGTATTCCACCCTATACTTGCTGGTGCTGGACACAGCGTTCCAGCTCAGGGCGATGCTGGCCTCCCCAACCATGCCGGAACTCAGGTTCCCAGGCGTCGGCGGGCAGTAGAGAAGATTGAGGGAACTCAGGTCGTTGGTTGCCACATCCTTGAGGCTCAAGGGTATGCAGCCGGTGAGGGAGTTCCCCGATAGCCGTATCTCCTCCAGGTTCTCCAGCCTGTCCAATTCCTCCGGTATCTCTCCTGTCAAGGAATTGTTGCTCAGGTCCAGGTGGGTCAATGTAAACAACTCCCCCAACCCGGCGGGGATGCTCCCGCTGAGACTCTTGTTGGGGAGTTCCACCTTCGTGACCCGGCCGGGTGTCCCGCCGGTGGTGATGCCGTCCCAACCGGTGATGGCCGTATCGACGCCCCAGTTCAGTGCCGCCGTGCCCCGGAGTGTGTCCTTGCCGTCCAACAACGCCGAGCAGTCGCGCACCAAGCCCCGGTTGCTACTGGAGTCCGTCACCGCCGTGCCGCTATCGCAGGCGTAGGCCGCAGGCGGCTGCGACGGCGGGCCGTCCGGGTGATCGTATGCGCCGACATCGTTGTAATACCGGCGCAACTGATTAGCGCCGGTGATCAGCATCGGGAGGTTCTCATCGGGACCGATGCGCCCGCCGTATTCGGTCATCCGAGCTTGGTGGGCTGCCGTAGCTGCCTGAGTAAATGCGGGCAACTCCATTTCCAGTCGTGAGCGGTACGTCTGGTAATCAGTGGGAGCTGTGTTCCTCCAAAGGTTTCTGTTGGGATGAACGACAACTATCATGCCGTCCTCTCTGCGCTGCACGTCCCACGTCGTAAAGACCCGCCACGATTCGACGGAGACATCAATCGCCGGGCCGAGGAACAGGACCGCCTCCCTACCGCTGATGCCGCCCGCTGGGACAGTTATGTCGTGCTCATCCCCGCCCTCGATGAACACGCGTTCAAAGTAGCTTCTCAGTCTTTCTATGTCCTCTGGCGTCTCATCGTACCAGTAGAAAAACGGCCATACCAGGACGGTCAGGGTGGATGGACCGGAGCCGACGACATAGGCGTTGACGCGCACATCCGCGTAACATTTGAACTCGCTAACACCCGACGGGACGCTCTGGTTGGGCCAGTCCGTGTAAGACGGGTAACGAGCGGTATTGTCGGCGATACAGCGCACCGTGCCCGGAATATACGTACCGCGCACGACGAGGTGGCCCACCAGTATCCTACCCCGTCCGCCGTCAAGCAGCCACCGCACGCTCGCAGGTTCCGGACCGAGTTGTATCAAACCGTCGTCGTCGGACACTTGGGCCACGTCGGGTTCGCATGGGTCGACGGAGGAGCCTTGGATGGGCGTACAGGGGGGCACGACCCCCGCCACCGTGATTGCCGTGGCTGTAACCGGCGTCTCCGGTTGCGTGGACATGGACACGGGCGGGGTCGGGTCGGGACCATCGCTGTCAGGGCCACAGGCAGCGATGGCGAGCATCAACACGGTAAGCAAGACCACAGGGGCCACAAGCACAAGGCTGGAGACGGGCGGGCATCATCATTGTTCTCCTTCGGCGGGAGGTTGACATACGGGCAACTGCCTAGCAGGCATCCCAGGGCTATCGCACGTGAAAATTGGCGAATTGGGTAAGCATGGTGAACAGGAAGTCGTTGTCCCAGCCGGCCCGTTTCAGCTTGCCCCGCATCGATCCCTTGCTGGGTTCCAGCCGTGCCAGATTCAGCCCCAGTTTTCGCAGTAAGGCCAGATTCACGGCGCAATGTCCCTTTCGGTTCCGGGCTTGATCTTCGTTAAACACCACATCCAGAGACCAGTGCAGCCGGTTCTCAATTCCCCAATGGCTGCGTACTATCTCGTTGAATCGCTCCGGCGGGAAGGCTTGGCTCAGCAGGTAGTAGCGGCTTTCCATACTGGTTTGCCCCTCCAGATACCGGCAGACGGTGACCTTGCCCAACGCCTTAGATTCCTCCCTCCGGTCTGACAGGGGTGGCCTCCGGTCGGAATGACAGGGGTGGCGGTCGGAATGACAGGGGTGGCGGTCGGAATGACAAGTTGAGCGACCAGTTCGCAAAGGTCTCGGGCTTGCGCTTACGTTGACAAGGTATGGCCGCTGTGATAAGTTCCTGGACGGATTTGGCCCGGCACAACCAGCGCAAACACGGCCCTCAGATTCAGACCAGTCGGCCCACCGGGTCTAGAATTAGCCGCTATTTCCGGACCGGCCAAGTGGACCATTTGGGTCAAGCCTTGAGTCCCTTCGAATGACTAGCGTTAATCCTGCGCCTCTCACCTTTTCGCTTCTTGCCCTCGCTGTTGTGTCCTGGTTTGAGAGTGCGGGGGGCCAATGGCGGTAGCCGGCACCGGCGGGCTGCTATCCCGTCCCAGCAGGGCCCTACCCTGGTTTCGCGTCCTTACCCTGCTGACGGTCTTGTCGACTTTTGCTCTGGTGGTGCTGGGCGGGGTGGTCCGGGTCACCGGCTCCGGCTTGGGTTGTCCAGACTGGCCTCTCTGCCACGGCGGTGTTTTACCTCCACTGGATAGCAAGGCTATTATTGAGTATACCCACCGGGTGGTGGCGTCATTCCTGGTTGGACCGTTGGTCCTAGCCACTTTCGTTGGCGCCTGGCTGGCATTCCGCCACCTGCGATGGTTGGTTGTTCCGGCTACGGCAGCCTTGCTTCTCCTGGTGGTCCAAGCATTGCTGGGAGGAGCAACCGTGGTCAACGAGTTGCCGGGGGGGATCGTGGCCGCCCATTTGGCCTTGGGAGAAATCTTGCTGGCTTGTCTGGTTTTGGTTTGGGTGGTGTCCAACCGGGGAGCATTACAACTGAGCTCAGGCCGACGGCCCGACGGAAGGCCGGACCGTTTCGCCTTCCTGATGCTGGCCGCAGCAGTGGGAATATTCCTGCTTCTGCTGTCCGGCTCCTACGTTACCATCACCGGAGCCACCGGGGCCTGCCTCGACTGGCCGCTCTGCCAAGGCGATGTCTTCCCGGAACACCGGCTTCAAGCAATACATATGGGGCACCGGTTGGTGGCCGCAATCATCGGGGTGTTTGTAATTTACGTCCTACATCTGGGCATCCGTGAAAAACACCGGCCCCCGCCGACCCGTTTCCTGGCCATGTCGATAGCGTCGCTGCTGCTGGCCCAAGTGATAATCGGCGCCGTTACTGTGTGGCTAAAGTTCCCTGTGGAGATTCGCGCCCTGCACCTTGGGGTAGCCACGGTGGCTTGGGCGATGATGGCTTGGCTGGCGGCGTTGAGCTTTACCAGGCATTACCTTCCCGGCAAGGAGCCGGCCCATGCTTGATCAACTTCGGTTGGTAAAACCGCGCCTTGACAGGTCCGCTTGGGCCCTGCGGGTAATGTCCGATTACCTTGCCCTTACCAAGCCGCCCATAGTCCTGTTGCTGCTGATTACGGCCCTCGGCGGAATGTTCCTGGCCGCCAACGGCAAACCGTCTCTTCTCACTGTTCTCCTGGTGTGCGCCGGCGGGGCGTTGGGGGCGGGGGGCGCCAATTCCCTCAACCATTACTTGGACCGGGACATCGACGAGTTGATGTCCCGGACCTGGCAGCGGCCAGTCCCAAGCCAACGGGTCTCACCCAACAAGGCCCTCGGCTTCGGCATTCTGTTGAACCTAGCGGCCTTCCTGGTCCTAGCGGCCTGGGTCAACTTGCTCGCGGCCGGCCTGACCCTAGCGGCAACGCTGTTTTACGTGTTCATTTACACCAGTTGGTTAAAACGGAGCTCCCCTCAGAATATCGTCATCGGCGGGGCTGCCGGCTCCATTCCTCCCGTTGTGGGTTGGGCGGCCATCACCGGCGGTCTGGACCTGCCGGCGTTATATCTCTTCGCTGTGGTCTTTTTCTGGACCCCTCCCCACTTCTGGGCCCTGGCCCTCTTAATCCAAAAGGACTACGAACGGGCCCGTATTCCCATGCTTCCTGTTGTTGCGGGCCGCCAGCAGACCGTATTGCACATCTTTGCCTACGCCGTGGTGCTGGTGGCGTTGTCCCTCTTGTTCGCCGCCAGTTCCGCTCTCGGCTGGGTCTACTTGGGCGCGGCGGCGCTTTTGGGCGCAGTGTTCATCGGTATGGCCTGGCAATTGAAGCGTCAATCAACGGCCCGTCATGCCAGGAAACTTTATCTCTACTCCCTTCTATACTTGGCCCTGCTCTTCCTTATGATGATCGTGGACAGCACCGTCCCGGTGTGATTTCAGTCTTGCCAACCAGGAATATAGATAAAATATAGATTAGGAGCGACGGCTATGCGCAGCGAAAGACACCAGGGTAAGAGCTTGACCTACTTGACGGTGCTGCCGGACGGCTACAGTTCCGAGCTGCGCTACCCCTTGGTGATCATGCTGCATGGTTTTGGGGCCAACATGGCGGACTTGGCGGGACTGGCCCCGGTGATTAATTCCACCGGTTACGTTTACGCCTGCCCCAATGCGCCCATAGCCTTCGACTTGGGGATCGGTCAGACCGGCTACGGCTGGACGCCGCCCCGCGGTCAATCGACTCCGGAGGATGCGGCCAGGGCGGAGAGCTTATTGGAGGGGTTCTTCGACGAGGTTTTCCAGCAGTTCCAAGTCGAGCCGGGCCGGGCCGTACTATTGGGCTTTTCCCAGGGCGGGGGGATGACCTATCGCTGCGGGTTGCCGAGAGACGACAAATTCGCTGGTTTGGCGGCTCTCAGCGCCACCTTGCCGGACCCGGAGGAACTCGAGGCAAAGCTCCCCGAAAACCGGGCCCAATCGATCTTCATAGCTCACGGACTTTCCGACCCTTTGGTGCCTGCGGAAAGCGCCTTGACCGCTCGCCGGTTTTTGGGAGGAGCAGGCTACAACCCGGAATACCACGAATACAATATGGCCCACGAGATCAGCCCAGAGGTGATCAACGATCTCGTTTCCTGGTTGACGGGAGTGCTTCCGCCCCTGGAGTAGGCCGTCAATCACTGTTCCAGGACAACACCTTTTGTATATCTACCTCCAATACCAGCGTGGTCCCTGAAGCGATCAACTCCCGGGCGAAGGCCCCGCCTCGTTCCGGACCGTCGTAGCGAACACAGATGCGCTCTATTACGTTATTCGGGTTATCGTCTCTAAGCCGGCCTTCCCCTTCCAGCACCACGTATTTGTAGGGCCGCTCTTCCGTGCCGATTGAAAGGGACACCTTGGGATTGCGGCGGACGTTGCGGAATTTCACCGCGTTGGCACCGGCCATTATATAGGCTTTCCCATTGTCCTCGATAAACCAGATCGGGGTCACGTGCGGACGCCCGTCGGGCCGCACCGTAGCCAGGTGGGTCAAACGGGGCTCCGCGAGAAGTTCCGCGATTTCCTCTTGACTCATAGTAGCCATTTTTGTCTCCCACTTTTTGAAGAGATTGAAAAAGATTCGCTCTGCGGTAGTACCTTGCTGGGCGGGCGAAGACACCCCGGTTAGCGGGCAGCGTCGCCCAACAACTCTTTGAGACGGTCCCGGCTGCGCAAAACATTACCCTCCGGGTCGGCGTCGTTGCGAGTTTCCATCGCCAGCGTGAAGGGGTATGTCCTGAGCGTGTCCAGCCATTGGCTGAAATCCAGGCCCCCTCTGCCCATTTCCAGGTGGTCTCGCTGTCCGTCGCTATCGTGGATGTGGACATGGCGAAGATATGGCGAGAAGGTCTCGATTGCCTCCGTGATGCCGTCGGATAAATGGGCGTGGCCTGTGTCCAGAGTGATTTGCACCGCCGGGCTTGACACCGCTTGGACCACCTCCAGCAGCTCTTGATAGCTCTGAATGACTTGCCCCGGCGTATGGTGCAAATTTTCGACGCACACCACCACGCCTTCTCTTTCGGCCTTAGCGGCGGCGGATTCCAGGAACTCTTTGAGATGGTTCCTGGCCTCCTCCCTCACCGATTCCGGCGCTCGCGTCGGCGCCACGCCGGGGCAGTCGATAGGGCCGGCATGGACCACTACGACCCGGGCCCCGATGTCACGGGCCAAGTCAAGAGTCTGTTCCAACTGGTCCAAGTGGAGGGCGCGCCGGTCGAGGTCGTGGGACGCCGGGGCTACTCCCCGGTGGATGAAATGGATTGACAGGTCAACCCCATGGGCCGAAGCCAGCAACCGGATGTGACGGCGGTCGGTTGAGTCGATCACTTGGGGCCACAGGGTATACGAGCCCAACTCCAAACCGTGAAAGCCGTGCCTCAAGGCAAAGTCCAACCCCTCCCGGGCTCTGGCGTCCGGGCCAAAGGAGTAGGTGGATACAGCTATGGTCGACATGTGCCCTCCCGCACCGGCGCATATCTTCCCGTGCCAAGCGCCGTGGGATTTTCAAGGTCAGGCGGCTGCGATTATAGCACAGGCTTTTCTCCGCCCTAACCTGAACCTCTGGCCCCTTGCGCCGGTAACGCCTTCAAGTTATCATGCTAATCTCTTCCACGACTGCTGCGTTCTCTCAGCACACCACAAGAAAGTAGCCGGGATTGGTCGAAGCGAACCTTAAAACACCCCTCTACTCCACCCACGGCGCCTTGGGGGCACGCATGATGCCCTTTGGCGGCTGGGACATGCCGGTACAGTACTCCGGCATCCTGGCGGAAGTTAACGCCGTGCGGACCGGCGTGGGCCTGTTTGACGTTTCTCACATGGGGCGGCTCTACATTTCCGGCCCCCAGGCCGCCGAGTTCTTGGACTGGGTGTTGACCGCCTCCGCGGCCACGCTGTCCACGGGACGGGCCCGGTACTGCATGATATGCAATGAAGCCGGGGGCGTCATCGACGACACGGTTTTCTACCGGTTGGCCGAAGACCGCTACCTTTTGATCCCCAACGCCGGCAACCGGGAGGCGGTGGTTGGCTGGTTCCGGCATTGGATCGACTCCAGGTTTTCCGATGGGTGCCGGATGGAGGACCGCACCGAAGCTACGGCTTTGATCGCTTTGCAAGGGCCGCAAGCCGCCGAGGTTTTGGACCGGCTGTGCATCCTGAATACCGGAGATTCGCCTTCCGGTCTTCGCCGCTTCGCTTGGGGCAAGGGCGTGTTGGCGGGAACTTCTATTTTCGCCGGGCGGACCGGATACACCGGCGAAGACGGTTTTGAAATCTTGGCCGACGCCGCAGACGCCCAGGCAGTTTGGCAAAATCTCTTGGACCAAGGAGCCGTTCCCTGCGGCTTGGGGGCCAGAGACGTGCTCCGGCTGGAGGCTGGCCTGCCCCTCCACGGCCACGAAATCGACGAGAAAACGACTCCCATAGAAGCTGGACTAGAACGTTTCGTCCGGTTCGACAAGGAGTACGTAGGCGCCCCGGTATTGCGTCAACAACATACCCAGGGGGTGGAGCGGAAGCTGGTGGGCCTAACCGTACCTGGACGCAGCGCGCCCCGCCAAGGCTATCCCATCCTGGACCACGGCCAAGAGATCGGCCGCGTCACCAGCGGCAGTTACTCTCCCACTCTTGACACCAGCATCGGCATGGGCTACGTTTTGGTGCGTTACGGTACTCCGGGCCGTGAGATCGACCTGGACATCCGAGGGCGGGTCCTGCGAGCAGAGGTGGTCCCGTTGCCCTTCTACACTAGGCCCCAGAGGCAGCAAAGAAATTGAATCCCAGCGACCGAAAATATACCAGGGAGCACGAGTGGGTGAAGCTGGAGGACCCCGACGCCAACCGGGCCGTGGCGGGAATTACTCACTATGCCCAGGACCAGCTGGGCGACATTGTATTTTTCGAGTTGCCTCAACCGGGCGCCGCGGTTACACAGTTGGGCAAGATGGGGGAAGTGGAGTCGGTAAAGTCGGTCTCGGACCTGTTCTCGCCGGTTAGCGGCGAGGTGATTGAAGTCAACACCAACCTGATCGACCACCCGGAGATTGTCAACGAGGACCCTTTCGGAAAGGGTTGGCTGGTGCGGCTAGCCATGACCGACGCAGCTGAGTTGGAAAACCTCATGACAGCGGACGAGTACGAGTCTTACACCAGTGGATTGCCATGACTTCGCCGGCGAAGGTCCAGCCGAGTCTTCCCGACGGTGCGTTTCAGTCCCACTACATTCCAAACACGCCGGCAGAGCAAGCGGAAATGCTCGCTACCTTGGGCGTTGACTCCATCGACGACTTGTTCCTGGACATCCCGGAGGTCCACCGCAACCCGCCTTTGCGACTGCCCGAGCCGCTCTCCGAGATGGAGATCCAGCAGGAGTTGGCGAATCTGGCGTCGCGCAATCGCCCCTTGGGCAGCGGCCCCTCTTTCCTAGGGGCCGGCTCCTACCATCACTTCATACCATCCATCGTCAAAGCACTGGTCACCCGCGGCGAGTTTCTCACGGCCTACACCCCTTACCAGGCAGAGGCCAGCCAGGGCACCCTGCAAGTGATTTTCGAGTTCCAGACCCTGGTCTGTAACCTGTACGGCATGGCAGTGGCCAACGCCGGCATGTATGACGGCGCAACAAGCCTGGCCGAAGCGGTGCTCATGGCTTGCCGGGTGACCAAGCGCAATAAAGCCGCCCTAGCCGATACCCTATCTCCTATCTACCAGGAGGTGATCCGCACCTACTGCCAGGCCCAGGACATCGAGACCAGGACGGTGTCTCACGCCGCGCCCGATATCGACGATGCCACTGCTTGCTTGGCGGTACAGTACCCCAACCATTTTGGATACATAGAAGACATGGCCGCTCATGCGGCGGCGGCCCATGACCGCGAAGCCCTGTTCGTCGTGTCCGCCGACCCCACCGCCATGGGGATGTTCCAACCGCCGGGACACTACGGAGCCGATATAGTCACCGGCGAAGGCCAGCCCTTGGGAATACCCCCCAGCTTCGGCGGTCCTTATGTCGGCCTTTTCGCCACCAAACAGCAATACGTCCGCCAGATGCCCAGCCGACTCTCCGGGCGCACGGTGGACCGCCTGGGAAACACCGGCTACGTGCTCACCCTGCAAACCAGGGAGCAGCACATCCGGCGGGAGCGGGCCACCAGCAACATTTGCACCAACGAGGCCCTATACGCCCTGGCCTCGACTATTTACCTGGCGGCCCTGGGCAAGCAGGGCCTGAAGCAAGTGGCCGAGTTGTGTTACCACAAGGCCCATTACGCCGCCTCGCGCATTGCCGAACTGCCCGGCTACACCTTGCCCATCGAGGGCGTTTTCTTCCAAGAATTCGTAGTCGGGTGCCCGGCGCCGCCCGCCGAGGTAAACCGGAGGTTGCTGGACCGGAATATCCTGGGTGGCTTAGACGTTAGCGGCTCCATCCCCAACGGCATGTTGCTTTGCGTCACCGAGATGAACTCCCGGCAGGACATCGACCAGTTGGTGAACGCGCTGGAGGGTATCGGCTGATGCCAGGCGGCAAGGCCCGCGACACCACACGGTTGCTAATGGACCGGAGCGCGCCCGGCCGGGTTGGGGCCGTGCTGCCGGCTAGCGACGTTCCGGCTCAGCCGCTCCCCGAGGCTTCGCTGCTGCGGGACCAATTGGACTTGCCCGAGCTTTCGGAGCCGGAAGTGGTCCAATATTTCACCGCCTTGAGCCAGTTGAACTTCTCCATCGACACTAATTTCTATCCCTTGGGCAGTTGCACCATGAAGTACAACCCCAAGGTGAATGACGAAATGGCCTTTCTATCCGGGTTTGCCAACGCGCATCCGCTGCAATCTCCCCAACTGTCCCAAGGGGCGCTGGAACTCCTTCACCGGTTGCAGGAATTTCTTGGCGAGGTAACCGGCTTGGACGCTGTAAGCCTGGCCACCCTGGCCGGCGCTCATGGGGAGTTGGCGGGAATGCTGATGATCCGAGCGTACCATAGGTCCCGTGGCGATGTCCATCGCCGCAAGGTAGCCATACCCGACAGCGCCCACGGCACCAACCCGGCCTCCGCGGCCATGGCCGGTTTTGAAGTGGTGGAGTTGGCCTCAAACGAAAGCGGCAACGTGGACTTGGCCGCGCTGCGCGAAGTGGCCGGACCGGACCTGGCTGGAGTAATGATCACTCTGCCAAACACCCTGGGCCTTTTCAATACCAACATCGCCGAGATCTGCCGGGTGGTACACCAAGCAGGCGGGTTGGTCTACGGCGACGGCGCCAACATGAACGCGTTGTTGGGCCGCGTCAAGTTGGGGGACCTGGGCTTCGACGTAGCCCACCTGAACTTGCACAAGACCTTCAGCACGCCCCACGGAGGGGGCGGCCCCGGTGCCGGTCCGGTGTGCGCTGCCCCATTACTGCGGGAGTTTTTGCCTGCGCCGGTAGTAGCCAAAGCCGCTGGGGAAACGCCGGACTACAAGCTGGCCACACCCGAGCGCACCATCGGTAAGATGAGCGGCTTTCATGGCAACTTCGGTGTGCTGGTGCGGGCCTACACCTATATCCGCACCCTGGGGGCGGCGGGCATAAAGGCGATCAGCGGCAACGCGGTCCTGAACGCCAACTACCTGATGCAGGCCCTGAAAGACACCTACTATTTGCCCTACGACCGGCGGTGTATGCACGAGGTGGTGTTCTCCGCCGACTGGCAGAAGTCCAGGGGCGTCAGCGGCCTGGAAATCGCCAAACGCTTGCTCGACTACGGAATCCATGCTCCCACCATGTACTTCCCCCTCATCGTCCACGAGGCCCTGATGATCGAGCCGACGGAGTCGGAGACTCGGGAGACGCTGGACTCATTTATCCAAGCGCTCAAGGACATCGACGCGGAAACCCAGGAAGACCCGGAGTTGGTGCGTCAGGCGCCTCATACCACTCCGGTGGCCCGCT
Source organism: Dehalococcoidia bacterium (assembly GCA_965197565.1). Taxonomy (GTDB): domain Bacteria; phylum Chloroflexota; class Dehalococcoidia; order Lucifugimonadales; family UBA3495. The sequence goes on from CBDANK010000004.1 coordinate 474,297, forward strand.
TGGACGAAGCCCGGGCCGCCCGCCAGCCCGATTTGCGGTGGCGTAGACGGTAGAGTGATGGGTGGACGGGAGGGATTGCCCTGAAAATAGACCATCCCGTCTTTCCCGCGAAAGCGGGAGTGACGACGTATAGAAGCGCCTGAAAACGGATTGAGGGAGTGACTTGGCATGCCGGGGCAACAAGAAAAGCTGTGGGACTACGCCGCGGTGGCACCGGGCCAGGAAGCAGATCCCACCATTGTCCGGATCACCGGCGAAAACATCTCCCGGTACGCCCGCCTCGCCCAAAACTATGACCCCCAGTACCATCGGCCCGGCCCCGACGGGGGGCGCGGCAAAGAGATAGCGGCCATGCCCACCATGGTCTTGGCCTACGCGCCTTTGCTCAGGGAGAACATCGCCGAGGCCAACGGGTTCGTGGCCCTGGAGCGGTCCAAGACAGCCCGCCGCCAGACTCCCTTCGCCAAGTGTGAAATTCGTTGGTTTCGTCCGGTCCTTTCCGAAGACGCCATCACCGCCAATCGCAGGGTCCTAGAGAAGTACGAGCGGCGCGGCAGCAAGTTCGTCACTTTCCGGGTGGCGGCGGTGAATCAACGGCGGGAAACGGTGGTCGAGTACGACTACACCTGTATCTTCGAGTACGCCCAGGGCCGCAAAGAAGTCCCTCAAAACCCCGGTTCAGCCCATCCCAAGCTGAACGAGACCGGCGCGATGGACGCCCCGGAGAAACGGCCCTTAAATTTCGACAGCATCTCCGTAGGCGACCAACTGGCGGTCCTGACCATCTCGGAAAGCCAGGAGATCATTAACCGGAAAAGCGCCCTGCGCTTGGCTGGCGAGCCGAATGAGAGCAACATACACACCGACCAGGACTTCGCCCGCCGGAACATTTTCGGGGGGCTGGTCAATTCCGGACCGGCCACCATGTCCTACGTCGACCAAATGCTGCAACTCTCCTTTCCCCTCCAGTCATTTTACGACGGGGGCCGGTTGCTGATGCGCGCAATAGAACCCTTTAGAGCCGGGGACACCGTCACTTTCCACGGAGAAGTCACCGGCAAGGGGGGCGACGCCGGCAAAAGGGCGGTGGCCTGCCGGGTCCGGGGCACCAACCAACGGGGCGAATTGGTCGCGCTCTCAGACGCGGTGTTGGTCCTGCCGGAGTGACCGGCGCCGGCCAACCGCCACTATGCAACATCCCTGAGCAACATCACCGGCTGGGACGTTGTTACCGGATCGATCCGTAGACTCGCTCCGGTTTCACCAGCACTATCACCGCGTCCTGTTCCACCATAGCCCGGTCGTACTCTTCCCAATCGGGGTGGTCTTTGTCGCCGCAAGCCCGGAAAACTTCCCGTAGCAGGACCCTGAGTTCCTCCGCGTCGGTGTTGTGGTAGTCCAGCAATTGGGCCTGCCCTTCCACCACGGCGTGGTTTCGCCAGTCGTTGTCCACGTTCATCACAGTGCAACGGGGGTCCCGGCGGAGATTCCGGGTCTTGACGGACTTCCCGTATACGATCACGAAAGCCGCGTTCCCTTGATATGCGCCGCTAACCACGATGCTGGTGTGCATGGCTCCATTGGACTGATATGTGGTTATCACCCCCCGGTGGTTCTGTTCCATAAATGGACGGACATCCTCAAACTCCATAACGTCACCTCAAAAATTTGTTGTTGGCGCACAACCGCCATTCCTTGGCTTCGCCTCTCCAACATGTCCGGTATTATGGCACATCAGCCCGGCCGGACGTAAACTGTTAGCAACCCGTTTCCGTGGGTGGAAACTTCGGTTGACGGCTAACTGCTCGAGGTCAAACCATGCCCTGGCTTTACATAGGAATAGCAACTGCGTGCGGCCTGGTTCCAGCGGTCTTGCTTTGCCTCTGGACCGTTCGCCGGTTCGGACACCGGGAGCCTTACGCAAGCTTCCTCCGCTTGCGCAACCGGCGCAAGTTAACCTTTTTCCGGTTGTTGCTGCAAGATGAAAGGATCCCGCTGTATATTAAGGTACTGCCTCTTTTGGTTGTTGTCTACTTGATTAGCCCCCTCGACATCCTGCCCGGCATTCCATTGGACGACCTTGCCTTGGCCTTGCTGGCCCTGGTCTTGGTTGTGAAATTTACGCCCCGTGGAGTGCTTGAAGACCTTTTGGTTCAAGCGGCAGCCGCGGATGCTCCCGACTCGCCTACGGACGCAATGCCTGCCCAATCTCCCAACGGTGCCTGCGAGCGTTAACCGGCCCCTTGAAGTTATACCGAGAATCGTAACTGTTCAGATTTGCTGAGCGCACTGACACGGAACCACTCATCCTGAGCGCAGCGCAGCGGAGTCGAAGGGCCGACCCCGTCAAATCTGAACAGTTACCCCCGCACCGTCACTCCGGCCTTCGCCGGAGTGACGGTGCGGCTAGGACTAATCAACTCAGAATCCAGGGCAGTGCAAAGTCACGGAAAGGTGAGTGTGTAGCTTCCCGGTCCCTATCGGACGCGAAAAAATCCCCCTTAGTCCCCCTTTACGCAAGGGGGAGGCCGGCGAAGCCCCTACGCAAGGGGGAGGCCGGCGAAGCCCCTACGCAAGCCCCTACGCAAGGGGGAGGCCGGCGAAGCCCCTACGCAAGGGGGGAGGCCGGCGAAGCCCCTACGCAAGGGGGAGGCCGGCGAAGCCCCTACGCAAGGGGGAGGCCGGCGAAGCCCCTACGCAAGGGGGAGGCCGGCGAAGCCCCTACGCAAGGGGGAGGCCGGCGAAGCCCCTACGCAAGGGGGAGGCCGGCGAAGCCCCTACGCAAGGGGGAGGCCGGCGAAGCCCCTACGCAAGGGGGAGGCCGGCGAAGCCCCTACGCAAGGGGGAGGCCGGCGAAGCCCCTACGCAAGGGGGAGGCCGGCGAAGCCCCTACGCAAGGGGGAGGCCGGCGAAGCCCCTACGCAAGGGGGAGGCCGGCGAAGCCCCTACGCAAGGGGGAGGCCGGCGAAGCCCCTACGCAAGGGGGAGGCCGGCGAAGCCCCTACGCAAGGGGGGTTGGGGGGATTTTCGTATCCCTGGGGCCGACTCTGCGCAGCCCTGCTCCAGAATCTCTAGCGTGTTGACAACCCCCGGGGGGTCTGGTAGCTTTCACGCCAAGATTCTAGGCACTAGCTGGCGACTAAATAGGCACCCGCTGATATAACGCCTACATATTCCCGCATATCTCTCCAAAACCGTCCTTCTATTGCCTAATTAAGGAGACAGCCATGAGATTTAAGGCAACTAGTCTGCATCCACTTCTGGTCCTGCTCGCCGTGGCAATGGCGTCGGTCCTCTTCGTTGCCGCCTGCGGCGGCGGAGGCGAGGCCACCGCAGTACCCGAGGTCATGGAAGAAACCATGGCCACCGACGAAGGCGAGGCCGCGGAGGAAGATCTGGCCGAGCTGGGCCAGGGTGTCGTGATCGAGGGGTCCCTCGAGGAGGAGGAGATCGCTGAACTCGGCGAGGGAGTCGTAGTCGCCGAGGAGGCCGAAACGGCCATGGCTAGCGAGGAGGGCGCCCCGCGGAGGGGCGGCACCCTTACGGTGGGGATTGTGGCCGACCACGTGTCGTTGGACCCGCCCTGGAATGCGTCGGTCGTTGACATCGGTCTTACCCAGTCCCTCTATGACAACCTGCTCATGATCCAGCCGGACCTGTCGGTGAAGCCGGAATTAGCCACTTCCTGGGAGGCTAACGGCGACCTCTCATCCTACACCTTTCACCTGCGCAAGGGCGTGAAGTTCCATCACGGGAAGGATTTCAAGGCCGAGGACGTGCTCTTCACCTTCAACCGGCTGTTGGACCCGGTGTTGGACTCTCCGGCGCGGTCCACCTTCGAAACCATCAAGGATATGACAATTATCGACGACTATACTATCCGCTTCGACCTCACCGGACCCAACGCGTTCTTCCCGGAGTCCACCTCGATCTACCAAGCACGGATTCTCCCCGCCGATGTGGATGTCGATCGGCTGACCTTGGAGGAATTCGGCACTGGCCCCTTCAAGATTTTGGAGCACGAGCCGGGCATACGCACCACGATGGTGAGGAACGAGGACTACTGGGAGGAGGGCAAGCCCTACCTGGATGAGATGATCTACTTGAATATCAAGGAGGCCGCAACCCGGGCCGAGGCGCTTAAGAACGGCGACGTGGACGTGGTATATCAACTGGAACCCCAGAGCGTCGCCGATATTGAGGCCCATCCCGACACTACGGTGATCAAAGCGGCCAGCTTGTCCTGGATTGGAATGGACATGGACAACAGGGTGCCGCCCTTCGACAACATCCTGGTCCGGAAGGCGATGCAAGCGGTGACGGACCGGGACTTCCTGCGGCAAGCGGCCATGCTGGGCCTGGGCGCCAATGCTTACCACCAAATACCGCCCAACGACGTGCGCTTCGCGCCGCAGTATGCGCCCCCGGAGTACAACGTCGAGCTGGCCAAGTCCCTTCTGGCCGAGGCCGGCTACCCCGATGGGATCGACATAACCCTGTTCACATCCGACGTAGGAGCAGGGATGATCGAAATGGCGGTGGCATACAAAGAGCTTGCCGAGCCCGCCGGCATCCGGGTGGAAATCCAGCGGACCTCTCCTGACGGGTACTGGGACGCTGTCTGGACGGTAGAGCCGTTCACTATGGTCTTCTGGTTCGGCCGGGCCAATCCGGACCAAGCCCTGAGCATCCAGCTATTGAGCACCTCCAGTTGGAATGCGCCGCGCTACAACAACCCGGTGTTTGACGATCTGGTCATCCGGGCCCGGGGGGAGAAGCTCGAACAGCAGAAGGAGACCTACGCGGAGATTCAGCGCATCCTGATCGACGAAGTGCCGCAAATAATAGTGGCCTTCCAACCGTGGCTTTACGGCGCCCGCAACAACCTGCGGGGTGTAGAGCCCCATCCGCTGGGCTGGGGGCTGTTCCAGGACGGGTGGTTCGTCGCTGACGAATCATAGGATTTTCTATGATTCAATTGCGGGGTTGACAAACATAAAATGGTCTGATAGCGTTACCGTCCTAAGCCTTGATACCACGCCTGCGGCTGAATAGCAGACCGCAGGCTCGACAGACCCCGTAAATCCCCACGAGATAATAAGTTTATTGTCTAAACGAGGGGTGCTTTCCACAGAATGCTCTGTCCCGAAGACGCTGCTTAGAGGTTGGTGATCTAATGGCACGCTTCCTGATGGTGCGGGCAGCTCTGATCGTTGCCACCTTGCTGATGGTTTCCCTGGCCATCTTCGTTATCACGGAGATATTGCCGGGTGACGTGGCCACTAAGATCCTGGGGCAGTTTGCCACGGAACAGAACGTCAAAAACCTCCGCGAAGAATTGGGCTTGGACCGCCCTGCTCCGGAGCGGTACGGGAGTTGGGTCTGGGGTGTGGTGCGGGGCGACTTTGGCGACTCATTGGTGCAGAGAAGGGCCATTTCGGAGATTGTGCTGCACCGGTTATGGCCATCAGTATACCTTGCTATATTCGCCTTCCTGATAGCGGTGCCATCGGCGATCCTGGTTGGCATTTGGGCCGGGGTGCGCCCGAACTCAAAGGGCGACCGAATTGTTAGCGCTGTTGGCATGGTGGGCATATCTTTGCCGGAGTTCGTCACCGGACTTCTGTTAATGATTATCTTCTCTTCGACGTTTCATCTATTACCATCCACCAGTTCCATACCTCGAGGTGAGACTCCCCTAACCAACCCGCAGATCTTGGTATTGCCGACGCTCACTCTTACCGCTGTGTTGTTCGCTTACGTCATGCGAATGACGCGGGCCAGCGTGATCGAGGTGATGGAGTCCCATTATGTCAGGGCGGCTATTCTAAAGGGCCTTCCGATGCGACGGGTCATATTCCGACACGTCGTTCCCAACGCGATGCTGCCAACTATAAGCATCATCGCAGCCAACACCGGGTGGTTGTTAGGCGGGCTCATCATCGTTGAAAACGTTTTTGCCTATCCGGGCCTGGGACAGTTGCTATTGTCGTCGATTCTTACCCGTGACACTCCTTTGTTGCAGGCCACGACGATGGTGATTGCCGCAAGCTATGCCGTAAGCAACCTGCTGGCAGACATTAGCTACGGGTTCTTGGACCCGAGAATAAGGGTGGCCTAATATGGCATTTTCAGTATCTGCGGACGAGCTCCGCGTTGGTGTGCCTCGTGTCGCTGGGGCTGCGCTCTCTGCCACACACTATAGGGCGCGTGAGTTCCTGCGGCTCTCCCTGTCCACAACGGCCGGACGCATAGGGCTGCCCATTGTATTGATCCACGTTTTCGTGGCAATTTTCGGCCCGTTGCTGGCGCCTTACTCCGCCACCGAGTTCCATCTTTTCCCCTACTTTCCCAAAGAGGACCAGCTTGCGGGACCCTCGTCGACGTACTGGCTGGGGACCGACCAGTATGGACGAGACGTTTTCAGCCGTGTGCTGTCCGGTGCCGGCTCGTTGATAACGATATCGCTGGTCGGCGCGTTGTTGGGCATTTTCCTGGGTACAGTGATAGGGATGGGGAGCGGCTACAAGGGGGGCAGGATTGACGAGTTGGTGATGCGCGTCATGGACGGCATCATGGCCTTCCCCTCGTTGTTGCTGGCCCTTCTGATACTGTCCACCATAGGCGCTAGGCAAGCGCCGTGGGGCTGGCTCGATGCGTACTGGGAACCGGTGCTGATCATAGCTACAGTAGGCACTGTCTTCACCCCTAGCGTGGCCCGTGTGATGCGGAGTGTCACCTTGAAGGCGAAGAACCTGGAATTCGTGATGAGCGCTCGTCTACGAGGAGAGTCCGGGGCCTACATCGTTTTCAGGGAAATTCTGCCCAACGCGTTGCCGATCCTAGCTGTCGAGCTCTCGGTACGGTTGAGCTACTCAATCCTCATCGTATCCTCCCTGGGATTCCTGGGACTGGGAGTGCAACCACCCTCGCCCGACTGGGGCCTTATGATCGGCGAGAGCCGTCAGTTCATAGCCTCCGCGCCTTGGATGACACTGGCGCCGGCAGGTGCGGTCGCTTCGCTGGTGGTAGGCGTTAATCTGCTGACCGATGGTATCAAACAAGCCAGCGGGCTCCCCCGAGAGGTCACATCCTCTGTCGGAGCCGTATAGTATGAGTAGTCAAGCACCCACTGGAACACCGCTGCTCCAAGTGGATAACCTAGCTGTTACCTTTTTCACGCCCCGGGGCACCGTCCGTGCGGTAAGGGACGCGTCGATGTCGGTGAGTCGCGGCGAGGTGCTGGGTGTCGTGGGCGAGTCGGGGTGCGGCAAATCGACCACCGCTTTCGCCGTCATGGGCTATTTGCCCGGTGTTACGCAGGTCGACGGACAGATCATCTTCGATGGCCAAGATATTGCGCAAATGGGCGCGGCAGAATTGCGCCACCTGCGAGGCAACCGCATTGCGATGGTATACCAGGACCCGGCAACATCGCTGAATCCAACCATGCGCGTGGGACCGCAGCTCCAGGAGGTGCTGCGCGAACACCTGGATATGGACGCGGGTCAGACCCACCGCCGGACGGTGGAGCTGTTCGAGAGTGTCCGGCTGGCGGACCCGGAGGCGGTTGGCCGCCGCTATCCCCACGAGTTGAGTGGCGGTATGCAGCAACGGGTGGTCATCGCCATGGCGTTGGCCTGTGAGCCGGACCTGCTGATCATGGACGAACCGACGACGGGGTTGGACGTCACGACGGAAGCGACGATCCTCGAGTTGGTGGTGGACCTCAAGCAGCGTCTTAATGCGGGAATTCTATACGTGACCCACAACCTGGGAGTGATCGCCGCCGTCGCCGACCGTGTAGTGGTGATGTACGCCGGAGAAACGGTGGAACAGGCCCCGGTGCGGGAGTTGTTCAAGGAGTCCAAGCATCCATATACCGCTGGATTGCTGAACTGTGTTCCCAAAGCCCCCGGTGCGTCAGGGGATGTACTTCAGCTTAGCCGCATCCCGGGTTCGGTCTACCCAGCGGCCCTGCCTGCGCCGAACGCTTGTCTTTTCGAGGCCCGGTGTCCCATAGCCCGGGAGTCGTGTAGGACCCAGGCGCCGCCTGTGGTGAACGCCAGGGCTGGACATTTGGCGCGGTGCTTGTATCCGAGTGATGTCACTCCGGGGGTTTGGGGTGAGTTGGACACGAGTGTCGAAACGGAGCGCACCCAGAAAGCGCCGGTGTTGACGGCAAAGGGTATGCGCCGTTTCTACGGGAATTGGGGGCGCAAGTATATCTTCTTTGGCCCGCGGGTCCGGCCTCCCGTCCGTGCGGTTACCGATGTGGACTTCAACGTGGGGTTGGGCCGTACCTTGGGAATCGTGGGCGAAAGCGGTTCGGGCAAGACCACGGCTGCGCGGGCTATCGTGGGGTTGGTGGCCCGGGACCGGGGTAGCTTGCAGCTACAGGACAATGAGTTGGCCCCGGCAGTGGAAAACAGGACCCGCGATCAACGCGCCGCCATGCGCATGGTGTTTCAGAACCCTCAAGCCTCGCTCAACCCAAAGCTGGCCGTCCGTCATGCCATCGTCAGGGCGTTGCGCAAGTTCTCGGGACTGAATAAAAAAGAGAGCGAGCAACGCGCCGGAGAGTTGTTGCAATCTGTGGGGCTGGACCCAGGCTACCTGAGAAGGCATCCGGGTGAGTTGAGCGGTGGAGAGCAGCAGCGCGTGGCTCTAGCCGGTGCTTTCGCAGCCTCTCCGGAAATCGTCGTTGCCGACGAGGCCGTCTCTGCACTGGATGTGTCCGTCCAAGCTCAAGTGCTGAACCTGTTGCGCTCTCACCAAGAGGAGACTAACACTTCCTACGTCTTCATTACCCATGATCTAGGCGTGGTGCGCTACCTTTCTGACGACATCTTGGTGCTCTATGCGGGGCATGTAGCCGAGTCGGGACCAGCCAAAAAGGTCTTGAATGTACCGTCTCACCCCTACACCGAGGCATTGATGTCGGCAGCGCCTATACCCGATCCTGACGCGGAGCCTGCGGTGATCAGATTGCCGGGGGCCGTGCCCACCATGCGGGCGAGATTCGAAGGCTGCTTCTTTGCCGGACGTTGTCCGCGAAAGATCGGACCGATATGCGACACTACCCCGCCTCCGGCGGTTACGACGCCCGAAGAGGACCACGTAATCTATTGCCACATCCCGTTGGACGAGTTGACCCGGCTACAGGAGAACGGGGTGGCGCCGGTGCGGGTTGCTCAGGAAGACTCTATGGTGGAAAGCCCCGCCGGGTAAGCGCGCCCCAAGACCGTTAGCCCCTTCCCACGGCCTATTAGTCATCCGTATAACGCCAATGGCGTTATACTTGTTGCGACGTCCCTTCTATAAGAGAAGCGCTGGCTGCTTCTCGTCGCTGCATCGGGCCTTCCTCGGACCGCCTAACTCCGCGCCGCCGGCGACCGTATAGCCAGGGCCGGAAGGATAGCTGCCAAGGCGACCTCGGCGGACCCGGACCCGGTCTTCGCCTCAGTTCCAAGACCAGAAAGCCAGGACTCCTGGGGCTATATTGCGGGGAGCCTCCGCCCCGGTAGCATCCAGTATGAACACCCGGTCTCCGGTCGGAGTGGCCCCGTTGCCTCCACCCAGGGTCTCCTCCGCGATTCCGGCCACTACCAAGCGGGTGCCGTCAGGCGACCAAGGCGAGTGAGAATAAGCATATTGGTCGAAGAAACTCAACATAGTGAAGACATTGCTGGAGGGCTGGAACCGGATTAGCTGATTGGCCGGCCCACCGGAGTTGGCGGATACTTTCCAGTCAAATGATCGAGCCTCGATGTCAAGGACAACCCAAGAGATCCGGTCCCCTTGCGGGGACCAGTGGAACGCAAGTATCGGGCCATCGCCAATGGTCTTCACTTGCCCCCCGTCGGCGGACACCACCCGCAATCGCTCGAAAACTCCTCTCGAGGGGTCCAATTGATCGGCTATCGCTATTTCTTGACCGTCGGGAGACCAGGTGAACGCGGCCAGCATTCCCACTTCCAATATGTTTCTTCCTTGCTCCGGGTTGTTGACCGGCGCGACCAATAACGATGCGGCCGTCTCTGTGACATCAGTGTAAGCGAACCGCTCTCCATCCGGCGAAAATGCTGGCGCCCTGAAAAATCCCCTGGCCGTTGTCAAGGGTACCGGCGCTTCATCGAAGGGTCTCCGGGCCAGATTGACTTCCTGTCTAACATGGATGAGCAAGGCGCTGCTGTCGGCGGCCCAGTGGTAATACAGAGGCGCTCCTGTCGCTAGGGCTTTGGGCTCACCCTCGGCCAAAGTATCTAAAACGAAGAGCGTCTGCTTCTGTGAGTCATTTGCCAGAAACGCCAAATACCGGCTGTCGGGAGACCAATACAGATAGTGCGGCGCTCCTCGGGCGATCTGCGCCGGGACCGGGTTTTTGTAGACCGTCTGAGTCCTAGCGGTTTCGACATCGATTACCTCAAGGGTTACGCGCGTTTCGACATCAGAAACGCTCACCCGGGATGCCGCTATCTTGGTTCCATCGGGCGACCAGGTTGGCCATGCATAGTAATTGTTCAAATCAAGGGGTTGAGCCAGTACCGGGCCTGAGGACCCCACGCCCGTCTGGATGCCGCCGGTAAGCCTGCGCAGGTTATCTCCGTCAGGACCGATAGTGAAAAGCTCTCCGGTGGCGCTGACGGCCGCTATCCGGTTCACGGATACTTCACGCTCCTCGGACGATAATGCTGTGCTGGAATCTGTGGGCGGCGTCTCGGAAACATCTCTGGCCTCCCCGTCACGCTGGCACGCCGCAGCCGCAAGAACAGCCAGTGCCATAGCGCCCCATATCGCGCCGCACCGGATCCGGGTGCAGGCCTGTTCCCACCTTCCAACGGAGCCGCGAACTTCCAAGCCTGCCCCCCACGTATGCTTGCAGCAATCGCCCCAAGGATAACACTAGGCAACACTAGCTAGCAACGCCGACAACCCCAGAGTCAGGGTCTTTTCATTCTCAGAAAATGTCATCCTGACCCCCACCCCTGTCATTCTGAGCCGCAGGCGAAGAATCTAAAAGCCTTCACCAAGAACCTGGTCTGAGAATCTAAGAAAAGGGGATGCAGTCAAGGGCTTTAGACCCCTCGCGGAGTTTATCTTGAGCCCGAAAGCCGAAAGGCTCGGCCCCACCTTGGATATCTGCTCCAATTTAGTGTACAACTTCGCATATTTGTGGATAACCACCCTTGCTTCATGGGTTGTGGGACCGGCAACGTGCAAAAGCAGACAAGAAACTTTCCGCAAAGTTCCCCATCGCCGCCACCGCAGGATTCTATCAACACTATCCGGAGACTTATCCAACCACAACACCCGTCGCTCCATGATAAAATGTCGCTAGCCCACAATTCACCAGCTTCAAGCATATCCGGTTATCCACACTTTCAACGTGCTTATTACTGTTATTATCTATACACATAAATATGATAGATAGCGTAAGGCTAAACATAAAGGCCGGAAACGGCGGGAACGGCTGCGTTAGCTTTCTACGGGAGAAATACCGTCCCTGGGGCGGCCCTAATGGAGGCGACGGGGGAACCGGAGGGAGTGCCTATGTTTGTGGCGACCCCTCCCTGAACACGTTATTGCACTTGAAATTCAACAGCACTATCTACGTAGAGAAGGGCGGCCACGGCAAGGGCAAGAACAAGCGGGGCGCTGACGGACAATCCACGGTGGTCCGGTTGCCTTTGGGCACTGAGGTTTATCTCCGTGACTCTTCCGGTCGCCGGACTCTTATCGCCGATGTCATGGATACGGCGCCGCAGTTGATCGCCCACGGCGGCGTCGGGGGCTGGGGTAACACACGGTTCGTGTCGTCGACCAATCAAGAGCCGGTGCTGGCACAGAAGGGCGAGAAGGGGGAGTCCGTCGTCCTCTTCTTGGAGCTCAAGCTGCTGGCCGACGTAGGGTTGATCGCCCGGCCCAATGCTGGAAAGTCTACACTGATTCGGCGGTGTTCCGCAGCGAAGCCCAAGGTGGCTGACTATCCCTTTACCACGCTGGAGCCGGTTTTAGGAGTAGCCAGCAGTCGCGGCAAAGATTTTGTCATGATGGAGGTGCCGGGCTTACTGGAAGGTGCGCACCGGGGCGTAGGGCTGGGCCACCAGTTCTTGCGTCATGCTGAGCGGACCCGAGTTTATGTCCACCTCCTGGATGGGATGTCTGAGGACCCCTTGGGGGACCTGCGTATGCTCAAGAATGAGTTGCGCCAGTTCAATCCCGAGTTGGCCGGCAAGCAGCAAATCGTCGCTGTCAACAAAATAGACATTACCGAAGTGAGAGAACGGAAGGCGGATATCGTACAGACCCTAGCCGCGGCAGATGGACCGGGCGCCGACCTAGAACCGCCCCAGCTAGTGATGTTTATTTCAGCCGCTACCGGAGAGGGTGTCGATGCCCTGTTGGGCAAGGTGGTGGAATTGCTTGACACCCCGCCTGGGGAACCAACACTACCGGCCCAACAGGAGGTCCGGGCCCAGCCTCCACGGCGGCGGGAACCCGAGTCCGTTTACAAGGAAGATGGGACTTATGTGGTGGTCTCGGAAGACTTGGAGCGTTTGGCAGCCCTAGCCGACACCAGAGACCAACGGGTGGTGCTGCAACTCTGGCGGGAAATGACCCGCCGGGGGCTGGCCCGGCGGTTGACCGACGCCGGCATCGAGGCCGGCGACACCATTAGGATCGGCCAGGTAGAGGTCGAGTGGTTTTAGTATGCGGATAGGCTTGGTGGGAGGGACCTTTGACCCGGTGCACTTGGGCCACTTGGCCCTGGGAGAGGAAGCCCGGGTGCAGTTGGACCTGGACCGGGTACTCTTCCTGCCGGCGGGACAGCCGTGGATGAAGGCGGGGGAGCAATTGAGCCCGGCCCGGCATCGGGTGGAGATGCTGGAGTTGGCTGTATCTTCCAACCCCTATTTCCAAGTGTGCCTCGAGGAAATCAACCGTCCGGGGCTTACCTATACTGTGGACACCCTGGACGCCCTCGTGGAGAAGCTAGGGGTAGAGGCAACGCTGTATTTCATAGTTGGCCAGGACGCTATGCGCGGGTTTCACCGTTGGAAAGAGCCGGGCCGAATCTTGGAGTTGTGTCGGTTGGTGGTGGTGGAACGGTCGGGGCACCAGGACTTTGACTGGATGGAGCTGGTCTCCCGGTTCCCAGCGGCTAAGGAGAAGGCACAGGTCTTATCTATGCCAATGATGGGCATAAGCGCCACAGAAGTGCGGCGTCGCACCGCAACCGGAGTTTCCCTGCGTTACCAGGTCCCGGACCAAGTGGCCGAGTATATCGAGAAGCATTGCTTGTACCGTGAACAAACGACTAAACCGTCCGTCCCTCTGCCAGCAATCGCCGATGAGACGAAAGCTATTGCCGGCAATCTCTTGGAAGTCGCACTGGCCCGAGGGGCCCTAAAATACGGCGATTTCACGCTGGCATCCGGGAAGAGCAGCAAATACTACTTCGACGGGCGCTTATTGAGTCTTGATCCTGATGGCTCCAGGCTCATTGCCGAGGCACTACTCCCCGTTCTGCGCCAAGCAGAAGTGGATGCTGTCGGCGGCCTTACGCTGGGCGCGGACCCCATTGTCTCCGCTATTGCTTTATCCAGCGGACTACGAGGGGAGGGTATTTCCGGGTTTATTGTCAGGAAGGAAGCGAAGGCCCACGGGACCGGACAAAGCATCGAAGGACCGCTGCGGTCGGGCAGCCGGGTGGCGATAGTAGACGACGTCTGTACTACCGGGGGGTCTTTGTTTCAGGCGATCGAAGCCGCGGAGGCAGCCGGCTGCTCTGTTGTGACAGTGGTGACGGTCCTGGACCGCAAGGAGGGAGGCTCCGAAGAGTTGCGAAGGCTGGGCTACGACTTTCTGGCCCTTCTGGAAGCAAACCTGGAAGGAAGTATAGAGGTCGCAGTAAGTGTTCAGAGTTGAGGGGGGTTATCCCGGCCTTCGCCGGGACGACGGGAGTGAGTCACCTCATCAAGTCTGAACAGTTACAGGTCGCAAGCATTACTTGACCTGCAACAGAGTACATCGGCGCGGCCCCTAGGGCCTTTCCATTGTCACCCCGAGCGGAGCGAGGGGTCTAAAGCCCTCGACTGCATCCCCTTTCTCCGGTACTCGGACCAGGTTCTTGCTGAAGGTTTTCAGATTCTTCGCTTACGGCTCAGAATGACATTTCCAAGTATGAAAAGGCCCTAGCAGCATCGCCGGGCTAGTACTGGATCAGCCGAAAGATGAAAGATTCCGGCGGCGTTACTCCTCGCCGGGCCCGAACAGTTGGGGCAGGTCCTTGATCTCGGCCCAGCCGGTTGCCGGGGGTTCCAACTCTAGACGAGCCCCTGGCAACGCGTTCTTGGTGCGCACGTAGGCCAAGCCGATGGTCTCCCCGGTTGTGGGAATGACCGCTGCGGAGGTTACTTTACCGACAACACGCCCCTCTTGTTTGAGGGATGTCCCCGGCGAAACGGAGCTGCCCGCTTCGAAAGAAAGCTTCACCAGGCGCTTCTGGACTTTCTGATAAGTGTCCAGCCGGGCAATGACCTCTTGGCCGATATAGCAACCCTTGGCGAAGTCGATGGAGCCGATCAGGCCGGCCTCCAGCGGGTTGTAGTCATCTCCCATCTCCCGGCCGTGGACTGGCAAGCTGTAGTTTATCCGCGCCGCTTCATAGGCTTCGGCGCCAATGGGGCTGACGCCCGCTTCCACGATGGCTTGCCAGACTGCCGGGGCAGCCTCGGTGGATGTAATGACGTAACAACCGGGCAGTTCAGTTATCCGGGTGGAAACGACCCGGACCTGGGCGCCCCCCAGTGCGGTTTCCACCGAGTGATAGAGGGGGAGTTCGGCCAAATCCGAGCCTATAATGGTCTTGAGGGAACCGAGGGCGGCGGGCCCCCAAACTGCCAGCATGGCGGTGGAACCAGAAATGTCCTCGACGGTCAAGTCCTCCAGAATTGTATACTTGTCCAACCATTGGATTACGGTGTCCTGGGTGCCCGGGCTGGTAAGCAGCAGCAGGTGGCCGCCGGCATTGAGGACGACAATCAGGTCCAGGATGCGCCCCCGGTCGGTGGTAAGAATTGTGGGGGCTCCTTGTCCGGGTTGAAGGTCAACGACCTTGTTGGTGGACAGGCGGTTGATTAGGTCCAGGGCATCTTCCCCTATGGCTCTTAGACGCCCGGTGTAAGACGCGTCGTGTACTGCCGCCCCGCTGGTGACAGCCAGGTACTCCGAAGCGGCGTCGGAGTACACCACAGGCAGTTCCCATCCGTAGCTCTCCTGAAAGTTGGTGCCCGCGGCGGCTTGGTGTAAAGCTGATCGCTGTAGAGTCATGGCATCCTCCGGAAAGGCTGAATGTAAAAAGCGCCGCCTTTTTTGCGATGAAGGCGACGCTCTGTGTTCTTGGGACCGGGCGGGCTAGACACTGAAGGATGTGCCGCACCCGCAGGTCTTTTTGGCGTTGGGGTTGGAAAACATGAAGCCCTTACCGTTGAGGCCGTCGGAAAACTCCAACTCCGTCCCCACCAGGAAAATGTAGCTCTTCTTGTCCACCATCACCTTGACGCCGTGTTGCTCTACAATCTTGTCGCTGGGCAGTTCCTGATCGGTAATCGAGAGGTCGTAGGTCAGACCGGAACAACCGCCGCCCTTCACCGCCACCCGGACCCCCACGTTTTCGCTAATACCATCCTTATTGGCAAAGAACTTTATTTTGTCAGCGGCCTTCTCGCTGATAGCAACGCCAAGTTCGACTCCGTTCTGTGTGATTGCCATAAGCCCTCCCAAGGGGGTCAACTCTTAACAAGTATTATAAATTTTTAGCTGCTACGGCCATTGTACCGGCGGCCCGGAATGGAAGTCAAGCTAATCACAACTCAGGGCCTTTTGATTGTTCATCTGAACTGGGATTTCTCTGATTCCGGGATTTACAGGATTAGGAAATCATGCGAATCCCTTAATTCTATGAATCCCGGTTCAGATATGGGGTAGCTTGCACTCAATGGCGGACCTGTCAATCCATAAGCGCCAAAAGGGCGTCCAAGTCCAAGTTGCACCGCAGGAGTTGAAGAAAGCTTTCGATTTTCCGACGGGTAAGGGCCGGGGTCTGGTCCAAGATGCCGCCCAAGGCCTGGGCGGTTTCCAGGGTGCCGGATTCGACCGAAATTAAAGGAACCCCTCGTTGTAGGGCCTCGGCCTTCACGTACTCGGTGAGCGCTTCATTTCCGGTCAGGACCAAACAACGGGTTTCGGGCAACAGGCTGGCCATCTGGATGTCCGGCCGGCCGGCCCGCACAATCACGGCCTGATTGGCGTAACGGCCAAAGTAGGTGGGTCCCAAGTCCATGATGTTGCCGCCAATCAGGAACCTTTCCACCGGGGCTTCGATATTTTCCGGTTCCTGGGCCCAGCTTCCTCCCAAGTGGTCTGCGATTTGTTGAACAGTGACCGCGATCATGCTGCGGTCTTCTCGCAGCGCGCCCCAAAAGGCTATGCCGTGGGGCGGCAACGCCGCCTCCATTGACTGGTTGACTTCTCGCAGCCGGTAACGGCTGACTCCATTGATTAAAACTCCAGCCAACCGGTCGCCGAAGGACTGGGCCGCCCTTTCAACGTCTGCCATTCTCAGGTCTTTGGCATACCGGACTAGGAGCAGTACTTTGGAGTCGGTTAGAGACGAAAGCTCAAGGGGCAGAGGGGAAGATTGGCCGGTTGACGTTTCGAGGTCCGGCCCCTCCAGCAGCAACAGGTCGCACCCGCTTTGAAGAGTGGAAACCGCGTGTTGCACTTCCTCCGCCGCGGGACTTACCAAAGATGGGCCGGCGCCGGTAAAGGGGGGAACCGGGGCCGGGACTTGCCAGGGAGAGGCTGCATTCGGAAGCGTCTGGGTGATGAAAACAACGTCGGGGTCTTCACCCGGATGGTCGGAAAAGGGCTTGTAGTAGCCTGCTTGTTTCCCGGCGGCGGCCAGGTGTAGCAGCAGCGCGCCAGCTAAGCAGGTTTTGCCGGCGCCGGGCCGGTCCGCCGCGATTTGTAGGACTGGCACAGGATCCCCCTACGTGGGCTACCGAGAACCAGTCTAACATAAATCGGACAGATTCTTGAATCCGCCGGGTTTCCGCGCTCGGGAGATTTAGCCGGAGTTGATGTTGGCATTGCGACAGGGGGACCGGTTACTCGGTAACGTCCCGGTTGCCGGTACGGTTGGGGTCGAAGCCCTTGGGAAAGATAGTCGTGTCGTCGTATTTGGCCAGGGCCATATCGGAGCGGTGCAGGCTGGCATGGCCCAGATTAGCCCCCCGGAGGTCCGCCGCTATCCACATGGAATCGCGGATCATAGCCAGAGTGAAATCTGCGCCGTCCGTAGTCACCCGGCTGAGGTCCGCCCCGTTCATGTTGGAGGACTGAAACCGCGCCCCGACAAGCACAGCGTTGCGAAGGTCAGCCTCGATCATATTTGCTTGGCTGACGTCGGCATTGGTCAAGTCTGCGCCAAGGAAAGAAGCGCGCATCATCCGCGACCACCGCAAGGTTGCGCCATGCAGATTACAGTTTTTGAGATCGGCCCAAAACAGGTTGACGTTGGTCAAATTGGCATTGGCAAGGTTGGCGCCGGCCAAGGCCCCACGGGCGAGGTCTGCGCCCCTAAGGTCAGCCTCTCGCAGATCAGCCCCGGATAAACTGGCCCTGGAAAGAAGGGCCCCGGAAAAGTTGCAACGCCGCAGGTTGGCGCCTCTAATCCGGGCTCCGCGAAGGTCCACTCCGGCCAGGTCTGCTTCTTCCAGGTCCAGGGAGACCTCGGGGTTCTGGGCGCGCCATTGAGCGAAAGCCTCCGGACCGGATCGAGCCGCTTGTAGATGTTCTGTATCGGCCACGGACATAACTCCTGCGGGTGGTTGCGGGTTCCATGCTCGACAGAGGCTCGCCACAGCAGCGGGGACGCCGAGGTCCGCCCGAGGAATTGGGCGTCACAAAAGATGCAGCCCCTAACCTGCGCTTGGGCTGCATCTTTCAAACCGGACGGCCTGTGACCTGCGGCTAATTCGCTGCGATTGCTTCTTCGACTTCAAAGATTTTCTCGGCGATGGTCATTTTCAGTTCCCGCACCTTGTTGAGGTCCGGATACCCACCGTCTTCTTTGCGGTCGAATATCTTCTCCCCATCCAGATAGACCTCTAAACGACCTCTATGGTTGGGGGTCAGCTTTAAGGCTACGTCGCCGGGGCTCTCCGAGTGCCAAAACTCCGTCGCCAACCACGAGGCGACCGGGTAGTAGCCTCAAGACACACAATAAAGGATCTCGACTTCCACTTTTCCAAATTGGCTACCGAGCATGGTCCTCCTGAAAAGAGCGAACTGGATAACGGGATTGTAATAAGTTTCACGAGCAATTGCAAGAATTTGCTAGGGAATGACGGCAGTCCCGGTCCCAATGGCCGTCTTGCCGCCGGTCTGGTTCTCGCAGTAAATATCCACCGTTACCAAGGTTCCCGCATCGATTTGCTCCTGATGCCTCACGGCCCCGCGCACCGTCACCGTGTCGCCGTGCTTGACCGGGCGTAGAAACTTCAAGTGCACCGTTCCTGAGTGGTTAAAAACATCGGGGCCAAAAAACTTACGCAAGCTCTCCGTCGCGAAGGCCAGCGACATCCTGCCGGACGCAATTGGGTGGCTGTAACCCAACCGTTGCTTGGCAATCTCCGGGTTCGTGTGTATATTCTCTCTCTCCAGGATTCCGCAGGACTCAAACTTATTGATGGCTTCCTGGGCAATCATTTTGGTGACTGCGGGGACCTGCTGGTTGATTTCTAGTCTTGATGCTGCCATTTCTTTCCAACCTCGTCGGGCTTCTTCAATTGGTAAGTGCGCAACTTTTCCAGCAACCGCCCGTCTTCGTCGATTGCGGTGGCCTCGATAACCAAATAGGGTTTGTCCCGCCGCCAGTACTTATCGAAGATTCGACCGGTAACCCGGATCTTCTTGCCGGGTATGGGCGGGTTGAAAAATTCAACCTCGTTTCCTGCGTTCACTCCACCGATGTTGTCTTCGTATATCATTGCGAAGGAGATGATGTCGTGCTTGACTGCCAAGGTCGGGAAGGAAGCCTCGGGGTCGTCCACCGCCAGCCGGAAGCCGTCCAGCATCTCTTGCGTCAGGACATACTCGTAGGACCCCATTTCTTCCCCGATGGTTACTTTGTCGAACTCGAACGCCTTTGGCGCGGGACCAGACATGGGCTGCTCCTCCCCAGCTTGAGGTCTCAGGTTAGTTTATACTCCACATCGCCCGGCGCCGTCTACTGGCAGCAGGGGTCGGAGGTGCCACCAGGGTCTTTTAATTGTCACCCTGAACGGAGTGAAGGGTCTAAAATCGCTCTTGCAAGTCAAGGCCGATTCTCCGATCAAGACTTTTAGATTCTTCGTCACAAGCTCCTCAGAATGACGTTATAGGGGGTTACTGCACCACTCCAATATGAAAACCGAAAAACCCTGGCCAGAACCGCCTATGGCCTACAAAGTGAGGATAACCTATAATATGTTCAAGCATACCCCGCCGCGGGAAATATGATATGGACATTACTTTCGAGAGAGGAGACCCAGGGCGTCCCAAAGGCCACGCCCTGCTCTATTTTCGAGTAGACACCGAGCCGGACAAGGTGTACGCCACTTACGTGGTCACCCTCCCAATCAAAGCGGACTTGGGCAAGTACGTGCCTCCTTTCCTTGCCGCGCATTTGGGCAACCTGCCGCTGAGTGATTTTTCCGCTTTCGCTATGCCGCCTGTGCCGGAACCGGTGGACAGCTATGAAGAGTTGGAGCGGATGAGCCGGCTGAGGGATGACGACTTGGTCTACGGGAGTAGTATGTTCTCCTTCGACTTGCCCAGAATGATGGAGGCGGTTACCGAGGCGGTCCAAGACTACTCCCGGATGTACTCCGATCGGCAAGGCGGCCCCGGAGCGTTGGAGACTGAACCCGCCCAACTGGATGCCCCTGGACTGGAAGGAGATGACCAAGACCACTCCTATGATGTAAATGAAGTTCTTTTCAGCCTGATGAGCGAGCGGGACAAGCTGGGTGAGCTATCCAAGCTGCTGGGCAAGCTGCGGTTTGCTGTCGAGGGGGACGATTCCCACAACGCGGACGAAGCGGTGGAAGAGATACAAACACTGGCCAGGTATCTCCCCGAGGAATTCCAGGTGCCGGCCTTGCTGACGGTGGCCAGAGACACCTCTCAGAAAGGGTCCCGTCTTGCCCAGCTATACTTGGACCGCTGCTTCCGTTTGTCCGACGGTGACGAAGGCAGTGTCCGCGACCTGGAAGAGCAAATCCGTTCCCTAAAAGATGAGCATTAGCCGTATAGGTGTATCTCTCCCGCCTTACCCTCAACAACTTCCGCAACTTGGTCGAGTTGGAGCTGGAACTTCCGCCCGGCGTGGTGGTCTTCTTCGGCCCCAATGCCCAAGGGAAAACAACCCTGCTTGAGGCCGTCTACCTGCTGGCAATAGCCCGGTCCTTCCGCGCCGAGAACGAGCGGGAAGTGCTTAATTTCCGAGCCGCAGCCGATGGCGGGCAAGGACTGGTAGGCGGGACCGTCGAGAAGGAGGGGGAGCGGCTACAAGTATTTGTGGGGTACCGGAGCGCCCGGACCGCCGCAGCGGAGGAACTCCCGGTCGGCAATTCCAATCATACGGGCCCCACGGGATTCTCAGTGCGCAAGGAGATACGAGTAAGCCGGGTCCGCCGCACCGCCGCAGAGCTGGTGGGTACAGTGAACGCCGTTTTATTCAGTGCCGACGACCTGCGGTTGGTCCAAGGTCCTCCTTCGCAACGGCGGCGGTTTCTGGATATTCTGATTTCCCAAGCGGATACCCGCTATCTCAGAGGACTTCTGCGTTATCAGAAGGTGGTCCAGCAACGCAACCAACTTTTGCGGATGCTTCAGAATGGCCGTGCTGCCGCCGACGAGCTGGCTTACTGGGACGATGAACTGGTCAAAGAGGGGTCGTGGATCACCTGGCGCCGGCTGGAGGTAATCAGAGACTTGGCAGTCGCTTGTGCTCAACACCATGCCCAACTGGCCGGACCGGGAGAAGACCTTCAGGTTGCTTACCGGCCCAGTGTGCCCCCGGGCGACACTACCTCCGCCACCGAAGACCAATTTCGCCAATCACTGGCCGCCGCTGAACAACGCGACCAAGCCACCGCCAATACTACGGTGGGGCCCCACCGGGATGATTTCGACCTGCTGATTAACCATTTGGACATGGGCGCTTTTGCTTCCCGCGGCCAAGCGCGCACCCTGGCCTTGGCGCTGCGGTTGTCGGAGGCGTCGTACCTGGCTTCCCTGCGCGGTGAGGCGCCGATTCTACTGTTGGACGACGTGCTCTCGGAAATGGACGCGGAACGCCGCCGCCGCGTGCTTGAGAAAACAAGCCAGTACGAGCAGACCTTGATAACTGCCACTGACCTGGAACCCATGCGTGAATTTTTTGGGCCGGCGGCCAAGTACTTTCGAGTTGCCGGCGGCGGTGTTCATTCGTGCCCGTAACTAAAGAGACCCTCGAAGAGATAGCTCTCACCGAGGCCGAATACGACATGATCCTGGAGCTACTGGACCGGGAGCCCAATCCCGTGGAGTTAGGCATGTTCGGAGCTTTGTGGAGCGAACACTGCGGCTATAAACACTCCGCGCCGCTGCTCCGGCTTCTGCCCAGCCGCTCCCCCAGGGTCCTGTCCCGGCCCGGCGCGGAAAACGCCGGAGCCGTGGATATCGGCGATGGCCTAGCCGTGGTCTTCAAAGTCGAGTCCCATAATCATCCGTCGGCGGTGGAACCCCGGCAGGGAGCCGCTACCGGAGTCGGCGGGATCGTCCGGGACATCCTGGCCATGGGCGCCCGGCCCATCGCCCTCCTGAACTCTCTCCGGTTCGGACCGCCGGACGATTCCCGGAGCAAGCACTTATTCCAAGGAGTGGTGGACGGCATCGCCTGGTACGGGAATTGCATCGGCGTTCCCGATGTGGCGGGAGAGATTTTCTTTGACCCTGTCTACTCTCAGAATCCCCTGGTAAATGCCATGTGCGTCGGGCTGGCGGCCAAAGACAAGCTGGCTACCGCATCGGCGGGGAGAGTGGGCAATGTCCTGTTGTTGGTGGGAGCGGACACCGGCCGGGATGGCATACACGGGGCTTCGGGCCTAGCCTCCCGTACTTTTGAGAGGGAGCAAGAGTTGCGCCCCACAGTGCAAGTGGGCAACCCCTTCTTGGAAAAGGTATTGATCGAGGCCTGCTTGGAAGCCCTAGCAACCGGGGCGGTTCAAGGCATTCAGGACTTGGGCGCTGCCGGTCTTACCAGCTCCGCCGTGGAATCGGCGTCCCGCGCCGGCCGGGGAGTCCAGTTGGATATTTCCCAAGTCCACCGTCGGGAAGGGGGCATGGACGGGTACGAGGTGATGCTCTCCGAATCTCAGGAGAGGATGCTCTTGATGACGCCGCCCGGTGGGGTCGATCGGGTCAAGCAAGTGTTCGACAAGTGGGATGTTCCTTGCCGTACCATCGGCACGGTCATAGATCGGCCCGATGCGCGGGTGTTTGACGATTCTCGCCTGATTGCGCAACTGCCGGTCCGCCACTTGGTGAACGCGCCCCGCTACCGGATGGAGGGCGTCCCGGAGGCGGAGCAAAGACAACGCTGGCGCTTCTCCCTGTCCGATGTTCCGTTGCCGGCCCAGGGGCCGGGAGAGACGTTGTTGACGCTGTTGGCGTCGCCCAATATCGCCAGCAAAGAAAGGGTCTACCGTCAGTACGACCATCAGGTGCAGACCAACACTGTGGCCGGGCCGGGCAGCGACGCCGCCGTAATTCGGATCAAGGGTACTGGAAGAGCCATCGCCTTGAGCATTGACGGCAACGGCCGTCTTTGTTACTTGGACCCCTACCGGGGCGGGCAGATAGCGGTGGCCGAGGTGTGCCGCAACCTATCATGCTCTGGTGCCGAGCCATTGGCGTTGACCGACTGTCTCAACTTTGGAAACCCCGAAAAACCGGAGATTTACTACCAACTGGAATGGTGCATCCGGGGCATGGCCCGGGCCTGCCGCGTCTTGGGCGTCCCGGTGGTCAGCGGCAACGTGAGCCTGTATAACGAGTCACAGGGGCAAGCGGTCTATCCCACCCCGGTGGTGGGCGGGCTTGGGTTGCTTGAAGACGTAAACCGTCACACCCGGTCGCTATTCCCGGAAGAAGGACTGGTGGTGGCCCTTTTGGGTAGGCAGGACCTGCAGCAGCGGGCCTCAGACTTGGCGGGGAGCGAGTTTCTCCAAGTAATCCATGGCTTGGTGGCGGGGCGTCCGGCCATCAACCTGTCTCTGGAACGGCGGGTCCAAGAGCTTTGCCGGAGGGCCATCCAGGAGGGCGTTATAAGCGCGGCCCACGATTGCTCCGAAGGAGGACTGGCGGTTGCACTGGCCGAGTACTGTATTCCCCAAGAGATCGGTTTTCGCAGCGAGATACCGATGCCCAAGCGTTGGGATGTGACGATGTTTGGTGAAGGGCAGTCACGTATTGTCGTCGCTATGCCTCCGGACCAGTGGCCCCGGTTGCAAGAACTGGCTAGGGCCGCTGAGGCCCCCCTGCTCCGGCTGGGGACCACCGGCGGCAATCGGTTCAAGTTAGGCCCCCTTTTGGATTTGCCGGTGAGGGAGATTAGCGATGCCTGGCGACACGGCTTGGAGCGTGCGTTATCATGACTCGACCTCTCCGCGTCCTGTTTTTGACCCCGTACTTTCGCCCCTACTTGGGCGGGGTTGAGCGGGCCATCGAACAGCTCACTTTCCAGATCCAGAAGTCGGCGGAAGTGGAAGCAGTGGCGGTCCTTACCACCAAGTACTCGTTCCCCAGAATCCCGCAACCCGATTGGGCGGACCGGGAGACTACGGCCGAGGGTATCGGCATCTACCGGTTGGACGGCTTTCCCCGGCGCTCACTGCCTTTGTACTCCTGCCCCTTGGTCTGGTTTTCTCCGCTTCAGGTGCGCCGTTACCTTCAAGAGTTCAATCCCAACGTGGTCCACTTCGTGAGCGACGGCTGGTTCTGGGGCCATTTCTGGTCCTGGTTCTGGTTCCGCCGCCGGGCCCGGTTCGTTTTCACGCCTTCCTACCACGAGTTGCCCTTAATCCGCTGGTGGCTTCGTCCCATCAACATCTTCTTGTGCAAGGTAGTAGACCGGGTGGTCGCCTTGACCAATCAAGAAGCCAGGTTGGTCCGCCGGGACTACCGCGCGCCGCCGCAGAAGCAGGTAGTCATCGGTTGGGGCGCGCCGGAACCGGTCAGCGACAGCGAAGGCCCGTCTGGCTCAGCCTCGCCGGAAGAAACGCCGGAGGGTTCGCCCCAAGATGATTCGTCGCGGCCCTTGACCCTGTTGTGCGTCGGACGGTTGGGCCGCCACAAAGGCCAAGAGTGGTTGCTCGAGGTGTACCGCCGGGCCCGCTCCCAGTTTCAGCGTCCGGTGCGGTTGGTCTTGGTGGGGCGGGATGAAGACGCCGAGCAAAGGATTGCCGTCTCGGTCAGTGACGCCGGGCTGGAACAAGAAGTGAGCATGGTGGGGGAGGTCTCCGACCAAGAGTTGGTCCAGTGGTACTCTCAGGCCGACATCTTTGTCCTGTTCTCCCAGTATGAAGCCTTTGGCTTGGTGTTTTTCGAGGCGATGGCCTACGGGGCGCCCGTCTTGACCCACGACGTGGGGGCCAACCGGGAGCTTTTGACCCGAGGCGCCGTGGTGGTGCCCAGGTTCGACCAAGAGGAGGCCGTCTCCTCGATGGTGCGGTTGGTGAACGACGACGCTTACCGCCGGGAACTTGGCCGCGACGCCCAAGACTACACGCTGGCCGAGTTCACCTGGCCCGCGGTAGCCAGAAAGTATTTGGAGGTGTACCGGGGCGGCTAGGGAGTGCCGTTTTAGACCAATTGGTTGGAAGGCTGATACATGTAGAATTGCCGTAGTGGTGGGAACGTGGAATCCACCCCGGCAATTTCAGAACTAATTGGACGCAAGTGGGTTGCATCGAAACACCCCAATCCTGGAGTAGTGACGGCTGGCCCCGACCGCTAAAGTATAGGAGTGACCTAAATGCCCGATGACTTGGTCCAACGAGAAGACCTAGAGGACGACCTAGACGGCATAGCTGAAAGAATGGAGCAATTCCTCCAGCACTACGCTGCCTTACAAGACGATAAACACCAATCAATTCTGCCTTCCATTTATTCAAGAATACAGACCGCAAATGGGATCGTAAGGGAAGCCATGTCTTTGCTCTAGCAGTCGCCAGCTAGGACAGGGACTCTACGCAGATGAAGGTGAAACTCGTCATGGTGGCCTTACTGGAGGTTGCGCGGCAGCTGCGATAACCCAGTATTGCAGGTTATCCGAGGTATGAGGTAGTGATAGAAGCTGAAGAGCCAATGGGCGAATGCTATTATTGCAACGTTTCGCTTGAACCTTGCTTCGATTGGTTCTGTGTCACGTGTGAACGCCAGGCTTGCGATAATTGCAGCCAGGCGTGTCAGGCAGACGTAAACGGTTGTGAAACCATCACGTGCACCAACTGCGTGGATATCCATTTACAAACAGCCCATCCGGGCTACATCTAGTCCTTGTCGGAAGTAAGAGACGTTTGCGCAATGAACGCTAACGCACGTGAGCAGTCGCTGGCAGCAGAAGGGCTGCAACAAGTTGAAAATGCCATCGTAGAGTTGCTTCACCGGAATCCTCAAGGGCTGCGAAACGTACAGATAGCAAATCTGTTGGGGCTGCGTTCGGGAGTCCGAGGCGGCCAAAGAAATTATTTGACCTATTCGGTGCTAGGGAATCTTTTGGACCAAGGCAGAATTTTGTGGAATGGTGAGACCAAGTTATATACAACGGTTGGTGCCGACTCGACACCACAGTCGTTGGCGGGGGAAGGGCTTCGCCGAATCGAGCAATCTATATTGGAGTTGCTCCACCGAAACCCTCAAGGACTTCGCAATGTTGACATTGCGATCATCCTGTCCCTGCACTCGACGGTTCGCGGGGGGCGTAGAAACTACCTCACCTATTCCGTGCTGGGCGGGCTGCTTGCAGAGGGTAAAGTGGTTTGGGACAAGCGGACCAAACTGTATACTGAGGCATAGTTGCGGGCCGAGATAAAGAAAGGAAGACGTTATGCCAGGACCGTGATGACCAACCCGCACCCGTACTTAGCCTCAGCGAGGATGAAACATCCTGAGCCAGGACCTGAATGGGTGGAACGAACTTTGACGACCCCATTTACTGCCGACATTGACGAGACCCACCCGGGCAGAGTGGTCTATTATTGTTACATACCGGAAGCCGGAACCCGGAACCGGCAAGTGGCTGATGGTAATAGTGCAAGATGACCGATTGTTCAATGCTTACTTCAACAGGGATTTATTGAAGACGTGGGGAAGGACAGTATGACGACAGCAAAGGCATCAAATTGGAATCCAGCGAAGTATCCAATCCCGCCACAGAAGGAGCTCCTGGTTGAATACGACCAGGAAACCGGAACCCTGACGCTCTGGAACGGAACTCCCGCGAGCAACGGTTCCTCTGTGGCCCGGGATCTCACGGTCTTTTTTGATGAGGAAGACGGCCCTCAAATCGTCACGCTGGAAAATGCTTCGGAACTGCTGCGCCCTTACTTGTTCCCCGAATCATGCCAAGAGGCTGCGTAGCAGGGAGCAAGTGATGCTGGGGACGAGGCAACGGATTGGGCCGGGAGTGTGTCGTCGTGGAGAAGTGTCAACTCTCGCCAGCGGCTGATGTACTGCTTACGCCGACAGAAGGCTGCAAAGGGAATATGGAGGCCCGCCATGGAGCGACGACGTACCGAAATAAGGCATAGGGAACTGGAACCCCTGCCGGAAGTCGAAGTGTACTATACGCCAGAGACCCAAACACTCTCTATACAAAACGGACTGCGGGTGAAGGACGGTGAAGAGATGGCCAGAGGATTGACAGCTTTCTACGACGCCGAAGGCAGCTTAGTGGCGATTGATTTGGAGTCCGCCGAACTGCTCTCAAACCGTTCTTGGATGCTGTCATGTCTAAGCGCCCGGATGACAAAACCAAGAAGTTCACCAAGGCCTAACAACCGCTACCAGAAGTGAGGCAAGTGTTCGGAATGTCCTTTGCGCAGTAATGCTAACGAAACGCGGCGGTTGCTGCGAAAGTATGACGAACTGCCAAAGACCTCCCACGGAGCGGACAGACAACGGCACCCCGAAATTCATCCTGAATGGGTTATGCTTATCATAGAGAAGCCTCACGACCAGTGGGAGGTCGTATTGCCCAGTGGAGAGGTCAGGACAATTCTTGTTGGGTGTGTGCCTCAGTTCAGTCAGTGGATCAGAGTGGTCTTGATAGGAGATGCGGGCACCAGCGCCTCGCATACCGCCTACCCAGACAAGAGATTAGAAAGTGAATACGGAGGAAGGCCGTGGGAGGACCTACTAAAGTAAACCGCAGGGAACCGGAGTCTCTACCGAAGCTCATAGTAGAGTATTGGCCCGACACTCAAACGCTATCAATACGTTCCGAATTATGCACCGGGTATGCTTACACCATCACCAATGAGTTGGTGGCCTTTTACGATGCGGAGGGTAATCCGGCGGGGTTTACTTTGGACGCCTCGGAAGTCGTGCTCAAACCGTTCTTGGATGCTGTCATTCATAAACACCGGGGCGGCAAAACCAAGAAGTTCACCAAGGCATGACACATGAGGGTCCTGATCTTTCTTCGAACCAAACCAGGGAACCTTGACAGGAAAAGACGAATGCCCATACTGGGGCGCACGTGATGCGATGGAGGGGCTAGGGTTAAACCGGGACCATATCCCTACTGCCAGGGAGTTCCTAGTTTGTAGGAGGCTATCGAAATGGACCGTAAAGAGATGGAAGAAGGCGCCCGGAAGATCCTGTTGGGCAATCTAAGGAGAGGGGTGGCCGATTGGAACGGTAAGGAGTACAGCTTTGTCTGCCCCTCCTTGGTGGGCTATCCTTTCCAGTGGTTTTGGGACTCCTGTTTCCACGCCATCGCCTTG
The DNA here is from genome assembly GCA_965197565.1 of Dehalococcoidia bacterium. Classification (GTDB taxonomy): domain Bacteria; phylum Chloroflexota; class Dehalococcoidia; order Lucifugimonadales; family UBA3495. The sequence continues at coordinate 502,400 of CBDANK010000004.1, forward strand.
ATTCATCTGGACCAAGAGCAAGCCAAGGCGGAGATGAAATCCCTGATGAGCGGCGCTTTGCCGGATGGGTTTATACCCCATATCATATTTTGGGAAATGGAGAAACAACCCGAGTTCCTCAGCCACAACATCGTTGGGCGCACCTCGGAATACTACAGTTCCACCATGCAACCGCCCATCATCGGTTATACAGTGGAACGGATTTACCAGGCCACCGGCGATGAAGAATTCCGCCAAGACGCCCTGCCGGTGCTGACTGCTTATTACCGGTGGCTCCGGCGGGTGCGGGACCCCGATGATGACGGTCTGATCGCGGTGATTCAGCCCGAGGAAGCGGGGACCGATTGCTCTCCCAAATACGACAGCATCCTGGGTTTGGAGGACCTGAGCAACCGGGGATTCATCACCGCCTTGAGAAAGGTCTATGCGGCCTATGAGCCGCTGCGGGGCGATGACCGGCGAATCCTTGCCGCCAACATTTTTCACGTGGAAGATGTGCTGGTGAACTCCATCTACGCCATGGGACTGCGTTCCTTGGCCCGGCTGTTGGGCGATTCACCCGAGGCGGCCGAGTTTCAGCGCAGCGCGGAGAGGACCCTGGAGGCGTTGCTCTCCAAGTGTTGGGACGAGGAGGCCGGCGCCTTTTTCGACTTGTCGGGCGTCGCCGAAACCCCTCTCAAAGAGGTTACTATAAGCTCATTGATGCCCTTGGTCTTGGAGGACCTGCCCCGGCCCATCGTGGAGCGGTTGGTGGGCCGATGGGTCACGGCCCCGGAGCACTTCTGGACGCCGTACCCGCTTCCCTCGGTCCCTGCCTCGCACCCCAGGTTCATGCCGGGAAACCCCGGGGGCTTCATCTGGCGGGGTCCCAGTTGGATCAACACCAACTGGTTCCTATCCCACGGTCTGCGGCGGCACGGCTATGTGGAATTGGCGGACACCATCGTGGCCAAGAGCCGGGAATGTGTCCAAAAGTCGGGCTTCAGGGAGTATTATCACCCCTATACCGCCGAGGGGCTGGGCGCCAGGGACTTCGGTTGGACCACTTTGATACTGGACCTATGAAACATCGCCTATTCAATCAATTGCTGCACCTGAGGCAGCGCCACGGGGAGACGGCAGCGCAATCAATCACCGCACGTGGGGCAGCACCTCTTTGGCAAAGAGCTTCATGGACTCCACGATCTTCTCGTGGGGTATGAGGCCGCCCATCTCGAACCAGTGAAACACCTCCCCGACCGGTAATTCACTTCTGATATATTGCAGGCGCTCTACGGCCTTGTCCGGGGTAAGGTATAGATCGGTCCCTGTCTCGATGATGTGCTCGTGGGTATGCTCGTCCCGCGTGTTCTTGAAACGCTGGAACTCGGGGACGGCGGCAATAGTCCGCTCACCGGCAGGGGACTCCAGGTTGTCCTTCACCGCATCGAAGTAGCTGTTGACGCTGGCCCTAGTGGTCTCCCGGGCCTCGGCCACGGTCTTTGATATGAAGGTGGGTTGCAGAATCTTGAGAAAGCTCGGGTCGGGATCTCTTCCCAGCTCCGCCTCCACATCCCGGTAATTGACCACCCTCTCGCGCAGTTGGTCCATAGGGGTGATGAAGAGGCCGCTCATCACTCCCATCTCCTTGCGGGCGGCGGCCTCGAAAACACCGGGACTGCCGCTGACCGCCACTGTCAGTGGCGGATGGGGCTTTTGCAGGGGTTTCGGGGCTACCGAAGCCTCCCTAACCTTATAGTACTTGCCTTCATAGGAAAAGCTGTCGGTAGTCCACGCCTTCAAAATAATATCCAGTGCCTCGGCGTGGCGCTCCCGGCTCAATTCGGGAGGAAGCATGAAAGGATCGTGGAAGGTGAGGACCCCGCGTCCCACCCCGAACTCGAGCCGTCCCTCACACAGGTTGTCCAGCATCGCTCCTTCTTCCGCGCTCAGGAGAGGATCGTGGAGCGGAAGAAGACTAACGCCAAGCCCGATCCGCAGCCGGCTTGTCCGCTGTCCTATGGCCGAAGCCATCAAGGAAATGGAGGGCATTATGCCCAGGGCGGACTGGAAATGGATCTCGCCCAACCAGACCGAGTCGAAGCCCAGGTCTTCGGCCAACTCGGTTTGGTACAAGGTCTCTTTGTACCGCTCTGCCGCAGACTGGTGACTGTGGCATGGAATTTGAAAAAATAGCCCGTGCTTCACCGTTGGACCCTCATAGGGAGTTTTCCTTTGTATCCTTCAGTTCTATCCGTTCTATCCGTCAGTCGCCCCGTTGGCCGCGAAACAAACGGGAGAAAAAGGGCAACTCGGCCTTGGCGGGTTGCTCCGTATCCGCCCCTTCCAGTGGGAAGGCACCGGGCAGGGCGGCGTTGAGGTAGTCTCCATTCGTTGCCGAGGGTTGTTGCGGTTCTGAAAGTTCGGCGGCGTCGTTATCGTACTCACCCAACGCCGGCTCCAGCCGAGACTTCAACACTTGTTCCACCGCTGAATGACCCCGGTTCAGGTTGAAGGTGCGGCGGCGCCTTTGGTGGCCGGAAGTCTCGTCCCGCCAGGAATGCCAGCCCCGCTTGAACAGGTCGGCCGAACTGAGTCCACGGAACATCTTGCTTACGTAGGTACGGGAATAGACCTGGGCCCAACGCTGGGTAATTTCCCCGTAGTCGGCCTCCAGCCCCTGTTCCAAGGCCTGGCAGACCTCCGACACCAGGAAGTTAAAGGCCACATGGCTGATCCCCTCCCGGTGTTCCAGAGTGTCCGCCATGACGATCAAGTCGGCAATCCGTTGGGAATCCAGTCCATCGCCGGGACCTTGGGGCAAGTCGAAACCGGCTGTGCCCTCCGAAATCAGGGACTCAAGGGCCGGAGGCATTGAGGCTTCCACAGACTCCACAGTTTCTTCCGAGGCCTCGTCCGGCCCAGGTAGGACTGCCGAAGGGCGTTGGTCCTCTTGGGTATTGAGGGCTTCCTCCACCACTGGCGCAGCTTCGGCAGGCTTGGAGCGGCGGCGGCCCCGCGGCTGGGCGGGCCGAGTCTCTTGGGGGACGATGGAATCAATGCTGTTTTCGGTAGGGCCGGATTCATCGGCCATGATGGCCCAGTCCACCAAGCCGGCGGTGATGAGCTTTATGTTTCCTTCCTTGGCCGCACGGGCCATCAGCTTCTTGAATCCGGAGAAGCCCAGTTGTTTTTCGTCAAAATTGGGGAAGCGGCGCATTAAACGTTGCTTGATGGAGGTCAACAAGGGGTTGCCCCCGACCTGGCGCTCCGCTCGGACGATTTCTTCTATCTCTCGAACAACCTCGGCCAACTCCACCCGGGAGACTTCGGCACTTTTCAAGGGGCCGCGGCCGTTGCCGGGAGCTACCGGCTCTGGGAGTGTGACTGGGTCCACGTCCACGTCGTATAGGACCAGACCGTCAACCTGGTCGGCCAAGCGCCGGGAAGTAGACCAGGAAACCCCAATGACTACCACCCGTTTGCCCATGGTGCGGAGAGTGTTGACAACATGGATGAAGTCGGAGTCGCCTGAGACCAGCACGTAGGTGCCGATATTAGAGTAGGAGTGGGCGCATTCGATACAGTCCGCGGTCATCTTGACGTCTACGCTGTTCTTGACTCGTAGGCCGCGTGAGGACTCTGATGACCCCGTGCCTCCTGGGTATATTCGGGTGGGCACGTACACTGGCTCGATGCCGGCGGCGTATAGGGCTGGCGGGTCGTTGATGAACTGGCTGGCCCCCCTCAATTCAGGGGAGCGGGCGACCCAGTCGGCGTAGGCCTTGGCCACCACCATCCGGCCCAGATTGGATACTTCTTCCTTTAGCGCGGAAACGTTGGGAGTACGGCGACCGCTGGCCAGGCTGATCTTGAAGTTCTCCCAATCGATGAACAGGGCTACATCTTCACCAAGAGTGAAAGGTCCGGTCATTCTTCTAATACGTCCATTGTGGGCTGATTTCGCCATTCAGTGTAAGCCGGGCCTATTGTGAGAGTCAAGGAAAGAGAAGGCCGGGTAACTGTTCAGAGTTGGTCAGCCCACTAACCCGGAACCGCTCATCCAGAGCGCGGCGCAGCGGGGTCGAAGGACAAATTCCCCGCTCATCCAGAGCGCAGCGCAGCGGAGTCGAAGGACACCCCCCCAATCTGAACACTTGCGAGGCCGAGCAGGGCCTTTCGATTGTTCGTTTGAACTGTGATTCATGAGATTAAGGTATTCGCACGATTTCTCAATCCTGTGAATCCCGGAATCAAAGAAATCACAGTTCAGACAATTGCGCCGAAGCTCGAAAGACCCTGCGCGGTCCGCAGGGTCAAAATAGACCGGGGCGCAACCCCCAGAGTACAATTGACTAAACTAATGAGGGCGGCGATTTTCGCAATAATTTCTGATGCTCTTTATGGTATCGATAGCCGTCTGCTTGGCTTTGGCTTTCGGGCCTCCGCTGGCATTTTTAACCGAGGCTAAGCCGGTCTCAGCCAACGGGGCCACCCGCGCGGTGGTGCAAAACGCCAGGGCCGGGCCCTACCAGTTGCAGGTGGGCATCCTCCCTGGGAATCCGAAAGTAGGCAGTCTCCATCTGAGCATCCTGGTACAGGATGCCGAGGAAGGAACAGCGATAACCGACGCCACCGTTGTAGTCATGGCGACGGGTCCCACCGGCGCCGCCAATGTGGGCCCGGTGCCGGCTGTCAACACCCCACAGAACCCCCAATTCTATGAGGTAGACATACCTCTGGATACGGCGGGGAGTTGGACCCTTACGCTGGAAACCAACAGCCGCTTGGGAGAAGCCAGCCTTGACGTATCCCTTGAGGTTACTGAGGCGGATGGGTTTAACCTAGTCTGGCCGGCGGCCGGGGCCGTAGTCGTGCTGGCCCTGACCTTTTGGACTTGGAACAGGTCGCGGCGCAGGCGCCGCATACAACAGTCATAAATGAGGTGAGAGATTGAGTATCAAAGCGTTAAAACCCAGCGGGGTTATCACGGCATTGACTGTCCTAATAATGGTGTTTGCGATGGCTTGCGGCGGCGGCGAGCCTCGGGAACTGGAGATACCGGTGAGCGTGGAGGATGGCAAGATGACCCCCGAGACCATCGAGGTAAAACAGGATGACATGGTTACCTTGAAGATCCAGTCCGACGATGCCATTGAGTTTCATCTCCACACCTACGATATCGAAAAAGACGTGGAACCCGGGACCGTGGTGGACCTCTTTTTCGTGGCCGACGCCACCGGTAGGTTCAGGATCACTTCCCATCACTTGGAAGAGGAACAAGAGGCAACTGGGGAAGAAACCGGAGATCATGAAGCAGAGGAAGATGACGGAGATCACGAAACAGAGGAAGAAGCCGGAGATAATGAAACGGAGGAAGAGACCGATATCGGATTCTTGGAGGTGCGTCCCAGGTAATTGAACGAGGTGGATTGAGCTTCTGATGACGCCTCTATGAGACCATTTCAAATAGCCCTGCTCCTGCTGGCCCTGGGAGTGGCTGTGCTGGCGCAACCGGTCTACGCCCACGGCTTCGGGGAAAGGACCGAACTGCCGGTGCCGCTGGGCTATTTTTTGGCAGGCGCCGGAGCAGCGGTAGCTCTTTCTTTTGCGGTCATCGGGCTTTTCGTAAGGGGCGGCGCGGCCTACGGCTCCTACTGGCGGTATAACCTCTTCCAACACCGGGCGTTGCGGCTAATTCTGTCTAGTCCCACGCTTCTGCCCTTGAAGCTCCTGTCGGTCTTTCTCTTGGGCCTTGTGATAGCGACGGGTCTTGTGGGCGACCAAACCCCGTCATTGAATTTCGCTCCTACTTTCGTCTGGATCATCTGGTGGGTCGGCATGGCCTTCCTGGCGGCATTGCTGGGAAATCTTTGGGCACTCTTCAATCCCTGGAAGATTCTCTTTGACGGCGCTGAGGTTGTGTTCAGACAATTCCGTCCGGGGCGCAGCCTTAGCCTCAACTTGAAGTATCCTCCGGCATGGGGCATTTGGCCTGCCGTTATCCTGTTCCTTTGCTTCAGTTGGCTGCAGGACGCTTTCCCCCAGTCCTCCCTGCCCGACCGAGTAGCTGTCATCGCCATCGTATACACGGCCGTCACCTTGAGCGGCATGGCGCTTTTTGGCAAACACCGCTGGCTGAGGCATGGCGAGGCCTTTTTCGTGGTTTTCGGCTTCTTTGCCAGGTTCGCGCCCACCGAAGCGCGAGTCAGGTCCCCGGAACTTTGCCGGGCTTGTGACGGACAATGCTTGGACCGGGACGGTGAATGTGTAAATTGCTACGAATGCTTCGAGAAGGCTGGCGGCAAGGATAGCAGTAGGGAACTGAACATAAGGCCCTTAGCCGTCGGCTTGTCCAGAAATGAGGGGATGACCAACGACGTGCTGGCTATGGTGGTGCTTTTGCTGGCGACGGTGACTTTCGACGGCTTCAGCGCCACCTCCGCCTGGGTGGACTTTCAGTCCTACATCGTGGACATCTTCTCCGGCACGGTCGACTACGCGGCCTTCAACAGCCTGACCGTTGCCGATAGCATTGGAGTATTGCTGTTTCCCTTGGCTTTCTTGTTGGTCTACCTGGTATTCTCCTACTTCATGTCCCGTTCCGTGGGGCAGAGTGTGGGTGTGTTAGCCTTGGCCCGCGCCTTTGCCTTCTCCCTCATACCCATTGCCTTGGCCTACAACATCGCCCACTTCATCACCTTGCTGTTAATCCAAGGCCAACTCATTGTTCCCGTTGCCTCGGACCCTTTCGGCTATGATTGGAATCTATTTGGGACCGCTGATTACCGGATCAACATCGGAGTGATAAACGCCCGGGTCCTGTGGTTTCTTTCGGTGGCTGTAATAGTGGCAGGCCATGTGCTGGCGGTGTACTTGGCCCACCTGGCTTCCATGCGGTTGTTCAAGGACCTGGCCATGGCCCTGAATAGCCAGTATCCGATGCTGACCTTGATGGTACTGTACACTGTGGTCAGCTTGTGGATCATTGCCCAACCGATAGTTGCCTAGGACCGACTCTTGACGAGGACGGGAAATCGCGGGTTAATTTGGAAACCGGGGAGGCATAATATGAGACTCGAAGGAAAAGCGGCCTTCATCAGCGGCGGCGCCAGGGGCATGGGGGCCGTTGAGGCCCTCTTATTCGCTCGGGAGGGAGCTAGAGTGGCCATTGGCGACGTATTGGAGGAGGAAGGCCGGAGAGTGGCGGCCCAGATTGGCGAAATGGGGGGCCGGGCGATTTTCGTGCCCCTCGATGTGACCAGCGAGTCCCAGTGGAACAGTGCCGTCTCTGCCACGGTAAGAGAGTTTGGCAAGCTGGACGTACTGGTTAACAACGCGGGGATCAGTGCCGCTGGCACGGTCGAGGATACCACGGTGGAAGACTGGGACCGGGTGATGGAGGTTAACGCTAAAGGGGTTTTCTTGGGCACCAAGGCCGCTATCCCGCCGATGCGCCGCGCCGGCGGGGGCTCTATCATCAATATCTCCTCCCAGTTGGGCATGGTGGGCACCGACATCAGCAGCCCCCAGTATCAGGCCTCCAAGGGGGCGGTAAGGATATTTACCAAGTCGACCGCGATTCAGTATGCCGCCGAAGGCATACGCGCCAATTCGGTACACCCCGGACCCATCAACACCCCCATGACCGAGTCCCGCCGCGCCGTCCCGGAGCAGTACCGGCTTATGCTTTCCCGGATACCGCTGGGCCGCTATGGCGAGTCCGACGACGTGGCTTATGGCGTCTTGTTCCTAGCCTCGGACGAGTCCTCATTCATGACCGGCAGTGAGCTGGTTATAGACGGCGGATGGACCGCCCAATAAGACACTATTTGCAAGCCCGGAAACCCCTTGACGCCGGTCCTGCGGCCCCTCCGCCATGAGTTGGTCCGAAGGAACCCTCGCGGCGAGCGGGCCGAACCAGGGAAGCAGGTATTCCAAGCGGTTAGGAAAACCGTGGATCAGCCCTAAGGCGTTAGCAGTATCTTCCCGGTGGTCAAGCGGCCCTCCAACTGCCGGTGAGCTTCCCGAGCTTCGGACAGAGGCAGAGTAAGGCCGATGTGCAGCTTCAATTGCCCGGTGGCTACCCAGTTCAGGACCTCATCGGCCCGTTGCAGCAACTCCTCACGGGTGGCGGTGTAGTCTCCCAGGGTGGGCCTGGTCAAAAACAGGGAGCCGTTGCGAAGCATCCCCGAGTCGATGGGAGGGACCGGGCCGCTGGCCTGTCCGTAGAGTACCATGTAGCCCCGCCTTCCCAGGCAGTTCATTCCCTTGGCGAAAGTGGTCAGCCCCACCGCATCGTAAATAATCCGCAACCCTTGGCCGTCGGTGGCCGTCTTCACCTCGTCTTCGAAGTCCTGATGAGTATAGTTAATTACGGTGTCTGCGCCGAAACCCTTTGCTATCTCGGCCTTGGCCTCAGTGGAAACCGTGGTAAATACGCGGGCCCCTATCCGCTTGAGCATCTGGATGAGCATTACTCCCATTCCCCCGGCCCCGGCGTGGACCAGCACCGCATCGCCCGGGTTTAGCCGGGTGATGCCGAAGACCAGGAAATGGGCGGTCATAGCCTGGAGCATGGTAGCGGCGCCGGTGGCGAATTCCATGTCTTCAGGGAGTCGGACCAGCAGCCAGGAAGGAACCGCCTGCTGCTCAGCATAGGTGCCGGTGTGCATGGCGTAGGCCACCCGGTCGCCCACCGCCACTTCGCTGACGCCCTCTCCCAGGGCCGTAACCACTCCGGCGGCCTCACGGCCCGGTGTCCAAGGCAAGCTGTCGGGAGGATTGGTCCCTCTGCGGCTGGACACGTCGGTATAGTTAACGCCGATGGACTTGATGTCGACCAACGCTTGTCCGGGTTCCGGGGTCGGATCAGGCGCCTCTTCATAGGAGAGCACCTCGGGCCCGCCGGTCTCGTGGGCTCTTATGACTTTCATTTCCCCTCCGTCAGACCAAAGCCGGTCTAAGATGCTGACAGAGTACAGGAAACGGGTGTGTCTGCAAAGCAGAGACCTTTCATTCCCGGCAAATGTCATTCTGAGCCGTAGGCGAAGAATCTAAAACTCTTCAGCAAGAATCTGGTCCGGGTTTATAAGAAAGGGAATGCAGTCAAGGACTTTAGACCCGTCGCGGAGTTTATCTTGAGCCTAGCCGAAAGGCTCGGGGTGACATTGAGGAGTGGATCAGAGCCTGCCCCGGCGTAGGCTGGGGGTGACAATGAAAAGGCCCTATCTGGAAAGGAGTAAGAGTTTACACGCCGGGACCTATGTGTTGTACTAATAGCTCCCGTCGAGGTATAGACCCATCTTCCTGGAGAAGAGGAGCGCCATGAGCCGCCAGGCAGTCAATGTCGAAAGGACGGACCGCGTCGCAGTCATCACCTTGAACCGCCCTGAGGTGTTGAACGCCTTGAACCTCCAACTGGTGCGGGAGTTGGACAGTGCCCTGACCGAGTTGGAACAGGATGACGGCGTAGGAGCAATAGTCATTACCGGAGCGGGAGAGCGCGCCTTCTCCGCCGGGGCGGACATACACGAGAACCGGGAGTTTTCGCCCGAGGAGCGGAACCAGGGAGCCGAGGAAAGAAGCAAGTACACCTGGCACGTGGCTACTTGCTACAAGCCGGTTATCGGCGCGGTCAATGGCCTGTGCTACGGCGGCGGAACGGTGCTGGCCACGTCTATGGACTTCCTTCTGGGATGTGAGCGCACCAGCTTCCGGTTCCTGGCGGTAAACTACGGACAGATGAACGCCACTTGGAGCTTGCCTACTTTGGTGGGCTGGCCCCGGACCAAGGAGTTGCTCTATAGCGGCCGGGAAGTGTTCGCCGAAGAGGCCTACCGGATTGGCTTGTTGAACTACTTGGTGCCTTCCGCGGAATTGCTGGACAAGTCGGTGGAGGTTGCTGCCGGCATCGCCAAAAACCGCATCGACTCCGTGGCTAACATCAAGCAGATGTTGATAGAACACACCGGTCTATCCTTGAGGGAGCAGTTCCAAAATGAGGTCGAAGCGCGGGAAGGCCGGTTTAAGGGACTCTCGGTGGAGGAAGGTTTCGCCGAGTTTCTTGACCGGAAGGGTCGTAAGCAACGGGCCTGACCGAATTACAACCATGAGCCAAGAACCCATTGATTCTCCGTTGTCCTTGGGTCGGGTAGGGCCTGATTTAGATACCGCCGCGCCTGACGGATCGGAGATTCGTTTCCTTATCGACCAACGGCACGCCGCTCGCCGGGCCAGCTTGGTCGAGGTGACGCTGCCGGCCGGACAGGTCTCGCGGCCGGTGTGGCACCGCACAGTTGAGGAAATCTGGTACGTTTTGCAGGGACGCGGCCGGGTGTGGCGCTGCCCGGCGGGCGCAACCACCGGGGCCGCGGCGCCCGTCGGTCCTAGAGATGCATTAGTCATACCCACGGGCTGGCGGTTCCAATTCGCTGCCGACGAAGACACACCGTTGCGGTTCCTGTGCTACACCTCGCCTCCCTGGCCCGGCCCCAAAGAAGCCCAAGCAGCGGAACGTGGCGGACTGGGGCAAGCCAGCGTGTGAGGGGGTATGGGGTTTACCTGGCGGCCTAGTCTACCAAGACACTAACGCTAATCCCCACGGCTAGTCCAACCAAAATTGAAACCAGTATGCCGCTCAACAAATATTTGACCCATCCGAGGTCCCTAGCCATCATCCGGGTAACTTCAGTAAGTTGTCCCACCGTTCTCTCCAAGACACTGACGGATTGGGCCACGTCAGCAAGAGTTGGAGCGGACAGCAAAAGTTCTCCTGATTCAACCGAAGCCCGGATTTCGCTGTCGGCTAGCATTGATTCTAATCGCTCGTGACAGTAGATGAATGCAGGACAATATGTCGGAATAATCTTATCACACCCGCATAATGACAGCACAATTGTTCAGTGTCAGGGGTAACTGTTCAGATTTGAGGGGAACCGGTCCTTCGACTCCGTTGCGCTCAGGATGGGCGGTTCCCTGTCAGTGCGCTTACCAACTCTGAACAGTTAGTGTCAGGGCTGTGTGAGGCCATAGGCAAGACCTCCAACTGCCTAACATAACTTCACTTGACACTCTTCGGCTCCCAACCCTATACTCAAGCCCTCAAAACCAAATACTAAAAGGCTGTGAAGGGGAATAGTAGGCTTCGAGCGAGGCCCAGAGAGCCGGGTTAGGTGGGAGCCGGCGCCAAGCGCGGAAGCACCAATGGACCCCGGAGCCGCAGGCCGATCACTGGCAAGCGATGGGACTAATGTAAACCCTGCGGGCCGGTGCTAGGCTGAGACGGTTGGGCGCCGTTAAAGGCCCGCGGCACGGGGGTCGCCTAGACTAAGGTCCCTCCCGCCGGTTAAGATGTCGGCCCGTTCTGTCTAGCTCAAGGGGAACAGGCTGAAAATAAGGGTGGCAACGCGGCCAAGACCCGTCCCTTTTGGGGGCGGGTTTTTTGTTTGCCGGTTCTTGTTCGGAGGAAAACCATGTACTACCCAAGCCTGGAAGAAGTAGAAGCGATGGCCGGAAAAGGCAACTTGGTGCCGGTGTACCGCTCGATCAACGCCGACCTGGAAACCCCGGTTTCCGCCTACCTCAAGGTGGCCCGTCCGCCGTACTCCTTTCTGCTGGAGAGCGTGGCCGGCGGCGAGCGCCTGGGGCGCTACAGCTTCATCGGCAGCGACCCTTACCACGTCATCAAGACGGGCCCCGGACAGGCCGCCGGGCTGGTGGACCCTTTGACCTTGGTCCAGGCTGAGATGGACCAATACAAGACTATTCCTGTTGAAAACCTGCCCCGGTTTCATGGCGGCGCCGTGGGCTACTTGGCTTATGACACTATCAGCTACTTCGAGCCCCGGGTGCCCCCCGTGCCCGCCGACCCCCAGGGACTGCCCGAGTCGGTGTTCACTTTCGTCGACACGCTGCTGGTCTTCGACCATCTGAGGCATGACATCAAGGTGGTCAGCCACGTGAGACTAAACGGAGACATCCCTTCCGCATACGCTCTGGCTACTCAAAAAATCGACGATATGGTCGGCCGGTTGGCCCAACCGTTGGAGTTGCCCCAAGGGTTCACGGGGTCCGGCGGCGGCGCGGCCTCTCCCGGCGAGGTCCGTTCCAACTTCAGTAGGGAGGAATACGGCGCGGCGGTAGAAAAGGTGGTAGAAAATATATACGCCGGGGAAGTGATCCAAGTGGTCAACTCCCAAAGGTTCTCCCGCCAGACTAACGCTCACCCTTTCCAGGTTTACCGGTCCCTGCGCAGCATCAATCCTTCCCCCTACATGTACTACCTGGACCTGGACGGATTCCAGATTGTGGGCGCCGCCATAGAGACCGTGGTCACTGTGGAGGACGGCGTCGCCGCGACTCATCCCATCGCCGGCACCCGGCCCAGGGGCCGCACTTCCGAGGAAGACAACGCCTTGGAGGAGGAGCTGAAGACCAGCGAGAAGCAACGGGCGGAACACATCATGCTGGTTGACTTGGGCCGCAATGACATCGGCCGGGTCAGTGTGCCGGGCACCGTTTCGGTAACCCAATTGATGGATGTGGAGCGCTTCTCCCACGTGATGCACTTGGTGTCTCATGTTGAGGGACGGTTGAGACCTAACTACACGCCCTACGACGCCCTTCGGTCTTGTTTTCCTGCGGGCACCGTGTCCGGCGCCCCCAAAATCCGGGCTATGGAAATCATCGCTGAGCTAGAGGGAGAGAAACGGGGCCCCTATGGTGGCGCTGTGGGGTACTTTAGCTTTTCCGGAAACATGGACACCGCCTTGGTGCTGCGCACCGGCATCTACAAGGATGGTACGATGTACGTGCAGGCTGGCGGGGGTGTGGTGGCGGATAGCGTCGCTGAGGACGAGTATCAAGAAACCAGGCATAAAGCGGGAGCGGTGCTGAGGGCCATCGAGTTGGCCGAGGGCCGGGACTAAAAACGCAGGAGGCAAGACCCATGATCAAGTCATTCTTTCATACCGGATTCGTGGTTAAATATCTGGACAGGTCGGTGGACTTCTACGCCCGGGTCTTGGGTCTGCGAGTGGCCAGCCGCGTGGAACGGCGAGGGGAGTTCATCAACCAGGTACTGGCTTTCCCCGACGCTCACATCCACGGAGCTTTCTTGAACAAAGGGGAAGGACATCAACTGGAGCTAATCCAGTACGTCAATCCGGCCAGCGGTCCGGGAGGCGCCAATCGCAACGACTTGGGCGCTACTCACCTAGCCTTCTTCGTTGAGGACATCGACAGGTTTTATAACGACACCAAGCAGAGGGGCTTGCAGTTTAACAACCCTCCGGCGGCCCTCCGCGATGATCAAGGCAAAGTGACCCGCAAGGCGCTTTACGCTCAGGACCCCGATGGCAACTGGCTGGAGTTTGTGGAGGTACTCTGATGCTGTTAATGATCGACAACTACGACAGCTTCACCTATAACCTCTACCAGTACCTTTCGGAGTTGGGCGCCGAAGTGACCACGGTTCGCAACGACAAGATAACCCTGGAGGAGATCGAAGCGATGGCTCCGGAAGGGATCGTCGTCTCTCCGGGGCCTTCAACCCCTCTGCAAGCGGGCATATCCAACGATGTGGTCCGTCACTTTGGGCCGAAGCTGCCCACGCTGGGGGTCTGCTTGGGGCATCAATGCGTTGGACACGCTTACGGTGCTAAAGTGGACCGGGCAGGCGAAATCCGGCATGGAAAGACCTCGATGATCCACCATGACGGCCAGGGCGTGCTGACGGGACTGCCTAATCCCTTCGAGGCCATCCGCTATCATTCGCTGGTGGTCCATCTGGAGACCCTGCCCGACTGCCTGGAGGTCACCGCTTGGACCGACAACGGCCTGATTATGGGCCTGCGGCACAAGGAATTTCCCGTGGAAGGGGTGCAATTCCATCCCGAATCCATTATGACCCCGGTGGGCAAGCAGTTGCTCCAAAACTTCTTGGACCAAGTTGAGAACAGCAAGTCCGAGCCATAGACCTCCAATTTACCCAGCCGCCGTCTCTCTCAGCGGTGGGTCCCGCGGGGTCTTTTCATCCTCGGAAAATGTCATTCTGAGCCGTAGGCGAAGAATCTAAAACTCTTCAGCAAGAGTCTGGCCCGAATATCTGAGAAAGGGAATGCAGTCAAGGACCTTAGACCCCTCGCTGAATTTATCTTGAGCCTAGCCGAAAGGCTCGGGGTGCATTGGAGAGTGGCGTAGAGCCTGCCCCAGGCTTGAACAGGGAGTGACACAATGAAAAGGCCCTAGTAGGTCCTGAAGAAGTGGCACTAAGAGAAGAGCAAGACGATGATTCGCGAAGCCATTGACGCCGTAGTTTCCGGCCGGTCCCTCAGCATGGAGGACGCGGCGACGGTCATGCGCGAGGTCATGGAAGGCGGGGCCTCTCCGGCCCAATTGGCCGCGTTTCTCACCGGGCTCCGGGTTAAGGGCGAGACAGTTGAAGAGTTGGCCGGATTCGCTATGGTGATGCGGGACAAATCCCTCAAGGTGAACGGGGGCGGCCAAGTGGTGGACACCGTGGGCACCGGCGGCGATGGACAAAACACTTTTAACATCTCCACCGCCACCGCTTTTGTAGCGGCAGGTGCCGGACTCAAGGTGGCCAAGCACGGGAACCGGGCTGCTTCCAGCTCCTGCGGCAGCGCCGATGTGCTGGAAGCCCTGGGTGTTAAGATTGACCTGCCGCCGGAGGGTGTCGAACGGTGCATTAAAGAAATCGGTATTGGGTTCATGTTTGCTCCTACGTTCCATCCGGCAATGCGCCACGCCGCACCCGTCCGGCGGGAGATCGGCATCCGGACTGTATTCAATATTCTTGGACCCCTGACCAACCCGGCCGGTGCCCGCAGCCAGTTGGTGGGGGTCGCCTACCCCGGACTGGGCCAAAAAGTGGCGCAGGTGCTAAGGCTGCTGGACACTCACCACTCCATGATTGTTCATGGGGATGGCGGCTTGGACGAAATCACTCTGTCGGGAGATACTTCTGTATGGGAAGTGAGGGACGGCGAGCTTCGGGAATGGAAGGTGTCGGTAGAAGACACGGGGCTCCCCAAGCGGTCCATCCAAGAAATCAGAGGCGGCGCCAAGGAGCAGAACGCCGATGCCATGCGCCGGCTGTTTCAAGGCGCGCCCGGGCCGGTTCGCGACTATGTGCTGGTTAATAGTGCGGCGGTGCTGTTGGTGGGAGAACTGGTCCGTAACCTTAGAGAAGGCATCACACTGGCTGCGGAGGTCATCGACAGCGGAGCCGCGTTGGAGAAACTGGAAAGCCTGGCCGAACTGAGCCAGCAGGCTGCAATAGAGGCGTGAGTAATCCACCGGTCCGATTTACCCGACATGCGTTGGAGCAGATGGCCCGGGTGGAGCGCCGGGGATTCTCTATCAACCAGACTCTAGTACTAGCCACTCTTCGTAATCCTCGGCAGGTCGTTCCCGGAGAGGCGGGAAGGCTGATAGCGCAATCTCCACTGGATGATATCTATCTCCTTAGAGTAGTATTCGAAGCGAATGATGAAATCCTAGTTATCACCGCATACCCAGCTAGGAGGTCGAGGTATGAGAATCAAGTATAGCCCGGACGTAGATATATTGGTGGTCGAACTGGATGGCGGAGTGATTGATTACGCCGAAGAACGCGAAGGAGTCATAGCGCACTTTGACCGCAAGGGTGCGCCAGTGCTTTTCGAAATCCAGGGGGCCAAGAACTTCGTACTTGGCTCTATAACCAGCATGGTCAACAACGAAGAGGTAGTGATTCCCTGATATGCCTAACATTCTCGACGAAATAGTTGCCGCCAAACGGCAAGAACTGGCCCTCCAAAAAGAGGCGGTTTCATTGGACATGCTCCAACAGCGGATAACCGCTCAAGCAAGACCCCTTAACCTGTCGGGGGCTTTGATGGGTGGGGGAATACGCCTTATCGCCGAGGTCAAAAAAGCGTCTCCCTCCCGCGGCCTGCTCTCCCCCGACTTCGACCCGGTGCGCCTAGCCGGTATTTACGCCAGCAATGGCGCGGCGGCCATATCGGTTCTTACCGACCCGCGGTTCCAAGGAGAGCTGGACCATCTAACTAGGATCAAGGACACCGGGGCTTCGCATCGGGCGCCGGTGCTGCGCAAGGACTTTCTTTTCGACCCTTACCAGGTGCATGAAGCCAGGGCGGCAGGCGCCGATGCCCTGCTGCTTATCGCGGCGATACTCTCTCCCCGGCAGCTACAGGAGTTGTTGCAGTTGAGCCGGGAATTGTGGATGCAGTGCTTGGTGGAGGTCCATAACGAAAGTGAGTTGCAGGTTGCGCTAGACGCCGGGGCGGAGATCATCGGCATCAACAACCGGGACCTGCGCGACTTTACCACCGACTTGGCGGTTACCGAGAGGCTGGCCCCGCTGATTCCCAGGGGCAAGATCGTTGTTAGCGAGAGCGGCATCAGTAACCAGGAGCATCTGCAACGGCTTGGCCGGGCCAGGGTCAACGGCGTCTTGGTGGGCGAAGCCCTGGTTACCGCGCCCGATGTCGGCGAAAAAGTCCGGGAGTTCACCGGACAAACCGTGCCACAGGGCGGAGGATGATTCAGGGGAGAACTCTCCAGAAGTAGTTGCACTTAGAGAAACGGAATACTTAGTAATGAACGAGTCAATGCCGATAGAACCGGTTAAAGTAAAGATATGCGGCGTCCAGAGGCCGGAGGACGCGCTGGTCGCGGCCCAGGCCGGGGCCGACTTCATCGGAGTGGCCTTCGTGCCGGAACGCCGCCGTCGGCTGGATGTTAGCTCCGCTAAGTGCGTAGTGACGGCCTTGAGAGCAACCGGGCGGCAGGCCCCCAAGGTGGTGGGGTTGTTCGCCGATCAGTCCTTGGACCAGGTGAACCAGACCATCGATGCTTGTGAATTGGACTTGGTCCAGTTGTGCGGCAAAGAGTCAACCGAGTATTGCGGAAAGGTCGAAGCCCAAGTGATTAAGGTGATGCATGTCGATGCCGCTGGCCCGGAGACGGTCGACCGTCTGGCGGAACGTGTCGGGCGTTACCGGGGCGCCGGACATCTGGTGACTCTCGACCGGCTGGTAGAGGGTATGGCAGGGGGCACCGGGCGCAGCTTCGACTGGAATATCGCCGCCCAACTGTCACAACGGGGCCTTTCGTTCTTGTTGGCCGGAGGACTGACCCCGGATAACGTCTCCCGGGCCGTATCCCAGGTGGACCCCTGGGGAGTTGACGTATCCAGCGGCGTGGAGACCAACGAGGCCAAAGACCATGACAAGATTCGTGCCTTCATTAACAACGCAAGAAGAATTAAAGAGCTGAAGCAATGAGCATTGGGGCTGTAAGCGTCAGCAAGGCAACTAGGGCCTGTTGACACTACCAATTTCCTATATAGGGATTGGTAGCCCAGCCTCCCACAAAGGGCGCCTCTACAACCGGCATGCTACGGGATTTCGTAGGGGCAACCCTTGTGGTTGCCCGGTCCTCAGCTATTAGTGTCAACAGGCCCTAGGTTCTTTCTTCCGGGGTGGAGGAAAGTAAGGAGCAATTGGTCATGGTAGCCCGCGAAACATCAAGCCTGCCCGACGAAAAGGGACGCTTTGGCGACTTCGGCGGCAAGTTCGTTCCTGAGACGTTGATGGCCGCCTTGGCCCAGTTGGAAACGGCGTACCGGCAGGTCCAAGAAGACTCCGCCTTTCAATCGGAACTGGAACACCTTCTGCACACCTACGCGGGCCGGCCTACCGCTCTGTACTACGCGCAAAACCTGACCCGGCGGTGCGGCGGCGCGAAAATATACCTGAAGCGGGAGGACTTGGCCCATACCGGCGCCCACAAGATCAACAATGCGCTGGGACAAGCTCTCCTAGCCAAACACATGGGCAAAGAGCGCATTATCGCCGAGACCGGCGCGGGCCAGCATGGCGTGGCTGCCGCTACCGCCTGCGCCATGTTGGGACTCCGGTGCATCGTGTACATGGGGTCCGAAGACGTGCGGCGGCAATCTTTGAATGTGTTTCGAATGCGGCTGCTGGACGCCGAGGTAATCCCCGTGGAGTCGGGGACCCGCACCTTGAAGGACGCCATCAACGAGTCCATCCGGGACTGGGTAACTCACGTGGAGACAACCCACTACCTCATCGGCAGTGTGGTTGGCCCTCACCCCTACCCAATGCTGGTCAGAGACTTCCAAGCGGTTATCGGCAGGGAGGCCCGCTGCCAAATCTTGGAAGCCGAAGGCCGGTTGCCCGACTATGTGGTAGCTTGCGTCGGCGGCGGAAGCAACGCCATTGGCGCATTTCACCAGTTCCTGGGAGACCAGTCCGTGGAGCTGGTAGGAGTGGAAGCGGGAGGCAATGGCCTCGAGACCGGTAAACACTCGGCCTCGCTCAACGCCGGCCGCCCCGGTGTGCTCCACGGCTCTATGTCCTATCTACTCCAGGACGAACACGGCCAGGTTAATGAGACCCACAGCATCTCAGCCGGCTTGGACTACCCCGGTGTCGGACCGGAGCACAGCTACTTGAAAGACTCCGGGCGCAGCAAGTACCTCGCCGTTGATGACGCTCAAGCCTTGGAAGGGTTTCATTTGCTGTCCCGCACCGAGGGGATAATTCCGGCCCTAGAACCGGCGCACGCCATCTTCTACGCCTCCCAACTGGCCCGGGAACTGTCGCCGGAACAGATCATCCTGGTCTGCCTCAGCGGCCGCGGCGACAAAGACATTCACATCGTGGCGGAAGCCTCGGGCATTGAGGTATAAAGGCGAGGTTTGATTTGAAGATATGTAGGGTGTTGTTATAATGGGCCGCGGTTGATATATACGCCCCGGGAGGTCGGCCGATGGATATGGGACTGCAAGATAAAGTGGCTATCGTCACTGGAGGCAGCGAGGGTATTGGAAAAGCCGCCGCCCAAGGCATGGCCCAAGAAGGCGCAAAGGTGGTCATTGTGGCCCGGCGCCCCGATGTCTTGGACCAAGCGGCTGGGGAAATCAAAGCCGCCACCGAAGGTGTGGTGCTGCCGGTTGCCGGCGATGTGACCGAGCGTGACACCGCAGAGCGGGTGGTCCAGACTGCTTTGGATAACTTCGGCCGGGTGGATATCCTGGTCAACAATGCCGGGACCGCCTTGGCCAAATCCTTCGAAAACGTCACCGACGGTGACTGGGAAGGAGACTTCGACCTGAAAGTCTGGGCTGCGGTGCGCTTCATTCGAGCCGTCATTCCCCAGATGCGCAAGGTCGGAGGGGGGCGCATCATAAACGTTACCAACCTGGGCGGCCGCACCCCCGGCGCCGCCTCCATGCCCACCTCAATCTCCCGGGCCGCTGGCATTGCTATCACCAAGGGCCTGTCCAAGGACCTGGCCGAGGATAACATTCTTCTTTCCACAGTCTGTATTGGGCTGATCAAGAGCGGCCAGACTCAACGCCCCTACACCCGGTTGAAGGAATCCGACCCCAACCTGACCCTGGATGACTACTGGCTCCAAGCAGCCAAAGTGCGGGACATCCCGCTGGGCCGGGTGGGTGAAGCACGGGAAGCGGGAGATGTGATAACTTTCCTGGCCTCGGAACGGGCCAGCTATCTTACCGGGATAGCAGTGAATATCGACGGCGGCGTTTCGGCGGTCGTCTAAAACCTGAGTGATCCAGCATCTAGGGAGGGTTCCAATGGTCGAATCGCAGGTCGGCGAGCTACAGATGCCCCAAAGAATTCTTTTGGGCCCCGGGCCCAGTTCCGTCCACCCTCGGGTGCTCCAAGCAATGAACGCGCCGGTTGTGGGCTATCTTGACCCATCCTTTTTCAAGGTAATGGATGAAGTATGTGAAATGCTGCGGCAGGTCTACCGGACCTCCAACACCACCACCTTCCCCGTGTCCGCCACGGGCACCGGAGCCATGGAGACGGCCTGCGCCAACGTCATCGAAAGAGGCGATACCGTGGTGGTGTGCCGCAACGGGTTCTTCGGAAACCGCCTGGCGGACATTGCCGAGCGTTGCGGCGCCGAGGTGCACTTGGTGGACACCCCATGGGGCAAACCCGTGGAGGTGGAAGAACTGGCGCGAGAGCTCAACAAACACTCCAGGGTCAAGGCCGTGGGTGTGGTCAACGCCGAAACGTCCACTGGCGTGCTGACTCCCCTTCCGGAGATCGTCGAGCTGGCCCACCAACACGATGCCCTCGTCATTGCCGATGCGGTCACCTCCCTGGGAGGCCATGACGTGCGCCTGGACGAGTGGGACGTGGACGTGTGTTACAGCGCCAGCCAGAAGTGCCTGGGCGCCCCGCCGGGACTGGCCCCCATAAGCTTGGGCAACCGGGCCATAGAGGCTATAAACAACCGGACCACCAAGGTGCAGAGCTTCTATTTCAGCCTGCTGGAACTGGAGAATTACTGGTCTGACCGGAGGACCTACCACCACACCGCTCCAATAACTATGACCTACGCTCTGCGAGAGGCGCTGCGCATGATGATGGAGGAGGGCTTGGAGAACCGTATCCAGCGTCATGCCAGGGTAGCCGCGGCCCTCAGAGCAGGCTTGGAGGCCCTGGGAATCGGACTTCTGGCAGAGCCTGACTACCAACTCAACCCTCTGACCGCCGCCCTAGTGCCCGAGGGGGTCGATGACGCCGTAGTTAGGCGAAGGTTGTTGGACGACTACAATATCGAGATAGGCGGAGGCTTGGGCGAATTGCGCGGCAAGGTGTGGCGCATCGGTTTGATGGGGGAGTCCGCCCGTGAGGTTAACGTGTTCTCCCTGCTCTCGGCCTTGGAGATTATTCTCTCCGGCTTGGGATACGAAGTGGCCTACGGCTCCAGCCTGGCAGCCGCCCAGAGGTCCTTGGGGGCCTTTCAAGCCTCCGGTTGAACCGGGCTTAGCCCATCTTCGGCACGGTAGGCTTCGTCCAAGACGTCAACCACGTGGACCACTCTGCCGGGCTTGCCCAACGCGCGTAATCCCTGTTCGATCTGCATCATGCAACCGGGGTTGGCCGTGACCACTTGGTCCGCGCCGGCGGCGGTGATGCGCTCCATCTTGCGGGCAAGGATTTCGTTGGCCAGTCCCTTTTGCAACACTGAATACAACCCCGCCGCGCCACAGCACATGGAGGCTTCCTCCATCTCCACCAACTCCAGTCCGGGGATGGAGTTGAGAATCTCTCTGGGTGGAGCGGTGACCCGTTGGGCGTGGGCCAAGTGGCAAGGGTCTTGATAGGTTACTTTGCGGGAAATGGCCGCCTTGGGCGGCTGGAAGGGCAATGACACCAGAAGTTCGGTAATGTCCAGGGTCAACCGGCTGAAACGCCGGGCTTTCTCAAGATAGACCGGATCATTTGCCAGCAACTCATAGTACTCTTTCATGGCCGAGCCGCAACCGGCTGAAGCCGTCGCGATACGGTCTACTCCCGCTGCCAGGAACACATCGATGTTGCGGCGGGCCATGCGTCGTCCGTACTCCAAGTCCCCGCCGTGAATGTTAAGCGCGCCGCAGCACCCTTGGCCCACAGGCACAACTACATCGCAACCGTTGCGGGTGAGCACCCGCACCGCCGCTTCCATGGTGCTGCCTTGCAAAAGCGGCATCACACAACCGGAGAGTAAGCCCACGGTGAGTTTAGCGGTTGAACCGGCAGGCCGCCCTTGGCTTCGATAAGTGTGGCGGGTAGGTCCGAAAAGCGGGCCGTGGACCTCAGGTAGTTGGGCTTCCAACTCAGCCAAGGGGCCGGGCAACAGGCGCAAGCCCCTGGATCCCCGCACCAACTTTTGCAGCCAGGAACGCTGGTAAGCCCGCACCGCCAGCGCGCCCAAGCGCAGCCGCCCTTGGTGAGGCAGTCCGGCCCGGAGAAACCAGCGGCTGATCCGGCTGTTGCCGGAAGCTTCTTTGACTTGGCCCAGTACCTGGGAGCGGGTCTTCTCCATGATCCGGCCGTAAGGCACTCCTGAAGGGCACACCGCCTCACAAGCCCGGCACTGTAAGCAAGCATCCCAGTGGGACACCACCCTTGGGGTCATTTCCAGCCGGCCTTCGTTGACCGCTTTCATCAAGGCAATGCGGCCCCTGGGGGACTCGGTCTCCAGCCCCGACACAGCGTAGGTTGGGCAGGAGCTTAGACACAGGCCGCAGTGGACGCAGCGGTACATGTCGGCCTCGGCTGGCACGTCGACGCCCCGGAATCTCCTTGGCGAAGAGGCAGCAGGCTGATTACCGGACCGAGCGGCCGGCCCTGTCTGTTGTGGTCGTTGAGTGGGGCTGGTATTCGACACTAGATTCCCCCGACGAACCGGCCCGGATTCAAGATTCCCAACGGGTCAAACTTTCGCTTGATGCGGCGCATTATTTCTATGGCCTCTGGATGCCCTCCCCAGACATCGATTTGTTTCTTTAGGGAAAGGGGGCAGTACTCGACCACTGCGGAGCCTCCGGCCTCCCGGACCGCCTCCCTGGTCCGGACCAGAGTCTCCAACACCAGGGAATCGTCGGTCCAATCGCTGGCCGAGCCGGTCCACCAAAACAACCGCACCAAACCGTACCCAGGATCGATAATCACTCCCGGAGGCGGCCCCAATGAAGCGGCTTGGAGGCAGCGGGCCGTCACCGGCCCCACCGCCGAGGGCGGCGCAGTAATTTTTATCCCCAGGTACGGTGTGGTCTCCCCCCTCCAGCCCAAGTCGGTTAGGCCCTCCAAGAGTGCCGGGCTTTCGGTTTCTTCGGCAACGACTACTTCAGCCGCTCCGGATTCCCGCAGCAACCGGAAGTTCTCCTCCGCCCTCCGGCGCACCGCCCTGGGACGGCCGGCCAGGAAGGCGATAACCAACGCGCCGTCGACGCCCATCCGGTCCAATGCCTCACCGCCCGGACCTAGTTTCATTTGCTGCCTTGCTTGTGCGTCCAAGACTTGGACCCCGTTAGGCGCGGATACTTGCCGCAGTATGTTGCCGCCGGCCTGGATACCCTCCGGCAAGCTGGGAAAGCTTGCCAGGACCGCGGCTCGCTGGGCAGGTGTGGGCGACAGCTTGAAGGTTGCTTCAACGATGACGCCCAAAGTGCCCAGCGAGCCGGTGTACAGCTTGTTCAAGTCATACCCGGTGACGTTCTTGACTACCTTGCCCCCAGCCTTGGTTTCTACCCCGGACGTGCTGACAATCCCGATACCGATGAGCCAGTCCCTGGGCTGCCCGTAAGAGGACCTGAGAGGTCCGGTGGCGTTGGCGGCCAGGATGCCTCCAATGGTGGAAATGCGGGCTAAGGGAGCTTCCAGGGGCAGGAATTTTCCGCCCACCGCCAGCTCTTGCTGAAGCTGATAAAGAGCGATTCCACCTTCCACAGTAGCGGTCAGGTCGCCGGGTTGGTAGTCTAGAACGCGGTGTTGACGGCTCAAGTCGAGAGCTATCCCCACCCTGTCGGGAACGTTGCCCAGAGCCAAATGGGCGCCTCCACCCCGGGGAAACACTGAGACCCCCTGAGCCGAGGCCCACCGCATGACTTCTCCTACATCCTTGCGGTTGGTGGGCCGCACTGCCGCTTGAGGCATCACCCCGTCAACGGCGTAATCCTCCAGCCGCTCTTGAGGGACGATGGCCTCCGCGGGCAATAAATTGGCTAGTTGTGAGGAAAGTGGCTGTGCCATCGTCTTCAACAGGCCCTAAGAGCCTGTCCGATGATTCAAACTGCCCATTTAACAAGATGTGGCATATGGGTTGTTCTTAAATCAAATATAAATAATTTCACAGTTTACACGGCGTTGTTGAACGTCGGATCTTACAGTGGATCAGGACCCCGTTCCCTACAACGCCGCTTACCGTTATCGTCTTCGAAGGATTGTTTACCTAAACCACATATCAAGTCGTCCCTAAGTATATCTACAATTAGTCCGACTTCACCTGCGAAGTCTAACCGCTCAGGGTTAGACAATTCTTTCACATCACTGACGAAGAGGACGCCGTACTTTTCGAATACTGCATCAACCCGCTGACATGCCAATCGAAACGCTTCTTCTGTTTCTTTATCATTAAAGTCATTAAATCTGCTAGGAATGCCGCATTGCGGAAAGCTATGCAGAGGATCAACGCTGCCTGTTCTAACTCTAATGGCTTCCCGAAGGAACCAGTCCAAAAGTATCGCCTCTGGATGGCTTCTATCCCTTATCCGCTCGAAATCAGGGGAATCACCACACGCCAAAGGTGCCGCTAAGACCCCGATAGCAAGCAACACCCATTTCATTGCACTCTGGCTCAGAATAAACTGTGTGACCAAGCCCGATGTCAATATGTGTCTAAATTGCGAATGGGTCTCGGCAAGGATTCTGCCAATCATAACTGTAGCAAATTATAATTTGCGTATCCGGGGACGTCTCTTCCTTTGACCCTGCCCACTGCGATAGATAGGCGAGAACGTCGCCTTTAATCGGGATTTGTGGAGTGTCCAAGACCGCGAGGTTGAAGAAAACAATGTTGGCGTGACTGTTTTGTCTCTGAAATTTCCTTTTAGAGTCCTGAAAGGCGCTCTCAAATTTGCTGTAGAAACCGGAATGTGGTTGCCTGACTTGGCCTGAATCTATAGTGCCTTGACGCATTTGTTTCGTTCGAGCCACGTCATCTTCAGAGGCGTGAATCGCTTTAACTTCGACCCAGCATCCAATACTCGTTAATAGGTCAGGGGCACCCTCGACGTCGCAGAATTCAGGAGTTCCTAAACCACGTATGTCTGCCCAAGCTAAAGCACATGCTTCGGTCAAGCAATCCCTAACCCGGGCGTCGTACTGTGGATCGTGTGTCCTGTCTTTTGGATGTTCACGTCTTATTTTGCAAGCGAGCGCGTTTGATTGATCATGCTTTTCAACCACCTGGATTGCTTCCGAAATTACGTTTAAGCCTGGGTGCTGGTTCTGAATAGCTTTAGTCACCCAACACTCAAAGGCATCATTCTCCACTAGTTCAGGAAACACGTGGGAAAGAAACTGCGACAACATTGAGCTATTCACTCGGGAGTTTGATTGGCTGGAACCGAAGCTAGTCATTTATATGCCTTGGAGAGCGTACTGGATTTGCTGGAGTGAGCCAAGTTCGGAAGTCGGCCAGTTGTGAGAGTAGCGATGGTTTCAACTTACCTCGATACGGTATTCCGCCACTTTTCTTTCAGCCGGTCTTTCACCACGGCCAGGGGTTCTGCCGGCTCGGCCTTTCTCTCGGCAATGAGAGCCAGGTCCGCAAGGTCTTCGAGCAGGTCCTGGTACTCCTTAACGGGCAGCACCACGGACTCCTTTCGTCCATTTTCATCCACTAGGAAACGAATCTTCTCACGCGCCATTATCACTTCCTTTGCATAACCGTCATTCCGGCGAAAGCCGGAATGACGGGTTGGCTGGAGTGACTTTGCAATCGTCCTACCTCGTACCCTGTCTGAGATTGTCCATGGTGATAGCCCGGTTTACGTTCCACCGTGCGCCATACGCGGCGGCTTCATTGACGAGTGAATCCCGCTGCAGCTACGAGGAAAACTCTATATGTACATGCCTGGGCCGGCGCGGTGCGCCGACGGTTGGTGAGGCGGGCCGCCGGGGAAAATCTTGCCCGGATTCAAGCGGTTGAGTGGGGCGAAAGCCTCTCTCAACCGGAGCATGGCCTTCATGTCTTCCTCGGAGAACACCAAGGGCATTTGCTCCTTCTTTTCCAGCCCCACCCCGTGCTCTCCGGTGAGGGTTCCGCCGGCGTCGACGCAAGCCTTCATCACCTCGGCTCCCGCCTCGACTATCCTTTGCAAAGCCCCCGCTTGACGCTCGTCGAACAGCAAGCAGGGGTGCAGGTTGCCGTCCCCGGCATGGGACACATTGGCGATGGGAATACCGTACTTTTCACCGATGCCGGCTACTTGGCGGTGCACCTCGGCCAACTTGCTGCGGGGAACAACCCCGTCCACCAGGTAGTAGTTGGGGGCCAGGCTCCCCAGAGCGCCCAGAGCGCCTTTGCGCCCGGCCCACAAGGCGTTCCGCTCTTCTTCTTTCTCCGCAATCTTCACCTGGATCGCGCCGGTTTCCCACAGAGCGGCCTCCACTCCCGGTCCGGTCTCTTCAACCTCTTCCTTGAGACCCTCCAATTCAATTAGCAACACCGCGCCGGCGTCTGTCGGGTAGCCCAAGTCCGCCACGTTCTGCACCGCTTTGATACTCAGAGAATCGATCATCTCCAGTGCCGCGGGCACAATGCCGTGGCCGATCACCGCCGAAACCGCGGTGCACGCTTGTTCCACTTCGGGGAATATGCCCAGGAAAGTCTTGACGCTTTCGGGGAGGGGCAACAACCGGAGGACGATCTTGGTGGCGACTCCAAAGGTCCCTTCGGAACCGAGAAACACGCCCCGCAGGTCATACCCTGGGACTTCGTGGACCGGCGGCCCGGCCCGGCTGCCCAGATTGACCACGGTCCCGTCTTCCAGCACCACCTCCATGCCCAGGACGTGATTGGTGGTGGTGCCGTAGGCCAAGCAGTGGGGTCCGCCGGCGTTCTCGGCCACATTGCCGCCCAGGCTGCACGCCTTCTGGCTCGATGGGTCCGGCGCGTAGCGTAAGCCGTACTTGCGGGCGTAATTGTCCAGGTCGAGGTTGATTACCCCCGGCTCAACGATGACGCTTCGATTATCCGGGTCCAACTCCAGAATACGGTTCATCCGGGTGAAAGCGATCTGCATTCCATCCGGGGGTGCGATGGCCCCGCCGCTCAGACCGGTCCCGGAGCCTCGGCCTACCACGGGCACGCCTTCCCGGTAGGCCAGGCTCATTAAGCGGCTCACCTGCTCGACGGAGTCGGGCAAGGCCACGGCCGCCGGCATACCACGGTCAACTGAACCGTCGTACTCGAAGACCAGCAAATCGTCGGGGTGGAACACCACGTTCCCCTCGCCGACAACGGCTTTCAACTGTTGTACAAACTGCTGGGTGACCACGCGGCTCTCTCGTCTTTGATTCCCGGCTTGACTTCCAGCTTTCAACCCGGCTGCGCTGGAGGGAGGTGCGGGGAGAAGCGCCATTACTTCGACCGGTGTCAAGCATTTGCGATAATAGACCATCCTTCAAGTGGTTGGCAAGAAAGCTTTCCACGGCTAAGTGTTCCGGGTTGAGGGGATTATTCCGGCCCCCCGGACCCGTCACTCCGGCGAAGGCCGGAGTCCAGGAAGTCCTCGCTAGGGGCCAGCTACGGATTCAAGGCTTTCCGCAGCTTGGTTTTCCTGGGTCCCGGCCTGCGCCGGGACCCAGGAAGTGAGTCACCCCATCAGTCTGAACAGTTACAGAATCGAGACCTTTGCGTAACTGGTCGCTCAACTTGTCATTCCGACCCCCACCCCTGTCATTCCGACCGGAGGGAGGAATCTAAAGCGTTGGGCCAGAGTCGTCGTGTCGGTCCAGCTACAGACCTAATGCTTGCTGACATAGGTTTGAGATTCCTCACGGAGTTTATCCTGAGCGCAGCCGAAGGGCTTCACTGCGTTCGGAATGACAGCAGGACGATTGCAAAGTCGTTGAGTTGCCCACTCCCTCGTTCACCCTGAGCTTGTCGAAGGGCCGTCCGTTCATGGTTCGACAGGCTCACCACGAGCGGATTTGGTCTTTAGCGGGCACTTACTGGAAAAGCCCTGCGTTTGAAGGGTTACCGGTTTATTTGTATACTGGTTTCTCCTTAATCGACGGGCGAACGCGGCTACTGTTCCGCGACGGTTTCAGACCGTGCTTGGGGCTGTGTGCCCTGGAGGGCGATTGTCCCGAGATGGACCCGACCGTTTCGGGGCGGCGCCGTCCGCAAGGAGTAAGCCATTGGACTTCAAAATCGCTGTACTGCCTGGCGACGGCATTGGGCCGGAAGTTACTGCCGAGGGCGCAAAGGTCTTGGCAGCGGTTGGCCGCGCTTTCGGCCATCGCTTTGATCTGGAGTACGCCGATGTCGGCGGAATTTCCATCGACAAGCACGGCGCAGCGCTTCTGCCCGAGGTGAGGCAACTGGTCGAGTCGGCCGACGCGGTGCTTTTCGGCGCGGTGGGCGGCCCCAAGTGGGATGACCCTGCGGCTTCGGTCCGGCCGGAGGACGCTATATTGCAACTGCGCAGCCACATGGGGGTATTCGCCAACCTCCGTCCGGTGAAAGTGAACCCCGGATTGGCTGACGCCAGTGCCTTGAAGCCGGAGGTATTGGAAAACGTAGACATGGTAGTGGTGCGCGAACTCACTGGCGGACTCTACTATGCCGAACCAAAAGGCCGCCAAGAGACTCCCCAAGGCTGGACCGCTGTCGACACCATGCGCTACACCCAGGCCGAGATAGAGCGAATCTTGCGGGTGGGCTTTGAATTGTCCAGAGAACGTAAGGGCAAGCTGACCTCGGTGGATAAGGCCAATGTGCTGGAGTGCTCGCGATTGTGGCGGCAGACAGCAACCCGTATGGCTGAAGAGTACCCCGAGGTGGAGTTGGAACACGTGCTGGTTGACAACTGCGCCATGCAGTTGATCCAACGTCCGGGCAGCTTTGACGTCATAGTCGTCGAAAACACTTTTGGCGACATCCTGTCCGACGAAGCTTCCATGCTGGCCGCTTCGATGGGCCTGTTGCCCTCGGCCAGCTTGACCGGGGTCCCGTCGGCCGGAAGCCGCGCCCCCGGGCTCTACGAGCCCATTCACGGCTCCGCGCCGGATATCGCAGGCCGGGGCATCGCCAATCCCATCGCCTCGGTCCTCAGTGTGGCTATGATGCTGCGTCACTCCCTGGGTCTCGCCGAAGAAGCGGCGGTAGTGGAGCGGGCGGTGGACCAAGTGCTGGCCCAAAACTGCCGGACCGCGGACATTGCGCCGCCGGGTGTTGCTTCGATCAGCACCGCCGAGATGGGCGACCGGATAGTGTCGGCCCTGGTTTGACCCGGAGCGAGCGAAAGCATGGGCGATGACCTCGCCATAGCTCTCGTCGTCTTCATTGCCGCCGCCGCCGCCGTGATTTTCTTCGGGACCAAGCTGGCCGTCTATGGCGACGCCTTGGCCTCCCTGACTGGTTGGGGGCGTCTCTTCGTGGGTAGCCTGCTGTTGGCCTTGGCCACATCCTTGCCCGAGCTAGCCACCAACATTTCGGCGGTGCGCCTGGACCCCCCAAACCCTGAGCTGTCCGTGGGCAGCGTCCTGGGCGCCAACATGAAAAACATGTTCACCCTGGCCCTGCTGGCCCTGGCCTTTGGCGGCGCGCGGTTCCTGCAACGAGTGGCTCCGGAACAGAGATACTCGGTGCTAGTGGCGGCGGTCATGACGGCGGCGGCGGTGGTCTTCGGCGCCGTCAAAATGGATGTGTCGGTGTGGCAGATCGGGCTCTCCTCGTGGGTCTTGCTGGCCCTCTTCGTTCTGGGCATGAGGTGGGTCTACCTGAACCGGCCCGACGAGAAGGAGAACGGCAGCAATCATACCGATCAGGGAATGACGCTGGCGAGAGCTTGGGTCTTGTTTGGCCTTGTATCGGCGGGAGTCGTAGTTGCTGGAATCTTTCTAGCTTGGAGCACCGACCAGATTGCGGAAATAACCGGCGTTGCTTCCAGCACTCTGGGAATTCTGGTTATTGCCTTCGTGACCACTATGCCGGAGGTGACGGCCGCTGTTGCTGCGGCCCGCATCGGCGCGGCGGACTTGGGAGTAGCCGGTCTCTTTGGGAGTTGCGCTTTCAACGTGGCTATTATCTTTTTCACCGACATTTTCTACCGCGAAGGCGTCTTGGTGAACCAAGCAGAGCCCGCCCACTTTGTTGCCGGGGGCGTGGCGATAGGCTTGATCCTGGCATCGCTGCCGCTCATCCTGGGACACAACCGCATCAAGAGGATGGTTGCGGCAACCGGCCTGGTTCTGATGGCACTGGTCTACATTGGAGGAGCTGCGTGGGTGGTCACTCTGGGCGCTGCCGGAGACGACGGCAGCGAGGCGGCGGTTACCCGCCATTGGAGTATGCCTGGGCCGCCTGCCGGATGATTCCCGTTAGCTTCTGACGGACGGCGCTGTCGGGCACGGTCGCCACTGCCGCCGCTAACGTATCCTGATACTGGGTCAAGAAGTCGGGCGGCGCTTGGCCGGCGGCGGCTCGGTCGCCGAACACCCTGAAAGTTTCGCTTAAACGCTGGGCCGCCACAACCGCACCTAATTTCTGTAGCAACGCTTGGAGGAACCTGCCGTCCTGCTCCAAGGAGATGGGCAGGGCCGGCGCCCTCTGCAACCGGCTCAGGTCGTAGGCGAAATAGGCCAGCGACTCCACTATCAAATCCGTCTCCCCTTTCTGGTCGAAAGCTTGGAGCAGGCTGGCGGCTAAAACCGGGTCGGCGTAGATTACCCGGTGGACAACCCGCGCCGGCGGGGACAGCACCGGGTCGCTCTGCCGCACCAGCCCTAGCGCAGCCTCCAAGTCACTCTTCAGCAGGGCCGCGGCGGCAGTGGGCTGACTTCGGATGAATCCCTCCAAGGAAAAGGGTGTTTCTTGAAGGACCTCCAGCATAACCCCCGGCTCGGCCCGGCTTCGCGCCGCGATCACCTCGTACAGTTGGGCCAGAAACGGCTCGTCTATTAGGAAATTGCCCGACGGTTCTTCTATCAGAAGCGCGGCTCCCCTCTTCAGGGCCGGTGCTTGGGCCTCGGCTGTAATATCCAGTTGTTCCAGCAACTCATCGGGGGTGAGCATAAAGCGCAATTGGGCTGGCGTCGACGCCATTAGAAGGCGGATGGCGTCTTTTTCCAGAGCTTGGACCACTTGACTTGCTGTAGCCGGGTCTTCATCCCGGAGCAAATCGAAAAACAGCCGTAGGTCTTCCTTCTGCTCGAAGCCGGTCTCGGAAAGAATTTCTTCAAGCGCGGCGGCGCTCGACTGAGGGCCGTGACGCCCCGCTGCAAGCACCCGTTCCACGCCCACGGTGAACCGTTCCAGCCGCTCCACAAAGCTGGCGGTGGCCTGAAGGGTGGGACCTTGGGGAAGCTGCTCAGCGGCCCTGAAAAGCTCCAAGAGAATGGGGTTCTCCAAGGCCGGGAAGAAATTGACCAGGAAGGGTTGGCTGACCAGCTCTTCCTCCAGAAGGCGGGCTTGGTCTTGGGCGGACAGTCCGGTAAGATCGGTGAGAAAATCCAGGGCCGCGGCCAAGTCAGCGGCCCGAGATGATTCCAATGCGGCCAGATAATCCGGGTGTTGACGGTGCAACTCCACCTTGTCCCTTAAGTAGCTCCGCCAGAACTGGAAGTTCTCTTCCTTTTGGGGGCCGCCCAGCAGCAGATCAAACTGTTCAGCCAAGTCGAAAAGCCTCTGGCGTTCCTCCTTTGCCAGGACGGCTCGCTGCAACTCGACCGAGTTGGGCGGCTCTTTAGGAAACGACAAGGAACCGTAGCCTCGAAGGTCCAGGTGCTCGAACCCCAGATATTTATTGGCCTGCGCCCGGTCCTGGTCCGGCAAAGATTGGTGCCAGGCCGCGGCAGCGTACCAGGTTCCGAAGGGTCCCGGGCTCAGAAACCGGGCCCAATACTTACGCAGGACCGGCGGGACCAAGGCTAGATCGCCGCCGGTGCCATAGACCAAGTCGGCCTCCAGGTTGTGAAACAGAGGCTCGAGGTTGTTGTTTGAGAGTTGGGGCAGGTTTCGGAGACGTTGCCGGAACAGTTCGTAGTCATCCGGCGGCTGGGCCATGAAAGCGAGTATGTCCGCGTGATAGCGTTCCATTGCGGTTGAAAGCTCACTCCCTTCTGGGATGCCCCAACTGAGTTCAGGGAACCCTTGTACCGGGAATCCACCCCAATAGGAATGACTGATCTCATGGACCACCCCAATCGGTTTAGCTTCGCCAACCCCGGCCCACTTCTTGAAGCCAAAGCTCCCAAAGAACCCCGGGTCTCCCCGCATCTGCCGTAAATCCAGACTCCGGATTAAAGCGGCGCCGCCTTCGGTGAGGTTATAGAGGACGATCACGGCGTCGAGCCGCTGCTGGATCCAGGTCGAGTTTTTGGGGTTGGGCGTTGGAGTGGGGCCGGCCGGGGTGAGGGTGGACGCTTGGTTGGGGCCGCCGCCACACCCGGCCAGAAGCATCAGCGCCATCGCAGCGGCGGATGCGTAAACAGCTAAACAGGCGCGAAGGCTAGACCTTGGGACCAAATTATTGCCATTGACGCTCACATCCGAGGCATCACTTTTTCTTCCAAGGCCTTTCTGATCCAAGCATTCAAGGTCATTCCGTCCTCTATAGCTGCCAAAGTGACCTGGCCATGCAAGCGAGGCCCTAAGCGGATGAGGGTCTCGCCGGAGAAAGGCTTCTGGGGCTCAATGCCTCGCTCCTCGCATAGGGTTAGATATTGGTCGATGGAGGTGCGAAATTCACGTTTCAGTCCCTCTACGTCGGAGGCCTCAAAGGTGGCTACCGGGCTGGCGCCGGCGTTGATGACGCGCCCGTGCAAAAGGTCCACGGATTCGTCGTATTCGATAGTGGCAATATAGCCCTTATATTTCATTAGGGGGCTACTCCTATCGCTTTTAGAAATTCTCTGATGTCCCGGACGGTGGCCCTACCTACCTCTGGTCCGGGATGGGGCCGGTGCACTACCAAGGCTACCGAACCGGCTACAAGGTGGACTCGGGAACCTTCGGCCTCTGTGACCTCGACACCTACAGCTCGCAGCAGGGACTCGATTTCAGCCCACCGTATGTTGGCCGAGGTCGGCCTGCTGAAAACCTGCTGTAGGGTTCGGCGGTGTCTATTCCTCAAGTGATTATATGATTAGGGTACCTTGGTCAAATTACATCTAACTGTTCCTCGGTGATGGCTCCCTCCGTGATGCTAAACAAGCGCACTTGGGGGTTATCTTCGTCCATTAACGAGACCAGTACGTACCGGACGTCGGGCCACAGTGCCGCAGTCCCCCCGGCGATACGCACGTCGGTGTCGGAGGGGTAGGCCTCACTGCGGGTGTGGGAGTGATATATGGCCAGCAACTCCCAACCGTTGTCACCGGTCTCTGTGTCCACTTTAACAACCTCGCCGGGGTCCATGGAAAAGCGAAAGGGGCTTGCCTCCACGTTGGTCATCCGGTAGAGTTTGAGAACGCGGCCATCCCGGCCGGCCAGGATACCGCAACATTCGTTGGGCAGGTCGCTTCTGGCATGAGCCACCATCTCGTCGATGAAGCGTTTCTCAATTTGCGTCAACAGCCTTGCTCCCGGTTGAGTTTGGACGCCCCCGGCTTCAACCATTCGGCGTACCGGTGTACCGCGTCCTCCTGCTCCCGCGTCTGGATGGAACCGGGGCGCAGCTCCCGTATCTTGGAGACGGCGTTATCCGGGGAGTTACCCTCGTGCACCAGATAGCAGGCCAAGAGAGTGCCGGTGCGGCCAATGCCGGCGTGGCAGGTGACCGCCACTGGTCTTTGCCGGGTTTCGATTTGCTCCTGGATAAACAAGACCATGCGCTGGATTTGCTCAATGGTAGGCGGACTGAAGTCGGGCACCGGTTCGTACAGGTCGGTCAGGTCCGCTCTCTCCCCGGAGATGGTCCGCGCCTCCATTCGCACTATAGCCCCGATGCCCTGTTGCTTCAAGTAGAGCAGGTCCCGGACCCTGGCCGGTCCTTCAGCACCGGCCAAAGCCCCGTGAAGGACCCAGCTAAAGTTCATTTGTCCCACTGGCTACACTCCTTAGGCGAGCCTGTACCTCCTCTGGCGTTAGGGACTCCACTGACACCGTCTTATCTCGGGACGCGCCGCCGCGGATTATACGGACCCGGCTTTTGGCCACGCCAAGGGTTTGGGCCAACAAAGACACAATCGCCGCATTGGCTTTTCCGCCTTGAGGCGGAGCGGTAACCCGCACCTTCACCGTGCCTGCTTGATAACTCTCTACTTGGTTGCGAGATGCCTTGGGTTGCACTCGCACTTTGACGGTGACGCCGGTTTCGGTTGGTTGCGCCATTGGTCCTGCCTGGTCCAGCCGCGCGATGGTCACCGGCATCTGTCGGACCCTCTGGACAGCCGAAATGTTCCGCGGAGCGAGGTCTGGTATATTAAACTGGACACTTATAGTGGCCTTGGAGGCAGCCAGTGGAGTATAACAACATCAGGCTGGAAAAGGAAAACTCGGTGGCTGCCATCCGGCTGAACCGCCCCGATGCTCTAAATGCTCTGAGCCCTGAACTGCTGGCTGAGTTTTCTTGCGCCGTGGCGGAAGTGGAAAGA
Source organism: Dehalococcoidia bacterium (assembly GCA_965197565.1). Taxonomy (GTDB): domain Bacteria; phylum Chloroflexota; class Dehalococcoidia; order Lucifugimonadales; family UBA3495. The sequence continues at coordinate 536,575 of CBDANK010000004.1, forward strand.
GATGAAGGAATCAAGGCCCTGGTGGTGAGGGGAGAGGGTCGAGCCTTCTGCGCCGGCGCCGACTTGACCTACTTGGCAGCCGCTTTCGATAACCCCGGCCAACTCAGGGCTTATATCGCCAAGATCAACGGTTGCTTGTTTCAGTTGGAAGAGTTGCCGGTGCCGGTCATTGCCTTGGTCCACGGGTTTGCTTTGGCTGGCGGCTTGGAGTTGTTGCTGGCTTGTGACATGGCCCTTGCCGCTGATGACGCCCGAATCGGCGACCAGCACGTCAACTTCGGCCTGATGCCCGGCGGAGGCTCCACCCAACGGTTGCCCCGGCGCGTCGGGATGCAAAGAGCAATGGAGCTCTTGACCACGGGACGCTGGTTGTCGGGAGCGGAAGCGGCGGACTGGGGCTTGGTGTTGCGGGCGGTTCCCGCTGACCGACTGGACCAACAATTGGAGGAGTTGCTGACCCCTCTGCGCACCAAGAGCCGCCCCGGCCTGGGCTGGATCAAGTCGGCGGCGCGCCGAAGCTGGGACTTGTCCTTACGGGACGGCGTGGCCCTGGAGAGTCTGGCCTTCGTCCAGTACGTCGCCACTTCTTCCCATCCCCGTCAGGGAGTCCAAGCTTTCAAAGAAAAACGCCGGCCCGAGTTTTAAGCTGGGGTCTTTGGTGGGACTATTTTGAAAATCAGAGAGATTTTGAATATCACCCGGCCCATCTCCTGCGAGTTCTTTCCGCCCAAGACCGCTGAAGGGATTCCGGGCGTGTTCCGGACCATCGACCGGCTAAAAGCTTTTCGTCCCGACTTCGTATCCGTAACCTACGGAGCCGGAGGCTCCACCAGAGCCTTCACCGAGGAAATCACGTCCCGGGTCAAGGCCGAGGGGGACCTGGAAGTGATGGCCCATTTGACTTGCGTGGGACAGACGAAGGAAGCGTTGCACAGTGTGTTGCAACAACTGGACGATACCGGCATCCAAAATGTCATTGCCCTGCGGGGAGACCCGCCGAGGGGGGAGCGGGAGTTCGTTCCGGTTGAGGGCGGTTTTGGCCACGCCACCGACTTGATCCAGCACATCCGAACACATTTTTCCTTCGGCATTGCCGCCGCGTGCTATCCCGAAGGCCACACCGAGTCTCCAGACCTGGAAACCGATCTGGCCTACACTAAGGCCAAGGTGCATAGTGGGGCGGAATTCTTAATTACCCAGCTCTTTTATGACAATGATGACTTTTTCGCATTCATGGACCGGGCCCAACAGGCGGGCATCGATGTTCCCATCATTCCTGGGGTACTCCCCATTCTGAGCGCCAGCCAGATTCGCAGGTTCACCTCCTTGTGCGGGGCCCGGATTCCGGCGCACCTGGACCAACAACTGGACAAGTTCGCCGCCGACGATAATGCGGTCAGGGAACTGGGCGTGGAGTACGCCACCCGCCAGGTCAGAGAGTTGTGGGACGCCGGAGTTCCCGGCATCCATTTCTACGTGCTTAACCGGAGCTATTCGGTTTCCAAGATTCTGACGAATTTGGCCTTGGCCGGGCATACCGGGGAGGACTGAGAGGGGAATCAAGGGGCTTAATCTGGAACGAGGCCATCCAACCATGACTCTTGCTTCCGGGGTAGATATCATAGAGATTTCCAGGGTGAAGCTGGTCCTAGAACGTTATGGCCAGCGATTCCTGGACCGGGTCTACACCGCCGGAGAAATCGCCTACTGCCGGGGCCGGCCGCCCAATCTGGCGGCCCGGTTCGCCGCCAAGGAAGCCACCATGAAGGCCCTGGGCACCGGGGTGCGCGGTGTGAACTGGAAGGACATCGAGGTAGTACGTCAAGAAAGTGGCGCGCCAAGCGTCCTTCTCCACGGGCGGGGCAAGAGCCGTGCTGAGCGGCTGGGGGTTAGGGATATATCCTTGAGTCTCTCCCACTCCCGTGACTATGCGGTGGCTTTTGTGGTGCTCCAACGAGAGCCGCCGCCGTGAGAGTGGTCACCGCGTCCCAAATGGCGGCCTTGGAGCTGGCTTCGCAGCGCCGGGGGGTCACGACGGATACCCTGATGGAGAACGCCGGCTTGGCGGTGGCGGAGACAACACGAAGACTGCTGGGCGGTATTGCCGGGGCCGGGGTCCTGGTATTGGTTGGCCCCGGCAACAACGGGGCCGACGGACTGGTTGCCGCCCGCCACTTGAGGCGGTGGGGAGCCGGAGTTTCCGCATACCTGGTGGCCGGCAGGCCCTCAATCGATCCTAAGATGAGCCTGGCCCGGCACTACGACGTCGAGGTGATTTCCTCAGGGGACGACCCTAACATGCACCAGTTGGAAAGGTTGCTGGGCCGCTCCCGGGTTGTCATCGACGCCGTTTTGGGCACCGGTCGCGCCCGCCCCCTGGAAGGTGTGGTCAAAGAAGCAATGCTGCGGGTGAAAGCTTGCCGGGCTAACCGCGCCCGGCCGCTGGTCATTGCTTTGGACTTGCCCACCGGCCTCAACGCGGATTCCGGCGAGGCCGACCCGGCGTGCCCCCAGGTGGATGTGACGGTCGCTTTGGGACGCCCCAAAGCCGGGCTGCTGGCGTTTCCTGGGGCTTCTTTGGCCGGCCGGCTCGAAGTGGCCGATATCGGGCTTCCGTCGGACCTCGAAGAGGAAGAGCCAGCCTTGGAGCTGTTGACTCCGGGATGGGTTGCACAGCGCCTGCCGGCCCGGCCCCGCGACTCTCATAAAGGCTCCTTCGGACACGCCTTGGTGGTGGCCGGATCGAGGAACTACGTTGGAGCGGCTTACTTGTCCGCTCTGGCGGCAACAAGGGTCGGCGCCGGTCTGGTAACCCTGGCGACGCCTGGCAGCGTTTACAAAATCGCCGCCAGCAAGTTGACCGAGGTCATCCACTTTCCATTGCCGGAAGACGAGGAGGGCCGCATTCACCCCGATGCGGCCGGCCTGATTTTGAATTCTCTCCATCGGTACGATGCGCTGTTGGTGGGATGTGGCCTCGGATGGTCCCAGGGAACGGTTGAATTCATGGAACGCTTGCTGCTGACGGATGGGCCGGCGACGCCTGTAGTGATCGATGCTGACGGGCTCAACAGCCTCTCCGCCTTGCCCCAATGGTGGCGTCGACTGGCCGGACCGGCGGCGGTGACTCCCCATCCGGGAGAGATGGCCACTTTGGCCGGTATCTCGGCTTCCCAGGTGCAAGAGGACCGGGCCGGGAACGCCCGCCGCTGGGCGGCTCATTGGAATGTGGACCTAACGCTGAAAGGGGCATACACCGTAATCGCCCGGCCCGATGGCCTGGTCAGGATTTCTCCTTTTGCTAATCCTGGATTGGCCTCCGGCGGCACCGGGGACGTCCTGTCCGGCGTGATCGCCGGTTTAATGGCCCAAGGGTTGTCCACGGGGGACGCCGGTTGTTGCGGGGTGTATCTTCATGGGCTGGCTGCGGAAGCCGTGCGCGAAACTTTAGGAGAAGCAGGCCCGGTGGCCTCCGACTTGGCTGGAGAGTTGCCGGTGGTGATAAACCGGCTCCGCCGGGGAGAAGGGTGAAATAGGCACAGGCTGCTACTCTTGGCCTTGGAACCGTTGGAGCCTTCCCACTATCCGTAAAACCGCACATCGTCATTCCCGCGGAGGAAGACCTTTGCATAACCCCCACCCCTGTCATTCCGAACGCAGCGAAGCGGAGTGAGGAATCTCAAACCTACGTCAGCAAGCACTAGGTCTGTAGCTGGACCGACGCGACGACTCCAGCCCAGCGCCTTAGATTCCTCCCTCCGGTCGGAATGACAAAGTTGAGCCGGTCGGAATGACAAGTTGAGCGACCAGTTACGCAAAGGTCTCTGGAAGCGGGAATCTAGGTTGGACACTAGCAGCCCTTTCGTGAAGTCGTGCAACTTTGGAAAGGCCCTGTGGAACCGTCAGAGTAGCCCGTGTTCACCGGTGACGGTATGCTATACTTATCGCCGCTCGGCGATTTGCTCAATACCCTTCCGCCGGGACAGGTCCTCGCACGTTGCATAGGCCCATGAGACCGGTCTGGGCTTAGGGGGCGGTATGTCGTTGGAAAGCTTCCTGGAATCGTTGGCCGACCCGTCCCTCGATCTGCCCACGTCCGGCTTTATTGAGCTCTCCGACATGTCGCCGGAAGAATTGGGCCTGTTTGCTCGTACTTGGTGGAGTATCGGCTTAGAGCGGCAGCACTGGACAATCGCCACTTTGGTGACGTTGGCTGAGGATAACCCCGAGTTGGACTTTGCCGCCATCTTCAAGCTGTGCCTGAAGGACGAGGACGAGGTGGTGCTGGAGAAAGCGATGGAGGGGCTATGGGAGGAGGAAGACAGGTCGGTAATCCCTGGCCTGATTCAAATTCTGCGCTCCGATAAGAGTCCGGGAGTACGGTCCGCCGCCGCCGTGGCCCTAGGCAAGTTCAGTGTTCTGGTCCAAGAAGGCAAGATGTTGCCCAAGGACCGGAAAACCATACACGATAGCTTAATGGATACGCTTAATGACCCTGACCAACCCATTGATGTCCGGCGCCGGAGTCTGGAGGCGGTGGCTCCTTTCAACACTGGCGACATAAGGAAAATAGTGTCTTGGGCCTACGAGAGCCAAGACCTCTCCCTCAAGTCGAGCTCAATCTTCGCCATGGGCCGCACCGGGGAGAGCATCTGGCTGCCCTTGCTGATTAAAGAGCTCCAGAGCCCGGAGCCGGCCATTCGCTATGAAACAGCAAATGCTTGCGGGGAGCTGGGCGAGGATGACGCCGTCCCTCATTTGATCTCGTTGCTGGAGGACGACGACTATCAAGTGCAACTGGCCGGCATCAACGCCCTGGGCAAAATTGGCAGTCCCTTGGCCAAGAAAGCCCTGTTGCACTGCGTTAAAGAGGGCGACGCCGCTTTGGAAGACGCGGCTCGGGCCGAGCTACAGAACATAGAGTTTCTGGAAGACCCTATGGCTTTTACTTCTAAAGTGTAGCATGGCTAGCGGCTTATCGAGGGTTCATGGGCCGGTTTTCAGGGTTTGCCAGCCGGTCCGGGCTGCCCCTTTAGACCCAACGCCTTGAGCCGTTAAAGCATTGACTGTCTTGGAGCAATTGTCTGAAGCCGGGGCTCATTGGCTCGCCGTTGCGCCCGTCGCCCGCCTGGCCACCGCGGACGGTTCAGGCGCCCCCCACGTGATACCGGTATGCTACGCTTTCGACGGGCGGTTCCTGTTTTCCGTCTTGGACCAGAAGCCCAAGAGCGCGGAACTTATCCGCCTTCGCCGGGTCAGGAACATCCAAGCCAATCCGCAGGTGTCCCTGGTAGTGGACCATTATGAAGAGGACTGGAGCCGCCTGGGATACATTCTGGTCCTCGGGAAAGCGGAATTGCTTCTGGAGGGCGAAGAGCATGACGGGGCGGTGCGGTTGCTCCGCCGGAAGTACGTCCAATACCGGGCTATGGACTTGGAGGCCAACCCGGTAATCAAGATAACCCCGCATCGCGTGGTCTGCTGGGGCGTCGCGCCGTCTTGAGCTTGCGTCCTTGCTTCAGCCTAGCTGAGGGACAGGTCCATTTGCCAGCGGCTGGTTGGGGGTGAGAAATGCTTGCTCAGGATCAAGCCCTGGCCTTGGTAGGATGATCCGATTTCGGCGCCGTACAACTTTTCAGGGGCTTGCAACATTTTCTCGAAGCTAAGGGTGCAGACCTTTTGGCCGTGCTCAATCATAAACGGGACATCGTGGGCCCTGACTTCCAATACCGGCTGCACTCCTCTCAGGTTTCCGGTTTGGCCGAAGCCGAATCCGGGATCGAAAAAGCCGGCATAGTGGGTCCTGAGCTCTCCGCTGGAGGGATCGTAAGCGGTCATTTCCGCGGCGTATTCCGGGCGCACCCTGACGCTTTCCGCTGAGGTCAGCAAGTAAAATTCTTCGGGCTCAAGAATTAGCCGGCGAGTTCGGTCCGCGTATACCGGCTCCCAGTAGTCGCCCGGATCATAATAGGATTCACGGCTCAAATCCAACAGGCTGCTGTTTTTCTTGGCTCGATAACCCACACCGCTGCCGTCCCCGGCAAGGTTGGCGCTGAGGGCGACGGTGTTGTCCTCGGCCGGTGTCAGAAAATGATTAAGCTGCCCATCCTGAGAGAGGAGAATGGGTTCCTCTTGGTGCGAGTGGAGCAATTCACCCCTTTGGCATGAGGGATCGCCCTTGATTAGTCTTAGTTGGTTCAGCGACAACCTGGTTTGCACTTTTATGGTGAATGAACGAGACACGACTTCCAAGAAGAGCTGCCCCTTGTATCCCTCGCTAATTTCGTCAAACCTATGACTCCGGTCGGTTATGACCCTGGTGAAAATGTCGAGCCGCCCGGTGGAGCTTTTCGGATTGGTCTTGGCGTGGATCCCCTCCGGCAGCCTAAGTTGTTCAATTAAGGGGATCAAGTAAGGCCGGTTCCGCTCCAGAATCGCCCCGTCCCGCAGGTCAATGGTTTCCATTGCCAACTCGGGCAGTTTATCCGCCACGGTGCTGGCATCCGGAAGAAAGCTGCAACGCAAGCGGTAGGCCCGCTCGCCGAGCCGCACGTCGAGACTGGCTGGCTGGATGTTTGAATCCGGAATCTTGTACTGCTCGGTGAAAATAACATCCGCATCAGCCGCTTCTCGGAGCCACCGGGTGGGCAATATTCCACCTGTTTCGATTTCATTTATGTCGGAAAACATATGTATCTCAGTCGGCCTCGAGTTACCTGGGAAGTTTAGCCGGACTCTTAGAAAACTAGCATAGCATTCATTGGGAAATGCGGTGTCAAGGCGTCTGCAAACTCCTCATAATAGAGTCAAGCCTATTTTCAGGGTATTTTAGTTGTCACTCCCGGCCTACGCCGGGGCAGGCTCTGAGCCACTCTCCAATGTCACCCCGAGCAGAGCGAGGGGTCTAAAGCCCTTGACTGCATTCCATTTCTTAGATACTCGGACCAGGTTCTTGCTGAAGAGTTTTAGATTCTTCGCCTGCGGCTCAGAATGACATTTTTCGAGAAATTAAAAGGCCCTGTCCCCACTGTCACTGGCCCCTTTCTAAGCTCGAAGGTTTTTATTAACATTCGCGGATAGTAACATGAAGCTATGGATGTGAGGGTCAGCCGATGGTTGCCGATGTCAACGGGCGATACCAGCTTATGATCAAAGACCTTCCGCAGGGAGAACGTCCACGGGAGCGGCTCAAGCAGCATGGGGCTAAACACCTGAGCAATACCGAGCTGATCGCCATCCTCCTCCGCACCGGCCTGCAGGGTGAAAACGTTCTGTCCCTTTCCTCTCGAGTTTTGTCCCGGCTGGAAGGGCTGGCCGGACTGGGACGCAGCACCTACTCCGAGCTGTGCTCTCAACGGGGTTTGAGCGAGGCCAAGGCTTGCCAACTGCTGGCCGCTATGGAGTTGGGCCGGCGCTTCGTTTCCCTGGCACCCGAGGAAAGGGCGGTGATTAACTCCCCCCAAGATGTAGCCAATCTACTAATGGCTGAGATGGCGCCTCTAGAGCAGGAACACTTGAGAGTCCTATTGTTGAATACCAAGAACGAGGTGCTGGGGGTCCAGGAAATATACATAGGCAACGTAAACAGTTCGGTGGTCCGTCCCGCCGAGGTTTTCCGGCCGGCAGTGCGAGACAACGCTACTTCTATAATCATTGTCCATAACCACCCGTCAGGCGACCCTAGCCCCAGCCCGGAGGACGTGTCAATAACCAGGACATTGGTGGATGCAGGCCGCCTTATGGGGGTGGAGCTATTGGACCACTTGGTCATCGGCAGTGGAAATCGCTTCGTTAGCCTTAACGAGAAGAGGCTGGGTTTCAAATAGGCCGTTGACGTTCACGAAGCGATGCCTACGGTTGGCCTTCCGCCTTGCCGGCGTGTACACTGGGCTGACCAGATCCGGCGTGGCAAGGAGTAGAGATGCCGTACTTTAAGGATGCGCAAAGCCGGGACCCTAAGGAATTGATTGCCGGGGCCCGCACCCGTACCTTTTGGGGCGACCAGATGTTGCTGTCTCTGGTGGAGATCGACTCCGGCGCCGAGGTGCCCAAGCACACCCATCCCCACGAGCAAGCTGGCATAGTTATCGAGGGGGAAGTGGAGATGGGCATAGGCGGCGAGGTGCGAACCATCGGGCCGGGGGACATGTACATCATACCGGGCAATGTGGAGCATTACGCGCAAAGCAAAGGCGCTCCGGCTAGAATATTGGACATCTTCAGCCCGGTGCGGGAAGAGTTCAAGTACTGACCCTTTGCCTACAAGAAGTCAAGCTGCTCGAAATTCCCCTCCACGATCGGCTTCGCGTCCAACCCCAACCACTTTTCCAGCATGGTGCCGTAGACGCCCCGGTAGTCTATGTTGAAGTGCAGGTCTCCCTCCAATAGGTCGCCTTCCTTCAAGGAGGGGTATTCGGAGTGCATGCCGCCTTTCACTGGATCGCCGATAGCCAGGGCCATGCCCCCGGAGCCGTGGTCGGTACCCGACCCATTGTCCCGGACCCGGCGTCCAAACTCGGTGAACACAAACATCACTACGTTGTCCGAAGCGTCGTGTTCCTGAAGGTCGGCGTAAAAGTCGGTAATTCCTTGGCACACGTCGCCCCACAGCTTGGGATGGGTCTGCACCTCGTCGGCGTGGGTGTCGAAGTTCGAGTATTGAGTATAGAAAATCCGGGTCCCCAGGTCAGCCAGGAGTATTTGGGCGATGCCTTTCAGGTTTTGACTAAAGGGGTTAGCGCCGTATTCAACACTGGAATCGTACTTCCCCGGCGCACTCTTCAGCAGGTCGGCCCCTTTCAGGGCGTCCAAGCCGGTCTGCCCCAAGTAGTCCAAGGTGGGGCCGGTGCCTATGGCCGGAGCGTACATGCGGGCGAATATGTCGAGGGCATTGCGCCGCCGTTGTTGGTCGGGGATGCCGGTCAACACTCCATAGCCTTCCAAGGCGCCAACCGACGCAACAGGGACTCCGGACAAAGCCAGGGCCCGAGGCAAGCCGCGTCCGTAGTTTACCCCGGTTAAGACGTTTTCTCCCTTTGGGTCCAAATCCCGGATCGCCCTTCCCAGCCATCCCTCGGTAGCCGCCTTCTCCGGTTGGCAGGTGTGCCAGATGTCCATCGCCCGGAAGTGAGAGCGGTTGGGGTTGGGATAACCAACTCCGTTGATGATAGCCACCTTGCCCTGATCGTAGAGATTTTTGATCGGCGCCAAGGCGGGGTTGAAGCCGAAATGATCGTCGATGGGCAGCACTTTGTCTTGTGGGATGCCCACCGTAGGGCGGTTATCGTAGTACAATGGATCGCCGTAAGGAATCACGGTGTGCATGTAATCGTTGCCGCCGGTCAACTGAATGACTACCAGGAGAGGGTCTTTATTCGTCGAGGTCATTGCCCGTGCTCCCATATTTTCTGACTCCGGCCCAATAGCAAACCACCCATAGGCGGTGCGGTATTTCCTGGCTGCGGGGTAGGCTTGTGAAAGGCTCGGAGCCCGGATTGCTCGGGTCAACTCTAGCAGCAACAAACGATGGCGTCAATCAGACCTTTGCATACCCCCCACCCCTGTCATTGTTATGAAAATAGGCCATTTTCATCCACATACGTGGCCTTCACAAGGCCATCCAATTCCGAACGCAGCGAAGCCCTTCGGCTGCGCTCAGGATAAACTCCGTGAGGAATCTCAAACCTATGTCAGCAAGCACTAGGCCTGTAGCTGGACCGACGCGGCGACTCTGGCCCAACGCCTTGGATTCCTCCCTCCGGTCGGAATGACAAGTTGAGCTACCAGTTACGCAAAGGTCTCGTCAATCGGTAGTGTCTCAGTTTGACCTACTGTTCAAGGTAATTCTCAATTAAACTGAGACACTACCCGTTAATCGAGCGACTTGACAGTAGCGGGACGGCGGTTTTACGATGCCTATTGAATGGTTTGTATTGCGGAGTCCGTATAGCAGCGGAAGCATGGGCGACCGGACCTGCGGAGGGTAACGATCGGGGATATAGCTCAATTGGGAGAGCGCGGCGTTCGCAATGCCGAGGTTGGGGGTTCGACTCCCCCTATCTCCACCAACCAGCCCCTGTAGCTCAGAGGATAGAGCGGCGGCGTCCTAAGTCGCGCGTCGGGGGTTCGAGTCCCTCCAGGGGTACCAAACATATTTCGGCCGCAGGAGCGTAGCTCAGTCTGGTAGAGCGCTGGTCTCCAAAACCAGTGGTCGGGGGTTCGAATCCTCCCGCTCCTGCCAATATCCAGGGATAAAACCACGCCCCCGGAAGGCTCCGGGGGATCTTTATTTTCTGAGATGTGGACGGAATTTTTCCGGAGTCTCTGTTATCCGCCAGAGGTGGACGGGACCGCGGCCGCCTTGGGCTGCCAGTTGGCCCTAGGCCTGCGAGCCTTGGGCTATGAGTGCGAGATGGCCCTTGTTGGGAGTGGGAGGCGGCGCCCACCGGCGCCGCCTTAGGACCGCTTTGGTCAGTGCCTTGACCACGCCGATTCTGACGCCCGGTGCTCCCAACGTTGAGCGACGCCATGACTGGACGCAGACCCCGCCTGCCCCATCGGTCCACACCGGGATAGTCTTGGCCGAGTGAAGTCCGCGGGGCCGCCGGGGATGTCCGGCGCAACGGGAGTCGCTGGACGCCCTGGAAGCATGTCCGGTCGTGGAGGTCTACCTGTGGCGACCTTCGGACTGGGAGATGGTGGCGGAGAGGTTGGACCGGGCATGAGGAAGCCTTGACCAACATGACAGTTATGCGTTTTCAACCCGCAACCTTAGCTTCAATGCGCGGATGATCTTGAGCACGGTGCTGAAGGACGGGTTGCCGTTCTCGGATAATGCTTTGTATATGTTCCCCCGGTTCAACCCGGCGTCGCGGGCCAAGCCGCTTATGCTCTGCGCCCGGGCGATGTCGTTCAGGGCGGCGCGGATAATACTTCCGTCGCCTGGGTCTTCGTCTATACAAGCTTCCAAGTACATGGCGGTGTCTTCCGGGTGATGCACCAACTCCTCGGCGGCATCCCAACGCGCAAATGTTTCACTCATTGCTTGTTCCCCTCCATGCGGTCGCTATCTGTTTGGCTCGTTCAATGTCAGGTTCTTGGCTATCTTTGTCTCCGCCGCACAGTAGAACGATGACGTGAGCGCCGTCGCGGATATAGTAGACTCGGTATCCTGGCCCGAAGTGGAAGCGCATTTCGGATATACCTTGGACGACCGGGTGGGCGTCTCCAAGGTTTCCGGTAGTCTCCACCCGGCGAAGGCGAGCGTTAATTCGTGCGCGGGCTTGACGGTCTCCCAATCCTCGCAGCCACTCTATGAACGTCTGGCTTCTTACTACCGTCAACATGCCTAGTTGTACGCTATGGCATACAGCATGTCAAGCACACCGGTCCCAGAGACCACTAAAGGCCCCTGGATGATTCCAGGGGCCTTTTACTTGGTTGTATGAGCCAACCCCAGGGCACCGCCTTTCCCGGCTGTTCTAACCCGCAAGAAAGCTTTGGGCATGGCTGGGGTCGTCGCCGTAGGACCGGCGGCCCGACACGATGTCATCGGCGACGTGGGCGATGATGTCGGAGGCGGTCTCGGGTTCCAGTTTGCCCATGTTTATGATGGTGTGATAAAGACTCGGGTCGTTTGGGTGCACCTGGAAGAACTTGCGGTAGTGCTCCACATGGGCCTGCTCCAACTCCTCCACCATTACCTCCGCTTCCTCGCGGTCGAGGAGTTCCCGCTGCATCAATATCAGCACCCGGACCTCCGGAGGCGCAATTAAGCCCACGTGAAAGACGCCTGGGCTATCTGCCAGAATCATATTGGCGGCTCTTCCGACGATTACCACATCGCCCTTTTGGTACAAGTCATTGACCACCTTGGTGGTTGCTTCGATGTAGTCTTTGTCATCTACCTTGGCGGACTTCACGGACGGGTCGCCCCCCAGTGACGCGTATGCCTCCGGGGGTAAGGTCATCAACGCTCCGCCGGCGTACATCTCGCCGCTGATCGCAGACCGTTCCAGCATGGTTTGTAGGAATTGGACCAAGCGGTCTCTGAAGCGCAAGATCCGTTGCTCTTTGTCAATCAACACGCTAACCGGCGCCTCTAGCAATTTGGCTGCTTCGGTCAAGACCAGCCGGTCTACGAAATCTATATGCAACTTTTTAGCCACCATCTGTCCCACAGGAATCGGTCCGCAGCCGATGGGGCCGTTAATAGTAATTACAGGCATAGGGCCCTCCTTTTGCAAGTAAGGTTATGTAGATTTTCTTAGGCTGTCAATATTGTGTTATGTTTCACGTGATTATTGGCCGCTATGGCTTCATTACTGCGTTTCGGAATGACCTGGTTGGGAGCCATGCGCAAGGTCTTTCTGCCAGGTTGGGTTTAGATGCAATCGCTCTGCGAGGTGTGGGCGGGCTGGCTAGGCATTCCTAGCCACTCTGCTAAAATAAGGCTGGGACACCCGTCAACAACTATTACCCAACCATTACCATTGAAGAAGGTCTCTATTTGAATGGCTAGCTGGTTGATCGTGCGCCACGGGGAAACTGAGTGGAATGCCGGCGGTCGCATCCAGGGCCATACCGACGTTGGTCTATCGGATAGAGGGGCGCGCCAATCGCGATTGGTAGCCGGGCGGCTGGCCGAGGTCGCCATAGACTTCGCCTACTCCAGCGACTTGCGGCGCAGTGCCGAAACCGCCCGCGAGATCCTGGGACGGCGTAGGGTGCATCTGCAAACCACGCCCCGGCTGCGGGAGTACCACAAAGGAGTGTTTGAGGGCCTCACCGCCGACGAGACCAAGCGCCGCTACCCGGAGTTGTACGCCGCATCACTGGTCAAAGACTTGGACTTCGCTCCCCCTGGAGGAGAGAGTACCCGCCAGATCAGCGCCCGTATCGCTTCCTTTGTGGCCGATGTCAGGGACCGTCACGCCGATGATAACGTCCTGATCGTGGGACACGGCGGCACGCTGCGCGCGGTCTTTGTAGCCTTGATGGAACTGCCCCTTGCCGCCAACTGGCGGTTCTTCCTGGATAACTGCGGCCTATCCGTGGTTGATGTCTATCCGGACAATTCCGTCCTGCGTCTATACAACGACACCTCTCACTTGGACGGTCTGGGACCTTGATTCTTTTTCCTGATTGTTTGCCGCCGTAGGACCGGAAGGGAACACCGTATGACCGGCAAGATACTAATGGTCCAAGGCACGGCCTCTCACGTGGGGAAGAGCGTGTTGGTGTCGGCCCTCTGCCGAATTTTCCGCCAGGACGGGTTCCGGGTGGCTCCTTTCAAGGCCCAGAACATGTCCAACAACTCCTACGTGACAACCGGGGGCGGCGAAATCGGCCGGGCCCAAGCGGTGCAGGCCGAGGCAGCCGGGGTGGAAGCTCGGGTGGAGATGAACCCTGTCCTGCTGAAACCCGAGGCCGACCAGCGCTCTCAAGTGGTGCTGTTGGGGAAGCCGTTGCTCTCCGCCCACACCCGTGACTACTTCGGATTAAAGGCGCAACTCTGGGAGTCGGTCCGGGCTTCGCTGGACACCCTGCGAAATGAGTATGACGTGGTGGTTGTGGAGGGAGCGGGCAGCCCTGCCGAAATCAATCTGAAGGCTACGGAAATCGTTAATATGCGGGTGGCCCGCTACGCCGGCGCCCCGGTGCTTTTGTGCGCCGACATCGACCGGGGCGGAGCCTTCGCCGCCGTTGTCGGCACCCTGGAGCTGTTGGAGCCTGATGAGCGGGCCCTAGTCAAAGGGGTGGTCATCAACAAGTTCCGAGGCGATTCCAGCCTGCTGACCGGCGGATTGACCTGGTTGGAAGAGCGCACCGGCATTCCGGTGCTGGGGGTGGTGCACCATTTCAGGGACATCCACATCCCCGAAGAAGACTCGGTCGCCTTGGACCTGCCGCCGCCTTTGCCCAACAGCGCCGTCTTGGACATCGCGGTGGTCCAAGCGCCCCACATCTCCAACTTCGACGATTTCGACCCTCTAGGCCGGGAAAATGGAGTGGCCTTGCGCTACGTGGACTCGCCGGGGCAACTGGGCCGCCCCGACTTGGTCATTCTTCCTGGGAGCAAGACCACCATCCCCGATCTGGACTGGATGGAGCGGCGGGGGCTCTGTGACGCTGTAAAGGCTGCTCATCGGCGCGGTTCGGCGGTCATCGGAATCTGCGGTGGGTATCAGATGTTGGGGACCAAGATTTCCGACCCGGAAAACGTGGAATCCTCCCAGTCTGAAAAACCGGGCCTGGGCCTTTTGCCTTTGACCACAGTATTTGCCGGGTCCAAGGAAACCCATCGGATTCGAGGTAGAGTGCTTCACGGCTCCGGTCTCTTGGCCGGGGCTGTGGGGCTGCCCATCCAGGGATATGAGATTCACATGGGGAGGAGCCGCGGCGATAGACTGACCGCCCCTTTCCGAATTGAGGACCGGTCGGATGTTGCGGTAAATGAAAACACCGATTGCGACGGGGCCTTGGACGCTTCGGGCTGGGTCTTGGGCACCTACATCCACGGGCTGTTTCACAATGTTGGACTGCGCCGAGCGTTATTGAAGGCCCTGGCCCGGCGCAAGGGGGCGCACTTATCCTTGGCTCCTGAGGGACTGGCCCTGGACCAAGAGTACGATAAGCTTGCCGACTGGGTGCGAAGCAGCTTGAAAATGGACCTGGTGTACCGTATGGCCGGCTTGGACCGCGACTACGACAACGCGGCTACGGCAGCTAAATGACTCCCCGGCTGTGTTTGGTCCTTGGCGGCGTCCGTTCCGGGAAAAGCTCCTTTGCGGAGAAGTTGGCTGAAGATATGGGCGGGTCAACTCTCTATGTGGCCACCGGTGTGCCCACCGACCAGGAGATGGAACAGCGAATCCGCCGCCACCAAGAGTCCCGCCCAGCTCACTGGAAGACCCTGGAGGAACCCATCAACCTAGCGGCGGGCATAGAAGCCGAGCTGGGCTCCGCAGCGGCTCCCAGCGCGGTTTTGGTCGACAGCCTGGACCTGTGGGTTGCCAACTGGCTCTTGAAGCTCCAGGGTGAGGAAGCCGCAGTGGTGGAGCGTTCCCTGGTCTGCGGAATAGACCGGCTGCTCGGCATGGTGCGCCGCACTTCAGCGGCTTATTTCCTGGTAAGCAGCGAGGTGGGGCTGAGCTTGGTGCCGCCGGAGCCGCTGGGACGGTGGTTCCAGGACTTATTGGGTCTGGTCAATCAGCGGGTAGCCGCCGCGGCCGACCGGGTCTATTTGGTGGTGAGCGGTATTCCGATACAGATTAAAGGTCCGAGCGGAGCTTGATCGACCATTCCGGCCAAAGACTGGAGCTAACCGGGAGAAAGCCCGGCGCTTTCGTTGGGACTGCGACGGTGCGCGCCCCCGGCGCTTGCGGCGAGTTGGTGCAGGGGATGCTGAACGGCGTCCCTTTCCTGGTAACCTGCCCCATAGATTTTTTTGCTCGGGTCCAAGTGACTCTCTACAACGATGGGCCGGGCATAGAGGGGCCCATTGACTGCCCCAAAGCCCGCGCCGCTCTCCGGGCTACTTTGACGCATCTAGGCCGTAGCCACTTGGGCGCCAGACTGGCCATCCAAAACCCCATACCCAAGAGCAAGGGGATGGGGAGCAGCAGTGCCGACTTGGCCGCCACCATCGCCGCTACCGGTCTGGCCCTGGGGACCCGGCTTTCTCCGGAGAACATAGCGCGCATCGCTTTGTCGGTGGAGCCTTCCGACGGTGTCATGTTTCCCGGCATCGCCCTCTTGGACCATCGAGAAGGGCGTATTCTGGAACCCCTTGGCCCGCCGCCGCCTATGGAGATCGTCGCCCTGGACTTCGGAGGTACTGTGGATACGCTGGAGTTCAACGCAGTGGACCGGCGTGACCAGTGGCAGGCCATTCAGCCGGAGGTGGATGAAGCACTGCTGCTGGTCAAGGCCGGAATTCAGGCTGGCGACCCTGAACGGGTGGGCCGCGGCGCTGCCATCAGTGCCCGGGCCAGCCTGCGGGTGTTGCCTAAACCAATGCTGCCGCCTGTGTTGGAGTTCGCTGAAGCCGTAGGCGCGGTGGGGGTCAACGTGGGCCATAGCGGCACAATTGTCGGGGTGTTGTTGGACGCCGGAAAGCGGCGGGGCAAATCGGTGTTTCGTTCGGCCAAGGAATCTTTTCCCCAGGCTGAAATGGTGCACCACTTCCGGCTCCTGGGGGGCGGGGTCCGGCAGGTCACGTCCGAGGCGGACGCTTAGGCCGGCCATGCCGGTCGTTGCCCGAAGAACCGATGGATAAGTCAAGCTGGAACCGGCTGCGCTGTTATTGGGGAGGTCCGTAGCTATGACTCAGTACAATCTAGCGGTTATCCCTGGGGATGGGGTCGGCCCCGAGGTCGTGGCCGAAGGCATAAAGGTCTTGGACACCCTGGCCAAAAGCGGGGGAGACCTGAGCTTCAGTTACTCCGAATTTCCTTGGGGGTCGGATTATTACCGGGAAACCGAGCTTTTGATGCCCGAGGATGGGTTGGACCAACTCCGGTCCTGCGACGCGATTTTCTTCGGGGCGGTGGGCGACCCCCGGATACCGGACCATGTCACCTTGAACGGCTTGCTGCTGCCCATGCGTCGGGGGTTCGACCAAGGTGTCTGCATCCGTCCCGCCTACCTTCATCCTGGTGTAACCTCGCCTCTGGCCGGCAAGAAAGCCGGGGAAATCGATCTGGTGATCTTTCGGGAGAACACCGAGGGCGAATACGCGCCGGTGGGCGGCAGGCTATACCCCGGCACCGCCCACGAGACGGTGATGCAGACCAACGTGTTCACTCGACGGGGCACCGAGAGGATTATCCGGGCCGCCTTTGAGTACTGCTTCCGGCGGAACAAAGCAAACAAGGTTACCTCGGTCACCAAGTCCAACGCTCAGTCCTTTGGCATGGTTTTCTGGGACGAGGTGTTCCAGCAAGTGGCCGCCGACCATCCTCAAGTCGAGACCGAGTCCCTGCTGGTCGACCGGGCTTGCATGGACCTGGTGCGTTGGCCCGAGAGCTTCGATGTCATAGTCGCTTCCAACCTATTTGCCGACATCTTGTCGGACATTGCGGCGGTGGTCACTGGGAGCATGGGGCTGGCGCCCAGTGCCAACATCAATCCCGGAGGGGTCTACCCCTCGATGTTCGAGCCGGTCCACGGGGCGGCCTTCGACATCGCCGGCAAGGGCATTGCCAATCCCTTGGCCGCTATCTCAGCGGTGTCCATGATGCTTGACCATTTGGGCGAGCGCGATGCGGCGAAAGGGGTGGACTCGGCGGTGGCTCAGTGCTTGAAAGAGCGGCGGGTTATGACCCCGGACTTGGGCGGGAGTGCTTCCACTTCTCAGGTGGGCGACGAGGTGGTGAGGCTGCTGACCTCTACCTTCCTCCCAGCACCACCTTAACTATTCGCTTTTCCAGGGCCAGGCCCAACTGAGCGGCCAGTTTCAACCGTTGGTGGTCCCCAATGGTCCCCACATAGGCCACGCCCAGAATCCGGCCCACCCGGAAATCTATGACCGTTGAGGATACCAGGCCGGCAGGACCGCCCTGAAGCACCTTTAACGCTACGGCCTCATCGAAAAAGCTGGTAGGCTGGAGACGATCGACCGAAACTAGCTGGTGCCCTTCCCCGATTCCTTCTCCCACGTGGTCTTCGAAATCTTTTAGAAATATGTCGTGCATCCATCCGGCTACCGAATCCGGAGTGTCGAACAAATGGGCCACGGTGGCGGCTAAAAAGTCGAACCCGTCCGGGTCCTGCAAGGACGGTCTGAGTCCAAATTCCTTCACAAATCCAGTGACCCGCCCCGCCCCGCGGAACCGCTCCGCGCTGCTGTTGGCGAACCCGTACTCCGCCATGGCCTGATTGTCCAATAGGCTGTGACGGACCACTTGGTGCCTTTGCAATTCCGGCGGCAACTCCGCATGGTCCAGCACCATGAACTCCAGGTCGGACTCAGTGACGCTGTATGTAGCCCGGTCCAACTGCATTGCCGGTGCAACAGCCTCCTTTTAGTCTCTCACCGCTTCCGGATTCAGCCACATGCCGTGGGCCGATCCTGCCGGCCTTACCATGGTTAATTGAATTTTTCGGCCAATTGCTCTGATTGTCAAGGGGCTGGCGCCCTGGCGCAGGGCCTTTCTATTCTCCCTCTCCCTGGTCAAGGGGCTGAAACCCAGGGCATGTACAAAGTCGCGGAAAGGTGGCTGTGTAGCTTCCCGGCCCCTGTCGGGCGCGAAAAATCCCCCTTAATCCCCCTTTACGAAAGGGGGAGACAGGTGGAAACCCTATGCAAGGGGGAGACAAACGAAGCCCTTATGCAAGCAGGAGACAAACGAAGCCCCTATGCAAGCAGGAGACAAGAGAAGCCCTTATGCAAGCAGGAGACAGGTGAAAACCCTATGCAAGCAGGAGACAAGAGAAGCCCCTATGCAAGCAGGAGACAAACGAAGCCCCCCTTTCGTAAAGGCGATTATATCTCTGTGTCCACTAAGGCTCTGTGAAGAATTACGGCAATCGTGGTACACAGCTAGTTTTTCACCGGAACTTGTAGGGGTTATGGAGAGGTGGCAGGATGAAGGGGGAGCAGTTATCGGTGGTGATGATATGGAGGCAGGTGAAACAGAGGCTTCTTTCGTGGTATTCGCCAGTCCAGACCTTGCTTTCGGTAGCTTTGGTGAAGCTGGGGCAGTTGGAGCAGAGGTGAAATGTGGGGAGTATTTCGGGGCCGGTGACGGGGATATATCGGGCTACGAGTCTGCGGCGCGGTCGTGGTGGCATTGGGCGGCTCCTGGCTGGTGCGGTTGTCAGCGTTTGAGGAAGGTGTATATGTATACACCTGTTCCGACGATGGACGCGAATACGACAGTGCGGCAGATGTAGATGAGTAAGGTCAGAGACTCATATCGGTCGTTAGACAAGGGTTCAAAGCCGAACCAATTGGTGATAGCGATTAGCCAGCAGGCTGCGATAATGAGGATAATTAGGGTGGTAGATTCTTTCATAGAACGATTATATCAGTGAGGTGGGGCGGTATGACTCAGGAGAGGCTAGATGTGACAGCAAAAGCATTTGATGTGAAGCATATGGAGCGCGACATTCTTGAGGCGGTATATAACCTAGGTTGGATTTTGGGTCCAGATTCTCTGGCATCGCAATCTCTTATTGAGAAGTATGGTGAAGATGACGCTGTCCAACAGCAGGTAACGGTTGTTATGAATTGGTTGGTTGAAGAACGCTATCTTTTCCCGTTTTATGACGCAAACACAGGCAAGGTTTCAAGCAACAGTGCGCGAGGGATAACGCCAAAGGGGTATCGTAGGCTACGGGAGTTACAACATCCGATTCGCACTTGGGTCGGTGTGAATTGGTTTGCAGTAACAGTGGCCGTTATAACAGCAACCATCGGGATTGCTTCGATGGTTGTAAATCTAATCATCAACTCGGACTAATTGGGTAGGGGGTAGGGCGGAATGACGCAGCAGGCAGGCACTGATATTCAGTGGAAACGGTACGTTGATGATGAGGGACTGGAATACGCAACGTTGGCCGAGGTTATTACAACCTTAGAGTCAGAAGTTGAGGGGTTGTATATCTTTGAGTCTGGTAGTTGGGGAAAACCGTCAGAGCCGAGGTATCCGAGGTTCGTGCGGTTCCGCGGGGATGATGAAATGGGGTTTAAGGTTGCTGAGGTAGCGGAACAACACAACTTCCAGGTTTTCGGTCTATTAAAGCATTGGCTTTACAGTTGTATACCGGAAATGGACGACAGGCACAGGCCAACTTTCAAGTTGAACTTTATAGCACCTGTGTCGCAGAGCGATTAACATTTATTGCATTTGATGAGTTTCTGGCATTCGTCGCACGAAGAGCGTTCGTCTCCGTTGCGGTCAGTGCCTTTTCCAGTACGTAAATTGGGGAGTTCATTGTTCATTTGTCGTTCAATATCATTGGAAATAATCTCTTTGTAATAGGGGCAATTATTGCACTCGTGGTAAACGTCTTTTCGGTCATTTCCAAGCGTTCCACCGATGGCGATAGTGTGATAAGGGGGAATTCTCAAAAGCAGTCTCTCAGAGCCTGAATCAGCCCAATATCTACCAGCACTTTAACAATTTGTCAACCAGCTAACCCTGTTGTCTCTTGACTTTCCAGCCGTTTTAGTGTACAGTAGTCACATAAATCAAAGCTAAAACGGCGGGAAAGCAATGGGTAAGGACAAGGGTAAGGGTGGTCCCGGCAAGGCGTACCGGACGGGCATCAGCCTGATAGAGGCGGTACAGAAGTTCGGGGATGAGGAAACGGCTCACCAGTGGTTTGTAGACCGCAGGTGGCCGGACGGTGTGCGCTGTCCTGATTGTGATAGTGAGAATGTGAAGATGCGCAACAGCAAGCGCAAGACTCCGGTATATCATTGCAACGCCTGCAAATACGACTTCACTGTAAAGTCCGGCACCATATTGCACGACTCCAAACTGCCGCTCAGCAAATGGGCTATTGCGTTCTATCTGTTCAACACGAGTCTCAAGGGCGTCAGTTCAATGAAACTGCATCGGGACTTGGGCATCACGCAAAAGAGCGCGTGGCATATGGCGCACCGGATACGGGAGACTTGGAACAACGAGACTGAGAAGTTTGCTGGCCCGGTGGAAGTTGACGAGACGTATCACGGCGGCGAGAACAAGAACCGCCATAAGGACAAGAAGCTAGAGGGGCGTGGTACTGCCAACAAGACGCCGATAGCAGGCGTCCTGGACAGGCCCACGAATCGGGTAACGACGAAGGTAGTTCCTACCACGACCAAGAAGGTGTTGCAGGGGTTTGTCGAGGAACATACTGAGGATAACGCTCAGGTCTACACGGACGAACACGCAGGCTATCGGGGCATCGACCGCCCGCATGAGGCGGTTGCTCACGGGGCAGGTGAATATGTGCGAGAGATGGCGCACACAAACGGACTCGAAAGTTTCTGGTCACAGTTCAAAAGAGGCGTTGACGGGACTTTCCACCAAATCAGCGTCAAGCACCTGCAAGCCTACGCCAACGAGTTCAGTGGAAGGCACAACAGCCGTCCGATGGACACGATAACCATGATGGAAGCGATGGCAACCAACGGAGTAGGTCGGCACTTGCCGTACAAACGGCTGATAGGTGCTGATAGGGCAGAGGAATGGGAGTGCGGGAATTAAGGATGGCTGGACTAGGGTGACATAGGTTCTGGCGAGCGCGGGATTATAGAGACGCTTTTGACGGGGCTTACAACTATTACCAGCGTTTCAAACGGTTGGTGGAACTGGCAGAATATGCCCAGTTGTCAGGTACGCGGGTTCCGAAGTCTGTCCAATCTTAGGCAGAATGATTTGAGGTCTGAGATACACGGCTTGACAGACGATGTTATGGACTATCTTGACGAACTCCCGTCAAGACAGGAAGATTTGTCAATTGTCATGGACTCTCTCATCCCGGTTGATGATGAGGGGCTGGTTGATGAGATGCACGAGGCTTTCCCTAAGATAACTGGCGGATTACTAAGGGCAAGGCAAATTTTCAGAGGGGCAAGCGTTATGTCCAGAATCATGGATGAAGGCGACGAAGAACAGATTGACTTCTTGCGAGTCAGGGAACCTGTTGAGCGGGGCAGGAAGCCGACAGCCGGAGAATTTCGGCGCGACTTTCAGGAAACAATGCGACGGCTAGATAACGTAATTGAGTGGGGAGAGGAATTCATACGGGAAGGCGAAGAATACTTGCGTGAGCGGAACCGCAAGCGTGGGTAGACTCCTTGCCCCACCTCGATTCTCGTGGCCGCAAGCTGAGCAAGAGGCCATAGTCAGCGTCCTTGACAATATTTCCGGGTGTTGTCTGGCCCTGTGTGTGCTGTGTGAATATCGGCGGCGACTTCCAGCGTCCGTCCGCCGATGGCTAATACGTCCAGCCGGTAGTAGTCATATCCAACGCCTGCAAGAGCGGAGCAAGCCCGGTCAAGCTCGGAATCTGACGCCCCTGAAATCTCACCAGCACCGGGCATACAGGCAACACTGATTGCGATTGTTGCGGCGAGTAACACCGCTCCGATTGTCCTCATCATGGTTAAGGCCCTGGCACGATGTTGATGATTGACCGAACAGCCTTCGTTGCGCCGTTGGTGTAGTTGATGGTGGCGGTTATGCTGTCGTTATTCGCAGAGCGGGTGTTAATGATGATTTGCTGTGTTGACCTGCCGATGAACAGGAAGCCGAGTAGGGGCATCAACAACAGCCCAGCGCCCAACGTGGACACGACGAATAATCCGTAAGCTATGAGGATTAGCCACCGTCCGATGCCGAAGGAAGCGTCACGGCGGATAATCAATGATTGGTCGGTCTGGCTCTGAACCATCTAGTTCGTGTCGTTGGATAAGGTCATCAGGGATTGGGTAAACAGTTCGTTGGGTTGCCATCGAGTGGCGACTTGGGTGATAGGCATAAGAGGAACCCCCTTGTGGCAGAATGTCGGGTTACTCTCCCACAAGTCACCACGACGGGCGAGCCGCAAGGGGGCACGAAGCCCCGATTCAGACGCCATGGCCCGCCTGTGGTTGCCGTGGTATGACTCGTGGGAGAGCCAACGTCTTTCTACCAGCGCCGCCCGCTAAAGTCAAGCTGAGGGAATGAGCGTTAATTCCCTTGCAATAGGCAGTAAGGCCCTGGTAGGGTCAAACAAAATTCAAGGAGGTGTAGCAATGACTACACGAAGCAGAGTAGAACGCAGGGCCACGGAGCGCAGGATTTCAAAGGCGCGGGAAGAAAGGTTCGTCAAGTCGTTGACGGACGCCCGTGATGCCCTTGACGATGTTATCGAACAGGCTACTATGGGAGACAGCAAAGCCTTTGACGCGCTGGACGATTTCAGCGATGAAATGGACAGGATTTACTCGCAGGCCGAGCGGATGGAAGAAGCAAGCGAGAGCTAGGGAGTAAATATACGATGAATGTTCTGATACACGTTGACGACGCGATTGATGCCCATTTGGTGCCACAGGAATTGCCGGGTGACCATATACCGGATTTACTGCGTGAATTGGATGATGCGATAGTCAACTCACATGCATTCGGGGCAGAAGAAGAATTGATTGAAGTGAGCGTTGAAATTGCTAAGATGGCATACCATAGACTACTCGCCTATTCCCATAGCATCCCAAATGAAGATGTGAGGCGACACGCTCGGTACGAAGCCGCGTCAACACGGATATGGGATGTTTTGAAGCAAGCTGGTTGAGCGCATAAATGGTAACAATTGGAGATGGAGAAATGGCGAAGAAAGAGAAGCGGCGCGGGCGTCCGCCGAAGTACGTGATGCCTGAGCCGATAGAGGGTTTTAGCCCGGAAGAAATAGCGGACGTGGTGTTGCGAGCAAAACCGCCGAGGAAGTGGCGGTACATGGAAGAAGCGGAAAAGGCGAAACGGGAGCAGGAAGCGGCTAACGACTAGCCGCTTCCTCTGCCAACACATCAAGCGAGAGTTGTAATGCCGCTCAAGACAGCCCAACAGTTGATTGAAGATGAAGTCAAAGAGTACCGCAAGGAATTGATGCGGGACGTGACGAAGCGTAGCGAACTCAAGGCATCTGGCTACGATAGCGATGAGATTGATGCTCTAATTCAAGAAGAAAAGGACGAAGTGGAGGGTGAGGTTGCTGAGTACCGCGCTGAGTTGATGAAAGAGCTACCAGAACGTGAATCAGAACTGGCAGAGGAACGTGATTACACGTTTGCTCTAGCCGCGTTCAACAATGTGTGGTTGCCGCAGTGCCTGACGCCTTTGGACGGAGAATCTTCGACACTGGTGACAAAAGAAGTTTACGAATCATACCTCGCTTGGTGCGGGATGGTAGGTATCAGCGACACTTATTCGCTGGCTAAAGTGCGCTCAGCCCTGAAAGACCACTACGGCATAGAAGATATACGGAATGGGCTTCGGGCATACCGTCTGGTTGACGTTCCCACGAAAATCAACCGCGACCAGATTGTCGCTCGATATGAAGCCGAGCAACGAAAACGGGAACGAGAAGCCGAGAAGCTAGTGGGCTTGACCTGTCCATACTGCGAGCGACGGAAGTATGATGGTAATCGTTTCGATAGGTGCTATTGGTGCCATCGCATATTGAAGGACGGGTTTCAGGTGGCTTTGTCTGCATATTTGTCCGAAGGCGTTGATTGGGAACGCACGGGAAATAGTATGCAAGTGGCATACCAACGGATGATTGATGCCGGAGAGATAACACACCCCGCGACAGTCCCACTGGTTCAAGAGAAGCCAACCAGAGCGGTTGAAACTCCTGTGCGTAATGTCGCCCCATCCACAGGCCAGCAAAGGTCTAACGGAAAGCAGAAAAGTACAGGGTTGTGGGCTACCTTGAAGAAGATGATTGGGCTGTGAAGCAAGCGGCGGTTTTGCTCAGTGGACACAAAGATATAATCGCCTTCGTAAAGGGGGGTTGGGGGGATTTCCGTACCCCTGTGGCCGACTTTGCACCTGCCCTGCTCAGTTCCCAGGGTCTTTCTATCGTCACCCTGAACGGAGTGAAGGGTCTAAAATCGCTCTTGCAAGTAAAGGCCGATTCTCCAATCAAGACTTTTAGATTCTTCGTCGCAGAGTTTATCCTGAGCGAAGTCGAAGGGCTCCTCAGAATCACGCTACAGGGGGTTACTGCGCCACTACAATATGAAAACTGAGAGACCCCCGTTCAGTTCCCGGGTGGACCGGCGAGTTCCTGACCTGAGTTACCGTGAGACTCTGGCGGCTTGGCCGGGTCTGGGTTAGTATGTACTGGAGATTGGTCCAGGGCGGTTCTTGAGATGAGAAACAAAGTCTTCGCTACTTTCGATGAAGCAGTGGCCGACATCCCGGACGGAGTAACCATCATGTTTCCGGGATTCTCTGGAGTGGGGCTGCCCCGCAATCTAATGGCGGCCCTACACCGGCAGGGCGCCAAGAATCTCACGGGCGTCTCTAACAATCACGGAGTGTTGGACGACCAAGTGGACGTGGGCACCCTGATAGAAGCTGGCCAGATGAAAAAAGTCATCTGCGCTTTTACCGCCCCCACCCATCCGTCACAAGTAACTCCCTTTGCTCGGATGTACAACGACGGCCGGATCGAGGCCGAGCTTTTGCCCCAAGGCACTCTGGCGGAACGTATCCGCGCCGCCGCCTCGGGCATCGGGGGCTTCTATACTCCGGCCAGTGTGGGCACCGAACTGGCGGATGGCAAGGAACACCGGGAAATTAACGGCCGCACCTACGTGTTGGAATACCCGCTTCCCGCCGATTACGCTTTTGTGCGGGCCTGGAAAGCGGACAGATTGGGAAACCTGCAATTCCGGCTGACCGGGCGCAACTTCAACCCTATAATGGCCATGGCGGCCAAAATGACCATCGTAGAGGTGGAGAACGACATTGTGGAGCCCGGAGACTTGGACCCGGACCACATCCACGTGCCCAACGTGTACGTACACCGTATGGTGCCCATTCCTGCCGGCGGTATCTGGAACTAGCCCTGATACCGGGGCCTCGGCCTGCTATTCGAGGCAGGAGGCAAGACCTTTCCATTATCGAAAAAGTCATTGCTATGAAAATTAGGCCATTTTCATCCTCTTGTGTGGACTTCACAAAGCCATAGTCATTGCCATGAAAATAGGCCATAGTCATTCTGAGCCGCACCCCTGTCATTCTGAGCCGTAGGCGAAGAATCTAAAAGCCTTTTATAATATAAGAAGCAAAGAGCTGATCGACCAAGACTCGACGGACCCCGGGCCCGAAAGTCTATGTAACTGGACAGTCCCAAAATGCAATTAACGCGGTCCAGGATTTTCTTCGGTTGGTTCGTGGTGGCCGGCGCCGTGCTGGTGACCTTTGGCATATCCGGCGCTCAGTTTTCCTTCGGCGTGTTCATGAAGCCCATGACCGAAGACTTCGGGTGGAGCAGAGCAACCCTGTCTCTGGCCTTCGGCATCACCTTCATGCTTTCAGGGCTGTTGAGACCGATGGCGGGTTATTTCGCTGATCGCTATAGTCCCAAAATGGCTGTTCTGGCCGGTGTGGCGGTAATGGGGTCTATGCTTCTGCTGATACCCTTCATCCAGAATCAAGCACAGCTTTACGCTCTCTTCTCCGTATTGGCCATAGGCGTTACCCTGGAGTATGGGACCCATCCTGACCAAGATAGTCAGTAGCTGGTTCTACATCAATCGCGGGGTGATGTTGGGTCTAGTATCCGGCGCCGGTTCCTTGGGTGGTATGGTCCTGGTGCCGGGGTCGTCTCTGTTCTTGGTGCTTTCCGATTGGAGACAAGCTTACTGGTTTCTGGGCCTGCTCTTGCTAGTCGTCATCATGCCCATAGGATTGCTGTTGATCAAGAACCGGCCCGAGGATGTGGGCCTGCGGCCAATGGGAGAACTTAACGAACTTACGGAGCAAAGCGGCGTCCCCTCTGGGCGTCAAGAGACTCTCTTAGGGAGAGACGCTACTTTCCGCGAGGCTGTGGGGACGCCGCTTTTTGCGAAGCTCACTTTCGGGTACTTCGTTTGAGGGTACTCAATGAGCTTCGTGAATGCTCACTTCATTACATACATAAGGGACCTGGGATACCACCCCATGGTGGCCGCCGGTGTGTTCAGCCTCATCGGAGCCGCCGCAATATTGGGCGCCCTGTTCTTGGGACACCTCTCGGACAAGCAAGGCCGGCGAGTATGGCTGGGTCTGTCCTACCATCTCCGGACCACGGGGTTCATCGTTGTGATCCTGTCCATGGGCGTTTCCTTCCTGGGAATACCGGCCCTGGGCCTGACCCCTCTGTTGCTGGGCGTGCTTCTGGTGGGCTTCTCCTGGAACGCGGTGGTTTCCATTACCGCAGCCTACGCCTCGGACCGGTTTGGCGTCACCAATTTGGGGTCGATCTACGGGACCATGTTTGCTGTGATGCCCTTGGGCTCCGGCCTGGGGTCCTACTTGGGCGGGCTTCTCTACGACTTCCGGGGCAGCTATGACTGGGCTATTTGGTCCAATGTCTTGCTTTTACTGGTGTCCGCCCTCCTGGTTTTCTCCATCGGGGAACGGCGGCCCGGCAAACCCAGACATACAAGCGGCTCATTGACCGTTGGCGGCGAAGTCACCCCTTAGAATGGTCGACGGTAGAAGTCAGATATGATTCGGTATGCGGAGTGGACTGGTCACTTTTCAGGAGTTTTGCCTCATCTACGTCGCAGTGCGGGGCAATACCAGCGAGGGCAACGACAGATTAAAATTGGATTAACTACTAACCCCGAAAGTAGATGGCGCGAGCACGCGGGGGATGGTTGGGAGGAGATGGTGGCAATTTATCGCACTTCTTCTCCTAGTTACGTGACTTCTGTAGAAAAGGCACTAATCAGCCATGGCTTTCTGAACGATTACGAACTTTGGAACATTGGAGGTGGCGGTGAAGGGGTAAGGAAGGGATACCCCCTTTACTACGTCTATGTGTTGCTTGCGTAAAGATAAATTGGCTCTTCAAGGTCGGCGTCGGGGTCCGTGAGGCTGGAATCAGGCAGCGGTAAGGGTTCACCAAGTTCCAAATTAACCTCCGCCACGTCCACCAAGGCACTGGCGAGCAGTTGGCGGGCTTGGTCCAAGTCGGCGCCGAAGGTGATAACCCCCGGAAAATCCAGCGCCTCGGCGTGGCCCCCTTCATCCAGATACTTGAACATCGCCTTGTACACCAACACGACACACCTCCTCTTGTTAAAGACCTGGGCCGGTCAATAGCCTCTCATGGTTCGTCCGGGGCTTGTGCAAAGTCGGCCACAGGGATACGAAAATCCCCCCAACCCCCCTTTGAAAAGGGGGGCTTCGTCTGTTTCCCCCTTTCGTAAAGGGGGACTAAGGGAGATTTTTCGCGTCCGGCAGGGACTGGAGACCCATACACTCACCTTCCCACGACTTTGCAATAGCCTCTCATGGTTCGCCAAGCTTGCCAATACTAGACTACCCCGCAGTATCCGAGAATGAGAAGGCCCTGGCAATGTCACATCCCGCTTGACAGCCCCGAAAGCCAATACCTAAGCTGAAACCACATTGCCCAAATGTCAACGACCCAACCCCCCCCCTCGATGGTCCGTGACAGTGGCCGCCAGCCAGTTGTCGGCCACTCCCGAAGGGGAACTGGAGGACTTCAGCCCCGTGACCGATTCGTCCCCTATTCGTTCCAACGAAAAAACGAAACCAACCCCACGCCGCGGCGCCCAGCCAGGCAACACCAACGCCCTCCGCCACGGCGTCTATTCCCAACGCTTCAACCCCCAACGGCTTCAATCCCTCTTGGTCCAACCCCCCGCGCCCCAAGACGACGCCGCACCCAACTCCCCCGGCCACTCCCTCGTCCGCCACCTTGCCATCCTCCAAGCCACCATCGAAGACCTGGCCCAAGCCGCCAGCGAAGGCCAAGGCCCCGCCATCCCCCTCCTCCTCCACGCCATCCGCAGCCACGCCACCCTCACCGCCCTCGCCCACTCCCTGCACTACCCCAACGCCCGCCGCCTCCGCAACAACCCCGAAGGACACACCAAGTGCGCCGCCTGCGAAACCTGGAGTCAAAACCGTTTCCTTTCTCCCGAAGGCCTCTGCCGCCGCTGCGTTAACTCCTGAGCTCCCGCCCCGAATGCTGTGGCGTACACTCAACCCCGACCAAGCCTCACGGCAGCCTATCGGACCCAGGGCTATCGCATTTGGACTGAATCACCCTCGTCATTCCTGCGAAGGCAGGAATCCAGGCCCCTAATTCGCCAATGCTGTCACGGCAATCGCCCACATAGCGGCCTCTGGACTCCGGCGAAAGCCGGAGTGACGGATGGGTTGTTTTTAGTGCGATAGCTCTGCCATCGAACCCCGAAGACACTGTGTAAGCCGTGTAAGCCCCGAGAGTCTCCCGCACACGGTTAGCCGGGGAATCTGGGCCGGCAGGGCCTTTTCATTCTCGAAAATGTCATTGTTATGAGAATAGGCCATTTTCATCCGCATACGTGCCCTTCACAAGGCCATCCCTGTCATAAGGCCGTCCCTGTCATTCTGAGCCGTAGGCGAAGAATCTAGGGCCTGTTGACACTACCAATTTCCTATATAGGGATTGGTAGTCCAGCCTCCCACAAAGGGCGCCTCCACAACCGGCGTGCTACGGGATTTCGTAGGGGCAACCCTTGTGGTTGCCCGGTCCTCTTCAGCAAGAACCTGGTCCGAGTACCTTTAAACCCCTCACTGAGTTTATCTTGAGCCTAGTCGAAAGGCTCAGAGCCTGCCCCGGCCTACGCCGGGGGTGACAATTAAAAGACCCTGTTCTGGGCCGGCACAACCCCTTGACGGCCTCTCAGAGGGGTCGTATAATAACTATTCACAAGGGAGGGCTTCCTAAAAGGATGCAGGTCATCTGACATAAGCATAAGAGTTGGGACACCTGAGCGGCGGCTTGGGGTATGCCCCAACCGCCGTTTCTCTTGTAGCACTTTAACAAAAGAATAAGAAGTCTAAGTATCCTGCAATAGAACACCAAACGTTTGGAGTTCCTAGCGTGGGTCAAGTAATTAAGGGCTTACGGTGGATGCCTTGGGACCAAGGGCCGATGAAGGGCGCGGCAAGGCTGCGTTAAGCCCCGATGAGCCGTCTAGCGGGCATAGTCGGGGATTCCCGAATGGGGTAACCCGTTCCGGTGTTGAGCCGGTTCATCCTTCCCAAAGGGGAAGGAGGGTAAGCAGGGGAACTGAAACATCTAAGTACCCTGAGGAAAATAAATCAACCGAGATTCCCTGAGTAGTGGCGAACGAAAGGGGAAGAGCCCAAACCAGTGCGACTTAGTGGCGCGAGGGCCTATGCCGCACCGGGGTTGTAGGGAGTGCCTGGGGTCGCCTCGTCAGACCCGGAAGAGTCAGAAATCTTATCTCTAGTTGAAGGAACCTGGGAAGGACCGCCATAGAGGGTGAAAGCCCCGTAAACGAAAGGGATAAGACTCTTGGCGCCCACCCTGAGTACCACGGGGCACGTGAAACCTTGTGGGAAGCTGGGGGGACCACCCTCCAAGGCTAAATACCCTTGGTCACCGATAGCGTACCAGTACCGTGAGGGAAAGGTGAAAAGAACCCCTAGCGGGGAGTGAAATAGATCTGAAACCGTGAGCCTACAGAAGGTCGTAGCCCGTCCTGAATTGGAGGGGTGACGGCGTGCCTATTGAAGAATGATCCGGGGACTTACTTTGTGGAGCAAGGTTAAGGGACTGGAGTTCCGGAGCCGAAGCGAAAGCGAGTCTTAATAGGGCGATTAGTTCCATGCAGTAGACCCGAAACCGGGTGAGCTACCCATGGCCAGGTTGAAGGTGTGTTAACGCACACTGGAGGACCGAACTCGTGGCTGGTACAAAAGCTTGGGATGAGCTGTGGGTAGAGGTGAAATGCTAATCGAACCCGGAAATAGCTGGTTCTCCCCGAAATGCATTTAGGTGCAGCCTCGGGCACAGGTGGACGGAGGTAGGGCACTGAATGGGATATGGGAGCGTGAGCTTACCAAACCCAATCAAACCACCAATGCCGTCCAACCGATACCCGGGAGTGAGACTGCCACAGATAAGTGCGGTAGTCAAAAGGGAAACAGCCCAGACCACCGGCTAAGGCCCCCAAGCGCAGGCTAAGTGGGAAAGGAAGTGAGGTTCCCCAGACAACCAGGAGGTTGGCTTAGAAGCAGCCATCCTTTAAAGAGTGCGTAACTGCTCACTGGTCGAGGGGTCTTGCGCCGAAAATGTAACGGGGCTTAAGCCTGCCGCCGAAGCCGTGGATGTTTAGGTGCAAAGGCGAAGGCTCTGCTCCCAAAGGCGGAAGCAATGGGGAAACCCGCCGAGTAAGGGCGTTCCGGCTTCGGTCGGAACGTCCCGAAGGTGGAGGCCCCCTGCGGTGAAACCTGCGGGAAAAGAGTTGGAACCTTTGGTTAACGCCTGGGCGTGGTAGGGGAGCGTTCCTCGGGCGAAGAAGGCAAGTTGTGAAGCTTGTTGGAGCGCGGGGAAGTGAGAATCCCGGAATGAGTAACGTAAACTAGGGTGAAAATCCCTGGCGCCGCAAGCCCAAGGTTTCCTACGCAACGTTTATCGGCGTAGGGTTAGTCGGTCCTAAGCCGTAGGCAAAAGCCGAAGGCGATGGAGAGCAGGTTAATATTCCTGCACCGCCGTTGTTTCGCTTAAAACCAAGGAGGGGTGCGGAAGGGCAGGTAGAGCATGCCCATTGGACATGGTGTGTCCTTAACTGTAGGCGAGCCGGGGCAGGCAAATCCACCCTGGCGTCAAGCTGAGGGTTGAGGGAATTGAGCCTTCGGGCTACAAAACTCTGCTGGACCCAAGCCGACAAGAAAAGCTTCGTGGTTATGGAGCAGGGGCGACCGTACCGCAAACCGCCACTGGTGGGCTGGGATAAAAGTCCCAAGGCGCTCGAGCGAACCTCCGCTAAGGAACTAGACAAAAGAGCCCTGTAACTTTGGGAGAAAGGGCCCCCTGGGGGGTGAAGCCACTAGCTGGTGGAGCGTTCTGGGGGCGCAGAGAAGAAGGCCGGGCGACTGTTTAACAAAAACACAGGTCTGTGCTAAGGGGAAACCCTACGTATACAGGCTGACGCCTGCCCAGTGCCGGAAGGTTAAGGGGAGGAGTGCAAGCCCCGAACTGAAGCCCCGGTGAACGGCGGCCGTAACTCTAACGGTCCTAAGGTAGCGAAGTCCCTTGTCGGGTAAGTTCCGACCCGCATGAATGGTTGAACGACTTGGCCATTGTCTCGGCGGAGGGCTCGGTGAAATTGCGGTGCCCGTGAAGACGCGGGCGACCCGCGGCAGGACAAAAAGACCCTGTGGAGCTTTACTGTAGCCTGGTATTGGGCTGGGAGCCGTCATGTGTAGGATAGGTGGGAGGCTATGAAGCCCCGACGCCAGTCGGGGTGGAGCCGCCGTTGAAATACCACCCTTGTCTGTTTTTGGTTCTAACCTCAGCACAACTGGGGGACAGTGCCTGGTGGGCAGTTTAACTGGGGCGGTTGCCTCCTAAAAGGTAACGGAGGCGCCCAAAGGTCCCCTCAGGACGGATGGAAATCGTCCATAGAACGCATTGGCATAAGGGGGCTTGACTGCGAGACCTACAAGTCGAGCAGGGACGAAAGTCGGGCAAAGTGATCCTACGGCACTGCGTGGAAGGGCCGTGGCTTATCGGATAAAAGCTACCCCGGGGATAACAGGCTTATCTCGCCCAAGAGTTCACATCGACGGCGAGGTTTGGCACCTCGATGTCGGCTCGTCCCATCCTGGGGCTGAAGGCGGTCCCAAGGGTCCGGCTGTTCGCCGGTTAAAGGGGTACGTGAGTTGGGTTCAGAACGTCGTGAGACAGTTCGGTCTCTATCCGCCGTGGGCGCAGGAGGCTTGAGGGAACCTCTTCCTAGTACGAGAGGACCGGAAGGGACAGACCTATGGTGTGCCAGTTGTTCCGCCAGGAGCAGCGCTGGGTAGCCATGTCTGGCAGTGATAAGCGCTGAAGGCATCTAAGCGCGAAGCATCCCCCAAGATGAGGCCTCCCTCCCCGATTAGGTTCGGGGGTAAGACTGCAGAGAGACTATCTGCTTGATAGGCCGGATGTGTAAGTCCCGTAAGGGATTCAGCATACCGGTACTAACCGGTCGAGAGTCTTGACCCACGCTAGGAGCTTCAAACTTTGTTGGCATAAATCTCCCCTGACCCCTCTTACCAAGGGGCAGGGAATGGGGCGGCAGGACTAGACTTCTTCTTCTTAAGATAGTGAGTTCCAATAAAACCTTCCTTAGTCCCCCTTTAACAAAGGGGGGATTTAGCGCGGGGTGGAGCAGTGGCAGCTCGTCGGGCTCATAACCCGAAGGTCGTTGGTTCGAGTCCAACCCCCGCTACCAAAATAGTAAGCAAAAAGGCCCCCGGAACACTCCGGGGGCCTTTTCGTTCCCCAACTTCCAAGGAATCATCGATCGGCGAAGGACGGACATGTCACCGGAGAATCGCGCCTTCACAGTCATTCTGGAAAAGGAAGAGGATGGGGGTTTCTCCGTCTACTGCCCCGCTCTGCCCGGATGCGTTAGCCAAGGAGACGACCGGGCCGAGGCCCTACGAAACATCAACGAAGCGGTCAGTCTTGTCCTGAAGGTTTTGGAAAACGGGGCCACAGTCCATGATTTACACGTCACGAAGAGTCAAGACCAGGAATTAGCCCTCCCTTACCCGGAGACTCCGACCCTGATAGCCGAGGAGGTGAGGCCCATCCTGGCATGTCGGGAGAAGGATGGGCTCCCTTATACAGGCGTGTCCATTGAACAAGTGGAGTTCATAGCCGGGGCGCCCGTGTAAATGCCTCCGCTACCCGTGGTGTCAGGCAGGGAAGCCGTAAGGGCGTTTGAACGTGCGGGATGGGTCTTCGTCGGTCTGCAAAGGCCTGGGCTTTTTGTTGCTATGAGATTGTGTGTGGGCAAATACGTAGCGCTGCCGCTTCTTTTCCCGCTTCTTTTCATTGTAACTGTGTCCCTCTTCGCCTCTGGCGGGGGACCTTCCGGTCCTACCGCCGAGAACCTGAAAGCACGGGCTGAAGGAGTAGGCACCGCTTCCTGGATGCCGACTGGGAGGAGGTTTATGAATTTCTGCATCCTGAAGACAAGTCCAACTGTTCCAGCCAAGAACTTGTAGAGAACGTGGGGCTTACCAAATCTGAAATCCGTGCTGAGCTTGGCGTTGACGAAGACGCCGATTTGGAAGTTCGCGTGCCCATCACTGAGGTTTCCGGTAATCGGGGCAGTACAGTCGTAGAATACTATCACGATGGAACGTTTCTCTTCAGAGATGAGGGCGAAGTGGATTGGAGGTTTGTAGATGGGCAATGGTATCTTGAAGATATTGGTCGGTGTGATCTGTAAGTAAGTGACCACACTGCCAGACCGTTGGGCTCATAACCCGAAGGCCGCTGCTCCGAGTCTAACCCACGCCACCCAAGTTTCGCTGCAAAGGCGGCCCACGGAATTACCCGTGGGCTTCCACCATGCTCCAAGCAACTTCAAGCGGACTTGAATTACCTGGCGATGACCCCCTTCCACTGCGCCGCTCCCGATGGGCAGACCTTCCTGCGGGGCCGTGACATAATCCAACCGGCCCAGCCGGTTCAGGCTAAAAAGTGGAATGCTCCGCGTGGCAAGGCGTTCCAGTTGGCGCACGGCCCGGCGGGTGATGGCTTGCCGGTCCCGGAAGCTCCGTGTAATGCCATCCCGCATCGGAGACCTTTGCGTAACTGGCCGCTCAACTTGTCATTCCGACCGGAGGGAGGAATCTAAGGCGTTGGGCCGGAGTCGTCGCATCGGTCGAGCTACAGACCCAGTGCTTGCTGACATAGGTTTGAGATTCCTCATGGAGTTTATCCTGAGCGCAGCCGAAGGGCTTCGCTGCGTTCGGAATGACAGGGGTGGGGGTTGTGCAAAGGTCCCGCATCGCGGGTGCAGGTGTTACGGCACCAGCATGGCCCGGGTGATGTCGGTCTGCCGGGCGTTCCATTCCGCTTGAGGAAAGGCCTCGTTAACCTCCGACAGCGGGAATTTGTGGGATACGATCTTATGGAAAGGCAGCTTATTTTGGTTCCGGACCAGAAAGTCCAAGAGCGTCGGCAGCAAAGACGGGCGGTACATGAGTGAGCCGACGATGTTCTTGCCGGTTAAGAGCTTGGAAGGGTCAATGGACACCTCCCGCCCCCTTACGATGTCCCCGATTTCAACAAAGGTGCCGCCGTTGCTGAGCATGTCAATGCCCTCGGCCAACAACTCGGCCCTGCCCACAAGCTCCATCACTACGTCGCTGCCCCGGCCGTTGGTCAACTCCTTTACCCGTTCTACCCGGGTTTCCGGGGTATTGAACTCTTCAATGTTGATGGTGTAATCGGCTCCGAACTCTTCGGCCAATTGCAAGCGATTCTCAAGGCGGTCCAGCACAATGACCCGGTCCGCTCCCATGTCCTTGGCCATGGCGGTAGCGTGTATTCCCAGACCTCCGGCCCCTTGAATAACCACGTAATTTCCTTCCCTGGCTCCTGCCCGGATCAAACCGGTGGTGACGGTGCCCATAGCGCAATTTACCGGGCCCAGGAGGTCGTCTGGCAGCTCGTCAGGGGTGCGGAATATGGGATGCCGCGGCGGCAGATAGAGAAAATCGGCGTAGGTGCCGGTGAAGTAGGGATATATGCCGGCGGCAGGATAACTCCGGTTGGCGCACCAGTTTGTATCCCCCCTCAAGCAGGGATGGCAGCGGTAGCAAGGGAAAACCGCCGAATAGATCAGCCGGTCTCCTTCCTCAATGGGCGTGCCCAAGGTGTCGGTGCTCACGCCGGCCCCAAGCTTCTCCACCACCCCCGTTCCCTCGTGACCCATAACCTTGCCTGTTGGCGGCAGGGGCACGTTGATCTGGTCTCCCCTCCAGGTATGGAGGTCGGAGCCGCAAATGCCCGCTTGGGTCATTCGGAGCAAGACCGCTCCCGGCTCAGGGTCCGGGACCTCGAATTCATCGATCTCAAAGGGTTTTCCGTACTCTTTGCAAATGACTACACGGCCTTTCAACTGACGCCTCCTTACAATAGCGGTAACCCGCTCAGCGATTGAGTGGCTGATTCAACCCCAATTATACTATCGGTTCCCAGGGTCCGCATCAGCCGGGTATCCCGGCGCGGGGTCTCTTCATTGTCACCCTCGGCCTACGCCGGGGCAGGCTCTGAACTATTCTTCAATGTCACCCCCTGTTCAAGCCAGAGGCAGGCTCTGAACCATTATTCAATGTCACCCTGAACGGAGTGAAGGGTCTAAAATCCTTGATTGCATTCTCTTTCTTCGGTACTCGGACCAGGTTCCTGCTGAAGGGTCTTAGGGCCTGTTGACACTACCAATTTCCTAGATAGGGATTGGTAGTCCAGCCTCCCGCAAAGGGCGCCTCTACAACCGGCGTGCTACGGGATTTCGTAGGGGCAACCCTTGTGGTTGCCCGGTCCTCAGCTATTAGTGTCAACAGGCCCTAGATTCTTCGCCTACGGCTCAG
The DNA here is from genome assembly GCA_965197565.1 of Dehalococcoidia bacterium. Taxonomy (GTDB): domain Bacteria; phylum Chloroflexota; class Dehalococcoidia; order Lucifugimonadales; family UBA3495. Next base: position 572,694 of record CBDANK010000004.1, read on the forward strand.
AATGGACGTTTATGAGAATGAAAAGACCCAGTATCCCGGCGCGGGGCAATCGCGGTTTGGCCAAGCGCGTCCACTAGACGCCCCTCTTGTGAGCGCCTCTACGATGGTCACGACGCCGAAATGCCGAGGCAACCACAAGGGTTGCCCCGGCCGCTCCAGAGCGGCCAGTGAATCTCAATGGAAATGCCGGTCCAACTCGGAGGCGTATCTAACCCCCAATGTGTCCCGATTCTCCTTTAGCCAACCGCTCAAACTCACCTGTCCCACCGGCGGGTTATGGGAAACCAGAAGACCCGCCATCAAGCCGTCGGTCTCGTCTTTGGTCAGCACCACGTCCCTAACCATATAACCGGCCAACCGGGAAAGGAACAGCGTCAAACCCGGGGGAAGGCTCAGCACGCTGGCTTTGCTCCCAACGCTTTCAGCAATGAGCCGGACCAGTTGCTTGTAGCTGTAAATTTCGGGGCCGACACAGTCCAGAATCTTGTTTTCGCACCGTAAGGCGGCATCCACCGCCGCCTCGCTTACATCCTCGACATGCACCGGTTGAACCGGATAGCATCCTGTTCCCGGCACCGGGAAAACAGGGAACCTTCTGAGGAACCAAGCAATGTTGTTGATCAAGACATCCTCGGCCCCGAAGATCAATGTGGGCCGGATGATGGTGTAGGCCAGACCAGACCCGGATACGGCCGCTTCGGCAAGGCCCTTATTCTTGAAATAAGCAAGCGGCGAAACCGGAGAAGCATTGGCAATACTGATGTGAACAATCTGTTGCACTCCGGCTTGTTGGGCCGCCCTGATCAGGGCCTTGGTGTTCTCCAAGGCCAGGTCAAAGGTCGCTGCCCCACGAGGAAAGCGAATCCAATAGGTATTGAAAAGAGTAGAAGCCCCCCGAAGACTGCCGGCCAGTTCGTCAGGGGCGTCGAATCGGAGCGGGAACGCCTCTACCCGGTCTCCAAATGGGTTCGTCCGACCGGGATGACCGGTGAGGGTCCTCACCTCCTTTCCCACGGAGAGAAGTTTGCTGGCAATGTATTTACCGGTATAACTGAAAGCGCCGGTGACCGCGTTCAGGCCCGCCTCTGGCATATATATTCCCCTCTCCGACTAGGGAGCAATCCGCTCCAGGGTCTTTCAATTCTCCCTCTCCCGCTGGGAGAGGGCTGGGGTGAGGCAGAAATCCCCGCACCCTTGACGCATCCAGAACATCCGTGCTACTATGCCTCCCATGCACCAGACATCTACCCCTCGCTCAAGCCCCACCTTGGGCTGGACGCCGACCCAAGCCCACTGTGCCATTTCTCGCCATATCCGGCCCTTTCCCGGTCAATCTTGGATCCGCCAGCTACGGCCGCCGGGACGCCACTGTGCCTCCCGTCCATGCGCCCTCAGCTAGGAAACGGTCCCAAATGGCCCAGAATGGCACACATTTTCGAAAAGTCCTGGGGCCGCAGGCCGGAAACCAAGACCCTGCCATCCAATCTAAATTGGTTGACAAGTGTACCTCATGCATTACAATGACTCTATATTTGGGTACTCTGGAAACAGGTGCCTTGAGAAGAGGAGACCACCAAATGATCACCAAGTTTGGGAGCCTATTTGCCGGCCATGTCGACTTGCAAAATCTCGGCTTTGACGGCACACCATCAAACGACCGCTTTTTGTCCGACACCCACCTGAACACGGTGTTCGACAAGACGGAAGCCATTGCCAAGTTGATGGACAGAACGGGCTATGACGTCTTTTGGGCTGCGGAACACCGCTTTCAGCGGGAAGGCTACGAGTGCCTGCCTAACCTCTTGATGCTGTTCGTTCACTTGTGTCACATTACCAAGAACCTCAAGTTTGGTTGCGGTTTCAACATAACCCCCATGTGGCACCCGTTGCGATTGGCCGAGGACTTCGCCACCGTCGACCATCTGACCAACGGCCGGATCATCTTCGGGGTGGGCCGCGGCTACCATACTCGGGAGAACGAGACTTTGGGTGCGCCCAGCACAAGGTTGGACGACGCCACCAACCGTGACTTGTTTGAAGACCAAGTGGAGATCATATTCAAAGCCTTCAATAATCGTTCCTTCTCCCACCATAGCGAGTTCTATCAAATCCCTCCCGCGGTCCCTTACCGCGGCTATGAACTGGAGGAGATCACCTTGGTCCCCCGGCCCAAGACACTGCCGGTGGAGACCTGGCAACCCATTGTCAGCGGCAGCCAAAGGCAGATGGACTTTATGGTCAAACACAACATGAAGGGCATCATCGGTGGAGGCGCGGCCGCCGGCGGCGCGACGGATAAGGTAATGGAGGCTTGGCGGGACGCCCACGCCAGGGCTGGACGCGACATTGAGTTGGGGGAGGGACTGGCCATCGGTTACACCATCCACATAGCGGAAACCGAAAAGAAGGCCATTGAAGAAGCACGGCCTTTCTTTGAAGAGAACATGAAGATGTTTGCTCCCCTTGGCTTCGTCCGCGGCCTATCCGACGATCAGATTGACGCCCTTGCCGACCCCCGCCGGGTCCACTCCGCCGGCCTGCCAACCTTGGAACAGGCCGTGGCGGAAGGTTCCTGGTTGGTTGGCCCGCCGGAACTGATAACTGAAAAGATCATGGCAATCCAAGAGCGTTATCCGGGCCTGGATACAATGAACGTGGGCAACGTAATCGGCACGCCCCAGTCGGTGATTCTTGAGCAGCTTCAAGCCTTCGCCGACGATGTGATGCCCACCTTCAAGAACCAGGCAAGGGCCCCTGTCGCCGCTGACTAGAGACGACCCAAAAGGGGTGTTCTTATCGTTTCTATCACTGGGTTTAACGCCTGTTGAAAAAGGGGTGGATGAAAAATGATAACGAAGTTTGGCATGAACTACGCCGGAGACGTGGACCTGCATCTGGACCGGGACGAGGTGGGCCTGGAGGGCTTGCCGATCAATGAACGCTGGCTCTCGGATGACCACCTGTCGACCGTGTTTGAGAAAACTCAGAACATAGTCCAACTCATGGACCGGGTGGGTTACGACACCTTCTGGATGGCGGAGCACCACTTTCAGAGGGAAGGCTACGAGTGCATCCCCAACCTTCTGCTCCTCAACGTTCACCTAGCCCATATTACCCAGAACATCAGGTTCGGTTGCGGCTTCAACATCGCTCCCATGTGGCACCCCCTGAGAATGGCTGAGGACTTCGCCACGGCAAACATTCTCACCGGAGGCCGCATCATCTTCGGCGTGGGGCGGGGGTATCATTCTCGGGAGGTGGACAGCTTCGGCGCTCCCAGCACGATTACCGACACCGCCGCTAACCGGGAGTTATTCGAGGAGCAGGTGGAGGTCATTCTCAAGGCTTTCAATAACCGGTCTTTCTCCCACCAAGGCAAGTACTACACCATACCGCCCAGGGTGCCCTATAGGGGGTATGAGTTGGAGGAGATCACCTTGGTGCCCAGGCCCACGGAGTTGCCGGTAGAGACCTACCAGCCCTTGGTCAGCGCCAGCCAGCGGGCCATGGACTTCATGGTAAAGCACGGCATCAAGGGCATAATGGGCGGCGGCGCGGCGGTGGGCGGCGCCGACCACGATGTCATTGTGCGCTGGCGGGATGCCTTGGCCCGGTCTGGAAAGGAGATCGAGTTGGGCGGAGACCTGATTATCGGCTACAACACGATCTTGGGTGACACCGAAGAAAAGGCTATCGCCCAGATCAAGCCCTACTTCGAAGAGAGCATGAAGGTGTTCGGTCCTCTGGGATTTGCCAGCCTCAATGCGGAGCAAATCGAGGCCATAAGCGACCGAAGACGGGCTCCCTCAGCCGGGCTTCCCACCGTCGAACAGCGGATCAAAGAGGGCCAATACATCTGCGGTCCGCCCGAGTTAATCATAGAAAAGCTCATGGAAATTCAAGAGAGGTATCCGGGACTGGAAGAGGTCCATATGGGGCCTCCCTGTAGCGGGCTGCCGGAGGACCAGTACTTGGAGCAGTTGGAGTGGTTCGCCAAGGACGTGATGCCCGCGTTCAAGAACCAGGTTAAGGCTTCCGCCGATTAGACGTTATGCGCCGCGCTTGGCGGCCTTATTCGCGGACGCACGCGGGTAGCTTTTTATCCGTCTTAGGCGGACCGGGATGAAAAACGGGAGTAGGTAAAGCATGATAAAAAGATTCGGCAATCTGTACTCTGGAGACGTAGACCTAGACCCGGAACGGGACGAGTTGGGCTTGGATGGCCTGCCGGTCAATGAACGCTGGCTCTCGGATGACCACCTTGCTACCGCATTTCCCAAGGCGGAGCACATAGCCCAGCATTTGGACCGGCTGGGCTTCGATACCTTCTGGATGGCGGAGCACCACTTCCAAAGGGAAGGCTACGAATGCATCCCCAACCTGCTGCTCTTCAATGTTCACTTGGCCCACCTTACCAAGAACCTCAGGTTCGGTTGCGGCTTCAACATCGCCCCCATGTGGCACCCTCTGAGGATGGCGGAGGACTTTGCCACGGCAAACATTCTCACTGGCGGCCGGATCATCTTCGGCGTGGGCCGAGGCTACCATACTCGGGAAGTGGACAGCTTCGGCTCTCCCAGCACCATGACCGACAACGCCGCCAACCGGGACCTATTCGAAGAGCAGGTGGAGATCATTCTCAAGGCTTTCAATAACCGGTCTTTCTCCCACCAAGGCAAGTACTACACCATACCGCCCAGAGTGCCCTATCGGGGGTATGACCTGGAGGAGATCACCTTGGTGCCCAGGCCCACGGAGTTGCCGGTGGAGACCTACCAGCCCTTGGTCAGCGCCAGCCAGCGGGCCATGGATTTCATGGTAAAACACGGCATCAAGGGCATGATGGGCGGTGGAGCGGGGCCGGGCGGCGCCAATCACGATGTCGTGGTGCGCTGGCGGGATGCCCAGGCCCGGTCTGGAAAGGAGATCGAGTTGGGCGGGAACCTGATCATTGGCTATAACGTGTTCTTGGCCGACACCGAGAAGGAGGCCATCGCCCAAGTCCGACCTTATTACGAAGAACACGTGAAAGTGTTTGGCCCCTTGGGCTTTGCCAGCCTCAATGACGAGCAAATAGAGGCAGTAAGCGATCGAAGACGAGCTCCCGCGGCGGGAATTGCCACTGTTGAAGACGCCATCAAGCTGGGCCAATACATCTGCGGGCCGCCGGAGTTGGTCAAAGAAAGACTCATGGAAATTCAAGAAATGTATCCTGGGTTGGAAGAAGTCCACATCGACCGGCCCTGTGGAGGGTTGCCGGAGCAACTGTACTTGGACCAGTTGGAATGGTTCGCCAAGGACGTGATGCCCGCATTCAAGAAGAACCAGGACTAAGCCGCAATCAGCGGCGGCTAGCGGGGTCTTTTCATTCTCGTAAATGTCATTCTGAGCCGTAGGCGAAGAATCTAAGAACCTTCAGCAAGGTCCTGGTCCGAGTACCGAAGAAAGGAGAATACAGTGGACCTGGCAGAGTGGGAGATTTAATCCTCCCCGGATTCTCTACCGTCAGAGGAGTTAGGAGGTGTGGGGCGCCAAGCGCCCCACACCTCTTGTTAATATGCGCACTGAGAGAAGGGCATCTCTCGGTGAGGGACGGGTTCAGGGCAATAGCATCTAAAACCAACCCGACAGAAAGGTCCCCGCGCCCGGCTCCCAACTCCGTCATTCCGGTTATTAACCATGTCATTGTTATGAAAATAGGCCATTTTCATTCCCTTACGTGGCCTTCACAAGGCCATCAGCAATTCCGACCGCCACCCCTGTCATTGCTATGAAAATAGGTGATTTTCATCCTCTTATGTGGCCTTCGCAAGGCCATAGTGATTCCGACCGCCCACCTGTCATTCCGACCGCCACACCTGTCATTCCGACCGGAGGGAGGAATCTAAAGCGATTCTCCGCAGCCATCGTACCATTCCAGCGACAGGCCCCTCTATCGCGGAAGGTCGTTGGTGATGCCGACGTAGCCTGGCCGACCTAGCAGGGCAATCGCATTTTGTATCGACAATGTAAGGAAGCCATGGAGCAGTACTCCGGTTACCCTGCGTCGTCATTCCGGCGAATTAAGATGTGATTGCCCTGGGGGTGGTTTGGCTGAGGGGCGTCGACGGCAGTTTGTGAGAACGGCGAGGAATTAAAAGGACGAAGCACCAAGGGAGGTTGGTCTTATGGCTGTTCCTTCACTGAGGAGGAACTCCTCGACCTAGCGCGCAAGTACAGTTTCCGCAGCCGCATGGACAGCAGCGAGGTGTCGGGGCCCATTATTGTGTGGGGCCGGGGGTCCGTGGTGCGGGACGTCAACGGGAAAGAGTACCTGGACTTCAACTCGGGCCAGATGTGCTCCGCACTGGGCCACAACCATCCCGGCATCGTACAGGCATTGCGGGAAAGCTGCGAGACAATCATCCACAGCCACATGAGCTTGCTAAATGACCGGGAGATCATTCTAGCCAGCCGTCTGGCCGAAATATCTCCTCCCGGCATGAACCGCAGCATGTTCTTGACCTCGGGCAGCGACTCCAACGAAGCGGCGATGGCGATTGCCAAGCGCTACACCGGGGGATACGAGATCGCCAGCCCTATGGTCAGCTTTCACGGGCAAAGCGAGACGGCCCGCTCGGTGACCTACTCGGGATGGCACGGCGGATACGGGCCCTACGCACCCGGCAACTATGCAATCCTGGCTCCTTACCGCTACCGCTGCACCTTTTGCCGGGACCGCCAAGCTTGCGACTACAGTTGTCTCAACACCAGCTTCGACCTGCTGGATGCCCAGGCCGATGGCCGGCTGGCCGCCGTAATCACCGAGCCGCTGTTTAGTGCCGGGGGGGTCATCGACCTGCCTCCCGGCTGGCTGCAAGAGCTGAAACGCCGCTGCGAGGAGCGGGGCGCTCTCCTGATCTTGGACGAGGCCCAGACCGGGCTGGCTAAACTGGGAACCATGTGGGCTTTTGAACAAGAAGGGGTCGTTCCCGATATATTTACGGTTTCTAAGCACTTTGGCGGCGGCATTGCCGTCAGTGCTGCGGTCACCACCGACGAGATCGAAAACACCGTGGCCGAGACCGGCTTTGCTATAGGGCATTCTCATGCCAATGACCCGCTGCCCTCCAACGCCGCCATCGCCAGCATCGACATCATTCTGGAAGAGAACCTGGTGGACGTTGCCCAAAATATGGGGCGCTACTGGAGAAATCATCTCCAGGAACTAGCCAAACGCCACCCCATTATTGGAGACATTCGAGGCAGGGGCCTGCTTCAAGGGATAGAACTGGTCAAGGACCAAGCCACCAGGGAGCCGGCATTCCAAGAAGGACAAAGAATTGGGCGGATTTGCCGGGATAACGGTCTGATTTTCAGCGTCCGCCGGCGCGGGTCGGTCTTCCGGTTCGTTCCACCCTTCACTACCACCGAGGACCAGATGGACTTGGCCGCCGACATAGTGGACCACGCCATCCGGGAGGTTGTAGGCTCCGCCTAAGGCGCACTAATCTTCACAGGCCCAACCGCGTCTCCAGCCTGCGGCCCGGCAGCGGAGTTCTTCCTATGGCAACACTTTAACCAAGTGTTGTACTTCGTTTGTGAGTTTAGAAAGCTTTGAACGAGGGCGAAGTATCTATCGTGAAAGTCGAATCCGCTATAATGAGATTAGCGAATTAAGGCGGAGCGTTTTGGAGGCTGGCAGATGACTCTTTTCATTGAGGGACGGGACGACCTTGAAGAAGTCCAATATGAGCAGGACGTGGTGGATGAAAGCGATTCGGAGGACGATTCATACCCAATCGACCAATACGACATTGTGTCTACGCCTAACGATTTCAACACCAAGACAATTGTCGATTTCATCAACTCCGGCGTTGTCATCATTCCAGGATTTCAACGCAACTACGTCTGGGACATCAAGCGAGCTTCCAGGTTGATAGAGTCGATTATCGTAGGGCTTCCGGTGCCGCAGATATTCCTATATGAACAGGGGCGGAATAAGTTTCTGGTCATCGACGGGCAGCAGCGTCTGATGTCCATCTATTACTTTGCGAAAGGGAGGTTTCCTCGGAAGGAAGCATTGTCGGAACTCCGGCTGATTTCCGATGGGCGAAGCTCCATACCGGAAGATGTTCTCTCAAATGACGAGTATTTTAGTGACTTCCGACTTAACTTGCCGGAGAATGTCCCCGGACGGCCAAACCGTTTCCACCAGCGTATGTACTCCAGCTTGAACGATGAACATCAGACCTCGTTTGACCTTCGGACAATCAGGAACATCCTAGTAAGACAGGTGAGACCGACCGGTGATGCGGCGATGTACGAGATTTTTAACCGGTTAAATTCGGGCGGCGTAAATCTAACGCCACAGGAAATTCGCCGATGCATGTTCGATTCCAAATTCTACGATATGCTTTACAAGACCAACACCGAGGCGAAGTGGCGAAATCTGGTCGGGGTCCGAGTCCCCGACATCCACATGAGGGATGTGGAGATATTGCTCCGGGGTTTCGCCATGCTTATCAAGAGTGATTCCTACCGGCCCTCGATGGTCAAGTTCCTAAACAGTTTCTCCAGCTGCGCCAAGTCATTTGATGAGGACGAGTTGCGTCGTTTGCAACTGCTGTTGGATTCCTTCCTGGAGAGTTGTAGCGACTTGCCGTCCGATGGCTTTCATAGCATTCAAAGGAGATTTAGTCCCATGATATTCGAGTCGGTGTTTGTGGCTGCCTGCAAAAAAGCTTATGCCGGGAATCAGAAAATTTCAGGCAAAATCGACATCGATACGCTCGTGAGATTGAAAGACGACCAAGAGTTCAGAAACGCTACTCAAAGCCGGACATCTGACACGGCCAACGTCAAAGCAAGGCTATCGCGAGCTTGTGACATCTTAACTCTGACTTAAATCGACAGACAATGGAGAGCCAGCATGACGAGATTATAAGGAACCTAGTGGATGAATACAGGGAGCTTACCGAATTTCTGAATTCTGCAAGGGAAGTCACATTAAAAGTAAACGTAGATACAGCGTTCGCTAAGTCCCTGATAATTTCTGCCGCGAGCTACTTTGAAGCTCAGTTAACCGAAAGCCTGGTTGAGCTTTATTCGGAACGGACGAACCAATCTGAAGTCCTAGTCCAATTTGTGCAAAACCTTGCTATTGACCGCCGATACTTTCAGTGGTTCGATTGGAGTTCGAACAATGCAAACAGCTTCTTTGGCAAATTTGGAGGCAATTTCAGGACCTTCATGGTCGATAAGGTTAGCAGTGAAGAAGGTCTACGAGATTCCATCAGAGCGTTCCTAGAGCTTGAGAACCTTCGGAATAACTTGGTCCATGGAAACTATGCCGCTTATCAGTTGGACAAGTCCGTAGATGATGTCTTGACTCTGTACGAAAGAGCAATCAAGTTTGTCGAAAGGTTCCCTGAGAACCTTCGGAATAAGAGAAATCACGGAGTCCGTACCTCGACCTTTAGAGATACGGACGTACGACCAACAGACGGGATAGCCTTAGGGAGTCTTCAGTAAGATGAGCATTGGCTGGGGGCTTTTCGTAAGGGGCGCCGGGGATTGGCAATCGCTTGAGAGGTAAGTGTTCAGAGTTGAGGGGATTATTCCGGCCCTCTAAACCCGTCGCTCCGGCGAAGGCCGGAGTCCAGAAAGTCCTCGCTAGGGACCCAGCTACGGATTCAGGTCTTTCCCCGGCTTGGTTTTCCTGGGTCCCGGCCTGCGCCGGGACGACGGGAGTGGGTCACCTCACTAAGTCTGAACAGTTACCTTGAGAGACCAAAATTGCTCTGCCAGTTTGGCCCGGCGTATAATGGCGGGACAACCAGAAGCCGTTAAATAGGGAGGAATCATGGTCCGAATGGGCGGCTCCGCTTCAGAGTCTCATTTGGCTGCTTTTCAGGGTATCGAGGCCCATTTCAAGCGGCTTGACATCGACATCGAATGGGTCTTGTATTCCGACGATTACGCTGTGGTCGACGCTTTCGTCGCCGGGGATATAGACCTGGCTTGGAACGGTCCTCTGAACTACGTAAGGATCAAGCGGCGCTTATCCGAACCCTGCAAAGTCATTGCCATGCGGGATGTGGACTTCAATTTTGTTACCCACTTCATAACCCGGCCTGACTCGGATATTATCACCGTCGAGGACCTGATAGGTAAGCGGTTCGCTTTGGGCAAGCGCGGTTCCGTAGAGACCGGCCTGTTGGCTCATTATTTTCTCAAAGAAGCCGGTATCAATCCGGTGCGGGACCTGGAAGTCTGCACCTTTTTCGAGGAGCGGCAGACCACCGGGCGGTCGGATGAAAAAGACGTGGTGGAGCGCGTGGCGGCGGGAGAGTATGACGCCGGCGCGGTCAGTGGACGCGGCCTAACCTCCTTGCAAGAGCAAGGAGTGGTAGCAGAAGACAGTGTACGTAAATTCTGGTCCAGTCCCGGCTACAGCCACTGTTGTTTCACCTCCCAAAGCAACATGGACCCGGCGTTGTACAAGAAGTTGGAGGAAGCCTTCGAATCCGTAGATGGGAATGACCCCGTCGGTCAAGCGATACTAAAAGCCGAGGCATGCAACAGCCTGCACCGAGGCATCCCTGAGGGGTGGGAGATTATGGAGAAGGCGGCCGAAGCGGAAGGACTGGTGTAATCCCTCCGGCTCGGTGAAGGCCGATTTGCGGCCAGTCCGCTAGGTCAAGCCGGGTTCACCCTTGGTCCGGCGCGTCCGGTGCGTTCTTCAGAATATCATCTAATGTTCTGTCCAAGGCCGGGTCCAACTGCACGGTTTCCTCAAAGGGGCGGTAACTGTAGTCCGACCTAACCTTGTCGATGATTTCCTTGGCCCCCGGATTTGAGGCGGCAAGCTTCTCCAACGCCTGCTGGAGTTCACGGGATTCCTTGTCTCCCAAGGTGATCAATTCGCTCAGGTCCATGTCCAACTTGAACATGGACTTGAGCCGGCGCATTATATCGTAGAAAGCCCGGTGGTCCTTGCTAATGCCCAAGGGGTCGTTTTTCCCGGCGAGAAAGGGGTACATCGGTGCCATGGCCCCGAGCCGGAACAACTCAATTTCCGGATGCTGATAATGGGCCAGAGTGACCAAGGCCATGCCGATGGTTGGACCATTCCGGGACCGGCTGCCGTAGTTGGAAAACCTCAGCCCGAACTTTTCCAACCTTTCCCTCATGCGGGCCTGGCTATAGATGCAACTGACGCTGCGCTCTTGGTCGGGAGGCGCGGCGCCGTTGTATCCCTCAACCGCCGCGGTCTGCGAAACCCCCAGCTCCTTTATGGCCTTGAAAAATGCTTCTCCGTAGATGTCCATCCGCGACCAAGGCTCTTCACCCAGGAATACGATCAAGCCGTTGCCCGCATCGTAGAAGTAGTTTTCGCGGCGCATTTGCCCGGTGGGTAGTCCATCCTGGTATTCCACCCTGGGACGGTACATATCGTGAGTTCCCGGCACCTGAAATGGGTAGCACATCCGGTAGACTTCCGCCCCCAATTCCCCGATGCGTTTGGCCCCAGTCTTATCGATTAAATACCGAGGCAGCCCCCCGGAGATCTCGCCGCCGTCGGACCACTGCCGCCGCCAGCCGGCGATCATGTACTCCGCCCGCGGTTTCTCCTGGAAAATTACTAACTCGTCACTCATTAGGCGTTACTCCGATACACAAAACGGACTGGGGCCAGTGATAGCGGGGCGATAGGACACTTGGAAACCGTTATGGGCGGTTAGCGCCCATCCGGGAGTTCCGGTCTAGCAAGCCTCGTTATAGGTGGAGCTAACTTCCGCCAGGCCCCGGCCCTTGTTCCTGTCCGGTTAGCTCCGCTAATGCTCATGTGAAGAATATGACAACATCTATTTTGACAGAGACCGCCGCCATTCGCAAACAGGCCCTGCTGCAATCCAGGGCTTCCCTGGGCTTCCCCGGTATGCCCAGGATCATCTGTGCTATGATCGGTATCATACTAAGCCAATCGGACAGGCGTCGTGGTATGGCTGGCAGCTTTCAAAGCTCTAGATACTACGTCGCCAGCCGTTGTAAGTTATATGCTGTGCGGCATGGCCCCGTTAGCCGTTACCTTCTTGGGGTCACTGGCACCGAAAATGACCCGGAAGAACAACGGTATCGAGTTGGGAGTTTAGCCGAACCTAACGAGGCTAACCTATCAGGGTTACCGGTAGCTTTTGGGTTGACGGAATATGGTTTAAGGGAAATAGGGAGGGAAACATGGAACCTAAGCAGGAGACTCCGGTCAGAGTCATCCCGCGAGAGCAAATATTGAGGGAAAGACGGAGGGAGTTGCTAGAGTACGAGCGCCGTTACGAGATGTCCAGCGAAAGGATGGCAGCGCTTATGGAACTGGACGCTATGCGGCCGACGGCCGAGGTGATCAGATGGTATCAAATCTATTACGCGGTTCGATCCCTCCTGGAAGAGGAGACCCCCACGACTGGAACTCGTGAGACCACTACCGAACCATCCACGACCGCCGTCTGAGTCAACATCCCTTTGTAGTCAGCTTCCGGGACACCCTTGCCTTTACCATGTCAGAGGACGAGGGTGTTCTTTATTTGGAAGGCCGTGTTCACTGCCGGAAGGGAGTTGTACTGGAAGTAGGGAAAGAGTTTGATATTCGATACTCCGGGAATATTCTGCGCGTCCGTTGCTACAGCTATTCTTACATAGGCTGGTTGCTGGGCCAACATCTGTTGCTGAAGTATCACAACCTTCATCACGACCCGGACGAGTACCACCACCGCATCTACGACCCGGCGACCGGCAACGAATTACACCATGAAGTGCTTAAAAGGCATCAGTTTCCCATATTCACCGAAGTACTTGACGAGTTGCAAATTCTGACCCAAGACCTGTAAGCCGGGGTAGTTGCAGTGCGCCGTCAAGTGGCGCGCCGGGCCCTACGTCCACGGCGGGAAGCAGCGGCCAAGGATGCGAGGCTAGTGGTGTAGCGGCGGGCATCCCCACTTGGAAATTGTCATTCTGAGCCGTAGGCGAAGAATCTAGGGCCTGTTGACACTACCAATTTCCTATATAGGGATTGGTAGTCCAGCCTCCCACAAAGGGCGCCTCTACAACCGGCGTGCTACGGGATTTCGTAGGGGCAACCCTTGTGGTTGCCCGGTCCTCAGCTATTAGTGTCAACAGGCCCTAAAAGCCTTCAGCAAGAACTTGGTACGAATAAAGAGAATGCAGTCAAGGGTCTTAGACCCCTCGCTGAGTTTATCTTGAGCCTAGCCGAAAGGCTCGGGGTGACATGGCAGAGTGGCTCAGAGCCTGCCCCGGCGCAGGCCGGGGGTGACAATGAAAAGGCCCACCCTCTATGCCACCGCCTTGTATCTTAGCTTGGAGGTGGATAGTTTTCTTTCTTAGGTGTGCGGGGTGCGGCAGACCGGCCCGCCCTGGGTCATAGAAGACCGTTGTCAAGCTTGGGTCGCCGCACCCTTTTCAGAACAGAGCCCGCACAGTTGCCTGGGTCAACCAAGCCCGCATCTGGCAAGGACGGGCCGACGGTTCGCAGGGAGGTTCTCATGGAGCAACACGGTATCTACGTAGGGGTCGATGTGGCCAAGGCCCGGGTGGATGTGGCCATCCGTCCTGGGGGAGACAGACGTGAGGTCTGCAACGACCAGGCCGGGATCGCGGCACTGGTGGCCCAGATGCAGCAACTCAATCCCGCAGCCTTGGTGCTGGAGGCTACGGGTGGGCTGGAACTGCCCTTGGTGGCAGCCCTGGCAGCTGCCTCCCTCCCGGTGGTGGTAGTCAACCCTCGCCAGGTGCGGGACTTTGCCAGGGCCACTGGGCGGCTGGCCAAGACCGATTCCCTGGACGCGGCGGTCCTGGCTCACTTCGCCGAGGCCGTCCGTCCTCCCCGGCGTCCTCTCCGGGACGCCGAGACCCAGGTCCTCAGCTCGCTGGTGGCCCGCAGACAACAGGTGATGACCATGCTGGTAGCGGAGAGGAACCGACTCTCCAGTGCTACTATGGCCGTCCGGCCCGCATTGAGGCCCACATCGCCTGGCTCAAGCAACAGCTGGACGACCTGGACCAGGGCTTGCGCCAGACCCTCCGCCAGAGTCCTGTATGGCGGGAGAAGGACGACCTGCTGCGCAGCGTACCCGGCATCGGAGACCAGATCTCTCTTACCCTTCTGGCATACCTGCCCGAACTGGGCACTCTCAACCGCCGACAGATCGCTGCCCTAGTAGTCAGTCATGCTTGGAATCAAAGGGATAGAGCCGGTGAAGTTTGGTTCTGGCATCCTGGGTGTTGAACCGCCAGTGGATGGTGGCTTTTGCGGCGTTGCGCTCCTGCTCCAGAGCCTGGACTTCCTGCCGGAGGGTCTCCTCGTCTGGAAGCCGCTGTTTGAGGCAACAGCGGGCCAAAACGCTGAACTCGATCTCCGCCATATTCAGCCAACTGCCGTGCTTGGGGGTGTAGTGGAACTCCAGCCGTTTGGCGATGCGCCGGGCCTCGGCAGCCGGGAAGGTCTGGTACAGGGACGCCGGGCGATGGGTGTTCAGATTGTCCAGGACCACCCGCACCACCTGGGCTTCCGGGTAGGCTTCATCCACCAGCCAGCGCATCTGGTGGGCGAAGTCCTGCATGGTGCGCCGCTCGGTGACCGCCACATGGCGCCAGCCGGCCAGGGGCTCACAGGCCAGGAACAGGTTGCGGGTGCCCTCCCTGCGATACTCGTAGTCCTGCCGCGCTGGTCTCCCCGGCTGGGCTCGCAGCGGGGGCCGGGTGTCAGCCAGCAACTGGGTGGAGGTCTGGTCAAAGCAGACCAGCGGCCGCTGCGGGTCATAGGGTTCGGCGTACAAATCCAGCAGGTCCTCCATGTGGGCCACGAACTCGGCGCTCACCTTGGGGATGCACCACTCCTGCTTCTGCCACGGCTTGAGGGCGTTTTTTTCAGGTGCAGCCGCACCGTCTCGTGGGATAGGGATGGCGCCAACCCCAACTCCACCACCTTGCCCGCCAAAAGGCGCAGGGTCCAGTGTTCATGTCTTTCCGGCGGTTCGGAGCAGGCCAAGGCGATGAGGTGGGCTTCGCCACGGTCGTCCAGCTTCCGGTACCGATGGGCTTGGGGCCGGTCTTTCAGCACCCCTTCCAGACCCGCTTCGGCGAAGCGCCGCTTGATCCGAAATACCGTGCCCTCGGTTACATCCAAGGCTTCCGCCACCTGGGGAGCGGTCCATCCTTCATCGGTCTTGAGCAGAATCCGTGCCCGGATGATCACCCGGGCTGAGCCTTTCCCTGCACGAATCAGATGCTGGAGTTGCTTCCGCTGTTCCGGCGTCAGCCCGACTCCATACTTCTCCCTGACCATACCACCACCTCCCATCAATACTTTCCAAAGTCAGGGTAGCTCCTTCGGCCATCCTTTCGCATTACCATCTAAATCAAGTTTGACTCACTACTAGTGGGCGTGGCTCCCTTCAACCGGGACAGTGGTACCCTGCGGGGCAAACGCACCGTCTGGGGTGGACGGGCCAGGGTCCGCACAGCCCTCTATATGGGGGCGTTGGTAGCCAGTCGCTTCAACCCGGTCATCAGGGACTTCTACCAGCGCCTGTTGTCTGCCGGCAAGCCGAAAAAGCTGGCTCTGACCGCCTGCATGCGCAAGCTGCTGATAATCCTCAACTCCATGCTCAAGTACGGCTCGTCCTGGAACCACCCGGCCGCGAAGTCCCTCACCCATTCCTATTGACTTTCAAGACAGTTGCTTGACACCGGAAATGGGCCTTCATAAGATAGTCCTAGCCTTTTCTGCGCTGTGCCCGGAGTCCGGGCGACAGTCTATGCGTCCCAGTAGCTCAGGGGATAGAGCGGCTGCCTTCTAAGCAGCGGGTCGCGGGTTCGAATCCTGCCTGGGACGCCAATTTAGCTACGAATAGGCTCAAATTGAGCACGGTAAGCCGCCCTATGGGCGGCTTTTTCTTTGCCCAAAACCCCTATCCGATACACTTCCCGATCTTGTCTCACTGCTCTGGCTCCGTTTGCTTGCCTACCAGGCAGCTTTCGTTGAGTAGGCAAGTACGCGCCATGGTAAACAGACGAAACTACCAGGCATGAATCCTGGATATAGCCGGCCACCAGCCGCAGGTAGGACAGTTCCTCCCCGTGACCCCCCCGCAGGGCTTTGACGCCCACCGCAATGACGCTTCCCCTCTCCCACTGGGAGACCATCACGGCAAATTAGGGTATTGACAATATATAATTATTGTTAATACATTGATATTATATTAAATTATTATATATAGAAACAGTGTATCAGCAATAATACATATCCTTCTTCGGTGCTATTTGGAAGATGCGGAGGAATTCCGAAAATGAGGAACGCTAGACAGGGGGAGAACAAAATGGACCGAGGTGACGCCGACTGCTATTGTCCCACGCTGAGTCTAGCCCCCGCCACGGGCCGGGCTCGGCAAGGGAACACCAACTCCAGGTGGCATGTGCTGGCAATTGCATCATTGCTTATTGCCGCGGCGATCCTGAGTTGGATGATGTTCAGCCCTAACATGGCATCCGCAGACACCGGGACTACCGAAGCGGAGTCCCAGGACGAGACGCCATCGCCGACTCCCACTCCCGAGTCCACACCGCAGCCGCCGGAACCGGAGCCGAAGTCGCCTCCGGATACCGACGGCCAGACCCCGCTGCAGGACAGTCAAGACCAGGCCCCCGCCGAGGATGGCCAAGACCAAGCCCCCGCCGAGAGCGGCGACGGCCAGACCCCGCCGCAGGACGGCCAGGACCAAGCCCCTGCCGAGGACGGCCAAGACCAAGCCCCCGCCGAGAGCGGCGACGGCCAGACCCCGCCGCAGGACGGCCAAGACCAAGCCCCCACCGAGGGCGACGACGACCAGGCCCAGCCGCAGGACAGCCAAGACCAGACCCCCACCGAGGGCGACGGCCAGGCCCCGGTTGAAGATGGCGACGACCAAGCCCCCACCGTGGGCGACGACCAGACCCCTGCCGAGGGCGGCGACAGCCAGACCCTGCCACAGGACAGCCAAGCCCAGGCCCCCACCGTGGGCGACGGCCAGTCACCGCCGCAGGGCAGCCAAGACCAGAACCCGGTAGAGGGCGGCGACGACCAGGCCCCGGTCGAGGGTGGCGACGGCCAGACCCCGGTCGAGGGTGGCGACGGCCAGACCCCGCCGCAGGACAGTCAGGACCAGTCTTCACCGGAAGCTAAGGATACGACGCCACCCCAAACCAAGACTCCGCCGGAGATCGTGCTGCCGCCCTACTTCCCGCTGGTCCCCAGCGGATTCACCTTCACCCAAGACGAGGACATCGGCACGGAGATTCTGCCCGAGGCAACGGGCGGCGCCGGCGGCTTCAGCTACAGCCTGTCGCCCAGCCTGCCCGAGGGGCTGTCCTTCGACCCGGAGACACGCGCCCTTACCGGTGCGCCGGCCGCCAGCGGCAGCTTCCTCATGACCTACACCGCCACCGACGCCGACGGCGGCCAAGTCCAATGGGCCTTCGCCATCGAGGTCTTTGCCGTTGCCGCCTCCACTGCCAACGAGCCGGAGGAGGAAGCGCCCTACTCGGTCGCGCCGACGGTAACCATCGAGGGCGTGCCAGAGACCATCAGCAGCTTGGACCCGTTGGAGGTTACGTTCGACTTTTCGGAAGACGTGACCGGGTTCGAGGCGGCGGACATCACCGTGGACAACGGCAGCCTGGCCGACCTGACCGGCAGCAGCGCGGCGTACTCGGCCACGGTGACGCCAACCGGCCCCGGAGATCTGACGGTGACGGTGGCGGCCCAGTCGGTGCAGGCAGTACAGGGTGAAAACAACGCCGACGGGCCGCCGGAGGCGGAGACAGCAACGGCGAGGCTTATCACCAAGCCGAAGTTCACCAAGGGGCCTCCGGGAATCACCCGCTCCGTGCAGGAGGACATAGCGGCCGGCACGCGAGTCGGCGGCACGGTTGCGGCCAGGGACCCGGACGGCGATACGTTGACCTACTCGCTGTCCGGCTCCGACCTTTTCGACATCGACCCCGCCACCGGCGGGATCAGCGTAGCCGCGGGCGCCGTTTTGGACTACGAGACGGCCCAGTCCCACACCGTGACCGTGGGCGTCACCGATGGAGAAGACGCCGACGGCAACCCGGAGACCGATCCGGCCATCGATGACACGGTGGAGGTCACAATCAGCGTCTACGACGTTCACGAGCCGCCCGCCAAGCCCGACAAACCCTTGGTGATTAGGTCTTCCGGCGATCCCGCGGCCTCGCTGGAGGTGAGCTGGACGGCTCCGGACAACTCCGGGAGGCCCGCCATCACGGGCTACCAGGTGCGGCACCGGAAGAATGGCGACAAGCACAAGAACGACTGGATCGAGCAAACCGTCACTGGCGCGGCGACCTCGGCCACCATAACCGGCCTGTACCCCGACATCAAGTATCGAGTCCAGGTGGCGGCGACCAACGACGAGGGGACCGGTCCCTGGTCGAAGGCCGAGACGAAGAGGACTGCTGATTGGACCATCAGCATCGAGGGGCCGGAGGGGCCGCGGACCACCGGTGCCCCGTTCGTGGTCCGGGTCATCATCCCCGAGGTTGGGGTAGTGGACCCGGTCTCCGTCGGGTACGGTGCGACCAACGCGTCGCTGCCGCAACAAACTGATGCATTTCGCGGCGATGGCGGCGACTACCAAGTCCACTTCCGGGTCACTCCCGAGCATGAGAACCGGTCCGGGTCTTGGCCCTTCGAGGTCCGTTTCACTGCCAGTTATGAGGGCCGGGAAGTGAGTTGGCCGGTTACGGTGGACCCGGACCCGCCGGTCGTGACTATCTCCGGACCCGGCGAGCCGCAGAGCGGGACCTTCGAAGTCCGGTTCTCCCTGAGCGAGAAGAACGCCGGTTTCGAGGAGAGCGACGTCACAGTGACCAACGGCTCGGTCACGGATTTCTCGGGGTCGGAGAGGAGTTACACCGCCCGGATCACGCCGGAGTCCAGCGGGCAAGTGACCGTGGCGGTGCCGGCCGGGGCGCTCCAAGACGGAGCGAGCCACCAGAACAAAGCGGCGCAGTACTCGGTTACCGCGGACCTCGGCGAGCCGACAGTATCCATCAATGGCGTGCCAGCGACGATCAGCAGCGTCGACCCGTTGCAGGTTACGTTCACCTTTTCCGAAGACGTGGCCGGGTTCAAGACGGCGGACGTTACGGTGGAAAACGGCAGCCTCGAGGAATGGGCCGGGAGCGGCGCGGACTACTCGGCCACGGTGACGCCGGACGGCGGCGGAGACCTGACAGTGACGGTCTCGGCCCGCGCCGCGCGGGGCAAGAACAACGTCCGGGGACCGCTGGAGGCGGAGACAGCAACGGCGGTCCGCACTGGCCCGGCCACCTTCATCACCGGGCCCAAGGGACCCTTGACCACCGGAGACCCTTTCGATATTCGGATCACCTACTTGGGCCTCTCTGACGGGGCGACCTTTGGCGAATCGATTCTGAACGCCACCCTCGGCGGCGAAGTGTTCCCGGGAGACGACGGCGTCCGGGAGGTGACGGTGACGCCGGACCCCCCCCGGTCCCACGGGGATCAGGCAGGGGACCACGGGCAGGTATAGAATCAGCGTGGTCTCATCCTGGGACAAGGGCAACGAGGGATTCATTGGGAAATACGTGGTGGAGGTAGACCCGGACCCGCCGGTGGTCACCATCTCCGGACCCAGCGAGCCGCAGGACGGACGCTTTGAGGTGACCATCGACTTCTCTGAGCCGGTTAGCCAGCTTTTCGAGGAAGACGTGGCGGTGACCAACGGCAGAGTGACGTCCTTCGAGCGAACTAAGGACGCGATGCGGCCGGACCGTTACGCCCTCACCATCGCTCCCACCGCCGTCGGGCAAGTAACCGTAAGGACGCCAGCCGGGGTGGTCCAGGACGGAGTGGGCCACGAAAACGAGAAAGCGGAGCACTCGGTGACGGTAAACCCCGCCAAGCCGGACGCTCCCAAGGTGCAACGGTCGGAGAACAAACCGAACACCCAGTTGGACGTGAACTGGGAACCGCCATCCAACGCTGGAGACGCCGTCACCGATTACGACCTACAGTACCGCGTCGAGGACGAGGAGGACTGGACCGACCACGCCTTCGATAGCACCGGGACCCGGGCCACCATCAGCGGCAAGGGGGCCACTGTATATGAGGTGCGGGTGCGCGCCGCCGTCGGCGAGTTACAAAGCGACTGGTCGGACGCGACCAGGGCCGCAACGAACAGGGGGCCAACTCCGGAACGGGTCTCCCGCCAGGTCGCCGAGAACTCCCCGGCCGGCACTGCCGTTGGGGACCCGGTCAAGATAACCGACCCGGATGGTGACCCTCTGACCTACTCTCTGAACTTCCTCCCGGGTCACGAAAATGACGCCGACTCCTTCGACATAAACCACGACACCGGCCAGATCAGCGTGGCCGAGGGCGCGGTGCTGGACTACGAAGTCCAATCTGAATACGTAATGCGAGTGTTGACCCACGACGGCATAAGTAACCTGCAGGACAGGGCCTCGGCCCCGCTTACCATCAACGTGACCGACAGCCAGCCGCCGGCCCGGCCCGCCGCGCCTGCTGTCGCCCAAGGAGCCAATCCGGAGACCGAACTCGAAGTAAGCTGGACGGCTGCGGGCGCGGACGGCGTGGACGCCATCACTGATTACGACGTGCGGTACCGCGTCAAAGGCGCGGAGGACTGGACACCCCACGACTTCGACGGCGCAGTGCCCGAGACTACCATCGGCGGCTTGGAGCCCGGCACTGTCTATGAGGTGCAGGTACTGGCCAGGAACGCTGAAGGCGACAGCCCTTGGTCCGAAAGCGTGACGGGCACAACCGGACCCGCCAAGCTGAACGCCCAGCGGGAAGTGCCGGAGGATGCCCAGCCGGGCGACCCGGTGGGCGAGCCAGTGACGGTCAGCGACAGCCAAGGCAGCACTCTCGTCTATTCCATAGGGGACGGGCCCGGTGCGTTCACCATAGATAGCGACGGCCAGATAAGGGTGGCCGAGGGCGCCGCGTTGGACCACGACACGCTCAGCCGCCACTACCTGAGAGTAGAGGCGAGCCACACCGCTCCCGGCCTGGGAAATCCCAACGCTCACATCATCATGGCCATCATCGGCGTGGATATCACAGTGACCGAGGTGGACGAGCCGCCGAAAGACCGCGATCCACGCACGCCCCCGCCTACCGGCGCACCCCTACCCCCCGGCGGGACGCTTCCTCCCCCCGAAAGCAACAGTCGTCCCAGCTTTAACAGTCCCGGTGTTCGCAAGGTGGTGGAGAACGCGCCGGCCGGCAGTCCCGTCGGCGGCCCGGTTACCGCGACAAACCCCAACGGCGGCCCGTTGACTTACTCGCTGTCGGCTTCCAATGTATTCGCCATCGACTCCGCCACCGGCCGGATCAGGGTGGCCGCGGGCGCATCGCTGGACTACGAAGACACTCAATCCTACATCGTTACGCTGAGGGTCACGGACAACCAGGACCCTGACGGCAACGCCGACCCCGCTATCGATGACACCGTGCGCGTAACCATCAACGTAATCGACGTGGACGAGCCTCCCGCCAAGCCCGGCGCGCCATCGGTGACCACGTCGTCGACCGACCCCCAGACCGCTCTGGACGTGGCTTGGACCGCCCCGGACATGACCGGAAAGCCAGCCATCACTGGCTACGACCTGCGCTACAGGGAGCAGGGCGAGCCGGAGTGGACCAAGCTCTCCTTTGCCGGCGCGGCGTCCACCACCATCATCACCGGTCTGGATCCCGACACCTGGTATGAGGTGCAGGTGCGGGCCGTCAACGACGAGGGCGCCAGCCCTTGGTCGGAGGTCGGCGAAGGGACGCCGGGAGTCAATGCCGCCCCCGAGTTCCCGGATGGGCCTGCTGACCCGGATAACCCGAACGACTGGCCCGGCGCGCCCCGCAGTGTGGCTGAAAACTCCGCCGCCGCTACCAACGTGGGCTCTCCCGTAACCGCCATGGACCCTGACGGCGACTCGCTGACCTACTCGATGTCAGCCTCCGATGTATTCGACATCGACACTGACACCGGCCAGATCAGGGTGGCCGGGAGCGCAACCCTGAACTACGAAGACACTCAGTCCTACACCGTGACCGTGAGCGTCAGTGACGGCAAGGACCTTGACGGCAACGCCGACACGACGGTCGACGACACCATCGAAATTACTATCAACGTAACCGACGTGGACGAGCCTCCTGACAAGCCTGGCGCGCCATCGGTGACCCCGTCGTCGACCGACCCCCAGACTGCTCTGGACGTGACTTGGACCGCCCCGGACATGACCGGAAAGCCAGCCATCACCGGCTACGACCTACAATACCGAGTTGAGGGATCGACGGATTGGACTGACGCCAGCTTTGACGGCGCCGGTCCCGGCGCCACCCTGACCGGCCTCGCCTCGAGCGCCATTTACGAGGTACAGGTGCGGGCTATCAACGACGAGGGCGACAGCCCTTGGTCGGAGACCGGCGAAGGGACGACGGGAGTCAATGCCGCCCCCGAGTTCCCGGATGGGCCTGCCGACCCGGATAACCCTAACGACTGGCCCGGCGCGCCCCGCAGCGTGGCTGAAAACTCCGTCGCCGGCGCCTCCGTGGGCTCTCCCGTAACCGCCGCAGACCCCGACGGCGACTCGCTGACCTACTCGATGTCAGCCTCCGATGTATTCGACATCGACACTGACACCGGCCGGATCAGGGTGGCCGGAGGCGCAACCCTGGACTACGAAGACACTCAGTCCTACACCGTCACGGTGGGCGTCAGCGACAGCAAGAACCCTGACGGCAACGCCGACACGACGGTCGACGATACCATCGAAATTACTATCAACGTAACCGACGTGGACGAGCCTCCCGCCGCGCCCGGCGCACCGGACTTGACCGAGCCGTCCGGCGATAAAGAAACATCCCTGGACGTGGCTTGGACCGCCCCGGACATGACCGGAAAGCCGTCCATCACCGGCTACGACGTACAATACCGAGTTGAGGGCGCGACGGATTGGACTGACGCCAGCTTTGACGGCGCCGGGACCGGCACCACCCTGACCGGCCTCGCCTCGGGCGCTGCTTATGAGGTGCGGGTGCGGGCCATCAACGACGAGGGCGCCAGCCCTTGGTCGGAAGCCGGATCGAGGCGGATAGCGACGGCGACGGCGACATACAGCACGAAGCCGAAATTCGACGCCGACGAACTCACCCTCAGTGTAGAGGAGAACGCGCCGGAAGGCAGCCCCGTCGGACTCCCGGTTGCCACGGAAGATCTCGACGGCGACTCGCTGACCTACTCCATCACAGGGGCCGCGGAGTTCGCCATAGACGCCGCCACCGGCCAGATCAGGGTGGCCGCGGGCGCAACCCTGGACTACGAAGAAACTCAGTCCTACACTGTGACCGTGAGCGTCAGCGACGGAGAAGATAACGACGGCAAACCACAGAACCCTCCTGGCATCGATGACGCCGTGCGCGTAACCATCAACGTAACCGACGTGAACGAGCCTCCCGCCGCGCCAGTGCTGACCGGGCTGTCCAGCGATAAAGAAACATCCCTGGACGTGGCTTGGACCGCCCCGGACATGACCGGAAAGCCGCCCATCACCGGCTACGACGTACAATACCGAGTTGAGGGCGGAACGGGCTGGACGGCCCAGGCCTTCAACGGCGCCGGGAGCGGCATCACCCTGACCGGCCTCGCCTCGGGCGCCGCTTACCAGGTGCAGGTGCGGGCCGTCAACGACGAGGGCGCCGGCCCTTGGTCGTACTCCGGCATCGGCGCGACCGTTGCGACCAACGTCAAGCCGCTCGCGGGCGGCGCCGACACCAACGCCGAGCCGGCGCCAACTCCCACGCCGGTGGCTACGCCGGACATCTACGGCCGGACCGGCGCCGAGTCCGACGCCTACGGTCGAGCCGACGCCGGCGGCTACGCCGACATGGACACACCGACACAGAAGACGGCGCGGGAACCTGCGTTGTTGCCCACGCCACCGGACCATATTGAAGAAAACAACGACAGCGTGGACCCGGGGCCCACGGCGCCGCTTACGTCTTGGACCCCGCCGAATACTAACGCGAACGAGAGGGGGCCGCCTGCCCCGACGTAGGCTGGGAGTTACAACCGGAAGACCCTGAACCTCATGGTGCGTGAGGCGACGCTATGGAGAAGGGAGAGGTCCAATAGATAAACATTCGCCGGAACTTGAAACCACGAGTAGTGCGGCCACCATGGGCCTGCTATTATAATAGATGTGGCGTTGCATCTATCTCCGGAATTCGACCACCGTAGGTCAAAGAGTGACAAATAAGCAGGGCCGTCGAGGAACCTTTGTGTAACTGGTCGCTCAACTTGTCATTCCGACCGCCACCCCTGTCATTCCGACCGGAGGGAGGAATCTAAGGCGTTGGGCCAGAGTCGTCGCGTCGGTCCAGCTACAGACCCAGTGCTTGCTGACATAGGTTTGAGATTCCTCACGGAGTTTATCCTGAGCGAAGCCGAAGGGCTTCGCTGCGTTCGGAATGACAGGGGTGGGGGTTATGCAAAGGTTTCGTCAAGGGAGAGGAGGGGCCGGCGGTGAGATTATGAGACAGGCTCAGTGGAGAAGCCGTCGAGGGGGTGGACCTAGGCGCATGTGCGGCTAGTCTGATGAACGCGGTCGACAAGGAGGTTATATAGGTCAAAGATTAACAAATAGGCAGGGTCGCTAAGTGGAGAAGCCGTTACCGGAGGACCTGGGGACATGTGTGGCTAGTCTGATGTACGTCGTCGACAATGGGGTGGCAGACGAGGTGTCGCCCTATGACCTCACCCCTGCAGAGTTCAGGCTCCTCAGAGCTTGCATGGAAAAAGGGGAGTGCATCGCTACGGAACTGGCAGAAACACTATCTATCGACCCGTCCCGCATAAGCCGTATGGTGACCAAGCTGGTTGATATGGGTCTGCTGCGCCGGCGTCGCCTGCGCAGGGACCGGCGCATCGTGATGCTAAAACTGACCGAAAAGGGGAATGAACTGACGGTCCAGCTCCGCCGGGTCGTGCAGACACACGACGCCAAGCTCACAGAGGGCATTAGTGAGAAAGAGATGCGCGTCTTCCGGTCTGTCGCTTTCAAGATACTCAGCAACTACGCCGTCTTGGCGGAACAGTCCCAGTAGTCGCAAAGAGTACTGCCTCCCGGACGCCTTGCTCAGGGTAATCAAAAATCCGGGCGGCTGCCCTTCGCCGGCCAAAGCGGGTAAACCCCCTGCCCAATACATGAGGCAGGCACTCCGGAACTTTCTGCCGGGCTCTTGGCCGGAGTTATGGCTTTACGGGCTATAATCTCTCCATGTGCGATGGCGCAAATCGCTCCGGGATGGTCCTTCCACTTGTCATAGGCGATGCGTATGTCGTCGCACAGCTTTCTGGTCGACGCCCCGTACTTTATTGCTGCTTCCGTGATTTCGGGCCCCAAGAACCACTTATTGGCGAAGGCGTAGACGAAAGCGACGCCTTCGGGTGTGCTGTAGGTGTCGAAAGAAGCAGTTGCACAGATGTCCGTAAACCCGGCCTTGACGAAATGGAGCTTCATATCCTTTCCCATCTGGGGATGGCCGTCGTCGGCTGCGATGAGGTCTTCGAACATATCCCACGCTTTTCGGATAACGCCGAAATCGGGATGGGTGAAGGATGACTCGCCAATCATTTCGCGGCTGGAGACGATGCCGCCGGGCTTCAAGACCCGCTTCACCTCGGTTAGTACCGCGTGGGTATCCGGAATGTGCATGAGAACGTTATGGCAGTGGGCGACGTCGAAGAAGTCGTCTTCAAAGGGAAGAGCAGTCACGTCGCCAACGTGGAATGTTGCGTTGTCGTATCCACCCGCCTCGACGACAGACCGCGCCAGGCTAATCTGCGACTCCTCCATGTCGATGCCGTGCAGCTCACCGGGTTCTATCGCTTCGGCCAGACCGACCGAAATGGTGCCCGGTCCACAACCAAAGTCGAGAACACGAAGGCCGGGCTTGAGATATGGGAGCAGATGTGCGGCGTGGGTCCTTGCGGTATATCGCTTGAGAGCCTCGAGAAATTCTTCACTGAAACCCATTGTGTAATCGGGTGTTGCCGATGCCGGGTCAGTCATCGTCGAAGGCTCCTCCCTGCGTCGGCGGTCTACCATTAAGCCGGACTTTGTACAAAGTATAGACAAAGTACGAAATACGCCGAGAATTTGTACCACGTTCTAGGTAGTTAGGCAAGCACCGGGACAGGATTCGTCATGGCAATCGCAGCCCAATCCATAAGTAGCCAGGTCCGCCAAACTGGACAAAATCAATAACCTTTACGCTAAGGTTCAGGTTGAGCGTGTAGGAGGGTATTTACACCCGCTTTGTTCAGCCCAAGGACGCCCACCCTTCGGACCAAGGCATGAGCAAAGCCCCGGAAAATCCCCCTTAATCCCCCTTTACGAAAGGGGGAGACAGGCGAAGCCCCCACCCTGGGTCATTCCGAACGCAGCGCAGCCCTTCGGCTGCGCTCAGGATAAACTCTGTGAGGAATCTCAAACCTATGTCAGCAAGCACTGGCTCTGTAGCTGGACCGACGTGACGACTCTGGCCCAACGCCTTAGATTCCTCACTCCGGTCGGAATGACAAGCTGAGCCGGGTGGAATCACTGCGGCCTTGCGAAGGCCACGTAAGGGGATGAAAATGGCCTATTTTCATAACAATGACAAGTTGAGCGACCAGTTCGCAAAGGTCTCGTTTCGGAGTCAGGGCATGTGCAAAGTCCCTTCTCCCCTGGGGAGAAGGTTAGGATGAGGGGAAGCCTTCACACCAAACATGGCTGCTACACCGGGAACGGCCCTCACCCTGGCCCTCTCCCTTTGGGAGAGGGGACGACTTTGCACATGCCCTGCATCAGCGCGTGGCCCCGCATCGGCTTGTCCAGGTACATGGTGTGCAGGCTTGGCGCATCGAAGCCAGTCAGCCACATACTGCGCCCACTTGGTCTTCAGCCGTTCCTTGCGCTCAATCTCCTCGCCCTCGGTGCCTCCTCGAAGTCGGGGTTCTTCAGTTCGATGATGCCCAGGGGCAGGCCGTTGAGGAACAGCACGATGTCGGGGCGGCGGGTGTTCCGGTTCTCGGTGACGGTGAACTGGTTGACCGCCAGCCATTCATTGGCCGCCCAGTCGCCGAAGTCAATAACCCGGGCCTGCTCGCCCCGGATGGTCCCGTCGCCGGACCGGTACTCCACGGTCACCCCGGCCACCAGCACCCGGTGGAAGGAACGGTTGCGGGCTTCCAGCGTCGCCCCTTCGGTGTGAGTCAGCTTGCGGAGGGCGTCTTCAAGGGCCAATGATGGCAGGGACGGGTTGAGTTTGGAGATGGCATCCCGCAGCCGCCGCTCCAAGACCACCTGGCCGTAGTCGACCCGCTCCGCCCCGGGGGTGTCCAGGGCAATGTCGGGGGTAGTGAGCCATTCCAGGGTGGTGGATTCGGAGAGAGTGGTCATGCCGCTAATTCCTCGCGGATCTGCTCCCGTTCGGACCAGATTACCGGGCGGACTTGATAACTTCGCATGGCTTCCAGTACGTTCGGCGGGACCATACGTTCGGAGTCGTTCAGGATAGCGTAGGCGCGCGCTCCTTCAGGCCTCACTTCCCTGATATCAATCCAGGAAAAGGCAGCTATCTGCGCTTGCTCACGAGTGGGACGGTTGATAGTGCGCAGAATACGCTCGGGCTGCTCGGTGGACTTTGGAATGCTGAACTGAAACAGATGGTCGTAGCCGCTAGCTCCGGTGAATTTGGCGTTAGGAACATACCTGATTTGGGATAGTTCCAGCCAATTAACTACATCCTCGTAAAACAGATTTTCGACTCGAGGTTGGGCCAGGTAGAAAAGGTCGTTGACGGCGAGCATGGCTTGCAGCAGGTTATGCTTACGCCGGGCGAAGCTCTCCCTAGAAACGTGCACTTGTAGTGCGTTTCCTACCTGCTGCACCCCAAAGCCGTTGAGGGTTACGGCAAGGAGGCCCAAGCGATGCTTCCCCTCCAACCGGCAACCTGATTGTTCCAAGTCGTCAAGTATGTAACCATCATCAGTGAGCAGGAAACCACCGTTGGACCGCCTAGCATATATCTGCAAAAGGTCGTTATGGCGGTCCATATAAGGGGTCGTAATCTCTATCCAGTCATTTACTTGCCGGAGGGTCGTCTTATCCCGCAGCCAAGTTTGATATTGTTCCAGGAGGCTCTGAATTTCATCAATCATGTGGACAAACCCCTATTGATGTGGGGAGGCTCCACTATATTGCAAAATCGCAAGAAATCCTGAAAGGTATTCCAACGGTTGGATGCATCCGCAAAGTCACTTACCGGAAGGTCTTCGGCCCATTTGTCGCCGTAACCCTCGCGATATATGTGGATGTGAGGCGAGCCGATGGGCGTACCGTCCGGGTTCTCGTGAGGCCCGCCGCCGAAGCAAAGGCGTAGCAAAACAACCACCCGACGGGCACGATTTTGGTAAGAACCTTTGGCTAGATTAACTCTCCCTCGCCGTATGTCGAGAACGAATTGCTCCCTACCATTTTTCGATACCAAGGGAATTGATAGTGCGCCTCCCATACCAGGGTAGGTCCATGTCGTTTCATCGACCCGATGTTTCTCTAATGAACGTAACAAGTCCGCTTCCGACTGGCTCAAGTCATAGTTTGCCACTCATAACCTCCCCCACCCTAACTTCCCCCGAAACCAGCTTCGGGAGCAACGCATCCTGTTGGGCGGCCAAGGCATGGGATTCCGTTTGTTCCGTACACCCTGTACGGCCCTGTCGAAGTTTGGTAGCTGCGAAGGGATTTACCATGATACGCACCAAGGCAGCGTCCAAGTCTTCGTCCGTTCTGAGTGGGTTTATTCTGCTCGTAAACCCACTTGCTCAGCATCTATGCCGGGAGGCAGTGAAGATTGATATGATACTGCGTCAAAGAAACATAGAACAAATAGAGGGCCCTCACCGAAGTTGAGGCGCCGCTGCCGTCTCCGCGCCGACTTGACCAAGTGGTCCGGTTGGTGGAGGCGTCGGAGGAAGTCTACACTTCCGCTGTTCAGGCCGCCAAGCTGCGGCGGGGGCGATACGTGACTCGGTGATCCAGGAGATAGTCGCTGAGAGCGCCAGCCAGCGAATTTAAGGAGAGACTAATGTCGCTAACCAAACAAGAACTGGAGTCCAAGCTGTGGCAGCCCGGCCAACCGGGAGCGCATCATCCGCAGCCTGGTCAACCATTTCAGCGGCTTGGCCCAACTGCGCGAGGCCGAGCGGCGGCGGGACGAAGCGGTAGCCAGGATGGACGAGTTGCTGGCGGAGATGGGGTATGCCCGGTAGTATTCTGACCATGGTCGTGACCATGGTACAATAGGCCCAGTATCAGGGATAAAGGGGTGGCAATATGGCGACTGATATGGACAGACCCAACGGCCCCCGGACCATCAAGGCCTCCGAGTTCAAGGCCAAGTGCTTGAAGCTCATGGACGAGGTGGCGGAAAACGGCGAAGAAATTGTAATCACCAAGAACGGCCGCCCGACGGCCAAGCTGGTTGCCTACTGGGAAAAACCCAGGAGTTTCTTCGCAGACGACTCTCAGAGGTATCCCTTCATCAAGGAGGTGAGCGAAGCCCTTGACCGGGGTGAAGGCGCCGAGGTTGTATGGGAGGCTGCACGCGGCCTGATAGACGGCCAACCATGCTCCTGATCGATACCCATGTGCTGATATGGCTGCGGAGCCTCGACCACAGGCTGGGAGCAAACGCGAGGCAAGTTATCGATGCAGCCTGGGAATCCGGCGAGGTCTGCGTGTCCGCCTTCAGCTTTTGGGAGTTGGCTATGCTGTCGGCAAAAGGGCGCGCTCATCTGTCCGAGGATGTATTGCTCTGGCGTCGGGAACTTCTTGGCTACGGGCTTCTGGAGATTCCCGTCGATGGCGAGATAGGAATCCATGCCAACGGCCTCTTGGATTTTCACTCCGACCCTGCCGACCGCATCATCGTCGCCACCGCACTGGGCGGACACCGGCTCCTGACTTCGAACGCCCGTATCCTCGCCTGGAACGGCAACCTGGACCGGCTGGACGCCAGGGAGTAATGCGGACTCCGGGAGAGAAACCGAGAACCACGAATGTCAATCGAGGAGGCCATGGTATTCTATTTCCACTGGCCCGACTTGGACGAAGACCTCAGTATAGAGGGGCTGCTGGCCGGCTGGCCTTCCCGCGAAAGCCACAGGTCTTTCAAAAGGTGGCTGGAAGCCAAGCGGGCCGGCCTCCCGGTTACCATCCACGAAATACCTCCCGCCTCGACGGAAGAGGTCTAATGAAACGATCCCGCGGGCACGATGAGGTCCCCAAGGGCTGGCGGCTATCAGGGGACGTGGCGGATGCCAAAAGTTAGGGACGCCATCCGCTTGGTGGAACGGGACGGTTGGCGGCTGGTTCGGACTCGTGGGAGCCACCGGGTGTACAAGCACCCTGAGAAGCCCGGCATCGTCGTCATCGCCGGGCATCCGGGGGTGGATGTGCCCCGAGGAACATGGAACGAAATCCTGAAGCAAGCAAGTCTAAAGTGAGGTGGAATTAGTATGAAATACGCAGTCATCATTGAGAAGGGACTGACCAGCTGTGGGGCCCAGGTGCCTGACTTGCCCGGCTGCGTGGCCGCCGCAGAAACTAGAGAGGAAGTATGCGCCCTCATCCGTGAGGCAATCGAACTCTACGTTGAAGCACTGGTAGAAGAGGGTCTGCCAGTCCCGGAACCCCAGTCCTACGAACTGGTTGAAGTAGCAACTTAGCCTTCGCCAATGGTCTGAGTGAGTTGATGCCGAACAACCCGCAAATACCCAAAGGCTGGCAGTTGGTCCGGCTGG
Source organism: Dehalococcoidia bacterium (assembly GCA_965197565.1). Taxonomy (GTDB): domain Bacteria; phylum Chloroflexota; class Dehalococcoidia; order Lucifugimonadales; family UBA3495. Next base: position 603,647 of record CBDANK010000004.1, read on the forward strand.
GGGACGTGGCCGCGATTGTAACTGGAAGCACACCGCCTCGTGAAATCAGCGAATATTACGGTGGCAACGTCCCTTGGGTAAAGCCTTCAGACCTAGCCTCGGGCCGACTTGTAAATTCTTCCGAAGAGTATCTGACCGAGGCGGGTGTAGCGGTTTCAAGGCAAGTCTCTGAAAGCGCTGTCTTGGTATCTTGCATCGGTACTATAGGTGAAGTCGCTATTTCGAGGGTACCATTATGTTTCAATCAGCAAATTAACGCACTTATTTCCTATGGTGCGGTGTTACCGTCATTTCTGTATTGGGCGTGTAACCATAAAGCTAGTTACTTGCGTTCAATCGCGGCAAAGACAGCAGTACCAATTTTGAATAAGACCGTGTTTTCTACTGTTCCCATCCTCCTCCCGCCTCTGCCGGAGCAGCGGGCCATCGCCGCCGTGCTTGACTCCATTGACGACGCCATCGAGGGCGCCGAGGCGGTCATCGCCGCCACCGAGTAACTGCGCGACTCTCTGCTCCATGACCTGCTCACCCGCGGCGTCCCCGGCTGGCACACGGAATGGAAGGACGCGCCGGGCCTCGGCACCATCCCGGCGGAGTGGGAGGTGGTGCAGCTGGGGGAGGGTACTACCCATGTTGGGAGCGGTGTTACTCCCAGAGGCGGCAAATCAGCCTACACTGCATCTGGGATAATGTTCTTGAGATCGCAGAACGTCCACTTCGATGGCCTGAGATTGGAGGACGTGGTCTACATTCCGCCAGAAATAGATGATGCGATGCGTAGGTCGAGAGTGCAGCCGGACGACGTGCTGTTGAACATCACTGGAGCATCAATTGGTCGTTGCACTGTAGCCCCTTACGACATAGGGAAGGCAAACGTGAATCAACACGTCTGCATTATTCGAACAACCTCAGGATTGAACCCTCGTTTTGTGTGGAAGTGGCTAAGCACTCCTCGTTCCCAACGCGAAATTGATGACATTCAGACGGGCCAAAGTCGCCAAGGGTTGAACTACCAGCAGGTTCGGCAACTGACAATTGCTCGCCCTTCACGAACGGAACAGGACTCCGTAGTTGAGATACTGAACGGGGTGGATGTGACACTTGCGCGGACGCGAACTGAGCGGGATGGATTACAATTGTTGAAAGATTCGACCGCTGATGCGCTGCTGACCGGACGGGTGCGCTTATGCCAACAGCTCTGCCAACAAGCTGTCTTCTCCGAAAGGTTGAAGTGAGATGACCTATTTCCACGTCGTGATAACGACAAAGCAGGATACTAATAGCCGAGAAACCAGATTTGACCTCGACTATGAGCAACTCGAGGAACGATTTCTTGCGCCGTATCGGGAGGGGAGGCCAGTAACCATTCGTGGGAAATCAATATCTGTGGACGACTTAGAACGAATCAGCATATATGAAACTGAGGAAATGTCAGATTATTATTTGCCAATCGTGAAGAGCGAAAGGGAACAACATCCCAACATTGTGGACCTTACACCTTTGTCATGGGGCGTCCTCGGGAAAGCCAAGAATGTGACAGACCAATTCATAACAGGGCATCCAGGATGGGAGTTGGAAAACGATTCCTATAGCACCCAAGATCTCCGACCTGCAACTGACGCTCGGGGGGTCTTTGTGGTTCACGGGAGAAACTTAGCATCTCGTAATGCCCTGTTTGAATTTCTCAGAGTGATTGATCTGCATCCTCTTGAGTGGTCCGAGGCAGTTACTGCTACGGGCAAGCCGTCACCTTATATTGGGGAAGTACTGGATGCAGCCTTTTCTAAGGCGCACGCAGTTATAGTTCTCTTTACACCAGACGATGAAGCCCGCCTCAGGCAAGAATTTAGGAAAGATAATGAGCCGCCTCACGAAACCGAGCTAACAGGTCAAGCTCGCCCCAACGTTTTGTTTGAAGCAGGAATGGCAATGGGGCGGCATCCAGACTGGACTATCCTTGTAGAACTTGGCAGTTTGCGGCCATTCACCGATGTTGCCGGGCTCCACGTCATACGCATGGATGACTCATCCCAACGTCGGCAAGAGTTAGCGCACCGGCTACGGACCGCTGGCTGTCCCATTAAACTGGAAGGCACAGACTGGCACACCGCCGGGGATTTTGAATCGGCTGTGAAAGTAAACAATGAGATGCCGTTAGAACTGGAGACCGTCGTTGCACCAGCACTTTTTGACAACAAGCAGCCAATGGCTTCCGAGGATGCGAAGCATCTCCTAGTGGAGGCAGTAGAGGACGCAAAAAGAGGGGGACAAGGTGCCATCGTCAAAAGGAAGACTTTGGGAGGTACCTTTATCGAAACTAATGGAAAGAGCTTCGGAGACCCTGGAAAACGCCGTTCTATCGCAAGATGGGAATCGGCTATCGAGGAACTGCTCATTCTACGCTTCATAGAAGATCCTACCGGCAAAGATAGCTTTTTCCAAGTAACACACAAAGGGTTTGAAGCTGTAGAGAGCCAAGTGAAGCCCGAGTAAATTTCTCGGATCTCGCCTAAAGCAAAAGTGAGCGAGTCAACATCGTCGAAGCTGAACGAGTACAGCCACGCCGAGGACCTGGCCCGGCGGTTGCTGGAGCGGCTGTGGGAGTAACTATGGAGAAGCCCAATGGACCGAGATGAGGTCCTGGAAACGCTGCGGGCCCACAAACCGACTCTTATGGAACGGTTCAGCGTAACCGCCATCGCCCTTTTCGGTTCCTTTGCTCGGGACCAGGCTACCGACCGGAGCGACGTGGACATCCTGGTCAGCTTCGACCCACCCCCAAGCTGGCAAAGCTACTTCGGAGCCCAATTCTACCTGGAGGACTTGCTGGGGCGACCGGTGGACCTAGCAACCAACGAAGACCTGCGGGCCGAAATACGTCCGTATGTGGAACGGGACGTGATAAGTGTCTGATGCCTCGCACGAGAATCGTGAATGGCATTTCTATATTCAAGATATGCTGGACTTCGGCGAGAAGGTCTTGTCATATACCAATGGACTAGACCAGGATGCCTTCATCGCCGATGGTCTTGGACGCCACGCTGCGCAATATCGAACTGATTGGTGAGGCGGCTACTCATATCCCGCCTGAGGTGCGTGAGTCCTACCCCAAGGTCCCGTGACAGGTCATCGTCGGAACTCGCAACCGTTTGGCTCACTCCTACTTGCACATCAGCAACATCGTTATATGGTCCATAATCCAGGATGCAATTCCAAACCTGTTGCTCCAACTGCGGAAGATGCTGGAGGCCGTACGACAAGAGACCCCATGACCGCCCCCGCCAAGCTCAACGAGTTCCACCACGCCGAGGACCCGGCCCGGCGGTTGCTGGGGTGGACAGATTATCTGACTGGAGGAAACTGCGATGAACGATATGGACTCAGTCCGTTGGATGGTCACCTTCTTCCATTCGGAAGGCGGGTCCCGCGACGAGCCGGATTTCCCGCAGGTTGAGTTCTGGCATCCCAGCAAGAAAGCCTCGATGGAGGCAGGGGCCCGCGTTCTCCAAGAACTGAAGGACCGCGGCGATAATCGCGATTGGAAGGCGGTGGGACATCCTGACCCGTTCAAGGTCGGTGTGGGTCAGCACCCCGGCGGGCAATGGATACTCCCGCCCCCGCCTCCGAAGATTTTCGACCCCGATAAAGTGCCTCTGATGGACCTGACCGACGAAGAATGGGAGGCTTTTGACTCCGCTCTCCGTGACGGCCGCGGACGGCGCGAGCAGTGACACCGGGAAGTTCTGCCGTGGTTGTAGACACCAATATCGTGTCTTAACATTGCGCGAGGGTTCCCCTTGGCGTCATATTACCGGCTGCGACTCAGGGGCCGCCAGGTATTCGTATCGTTCCAGACGGTCCAGGAGCTATGGTTCGGGGCGTACAACAATAGCTGGGGGATGGGCGGACGGACGACCTTGCCGAGCTAATCCGCCAGTACGATGTGGTGTGGCCCGACCCTGATATACTCCAAATGTCCGCCTATATTCGGGGTGTCCGGCAGGCTGCCGGACGCCGGCTGGAGGTGGCAGATTCTTGGAATGCCGCCACCGCGTTGTTCCTGGAATGCCCCCTGATGTCCCACGATGGAGACTTCGACAATATTCCCGGCCTACAACTCATCAGGGAGCAACCGCCATGACCACCCCCGCCAAACTCAACGAGTTCAACCACGCCGAGGCCCCGGCCCGACGGTTGCTGGAGCGGTTGGGGTGGACTTACGTGCCCCGTGACTCGCTGGCGGCGGAGCGGGGCGGAGAGCGTGAGGTATTGCTGAAGGGGCGGCTGCGGGCGGCCCTGCTGCGTCTCAACGAGTGGCTGACCGATGCCCAAGCGGACCGGGTTATCTTTGAATTGGAACATATCGACGCCACCGGCATGCCCCGGAACCAAGCGGTCCACGAGTACCTGACCTACGGAATGCCCTTGACCGTGGACGGGCCGCGGGGCCGATACACGCGCACCGTCCGCTTCTTCGACTTCGACCACCCCGAAAGCGGCCTCAATGAGTTCGTGGTCACCACCCAGTTCCGGGTCCGCCGGGGCCACCCTTCGACAAGCTCAGGGCGAGCGGGTGAGATTGAGAACGACGAGCGACTGGTCATCCCCGACCTGGTCCTCTTCGTCAACGGCATCCCGCTAGTGGTGATGGAGGCCAAGTCGCCGTCGCTGCTGGACGTCTGGAAATCCCAGGCGGTGCGCCAGTTGCGCCGCTACCAAGAGGCCGGCCCGGAGTGGCAGGGCCGGGGGGCGCCGGAGCTTTTCCACTACAACCTGCTGTGCGTGGCCCACTGCGGGGCAGCCGCAGCCTACGCCTCCCTGGGCGCCCCGGAAAACGCCTACTTCGAGTGGAAGTCGGTCCTCCCCTATTCCGACGACGAGGTGCGGCAGCGGTTCGGGGAGGAACCCCACGGCCAGGCCCGGCTTATCGTCGGCCTCCTGGCCCCGGCCACCCTGCTGGACATCCTGCGGGACTACGTGGTGTACGAGCCGGAGCGGGGCCGGCTGGTCAAGAAACTGCCCCGCTACCAGCAATACCGGGCGGTGCGGGCGGCGTTGGCCTGCATCCTCACTGGCGAGAAACCCACCGAGCGGGGCGGTGTGGTCTGGCACACCAAGGGATCGGGCAAGTCGCTGATCATGCTGTGGCTGGCTACCAAGGTGCGCCGGGAGCCAAGGCTGGCCAACGCGACCATCGTGGTGGTCACTGACCGCAAGCAACTGGACAAGCAGATCGCCGGAACCTTCGAGCGCTGCGGCTTTCCCGGACCTGAGCGGATGGACCGTTCGCGCCCCGAGCCTGCTGAACGGCGGGCCCGCCGCCGCAGGGAGAGGCCGGACCAACGCGACCCCCTCGACCTCCAGAGTGTCCTCAAGCAGGGCGGCAGCCGCACGGTGATGACCACCATCCAGAAGTTCGAGGAGGCGGTGACCACGCCGCAAGGGCGGCTGGACGTGCTGAATCCCTCGGACAACGTAATCATCATGGCCGACGAGGCCCACCGTTCCCAGTACGGCGACCTAGGGGCGCTGATGTCCAAGGCACTGCCCAAGGCCACGCTGATCGGCTTTACCGGCACGCCGATAGAGAAGGGATTTGGATGCAGCACCACGCGACGTTTTGGGCATTTGATTGACGCTTACACCATCCCCCAGTCGGTGGCCGACGGCGCCACGGTGCCCATTCTCTACGAAGCCCGATTGCCCGAACTGGCCATTGAGGGGCCGGAGAGCTTGGACCGCCTGTTCGGCGGCCATCCGGAGAGTGTGCGGGAGCGGATACGCCGCAGGTACGCCAACAAGGAAACGGTGGCCGAGGCGGAACGGCGCATCGAGATGATTGCCTTGGACATCGCCAAACACTTCAAGGAAAGAGTGCGTTCCAACGGGTTCAAAGCCCAGGTGGTGGCTCCCAGCCGGGCCGCCGCCCTGCGCTACGCCGAAAACCTCAACAATTTTGGCCTCAAAGCCTACCCCATAATCACTACTACTCCCAACGACGGCGCGGAGTTCAACGCCGTGCGGGACTTGGACCAGGAAACGGTAACCAACGCCTTCGTCGACCCGGATGGGGAGCCGGAAGTACTGGTGGTGGTGGACATGCTCCTGACCGGCTTTGACGCTCCGGTGGAGCAGGTGCTCTACTTGGACAAGCCGCTGCGGGAGCACGGCCTGCTCCAAGCCATCGCCCGGGTCAACCGCCGGTTTTCCCACCGGCAGGACGGCGTGGAAACCGAGAAGATCTACGGCTTGGTGGTGGACTACCACGGCGTCTCCCGTGACTTGGAGGAGGCCCTTTCCACCTTCGACTGGCCCGATGTCCAGGACAGCATGCAGGAACTGGAGGAGGACCCTGGGCCGCTGATGGAGTCCGCCGCGGTACAGGCCGAGTCCCACTTCAAGGGCCGGAACCTGGCCGACACCTGGGCCTGCGTCGCTGTCTTCGCCCCGGACGCGGCGACCGAGGGTAACTTCAAGGCCGACCTGTTCGAGCGGTTCAACACCGACTACCGCCGGTTCTCCCGCCTCATGGACCGCTTCCTGCCCGACCCCCGCGCCTTGGCCTACACCGGCCGTCTGGCCCGGCTCGCTGAGATTCGGGCTTACGTCCGGGCCCAGTTCCTGCGGGAGGACGCGGACGTGGACTGGACCGAGATCGGGGCCAAGGTAAAGAGACTGGTGGACGAGCGAATTAGTGCCCAAGTGCGGGAGATGATGAAACCGCTGTCCATCCTGGACCAGGACTTCGAGCAGAAGATTGCCGCCCTGCCCCATGATGAGGCCCGGGCCTCGGTGATGGAGCACGCGATTCGCGCCCAAATTCACGAACGCCTGTCCGAAAGCCCGGTTTTCTACGAGCGGTTGTCCCAGCGGCTGGCGCGCATCATCGACGACCTGCGCAACCGGCTTATCGAGACCGCCGATGCTGCCGGCGCATGGCAGCCCTGCGGCATGAGGTGCAGAGTGTGGCCGACATCGCGGCCCGCTACGGCATGAATACGGTGTCCTTTGCCATCTACCAGTTGCTGGACCAGTTCCCGGTTGGAGAAACGTTGAAATCTACGGCGGACGAGGGGCAAAGGCAGTACCGGACCGAGCTAGATGAGGAAACCAAGAGAGTTTCCCAGAGGGTCGAGAAGGTCATTGCTCAACACCAGGGAGTGATTGACTGGCAGTCGAACCTGGACGTGCAACGGGAGATGCGCCGGGATATAAAGCGGGAATTGCGGCCAAATGGAGATTACACCGAGGGACAGTTGGACGAACTGGCAAACCGCATCGTGGAATTGTCCCGGCGCGGTGGGAATGGTGGCTAGCCGGGGGCTGGTCCGCTTCGGCGGCGCTGCCATCGAGTACGAGGTGCGCCGGAGCGAACGCCGCAAGAAGACCGTCCAGATTACTGTGGACGGAAACGGCGTCCAGGTGGCGGCGCCCGCGGACACGCCGGACAGCGAGTTGCAGGCCATCGTCCGCAAGCGGGCGGCTTGGATTCTCAACCACGCCGCCGACACCGCGTTGGGAGCCGCCCCCAAGCGTTTCGTCAGCGGAGAGACCCTGCCCTACCTGGGCCGCAACGTACGCCTGATTGTCGAGGCTGTGGAGGAGCACGCCCCGGAGGTCCGCTTTGATCACTGGCGCTTCCGGGTTTCCGTGCCCAGCAGCCTTGAAGGCGAGGAACGTTACCAGCGCATCCGCCGCGCCGTAGTGGACTGGTACCGGGCCCGCGCCGCCGAGCGGTTGCGGTCCGGGGTCCAACGTTGGTGGCCCCGCTTGGGCAACGGCGGCGAACCGCAGATACTCATTCGGGACCAGCGCCAACGCTGGGGAAGCTGCGCCCCCGACGGCACATTGCGGTTCAACTGGCGGATAATGATGCTGGAAGCGTCCTTGGTCGAGTACGTCATCGTCCACGAACTGGTCCACCTGAACATCAAGAACCACTCCGCCGATTTCTGGCGGGCAATGGCGAGCCTGCTGCCGGACGTGGAACACCGCCGCCGGCGACTGAGGGAAGCAGGGAAAACCCTCCCTCTGTGATGTCTGCTCCGAACGTCACGTCTGTTGGAAGCGCAGGACCATCAACTGATTCCTTGGCTCAATCTGCGCTGCTATGGCAAACACTCCCGCATACGGATGCAGCCCCATGACATCATCTTGGGCCGCTACTTCCACCAGAGGCCCAGGGTAAGCACCCAGCGCAGCAAGCGGCGCCCGTTTGGTCCTGGCAAACTCCCGTCGGGCCTCAGACAGCGCATTCAACCGCCACCGGAGGTGGCCGGCCCTTTTCACCTGATCCAGCGGCTCCGTCTCCAGAGGTAGGGGCAGGGTCAAGTGGAAATCCCGGAGCACCGCTGGCCCCCACTCCAACTGGCGCACCGCTGGCCTTGGCCAGAATCGCCGACACTCTTGGCGCCACCATCGACGTCCTGTTGAGCGAATATAGGCGGCGCAACGTAATTGCCACTCAGCTTTGATTACCCGCGACTGGCTCCGATATGGCCCAACGTACAAAGACCTCGACGAAAGGACCGGAATGATTGGGAACGTAGGGGCGGATTCTCCCTTAGGACGATCATGCCGTTGGAGCCTCTCAGCTTTGAAGAGGGCAAGCACAATGGTGCCACCTTCTGGGAACAAGGCGTGTGCAAAGTTGCGGAAAGGTGGGTGTGTAGCTTCCTGGCTCCTGTCGGGCGCGAAAAAATCCCCCTTAGTCCCCCTTTACGAAAGGGGGAGACAGGCGAAGCCCCCCTTTGAAAAAGGGGGGTTGGGGGGATTTTCGTATCCTTGTGGCCGACTTTGTACAAGTCCTGCTTCCGGGAACCCCCGTTATAAAGCGCACGAGAGCCCGTCCTTCCTGGCCTCCGGCCTGCAGTTCAGCTTGACCGCATCCGCCACCCTGCTGGTGACGCCGGTCGTGAGCGGCCCGTTTCTTCTGCAACGACTGCGGCCGCCGGGTCCGGCGAAATTGCGGCGGCCACGTGCAACTGCCGTCCAATGGCTCCCAGAGCGGCGTCCATTTGGTCCAACCGCGAGCGGTGCTGAACGTCCAGGACGCGATCAACCTGCGGCAGATGCCACCCCAGCCGACGAGCTAACTCCGCTTTGCCGATGCCCTGGTCTCTCATGCCTTGATACAGCATCACCTTGACGGAGGTGAGCGTCGGCAGGATGGCGTAGGCCGCGCCCTGGGACGGCTGGGAATGTCCTTCCGGTCATGGATGCGGGCCGCTATCGCCTCTTCCAGCGCGTGGACGGCGCGGGCGATAGCCTCCTCCTGGTCATCCCCAAAGGTAGTCAACTCCGGGAAGTCGAGGGACGTCGCAAACACGACGCCGTCATCATCTTCGAGCACTATCGGATAAGCAAGCATCAGCCCAACCCCAAATCTTTCTTGATCTTCGCAAAGTAGCTGGACCGGGCCTAACAGACAAGCGAGAACGCTCTTCGTCCAGCTTTGTTGTTCTCAACAAGCGCCCTGCACATGTTCGAGGCACACTCGGTGGACCGCTGACGAGAAGTTCTACTGCGCTGCAAGTCATGTCACCGAAAGCGTGCGCTGGATGGGAGAGTTCGTTGCGCCAAGATAGTGAGTGAATGCGGCCTACCACAAGCGCCGGACGCCGTACCGGTCGAAAAGAGACTCACTGGATATGAGGACTAGGTTGCGCGACAATGCTTGGGCGATGAGCATCCGGTCGAAGGGGTCGCGGTGGATACCGAGCAGGGACCCAGCGCGGACCGCATCATCTACGGTTATGGGCAGCTCCTTAAAGTCCTGGCTGGCTATTGTTCCCGTAATGTCCAAGGCCAGCCTCTCCGCTTCCGGCAGTTTGCCGAGTCGATGCTTGGTGATGATTTCCCAGGCCGACGCCGCACTTATCAGCACGTTGTTCTCTTCATCCTCTATCGCCCGTCGGGCGGGTGGCGGCAACCGGTCGCTTCCGGCGAACCACCAGATCAAGGCATGGGTGTCGAGCAGTAATCGCAACTACAACCACCCTCCCAGGCGGCCAGTTCTTCTTCCGGCAGCGGGTCAAAGAATCTGTCGTCGATCTCTATCAGGCCCTTCATGGAGCCGAATTGCCGCTTGCCCCGCTTTTGGATGCTTACCAGCCGAGCCACCGGCTTTCCGTTGCGGGCGATGATGACCTCTTCGCCGGCCTCGACCTTCGCCAGCAGGCGCGACAGGTTAGTCTTCGCTTCATGGACGTTTACTCTTATCATAGCCGGCTCCCCGAGGATGAGCTTAGCTAATGATATGACCAGTCCATCGGGTTATCAAGTGGAAGGGACCCGTTTCGGGTCATGGAGATGTGGGCCATGAGACAGGTACAGCGGTTGGAACGATTGAATAGATGCAACCGTGTTTTCTAAAAGGGAGTCTATTGGCCTCGGTTCTCCAGCCAGCGTCTCACTGACCGGCGGCTGACTTTTGTGTTGACCCGTGGGTTAGAATTGCTGGTGTAACTCGCCGAGGTTGGGTGAGCCTTGACCCCGATTCGCCGCCAGTACCTGAAGATCAAACACGCTTACCCAGACGCTATCGTCCTGTTCCGCTTGGGCGATTTCTACGAGACCTTCGACGAAGACGCTCGGCTGGCGGCGCGTGAACTGGAGATAACCCTCACTTCCCGGAGCATGGGCAAGGACTTGAGGGTGCCCATGGCCGGGGTCCCGGCCCATTCCTTGGAGTCCTACCTAGCCCGCCTTATCAAAAAGGGACACCAGGTGGCCATCTGCGAGCAGTTGACCGACCCGGCGGTGTCCAAGGGCTTGGTGGAGCGGGATGTGGTCCGGGTGGTGACGCCGGGCACGGTGCTGGAATCGGGACTGCTGGACCAAAGCGCCAACAACTACCTGGCGTCGGTGGTGGAGGAAGGGGAAGCGGTAGGACTGGCCTATGTCGACATCACCACCGGGCAGTTCGCCGCCACTCAGTTGGACCTGGCGCAACTGCTTCAAGAATTGGAGCGGATTTCACCCGTCGAAATATTGACTGCCCGCTCCGAAGACCCGCCGCAATGGACTTTTGCCCACAAGCAAGGGACCTCCCCCGGACACCGTGTTACCCCTGTGGACCCCGCCTCCTTTGAGTTCCAGTCAGCCAAGCAAGCTCTTCTGGACCATTATAGGATCCTGTCTCTGGAATCCTTCGGTTGTGAAAACCTGCCTTTGGCGGTGCGGGCGGCCGGAGCCATCGTGGATTATCTGGCTGTCACTCAAAAGGCCGGCGTATTGCAGTTGGCCGGGCTGACCGTCTACTCCACCGCCAGCTACATGTCCCTGGACAGCCAGACCCGGCGCAATCTGGAGCTTTTCCAAGGAGGACGCGCCGACGACAAGCAGTTTTCTTTGCTCGCCACTCTTGACCGGACCAAGACGCCGATGGGCGGACGGTTGTTGCGCCAGTGGCTGGGCCAGCCCTTGCTCGATGTGGCAGAGTTGGACCAACGGTTGGACGCCGTGGGCTATTTCTTTGAAGAGGGCCTGCGCCGGGCCAGCACTATACAGTTGCTCTCTCAAATCCCCGATTTAGAGCGAATCAAAGGACGGGTTAGCGCAGCCACAGCAACTCCTCGCGAGCTGAAGTCGCTTCAATTAGGCTTGGAGACTGTCCCTTCTTTGGCAGAGCAATTAGGGGCGGACCAATTGGGGATTCCGCCGGAAGGGGCATCAGGGCAGGGCGCCGGCAGCCCGGCGGCGCCAATGGCCTGGCTGGCTCAGCAGTTGGCTCCTCTGCCCGAGGTGGTGTCCTTGGTGGAAGAAGCCATCGCTCCCGACCCCGTAGGAGCGGTGGGCGAGGGCAACGTAATACGGGAAGGATTCTCTCCGGAGTTGGACCAGTTGAAGAGGGCCTCCCGGGACGCCAGGGGGTTCATTGCCGGACTGGAACAAAGAGAACGAGACCGGACCGGGATCAAGGGATTGAAGGTCGGCTACAATCAGGTATTTGGCTATTACATCGAGGTCAGCAAAGCCAACCAGGCCCAGGTGCCCCAAGACTATATCCGGCGGCAGACCCTGGTTAACGCCGAGCGGTATATCGTGCCGGAGCTTAAAGACTATGAATCGCTGGTGCTCAACGCCCGGGAGCGCGTTGAAGAGCTGGAACGGTCCATCTACCGCCGGGTCTGCGACCAAATCAGCGGTTCTTCCGACGCCATTGGCGGCAGAGCCGCCGCCGTTGCCCGGGTTGATCTATTTGCCAGCCTGGCCGAGGTAGCCGTGCGCAATGGGTACGTGCGGCCCAAGCTCGACACCGGTCCTGCCATCTCCATCGAGGCCGGCCGGCATCCGGTGGTGGAACGTGTCCTGGACCCCGGCTCATACGTACCCAACGACGTTCATTTGTCCAACGACGACGCCCGAGTCCTAGTGATCACCGGGCCCAATATGGCGGGCAAGTCCACTTTCATCCGCCAAGTCGCTCTGATCACTCTCATGGCCCAGATCGGAAGTTTCGTCCCGGCTTCTAAAGCCAGCATCGGCCTAGTGGACCGTGTCTTCACCCGGGTGGGCTTGCAAGACGACCTGGCCACCGGCCAGTCCACGTTTATGGTGGAGATGGTTGAGACCGCGGCGATACTGAACCAGGCCACCCCTCGGTCGTTGGTGATACTGGACGAAATCGGCCGGGGCACCAGCACCTACGACGGTCTGTCCATCGCCCGGTCGGTGATTGAGCACCTGCACAACGACCGGCGGTTGGGATGCAAGACGCTGTTTGCTACTCACTATCACGAGTTGACCGAGTTGGCCGCTTCGCTGCCCGGCGTACAGAACTTCAGTGTGGCGGTTGCCGAGGATGGGGGCGAGGTCGTTTTCCTGCACCGTATTGCACCCGGAGGCGCCGATAAGAGCTACGGGGTGCACGTGGCCCGGTTGGCCGGGCTGCCCCAAGGCGTCATCAACCGGGCTTGGGAAGTATTGGCCGACTTGGAGCAGCACAACCGCCCGGCAAAAAACGCCGGAGGACGCCGTTCCCGTAAAACGGCAGCCCAGCAAATGCCCTTGTTCGACCCGGTCCAGCCTCTAGTGGAGGAGATCAAGTCTTTGGATATACCCAATTTGACTCCCTTGCAGGCCATCAACCTTCTGTACCAGTTACAGGAAAAAGCCAACAGCGGGGGCAGCGGCTAGCCAAGGCAAAGCGCTTACGATGGAGTAGTCGTTGCCACCCTGGCGTAGTCTTTGAGCACCCTCAGTTGGGCGGCGACGGACAGGTCCACGTCCTGTCGGTGCTGGAGACCTTGATGTAGAGCGCAGCTGGTGTAAGCGACTGTAGGTGTTTCTCGGCTGTCCTGCTTCGTATCTTGGGCATCATGGCCCATTTCATGACACTTTATGATTTTGGTTGGAGGTGCCGCTATCTTCAGGATGGGTCTTCATCCTCTCCAATCTGGGAGAAGTTGGTGATGGCGACCTCACCTTCGGGAAACTCGGCGACAATCTTCAATCGCCCGCCGACTGCTTCGATGTAGGAGCGCAGGCTGGATACGTACACGTCGGCCCGCTGCTCCAGCTTGGCGACGGCGGGTTGGTTCACCTTCAGCGTCTTCGCCAAGTCTCGCTGGGTCAGCGCCCGCGCCTGGCGTAACTCGTGTAGCGGCATCTCGGCGAGAAGCTCGCCCCTCATGGCATCGATGCGCCGGTGGCGCTCCGGCGTGAAGTCCTTGGTCAGTTCGCTGAACGGGTGGCGTCCACTCATTCGATCAGTCCCTCCTTTCGCAGTTGCTCCAGATGCTCGTCGTAGAGGTCGTCGGCCACCGGCACGTACTCCTCATAGAATCGGTCGTTGCCCGTCTTGTCGCCTCCGATGAGGAGTATCGACGTTCGCCTGGGGTCGAAGGCGTAGAACACTCGCAGGGGCCTGCCGCCACTCTGCGCCCGAAGCTCGCGCATGACCCCGTGGCGTGAGCCTCTGATGTCCGAGGAGTAGGGATACGGCAGGTTGGGGCCGTGCTTCATTAGCAACTCCACCCTGGCGGCCACAGTGTCCTGCTAGCCTTCCGAGAGTCCCCACCACCACTGCCCAAACTCGTCCGTGTACTCGACCTCCCAAGGCATGGGTACATTGTATTCCTAGCGTGGAATCTAATGCAAGGGATAGCTGATGCTCGGGCGCCCGGTAGGTTTTGGCGCAGGTCGGCGTGTGGGTTTTGGGGAAAGGTGTTTTCTTCGGCCAGCCCTTCCCCCACCGGTTGCTGTACACCACCGTGCACAGGGCCAACAGGGGTCTACATTCATCCTGGCCCAATGCATCCCTGGACCCTTGATGGAGGAGATCAAGTCTTTGGATATACCCAATTTGACCCCCTTGCAGGCCATCAACCTTCTCTACCAGCTACAGGAAAAGGCCAACAGCGGGGGCAGCGGCTAGCCAAGGCAAAGCGCTTACGATGGAGTAGTCGTTGTCACCCTGGCGTAGAGCGCCGCCGGTGTGAGTGGCTGTAGGTGCTTCTTCATGCTGTCCTCATTAGCTGTTACTCTCTACTTGGACTTGTTCCACTCTTCAGAATCTGGACCGGGCCATCTTTCTGATACTAGCTTGGCCATCCTTCGGCTTCTGTCCCGGATAGTGTCCTCGTCCCAAGAGGGCTGAGGCAACAACTCGTTGTTGAGTAGCAATACTGCGTACTTTTGGAGTTCGTCACGTTTGGATTGCCAGGGGTCGTTGGACATGGATGAGTTGAGCTTCTGGGTTACGAGCGTGAGATTGCCAGTTGAGTGGATTAGTGTATTGCGTTGGTAGGTCGCTGCAACCGTATCAACGTTCTTTGGGAGCGGCCACTTCGTTTGTTCCCAACCCGTCGGCATCAGGTGCTCTATTGTTAGATTCCTGGGTACGCTAGTCTGTTCAGACCTTCCCGACGAACGCAATCGGTTTTCAACGCCTTCCAGTACCAATCGCAGCCTGCCCCTTGTCAGGAGGCGATAGAGGGGAGAAGATACCAGGGCATCGGCCATAGCTTCGTCGCTAGGCCATTCTCTGACGTATGCAGTCTGTTCTTTCAGGAATCCGGCGGTAACTGTGTCAGCCTTGTCTAGTCCACCCTCTCGCAAGCGACTGGCTAGATCTAGAACTAGCCTGTTGTAGTCCTTCGTGGTCTGACGGCAAATCATCCTACGGACCAGGAAACTCTCCAAGGCGCTAAAGGCCCTGATGCGTGTTCCTTCCTCGGCTGACAGGAGCAGTAGCAGTACGGGGGTGATCACTCCCGCTTGCATGACATCCACGTGGTAGTAGAACGACTTCTCCTCCGGACTGCGGCCGCTGGTCGATTCGAAATCACGGTAGTTCATCAGGTCCTGCTTGACCTCTGACATCACCGCGTGGACTTCTCGGCCATCAACGTAGCTGCGGAACACGTCAAATACCCGTAATGGAGGAACATCTTTACCCTTGCGCATCGCCAGCCAGTAGTTGAGGAGCATGTCCAAGCGTGGCCTGAACAAGCGGCCTTGCCTGACCCCCTTTCTCCACCACCCATCATCCAGATTCCCCCAGATATCGCTCTGTCGGTCTCGCTCCTGAGAGAGGACAAAGTTCTTGATGAGGTCGGACTGTTCAAGCCGAGTGCCACGAGCATTTAACGTCTCGAATATGAGATTCGGATCGTCCTGAGGGCTAAGGTCAATCACAACCATCTGGAGCATCGACGTTACCGCAGCCTCAAGTGCATCGATTCTGGATTCAATCGGCCATTCTGCGTGTTTAAGCCATTCACCAACTTGTAGTTGGAAGAACTCGTGTGCTTGGACAATCAGCGACTCCTCAAAGTCGTTTACGGCGAGTCCGTTGTCCATGGCGTGCCTGAACGCTTCCCTGTCGCCCCTGGTAGGCCACAGCTTGAATATGTGAAGCCTATCGTCCCCGATGAGTTCTTCGTCGTTGGTAACAAGCTTGGCCAGACGCTTTGCGGCCTTCTTGAGGTATGGTTGGTCTGAGTCTTCGCAGACCTGTTGAATGGCATCCAAGAGAAGTTGCAGGGTCGTCACCCTTTGTTGGCCATCGATCACTTCACGCTGGTCGATATCCTTTGCCGGCACGGGAACCTGCTTGAGCACGACGGCGCCCAGGAAGTGCCGACTTGTCTTCTGCTCCGCCTCGACTACATTGCCGCTTGAACGCTCCAGTTCTTCAAGGTAGTTTTCGGCCACGTTGCGGACATCTTCCCAGAGCGGCTCCAATTGACGCTCCTGGGACCAAACGTAGGGACGCTGAAAAGGGGGAATAGTGTAACGCACCTCCTTTTGAAAGAGGTCTTTAGGAGTGAGAATATCCGTGTGCATCAGGCCCTCCTGCATATTCTTGGGCTTCCATAGCGTCTAACGTTCCCTCTGCCTCTATTCATTCACCAGGACGTCGATGGTGGTGCCGAGCGCGCTGGCAATGCGGGCCAAGGCCGAGGTCGATCCCGGTTTTCGCCCACGCTCAATCTCGGAGAGGTAGCCCGCAGCAATACCTGTTTTCTCGGACAATTCCCTAAGGGTGATGCCTTGGTGGTTCCGAAACGCCAGGATGGGACCCCTCCCCCGCATAATGTCGAGAGCGACCTCGTGGGGAACACGCACGCCGTCGTCCGCTGCCTGAGCGGCCAGCATGTCCTCAAGTTGGCTGTTGCGCTCGATGAGAGCGTCGTACTCCTTTCGGGTAATGGTGATGGTCTCTTCGCTAGTCATAAGCCTCCCTCCTGTGTCGGACTCTTAGGACTACCAGGGTTGAGGGATCGCCATGTTGAGTGGTGAAGATGACGCGGTGGTGGCCGACTCTCAACCGTCTGTAGTCGCTGCCAGTCAGTGCAATCACTTGCCTGGCAAGCGATGCGGGGTTCTCAGCATACTGCTCGATCTTGGCGATGATCCGCTCTCTGTCCTGTGCGGCGAGGCGGCGCATATCCCTGATCGCCCGTGTCCCCCATTCGATTTGCATTTCCTCATACACACCCTCTATTTTCTCAATTAGAGAACGGACCGTCAAGGGTGAACGCCTAGTGCTGCAGGACTATCGCACTAGGGCCTGTTGACACTACCAATTTCCTAGATAGGGATTGGCAGTCCAGCCTCCCACAAAAGGCGCCTTTACAACCGGCGTGCTACGGGATTTCGTAGGGGCAACCCTTGTGGTTGCCCGGTCCTCTATTAGTGTCAACAGGCCCTAGAAACAACCCACCCGTCACTCCGGCGAAAGCCGGAGTCCAGAGGCCGCTATGTGGGCGATTGCCGTGACAGCATTAGCGAATTAGGGGCCTGGATTCCTGCCTTCGCAGGAATGACGAGAGCGATTCAGTCCAAATGCAATAGCCCTGGTCTTACGGGAAACACGATTGACAGGGTCTTTTCACTCTCGCCGTCGCAGGGCCTTTTCATTCTCAGAAAATGTCATTCTGAGCCGCAGGCGAAGAATCTAAAAGTCTTCAGTAAGTGCTTGGTCCGAGTATCGAAGAAAGAGAATGCAGTCAAGGGTTTTAGACCCCTCGCGGAGTTTATCTTGAGCCTAGCCGAAAGGCTCGGGGTGACATGGTAGAGTGGCTCAGGGCCTGCCCCTGGCTTGAACAAAGGGTGAATAATGAAAAGACCCTGGTCTAACGCCGCCACAGGCTTTCACTACGCCGGCCGCAGCCATTAGAATAGACCAAACAACTTTCGACTTGAAACGGTGTCTTAGCGAGGTGAAATTGACCGCAAAAGCAGAACTGTACTGGTGGCCCCGTTGATCCTCCTGCCGCAAAGTAAGGGAGTTGCTCTTACAACATGGCGTTGAGGTCCAGGAACGGGACTATTTCAAGGAGCCTTTTACCGAGGCGGAAATTCGGGACTTGGCCGAAGGCCCCGGCATCTCCCAAGTCTTTGCCCGGCGCAGCCCCAGCCTGAAGAAAATGGGGCTGGCCGACAAAGACTTGTCCGAAGAGGAAATGCTGGAGTTGATGCTCAAAGAGCCCCGGTTGGTGCGGCGTCCCTTGGTCCGCGTGGGCGGCCGGTTGCTGGTGGGTGCCAACTTGAAGGCCGTTGAAGCCGCCTTGACCGGCGGCCCCTAGCCCAATCTCGACAGGTTGTGGTCCACAGCTTGGGCCGGCTTTTCCGACGTCAACCGGCAGCATGTATTGGAGTATAATGCACTGAGTTGATGCAAATCGTTGATTGAGGAACGAAATACCGGTACTTTACTATGAAAATATTTTTCGATGTGGACTACACTATCTTGGGGCTGGACGATACCCTGCGTCCCGGCACCAAGGAGACGTTGCAAAAGCTTAACGACGACAAACATCAAGTGTATATCTGGTCCGGGATGGGGGAGCGATGGGAAGTGATCGAAAAACACCAGTTGACCCCCTGGGTCAGCGGGGTCTACGAGAAGCCAACCCACCATTTTCACGAGCGGTTAGAGGAGTTGGGAGTCCCCTTCGAGCCGGAGTTCGTGATCGACGACTACCCGGAAATTGTGGCCGCATTCGGCGGGGTGTGGGTGCCCCCCTACTTCTTCAAGCGCAGCTTCGACGAGGAAATGGGCCGGGTCTACCGGATCATCTGCGACTTTGCCAGCACCGGCTCTTCCGACGACCGGCAATACCGGGCCAAGGGGTCCAAAGTCCCTCTCTTCTAGGTCGGCGTCATGTCGGTTAGGGTGCTCCCGCCGGGACTGGCCTCCAAGATCGCTGCCGGCGAGGTTGTGGAACGGCCGGCCTCAGTGGTCAAGGAGTTGGTGGAGAACTCCCTAGACGCCGGCGCTTCCCGGATCACAGTGCAAATCGAGGCCGGCGGTGTCAGGCTGGTGCGGGTCAGCGATGACGGTGGGGGCATCGCCGCACCGGAAGTAGAACTGGCTTTCCAGCGCCATGCCACCAGCAAGCTCCAAACGCCGGAGCAGCTTGACGCCGTTGCTACTTTGGGCTTTCGCGGCGAGGCCCTGCCCAGCATTGCAGTGGTGTCTCGAGTCTCGCTGACAACCCGGACCGGCGAAGCCGAGGCAGGTTATCAAGTGCTGTTGGAGTGGGGCCAGTTGACCCGGTCCACTCCCCAGGGCTGCCCGCCGGGCACCACGGTGAAGGTGTCCGACCTCTTTGGCAACCTGCCGGCCCGGCGCAAGTTCCTCAAGTCCAATGCTGCCGAGACCTCCAGGGTGCACGACCTGGTGGCCCGTTACGCCCTAGCTTACCCCCAAGTGCAGTTCCGGTTGATTGTCGACGGCCGTCCCGTGATAATCACCCCAGGCAACGGCAAACCTCGGGAAATCCTGCTGGAGCTATATGGCGCCGAGGTGGCCGCCAGCATGTTGGAAGTGATGGCAGAAGACCCGGAAACCGGCTACCGGGTTGACGGGTTCATCAGCCCTCCCAGCGTGAACCGGGCCAACAGGACCTACATGACCCTCTTCATCAACCGTCGCTGGGTCCAGAGCCGGATGCTCTCCTACGCCTTGGAGGAAGCCTACCACGGTCTGCTGCCGGAAAAGCGTTATCCGGTGTCGGCTATAAACGTCAGCCTGCCCTACCATGATGTGGACGTAAACTCCCATCCGGCCAAACGGGAGGTCCGGTTTCACCATGAAGGCCGAGTATTTTCCACTGTGCAGAAGGCGGTGCGGGCGGCGCTGATAGCCGAATCGCCGGTGCCCCAAATGCGTCCGCCTGTCGGTGCTTCAACGGGTGCGCCGCCATCGGCGGCGGGACCCGCGTTTTTCCCCCGAAGCGCCTTCAGCGGCCCCCGGCAAGATTACTCCGCTCCACCCGACGCCGCCGCGCCGCGCCAGTCCCCTCCGGCCCTCAAAGTGGTGGGGCAGGTCAAGCTCACCTATATAGTGGCGGAAGGTCCGGAGGGCATGTTCTTGGTGGACCAGCACGCGGCCCACGAGAGGGTATTGTTCGACCGGCTTCGTCGGGACGCCGCCCAGCCATCGTCCCTGTCCCAGCCCTTGCTGGAGCCGGTTGCCGTGGAGTTGACGCCGGGCCAGGTCGAGGTCTTGGCGAAGCACGGGGACTTCCTGAAGAGCTACGGGTTCCAGGTAGAAGCCTTCGGGGACAATGTTTACTTGCTGCGGTCGGTGCCTGTAATACTGACCACCCAGGACCCGGGTAAGTCCTTGGTGGACGTGCTGGATTTGGTGGCTTTTGAAGGGTTGGTGCGCCAGCGGGAGGACATCATGGCCGCCTCAATCGCTTGCCACAGCGCCATCCGCGCCGGAAAAGCCTTGACCGAGGCCGAGATGAGAGCCCTTCTGGAACAACTGGAGGGCGCGGACAACCCCCATACCTGCCCTCATGGGCGGCCCACCATGATTCACTTCAGTGCTTACCACATGGAACGGGAGTTCGGGCGGCGGTAACACCGGCCGGTCAAAGCGCCTGCCAGTAGCGGCGCCCCTCAATCCGCACCACCCGCCCGAAGCCGCTGGTGTGGCAAATAGCCATCGGAGCGTTTTCCCGCTCGGACCGGTCCACCATTCGGCTCCTGGTTTCAGCGGCTATGGCCGAGTCCATGTCAAATCCAAAGGCCCACTCGGTCTCTGTCACTTGGGCCGGGTTGTGGAACACGTCGCCCATGACCAGAGCCCGCTCTCCCGCTGACACAATAGCGAAACTCATGGAACCTGGCGTGTGCCCCGGAGTGGGAATGGCCGTGATTTCACTGGTCAACGTTTGTTCACCAGTGAGGAGATCAATGAGACCCAAGCTTTCCAGCGGGCCGATGGTCTCGTCCCAGAACTTGAATCCAAAGATTTCCTCGTCATGAGGCGTCTGGAAAGCCTCCCAGTCGGCCTGGTGGGCTAGGTACCTGGCTCTGGGGAAAGTAGGGACTGGACTGCCGTCCGACTGGGTCAGGTTCCAGCCCACATGGTCCGGGTGCAGGTGAGAGAGAAATACAGTGTCCAAGTCTTCGGTCCCAACTCCGGCGGACTGGAGTTCGGCCAGCAAGCGGCCGTCTTTGCCGCCGCCAAAAGCCGCCACGGTGGCCGGGTTGGAGCTGGTGCTGCCCAGTCCGGTGTCGAACAAAATTGTCCGCCCCTGAGAACGCAGCAAGTAACATTCAAAATGGGCCCGCAGGTTACTGGCCCCGTTGAAAGCCTCAGGGTATCGTTGCTGATAGGGCAGCCATGATTCGATGGGGACTTGGGGAAAGGTCTGGTCTAACGGCAAAGCCGACTCGCCGTCGTGAAGGGTCAAGATTTCCACGTTGCCAACCGACATTCGGGCTTGAGGCATGGTCTACCTTCCCTTGTTAAGTCGTGGGTCGCGGGCTGGGTGAAAGATGGAGTCCTCTCCTGGGAATTGGTCGGTAGCTGCGGAGGTCTGTTCTGAATTTCTTCCCGCCAACCGGGCAAAGGGAAAGGAGATTGCGGCCAGCGCCACCGCCCCCACCCCCAGCTTGGCGAGAAAGCTGCGTCGAGACTCTTTGGCAATTGTGGGTTCGACGGGATCTTTTGACACTGTTGTCTCCTGTGGGGCCATTAGCAACGTTGGGGTGGCCCGACTAAAGATTCTACTCCCCGGACTGGAATTTGCAACACCAATGCCGGCTTTAACCGTCACCTGTTCAGATAACAGCTCACGGCTGCCGCCAGCCTGCGTCCTCCAACACCATTCGGGCCACCCGGCGGCCCATGCGCACCGAGTAGTTGGTGCCCCGGTCTTCCGGGTATATTTGGGTCGTGTTGGCTAGGTACAGGTTCTTGAACGGGGTCCGGTGGTCTGGAATGTGTTGCCCGTAATCCACCCCGACGATGGGTTGGGCGCCGTCTACCTTGTGGTGGTGGCACTCCAGAATCCAGGACGGATCGAACTCCGGGTTGATCTTGCGTAAATGGGGCGCAAACTCTTCCAACAATTCGGTTGCGCTCTTCCGGTAAAGCTGGCTTTCCCGGCTCGGGTAGTTGCTGATGTAGACGATGTGGTTGCCCCCATACAGGGATTTATCGATCATGTTAGTGTGCTCGATGATGGCCACGAAGGGCAGGCCGGTATCGCCGATGTTCATCCAATACTTGGAAGACAGAGGCCGGTCCAACACCAGCACCACCAGCACCGCGGACAGGTACTTGACCCGTTCCAACTTGTCCCGGTAGTCATCGGGCAAAGGGGGCGCCAACCGGGTGAAGACATAGGAGGGCGTGGTGGCTATCACTGCGTCGTAGTTTATGGTCTCCGGTTCCCGGCCCGGCAGCGCGACTTCCAAGCCGGTGGCTAGGCCGTCCTGCACCACTACTCGCTTTACCCCGGTGGAGATGTGCACCTCTCCCCTCTGCTGGACGATCCGCTGGCCAAGCGCGTCGAACACTTCCCCAAAGCCGCCCATAGGGTAGCCCAAGCGCTCTTTTTGGAATGCTTTGCCCCGCGAGGCGACCCGGAGGTAAATCTTGCCCCAGAGCCAGGTCATGCTCACTTGGTCGTAGTATTCGCCGAACTTGCCTCGAAGCAACGGTTCCCAGATCACCTGGTAAGCCCGTTTCCCCATGTGACGGGAAAGCCAGTCCCGGGCGGTAACCTGCTCGAACTTGCGCCAGTTCCTTGTTTTCTGCAGCAGGAAGGTCCAGAAGCCCACCCGGAGACGTTGAACCAACGACAGTGGCGTGAACCGGAGCAGGTCCATGGGAGTGCTAAAGTCCCAGACCTTGCCATCGTAAAACAGCCCGACTTTAGACTCCAACCAAGCCAGCTTCTCGCCCAAGCCAAGCTCCTCGATCAGCCCGGCCATGTCCAAGTCGCTGACAAAAAGGTGGTGGTAGCCTCGCTCCAGTTGACCGCCGCCGACCTCGAAGGTTGAAGCTTGCCCCCCCAAGAATGGGGCCTGCTCAAAGACCTGGGCGTAGTGGCCCTGCTTGGTCAACTCGTAAGCGGCGGCCAAGCCCGCCGCGCCGCCGCCGATGATGCCTACTCTCACTATGGGCCCTCTTTCGGCGTGGTTGCGGCCCCATGGCTGCCTCCCACTGAGTAGCTAGGCAAAGGCTCTTGGACCGCCGGGCTGGCCCTGGGTGAGCCGGTCAGCCCTCTCAGGGAAAGATTTTGTTGCCACATGAGGACCAGCCCCGCCACATTGACCGGCAACCACAACGCCGCCAGGTGCAGAAACCCGGCGTAAGCGCCAGCCGCCGATGCGCCGACGCCCAGCGCCACCAGTGTCTGTTGGGCCACCACTTCGAAGGGGCCGATGCCTCCGATGGAGCTGGGGACCGATGTAGCCAAGTTCGAGGTGGCCGTCAACAGCACAATCACCAACACCAAAATTCCCGCCGAACCAAAGGCATCGTCAATCCCGAAGGAGTGGCCAATCAGGAAATACACGGCAGCCTCGAAACCCCATACCGGCAATGACAGTAAGAAAAGCGCAAGGTGTTTTCGAGGCGAGTTGAGGATGCTCAAGCCCTCGATAAAAGTCCGGGCCAGTTCCTGAGCCTTGGGCCGGAACCGGGCTGGAACCAACCCGATCAACCGGTCGAGAAACAACATGAAGCGGGGCACTGCCGCCAAACAGGTTAGGACAGCCAGCGCCACGGCGAACAGGACAACGGTAAGCAGGGCCAAAACCGCCCAGGTGGTGCGCGAAGTATCGCTGGCGCCGTCGAACTCGCCCAGCAGCCAAAGCGCCGGTCCCGCTACAGCGGCCCAAGCCAGCAGGGTTACTCCGTCGTAAACCCTCTCCACGGCGACCGTGCCCAAGGCCGAGCTGGCACTGATTCGCTCCCGGCGGGCCAGGTAGTAGGACCGGACCAACTCGCCCAGCCGGGCCGGCAACAGGTTGTTGGCCATGTAGCCGATAACTACTACCGGGTACAGTCGTGTTGCCGGCAGCAACCTCAGAGGGGATAGGAGGTAGCGCCAGCGCACCGCCCGGAAGTAGACGGCTACGAAATACAGGACGACGGCCGGAGCCAAATATAGGTAGTTGGCGTCGGCCAACGCTTCTCGCATCTCGGTCAAGTCGACCTGCCAGACCAGCACCAATAGCAATAAGGCGCTTACGCTCAGCCCAAGCCAGAACTGCCAGGCGTGATTAAGCAACGGATTTCATCCGGCCATTATTCCAAAGGCGATTTCAATCCTCGTGCATTTCAGTACAAAGCATGTGCAAAGTCGTCCCCTCTCCCAAAGGGAGAGGGCTAGGGTGAGGGTCGTTCCCAGGGTAGTAGCCATGCCTGGTGTAAAAGCTTTCCCCCTCATCCCTGGATCAAGTCCAGGGCAGGCTCTAACCTTCTCCCCAAGGGAGAAGGGACTTTGCACAGGCCCTGCATTTCAGTATACGGGAGCGGTTAACGAGGCAACAAGGTAAACCTTGGCGGTTCTGAGACACGCCTTGCCCTCAGACCGATTGCGGGGAGGACAAGATTATGGCGGCAAGTAGAGGTAATACTGCGAGTTGTACCAATCGCCGTCTAAATTGCGGAAAAGAAGATAGTCCAGCGCGTCGAACCACGATTCTTTATTGGCGGCCACCGACTTGAAATAGCGAAAATCTTTGGTTATTTGGTCCTTGCTGGGAAGTCCTTTAAGTCCCCAAGGATGCCCTTCAGGCTCTTGGCCTTCCGGCGCACAGAACAAGCCCGGCGGCCTTGGCGGGCACTGGAACCGTTGTTCCCCCGGTCTACGATAGACTTCCTCGTTGAACCATAGCAGATTCCGTAACGGTCCGTCCCTCTGGTAGGCGGACAGTGCCCCGGCGTCCTGGCCGCCGTGAGCGGCGCTGAGGAGCAAGGCCTGGGAGTCCGATTCGCCTTCCACCGGGTTGCAACCGGCGTTCCAGCCCTCCTCCTCTTCGCCTTTGAAGCAGGAGAAGCTCAGTACCCCCTTCCTCTCAGCATCTCGGACGTACCAGTTGAAGGGGTACCAGAGGTCGTAATCTACCTTGACTGCCTTTTTTGGCGGCTGTTGCCGCAACACGCGCTTGTCCAATACCGCGAAGGTCTCTGGTATATCTTTGCTCCCCTGAGCGTAAACCAGAAGCTCGTTATTGGAGTCATCGTAGGTGTAAGCGGCGCGCACCGCGGTGAAGGTCCCGAACCCCAGCAACAGGCCGGCCAAGGCCAGCGTAACCAGGGCTGAGCCGTTTCGCGGACGGGCCAATCTCATTAAATAGGCTGTGGCCACAGTGAGAAGGACGGTGCTGAACAGCAGTGCCCAATGTGGCCCGGAGAAGCGCACCTCCGGATTGGTATAGCTGTACACCAGGTACACTACCGCCGCCGCAACCATCGGCGGGAAGACAAGCAGCACTGCTTGGCCTCTACTTATTAGACGCCGCCAGTTGACCCGTTGCGCCACCTCACCCAAATATTTGCCCGCCAACAAAATAAAAGGCAAAGAGATGTTTACGATTAGCCAGGGCATCTTTTCGCTGGCTATGGTGTAGACGAGGAGAGTCGCGACCGCCCAGAAAGCCAGGACCAAGCCCAGCAGGTCGTGCTTTCTAAGAAAATAGACCCCGCCCGCCAGGCCGAATAACAACGGTAAGAGTTCGTACACAGGCAGGCCCATGAAATAGTAGTACCAAGGCTGGTTTCCTCTACCATAATCCTGTTGAGCGATCCAGTAGCCCATCCCCTGCCATACGCCGCTGAATAACCCGGACAGGTTGGTGAACACGGTGGTGTAAACCGCCGCCCAGCACAGGTAGAAGATTCCGGCCGCCGCCAACCAACGCCCTCCCAACCAGTGCAGGCCCAGGTAGACCGAGACGTTGATAGCGGCCAACAATAACCCGCCGGCCACCAGGTAGTTCACGGGAACGCTGTTGCTGCTGGCGTCCACCGATATGCCCGCGGGAAGCACCCCGTTGGCTATGGCGTCCACGTTTACTGCCCCGGTAAACAAAAAGGCGTAAAGCGCGGCCAATTGGGCCGGCCAAATCAGTAGCAGAGCGCCGGATACCCAGGGCAGCTTGCTTCGGATAAGGGCGCACAGAGCGACGCCGGCCAAAAGGCCAGCCATCAAGAAGTCCAAGATGGGCGCGCCGCCAAATGACCAGACTCCGTCCACCGGCTGGAATATGGCCAGGGAGACTGCGGCGGCCGTCGCCAGCGGCACGGCCAAGCCAAGCAGCGAGGACCGGGCGGCAGCGCCTCGGCCCCGGTTCAGCCAGGCCAAACCTCCCACCATGCCGGTAACCAGCAGAGCATGGAACCACCAAGCTCCACTGTAGACCGGCAAGCCAACAAAAGGTTCCTCCCAGTGGGGAGCACCCACTATGCCGTCGGTGACCCAGTACGGGTTGGCCAGAGTCACCCCCAAGGCGTCCTGGGCCAGGCTGACTATGGGCGTCCACTGGGGCAGAGTAAGGGTGAACAGCAACAGGAAAAACCCGGCTGGCCCAGCCAGTTGAGAAAGCCTAATGCGGCCCAATGCCCAAGGCACAAGGTCGGGCAGCGCCAGCAGGAACATCCCGGCCCCAAAGATCAGGGTCACAATGTAGGCGGTTTCCTTGGTGGCGAACATAAAGGCCAGTACCGCCGAGGCCAGGTACAAGTAACGGTGTTTTCCTTCGTGGAGATACCGCCACATCAGAACCAACAAGGCTAGGGCCCAAAAGGCCATCAAGATGTCGTTGCGGCCGAAACGGCTGAAGTAGAGCAGGGCCGGGGAAAGGGCCAGCATAACTCCGGCCAGCAGCGCCCCGATGCGCCCCAGGTAGTCGCGGAGGAAATAGGGCAACCCCACCAGCGCCGCGCCGAACAGGACATAGCCCAAGCGGGCCGTGAAGTCGGAGTCCCCAAATATACGGAACATGAAAGCAGTGAACTCGATCTGAAACGGCCCATGCATCCACGGTGAATGGATGAAGTCTTGGCCGAAGACCCAGGGCCACCCGCCCAGCGCGCCGTCACTGTTGACCAGCTTCCAGGCGTAATTAACGTGGATTGCCTCGTCATAGTGCATCGCCCGGCCGCCCAGCTCCCACATCCTCATTCCCAGGGCCAATGCCGCCAGACCCAAAAAGCTCCATTCGAGCCAGCCGATTCTCCAACCGGACCAAAACCGGGGGAAGCCTGGGAGGGGTATACTTTCCTTGTCAGTCCGGGCTGTGCTCATTGTCCCTTAGCCCGCCGCTGCCGGCGCCGTCCATCAACTCGTAGATTATTACGCCCTCCCTTTCAAAGGCGGTTTTCAGAAAGCCGTCGAACTCCATCAGACGACCGTCCCCATAAGCGGCCCGTTCCCTCTGTCCCAGGTAGATGTAACGGGCTTCATAGCTTTCCAGCAACCCACGCACCTCTTCACCGTTACTGCTCTGGTAAATCCGCATCACGTCTTCCTCGCGGCCTTCGAAGGGTTTGCTGCTGCCCCGCCACTGTAGTTCGTGGCCTTTCCACCCTAGAACACTGGGCAAGCCGGTACTGGAAGAGACCCGGCCGTGGGCCGAGTAGTCGTCCCCCACCGCCTCAACGATCCGGCCCCAAGGGGCCTCATCTCGCAGCCACCGGATGGCCTGGTACTCGCCGGGGTCTTGGTCCCGGACAAAGGCCAAGCCGTTGAGCGTGTTGTCTCCAAAGGCGTGGCCTTGGGTCAATATACCGGTCCGGTCCAAGACCGCTCCCACCGGGTAATAAAGGGAAGCTGCCAGCAACACTATTACTACACCCAACCAAGCGTAGTGCGCCAGTCGAGTGGTGAGTTGCATCCGGCCTGGCTCCTGACCGGAGCTAGACTGGAGGCCGGGCCGGTGGGAACGCCAGTAGTAGAGTCCATAGGCGCCGGCTAGAGCCAGGAGCAGCCAGGACTGGTAGTATACCTTGAACACCGTGTTCATGCGTCGATATGCGCCGCTGAAAGTGTCATTCACGTAGAAAAGCTCCACCCCGGCCAGCAGATAGAAAGCGACCGCTATCAATAGCAGTGTGAAAGCGGCTATCGGCTCCCGCCCCAAGCGTATTCTTTGGGCCGCGCTGTATGAAGCAACGAAGACGACGGCCAAACCGGGCAACACCCACACACCCCGGCCCACGACATCGCCAAGGGCGGCGGAAGCGCCCTCGGTGGGGACTTTCAGCAGCAGGACGATGGCGGACCAGATGACCAGTGGGGCCAATGCGGCCACCAGTATTAACCCGGCCAAGGGGGCCTCGTCGCGGTTGGGCCGTCTGAGGCCCGGCAACTGGCGCAAGATAAAGGAGACCGCCAGCACAGTAAACAGGCCCATAGTTATGAAGAAAAGGAACGGCCGCGTGCTCACGTCTTTTAGAGGGAAAATAACCGAGCTTTGCCCTCCCAGACCCCAGTAGAAGGGGAGGAACAGGACCACCGACAGAGCCAATATAGGGACCAGCAGGGCTGCCCCCCTTAGCACGGCCCGCTGCAAGTCGCCGCCGCTGTCCCTGTAGCCCTTAACCAGCACTAGAACGGCCAGCACCGCAGCCATCAGGGGCAGGTCCCAAAGGTTGATAAAGGCCAAGGAACCGATGAAAAGAGCAATCGCCACGGCTTCTATCGGGTGGAGACGCAACCAGCCAGCGCTTAGGGCATCTTCGGATCGGAACAGGTTTAGTGCAATAGAGAGGCCCAGTATCAGAAAGGGCAGGCTCATTACGTGAGCATGTAGGTCGCCCAAGAGGAAGCTGAACATGGGGAACTCGGTGATGGTGTAATCTAGGCTCTGGCCGTCGGCAAATGTGTTGATAACCCTGGTGGCGTTCCACCACCAGTTGTGGGAGTCTGGAAAAACACCCGAACTGGCCGGGCCGGCTTCCAGCCCGTCGATGGCAACCCATCCCCAAAAGCCGTCGCCGCCCCAACCCTGGGCCCGGACGAACTCCAAAGCCCCCTCCAGGTTGCCGATGAGCATGAGCAGGGCCGGCGCAGCCAGCCCAAAACCCAAGCCGGCTTTTACGCTCCCCCCGGAGAGCCGTACCAAGTTGTACAGCAGGCCGAAGGAGCCTATTGCTGCCAAGCCAGGCAACAGTGAGACCGCCAGGTTGTAGCCCACACTTGAGGGGACGGCGGTGAGCTTGACCAAAAAGGCCATAATGAAATGGCCGAAATAGTAATAGCTGATGGAATGGCCCGCCAACCACGGGTCCTCGGGAGGGAAATACCGGCTCTGTAGCACCGCGTTCATGAAACCGAAGTCCATGGGCTTCTCGGTCCCGCTGACAGCCGGAGATTCCGAGGTAATGCCCAGCCAAAGCAAGAAGAAGACCAGGAAGACGGCCTCGGCTGCTAGAAGGGTCCGCCACTCCTCTTTCAGGAAGTTTTTGACCCCTTCTGCGGTGGCCCGAAGGACCATGCCGCTGACGGCGGCAGCCAGAACTAGGATTACAACGACGGTGACCTGGGTGTTGGGGACAAAATGGGTCAGACCGGCAACCCACAGCAAGTAGGAGAAGAGGACCAGCGCCAATGGCTTGGCTAGAGTAATGCCCCGGTCCGGGAGCCTTCGGAACAGAATGAAACATAAGGGGAGGGCCAGGATACCCAGGAGCTCGACTGCCAGCAGCCAGGTGATAACGTCAACCATGACTTACTTGACACAAGGGTACTGTGTTCTGAAAAACGGCGGGGTTAGGGCCTTGGGGAGCCGCTTTGTTGTGGCTGGAGGGGTTACGGCTAGGGAGGCTGGTTCAGGATACAGGGGCCAAGAGTGAGTCGACAAACTGCTTGGAATCGAAAGGCGCCAAGTCCCCGAGGCTCTCTCCCGTGCCGATAAAGAGTATGGGCAACTGGAGTTCCCGCTTAATGGCAAGGGCTATTCCCCCGCGAGCCGTACCGTCCAGCTTTGCTAGGAAGATACCGGTACAACCCACCACGTCTTTAAAGGACTTGGCTTGGGCCAAGCCGTTGTGGCCGGTGGTGGCGTCTAGGGTCAGGATGACCTGGTGGGGCGCCGATGGGTCCAAGCGATTCAAGACCCGGTGGACCTTGCGCAATTCCTCCATCAGGTTGGACTTGGTGTGCAACCGGCCGGCAGTATCTATAATCAGCACGTCGGCCCCCCGAGCTTTGCTAGCCCGGTAGGCATCGTAAGCCACCGCTCCCGGGTCGGAGCCGGAGCGGTGGCTGATTACTTCTACGCCCACTCTTTGCCCCAGGATTTCCAGTTGCTCTACCCCGGCGGCGCGGAAGGTGTCCGCGGCGCCCAGGATGACCTTGTTGCCGGCTTGATGCAGATGATAAGCCAGCTTGGCAATGCTGGTTGTCTTGCCGACGCCGTTAACCCCCACCATCAGGACCACATAGGGGGTTGGATATTCATCGGCAAGGGGCCATCGGTTTCCGGTCTCGTCGGCGTCCAGGTCGTGGGTAAGGGCGTCTTTCAGAATTTGAAACAAGTGCTCCGGACCTTCCAGCCGATGGTCCTTGGCCTGTGTCTTCAATTCGTCGACAATTCTCAGAGAGGTCTCGACGCCCACGTCAGAGGATACTAGGATTTCCTCCAGTTCCTCCCACACTGAGTCGTCAAGGTTGGAGGAGCGCAACAGATTGAAGACCCGCCCGAACCAGCGGTCCCGGGTGGGTTTGACCGCTTCTTCAGTCTGTTTTTGGTTTGCGCCGCGGTCGCGCTTGAAGAGGCGCAGCATCCAATTACCCTAAGTTGCGGAGTACAGCCGTCTTAGTCAGACCGCGTCTCGGCATCGTGCGACGTCAACCTGGCCAGAGCGTCCTCGGCCGCCGTTCTCTCGGCGCCCGCTTTACTGCCTCCGTGGCCGACGCCCAAGACCTGGCTGTCGACCACAACTTCGATGGTGAATACCGGGCCGTGGTCGGGGCCTTCACTGGACAGCAGACGATACCGGGGAGCCGGCATCCCCTGTCCTTGGACATATTCTTGAAGACGGGATTTCGGGTTCTCTGGAGCAATTTTGCCGCAAAAGAACTCCCGGAACTCTTGGGCCATGGTCCTCAAAATGAATTGACGGGCTTCGGCATAGCCCCGGTCCAGGTATACAGCGGCGACCACCGCCTCGAAAGCGGCAGCAAGAATTGAATCCCGTTGACGGCCGCCGGTCGACTCTTCGCCTCTGCCAAGCATGACGAAGTCAGCCAAGCCGGACTTTTTCGCCACTTGGGTTAAGGTCTCCCGGCGGACCAAAGCGGAGCGGCCTTTGGTCAGCTCGCCCTCGGGGAGTTGGGGACACCGCCGGTAGAGTTCATCCGAGACGGCAAGCTCCAAGACAGCATCGCCCAAGTACTCCAGCCGTTCGTAAGAGTCGGCGGGCGACCATCCTTGTTCGTTAACATAGGAGCGGTGGACCATGGCTTGCTCCAGCAGTTGCCGGTCCTTGAACCGCAAACCTAGAATCGACTCAAGTTGGCCGCTCGTCAACAAAACCTCCTAGATGACTCCGTGAGGCCAGGGCGGCTGCGGCCGCTTGAGCTCTCCTACGTGGACGAACTCGCTCATGGTTTTGGTCAGAGATTCGAATATCTCCGCTGCCTGCTCGTCGGGAGGAACGAACATCTTCAGGAATGCCGCCTGCCCGCCGGGGAAAACGAAAGTGGGGACGCCGAAAGCTCCAACCTCTTCGACCGCCTTGGTATGGCTTTCGCCCAATTGCTTCAGCAGGTCGGGGTCCGTCAGGTCCTCCCTAAAGCGGCCCAAGTCCAAGCCGGCCCTTTGGGCTGCGCCGTTAATCACTTCCGGGTCGTTCAGGTCAGCCTTGTCTTCGTGGCGCGCCCTGAGCAGGGTGATGAAAAACGAACTGAAAGCTTCCTTGCCCTGGCGTTTGGCGGCCAAGCCGGCCTGGTGTGCCAGCAACGTTTTGTCGGAGCCGTCCAGTATCTCCGGCTGCTCCCAGGTTTTATGATCGGGGCCTTTATCGCTGTTGACTTGGGCCAGAGCGAACGGCTGCCAATCTATATCGACCGATTCTCCCGTTGACTCTTCCACTTTTGCCAGCCACACGGCGGCATTGTAGACAAATGGTCAACGAAAGTCGTAGTAACTGGTTATCTCAGTTCCGGCCATCTTGTTGCCTCCTAGAGTATATGGTAATTGGATTTTAGCCGTGAGCGGCCTGCTTGTCAAAGCAGATTGCCCTGGGTAACTGTTCAGAGTTGGTCAGCGCACTAACACGGACCCGCTTATCCTGAGCGCAGGGCAAACACGGGACCACTCATCCTGAGCGCAGCGCAGCGGAGTCGAAGGACAGATTCTCCTCAAATCTGAACAGTTACTGCATTGGATAAAGCCAGGTTTCTTCAAGTGCGGCAAATGTAGCCGGCAGCAGCAACGGCCGCACTTGTTAGCGAAACTGCCTGCCAGACCTGGCTGCGCTTCAAAGGGCGCAGGGGAACACAAGCGCCCATATGCTATAATACCAGCCACAGGAGGCCCTCCACGCGGCAGCTTCAGCACATCGACGCTCCGTTGGACGCATTGGAAAGCAGTCTGGACGACGATAACCGGTCTATTCTGCGTTGTTTGCGCCGAAGAGCGTTCAACCACTCCTTAACCGTGTACTTGGTGGGCGGCCCGGTGCGGGATGTGTTGATGGGCAGGCCCATCAAAGACTTGGACTTCGTGGTGGAAGGCGACGGTCCCCAAGCGGCCCGTGGGCTGGCTGAAGAGCTTGGCGGCGAAGTATTGGTCCACGTTAGGTTCGGTACAGCAACGTTGGTCCTGGGTAAAAACCGGGTCGACCTTGTCACCGCCCGCCGGGAAACCTATCCCCGGCCGGCGGCCCTTCCCGTAGTGACTCCCGGCAGCATTTCCGACGATCTCGGCCGTCGTGATTTTTCCATAAATGCTCTGGCTTTGTCTCTAGGGGAGAGCTGTCCCCAAGTCTTGGACTGCCACGGGGGGTTGGACGATATTCGTCTCGGCCTAATTCGCACCCTCCACTCCAACAGCTTTGTCGATGATCCAACCCGGATTTTCCGGGCCGTCCGGTACGAGCAGCGGTTGGGTTTCAGGATCGAAGAAGAAACCCTAGGCCAATTGCTTGACACCGCCACCAAAGGACATCCGGCGTCCCTTACCGGGGACCGCCTGAGACATGAGTTGGAGCGAATTCTGCAGGAAGAGCGGCCCGAGTTGCCCCTCGGACGCCTCGGAGACCTGGGAATACTGGCGGCTATACATCCGTCGTTGGAGCGTGGACCGGCTGCAGACCGCTTGACTGCCGCCGCTGGCAGTGGATACGGCGAGTGGTCCATTCCAAGCCGTGACGCTGCCGCAGCGCCCCTAATATTTGTTTCGGCCCTAGCCTACTCGCTGTCTAGGGGAGAAGGCGAGGCGGTAATCCACCGGCTGAATATGCCTAGCAACTGGGCCCAAGTAGTCCGCGAGACCATTCAAATCAGAGAATTGGAACCAAATCTCGCCGGAGCGTCCTTATCTCCCGCCCAACTGGCCCGGTTGCTGGAGGGCTTCAGGGCGGAAGCTCTCCTAGCCGCTTCACGGCTTACGGACTCGCCGCTGGCGGCGCAAAGACTCGCTGATTATTGCAACGAGTTGCGTTTTGCCCTTCCGGCCTTGAATGGGCGGGATTTGCTGGCTATGGGTGTGCCCCAGGGTCCGTTGGTCGGGCAGGTATTGAGAGAGCTTCGGGATGCGAAGTTGAACGGGCAGGCGCCCACGGAAGAAGAAGAACGGCGTCTGGTTCAAGCTATCATTACTCGACAGGAGAGTCTATCAGGGCATGGATGAAGAGAATGAGCAAGAGTCCTGCGTAATTTGCGGTGAGGCCCTGGACGGAGTGCAACAGACCTCTTGCCAGATGTGTGGAGGCAAGTTTCACCAACCCTGGAGCCAAGACAGCGACATTCCCCAGTGTGGACGAATCGGCAGCCACGAAGAAGCTTTGGCCATCGTATTTTTGTGTGACGATTGTTACTACGGACGCAGGCCCTGAGGGGTCTAACCGAACAGAGCTTTTCGGCTGACGGCCGGTCCTTGAAACCCGAAAGCTAAAACCCATTAAGGCGGATTTCATGCAAGCTGTGTACATCGAAGCCCACGGCGGCCCCCAAGTCTTGACTTACGGGGAGCGGCCCGACCCCGAGATCGAGCCCCACCAAGTAAAAGTCCGGGTCCGGGCTGCCGGGTTAAACCGATTGGACCTATATACCCGCGAAGGCGGCCGGGGATTGCGCCGGGAGTTTCCACCGCCGCTGATTCTGGGCGGCGATTGCGCCGGCAAGGTGGTCGAAGCCGGCAGCCAGGTCCGCGCCCTTAGTCCCGGTGACCGGGTGGTGGTCAACCCCAGGCTAAGCTGCCAGCAGTGTCCGGCCTGCTTGTCCGGCCGCGATGATCTTTGCATACGGCCCAGCTTCATGGGCAGCGCCATCGACGGCAGCTATGCCGAGATGGTCGCGGTCCCGGCGGTAAACGCTCACGCCATCGACGAAACCGTCTCCTATGTGGAGGCCGCCGCCATACCCACCACCTTCTTGCCGGTCTGGAATATGTTGATGCGACGGTTGCAACTCAAGCCTTGGGAGACAGTCTTGGTGCTGTCCGCTTCCGCAGGCGTGGGCACCGCCGCTATTCAAGTGGCTAAAAAAATTATCGGCGCCAGGGTAATCGCCACCACCAGCACCCCGGAGAAAGCGGCAAAGGCTGCCGACTTAGGAGCCGACGCCGTTATCAATTACAACGAGGAAGATATTACCGAACGGGCCCGGGCCTTGACCGGCGGTTCCGGAGTGGATGTGGTGGTGGACCATGTGGGGGCCGAATTTTTCCCCAAGGCTTTCAACGCCCTTCGGCCCGGCGGCCGCTACGGCATTTGCGGCGCCACCACCGGCCTGCGCACTGAGCTTCATCTGGGCTTGTTGTTTAGCCAGCAGAAGGAGATTTACGGAGCCTTCATGGGGACTAAGGAAGACATGCGGCAGATCGTGGCGGTCCTCAATCGAGGCGCAATCCATCCCGCCATTGACCGGACCTTTCCCTTGGCGGAAGCGGCCAATGCTCACCAGGCTATGGAGGAGACAAACTTCTTCGGCAAGCTGGTGCTGACAATGTAGAGAGCTGCTTCGGGGCTCACTCCAGTCAAGCACTTATCCTTAGTAAAAGCACGTAAGTTGGTCGGAACACCCGATATCACTTCAACCAATACCCGGCCACAAAAGTGATGAAACTGTAACCCCAGTCTGCCTGCTGAGCCACTACAAGCCAGACTCCAACACTCAGCACACAGCGGTAATCAGAGCACGGGCGATCACACTGAGCCATGCTTCAACTACTTCGGGGTTCACTGCCTGACGTGAGCTTCCTTCGAAGAGTCGCCCTCTTTCGAACCGCGTTTGAAGCTCGAACGGATTATCCGAATATCGTTAATGGTTTCCCGCAAATGAGTGCCGAAAGGGAATATCTTTTTCCAGTTCAGTTTCCTCGCGGGCTTGCTGTCTACCAACTGTTTCGCACTAGTACCCTTGACCATCAAACTGCCACCTTAAAAGACGTGCCCACCTGACCTCCTAACCATTTTATCATCCGCTAGACCTTGTCAGCCTGGTGGGCCGCACTGGACTAAATCAAGAACCGAGCCGCGAGTGACGCTTCAGGCGGTCGCGGGCAATGCCCGTACCGCCTCTATCACGGAGCGGGCGGATTCTAACAGGGTGGTACAGGAACGCGGCATAATAGGCGCGGTCTACTGCTGATCTAGTGGCTGCGGCATCTTGCATTTCCGCTAGGCCCGCGGCCAACGTCAAGTATGAAGACGGCCCTATGGCTTCGAAGCTACTGGCGGCTCTCGAAGTCATAGTGGACCTTCTTGGCGAGAATTTCCTTCGCCGTGCCCCCTACTCGTCCTCCAGGGTGGTGACCGTTTTGAGATAGTTCACCCACAGTTTCTGGGCCTTGGGGCGAGGGCAGTCGAAGGCCAGCGTCAGCAGCATATACTCCCAGTCCTCTTCCGGGTCCTGGTAGTAGTCGACTTTGATCTTTTGCAGCGGCCAGCGGCGCTTGGCGGCAACGGACTGGGTGTGGGCCAGCAAACCGTCGAGCAGGGATTGGCCGGCTTGCCCAAGGAGGCGGTTGGCGACGGACTTCTTTGTCTTCCACACCACCGGAATTTTAGTCGCTGGTCTGGTCATGCTCTTTCGACAATGTACAGTCGCAAAACTCCTCGAAGTATTTGACGAAACACCACATCCCGATTGACTTAAGGTTTTGTTTCAACTGCTGGTCATTCATCTGATTAGAGGCAATGACTCAAAGAAAGGAAAAGTCAACGCTCCAACCTTCTGCCGTGGAACAGGTACTGCTGGGCGTATCCGCCGTAGCGGCCGAAATGGTCTTGGGCCCACTGCAGCAACACCCGGTCCGGAGGGGTTTTCTGGCCGGGAAAATACCACTCCCCTAGGGCCCGGCGCACCCAGACGTCGATGGGGAAAGCCTCCAGTTTCTCCAAAGAAAAAACGGCGATGCAGTCGGCGATCTTGGGGCCGACCCCTGGGCACTCCATCAGCCCGGCTTTGGCCTCGGAATAGGGCAGCCCCGCCAGCCGGCCTAGGTCCAGTTCTCCCTGCAGCACCATGCGGGTGGCTTTATCGACGTAAGGAGCGCGGAACCCGAGTCCTAGCCGGCGGAGCTCGGTCTCTCCGGCCTCGACTAGTTGGGAGGGCGTGGGGAAGGTGTATCCCACCCGCCCCTCCAGGGAGACTGGCTCGCCGAAAGCTTCCGCCATTCTTTCCATCACTTGGTGGATGCGGGCAATGTTGGAGTTAGCGGAGCAAATAAAAGATACCAGGCATTCCCAGGGTTCGATTCTCAGAAGGCGCAAGCCGGGGTAACGGGCGATCATTTCCGCTACTCTGGGGTCCCGCCCGATGTCGGCGTATATGGCCTGAATGTCGTCATCCAAGCGGAAGTAGCTTTGCAGCAAGGACGCCACCGACGCTTCGGGCTGGGGGCTACAGCGGAACTCGATTCGCTGGCCGGCCTGCCGCACTTTTATGAAGTTGCCCCGGACCACGCCGTAAAACCAATCGCCCTCCCGCCGCCAGCGGTGAGACTGGCCGCTTTCCAGGCTGGCGGCGAGGTCTAGAGGCTGTTCAACGTCCAGTTCCACGGCTGGCACCTACCCACTGAGCTGCCAGCGTGCCCACTGTCGACAGGCTGCTGGGTTTCAAGGTACAGGGTGGAATGGATTTCAGGAAAGACCGGCCGTAGGAGCGGCCCGTGACCCGCTGGTCCAATACAATGATGGCCCCCTTGTCTCCCTTCCGGCGGATCAGCCGGCCGATGCCCTGCCGAAAACGCAACACCGCTTGGGGAATGGAGTACTCTTTGAAAGGGTCGTCGTACTGCTCCGACCTGGCTTTAACCACCGGGTCGGTGGGGACCTGGAAAGGTAAGCGAGTCAGTACCAGGGCTTGCAGCACACCGTTGGGCAGGTCTACCCCCTCCCAGAAACTGGCCGTGCCCAAGAGGACGCTTCGGGGATTGTTGGTGAACCGGGAGATGAGTTGCTGCGGCGGACCGTCGATGCTCTGGGCCAGGACCTGGATGCCCTCGGCTTGAAGGGGAGCCCGCAGCCGGTTGGCTACTCCCCGCAGGGCGGAGTAGGAGGTGAACAAGGCCATGGTCCGGCCGCCCAGGGACCTGCCTAAGTCGACCAATGCCCTGGTGATGGCTCCAACATATCCTTCGGTCGTGGGGGACGGCATGTCTTCGGGAATAAGCAACAGCGCGGCCCTTTGGTAGTCGAAGGGAGAGCCCACCAGCAGTTCCTCGCTGTCTTCGGGCAGTCCCGTCCTTCGCCTGAAGTAGTCGAAGTTGCCTTCGGTGCTGAGAGTGGCGCTGGTCATAACCACACTCTCTTTGCGGCCGTAAAGCCCCTCGGCCAGGGTTGGCCCGACATCCAATGGAGCGGCATGAAAGGACATATCCCTTTTGGATGTATCCCGGGCCACCCAATGTATCGCTTGGTCATCGGGCGAGCTGATGATCGACCCCAACTGGGACCTGAGTTCCTCCAGGTTGTCCAAGATGTTTCCCGTTTCCATAGCCAAAGCGGGTTGGTCGCTGGCCGCTGGAAGGGTTGTGGATTCCAAAAATCGATGCAACCGGGAAAGCGCCTGCGACCCTTGGAGCATCCTGACCTCCAGGTTTTCCCAGGCCAGAACTACCTCTTCCCAAGTTTGTCGATGGCGCACTTGGGGGTCAATCAATACCTGGACCCGGTCGTCGGGGGCATTCCCTCTTTGGGCGTCCAAGAACCGCTCTCCAGAGCCCCAAAGGCGCGTCCAAAAATCATGAAGAGCCGCAGCCGAGGTTTCCGCCCCGGACACCGCCCGGTCGCCCTCCTGTCTTACCGCCGAGGACAAGCTCTCCGCCCCCAGCGCCAAACGGACCTGGGTAGTAAGACGCCCTTGAAGCTCCAAGGATTCTTCCAACTGGTCGTGCAATACGCTGAATCCCAGTTGCCGGGTGGCCTCGTCTTCCAAGTGATGAGCTTCATCGACCACCAGGTATTGGTAATCTGGAATGAGGCCGCCGCCCCGGACCAAATCTGAGAACAACAGGGCGTGGTTTACTACCACGATGTGCGCCTGCTCAGCCCGCTCTCGGGCACTACGTAGGAAGCAAGGACCGCCGTCGCGCAGTCCGGGGCACCATACTTTTTCGCCGGCGGAAACCCGCGACCAAGTGAATGCGTCGCGTCCCGATAGGTTTATCTCTCCCCGGTCGCCGGTGATGGTGTCCTGTAGCCACAGGGCGGTCTTGCTCAGCAAACGAGCATCGTCCACCGATGGGTTCTCGCTCCTGGCTAAGTAGTTCCAACGGTGCAGGCACAAGTAGTTGTTCCTTCCCTTTAGGAGCGCCGCCTTCACCATCCCCTTCTCAACCAGTCCAGCCTGTTCCAGCACCTCCAACAACGCCGGGATGTCCTTCCTCAGCAACTGTTCCTGTAAATTGATGGTATTGGTGGAGACCACCACTCGTTGCCCCTGGGATACTGCGAAGAGCACCGCTGGGAGCAGATATGCGATGGATTTGCCGACGCCGGTGCCGCCCTCAACCGCCAGATGACGGCTGCGATAGATTGCCCGCGTTACCCCGGCCAACATCTCCTCTTGTTCGGGACGGAGCTCGAACCCGGGGAATCTCCCGGCGAAGGGACCTCGTGAGCCGAGGAGGTTGATTATCTTGTCTTCGTCCAAGGAGCCGAGCTTGTTGTCGGACCTCCGTTTTTCGGGGCGGCCCAACCTGGCGGACAGATTGTCCATGTCCAAGCCGGTCAGTCCGAAGGCCGTAGCGCCGCTGTCGGGTAGGCTGTGCAGCAGTCCCGATAGAAGGGGAGCTATGGACCACCTGCTGCGGTTGGAAAGATTTACCAGGTGGGCCAGCAGCCCCGGGTCCAGTTGCTCCGCCCGGCGCAGCAACTCCAGGAAGACTTGATGCGTCGCACTGGCGTCCGCCAGTGCCCGGTGGTGATGTTCGAGTGTTACTTTGAAGTAGTCCGATAGGTACGCCAGAGAGTACTGGGGTGAGTGGGGCAGCAACGCCGAGGCCAAGTCCCAAGTATCGTAGGCGGTGTTGCTTAGCTTGAGCCCGTGGGAGGCGAGAAAGCCAAGGTCGAACTG
Organism: Dehalococcoidia bacterium; assembly: GCA_965197565.1. Classification (GTDB taxonomy): domain Bacteria; phylum Chloroflexota; class Dehalococcoidia; order Lucifugimonadales; family UBA3495. The sequence continues at coordinate 643,108 of CBDANK010000004.1, forward strand.
CACGTTGTGGCCGACCACCGGGTAGTTTTCAATGAAACCGCTCAGCTCATCGGCGATGGCGTTGAAAGAGGGAGCGCGGGTGACCTGGTTGGGTTTGATCCCGGTTAGACGTTGGATGAAATCGGGAATGGAACGTCCAGGGTTGACCAGGGTCTGGAAGGTGTCGATCACCTGCCCGCCCTGGAACTTCACGGCTCCCACTTCAATAATAGTATCCCGCTCCTGCTCCAACCCGGTAGTTTCCAGGTCCAGGGACACGTGGGTTAGATCGAAGGGCGTGGTTGTGGGAATGTCCAAAGTCATGGCCGGTAAACCACCAGTAGACGTCAAGGGTCGGCCCACAGCCTCCGGCTATCCCGTGACAGCCGGTTGCTGATCAGACCGTGTAAGGCCGGAGTTGCCCCGAGCGCAACCCTACCGCCGGGTAGAACTTCCCGGTATGGAGCGCGGCTAGGAACTCTCCCTCGTTATTGATCTCGTCCCCGAAAGCAGTCACGAACTTGCCAAGGCCGTGGGCGGAATGGGCGTCGCTGCCGCCGGTTACAGGCAACCCCAGCTTCGACGCCACCCGCATGGCGAAGTCGTTCTCTTCGTCCGCGGTGCCGCCGTTGACCACTTCCACAGCATGGGATAGTTTGAACACCGGGTGCCCCAAAGCGTCCTCCGGCTTTTGGGGAAGGGGGTCGGGGACCGAGTGGTACAGCAAAGCGTTTTCCCTTCGCTTTTGAGTCAAAGCCGCCCGGAATGGGTGGGCAATGACTACGAAACCACCCGCGCTATCGGCCGCCTTCCGTAACGCAGCCGCTTTGTGAAAGCCGGCTTGATAGCGGTCCAAGCCGAAAGCCAGCATGTGCCCCAGGTCGGTCTCCACCTCCATGGCCCGCACCAACACTACGCTATGGCGGCTGGCGAAGGATTCGAACTCATGCCGTTCCCACGGGCCGCTGTGCTCGGTAATGCACAACCCCCGCAGCCCCAACCGGTCCGCTTCCAAGACCAACTCCTCGGGCTTTAGGCTGCTGTCGCTGCTTCCCTTGGTAGTGTGAATGTGGAGGTCGAATAATCTGGCCATAGACACCTAGTCAGCCATCGGCAGTTGGCCCTCAACAAAGTAGCACGGCGAACCGGGCGCTGCGCCTGATCTTACGGCTGTAACCCGAGACCTGAATTGTGGCGGTTGGGAACCGGGGGCCGACGCTCAAGTTAGTCTATCGGGGATGCCTGATATGGTCAATGGGCCGGCGTCCACTTTGCCGGTTCTTTCGGTTGTCACCCTGAGTCCGCTTATGGCGGACGAAGGGTCTAAAGGTCTTGCCTTCCATACCGTTTTGCTACTGGAACATTTTGGATTCTTCGTAGCAAGCTCCTCAGAATGACCGAGTGTGGAGGTCTGTATCTCTATAAAATCGAGATCGAAAGACCCTGACACATTTTGAAAGGAAACAGGCGGGTTTCGGCTACCGGGCGGCCTCGGCCAACCTGGGAAAGCGGTCCAAGGGGAGCACTTCGCCAGTGGCTTCGAAGTGCCCCACCAGTTCCCTTATCTCATCGGGCACTCGCTGAGTGGTCCCGGTGCCGGCGTGGTATCCCACATTCACCGATTGCACAACGTTCAGCAGCGTGTCAGTGGACTGTTGATATATCTCCATGTCCAGGTGGAAGCTGGTATTGCCGAATTGGCCGGCCTTTACGTACAAGTCCAGCATATCATCAATCCGGGCCGGCGCCTTGAACTCCAACACCGTCTTGACCACTGCGGTGTCGAAGAAACCCCGCTGGCCTACTTTGTAGATACTGAACCCCAGGTTGCGGAAGTACTCCGACTGCCCCACTTCCAGATAGTCCAAGTAGGCGCCGTTAAAAACGATGCCTTGGGCGTCGCACTCCATCCAGCGGACCCGGAGAGGAAGATGAAATTTGAAGTCGGATTTGGCCACGGACTTGGTCCCTAGAAAGCCTCTTTACCGGTCGTTTTTCCAGGAGCCGCCATCAGGGGCGTAGCCTTGGGACTGGAGAAACTCCAAGTCCTCGGGGCTCAGGGGCGCCGATTTCAACAGGTCGGGGCGGCGCTCCAAGGTTCGCCGCAGGGATTCGCGCCGCCTCCACCGGGCAATCTCTTCATGGTGGCCGGAACGGAGGACTTGGGGCGCCTCCATCCCCCGGTACTCAGCGGGACGAGTGTAAAGGGGGTGTTGCAGCAGCCCCGAGGTTATGGAGTCTTCCATGACGCTCTCGGGCGAACCCACCACCCCAGGCACCAACCGGGCCACGGCGTCCACCAGCACTATTGCCGCCGGCTCTCCTCCGGTAAGGACGAAATCGCCGATACTGATCTCCCGGGTGGCTAGGTGCTGGCGCACCCGCTCATCGACCCCGGTGTAATGGCCGCATATCAATACCAGGGCAGGGAGCAGGGCCAATTCATGAGCGATTTTCTGGTTGAACAGTTCGCCCTGCGGGGAAAATAGAATTACCGGGACCGAGGGCCGCGCTTCGGCGGGGTAGACGCTCAAGACATCCTCCACCGCCTCGAAGACCGGCTCCGGTTTTAGCACCATGCCATGTCCGCCGCCGAACTGGTAGTCGTCCGCAGTCCCATGAGCGTCATGGGTGTAGTCCCGCAGGTCGGTGAGTTGGATGGAGATCAGTCCCTTGCGGGTTGCCATCTCCAGGATGCTGTGCTGGAAAGGGCCCTGGAAGCTCTCGGTGAAGAGGGTCAATACGTGAAAGCGCATTGGAAAGAGCGGTCAACGTTCAGCTATCGGCCACCGGCGGTCCGGCGGGTGGAGGAGCCACCCATGAAGCCCGCGCATACAGCTTTCAGCTCACCGCTACGGGCGCGGCGGCGGGGAGGTTGTCAACGAAGGACTCGCCGGCTTTGATTACCAACTTGAACCTTCCCTGGTCCCTCAGCACACTAATATCCTTCAGAGGGTCGCCGTCCAACACCAGCAGATCGGCCAGCTTCCCCGGTTGCACGGTTCCGATGTCTTTCTCCAGTCCGACACATTCGGCGGCCCAGCCAGTGGCCGCTTGGATGGCTTGCATGTTGGACATCCCGCGCTCCACCAAGAGCTCGACCTCTCTGGCGTTGTCTCCGTGGACGTAGCCGCCGGCATCGGTTCCGGCCACGACCTTGACCCCCGCCGCCAAGGCTTGGTGCATGCTCTCCTGATGAATTTGCATCAGAGGCTTTGCTCTCTCAATTATGTGAGGGGCGCTTAGCGTGGAGTGGAACTCGTAGATTTCGAAGGTGGGCACGAAGAAAGTGCCCTTGTCGGCCATCATCTTCAGCAGGTCGGGGTCTTCCGCCAAGAAGCAACCGTGCTCGATGGACCCGACTCCCGATTCAATCGCCATCCTCAACCCCGGGCCACCCAAGGCATGGCACATGGTCTTTCTGCCCAAGGCCCTGGCTTCCTCCACCAAGGCTTTGACCTCGTCGGTGCCGAAAGCGATGTCCTTGGGACCGTGGCCTTGGCGGGAGCTGGCCCCGCCGGTGGTGGCGAATTTGATTACGTCGGCCCCTACCCGCACCATTTCCCGGACCTTGGCCCGCACGCCGTCAACGCCGTTGGCCACGCCGGAGGGCTGCATGGGGTCCTCTCCGAAGGGCCTCTGGTGCCCGGCGGGGCATACGTGGTCTCCGAGTCCCCCGGTGGGGGAGATGATGCTGACCGCCACAACGAGCCTGGGACCGGGATACAAACCCTCTTCCACCGCATGTTTGAAGCCGGCATCCAGCCAGCCGCCGTCCCGCACGCAGGTGTAGCCTGCCGCCAACGTCTGTTCCAACACCTTGGCCGTTCGTAGGTGCCGCACCGAGGCCGGCTCAGTAAGCCCCCATCGGGAGGCAAGCTCGTAGCCTCCCGACGCCAAGTGATCGTGGCAATCGATAAGGCCGGGCAGCAGGGTTAGTCCGGATATATCTACTGTCTCGGTGTTGGGAGGCAGCACGATGGCCGCCCGAGGCCCTACGGCTACAATTCGCTCTCCATCGATGAGTACCGCCGCATTGTTGACCACAGGCCCACCGATGCCGTCGATCAGGTTAGCGCCCAACAGAGCTTTCATATGATTCCTCCAGCGCGGTATCCGGCCCGCGTTCCGGCCCTGAATCGGGGAAAGAGATTGATTGGGACGGTGTGATGCTAAACAAGCGGGGTTGCCTTGTCAAGGGATAGTAAACGGCTGTGTTTCTTCCGAGGGCTTCGATAATTCCCATGAAACGCTCTCGAAAAGCCAAGGTTTGCCGGCAACAATTTTGGCTATAATTCTTACTTGAACCGGATTTGCCTTGATGCCGCCGGGGCAGCCGCTCTCAAGAATGCAGCGGTCCACTGCCGGTCGGGGATAGAGAATGAAGAACCTGGCAAGTTTTTGCTATATGGCGTTGCTCCTAGCGGCCCTGCTGGTTGCCGCGGCTGTCGCGTGCGGCTCGTCATCGGGAGATGACATTGTCTTGGTGTCAAGCCTGGACGGCGACGAGGAAATTTATCTATTGGACCCGGACAAGGGAGAAATCATCAAGCTGACCGATAACCGGGTCCGCGATTTCAATCCTCGGATTTCTCCGGACGGCAAACACATCGTTTATTTGTCCAATGAAGCGGGAGACCTGGAAGTCAATCTGGTGGACCGGAAAGGGGAATCAATCACCCGCCTCACCCATAACGTTGGAGATGACCGAGACCCTCTTTGGTCGCCCGACGGGCGGCGGTTGGGCTTCGTTTCGGAACAGGACGGGAACCCGGAGGTGTACCTGATGGCAGGTGATGGCAGCGGGCAGACCAGGGTCACCTCCAACTCCACGGTGGATAGAATGGGGGACTGGTCGCCCGACGGGGAATGGTTTGTTTTGTACCTAAGTGAAGAAGAAACAGAGCAAGGATTGCGGCTTCGTAATCCCGACGGCGTTAACCTGGTCCACCTCACCACCGGGCAAGACTCAAATCCGGCCTGGGCGCCCAACGGCCAAAGCATAGCTTTCGTCAGGACCGATCAAGACAACGCCGACATCTACGTCGTCAACAAGCTAAAAAACGGCACCTGGCAAGACGACACCGAGCTGAACCGATTGACCCAGCACCAAGCCAATGACCTTTCGCCGGTCTGGTCGCCGGACAGCGAGACGATTGCTTTCGTGTCCTACCGTGATGGGAACTCGGAGATCTACACCATGCGGGGAGATGGGTCAAGACAGCGGCGGCTCACCAACAACGAAACCGATGACGTTGCCCCAGTCTGGTCTTCCGACGGTAAACGAATAGCCTTCGTATCCTATCTCTACGGGTCGGGCGAGATCTTTGTCATGGGAGCCGATGGGAGCCAACAACGACGGGTTACTAACAACAAGGCCGAAGACCACTCGCCGGACTGGTAACGATCGTTTCACTGTAGGACATGCGCAAAGTCGTCCCCTCTCCCTTACCTCAATGCCACCTCTTCCTTGACAAGCCGGAAGGCCAATACCCAAACTGAAACCATGTTGCCCAGGTCCCAACCGCCAAAAGCCTCCCTCGATCTCCCTTCATCCCCAGCGAAGCGCCGTGGAGTCGAAGGGCCTGTGTCCGCGACCGGCCGGCCGCTGCCGGGCCCCCTTTCGCGAAGAGGGATTTCAGCCCCGCGGCCGATTTGTTCCTTATTTGTTCCAACCAAGAAACAAATCCGGCCCGACCCTGGTCCCCGCAAAAATCTAAGGCGTACCCCTCCACTGCAGGGTCTTTTAATTGTCACCCTGAACGGAGTGAAGGGTCTAAAATCTCTCTTGCAAGTCAAGGCCGATTCTCCGATCAAGGCCCTAGATTCTTCGCCTACGGCTCAGAATGACCGTGGCGGCGACGTATTCAATGTGCCGGATGTGGGCGCCAGGACAATTGAAAGACCCTGCCTTCCACTGCCCGGCGGTAGACCCCGGTTGTCGAGGATGCTACACTCCCGGCGTAACCGGCAGACCGAATATTCTTTGTCTCTCTTCCGGCGGCCGAAGCCGTATTCACAGAACCAGCGGGATATATACATGGAGTACAAGCGCATCGCGCCCATGATGACTCACCTCTGGTCCCCCATGGCCGCAGTGACCAGTTGCTGGGAGGGGAAACTGAACGCCCAGATTGTCGTGGCCATCGGCGGTGCCTCCATTGTGCCTAGCCAACCTCGGGTGGTGGTCCAAATATATAAGCGCAACTTTAGCCACGGCCAGATCTACCGCAGTGGCGCTTTCGCCCTGAACTTCCTGAGAAAGGACCAACTTCAGCTCATACCCGAGTTCGGTCTGGTGTCGGGCCGGGATAAGGACAAGCTGTCCGGTGTTGCTCACCACTTGGGTAGCTCGGGCAGCCCGGTGCTCCGAGATTGCTGGGGGTACTTGGATTGCCGGGTCATCAACGCCCTGGACGCCGGGGATATGACCTGCTTTCTAGGCGAGGTCTTGGAAGGCGGTACAGCAAGTGAAGACGGCCCTCTCTGGTGGCGGGACGCGGCTCGCCGGCTTCCTAAAGAGGTTATGGAGGAATGGGACCGTAAGATCAAAGGTGAAATCGAGTTTTCCACCTCACGTATGAAGCGTATCGACCATAGCCCCTGGAACCCCGGAACTCCGCCGGCCCAGTAATTGCCGTCCCCCAGTAATTACCGACAATGAACACTGTCCACGACATAGCAGCGAAGATTCACGGGTCTGCGCCGCAGGCGGTGATGGCGGTTTCCGGCGCCGGCAGTCAAGCGGTTGCTTGGCTATTGGGGGCCGCCGGCGCCTCCCGTAGTCTACTGGAGGTGGTTGTCCCCTATGGAAGGGAGTCTATGCTGGACTTCTTGGGCTTTGAGCCGGCCCAGTTCGTTTCCGAGGACACTGCCCGCAGCATGGCCGGCGCTGCTTTTCGCCGGGCCAAGCGGTTGAAGGAAAAGGACGTGCCTCTGCTGGGTCTGGCCTGTACTGCCACCATCGCCACCGACCGTCTAAAACGAGGCGAACACCGTTGTTACGTCGCCACCTGGGACGATTTCCAGTGGACCGCATATAACTTGCGGCTGGATAAGGGACTAAGGGACCGGGCAGGGGAAGAAGAGGTGGTCAGCAAGCTGGTGCTTCTGGCCTTGGCGAGGGCTTGTGGCGTCAAGGAAGACTTGGAACTGGGTTTGACCCCTGGCGACATCATGGAGACCAACCATAGGGCCCATCCCGATCCCTTGGAGTCGCTGCTATCAGGGGAGGTTGGCGCCGTCATGGTGGACTCAGAGGGCCGCATGACCGTGGACGAGCCGGTGCCCGCCGCTTTGTTGGCGGGTTCTTTTAACCCTTTGCACCAAGGCCATGAGGCCCTGGCGCGGGCTGCTTCAGAGATTCTGGGCACCGAGGTTATTTTCGAAATGTCGGTGACCAACGTGGACAAGCCGCCCCTTGCCGCTGAAGAGGTAAGGCGCAGGCTGGCCCAGTTCCGGGGCAAGGCGCCGGTGGTGCTGACCCGGGCGGACAAATATCGCAAAAAGGCGGCCCTCTTCCCTGGGTGCGCCTTCGTCATCGGCTGGGACACCGCTGTACGTTTGGTGGCTCCCCGGTACTACGGCGGCGACGAATCGGCCATGACCACCGCCCTAGCCGAGATCTGGTCGTCAGGTTGCCGGTTCTTGGTGGCCGGGCGGGAAGCCGAGGGTAAATACCGCACCTTGAGCGACGTTCCGGTCCCGCAGGGGTTCGGGCCGCTATTTCAGAGTATCCCCGAGTCGGCCTTTCGTGTGGACATCTCTTCCACTGCCCTTCGAAGCTGAGGCCAATGCACCGGTAGTTGTCCACAGTCATCTTCCGGTCCGGACTGAGGGGATGCCGGATTACTAATACGTGAATGAATGACTAAATTCCTCTGTCGTGGATTGAACTTCTCGATTAGCCCTGCTTCCTTACTCCCGCGCGATTGGAGACCTTTGCGTAACTGGTCGCTCAACTTGTCATTCCGACCGCCACCCCTGTCATTCCGACCGGAGGGAGGAATCTAAGACGTTGGGCCAGAGTCGTCGCGTCGGTCCAGCTACAGACCTAGTGCTTGCTGACATAGGTTTGAGATTCCTCACGGAGTTTATCCTGAGAGCAGCCGAAGGGCTTCGCTGCGTTCGGAATGACAGGGGGGTTATGCAAAGGTCTCCGCGATTGCGGATACGATGTCCGGGGCCTACCCGTAGTGAGTGAGCCAGGCGATGGACGGTACATCGGCCAAGGCGGATTTTGGTTGAAACCTTAAAAAACCCCGAAACCGGGCACTGGTATCGTTGACATAAAGCCCGCATCATAGATAGGTTTTGACTAATACCCAACGGTAGTTCTGGACCCAACCGGAAACCGGATGATGCGGGGAGGAATTGACATGGTGCTACATCAAGAGGCTATAGGAGAGGCACTGGAGGAACAGCCGGTTTCGTCCTGTCGTCACCATTGGATCATAGAGCCTGCCAATGGCCCTACCAGCCGCGGGATTTGCCGGAACTGTCGGCAGTCAAAACGGTTCAACAACTCCATCGTCGACCATGATCCGGAACTCCATGACCCGCAGCCAGCCGGCCGGACCGACCCTTCGGCCAGTGACAGCGCGACCGAGAAGTAGCCGGCGTACCTCGACTGTCTTTTACAACCTCCAACCAGGCCAAGCCCCCCTCCCGACGGTCAGGGCAACCACGAAGGTTGCCCCCTACACTTCGGCATTGTGCTCATCGTAGAGACGCCTCTTGTGGGCGGCCGGTTAGTTTCGCATAGCCAAAATGCGATTGCCCCGGTACTGATAAACGCCCGGTGGCGCGGTTTCCCGTATCTGTGATACTCTGCGGGCGGTCCTGGGGCCGCCACGCCGTCCGCGGCGCCCATCTTGGCAGTGGATGCTCTTCCGGCTGTTTTTATTCAACACTGGAATAGGGTTTAAGAACATGCCTGCACAAAGCGGCAGTTACTTGGTGGGGTGTGACATCGGCGGCACCTTTACCGACTTGGTGCTGTTCGACCAAGTTACAGGGGAGATGGTAGTCAAGAAGGTGGTGACAACTCCTGACGACCCCTCTGAAGCCGTGCTGAATGGGGTCCGGACGTTAACCAACTCCGCGCCCGGCTATCCACAACGCACCCACCGGTTCGTACATGCCACCACCTTGGCCACTAATGCCGTGATCGAGAGAAAGGGCGCCAAGACGGCCCTCCTTGCCACCAAGGGGTTTAGGGACCTGCTGGAACTGCGCCGCCACGTTAGGGTAAAGAACACCGAAATGTGGAACGACCCCCCTGAACCGTTGGTGCCCCGATACCTGCGACAGCCGGTTACGGAACGGACCTACAGCGATGGACGAATCCTTGTTCCCGTGGTGGGCGATGAGCTGGAGGGAATCGCTCAGCTCCTGCATGACGAAGAAGTAGAGTCGGTAGCCATTGCTTTTTTGCACTCTTACGTCAATCCGGAAAACGAGCAGCGCGTAGCGGAAGCCCTTGGCCGGTTGGCGCCGGATATTGCTGTGTCCCTGTCCTCGCGGGTGTTGCCGGAATACATGGAGTACGAGAGGACCGCTACGACGGTAATCAATGCTTATGTGAAGCCCTTGGTGCAAAGATACCTCCACCGCCTCCAGGACCGGTTGAACCAAGAGGGCTTCCGCGCGGGCCTATTCGTAACTCTCTCCAATGGCGGTTTGGCCTCGGTCCGTGCCGCCGGGGATTTTCCGGTGCGGATGATAGAGTCGGGACCGGCGGCCGGGGTGGTTGCGGCTCAAGCCTATGCCCGCTTGGCCAACCTAGACCAAGTTCTGTCACTGGATATGGGAGGCACCACGGCCAAGGCCTGCCTTATAAAGGACGGCGCTTTGCCCCTTAGTTCCGAGTTGGAAGTTGCTCGTTCCCAACGCCTTCAGAGGGGCAGCGGCTATCCGGTGGCCACACCTTCTATTGATCTCATCGAAGTAGGAGCAGGGGGCGGCAGCATCGCCCGAATCAACGAACTCGGGCTGGTCCAAGTGGGTCCCGAGAGTTCTGGGGCGGACCCCGGACCCATCTGCTACGGGTTTGGAGGGACTGAACCAACAGTAACTGACGCCGACCTGGTCTTGGGCTACCTGGACCCAAACTACTTCCTGGGCGGAGAAATGAAACTGGATGCGGCAGCGGCGGCCCAGGGCCTGAAAGACCGGTTGGGAGACGCCCTTGGCCAGCGGCCGTTGGACGCGGCTTGGACGGTCCATGAAGTGGTCAACGCGAACATGGCGGCGGCAGTGAAAATGCACGTGATAGAGAAAGGCGGCGACCCGGCCCGCGCCGCACTGGTAGCCTTTGGGGGAGCCGGTCCGGTGCACGCCTACAACTTGGCCCGCGCTTTCGGCATCAAGAAAGTGCTGGTCCCGTTGCAAGCGGGAGTCACTTCGGCCCTGGGCCTTCTGGAGGCGCCCCCTGCTTTTGATCTGAGCCGCACCTACAAAGTGCCGCTGGAACGGCTGGATTTCCCTTCCCTGGGCTGCGAGTTTGAAGGGATGGAGAGGGAGGCCGCAGACCTGCTGGAACAAGTGGACCCAAATGGGCAGGTCCGGTTCGACCGCTCGGTGGACCTCTGCTACATCGGCCAGGGTTACCAGATTCCGTTGCCGCTGCCTGATAAAGACCTGACGGACGAGACCGCAACTTTCCTATGGGAAGGATTTGCCCAACAATACCGGGAGAAATACGGTTATTTCTACGACGACATCCCGGTGGAACTGGCCAACGTGAGGGTCCGCGGCAGCATAGTCGGACCGGGCCTGCAAATTCAGCCGCTTCCTAGGGAGAATCGACCCGCGAAAACATCCCTCAAGGGGCAGCGGCCCGCTTACTCGGCGGCCCAACGCGGTATGGCGCCCCATAGGGTTTACGACCGTTATCGCCTCTGCAGCGGCATGGTCATTAGCGGCCCCGCTATCATCGAGGAGCGGGAGTCCACGACCGTGGTGGACCAAGGCGGAAAGGTCGAGGTGGACGAATACGGGACCCTGGTCATCTCGGTGGACGAATACGGGACCCTGGTCATCTCGGTGGCCGAGCCGGCGTCCGCCCCGGTGGGGCCAGGTTCTCTTGACCTTGATTTAGTGTGGCCGCGGCTCATCGCTATCGCCGACGAAATGGCGGTGACCCAGATTCGCACCGCCTTTTCCCATGACGTGGTCGAGGTCCACGATATGTCCACGGGCATTTGCGACGCCCGCGGTTACTTGATCGCCCAGACCAACCTGGGAGCTACCGGCCACACCGGGACCATGCCGCCCTTGGTGAAGACCCTCTTGAAAGAGATTCCTCCCGACCGGATGCGTCCTGGGGACGCTTATGTGACCAACGACCCTTGGGTCCAATCGGGGCACACCGCCGACGTTTTCGTGGTCACCCCGGCTTTTTTGGACAGCCGGCTCATTGGCTTTGCCGTTACCAGCATCCACCACCTGGATATCGGCGGCAAGGCCGGTTCCGGGCGCACCGAGGAGGTCTACGAGGAGGGCCTCATCATACCCATCTTGGCGATCATGCGCGAGGGCCAACCCAACGAGGACTTCTTCAGCATCCTTAGACGCAACGTGCGCTTCAGCGAAAAGGTCGTAGGCGACTTCCGGTCCCAGGTGGGGACCGGCTATGTGGGAGCGCAGCGGTTGGTCCAGCTTATGGTTGAGCAGGGCCTAACCTCTCTGGAGAAGGTCGCCGACGAGATTGTGGCCCGCAGCGAAGCAAGTATGCGCCGGGGCATCGGCAATCTGGTCGACGGCACCTACGGGGCGGAGTTTCCTTTAGATATTCTTGACGACGGGGGCGACCCGTTGAAGCTGGTTCTAACCCTGACTGTAGAAGGAGAGGAGCTTTACGCCGACTTCTCCGGCACCTCCCCCCAAGTCCGGTTTCCCATAAACGACCCCTTGAATCACGTCCGCGCCTTTTTTGTCGAGGCGGTCAAGACGGTGTGCGCACCGGATGTGCCCAACAACGAAGGGGCGCACCGTCCGATCCACACCACCGCCCCCGAGGGCTGCTTGCTGAACCCGACCTATCCGGCTCCTGTTTTCTGGCGCATCGCTACGGGGACCCCGGTTTCGGACCTCGCCTTCATGGCCTTGAGTCAAGCCGCGCCGGAACGCGCGCCCGCCGGTTCAGGGTCTCTCCCAATATTCCAGTTTTATAATTCCGGCCTCCGGCGGTCTGGAGGGCCTTTCTTGCTTCACCAGCACGCCTTCGGTGGAATGGGGGGCCGGCCGGGCCGGGACGGCTTGGCCTCGGTGAGTTTTCCCAATAGTGTGCGGGAGGTCTCCACTGAAGGAGTGGAGATCGAGTCGCCCCTCTTCTACGAGAAGCGGGAGATCCGATGTGACTCCGGCGGTGCCGGGGAATGGCGCGGCGGCCTTGGGGAAGAGTTGGTGATGAGCGTCGTTCCCGGCGGCGACGTGGACCCTGGGAAAGCGATTGTATTCTCCGGCTCCGGCGGCCGGTTTCGGGAACCGGCCCAAGGGGCTTTGGGGGGAAGGCCCGGAGGGAGAGCTCAAGTCCTGCTGGACGGGAACGCTGTGGACCCGGCCACCCTGGGCAACTCTCCCGAGGTCCATTTCCGGAGCGATCAGAGATTGACGGTTATTCTGCCGGGAGGAGGGGGCTACGGCGACCCCCGCAAGCGTGACGCTGGCCTTGTTGCGGCCGACCTGAAAAACGGCTACATCTCCAAGGAGGCCGCCATCCGGGACTACGGCTACCTTCCGGATGACGCCTAGCTCTTCAACTTTGGGCAAACCTTCCGGTTCCGGCTATCGTTGCGGAGCGCCCGTTCACGGCCGTATCCTTCGTATTAGCAGCCCATCGTCATGGTATTCCCCCAGGGCCGCCGCATTGGCAACAACCCGACAGAAAGGCTTTACGCCTAGCCCCCAACCATGTCATTCCAAAACGGAGTGAGGAATCTAAGGAAGGTCTGAACAAGTCTCAAATCGCCATGATTTCAGCTACGGGGAGTAGCGAGTTTCCTCACTTATTCGGAGGTTCCCTAAAGCGGTTCTTCACAGTCATCGCACCATTCCAGCGACAGGTCCCTCTATCGCGGAAGATCGTTGGTCGGAGAATCAACCTTGACTTGCAAGAAGGGTTTTAGACCCTTCATTCCGTTCAGGGTGACAATTTAAAGACCCCGCCTTCGGCGTATCCCGCGTCCATTATAATCACCTATACTATATAATTGATGAGTTTCCAGCCTCACTCCCTTTGAGATAGGACAACCCGGTTAAGGGGGCAGCAGATGAGAACTCCGTTCCAAGTGCCTTACGCCGGTGTTCACACCTTTGCCAGGGCTGCTCTGGGCACTGTGGAGACGCTTAAACCCGGCAATGTCGCTGTTTTTGGCGTCCCCCAAGCCAGTTCCGGTCTTCGACAAGGGATGCACGACGGCCCGCGAGCCATCCGTGAGGCCAGCGTGGATTTCATTTACCCCCTTCAGAGCGCCGGTACGCTGGTGGATATCAGCACCGGCCGGACTCTCACCTGGCCCGATGAGCTCAAGCTCGAGGACTTGGGCGATGCGGTCCTCTACCCGGAGGATGTCCCTCGGACTAATGCCTCGCTGCAAGAGTTCGTGTCCTCGATAACCGCCAAGGAAGCGGTCCCCGTTGGCCTGGGTGGGGACCGCTCCATCACCTACCCACTGTTTCTCGGCTTTGCCGATGGTCTGAAGCAACGTAATCAAAAGGCCGGGTTGATCCAGCTCTCCAACGAGCTGGCTATGGGGGATGCCCACCCAACCTGGGGCAAACATTGGCATGGGGCCACCCTTCGGAATATCCTGGATAGCGGGCAAGTAGACCCTCACAATATCGCGGTAGTGGGTGTGCATGGATTGCAGGAAGCTGAGGAGTGGGACCACGCCCAGAAGGCGGGGGTCACTATCCTAGCCTTGAACAAGGTGCGAGATAAAGGGATGAAGGCCGCTGCCAAGCGGGCCCTGGAAATAGCGGGGAAGGGCGCTGATTCCGTCTATGTCAGCCTGGATATCGGCGTTGTCGATCCGGGATACGCACCGGGCCAAGGCTCCGTTATGGTGGGGGGCTTGACCGCCCGCGAACTGCTTCAACTGGTCCGGGAGCTTGGCGCGCCTCGGGTCGGCGCTGTGGATGGCGTGGGGGTGGCCCCGTCCTGGGACCTGAGCGGAAGGGCGCAACAGTTGGTTGCCCAAGCGATAATAGAGGTGACCGCGCCCAGAGTGTTCCAGTAGAATCTTCGAGATTTCAAACTGCAAGAGGTCCTGGACTCGGCGCTAAGGGGGCCACATGCCATTGAGACTCGACCCTCAGGGGTTTGAACAAGGCCTTGCTACTTTCATCAGAGCGCCCATCGGTGACATCGAAGACCTCCAAGAGGGGATGGTGGCGGTTGCCGGAGTCCCCTTCGACCTAGCCGGCACCGGGCGGGTCGGTGCGCGGACCGGCCCAAGAGTCATACGGGAGGCTTCCCTGCGATACTCGATGATGGTGGCCCTTGACTCGGTGGACCCCAATACCCAAGTAAGGCTCCATGTGCCTGACGGCGATCTTCGGGGCAAGGTATTGGACCTGGGAGATACCAACTCGTATCCTGTGGACTGGCACAAAATGGAGATGCACTTGCGCCGCTCCATGTACGAGGTGGCGCGTCGAGGCGCTCTTCCCATTTTTCTCGGAGGGGACCACCTCATCAGCTATCCTTTAGTCTTGGGCTTTCGGGACGCCATGGCGGAACGGGACCGGGGGAAGGTGGGCTACATCCAGTTTTCCAGCCAACTGGACTTGGGCGATGAAGACCCGCTATGGGGCCGGGTGTGGCGGGGGGCGACGGCGCGGCGCATCCTGGAGTCGGGCGCAGTTAGCCGCCGGAACATGGTCTATGTTGGGGCCAACGGCTATTTGCCCCGCGACCAAGTGGCCTTGGCCGAGGAGCTGGACTTCAAAGTATTCACCCTGGGCGATGTGGAGCGGGAGGGTATGGAGAAAGTCACCCGCGAGGCGCTGGAGCGGGCCGGCGAGGGCTGTGGAGCCGTTTACGTGAGCATGGACGCCGACGTGATCGACGGGGCCTATCTCCAGTCTGCCAGCGATCACAGGTTCCAAGGGGTCACGGTGCCCGAGCTGGAACATGCCATGAACATCATCGCCGAGAGCAAGGCCGGCGCGTTGGACATCGTCGGGTGTAATCCCACCCTGGAGTTCGGCGGCGAGGGTAGGACAGCTACGCAGTGGGCCGCCTGGATGGCCTTCCGCTTCATGATGCCACGGCTTTAGTTATAGCAACTCTTGTAAGGAGCAATCTATGCGGTCACCGGAAAGAGCAGCGGTACAACCCTACTCCAGCTTCCTGGGGGTCCCGCTGGGCGCCGTCGAGGATGTCCGGCCGGGGAGTTTCGTTATCTCCGGGGCGCCCTTCGACAGCGAAATCCTGGCGCGCTTCGGGGCGCACCGGGGGCCCAACGGCATCCGCACCGGGTCGCAGCTTGTAGGAGAGCGATTGCACCGGGCGGAAGGCAAGGACCTTATGGATGTGGAGACCGGGGAGAGGTTCTCACCCCGTTTCTTGGACAGGGTGTTGGATGTGGGCGATTTCACCATGTATCCCACCGACATCTTGAAGAGCCAGGAAAACATCGCCAACGGGGTCGCCGACGTGGTCCGGCGAGGCGGTTTTTCCATGATGTTCGGGGGCGATCACTACGTTAGCTATCCATCGGCAATGGGGTGGCACCGGGCCAAGATAGAACAGGACCCGGACATCCGCATCGGTTACGTCCATTTCGACGGGCACCTGGATTTCGGAAACTATAACCCTCTAACCGGCAGCCTGAACCAGGGCACCAACGCTCGCCGCATCTCCGAGCTTCATCGGGTGCAACGGAAGAACATGGCTTGGATCGGCGTGACCTGTCTGGTCAACGCCGACCAGTTCGATCAGATCAACGCCATGGGCGGCGCGATCTTCACCGCCGAGACCATTCACGAACTGGGTCCCAAAGAGGTGGCGCGCCGGGCCTGTGAACATGCCATAAGGGGGTGCAACGTTATCTACTGCACCCTGGACATCGACATAGTGGACCCGGGCTACTTGCCGGGGACCGGCGTCTCCGATCCCAGCGGGGTAACGCCGACTCAACTGCGTGAAATGCTGGCTGTTCTAACCGAGTATCCTTTGGACGCTATGGACATCATGGAGGTGTCGCCTAGGTTGGACCCCTCGGGGCGCTCCACCAGCCTCGCCGCGGAGATGGCCCTGACTGTGGCTATGAAAAAATTGTCCTAAAACAGATAATTACCACTTGATTATTACGAAATAAGTCTATTTATAGTGCTTATTTCGCTAATTATTGACAACCATCCCTAGAAACTCTATACTGGGACCAGCTAATCTACTTTGGGCTCCCAATAAAAAATGAGGGTGGTAACTTATGGCCGAATACGACCTTATCATCAAGGGGGGCACCGTCGTTGACGGGACGCGGACGCCTCGTTATGTCAGTGACATAGCGATTAAAGACGGAAGAATTGCCAAGATTGGCGGCTTGGTGGGTGGCACAGCGGATAAGGTCCTGGATGCCAAGGGTTTCATTGTCGCCCCGGGCTTTGTTGACCTGCACACTCACTATGATGCGCAAATCCAGTGGGACCCTTACTGCACCCTGTCCGGCTGGCACGGCGTGACCTCGGTGGCCGTCGGTAACTGCGGTTTCGGATTTGCGCCGTCGCGCCCGGAGGACCGGGACCGGGCAATGCTGTGCATGACCCGCAACGAGGCTATCCCCTATGACGCGATGAAGGAAGGGATGCTGTGGGACTGGGTGACTTTCCCCGAGTTCATGGATAGCCTGGAGCGCATTCCCAAGGGAGTGAACTGCCTTACTTACGTGCCGCTGACGCCATTGTACGCTTGGGTGATGGGATGGGACGAGGCCAAGAAACGGCGTCCCAACGAGGCTGAGTTGAGGGAGATGGCGCGGCTGGTGCATGAGGCGATGGATGCGGGGGCCTGCGGCTGGTCCACTCAGATCCTGGGTGAAACATCTGAGCAGCGGGACTATGACGGGACTCCTATGATCACCGACCTGATGACGGAGGACGAGGTTCTCACCTTCGCCAAGATACTGGCCGAGCGCGACGAAGGCTTCATAGAACTGACTTACCAGGAACCCATCGAAGAGGGCCGCCCTCTGGACGAGGCGACTATGAACTTCTTTGAGAAAATAGCCCAGACCGCTCTCCGGCCCATCCTCTACCAAACTGTGACGCCCAACGCTGTTCATCCCGAGCAACATCGGGCCAGGATTCGTTGGCTCGAGCGCTGCGCCGAGAGAGGGATCAAGATATACGGCCAGGGCGCTACAAGCCGGAGCGGCTTCGAGCTCACCTTTGCCGACTGGAACCTGTTCGACGACGTCCCCGCTTGGCGCGAGGTGACTGTGGGGACGCGCCAGGAACGCAAGGCGAAGATGGAGGACCCGGAGATGCGGCGGCGCCTGCGCGAGGAATGGGACTCCGGAACCCGGCCCACTGCCGTTGTCCCGGGGTCGGTGGGGAGTCTAATAGTCGAGGAGACGGCCAACCCGGAGTACGAGCACTACGCAGGCATGAGGGTTCAGGAGATCGCCGACAAGGAGGGCAAGCATGTCGTGGACGCTCTTCTTGACCTGGTGGTGGCGGACAATTTGGCGACCGAGTTCATAGCCGAGACCCAAGGCCGTGACGTTGCTCAATTCACCGCGGAGGTCTTGGACTCGCCTCACGTAATTGCCGGTGTATCCGACGGCGGAGCACACGTTAAGTTCCTGACAGCGGGAACCTATCCCACGGACTTGCTGGCCTGGCTGGTACGGGACGAGAAGCTAATAAGCCTGGAAGACGCCCATTACAAGCTGAGCTATCTGCCGGCCCACTTTGGTGGATTCAAGGACCGGGGTTTTATCCGTGAGAACGCCCCAGCGGATATAGTGGTGTACGACCTGGACAAGCTGGAGGTCCTGCCCTCCGAGGTTGCCGAGGACCTGCCTGGCGGCGAGTGGCGGCGGGTCCAGAAAGCCAAAGGCTACCGCTGGATTATGGTTAACGGCCAAGTGACCTTTGAAGACGGAGAGCCGACCGGAGCGATGCCGGGCAGGCTCTTGCGCAATGGCCGCAGCTAAACCTCCAGCTAAACCTCCGTTGTAGGCAGGGTCCGCCTGGCCCTAGTGTTGGGCTTTAACCGTCTTCAATTAGGGAGCCCCAAGGGAATTTTGGGGCTCCCTAATGTCGTTTGTCTCCGGTACTTAGGACCATCTTGAAGCATGGGGGCGTTGCCATGAAAGCGGCTCGTTTGTATCAGTACGACCGGGAAATGAATGTCGAGCTGGTGGTTGAAACAGTACCCGAGCCGGCCATAAATTCCCCTGACCAAGTTATCGTTCGTGTTGGCGCGGCAGGTTTGTGCCGTACTGATCTGCACATCATCGAAGGGATTTGGCAGCCGGTGATGGACCCGGTGGGATCGTTGCTGCCCTATATTATGGGCCACGAAAACGCCGGTTGGGTTGAGGCCGTCGGCAGTGGTGTGGGGTCCGTAAAACCCGGTGACGCCGTTATCTGCCATCCCCTCCGGACCTGCGGTGTTTGTGTCGGCTGCCGCCGGGGCGAAGACATGTACTGTGAGAACGGCATTTTTCCGGGCCTTGGCGTCAATGGCGGGTTCGCCGAATACTTGCTCACCAACGAGCGGGCACTGATAAAACTTAAGGAGAACGTCTCGCCCTTGAATGTGGCTCCTATGGCCGACGCCGGCATTACTGCGTACCGGGTAGCCAAGCGGGCTGCCAGCAATCTGAGACCGGGCAGCTATTGCGTAGTCTTGGGCGTTGGCGGGCTTGGACATATTGCTCTACAGTGCTTGCATGAGCTGTGCGGCGCCCGCACCATTGCCGTCGACCGTAGCGCGGCAGCCCGGGACTTGGCCAAAAAGCTGGGGGCCCACCATGTGGTTGACAGCGGCCCGGACCTAGTGGACCAGGTGAAGGAACTGACCGGGGGCGGCGCTCACGCCGTAATTGACTTTGTAGCCGAGCAAGGGGCTGAACAACTCTGCTGGCAGATGTTGCGGCGGGGCGGGACCCACTTCATCGTTGGTTATGGCGGCAGAATCGAAGTGCCCACCCTTCATATGATCGTTAATGAGATTACCATTGCTGGCAGCCTGGTAGGCAATTACATGGAATTGGTCGAGTTGATGGAATTGAATGCTGAAGGGCGCGTCAAGATGAACTTCCAGGAGTACTCGCTGGACAACATCAACGCCGCGCTCAGCGACTTCAAAAACCGTCGCATTGTAGGCCGAGGGGTGATTGTTCCCTAGAGTAATTGACAGCCTTCCCCCAGGGGAATATCATTCCTGCTGCCTGGGATTCAGGGCAGAGGTTGTATTTTTCGGACTAAGATGAGAATCCGGGCCGCCGGTTGCATTGGTCCGTATTCAACCGCTGCCAAAAGGGAGAATGTGATATGTCGATAACCTCGGCTGAGGCGCAAAGGGTTTGCGATGCCGGTGTAGCCAAGGCTCAAGAACTGGGCCATCGGATTACTATCACAGTGGTGGATTCGGCGCTGGAGATAAGGGCGGCGCGCCGCATGGACGGCGCCAGAGGCTACAACTTCGATCTCTCATACAGAATGGCTTACACCGCGGGCCTGTTCAAACGGACCGGCGAAGATATGGAGACGTTGCCAAGCCGGGGATGGTTCCACGCCTTGTGTGCGGCGCGGGGAGGTAAAATCGTGGTGGCCCTGGGTTGCTTGCCGATTCGGCGTGGAGACGAGGTTATAGGCGCCGTGGGAGTGAGTGGAGCCCCCGATGCCATCGACTTGGAAGTGGCTCAGGCCGGCATAGTTGCATTGGGCTAGGTGTTCGAAACGACCAATTTGGAGGTGTTGCTATGTCTTTAAAGCCTTCGGAAGCGGAAAAAGTAGTGGAGGCCGGACTAATCAAGGCTCGAGAGGTCGACGCTCGTCCGGTGACTGTCGTCGTGGTAGACGCCGCCGGAGAGTTGGCGGCGGTAGGGCGTGAAGAGGCGGCTGGCGGCCACAACTTCGACCTGGCCTTCGCCGGCGCTTACACCACCGCGCTGTTTGGGCGGACCGGTGACGAGCTAGAGGCTTTATCCCAACGGGATTTTTACCTTGGTCTGGTTGGGGCCCGCGGCGGACAGATCGCAGTATTTAAGGGTATGGTCCCCATAAAGCGGGGCGATGAAGTTATAGGTGGCGTGGCGGCCAGCGGCGCCACCGCCGAGCACGATCTGGTGATATCGGAGGCGGGCGCCGCTGTAGTCAGCTAGTTAGAGGGTCGAGGATTGGCTTTAAGACGGAATCTCCAGTCTGCCACAATTCAGCGGACAGGATTCTATATAGTCGGATAGCAGTGATTGTTCAGACTTGGAGGGTTATTCCGGCGCTCCGAGCCCATCATTCCAGCGAATGCTGGAATCCAGGAAACACCACGAGTAAAGAACGTTGCTGTTGGCAAACGCTTCTGGATTCCGGCCTTAAGCCGGAATGACGATGTAGAGACAGAAGGTTTTAAGGAAGGAAGCCATTATGAGACCTAAGAAAGTTGGCTTGTACCCGTTTCTGGTAATACTCGCCGTGGCGCTGGTGTCTGTCCTCTTCGTCGTGTCTTGCGGCGGCGCTGGGGAGGCCACCGAGGCGGCGCAAGCCCCCGGGGCCACCGAAGACACTGCCGCTGTCCAAGTCGCTGCTGCCCAAGCCACCGCCGAAGCCGAGGCTGCTGAGCACGCCGCACTCGTCGAGTTCAGCGAAGAGGCCCTCGAGGTCCCCGAGGAGGTCGAGGGCCCCGAAGCAGTTGCCGAGGCCGCCTTGGTTGAAGAGGAGGGGGCGCCGAAGAGGGGCGGCACATTGAAGATCGCGATCATCGCGGACCACAACACGCTGGACCCGCCCATCCATCTGTCCACCTTTGACATCGTCATCACCCAGCAACTCTATGACAACCTGCTCATGATCCAGCCGGACCTGTCCGTGAAGCCGGAGCTGGCCACCTCCTGGGAGCCCAGCGAGGACCTCTCGTCCTACACCTTCCACCTGCGGGAAGGGGTGAAGTTTCACCACGGCAAGGAGTTCAAGGCGGAGGATGTGGTCTTCACCATTAACCGGCTGCTGGACCCCGTGATCGACTCTCCGGCGCGGTCCACATTGGAAGTTATCAAGGAGATGGTCGTCATCGACGACTATACTATCCGCTTCGACCTCACCGCCCCCAACGCCTTCTTCCCGACCTACATGTCGATCTATCAAGCCCGTATCCTCCCCTCCGACGTGGATATCGAACGGCTGACCCTGGAGGAGTTCGGTACCGGGCCCTTCGTAATTGAGGAGCACCTGCCGGGCGAACGCACTACGATGGTGCGGTACGACGACTACTGGGAGGAGGGCAAGCCCTACCTGGATGAGATCGTCCTCCTGGCTATCCCCGAGCCCGCAACCCGGGACGAGGCGCTCAAGAGCGGCGACGTGGACGTCGTATATGAACTGACCACCCAGAGCGTCCCCGCTATCGAGGCCCATCCCGACACCACGGTGTTGAAGGCGACCAGTTGGTCCTGGATTGGGCTGGTCATGGACAATGCCAGGCCGCCCTTCGACAACAAGCTGGTCCGGCAGGCCTTTCAAGCGGCCACGGACCGGGAAGCCATCAACCAAGTAGCCACTTTCGGGTTGGGCATCCCCGCCTTTGACCACCCCATTCACCCCGCCCACCCCGTCTTTTCGAAGCAGTACGCTCCCCCGGACTACGACCCCGAGCTGGCCAGGTCACTGTTAGAGCAGGCCGGGTACCCAGACGGGATCGACGTCGACCTGCACACAGCCGATATCGGGTCAGGGATGATCGAATTGGCGGTGGCATTCAAAGAGAGCGCCGCGCCAGCGGGTATCCGGATCAACGTCCAGCGGCACCCTTCGGACGGGTTCTGGGACGTGGTGTGGATGGAAGAGACGTTCACCATCGACCGTTGGTACGGCCGTAATCCGGACCAAGCCTTGAGCCTGGAGTACTGCGTCACTTGCGCCTGGAATGCGCCGCATTACTACAACCAAGCGCTTGACGACTTGGTAGTCAAGGCTAGGGGGCAAAAGCTTGAGGATCAGAAGAAGACCTACGAGGAGATCCAGCGCATTTTGATCGATGATGTGCCGCAAATTGTTGTGGCATTCCAGCCGTGGCTGTACGGCGTGCGCAACAACGTCCGAGGCGCGGACCCCCATCCGCTGGGCTGGGGAATCTTCCAAGACGCCTGGCTAGACGATTAGAGAGGGAACTTTTATAAGGTCTAAGAAAACTGGTCTGCACCCTCTTCTGGTAATACTCGCCGTGGCGCTGGCGTCGGTCCTCTTCGTGGTGTCATGCGGCGACAGCGCCGAGTCCACCGCGGTCGCCCAGGTCTCCGAGTCCGCAGCTGAGGCCGAGGACGACGCGGTCGCCGAGGACACCGCCGCCGCTCTCGCTACTGCCGAGGCCGAGTCCGCTGCGCTCGCCGAACTCGTCGAGTTCACTGAAGAGGCTGTCGAGGTCCCCGAGGCAACTGTCGAGGTCGCCTTGGTTGATGAGGAGGGGGCGCCGAAGAGGGGCGGCTCGCTGAGGATCGCGATGGTCGCGGACCACAAAACACTGGACCCGGCCATCCAAGGGTCCGCCCCTGACAACGTCATCACCCAGCAAGTCTATGACAACCTGCTTATGATCCAGCCGGACCTTTCCATTAAACCGGAGCTGGCCACCTCCTGGGAGCCCAACGTCGACCGCTCGTCCTACACCTTCCATTTGCGGAAGGGGGTCAAGTTCCACCACGGCAAGGAGTTCAAGGCGGAGGACGTGGTCTTCACCATTAACCGGCTGCTGGACCCGGAGATCGACTCTCCGATACGGCCCACAATGGAAGCTATCGACGAAATGGTGGTTATCGACGACTACACCATCCGCTTCGACCTCGTCGCTCCCAACTCCTTCTTCCCAACCTACTTTTCGGTCTATCAAGCCCGTATCCTCCCCGCCGACGTGGACATCGAGCGGCTGACCCTGGAGGAGTTCGGCACGGGGCCCTTCAAGATTGACGAGCACCTGCCGGGCGAACGCACTACGTTTGTTCGGAACGACGACTACTGGGAGGAGGGCAAGCCCTACCTGGATGAGATGGTCCTCCTGGCTATCCCCGAGCCCGCAGGCCGGGCCACGGCGCTCCAGGCCGGCGACGTGGACATCGTATATGCCCTGGACCCCCAGAGCGTTCCCGCTATCGAGAGCAATTCCGGCACCACGGTGTTGAAGGCGACCAGTTGGTCCTGGATTGGGTTGGTCATGAACACCAGCAACCCGCCCTTCGACAACAAGCTGGTCCGGCAAGCCTTTCAAGCGGCCACGGATCGAGATTTAATCAACCAAGCGGCACTGCTGGGGTTGGGCATCCCCGCCTACGATCATCCTATTCATCCCACCCACCCAGTCTTTGCGGATCAGCACGCTCCCCCGGACTACGACCCCGAGCTGGCCAGGTCGCTGTTGGAACAGGCCGGGTACCCAGACGGGATCGAAATCGACCTGCACACAGCCGACGTCGCTCAAGGGATGATCGAAATGGCGGTGGCATACAAAGAGGGCGCTGCGCCAGCGGGCATTCAGATCAACGTCCAGCGGCACCCTTCGGACGGGTTCTGGGAGGTCGTGTGGCAGATAGAGCCGTTCACCATCGATTATTGGTTCGGCCGCAATCCAGACCAAGCCCTGAGCCTCCAGTTCCACGGCGAGTCCACCTTTAATGCGTCGCATTACCTCGACCCGGTGCTGGACGAGCTGATCGAAAAAGGCAGGGGGCAGGACTTTGAGGGTCAGCAGGAGACCTACGGGGAGATCCAGCGCATTCTGATTGAGAACGTGCCGGTTATTGTCGCGGCATTCCAGCCGTGGCTGAACGGCGTGCGCACCAACGTCCGAGGCGCGGACCCCCATCCGCTGGGCTGGGGATTCTTCCAAGACGCCTGGCTGGACGATTAAGGACGGCAGTTACGGGGCGGGCCTTCCCACCCTCTGTCACTCTGAGGAGCTTGCGACGAAGAGTCAAAAAAGCTCAGGCAGCAAAACAGCACGGAGCACGAGCACTTTAGACCCTTCGCTGTCGCTCAGGGTGACAATTAAAAGACCCTGCCAGAACCGCAGCTAACCGCGGCGGGCGGCCCAAGTCTCTTTAGCCTTGTCTAGGGCGCGGGTCCGCCCCGCCATCAAGGTCTCTCTTCGGTCGTAGGTCCACTGGTTGGATGCCGTAGTGCTGGCAACGGACCCTTGGAAGTGGGGCATAACGTACCGGGCCATCAATTCGTAGCTGTGGAGCATTTTTTCTCGGGGCGCCCAGTCTATCGTCTGGACCATGAAGCCGCCAAAACCGCCGCTTTTCTCACCCAACTGCTTAATTCCTTCGATGCAGTCGTCCGGCGTGCCAATAATCCATGAGCCGTTTTCCGCCATGATGTCGATGATCTTCTCCAAGGGGCAGTCGAACCCGGCGCGGCCCAGGGTTTGTTCAGAGTACTCTCTCAAGTATCGTCCCGCGCCCAGCCTGGCTTCCTCGAAGGCTTCCTTGCGGTTGTCCGCCAAATGAACCGGCAGGACCAGCCGCCAATCATCACGGCACACGGACTGGCCGTGTTCCGCCGCCGATTCCTCTGCAATATCCCACAGGTATGAAAGATTAGTCTCCACGTTCTCCGACGGGTCCCGGGGGCGGGTGATGGTCAAGATAGAAGTCCCGTACTTCCCGGCCAAGGCCACCCCCGAAGGCGACTGCACCGAGGCTACGGCAATGGGCATATGCGGTTTCGTGAAAGGACGCAGTTGCAGCATAGCCTCTTGCAACTCGAACCAGTCGCTCTTGTAGGTGATAGGCTCGGTCTCGGTGAACAAACGAAGCACGATGCCCAGGGATTCATCCATCCGTATCCGCTGGGTCGAGGGGTCTATGCCCATCATGTAAGCGTCGCCGGGCAGGGCGCCGGGGCCGACGCCCAGCATCACCCGGCCGTGGCTCATGTGGTCAAGCTGCACCATGCGATTGGCCACCATCAAGGGATGATGGTAGGGCATGCTGATCACGCCGGTGCCCATCTTGATGTGGCGGGTCCGGTCGGCGGCCACGGCCATGAATAGCTCGGGCGATGAAATGGTTTCCCAGCCGGCGCTGTGGTGTTCGCCGATCCAAGCCTCGTCAAAGCCCAGGTAGTCCAGCCATTGGACCAGTTCCAAGTCCCGGTCTATAGCCAGGGTAGGGTTTTCACCCACGCGGTGGAAGGGGCCCAAGAATATTCCAAACTTCATTCGTTCGGGGAATCCCATTCTTGTTTCTCCTTGTATTGAGCGATATTGAGCATTGAAAGCAACGGCTGTACCGGAGCTTAGCCCGGCGCGCTCTCGCGGGGCTGTGACACGTTTGGGTAAGTGCCCCTTGACTCGGAAACCCCGGCTAACCGTGGCGGACGGCCCAGGTCTCTTTAGCCTTGTCTAGGGCTCGGGTCCGCCCCGCCATCAAGGTCTCTCTTCGGTCGTAGGTCCACTGGTTGGATGCCGTAGTGCTGGCAACCGACCCTTGGAAGTGGGGCATAACGTACCGGGCCAGCAATTCGTAGCTGTGGAGCATCTTCTCCCGGGGCGCCCAGTCTACTGTCTGGACCAGGAAGCCGCCAAAACCGCCGCTGCTCTGCTCCAAGCGCTTTATAGCCTCGATGCAGTCGTCGGGCGTGCCAATAATCCACGAGCCGTTTTCCGCCAACACGTCGATTATTTTGTCCATAGGGCAGTCCAATTGAGGACGGCCCATGGTTTCTTCGAAGTACTCCCTGTGGAACCGTCCCGCGCCCAGCCTGGCGTCCTCGAAAGCCTCCTTGCGGCTTTCCGCCAAATGGACCGGGAGACACAGCCGCCAATCATCACGGGACACGGTCTGGCCGTGTTCCGACGCCGATTCCTCTGCGATACTCCATAGGTGTGGAAGGTCGGTCTCCCGGCTGGCCGACGGGTCCCGGGGCACGGTGATGGTCAGAATAGAAGCCCCGTACTTCCCGGCCAGGGCCACCCCCGAAGGCGACTGCACCGAGGCTACGGCAATGGGCATGTGGGGTTTTTGGAAGGGTCTCAGTTGCAGCATGGCCTCTTGCAACTCGAACCAGTCGCTCTTGTAAGTGATAGGCTCGGTCTCGGTGAACAAACGAAGCACGATGCCCAGGGCCTCATCCATCCTTATCCGCTGGGTCGAGGCGTCTATGCCCATCATGTAGGCATCGCCCGGCAGGGCGCCGGGGCCGACGCCCAGCATCACCCGGCCGTGGCTCATGTGGTCAAGCTGCACCATGCGGTTGGCCACCATGAAGGGATGATGGTAGGGCATGCTGATGACTCCGGTGCCCATCTTGATGTAGCGGGTCCGGTCGGCGGCCACGGCCATGAATATCTCGGGCGATGAGATAGTTTCCCAGCCGGCGCTGTGGTGTTCGCCGATCCAAGCTTCGTCAAAGCCCAGGTAGTCCAACCATTGGACCAGTTCCAAGTCCCGGTCTATGGCCAGGGTAGGGTTTTCACCCACGCGGTGGAAGGGGCCCAAGAATATTCCAAACTTCATTCGTTCGGGAAATCCCATTGTTGTCTCTCCTGTTGTTGATGCGATGACAGCGTCTCAGGACCAGGGTCCGATACATTATAAAGTAGAACGGATACTTAGCAAACCGGCGCCGGCGAAATCCTTTCGGTCATGGGATTGATGCGATAACCTCCACCTCGATGCGAAACTCCGGTTCCGCCAGACCGGAGCAGAGGATCAACGTGCTGGCCGGTGTGGCATCGTCGGGAATAAACTTAGCCCTGGCCTCCCGGTAGGCTGGGATGTCTTCCCGGTGGGTTAAATAGACATTGAGCTTTTTGATGTGGTTCATATCGCTGCCCGCCGAGGCCAATGCTTCCTGAACGTTGCGGAGCGTTTGCTCGGCCTGGGCTGCTCCGTCGCCCACCCCAACTGTGTTGCCGGCTTTGTCCCGGCTCACTTGGCCCGCAATGTAGACGGTGTTCCCGTCTTTCACCACGTGATGATAGCCCCTGGGCTCGTGAATGCTTGATGGATTGGAACGTTGTAGCGGCACGGAGGTTGCCTCCTTTTCGAGTCTAGTGGCCTTTGAGTATATAGTTAAATAAAGTCACGGGCTACCTTCCTCAATACTGGCCCAGGGCCTTTCCAAAGTCTCTCATTGTCACCCCCGGCCTACGCCGGGGCAGGCTCTGAGCCACTCTGCCATGTCACCCCGAGCGGAGCGAGGGGTCTAAAGCTCTTGACTTCATTCTCTTTCTTAGGTACTCGGACCAGGTTCTTGCTGAAAGTTTAGATTCTTCGCCTACGGCTCAGAATGACATTTTCGAGAATGAAAAGACCCTCAATACTGGCCGCTTCAACTCCTCGCTTTTTCTTAAAGAGGGATTTAGCGAAAATGCAGCCCGCCGGTCTGTCGGCCTTGATAACGAGTGTGTTAGAATAACGGGCATGGAGCAACCGGGAAATCAGCCTATGTACGGGGTCAGGGCCAGGACCGGTCTCAATATAACGTTGATATTGGCCCTTGCCATAGCCGTCTTTGGCGTGGCCAGCGGAGGCTGGCTTCTGGTGGGTCTCGGCTTGTTGGCCGCGGGATTCAACTGGTTCACCAGCGCAAAACAGTACCTGATTTACACTAATGCGTTGGTAGTCGAATATGGCAAACCTAGAGTTAAAGCCTATCTATTCTCCAATATTTCCCACTTGGAAATGTTGGAATTGCCAATGGGCCACCGATTGCGGGTACGCTTGAATAATGGGGGCCGCCTTATCATCTCTGCCCAGAATATAGAGGAGTTTCGAGACCGCTTGGATGAGGCCCTAGCCAAGTTCAACGATACATATCAAGCACCAGCGTTGCCCGGTGAAGAACCGGACAATTCGACCCCCTACTGATTCGTTCCCTGCTTCAACCTGGATGACCCCCTGGGAGCCTTTTCATTGTCACCCCGAGCCTTTCGGCTAGGCTCAAGATAAACTCCGCGAGGGGTCTAAAGCCCCTCTTCTCCCTGCCTTTTTGTCACCGAAACATTTTGGATTCTTCGTCGCAGGCTCCTCAGAATGACCGGCGGTTGGCGTTCGTATTCACTTATCATCGAGTCGGAATGACCTCAAAAGCGGAGTTGAGCTATATACGTCATCCGTAAGATGCGATTGCCCCGAAGGCAGGCTCATATGCCCAAACAGGCTTTGCCAAGGAGTATATAATTGCTGGAGATTTGGGGAATGGAAAGGGAAAGACGGAGGGAGCTATGAATTGGGCCGAGACTATCGTACAGTCCCTGAAAAACTGGGATACCTCCCTAATCGCTTATGTCCCTGACATTTCGATTGACCAAGTGACCAGCCTGATCGACGCCGACCCCTTCTTCCACTTGGTGCCGGCAACCCGCGAGGAGGAAGCCGTCGGGATCGCTGTCGGCGGATATGCCGTAGGCCGCAACTCGGCCATTTTCATGCAGTCCAGCGGCTTCGGCAACAGTGTTAACGCCTTGGCCAGTTTGTGCATCCCTTGCCGCACTCCCATCCCGCTGTTCATCAACCTGCGGGGCGGCCCAGGCGAGTTCAACATTGCTCAGGTCGCTATGGGGCGGACCACCCGGCCCATTTTAGACCTGCTGGGCTTGGTCCACTTCACATTGGAGGACGAGTACAAAATGGACCGGCTGCTGGACGGCGCTCTTAAGCTGTGCCATGCCAACCGGCAACCGGTAGCTATCTGCTTGACCCAAATGCTCCACGGAGGGAAGCTTGCTTAGGTTCGAAGCCACCCAACTGATTTTACGGCACGCTGGGAACAGTCCCATCGTGAGCAACTTGGGGCCGACCACCGATGAGCTGCGTCATGCCCAACACCGCGACCGCAACTTTTACACCTATGGCAGTATGGGGCTTTGCTCCTCAATTGCTCTGGGCATGGCCCTGTCGACCCAGGAACGGATCATCTCGCTGGACGGCGACGGGTCTCTGCTGATGAACCTGGGCGCCATCGCCACTATCGGGAGAGAGCAACCCGGAAACTTGATCGTGGTGGTGTGGGACAACGAGGAATGGGGGCAGACTGGACATCAGGCCAGCCATACCGCCAAGGGCACCGACTTGGCCCAAGTAGCCCGTAGTTGCGGCATACGCCGCACATCAACGGTAGAGGACCTGGAAGGGCTGGAATCGGCGATCAGCATGGCCTTACAAGAGGAAGGACCTTGGTTCATAGTGGCCAAGATTCAGGAAACCGAATACATGCCGGTTACGCCGATCGAGCCGGAATTGACCCTCTACCGGTTAAGAAACTCCTTTAGTTTTTGACGTATTTGTCGAACCAAGACAGGGTGCGAGAGAGGGCGTCTTGCGCCGAAGCCTCGTGGTAGTCACCACGCTCGTCGCAATTGAACCCGTGCCCGGCGTCGGGGTATATCTTGAAGTCGTAGGTTACGCCAGCCTCTTTTAGCTTGGCCTCTATCTGGGCCACGTGGTCCGGGTTGGGGTCGGCGTCTTTGGCGCCAAAATTGCCCATCACCGGGATCTTGATCTGGTGACTCAGGTCAATGGGAGCCGGACCGTCGCCGAAGGGGGTTAGGATTCTACCGCCGTAATATACCGAAGCGGCACTGAGTCCGGGGCAACTGGTGGCCGCCAGGTAAGTGATCCGGCCGCCCACGCAGTAGCCGACAATGCCTATTTTTTGCCCCCTGGTCCGGGGGAACCGTTCCTGCAAGTAATTGACAGCGACGTTGACGTCCTCGATGATCTCATCGTCCCGCAGAGCGCCCATATACTGCATCACGGCAGGCATCTCGTCGTAGCCCAGCTTGGGGTTGGGATGGTCCCTGTGGTAGAGGGCTGGAGCAATAGCCACGTATCCCGCCTCAGCGAACCGGTCGCACACCTTTTCGATGTGCCGGGTTACCCCAAAGGCTTCCATAATTACGATGATTGCCGGGAAGCTGGTGCCCCCGGAAGGCGGTGGGTGGCTGACGTAAGTAGCCATGTCCTGACCTTGCTGTCCCGCTAGCTCGTCGAACTCCCGTTCGCCGGCAAAGCGCAGGTTCTCCCAAAATGATGGCATAACGGCGCCTCCTTTTCCCGAATTCAAGCCCCGGCCCGGATGGTCCTATGCAAGGAACATTCTTGGCCGGACTTGTATCATAGACTCCCGTTAAGAGGGTTTGCCTCGCCTATTTGGCCTTGGTCAGCCAAAATTTTAACAGAGGCCCCAGTAACACACAAGCTAGAGCGATTCTTAGGCCCCGGCCAGTTCCGCTTGCAGCGCTTCTTCCATCTCCTCCAGGGTGGCGAACCCTTCGAACCGCTGGGCAATGCGGCCGTCCGACCCCAGCACGAAGGTCCATGATTCATTGAACCAATGAGGAATAGAACTAAGGCCCCATTTGTCGACCAAGCTGCTTAATTCCGCCTTGCTCAGGTCCCCTTTGATCTCATCCGGATTGTCATACAGCTCAACGTGAATGAAATTAGCTTTATCCTGGTAAAGGTCCTTCAACTGGGAAACCGTGTCGACTTGGGGCCCGCAAGTGGGACTGGTGCAAAAAGCGGGCGTCGCAAAAACTATCACGGTTGGTTGCCCGGTTATAAGCGCTTCCCCAATAGTCAGTTGGTAAAGCTCCGGGTCCGGGGTGGGGTCCGTGGTCAGCTCGGCCAACTCTTTAACCGTGTGGACCGTTTTGTTGGCGGCTAAAGGAGGAATGGCCCCGATTTCGGGAATGCTCGTGCGCTCCATAATGTCCAAAAGAAGCTGGGCATTGGCCGGCCCCTCCGGTCCCTCCACTGCTATGTCCAGCCGCCAAGGGCCGGGACGGTCGAAATTTAGCTGCGTCGCGTATGCGCCGCGGACCCCGTAGGGCCACAGGTAGAAGGGGGCTTGTTTACTCTCTCCCGAAGCCTCGCCCTCTCCCAAATATATTGAGCTGACAGTGGCTTCGGGCGCTTTGATGAGTTCTTCGGCGGTGGCGAGCAGGAAAGCGACCCGCTGCGTGCCCACCTGCAGCACCGTCGTGGACAGTATGGGCTCGACGGTCTCTTCGACTGCTTGAGGGGTGTTCGATTCGACTGCGCTGGGCGATTCGGGCGCACTGGGAGACGGTTCAGCAGTGGCCGCAGCTCCGCCGCAGGCCAAGACTAAGGCCAGCAATGACAATGCCAGGGCCGCGACAGCCAGCCGGGACGTTAGATGAAAAACCTTTGTAACCTTTGTTATCACGGCGTCTAAGGTCCTTGGTCGTAGGCGCCGAAAGTGAAGGCAAAGAGGGAGAAGTCCGGCGAGTTGGAGCTTAGGGTTAGTTCGTGGATGCTGAACTCGGGGAGGGCCACGACCTCATACAAGCGGCCGTTGGTTACTGTAAAGAAACTGCGTCCGTCGGCAATGACCAGGTCTGCGCCCGCTTCCTCGGCCGACAGGGGGCGCCCGTCGATGGTCACTTGTACATCGAAGGGATCATCGCCTTCCTGGTGTACTACGGCATTCACGCTGGTGGCGGCAAATTTTAGAGCGATGTAATCTTCGTAGTTCTGAGTTTCTTGGGCATGACGGAGGTCTTCAAAGCCGTTTGTCCAGAGCCCTTGTAAGTACATGAACTGGTTCTGGTGATCGCCGGGGTCGATGTAGGACAGGGTTTGATTTGGCCCGTCATAATATTCTGGATGAGCCACGTAAACGCCTCGGGGGGAGGAGTTGCGCTGAAATCCTCCATAAATCTCTCGGGTAAGCCGCGTTGACTGGTCACTGCCAAAGGCGCGGACGTCCGCTTTGGGCCCATCGTCAATGCTGATTTCCACATCGGTTAAATCGGCTCCGGCCTCTTCCAGCAACATGCGTATCTGTTCTTCGGTCTCGATGTAAGCGCCCTCGCCGAAGTGGGTATATCGGACGGTACCGTTCCGGTCCACCAGGTATTTTGCCGGCCAGAACCGGTTGCTGTAAGCTCTCCAAGTGCCGAAGTCGTTGTCTTGGGCAATAGGCCAGCCCAGGCCGTATTCTCCGGCGCTGCGGACCACGTTCTCGGTCACTTTTTCGAAATCAAACTCCGGCGTGTGGACCCCGACGATTGTCAGACCCCTGCCGGTGTATTTGGCGTGCCATTCTTTCAGGTAAGGAAAGGTGCGGATGCAGTTGACGCAGGTGTAGGTCCAGAAGTCTATCAACACCACCTGCCCTCTCAGTCCTTCCATAGTCAAGGGCGGTGAATTTATCCAATTGGACACCCGTTGGAACTCTGGAGCTAGGTTGCCGACCTCCCCGCCAATCTGTTGCTCACTGGCCGGTATCGTGGTTGGCGCCGGTGTAGTCTCCGGGGCTGTTGCCTCGTCCAGCGATTGGGTGGCAGAGGGAGTTTCGGCTGGCGTCGAGGTCGCTTCTGGCTGGGCGGAGGTTTCGGCTGGCGTCAAAGCCGTTTCTTGTTGGGCAGAGGTTTCGTCCGGCGTCGAGGCCGTTTCTTGTTGGGCAGAGGTTTCGTTCGGTGTCGAGGCTGCCTCTTGTTGGGCGGCGGTTTCGGCCGTGGACTGTGCGCCGCCGCCGCAAGCGGCAACTGCCATAAGCAAAATCACCGCAAGAGCGGGTAGGGCTAACGGGAATTGAGGGATGAGTCTGAAAATCTTCACTCGCGCCTCGTAGCTCGGCGTTTATCTCTCAGGAACAGGAATGCGCCCGGTTCCGACGCCCCAAGGTATTTTGGCTGATTGTCTTAATATTATGAACGCCGCAACAAGCGATTGGAAGTCTTACCTCGGCTTGCCGGGGACCGGCCTTTCTTGTTGTCCATGTGCTCGTGCCTTCAGCCGTTGCCTGTGGTAAACTCAATTGCTCCAGCCTGGGCCTCTCGCATACGGAACAGGTAAGGAGGCGCGCTATGCAAGAGACCGCTGCATCGGCCGCCGTGTTGGCCCGGCGCATTGTCGACAACGTATCCGCGGTTATCGTAGGCAAAACCTCGGTCATCGAACACGCGTTGGCAGCCTTGATCGCCCAAGGGCACATCCTGGTGGAAGATGTGCCCGGCGTTGGCAAAACCATGCTGGCCAGAAGCCTTTCAACATCCGTCGGTTGCTCCTTCAAACGCATCCAGTTCACCCCTGACCTGCTGCCCAGTGACGTTTCCGGCATCTCAGTATACGACCAGCACAGCGGCGATTTCCACTTCCGGCCAGGGCCCATCATTTCCCAGGTTGTGCTGGCGGACGAGATCAATCGAGCGACCCCCAAGACCCAGTCGGCCCTGTTGGAAGCAATGGAAGAGCTTCAGGTTACCGTAGACGGCATAACTCACAGCCTGCATCATCCCTTCATCGTCATCGCCACTCAGAACCCCATAGAGTACCAAGGCACCTTTCCCTTGCCGGAAGCCCAGCTTGACCGGTTCCTGATACGCTTGAGCCTGGGTTATCCGGACTTCACGGAAGAAATCTCCATAATTCAACAGCAAGAGGAGCAGCACCCGATTGACTCCTTGACCGCCGTAGCAACCCCGGACGAGGTGGTGGCGCTGCAAAACGCCGCCAAATCGGTCTATGTCGATCAATTGGTGCGACACTACATCGTCTCCGTGGTGGAGGCCACCCGCAAGCATGAAGACGTAGCCCTTGGGGCGTCGCCCAGGGCCTCCTTGGGGCTGTTCCGGGCGGCCCGCGCCCTAGCGTTGGTGCATGACCGTGACTACGTCCTCCCCGACGACATCAAATCGTTGGCTCCTGCGGTGATCGCCCACCGGATTGTATTGTCTGCGGCGGCAAGAATGCGCGGCGTGAGCAGTTGGGAAGTGGTGTTGGAGCTGCTCGAGAGCGTTGCTGTGCCCGGAGCGGTCCGATAGCAAGGCGGGCCGCGCCCCTCCGGCATGGAGCTAAGAACTCATCTGCGGGAATTGATTAGACCAGAAGCGTGCTTGAGCAGGCCGGCCTACAGCTAGAGCGGGATAGACCTTGAGCAAACGAAGCGTCGGCGTTTTATTATTGCTGGCCGTGGTTGCCTTTTATACCTTCGGCACCGGCTTCACCTTCTTCTACCAGTTCTTCTATGCCTTGCTCCTGTTGCTGGGGTTGGGGTTGTTTTGGTCCTGGTTCAGCCTAAGGGGAATGGACGTCCATCTGAGCCGTTCCACCAGCCGGGGGCAGGTGGGCGGCGCTCTTGAAGGTCGAATAACCATAACCAACCGCACCCGATGGCCCAAGTCCTGGCTGGAAGTGGTGGAGGTTACGGACTTGCCGGACCCGTCCCAAGGAAGAGGATTGGCGCTGAGGGGCCGGGAGGGACGGGACTGGAGGACCACGACCTACCTGAGCCGCCGGGGCCTATACCATACGGGTCAGATAGAAATAACCATCCAAGACCCTTTTGGCCTGTTTAGGCTGCGACGACGGTTTTTCCAGACCCAAGTCTATATGGTTTTGCCCGCGGCCGAACCGGTGCCCGATCTGGACCCCGCTTTTGCCAACCTTCCCAACGATGGGCGGGCTATGCGGCACTGGGACAACATCACAACCGATGTCGCTTCGGTGCGCCAGTACAGTCCCGGCGACAGTTTCCGCCGGATCCATTGGCCCTACACCGCGCGCATGAGCTCCCTGATGGTCAAGGAGTTCGACATGGGCCTGACCGCCGAAACCTGGGTCGTGCTGGACTTGGATTCAGGCGTCCATGTCGGGACCGACTTGGACCGAGTCAACAATACCGAAGAGTTGGCCGTCACCGTTGCTGCGTCGCTGATTACTCGTTTGGACGAACTCTCCGTACCCGTGGGCCTGGCCGCCAGCGGCTATTCCGGCTTGATCCTGCGGCCTAACAGCAGCCCTGAGCATCACGGCCGATTGATGGAGACGCTGGCCGTGGTGAGGGCATCCGGGACCGTGTCCCTGGAAAGGTTCATCTACGACCTGAGACCATCCCTGAACCGGTCTAACACTCTAACCGTTATCACCCCTTCTCCTCATGCCGAATGGGTGACTGCCTTGGACAGCCTGCGCCGCGGAGGGGTTAACACCAGCGTGATATTGATCGACCCGCAGGGGTTCGGTGACGCTCCCGGCATGGACTCGGTGTTGGACTCTTTATTCTGGCACGAAGTACCCAGCTACGTTGTCAAACGTGGACAGCCTTTGAACCAAGCACTCCGCGCTCCTTTGGCCGGTTATGCCCCCGCTGGCGTCGGCGCTAACGCAACCGCGGGCGGACCGGCGGCGGGATGAGCACGGAAAGCCTTACCCAGTACGTCTCTTCCCGCGGCCGGCTGACCTTCGAATCGTCGGCTGAGGCCCTAATGCCCTGGTTCCGCGTGTTTCGGCCCGCCGACGGCTGGATTTCCTTATTCCTGCTGGTTCTGAACCTGATGCTGGTAGTCGGGTCGGTGGGCGGCGCGGAATGGGTGGAGGGTCTGCAGACCAGGAACCTGCTGGCGGTGCTGCTGCTTGGTATGCTTACCGGTCTGTTGCTGGCGCGATTGCCTGTTTGGGGAGTAGTGTCTTTTCCGGCTGGTTTGGGTATCGGCTTCGTGGTGGTGGTCTGGCAGATCACCTCTTTTTTGGGAGGCGAATCCGCCGTGGCCGACGCCGGCCAGTTGTGGGAGCGACTGGAGCTATGGTTCATCGCAGCAAAAACGGGCGACATAAACATCGACCCGGTGCCTTTCGCTTTCGGAGAGATGCTGGTGACCTGGCTCTTGGGGTATCTGGGTATCTGGTTATTTACTCGTTACCGCAATTTCTGGGGAGTGTTCATTTTAGGGGGAGCAGGCCTCCTTTCTAACCTGACTTTCCTTCCCCCCAACGCCAGTATGTTCCTGGGTCTCTATCTGTTCACCGCCTTGCTCTTGGTGGCAAGAGTGGGGTCGGTGCGGCGCCAGCAAGAATGGGGCCGCCGCAACATTAGGTCTGACGGCCATTTGGGGGCTTTGTCCCTGTCGGACAGCTTTATCCTGGCGGTAGTGGTGTTGATAGCGGCATTCTTCATACCCGACGGCCGCAGGCTGGGCCCTATCGAAACCGCTTACGAGTATATGCGGTCGCCGATGCAGGCTTGGGAGGATGATTTCAACCGCTTGTTCGCCGGACTGCCGGCCCAGCGTCCCATCGGATACCGCATCTGGGGTGACGTCATAGCCTTTCAAGGGACCATCAATCCCACCGATGCAGTGGTGCTCCGGGTGGAGTCTCCCACCCCGTTGTATTGGAAAGCCCGCACCTACGCGACCTACACTTCCAAGGGATGGGTCTCCCAGGGCACAACCTGGAAGACTTTAGATTGGGTTCCCAGCTACTCCGAGCCACAGGCCACCAAGGACCGGCTGGAGGTGAGCTACTCGCTGACGCCTAACTATTCCAGCAGGAGCCTGTTCGCCGGAGACCGGGTCCTGGCAGCTAACCGGGATGTGCGGATAGAGGCCTATGATTCACCGGTATATACGTTGGACTTCACAGGTGACGAGGCGGCGGATGCGCTGCCGCCCAGCCTGGCGGATGCCGCGTCCAGTCTACGGCGGCTGGTGGACAACAGCGGCGGCCTGGTACAGGACACGGTTTTGGCGGGCGCTTTACCCCCGGACCTGAGATTGTTGAAGGTGTCCCGGGCCGATGGAACAGTCCAGCAAGTCCGGTTGGTTGAGGTGATTCCTGAAACGCCGGACATTCTATCTGTGCGCAGCGTAGAAGGCAAAATTAAAGATGGAGACACTTATACTGTTACTTCAGCGGTATCCGTGGCCGAACCCGAGGCGTTGCGGGCGGCAGGGACCGACTATCCAGCCTGGGTTTTGGCCAGGTACACTCAATTGCCGGCTGAGCTTCCCCAGCGAGTGAGTGACTTGGGCGCTGAATTGACCGCCGGAGCCGACACGCCATACGATAAAGCCAAGGCCGTAGAAAGCTACTTGCGTACATTTCCCTACACCGTGAAAGTGGACCCGCCGCCCTACAACGCCGACGGAGTGGACCACTTCCTATTCACCCTGGGGAAAGGGTATAGCGAATACTACGCCTCGGCCATGGCGGTGTTGCTTCGCACGGTGAATGTGCCGGCTCGTCTGGCTACCGGCTACGCCGCGGGCAACAAGGTCCCCGACCGGGATGTATACATTGTCACCGACAAAGACAGTCACGGCTGGGTGGAGGTTTTCTTCCCTGGTTACGGGTGGATAAGTTTCGAACCGACCCACGCCCGCATTCTTCCTCCGCTCTACACGCCTGGGCCGGCGGACGGGCCGGAGGGGTCCACTGATGTGGAAGGGCGAGGTTTGGAGGAAGACCCCTGCATAGCGTCCGACGAAGATTGCGCAGGTGTCATCGACTCTGCCGCCGACACTGCCGGGAAGGGTACTGCGCGGTGGTTGGGTGCGCTCCGGGGAGTCCTCCCGTGGTTGTTGTCCGCTCTGGCGGTCCTGGCCTCTGGGGCTGTCGCTGCGTGGCTATTTTGGAGACGCTACATGAGCCCTTCCCGAGACCCCAGGGTCGCTTATCGCCGGCTGGCCTTGCTGGGGGCGCTGAGCTCCAATGGACCGGCAGCCCACCAGACTCCCTACCAGTATCGAGACCGGCTGCAACGGCTGCTGCCCGATTACCGCGAGGAAGTGTCGACGTTGGTGGACGCCTATGTTCGCAGCCGTTACGGGGCAAAGGAGTTGCCTGTCCGCAGCGTTAGGACGTTAACCGCAGCCTGGCTGCGATTGCGGCTGGCGTTATTGTTTAGAATAATTCACCGGAGGAAGTCATGACGAAGTACAAGTCCCATTTGTTTCAATCTCCCCTTGGCTGGATTGGGCTTCTGGGCAGCGAAAAGGGGGTCCGCCGTTTGAGCCTAAAGCCTCTGCTGCAGGAGGTGTTGGAAGAGTTGGAGCCGGAGCTGGACCAGTCGGTCAACGATCCCGCTGCTTTCGCCGAGGAAGAAAGCTGTTTGGAAAGGTTTTTCCAGGGAGAGGCCGGAGCTTTGGATGACATCAAGTTGGACTTGTCGGACGCGCCTCCTTTCTTTAGCGCGGCGTGGCGGGCCTGTC
The DNA here is from genome assembly GCA_965197565.1 of Dehalococcoidia bacterium. GTDB lineage: Bacteria > Chloroflexota > Dehalococcoidia > Lucifugimonadales > UBA3495. Next base: position 681,218 of record CBDANK010000004.1, read on the forward strand.
GCAAAATACCGGCCGGCGAGACTAGGAGCTACTCCTGGCTGGCGGCGGAGGCGGGCAATCCCCGGGCGGTGCGCGCTGCCGGCCAAGCGATGGCCCGCAACCGGTTCTCACTGATCATACCGTGCCACCGGGTCATTGCCAGCGACGGCGGCCTGGGAGGCTACGGCGGCGGAGGACTAGGGGTCAAGGCGGAGCTTTTGAATCTTGAGGCAGGATCCAATTTTTCGGACAAACACAAGTAATAATGACTTGCCGGACCGCTTCATCGCGCCGATAATGGGGTTCGTTGGCAAGTCTGGTCCTACTTGCCCCTTGAGGAGTTTGTCTTGGTAGAGGAGCCTCTGGTTTCGAACCAGCCACCGGAACGGTGGGCCGATGTGGGTGACTTGCGCATCCGCTACCTGGATTGGGGCGGCGACGGCCCCCCGGTAATAGCCCTTCATGGATTGGCCTCTTCCTGCCACTGGTACGACCTGATTGCGCCTCTGCTTTCCAAGGAATTCCGGATTATCGCCCCCGACCAGCGAGGGCACGGTAAGACTACCCAAGCGAGCAGCGGCTACGACTGGCCGACGCTGTCGATGGATGTAGCCGGTCTGATGGACCGGCTGGGAATTCAACAGGCTCCGGTAATGGGACATTCGTGGGGAGGCCATGTAGCATCCTCCTTGGCGGCCCATCACCCGGAGCGGGTGAGCAGACTGGTTATGATCGACGGCGGATACCTCGACGGACGGCTGAGCCACGACCAAAGCTGGGAGGGATTTTCCCAGGTGTTGCGTCCGCGAAACGTTTCGGGCACCCGCCAGGAGTTCTTGGAGCGGCTCAGCACCCAACTGGCCGATTGCTGGAGTGACGACTTGGCGCGGATCGTGCAGACTATGGTCTATGAGGACGATGACGGCTTTATCCGGGACATACTTCACCCGGACAACCACGCCCAAGTAATCCGGACTATGTGGGACTATCCACCTTCCAGTGTCCTGCCAAAGGTAGTCTGCCCCGCTTTGATCGTTGCCGCAGGACCCTCGCCGGAAAGAGCGGCATCTCAGTTCGCCCAACTGCGCCAAGCAATGGTAGAGTCGGCGGAACAAAACCTGAGAGACGGCCGGTCCCACTGGATACCCGCCACAGTCCACGACATCGGGTACCACAAGCCGGTGGAGTTGGCTTCGGTAATTCGAGAATTTTTGTCGGCGGCATGACCGTTTATTCCCACCGCCTCTCCCAGTAGAGTGTTGCGGAGAGAGCCCGCCCTGACATGCGGTCTTCTCCTGTTTGCGTGTCCGCAGAAGCAAGCCATTAGCGATTCTCAGCCGTACAAGAACCTGGTCCGAGTATCCAAAAAAGGGAAAGATATTAATCCGGCATTGATATTAACGTTGACAGATTCGGGCGGCGGCGTTATTTTTAGGTTCCAAGGAGAAGATTAATTATATGAAAATAGAAAAGATCAGTTTCATCAGCCCCGAGTTGCCTTACTGGAACCTAGTTACTCACGCCGTATTTCCGGAGTATGGAATGCCTCTAGTGGCCACCATAGTAAGGAACGCCGGATATGACGTGAAAGCCTACGTGGAACACATCGGTCCCATCCAATGGGACGAAGTGATGGAATCGGACGTGGTTTGCTTCCACACTTTCAGTTCCACCATGCCCAAGACCATCGAATACATCAACAAAATCAAGGCCGTCCGCCCCGATATGCCCATAGTCATTGGAGGCACACACGCTTCGGTGATGTGCGAGGACACACTTCAATACTGCGACGTGGTGGTCCGCAAAGAAGGGGACGAGACGTTGCCTGAGCTTCTGAAGGAATGGCAGAACGGCGGCAACTTTAGCCGGATTTTGGGGATATCCTACTGGGAAAACGGCAAAGTCAAAAACAACCCCGACCGGCCCTTCGTCCAAGAATTTGAGACCATCCCTGACCTGGAACTGATCCACGGCTATATGAACTGGCCTAAATGGAAGCTGCTGAAGAACCTAAAAATGCGCTGGCAGCTTTTGCAGACCACTCGGGGTTGCCCCTACGACTGCTCTTTCTGCATCGCGCCCCGGGAATTGGGACGGGGTTACCGGCTGCGGAGTATCGACGCCATAATCGAGGACATCAAGTATCAGCAGAACCTGGTGGGCAGCAAGTACTTTTTCATTGTGGATAATCACTTTACAGTTAAACGGGACCGCACCAAGGAGTTGCTCAACCGGATTATCGAAGAGAAAATTGACTGGTACGGCATCTGCTTCACCCGGATGGAAGTGGCCCGCGACAAGGAGTTGCTGGCCCTGCTGAAAAAGGCCAATATCAATACCCTTTACATGGGTCTGGAGTCTTTCGACAACGACGTTCTGAAGAAGCTGAACAAGGCTCAGACCCAGGAGGGGCTTCGCAAGTCGTTGGCGGCCATCAAAGCCCACGGGCTGAGGGTGCTGGGGTCTTTTGTGATGGGTTCCGATGCGGACACGGTGGAAACCATCCGGGGCACCATCGACGCGGCTATTGAGGTCGACGTCGATTACGTGGCTCTCTTCCCATTGAGCGGGTACCCTGAGCTAAACTCCCCCAACATACCAATAGAGCGGTTCTTCCTGCCCAGTTGGGACCGGCTGGACGGCACTTTCGTAATGTTCTTGCCGAAACACATGAAACCCAGCACCCTGCAACGCGAGGTCAACCGGGCCTACAAGAAGTTCTACAGTCCCAAACAGGTCATGCGGCGGTTATTGAGCGGAGACATTTGGTGCGCCCTGAAGCGCATCGCTTACGGCTACTGGGCCTGGGAGATTCGCCGCAGCACCTCCAAGTGGATCAAATACCTGGAGAGCGTCGAGGGGCCTTATTATGACGAAAACGAAGAGCTTATAGAGGAAAAGCTGGGCGAGGGAATCCATCCCGCCAAGTATCCGGGCTCGTCCATGGCTGCCGGCCTTGAAAGAGTTGCTATGACTATGGCCGGAGACTAGGCCCGGTCCAGCTTAATTGGCATCCCGCCGAGGGCTGTAAGTACGTGGGGCGGCCGGGCCGCTGGCGGTGTCTGACGGTTGCATTGCTCCTCAGAGCGGCAACAGCCCGCAATCAAAGACCGCCGCTGCCGGGAACGACTTCGTAGACCCAGACCTGGCTAAAGACCTCCGGTTCGCCCTTGGGCATAGGCTGGAAGGGCTCGCTGGTCTCCACTAGCCGCCAACGGCTTGTCGATTCCAGGGAAGCCTGTTTTTCCCGGAAGCCTCCGCTCTCGTAGAGGTCCGGCCTTAAGCTGAATACAATGTGCCCGCCCGGCCTGGTGACCCGCACCAGTTCATCGAGGGAGCCGGCCGGAGCGTGGCCCACGGTGAGAGTTCCCACACTTATCACCGCGTCGAAGGCGCCGCTGGGGATGTTCAGCGGTCCACCCATAACCATCTGAAGGAACTCCTGGTAGACCTTTTTCTTCCGGGACTCGTCCAACATGCCAGGGGACAGGTCCATGGCGGTCAATTGGCTGTAGCCCAGTTGGGCCAAGGCCACCCCCGCTAGACCGGTGCCCGCCCCGGCGTCCAAGATGCGGGCCTCTTTGGGCACGTGGCGGGCGAACATCTCGGCGCACCGGCGGGGAGCGTTCCAAGCGAAAACCTGCACTATATCCGAGTCGTAGTCCTTGGCCCACTGGTCGTACCGCTCCGCCAACTCCTGGTTGTTCTGCGAAGAATACACCCATTGGACCCGGTTATGCTCTAGCATCGTCGCCTCTTGCGGCCGGACTCGGGACTGGTTGGACACAGGTCTAACCCCGGCCGGCCCATTTGTCTAGGCCCCTAAAGTGATGGGACAGGGTCTTATACTGATACGTGAATAAGTTTCTAAACTGTCCCCTCTCCCGTCGTTCCGGCGAAGGCCGGAATCCAGGACCGTTCCTCGCTAGCTACGTTCTTTGTCCTCAGAATTTCTGGATTCCGGCTCAAGGCCGGAAAGACGAGAGCTGGCACTGGGCTGAAGCGCCTAGCCTACCCCTGGCGCGGCCTCTTTACAGCGGCGGATAATTTCAGTTGTTGATATTCCGGCGGTATAGGGGACCGTACGAACTATCCCCATCTCAATGGGGACCGCGTGTGTTTTGTTAAGGGCCTCCTGGGAATAGTCGTCACCATGCACTACCAACTGGATGTTGTGCTTTTCTATCCAGTCGCGGTCCGTGACCCAGGGAGCGTTGGGAAGCACTTGGTCCACGTAACGGCAGCCGACCACGCAGGCTACCCGTTCATCCATGGTCAGTATGGGCTTGCGTTTGTGGGCCATCACTGCGCTGTCGGAGTGAACTCCGACCAGCAAGTAGTCCCCTAGAGCGCGGGCCTGTCTGAGCAACTCGACGTGCCCGTAATGAAAAAGATCGGCGACCATGTCTACGTACACCCGTATCAATGCGCCTTCCCTCTATTCGCCTATTCGCTTGAGTATTGAAAATCCACCCTTGCCTTGGCGCTCCGTTTCTGGACTATATGCCAGGTATCCGGACCCCCAAGTATGTGCGGGTATGTGAAGGGCAAGGCTTGCCCGGTGACGGCTTCACTCCCGCGACAAGACGCCCTTACGCCCGGCAGCCGACGACGGGTCCGGTTTGTATATATATGTCACGCCCGGAACCATCGTTTCTTCGTAAAGCAGTTCCTCGTGGCTGCCATGACTGACGACAAGGGCGTAGAAGTCATTACTGGGTATATACAGCCTGGCGTAACCTTGTTTGTTGGTCTTGGACCGGCCCAAGCCGGCAATCGTGACGACAGCGCCGGCGACCGGATTGCCGGCGGCGTCAAGAACCCTGAGCCTACCAACCCGCCGCCGCAGGATATTGCTGCTGAGCAAGTGCCTCCATCTGGCGCCGCGGCCAGGGAAAGAGGCTTGTGGAATCATTTCCACCACATCTTTAGCCCATCCCGTTTTACTGGGGGTCATCCAGGAGGCGCCGTACTTGATGCGCAGGTATTCCTCGGGCGGGTTGGGCACAAGAAACTTCTCTTCGAGAAATTCGATCTCTTTCAGTTGAGTGAACAGCCGTATGGGAAGCCGTATCCCAGGGTAGTGGAAGATGCTGTGGTCGATGATCCGGTAGCAGGCCCAGTCCAGCCTGATTGAAGACTTCACCATCGCCGCGTTGATGTACTGGTCGCCGGCATCTATACTGGCGAAATATCCGCTGTCTCTGAAAGCAGCAACCACAGGCTCTATGGACCTCTCGGTCAGTCCATGCAAGCCGAGTACAGAGCCTAAATCCAAGTCATCATCCCAAGGAATGAGACCGTTATCCCTGTATGCGCCGAGACAGGTGCCCTGCCGCAGAAAGAAGACGACGCCGAATTGGTCGAAGATCCGCTTTGCTTCTCTTAGCAACTCCCTAGCGATGACCTGGTCTATTGGCCGCGAATCCAAGTATGACCGCTCCAATGCCGCCGCATCCGCCCCATTGCTCAACGTCATGCTGCCCCCCGCAGAAAGTCCGACTCACCGGCCCAAGACTTTCCTCAACGCATCAAGGAATCCAAGAATGTCGTCTTGTGTCATCAAACCGATAGTGCCAAGCCGGAAGGTGGTTTGGCTCAAGTGGGCCTGGGACTTGTATATCACGTAGCCGCTATCTTTAAGGGAACGGTGCAACTCCTCATAGGACCAGCCGTCGGGCAGAGTCACGGTGGTCATCGTGTTCGACAGGTCCTCCCGGGCCACTAGGAGTTCCAACTCCAGGGAAGCTAGGCCATTCCTCAAGGTGTCCGCTATTCCCCGGTAGTGCCTGATGCGGTTGTCCACTCCTTCATCCAGCAGTTCCATGGCGGCTTCCCGAAGGGCGTACATGGTCTGGACCGCCGGGGTGAACGGAGTCTCGCCGTCTTCCTCTCTGGCTAGGGTACTGACCAAGTCGGTCGAGTAAGCAACCCGGTCCCGCTGGGACCAAACTTCAATAAGCTCATTGGAAGCAACGACGAAGGATACGCCGGGTACACCGCGAATGCATTTGTTGGCGGAACCGATAACCAAGTCCACTCCCCAACCGGCCAGGTCCAACTCCTCTCCAGCGATACTGCTGACCGCGTCCGCCAGCACCCACTTTTGATTTCTCTTGGCGATCTCAGCTACTTGGGCCAAGGGATTGAGAACTCCGGTAGTAGTTTCGTGGTGTATCAGGTAGACGGTGTCGTGGGGGGTGGAGCGGATCAGGTCCTCGGCCCGCTCCAAAGAGATAGGGCGGGTCCATTCCATCTTTTCCAACGTATGAGGAATGCCAAACACCTGGGCCACTTGGGCCGCCCTCTCCCCGTAGACGCCGTTGGACAGGACCAATACCCCGCTGGACACGCCGGAAAGAGAAGTTATGGAGGCCTCGATTCCCGTGGTGCCCGAGCCGGTAAGCGCGGCGCAGCTATAGCCTTTGGCAACGCCGCATATCTCCAAGAGCAGTGAGCGGGTCTCGTTGAGAAGGGTGGAGAACTCAGGCTCTCGATGGCCGATGTCCGGGTTGGTCAACGCTTTCCTCACCCGCTCGGAGATGTTGGCCGGTCCAGGAGAAAGTATCAGCATTGGCGTCAACCTGCCGTTTTCACACTGTTTCTAAAGCGGTCCCTAATCTCAGTTGGGCTTAGGGAAACCCGGGGTATGCCCTTGACCGGCGCGATGCCTGCCTTGACCAGGACCAAGTGAGGGCCGGGACTGGCGGAACAGCCCCGGAGGGCCGTTTCCAAGCCTTCGATGTCGTCAACACGAGCAGTGTCCCGGTAGCCGCAGCTATCGCCCACACGGGCCAAGTCAAAGGCTGAACTGATGGATGGCTGACCTCCGGTCGACTCGTAAGACTCATTGTCCAGGATAATATGGACCAGGTTGCCGGGGCCTTCGGCGGCGATCAAGGGCAGCGTGCCCAGGCTCATAAGGGCGCTGCCGTCGCCTTCGAGGATGAAAATTCGTTGTTCCGGCGTCAAGAGGGCCAACCCCAAGCCGAAAGATGAGAGCAGCCCCATGGAGCCGATCATGTAGAAGTTGGCCGGACGGTCTCCGGCCAAGTGTGCCTCGCGTGAGATCATGCCGGTGGTGCTCAATACCAAGTCGGTAGGCTCGACATACTCGAGGATTTTCTCCACCGCCAAGTAACGGTCGATCATTCGATCACCCCGGAGCGCACCAGCAATGCGGCGGGCACCGATTGCTCGCTCATCCTGGAGAGCAGCCGGTCCAGGACGGAGTCCAGGTTTTCCGGCTCGAGAATTTCATAGGGGACTTGCAGCAACTCCAGGATTTCCGGAGTTTTGGCGCCCATGATCCAATGCTCGGGCGCGTCGTTGGGCGGCCCCCCGTAGCCCCGCCAACCGATCACCAAGAGCGCCGGCACCTTATACATGAGGTTGAAGGAGGTCAAAGGGTTGACAATGTTGCCGATGCCGGAGTTCTGCATCATAACGCCCCCCAAGCGGCCGGCAAAATAAGCGGCGCTGGCTACCCCCAAAGCCGCATCTTCCCTTACGGCCGGGACGTAGTGTATATCGGGGTCTTCGACCATCCAGTGGTAGGCTGCTTGAAATGTAGAATCGGGCACGCCGGCGAAGAAGGTGAGCCCCCGGCTCTTCAAGGCGTCCCAGAAGGTTTTGGCCTGCATAAATTCGCCGCTGCCCCTTAGGGTTGCAAATTACGGCTGTGGACGGCGTGACTGGCGGGACAACTGGCGGCGGCCCGTCTTGGCCCCGGACTCTGCTGAGTCTGTCCACGTGGTCCAAGGCTTCTTGCCCAGAGCGCCCGCTGCGCTATTGTCATGGCCGTTAAGGTTGCTATGCCTCCGGGACCTTTCCCGGTCTTTCTGGTTGATGCGGTCAATGCCGACAGAGGAGAAGATCTCCCCCACGGGAGCGCAGAATGGGTCCGCTTCCATGCTCCTGCCGCCCTCAAGGATAGTAAGGGCCACCTCGCTCATTGCTTTGTAGGCAGCCCGGAGCAAGTGATTGGCGTGGATGATGATATTGAATCCCCTGGCCGCCAACTCCAAGTCAGTGATCGAGTTGTAAGTAGTCGGCACGCACACCAATGCCGGGCGCCGTTTCAACCGCCGGCAGAGCTCCCCATAAGCCTCGGCAAAGGCCAATATCTCGCCGGGGTCCCGTTTGCTGGAATGGATCATTATCCCGTCGACCCCTGACCGGATATACAGTTCGGCCCGGTCCAAGGCATCCTCCAGCCCGGCCCCGGCGATTAAGCTTTCCAGCCGGGCGATAATCATAAAGTCATCGGTGGCGGTTACATCCTTGCCGCACTCGATTTTCTCGGCAAAGGTCAGAGGGTCCTCCAGAAGCTGGATCGCAGAACCGTCCAGGCTATTCCTCTTGGGGAATACTTTGTCTTCTATGATTACGCCCGATACACCCAACCGCTCCAAGTGTTTTACCAGATATTCGAACTGAGCCGGCTCGCCGCCGGTGTCTCCGTCAACGATAATGGGCTTGGTGGTAACGTTAAGGATCTCGTCGACTGTATGAGTCCGGGAGTCGAACCCAACGATGGAAGCATCGGGCAGGCCCTTGCTTGCCGAGTCGGTCAGACTGCTCTCCCAAAGGCCGTCGTATTCAATGACCTGTCCACCCTTGGTTATCCTGGCTCTTTCCGCTATGATGCCGCTGAGACCGCTGTGACTCTCGAGGATGCGGGCAAACCCCTTCTGGTCAATGCAGCTCTTTAGAGCCCGAAGCCGTTCTGCGGGGGTAATCCCCTTCACCCTGCCCATGGCTGTTCCGTTCTGTTTTTCTATCCTTACAGTCATGGCGTCTCAAGTCCTCCCAGCCTAGAATTAATGAACGGTTCTCGCTGCCCTTAATGGGCTTTCCATTAAGTCCCGCCATAGACCGGCAAGTCCGGCCTAGTCGAGACCGTTATGGTTTTTCCGCCGTTACTAAGGCTAACTGCGTTGGCAACGGTATCATTTCAATGTTTTGGAAACCACTGTCCCGAAGCCAGGACGCCACCTCTTCCCCTTCCCTGTCTTTGGCGCCTGGATGGAACGCAACCAAGACGTACAGGTCCTCCATAGTATCCAAGCGTTTGCGGGCCCGGCTGGGGTCGATTTGCATGTAATCTTGGACAATGATCTTCCCCCCCGGCGCCAACACGTCGTAGGCCAGTTGGAATACAGCGCGGCAATCGGCCTCGGGCCGTATGAGGACAACACCGGAAATGAGGGCCACGTCATAGTCCTTATCCAACTCCGTTTCGAAGAAGTCGCCCTCCAGTAGGATTACTCTTTCCTCAAGGCCGCGCTCCTTCACCAAGGGCCCGGCGATGCTCAACGGCTCTTTGCGGTCCACTACTACGGCGGTGAGCTGAGGGAAAGCCTCGCAAAGGGCAATACTGTAACTAGCCGCTCCGCCGCCCAAGTCAACCAGTTTGTGCTTGCCTCTGAGGTCCAGGTTCTTGACCAACTGGCGGGCTTGCCCCGAAGTCGCCCGATTGTGCTGGCCGACCATATAGTCTCTCCAGTAAGTGTCGGAGTCTACATAGCCGGTCTCAAAGGGCAGCAGTGTTTTCCCCTCGAGTATGATTTCGTCCAGCCGCCCCCACGACGCCCAAGTGTTCGTGTGGTGAAGAGCGTGGTCTCCCACATACTCCGGCTTGCCCCTAACCAAGAACCGGGAAGTCAAAGCCGAATTAAGGTATTTACCCTCTTGACTGTCCAATAGCCCCAACACTGAACAGCACTCCAAGAAGGCCTCGACGTATCTTGGCGCCCCGCCGATTCGTTGGGCCACTTCTCCCGCTGTAGCCGGGGCATTTTCCAATAGGTAAAAGACATCCAGCTTGATGCTTGCCCGCAGTATCGCTGAATACCAAAAGTTACGGGCCAACTCGTTGATCTGCTCCGGGTCCAATACTTCGGATGACCGGGTCAGACTCATGACGCTACCTCTGTTTTCAGATCGACCGGCCGTAATCGCCCCGTCACCGTACACGCCGGCACTGTAGTGCTAAAAAAGCTATGTGCAAAGTATTTCATCCAGACAATCATCACAAGCTGGGTTTGAGAACCAGGGTCAAGGTACTTGGGACCTAGAAGCTGTACGCCGGATACACCGGCATAAGCCCAGTAGCCAGTGAGCGGGGGATTAAGCTAAGGGTCAAAGAGGATGGTGTGGCTGCTCCGAGACAGGCGATACTGGTGAGAAATAGATGCAATCTTCAAGCCGGGGCAACGCAGTGCCCGGCCCCTGACGGGTTTTAGCGGTAAGTGAACAATATCTGTTGACATGCCAGCACCTAAAACGCTTCGGGGTCGCCTGCATTATCTTGAAGCACAAGGCAAAAACCCCGGCCGAACCGGCTTGAGCGACCGGGAAAGTCTATCAGTGCCCGCCCGGAGAGTCAAATTCCCGTTGGGGGCTCCAACGGAGAAATACAGCCACAATTTGACAAAGCTATAGCGGGTATGAACGTACTTGGAGCGTTTTTGCCCGCATAACGTTGCATATCAGGCCAATCTTGTACAGAATCTTAATTGTTTCGGTGGGAGGTCAGACTATAAGAATAAGGGCTGCTCTCTACCGGTTAGGCCGCAGCCCAGCCTCCCGACAGAACTTCCGCCTGCTCCAGCACGGTCTGCGTTGCCTTCTCCTGCTTGTCAGGCGGGTAGCCGTGCTTGCGCAAGATACGGCGTACCAAGCGGCGCAGGTTGGCGCGGATGTTCTCCCGCAGCGTCCAGTCTATGGTCACGTTGTTTCGGACAGTCTCGACGAGCTGGCGGGCGATAGTGCGGAGCGTCTCGTCGCCCAGCACTTGCACGGCGCTATCGTTCGTCTCCAACGCGTCGTAGAAGGCCAACTCATCCTCCGACAGTCCCAAACTTTCGCCCCTAGCGTTGGCCTCTCGCATGTCTCTCGCAAGCCCGATCAGCTCCTCGATGACCTGGGCCGTCTCAATCGCCCGGTTCTGGTAGCGATGCAGCGTCTGCTCCAGCATCTCGGCGAAAGATCGGGCCTGCACCACGTTCTTGCGCCGACGGATGGATACCTCGCCCCTGAGCAGCTTCTGTAGAAGCTCCACGGCTAGGTTGCGGTGCGGCATCCCACGCACCTCGGCTAGGAACTCGTCCGACAGTACCGAGATGTCCGGCTTGTCCAACCCCGCCGCCGCAAATATGTCCATCACGCCTTCGGATGCGACGGCACGGGAGATGATCTGTCGCACGGCTAGGTCCAACTCCTCTTCGGGGCGCGCCTCACTCGCCGCTCGCTTGGACAAGGCAGCCCGCACCGCCTGGAAGAATCCCACGTCGTCACGGATGCGCGTAGTCTCCGGGTGGGGCACGGCCAGCGCAAAGGCCTGCGACAGTTCTCGCACTGCATTCAGGTAGCGTTCCTTGCCGTCCTTTTGGGCCAGCACATGCTCTTGGGCAGACGCCAGCAGGTTCAAGCGTTCCTGCGGAGTGCCCGATGTCCACTTGGTCCAGTCGAAGCCGTGGAATAGCGCGCGACACACCTCGTACTTCTCCAGCATCACCGCCACGGCCTCTTCCTGTTCCAAGGCCGTTCTCCCCTTGCCGCCGCTCTCGGTGTAGGCGGCAAGCGCCTGTTTCAGGTCCTGGGCCAGCCCCAGGTAGTCCACGACCAGACCGCCCGGCTTGTCCTTGAACACGCGATTCACGCGGGCGATGGCCTGCATCAGCCCGTGGCCTCGCATTGGCTTGTCCACGTACATGGTGTGCAGGCTCGGCGCGTCGAAACCCGTGAGCCACATGTCGCGCACCAGCACGACGCGCAGCGGATCGTCGGGGTCGCGGAAGCGTTGCGCCAGCGCCTCCCGCCGGCCCTTGTTCCTGATATGTGGCTGCCAGTCCGGAGGGTCCGACGCCGAGCCGGTCATCACCACCTTCATGTCACCTTGGCCGTCATAGTCGTCGTGCCAGTCGGGGCGCAGGAGCACCAACTCCCGGTAGAGGTCGATGCAGATGCGGCGGCTCATGCAGACGACCATCGCCTTGCCTTCCAGAGTTTCCAACCGCTGCTCGAAGTGGGACACGATGTCCTCGGCGATCTGCTTCACCCGCTTGTCCGCGCCGACGACGGCCTCCAACTGCGCCCACTTGGTCTTGAGCTTCTCCGTGCGTTCCACCTCCTCGCCCTCCGTGGCTTCCTCGAAGTCCGGGTCGATATTCGGCCTCTCGTGCTCGTCCAAGGCCAGCTTGGCTAGGCGGCTCTCGTAGTAGATAGGAACTGTGGCTCCGTCCTCGACGGAGCGCTGGATGTCGTAGATGCTGATGTAGTCCCCGAACACGGCGCGAGTGTTGGCGTCCTGTAGCTCGATGGGCGTTCCCGTGAAGCCAACGAATGAGGCGTTGGGCAGGGCGTCCCGCATGTGCCGGGCGTAGCCGTCGATGAAGTCATACTGGCTGCGATGGGCCTCGTCGGCGATGACGACGATGTTGCGCCTCCCCGATAGGGCCTGCCCTGAGCCTGCCGAAGGGGTCGGGTGGGTGTCGCCCTTCTCCTCCGGGAAGAACTTCTGGATGGTGGTGAAGACCACGCCCCCGGCGTTCACTGACAGCTTGTTTCGCAGGTCGGCGCGGCTCTCGGCCTGCGTTGGTGGTTGCCGTAGAAGGTCCTGGCAACGGGAGAAGGTGCCGAAAAGCTGGTCGTCCAAGTCGTTGCGGTCGGTAAGCACCACGACGGTCGGGTTCTCCATCGCTGGCTCGCGGACGATGGCCCCGGTGTAGAAGGCCATGGTCAGGCTCTTGCCGGACCCCTGGGTGTGCCACACTACCCCGATGCGCCGGTCGCCGGGCTCTCCGCCGGGTCTACGGCCCGATTCATAGCGCCCTCGCTCCCCGGCTATGCGACGTTCCTCTCGTTGCAGCCTCGCCGCCCGCAGGGTCTCCCCCACCGCAACCCTGACGGCGTGGAACTGGTGATAGCCCGCCATTTTCTTGACCAGCGCGCCGCCGCCGTCGCCCTCGAACACGATGAAGTCGCGGACGAGCGCGAGGAAGCGGTGCGGCTCGAAGACGCCTTCCAGCATCACTTGTAGCTCCGTCAGGTGCGGGTCGGCCAGCGTCTCCCCGGTGACGGTGCGCCAGGGCTTGAACCACTCCCGACCGGAGATGAGCGTCCCTAGGCGGGCCTCGGTCCCGTCCGATACCATCAGCGCCTCGTTCATGGAGAAGAGGGTGGGCAGCTCAGCCTTGTAGGTCTGAAGCTGCTGCCATGCTGTCCAGATGGTGGCGTCCTCATCCGCCGGGTTCTTCAGCTCGACCACGCCCAAGGGCAGCCCGTTAACGAACAGCACGACATCCGGCCTGCGGGTGTTCCGGTTCTCTGTCACCGTGAACTGGTTGACCGCCAGCCAGTCGTTGTTGGGAGGCACCTCGAAGTCGATGACCTGTACCTGCGCCCCGTGAATGCGTCCTTCACTATCCCGGTGCTCCACCGTCACGCCGTCGACCAGCATCCGGTGGAAGGCGCGGTTGCGGGCTTCAAGGGTCGAGCCTTCGGGGCGGGTGAGCCTGCGGAAGGCGTAGTCCATTACCGATGCGGGCAGGCCTGGATTCAATGCGGCGAGGGCGTCCCGCAGCCGACGCTCCAGGACCACCTGGCCGTAGTCGGAACGCTCGGCGTTGGGCGCGTCCGGGGCGATGTCCCTGCCGTGAGCCACGCGCCAACCGAGGCTGACCAGCCAGTCAAGGGCCGCCTGCTCAACGTCGGCTTCGGTTAGGGTGGTCACGAGGCTTCCCAAGGGTTGATCACCTCGACGGCGACGTCGTCAAAGTGAGCCATGTTGCGAGTGGCTAAGGCCAAGTCATGGGCTCTGGCTATGCCGGCGATCAGAGCATCGCCCATGTCGATAGTGCGTCCGGCACGGCGGGCCTGTGCCCTGAACTCAGCGGACCACTCCGCTCCTATCCTGTCTAACGGCAGTATGCGGTTCTCATACGTTCCCAAGATGGCCGATTGCATCACTGACAAACGCTTGCGGCGGGCTCCCTGCGGGAGCAGCCGCAAGCCGTACTCAACCTCATGTATGAGGATTGATGACAACCATAAATCTTCCTGCTCAGACAAAAAGCTGACAACCTGCGGGTCTGGAACGTGCCTGGTCAGCTCCGAGATCACATTGGTGTCCAGAAGATAGCCGGTCATTCGCCCTCGTCGTCGATAAACGGGACCTTCCGGTTCGAACTACGGTCCGGCGCCTCGAAGTCCGTGCCGCGCGGCACGTTCTCAATCAGCCACTGCCCCAATGGTTTGCGGGGATGTGTCTTCGCGTCCCATACATCGGCGGGCACGACGATGAACAGTCGCCGGGTACCTATGCGCTGAGGCCCTTCTGACTCGGCGAGGCGCAGAATCTCAGACAGACGGGCTTTGGCCTCGGCCACGGTCCACACGCGTTTAGATTGAGAACCCAACATTGATATACTCCTGACAATGCTGATATAGTCCATTATAGACTATATCAGGCAGGCGCTCAAGGCGGCCTCCAACAACCGACACCTGAACCCCAAGCGTGTCCGGCGCGATGTCCAGCCCGTGCGCCATCTGCCAGCCGAGGGCCGCAAGCCAGTCCAGGGCGGCGGCTCCACGTCGGCTTCGGTGAGGGTGGTTATGGGCTCCCTGGCGCCGGGTTTACTGCTAACGGGTTTTCGGAATCAAAGGCCCATTGCAGTGGGTTGTCGAGAATGTACCGGCGGATTCTTTCTATGGACTCGTCGTTACGTACTATGTGTTCGTAATAATTCCGTTGCCACAACCGTCTCCGGAACGAGGCCCAATTCATAGTCCGAACACCCCGTCCGTATTCCACGGTTGTTAATGATTTGTACGCCCCGACTACGTCTCCCAATCCGGTCCTGCGCCCCAATGTAGGGAGCAACCCTCGTGGTTGCCTCGGGATCTCCGGCATTGGGAGCGGCCCGGACATCAATCCCCTGGGCGCCCACAAGGGGCGTCCCTACCGGCTGGTGGAATACGATAATCCCATGGATGTGGTTAGGCATCACGATAAAGGAATCCATCTCGATGCGAGGAAACCGGTCAGGCATTTTCTCCCAAACACGCTTGATCATCTTCCCGGCCTCGTTCAACCTTGTCTTGCCGTCCGCCACGTCTCCGAACAAGCAGAGGCGGTCCTGTGTGACCACGGTGATGAAGTACGCGGCGGCCCGGGAATAGTCGTATCCCCTCAGTCTAATCAAACGTCGGCGGCGTAGGTTAGAGCCGCTCTCCATACGCTGTCCTTTCCCGACGAGTCCGTAGTCGGCTCGGCAACATCATACCCGAGTCAGGCCTACTGGATTGCTGGCAGGGGCGGCGGCCTCAACGTCGGCTTCGGTGAGGGTGGTCATGGACCGGCGTCCTGCGGTCTCGCTGTCATCGGGTTCTCTTGGTCCAAGTCCCACTGCGCCGGGTTGTCGAGGATGTATTGGCGGATGTGGCTCAGGGATTCATTATCCGCACTATATGTTCATAGTAATTTCGCTGCCACAAACGCCTCTCGAACGGCGGCCAACTCAAGGCCACTACGCCCCGCGTGTATTCCACCGTTGTCAACGATTTATACGCCCCGATCACGCTCCCCAATGTAGGGGCAACCCTCGTGGTTGCCCTGTCCTCCGCGCCGGTTGGGGGCCTGCTCAAAACGATGATGCCGTGCAGATGGTTCGGCATGACCACGAAATAGTCCATTTTGATGCCGGCAAACCGCTCCGGCAGTTCCTCCCAAGTCCGGCAGGCCATCTGCCCCGCATCATTCAAACGCATCTCGTCTCCGGCCACCTCGCCAAAACAACACGACCTCCCTTCCGTGACGATGGTCACAAAATACGTGCCCGCCAGGGAGTAATCGTATCCCGCCAGCCGGTTGGAGCGGCGGCGATGAACGTCCGGGTTATGATTCATGCTGCTTTCGGACCAAGGCGCCCACAAGGGGCGCCTCTACGGTTAGGCAGGATTGAAATCAACCCACCTCCCAGGGTGGCGACCTCAACGCCGGCTTCGGTGATGGTGGTCATTAGCTACCACTCGTTGCTTTGGTCAGTTGGTCGAGGAATTCTTCGGGTTTCATCACAGTAACACCTAATCTCGCCTTCAGTTCCGCTGCAACTTCAAGAATCGGACCGTCCCAAGTAAGGAATACTTCCCTGCCAGTGAGATAATGTCCATGGAGATGGTCCCAGTCCCTCCAATCCGGGCGTTTTCTGTTCTTGTGCTGCTGGTCCAGTTGATCTTCAATCAATTCAATGACATTAAGAAACTCGTCACTCCCAAGCACGTCTCCGCCACCTAAGGCCGAGTGATCGAGACGGAAGACTGCCCCGATTTGCTGGACCTTGAGTTCGGGTAACTCGTTGATACGGTTCGCTAACGGCGGGAGGGGAATATCTGCATTGATACGTGATGTTATTGCCAAGTCTACCTGACTACTCTCTGCGAGATTTAACAACGACTCGGTGACCGTAGCCCTATTCTGGTTTCTCCAGAATTCCACTAGCACATTGGTGTCAAGGGTTACGGTTGGGATCACGTGTTTCATTCATGTTCTCCCATAGGCCCGGCACTGGTCCAATTAAAACGGTAGATCATCTGATGATTCTGGTAACCGAAATAGACGGTGCTCTCTAATTTCGTATTCATTGCCAGTCATACGCTTCAAGTGATCGACAATTACAGGTAAAAAGTCGAATGCATGATTGACCTGATCGTTCTTGTTGAATGCTTCAATGAGGGATTTCTCTTGCTTGGGTGACAAGATTTCAATTTTCGGCAGAAATCCTGCTAGATAATTCGCCTGGGAAAAACTGCCAGCTTGAGCGACGGCAGCAACAAATATCTCTTTGCCCATATCTCCCAGCCCATCGTCATCTCCGTCATATGTGAACAAGAATTCGATAATCTCTTTGCAAATCTGTGGAGCGTTCTTGTCGGACCCTTGAATAGCCTGGTATTTGCCGATGAACCCGTATGGGTCTTTCCCCATGCGGACGGGAATGATGAGTTTTCTACGCCCGATCGCGACGCCAATCTCTTGGTCAGTCCAATTGCTGTCACTGAACTCCTCGGTAAGCAACGCAATCAGCAAATCCATACTGAAAAGTGCCCGTTCAATCTCTGGAACCCATTCCTTCATTGGTTCAATGTCCTCGTGGGACACGAAGGAAGCTATTCCGTAGTAGTCCAAGCGTTGTTTTATCTCATTGGCCAGCTTCTTGTCCTTGGCTTTGTGGCTGATGAAGGCTCGAATCCTACCTTCACCCCACAATTGTTCCAAGCTATTGGTATCTTTATCGTTCATCACCAAGAACCTTTCACACCCTTACCTCTCCCGACACTAGCCGCGGCAGCAACCCATCCCGCTGGTCAGCCAGAGAACGGGACTCCTCAATGAACTGCTCCTGCCTAACGCGGGTTGCTTCAGCAATAGCACTGTAGGTTGTAACTAGCTGAACTGGAGGTATGACTACCGGTGGAATCTTCAGCGCATCGACAGGCAGCATGTTGACCGTAGTGCCAGTAGCGTAGCCGCTGACGGTATCGTGCATAGCCGCAGTGTTCAGCAATTGGCAGATATAGTCAGGTGTAAGAGCGAACGAACTCTTAGAACGTACTCGGTATATGTGATGACTGAACAGCCCGTAGTCGCCAAACCGCTTCGGCACGATCGCCGCAAAGCCGATAAGTAACCGGTTGTGCCCTTGCTCCGTGTTGGTGACTATTACATCCCCGGGCCTCGTAACGTGTCGCTCCTGGAAGTCTCCGTTGTAATACTTTACACTGTCATCCTTATAGCCGCCGCCTTCGTAAACTGAGTTCAGGTTGTGCATTGGCATACCGTTTGATGATAGACCAGACCCCTTGTATGACAATCCTCTTGCCACCTCTATGCAATCCCCGAAGGCTTCCACCCCCCACCCCTCAGGTATCTCCCCAAGCTCCGAGTCCACAAGCCGGTCGGGGAACAGGTCGTAGAGGTCGGCGGGGAGGCCGGGGAGGGACTCGCCCCTCCGCCAGCGGCCCTCCATCTTGGCTCGCACTGGCTCGAAATCCACGAACCACGACTTGAACAGCGCCCGCGCCATCTCCTCCAGCGTCTCGTTCATCCGCCGGTTCAGCTCAATCTTGTCATCCAGCGTGCCGAGGACGTGGGCGATGGCCCGCTGTTCGGGCAGGGGTGGGAGGGGAATCTCCACAAGACCGATATCCGCCTTCCGCAACCCGAATCGGGTTATCCCATTCGCAAATGAATGGAACTGCTGTTGGGTCTCATCGGTGCTCAACGCGTAGAAGAGATACGTCCCATCGACTTCCGATAGACGCGGACGAAGGATTGCCAGGTGGTAACCGCAGACCAAGTTAGGAACATCTTCCCGCACCAGTGCTGGTACGCCGATATCGTCATGTTTCTCAGAGTCCTTTGTGATGACAACATCTCCTGTGGTCAGCGAACACTTTGCTATCTCTCGCTCAGTCGCAGTTGCCACCATAAAGTTCATGTCGGCGTGGATGAAGTTGTTGTTATACACATCTGTGTAGTTGCAAAGCTGCACAGCTTGTTCATTTGCCTTTGACTTCTTGTCCACGCTGCTGAGCTGAAGGTCAATCACGTCGCCCAACACCACTCTGCGCCACCCGCCCGCCGTCGCTTGCTCGGCCCCCTTCTGCACGACCACGTAGTCCCGCTCTATCTCCCGGTGGAAGCTCTCGGAGATGGAGTGCCAGTCAAGCACGTCCACCCGCATGGGCAGGCTGGACTCCTCGAATGCTTCCTTCAGGCGGCTGAGTTTTCGCCAGTGCAGCGGCCCCTCGCCGACAACAGCCAGGTCGAGATCGGAGTAGTCTTTGGCTGTCCACGTCGCGCGGGAGCCTAAGGCCCGCACCTCACACTCCGGCACGTGCTCCGCGAGGATGCGCTCAACAGTTGCCAGATAGTTGGGGTTGAGGTCAACTGAGTCGGTCATTCCCACGGCTCTCCGGTCAGAGCACTGTAAAGCCTGATGGCGTCCTCTATGAAGGCCGGCATAATGTCAATGGCGTTGGCAGCTTTCTCTCTGTCGTAGTCGTGCGTGGTGTCTATGCGTGTTTGTACGTAGACCACCCGCTGCCAGCAGATGGTTCTCATTGGCTACGCGAAATATGGGTCTGGGGCTGTTGGGGACCTCCGCAAGGCCCAGTTCCTCCTGAAGATAGCGGCGCAGCACCTTCCACATGGAATCATAGCAGGTCTCGAACCGTTGGATCACCGATTCGGCCATGCCCTCATGCACAAACGAAGGGTAGTCCGGCGACAGATGCATTAGGTGGTCATGCGCGTCTCCAGATTCTTCAGGGATAGTTTGAGGTTGCCGTAGTTTATTGTCATGACGCTTTCATAGGGCGGGGCGGTGCAGCACTAGGGCGTTAACCACCGCGCTGCCCTCCGTGCGGTTATCCCAGGAATCGTGGTGCCGTCCTTCCCACCACTTCTTGCCGGCGTCAAGCCTTATTTCACGTACAGAGACAAGGCGAGCCTCAAGATCGTCGTAGCCTTCTTCGTAGCCATTTACAACCACGCGCAGGTCGGGCGGATGTTTCTCCAGCAGCCGTATCAGCTCATATACGCTCACTGTTTCCCTCCAGCGTGGGCAGCTGCCATTTCTCACCCCGCCGCCGTGACTGTGGCGTCCACTACTGCGGCGGTGGTCTGAGGTTCTGGGATGGGTTCGCCATCTTCACGCATGCCCTCGACGTGGAACTCTATGGCCTCCCGGATCTCCTCCAGCAGTTCCTCGCGGGTGCTGGCGGTAGCCACACATCCGGGCAGATCCGGCACGTAGGCCGCGTAGTTGTTGGGCGTCTTTTCAATGACTACGGTGTACTTCATGGCTCAGCTTGCTCCTTTAGCCCCGACTGTTTCAATATGCTGTTCCAAGTGCCAGGAGGCAGGTCATCACCCGGCTTGCCGGTAATGGTCACACGGCCAGGTTTGACCGGATGCTTGTACTGCCGGTGGCTCCCTCTTGTCCGGACCAATCGCCATCCGTCCTTCTCTATCAGCTCAATTGCCTCTCTAACCTTGGGCATGGTCAGATTGTCCCGTCCCAAACCCAAGCCGCGCCAGGTTTTGTTCGATGGCAGCGTCCAGCCGTTGCGCCTCCGCCTGCTGCTCCCGCCATTGGGCGGCGAGGCGGGTCATCTTATCCTCGAAGGGCTCCCCGTCGTCCTCCTGAGGCGCGGTGCCGACGTAGCGGCCGGGAGTGAGTACGTGGCCGTGTTTGCGAATCTCTTCCAGTGTCGCGCTCTTGCAGAAGCCGAGAACGTCGGCGTACCCGTCTTGGCCGTCCTTTCCCCGCCAAGTGTGGTAGGTGTCCGCGATGCGGGCGATGTCTTCCTGGGACAGGTCGCGGCGCGTGCGGTCGATCATGTGCCCCAGCTTGCGGGCGTCGATGAAGAGCGTTTCGCCTTGGCGGTACCGGTGTTCCCCGTTGCGGCGGCCCCGGGATAGGAACCAGAGGCAGGCGGGTATCTGGGTGGATCGGAACAACTGTCCCGGCAGGGCGACGATGCAGTCCACGAGGCCGGCCTCGATCAGGTTCTTGCGGATTTCCCCTTCGCCGGACTGGTTCGACGACATGGAGCCGTTGGCCAGGACGAAGCCCGCCGTGCCCCGGGGCGCCAGGTGGTACAGGAAGTGCTGCACCCAAGCAAAGTTGGCGTTGCCCACCGGCGGGACGCCATACTCCCACCGCTTGTCGTCCCGCAACCGCTCGCCGCCCCAGTCGGAGACGTTGAAGGGCGGATTGGCGAGGATGTAGTCGGCCCGCAGGTCCGGGTGACGGTCGTTGTGGAAGCTGTCGCCGTGCTCGATGCGGCCCTCGATGCCCCGGATTGCCAGGTTCATCCTCGCCATCCGCCAAGTCGTGTAGTTGGACTCTTGGCCATAGATGGAGATGTCCCCTCTGGCCCTGCCTCCGTTCCCGTTGCCGTTCGCATGGGCGCGGATGAACTCCACCGACTGCACGAACATGCCTGAGGAGCCGCAGCAGGGGTCGTAGACCCGGCCCTGGAAAGGTTCCAGCATCTCCACCAAGAGGCGCACGACGCTGCGCGGGGTGTAGAACTCACCGCCCTTCCTGCCCTCCGCCAAGGCAAACTGCTCCAAGAAGTACTCGTAGACGTTGCCCAGCACGTCCGTGGCGCGGGCCTCGGCCCCGCCCACTTTGATGTTGCTCACCACGTCGACCACCTGCCCCAAGCGGGTCTTATCCAGGGCGGGCCGAGCGTAGTCCTTGGGAAGCACGTCCCTGATCGCCGGGTTGTCCCGCTCGATGGCGGTCATGGCGTCGTCCACCAATCGGTCGATGGTGGGCTGTCGCGTCTGATTCTTCAGATATTGCCAGCGGGCCTCGGGTGGCACCCAAAAGATGCTCTCAGCGATGTACTCGTCCCGGTCCTCGGCGGCGTCCATGGTGCCCCGCAGAGCGTCGGCCATCCGCCAATACTCAACCTCGTGGCCTGTATTGACCGATTGGTTCTTTGGCTTTGTTCTCCGTGCGGATGAAACCATTTTCAGTTGCCTCCTAAATCGTGACTCAAAGGGCCTTGGGCACTGCCCAAGGATATGCCCCTAGACACTTTCCGGGCAATGTCAAACAGAATTAGGGCCTGTTGACACTACCAATTTCCTATATAGGGATTGGTAGTCCAGCCTCCTACAAAGGGCGCCTCTACAACCGGCGTGCTACGGGATTTCGTAGGGGCAACCCTTGTGGTTGCCCGGCCCCCAGCCATTAGCGTCAACAGGCCCTAGGCTCCAATGCACCCATCGCCTGCTGCCATGCAGCAACAACGCCGTCGTATCAGTTCTTCCACAGGCCCAGAGTGAAGACCCGCCGCCACCGCCTTAGTAGCGCCCGGTTGCGCTCCACCCATGCTTCCTTCAGCGACTGCCTATGCCGCCGGACCTGCTTCCGCCGGTCGGACCAGTCCCAGGGCTACGTCGCAGGGGGCAGCATCAGCTCGTGCTCTTCGATGATGGCGGTCTCCAGCCCCAACACGGTCCCGTCCAGTGCCAGAGCCTTGGCTCCGCTGGCGAGTGAAATCACCCAGGTCAATATGCCAGCCCAGGAGCTACCCTCACCGCCCATCCTCGCAGCCGTCCTGGGTCTCACGAGGTCACCCGCAACGTCACTTACACCGTCGCTGCCAAGTCAGCCAAGACGTCACACACACCTACATCCTTTAGGGTCCTGTAAGGGGCTTCCCCATCCCACGAGACTCGAACCGCCTATGAGGGTTTGATAGCTCCCCGCGCGAATGGTGTCGTCCGACTACGTGCTGGCTTTAACCCCACCAGCCACGAGTGCCTCAGTTTTTCGTGTCTTCAGTTTTTCGTGTCTATTGTGTACTGCGATTGTTTATAGTAGTAACGGCCCTGGGCCCCAACAAAGACTCCAACCGCTGGCGCAGGCCCTCGCAGAAGCCGGTGCTGACCACCGGCAGGTCCATCAACACCTTGCGGCCTCCAGTGTGTATTTCCAGATTGACCCGGTCTGTGCCGGGATACTCCAGAAGCACTCCGATGACCTCGCGCAGTAATTGTCCGTCTTCCGCAGCATCGTCCGACTCAGTCACTCCCAGAGACACTACGCGATGGCTTTTGCCGTTTGAGGAAGTGCCGGTTGAAGTTTCAGCAGTAGCCGGGGCCGCTTCCGGCGGGCTTGCCGCCGGACGTCTTCTCTTTGAGCCATTTGAAGCACCGTTTGAAGTGTTGGCGGCCTCACCATTCATTGCAGGAGGGACCTCCCCGTTAACGGCCGTCACATCGGCCGATGAATGTTCCTGCGCCCGGTCACAAGCCAGAGAGAACTGGTCCCCCCTTAAACGCAGCTTGCCGGTAGTGCGCACCAGCTTGCCCTCATGCCACACCGGCTCAGTAAGGGCCAGCACATCAGGCCAGACTATGACCTCCATCGGCCCGGACAAAAGGTCCAGGGTGACCACCAAGAACCTCTTTTGCTCTCGGGTGTAGCGTTGATTAACCGCGGAGACATGCCCCAACAAGGACAAAGATTGGCCTTGCATCCCTTCGTCTAGCTGGTCCAAGGATGTTAGGGCGCCCTCCGAGTCCAAGGCCGCCAGTTCCTTCAAGGGATTGTGGGATAAAGGTAAGCCCAATAGCTCCCTCTCCCACGCCGCTTTCTGTGACATGGACACGTCCGAGCTGCTCAAGGGGATTCCCGGCGCTTCAGCGGCACCGGACCGGTCATGCGAGCCGCCGAACATGCTTGTTTGACCGGAACTGCGGGTATGGGCTTCCCTTTGAGCGGTAGCAATTATCTGGTCGACGGCGTCGTGTACCGCACCCCGAGGTCCCAGGCTGTCAAAGGCCCCGGCCCGCACCAAGCTTTCCAGGGTGCGCCGGTTGAGGCCCCGTGGATCGGCGCGCCGGCAAAAATCGTCGATAGACGTGTATGGTCCGCCGCTCTTTCTCTCCTCCACCAAGGGCCGGACCGCGGCTTCTCCCACGGTTTTAATGGCGGCCAACCCGGTGCGCACGCCGGGCGTGCCGTTGTTTTTCTCTGCAGTGAAGTATTCGTCCGATTTGTTGATGTCGGGGAGCAGCACCCTCATGCCCAGCCGAAAGCACTCATTGATGGAGTTCACCATTCTTTCCGGGTGGTCCATCCGCGAGTTGAGCACCGAAACCATGTACTCCAAGGGATAGTGGGTCTTGAAGTAGGCCGTCCAGTAGGAAATGAGGGCGTAGCTGACGCTATGGGCCTTGTTGAAAGCGTACCCGGCAAAGGGCTCGATGAGATTGAAGATGTCCACCGCCACTCTTTCATCGAACCCGTTGCTGCGGGCGCCGTCCACGAAACGGTCCCGCTCTTGGGCCATTAGGGAAGCGATTTTCTTGCCCATTGCTTTCCGGACAATGTCTGCGCTGCCCAAGGAATACCCGGCGAATTGCTGCAATATCAGCAGGACTTGGTCCTGGTAGACGATGATGCCGTAGGTCTCATCCAAAAGCTCCTTAAGGCTTGGATGAGGATAAGTGATGGGGACCCGGCCGAATTTCGCGTCGATGAAGGTGTCGATATTTTCCATGGGTCCGGGCCGGTAGAGGGCGATCATTGCCGCGATGTCACCCAGGCTGGAGGGTTTAAGCTCCTTGATGTACCGCTGCATCCCGGCGCTTTCCAGTTGGAACAGGTCAGTCGTGTTTCCAGAGGACAGCAGCTCAAAAGTGGGGCCGTCGTCCAGCGGCAAGCGGTCCAGGTCGATGCGGATACCCTGGCTTTGGTCCAGAAGCTTGATGGCCCGGTCCAAAATGGTCAGGTTGGTCAAACCGAGGAAGTCCATTTTGAGTAGCCCCAATCGAGCCACCGGGTCCATGGAAAACTGGGTCATCAGCACTGGGCTGTCGTCTTCCCCCCGCGCCGGGCGTTGCAAGGGAACGGTCTCGGTCAGCGGTTCATTAGCGATGAGCACCCCGGCGGCGTGGGTGCTGACGTGGTGAACGATGCCTTCCAGCCCTTGGGCGGTATCCACCAAGTCCCGGATGTCTTCGGCTTCGTCATAGCGGGCCCGCAACTCGGGATTGACTCTCAATGCGTCTTCCAGAGTGCGGGCCTTGAATGGCACCATGCGGGCCACCCGGTCTACGTCATCGTAGGGCATGCCCAGGGCCCGGCCCACGTCGCGCAGGGCGGCTTTGGCCCCCAGCGTGCCGAAGGTGATGATCTGGGCCACTCGGTCGCTGCCGTAGCGGTTGATCACGTACCGGAGCACTTCGTCGCGCCGGTCGTCCTGGAAGTCCAGGTCAATGTCGGGCATCTCTTTTCGTTCAAGGTTCAGAAACCGTTCGAAGACCAGCCGGTATTCCAGCGGGTCTACATTGGTGATTCCCAGACAGTAGAGAGCGACGCTGCCGGCGGCGCTGCCCCGGACACCGTACATGATCCCATTGCGCCTGACGAAGTCGATGATGTCCCACACCACCAAGAAGTAGTTGGCGAAATTGGTGTGTTGAATGACCTCCAGTTCATAACGCAGGCGGTCTTGGGCTTGTGCGGTCGGGCGCGGGTAGCGGTTGTTGAACCCGTCCCAGCAAAGCTTGGCCAAGTATTCGTCGGCCGCCATGCCGTCAGGAGTGTCGAACTTGGGCAGGTGGGTCTGGTCGAAGTCCAACTCCACGTCGCACATATCGGTGATTAACCGGGTGTTCTCCAGTGCTTGGGGGAAATCCGGGAACAACCGGGCCATCTCTTCGGGGCTCTTGATGTAATAGGAGTTGTCCTCCATGCGCAGACGCCGCTCATCCTTGACGGTGGTGTTGGTCTGGATGCAGATGTACACGTCCTGCAAGGGGGACTCGCTCTGCTGGACGTAGTGCGCGTCGTTGGTTGCCACCAACGGTATGGACAATTCCTGGCTCAGGGCCACCAAGCTCTGGTTGAGTTGAGGAAGCTGGGGGACGTGCTCGTGGCGTTGCAACTCTAGAAAGTAGCCGTCGCCGAACAACTGCTTGTACCAGAGAGCGAGGCGGGCGGCCTCTTGGGTATTGCCATCGATCAGCAGGCGGGGAAGCTGCCCTGATGGACAGCCGGAGAAGGCTATCAAGCCCTGGCGGCACTCCTCCAGCAGGGCACTGTCGATGCGGGGGCGGTAGTGAAATCCTTCAACGTGGGCCTGGGTCACCAAGCGCATCAGGTTCCGGTAGCCCTGGTTGTCCCTGGCTAGGAGCACCAAGTGATTGGAGCTGCGATCTGCGGCCTGCTTCTCAAAGCGGCTGCCGTGGGCCACGTACACTTCACAGCCGATAATGGGCTTAATGCCCGCTTCTTTGCATGCCGAATAAAAATCTACTACGCCATAGAAGGTGCCGTGATCGGTAATGGCCAAGGCGTCCATGCCCAACTCGCTGGTCCGGGCCACCAATTTCGGGATGCGGCTGATCCCGTCCAACATGCTGTATTCGGTGTGGACGTGAAGGTGGGTAAAACGAGGGTCTCGGACTGATGTTGCCATTGGACCTCCGGCTAAAGAATATTATAAACCCTAGCCGGATAGCCGGTTGTCAAGGGAAAAATACCGGATACGGTGTTGGCCGGGAAATTGGATACCAAAGATGGGCCGCTTATCGGTCAAGTGGCATCGGTGAACAAGGCGTAGAGGTTTGTCTGCGGGACCTTACTCTTCGGCCTCGTCATCCATCTGGTCGCCGACAATGCGGGACAGGTCAACCGCTTCTTTACTATTAGTGCGGTTGACGAGCCTGCTGTCGCCCCAAGTGGCGCCTTCCACATAATTCTTGAAATCTCGGATCTCGCCACAGGACTGACAGATGCCCTGGCTCTCCGGTCCCATGGCTGGCTGGATCACCCAGTGGTGTCGACACCGGGCATCCTCCTCTTGGGTTGGCAGTGGGATGGATGTGTTTTGAGTCATTGTTTGGAACCTCTTGTGATAGGACGGAAATTATACCACAGATAGTTGGTTTTCGTGAATATATGGATTTTCCACGAATCAATTATCCGTCGACGATAATTTCCTAGTCAGCAGCATTGTTGGTCAGTCGACGAAATCAGAGACTTTGCCTGCTGCGGGGTCTCTCACCAAATTTTCCTCAAGCAGGCAGTATTATTTCTCGAGTGACCATCCTGGTGACGCCCCATCCCGCCAGCCATGCCGAATGGCGGCCGTCCCCGCCGGCAACGATCACCATGATGTCCCCGGCGTCGCGAACGATGGGCACCAGTGTGTCCGGATTAGCCTCGTCAACCCAAGGCGGCCAGTTGCGGTTGCCGTAGTGAGCGATGTCCTTGAGTTGATGCAGCGGCATCCGTGCGTTCTGGTAGATGTATTGCCGCACATCGTCTTTGGAAAGACCGGATGCGGATATGTCTGCGGCGTGTTCGGGACACACCACCACCACGATTTGGCTTCCGGTCCCGATCTGGTAATAGTTGGAGACTCCCACTGCTTTCATAGTGCCGACCATGGTCCTCAAGACCTCGGTTCCAGTGGCCGCTGTGGTTTCCATCACTCCATAGACACCCCTGACGCCGGCTACCGTAACGATGCTGGCGGCGGAGTCGAACCCCAATTCGACGTGGCGCGGCTCCCAAGGGCTGCGGTCCTCGTTTTCCGCAAAACAGAATGTGTACCTTCCGGGAGTGGCAAGAGTGGCTTTGTCCATTTCCCCCGGTACCAGCCCTCCCAGGTTGCGGATAACCAAGCGCAACGCTCGGCCAATAGAGGCGTTGGCCCGGTACCCTGGCCCAAAGCAACCGGAATCACCGTTAATACCCAACCCTTTAGCCAACGGCCCGTTGACCATGATTACCGGCGCCGCGCCGCCGGTGGTGGACGACACGCCGGCTACGTTGAATTCTTCTTCAAGCACTGCTTTGACCGCCGCGACTACCACCGGGAAATATTCAGGCTGGCAACCGGCCATGACAGCGTTTATCGCTACTTTCTCCAAGGTCACCCGGGCGTTGCGGGGTTGAATCACCCCCAAGCAAAGGGAAGGGTCCTCGGCGTAGCCCGACAACATCCGGCGCACCAAGTCTTCCGTGGCCGGCACCACGGGCAGTCCGTCGGTCCAGCCCTGTTGCCAGTAAAAGTCTTGGACCGCATCAAAGCTGTCTAGAAGCTGCACCCTGCGGGAGATTAGCATTGGCCGGTTAATCGGCGCGGTCATAATCGTCCCTCGGCTAGGCGGGATTTCACGATTGTTAATGGCATCCGCGGTTCTGGAGTGATTTCGCTCGTTCAATGGCATCGACCACCCGGTCCAATTCCCGCTCCGGGTTGCTAAACCAGTCGGGGCCCCAGATACGATGCAATTCCCAACCGAGGCTGCGCAGAACTTCTTCCCGCAGCCGGTCCCGGTCACGGGCCGAGCGAGAACTGTGGTAGGACGCTCCATCACACTCGACACCAATGATGTACCGACCCGGTTGCTCTTGGTCGACGACTCCGATGTCGATGAATTTCCCGCCCGAGCCGACTTCCTGATGTATCAGGTAACCGCGCTCTTCCAGCCGCTTCGCCACCGCTAGCTGGAAAGGCGAGTCCGCGACGCAATCGCTCTCATAGGGAATGTCCCTTGGCATCACGCCAGTCTCCGCATAAGCCAGAAACTCTTTCAAAGCACGCACGCCGGAGGACCTGGTACAGTCTAAATTGATATCATCGGCGCGCAGGTTGGTGAACACATGGCACTGCTGCTTTGCCCGGGTAATCAGGACGTTCAGCCGCCGTTCTCCGCCTTCGTTGTTAATCGGGCCGAAGTTCATGGCGACCTGCCCGGTATCGTCGCGCCCGTAGCCCACGCTGATAAAAATAACGTCGCACTCGTCTCCCTGCACGTTTTCCAGATTCTTGACGAAAAATGGCTCTTTGGGATGGGCCCCGAAAAAGTCTTCTTGAGATACATCCTGTCTCCGCAGCATTTCTAGGCGGTCCTGAATCGCCTGCGACTGGCTTACGCTGAAGGCTGCCACGCCAAGCGATAGCTCTGGGCTTCGGGTCGCATGTTTCATGACTGCTTGGGCGACCGCCTCAGCCTCCTGTCGATTGGTGCGGCTGCGGCTGCGGTCGTACACTGTGTCGGGAAGGTGGTGAAAACGCAGCCCGGCGGTTTCCCGCCCCGTGTCCGGACTGGGGAAAACAATCAAGTTATTGTCATAAAACTCCCGGTTGGATAGGGCAATGAGTGACTCATGCCGGCTACGGTAATGCCAACGTAGTTGGCGCTCCGGGGCACTGCTGGAACTGAACAGCGCTAGAATGCTTTCGATACCGGAGGTTGCGCTTTCTTCCTCGTCACTATCGCTGTCGTCAGACTGGGCAACACGGTCGAAGAAGCTGGTGGGCGGAAGTTGCTTGCTGTCGCCCACAACTACCGCTTTTTTGGTCCTCAGCAGTGCGCCGAGAGCATCCACCGGCCGCACTTGGCTGGCTTCATCGAACACGGCCAAGTCGAATTTTGCACTGCCCGGCGCCAAGTAGGTTGCGATTGAAAGGGGGCTCATCATAAAAACGGGTTTAAGGTCCTGGATGACGTTCCCGGCCTGTTCCAGCAACTGTCGGATAGGTTTATGCCGGCTTCTTTTCTCGATTTCGCGCCGCAGGACCCGCAACTGCTCCTGCCGTCGCCGAACGAGCGGTCTATTGGAATCTGTGTCATCTTCAGCACGAGACCTGACTAGTTGTTTTGGCAGTCTATTCGGCTGGGAAGCAGCATCCCTATGGGCTATTCCAACGCGGGCGCGATTGTGTTCCAAGGACTGCCGGTCGAGAGTCTGGAATCGTTCGATGCGGCCTTCATGGACTTGACCATCAAAGTCCCGCAACGCTGGCCGTTCGGCATACGCAGTTTCCACAATGCTCTCGTACCAGGCGCGCTCAAACCAGATGGTCAGTAATGCCGCAGCGTCGGGGTGTTGCTCTGCAACCGCGGCTACGGAGTGAAGCCCTTCCTCCAGGGCGGCATCGGCGCCGTTGTTGAATCCGATAATATCCTGGATTTCGGGCAGGTGAGCGGCCCAGTCGCCAAGCACTCCTCGTTGTTCTGCAAAGGATAACGAGCGCAAACCAGTGGCGTCGCTAAACCGCAACTGATTGTCCATGTTTAACTCAGATTGCAATTCTGTGACGCAAGTTTGGTGCGTGCCCAAAGCGAGGCCAAGGTTATCAATAGCGGATTGTGGGTCCACAGTTTGCCACCGGATGGCTCCCATCCGTTCCTGAATTTCTCGCAGCAAGTCGGCGACGACAGGGGGGGCGTTGCCCGCGGCGACGCCGGTCAGCACGTCCAACCACCACCCGGCGGCGGGGACGATGGCATCCCAATCAGTGTTATGCCCCTGCCAACGACTGCCTAAGGCAAGCGCGGTATCGAAGCCGTGGCTGTTGATTCCGGCGACGACCTCATCAGGACGCGGAGACTCTTTGGGGTTCTGGTCGGCGTTTGCCCTTTTGTTGTTGAATCGCTCATTGTCCTGGGTTTCCCTGGACGGGCGTTCGATCCAATCGATAATCATACGCCGCTGTTCGGAAAAGGGCAGCGCGGCCCAATTGAGGGGAGCGTCGAATCGGACTCGGTTATCTGCATCCAGCACGGATTGCAACTCCTTAACGGAAGCCCGGTAAGCATCCAATGCGCTCTTAAGGCCGTCAATCGAGGTTAGCAGGTCCGCTGTTTGCAGACCGGTTCGTGGAGTTTTGGTGTTCGGCCAGACCTTTAGTTTTTGCAGCAGATGGACGGCACCGGGCCGAGCCCGTCCTTCGGAGGCAGCGGTCAGTACGTCCAGCCACCACCGGACAGCAGGGGCGATAGCGTCCCAATCAGTGTTGTATCCTTCCCAATGGCGTCCCAAGGCGAGAGCGGCATCGGTGTAATGGCCGTTAATTTCCGCTCGAAGCTGCTGACCCGCGCCGATGTCGTCAATTAGGGCGATTTGCCGGTCAATGCCTTTGGGTAATTCGGCTCTAAGGACTGTGGCAAGCTGTCGTTTGGCCTGTTTATAGCTGGAGGAAAATATACGCCCTAGGAACTTCCGCCCATCGGTGTCCAGGACTTGACGCACTTGGTTAAAGTCGGTTTCCCAAGCTTGAGGCAGCAGTAGGGCTTCGTATCCCGAGTGCATCCGTTGCCATCGGATCCCTTGGGCCAGCATTTCTTGGATTTGGGTGGGGTGGGATTCCCACTCCGGCGCGGCCAGATTCAGGCTGCCAGTATCCGGCGCCTCAAGGGAGTGAACGGCGGCGGATAGGAGGTCGTCAACAGAGGTCACGTCCACTGGATGGTCGAATCCTAGAACCCCAGCCAACACGCCCGATGCATGGGACAGCGTTTGTAGACTGTGCTCGGCGGCTTCTATACTTCCTTGGCACATCCGCCGCCATTGGAGTCCCAAGGCCATCATCTCTCGTATTTGCCCTTTGTGGGATACCCATTGAGGCGAAGAAAGGTCCAGGCCGCCGGTGTCCGGGGCGTTGATGGAGTGGCTAGCGGCGGACAATAGGTGGTCAGCATCTACGGCCTTCTTCGGACAGTCCAAGCCCAAGGCGTCGGCCAGCGCTCCGGAGGTGTCAGACAGCCTCTCCAAAATGGACTCGACATCATCTAGCTTTCTCCCGAGTGCTGCCTGTGCGACGGGCAGCAGTCTGCGAAGGCGGGAGCCATAGAACAAGTGTTGAGAAGGAACCCTGGTGCGCTGCAACCGCAGGCGTAAATCCTCCACAACTTCCCGCTTGCGACGGAAATAGTCTCTGATCCAGTCGCCAATGCCGGTTAACATAGTCCAGAAAATAGGGGTGGCCGTCCCGTCGCCAGTAAGGGCTAGCAGTTCTCCGAAAGCTTCGTGAGGCGTGACACCGCTTTGGCCAACGGGGGTGTTGACGGTGGTGGCATAGTCGTTGAGTTGGCTCCGAGTTCGAGCCAGATCCTCCAGGACGGTCCCGCCGCCGTTGCCGGTCGTGTTTTCAAGTTTTAGGATGCGTCCCAAGTTATCTAGGGTTTCCCGCTTGTTTGTCTTATGGCTGTGCAGTTCTAAGCAGGCATCCCCCAAGCCTATATTGTCCAGCCGACGTTTGACCACTTCCAGCGCGGCCATTTTCTCGGAAACGAACAGTACACGTTTACCGCGCCCCACGGCCTCAGCGATGATATTAGTGATAGTCTGGGACTTCCCGGTTCCGGGCGGTCCCTGAATCACAAGATTGCGTCCTCTGTTGGCGTCGTGAATTGCCAGTGCCTGGGACGAATCTGCATCCAGCACGTGATAGGTGTTCTGGTGACTCAGGTGGTCGTCGATGAGGGCGTTACTAGGGATGGTCGAGGCGGATTCACTGAACCCATCACCGAACAGGGCGCGGATGATTTCGTTTTCCTCGATGCCGGCTTCATCCGGCCATGCCCCATCATCCAGGTCGCGGTACATCAGGATCTTGTTATAGGCGAAGAACCCCAAGACCACACTATCCGGGTCAACACGCCATCGGTCGAGGCTGAATTGCCGCATCTTTTCTGAGACCATGTCGAAATAATCGCCGACATCGATAGCCCCATCCGCTACTTGGTCCACGTCGTCTTGTCCAGGAAGGCTCAGGCGGAAGTCAGAGCGGACCTTCTCGATGAGCGACAAGTTGGCCCCGATGTCTTCGTCGGTGTAAACCGCACGAAAGCGTTCGCGGACGCCCGAACGCTCCAGCCGGACCGGCACGAGGATGAGTGGGGCGCGACGCTCCTCTAGGCTCTGGTCGGCCTCGTACCAGCGAAGCATCCCCAGGGCCAAGAAAAGAGTATTGACGCCGGTTTCCTCAATGGATGTATTAGCGATCCGGTAAGTATTTAGGAGCCTCTTCTGGAGGTTCGGCGACGACTCGGCGGTCTGGAGACGACGGTCTGTCTGATTGGCCTCGAATGACAGGGCACCTTCAAACTCTGGCTGTCCGAAGTCCGCACCGTCATCATCCAGTAGTCGATAGCCGGCGGCGTCAACGATGCTATACCGAGGACTTGCATTTGCTTCGGTGGGTTCTATTCTACCCGGCTGGAGACGATGGCGGGGTTGGCTGCCCGCAATAAAGGACATCTGCGCCACGTCTTCATCATCTGCTTGGTCCGAGAGGAAAGACATAGTCCTTCCTTTGACAACTAAAGTGTCAAAGACTTGGGCCGCACTTTCGCCTACCATCTCCACACCGCGAGTGCGCAGGTATCGGTAGTTCAACAGCGGATTTCGGAGGGTCAAATCCAGGAGTTCTTTGCGGGCCTCTTCTATTTTCACCCGGATGTCAGCGTAGGTTGTCACGGCCTGTCAATAGCATGATAGGGTGGCACTAGCTCTAATGTATTAGCCCGCCACCAATCCCACGATCTCGGGGGCGTACTGGTGGGCCATGCGGCGGACTTCGGCGGCGCTGCGGGTGGCCAGGGGACTGGGAATAATAACGATGCGGGCTCCGGGCATTCCAAGAGACGCCACTCGGGCTTGGGCGGCGCGGGTAAAGGCGCTGGTGATCACGCTGACCGAAGGCACACCCTTGGATTCGGTGACTACTGTGTCGTGGAGACCCCACGCAGTGCACGAGCCTCAATCGGCGATCCCGTGAACCACCGCGTCGCACTCTGCGGACAGTGAGTCGAGGGTTTCTTGAGGCGATGGGGCGCTGTAGGTGAATTTGGTTGCATACACCACCTTCTTAGCCCCGTACTCCTTCAATAAAACCTCCTGCAACTCTTGCATGAAAGAGTCGGCATGGTACTTCCGATTTTCCAGCAGGCCGACCACTTTACCACTCAAATCAGGAAGGTTCGGGCTTAACCCCAATTCCTCGGGCACGTCCTCCGCGCTGGGGTCCAGGATCTGGATTGTCCGGTCCGTCGTAACCATGCAAGTCCTCCAAAGCACAGGGTTGGGTCACCGTAGAAAACCGCGACAACGGAATGGGGCCGGTTCAATGCCCCAACTCATTTCCTGGGCCGCAGTCCGTTATGACCATCAATTCGGCCAATAGTAATAGTATCGCTGTTGCTCTTGATGGTCTGTTCATACCTGCTCTGGAAGAACGGGCGCGGTTCCATCCGATGTCTTAAGTGGGCCGGTGTTGGAACAATGCCTCGCGCAAACCGTCAAGGAACCCTCCTGTCCTCGCCAGGTCCTGTTCCATCGACTGCGACCTTGATTCCAACTGGCCCATGCGGGTCTTCCACCAGTTGGCCTATGCGGGTTTCCAACCGGTCGATTCGGTCTTCCAAGCGATCAAACCGCTTTTCGGTGCGGGCGCTCCGACTATCAGCGCCGCCAGAGCGACGCCGACGCCGATGATGGTGATGGTTTCAGGCGCCATTCTCGCCTCTCATCCCCTACCCTCCCAACTGGAAGAACTTGCCCTCGGTTTTGATGGAAGGGGCAATCACCATCTCGGCCTTGTGCATGTCGCGAATGGTGTAAGCGCCGCACATTCCCATGGCCACTCTCAGGGCGCCGACGAAGTTCTGGGTGCCGTCGGTGACCGAAGTGGGGCCGTAAAGTATCTGCTGCAAGCTGCCTTTGGTTCCTACTTTGATGCGCGTGCCTCTGGGCAACTCCGGATGAGGATTGGCCATACCCCAATTGTATCCCCGTCCGGGGGCTTCTTCGGTCTGGGCAAAGGGAGTGCCCAGCATCACGGCGTCGGCTCCGCTGACGATCGCCTTGCAAACGTCTCCCCCGGTTCGGAAGCCTCCATCGGTGATCACCGCTACGTAACGGCCGGTACTGCGAAAGTAGTCCTCTCTTGCTGCGGCGCACTCCAGAGTAGCGGTTACTTGAGGCACCCCCACGCCTACCACCTCTCGGGTGGTGCAAGCGGCGCCGGGGCCGACTCCCACCAAGATCCCGTCTATGCCCGTTTCCATCAATTCCCGGGCCACCCCGTAGCTGACGCAGTTGCCCACTACCACGGGGACCGTAAGTGTCTTCACCAACTCGGAGAAAATCAGGCCCCGGTAGCTTCGAGACATATGCCTGGCGGTAGTGACCGTCGATTGGACGAAGACAACGTCCGCTCCTGCCTCCACGGCTATCGGGGACATCCGCTTGGTGTTCTGGGGAGTGAAAGAGACGGCGCAGACCGCGCCCGACTCCCGGATTTCCTGGACTCTTTGCCCGATCAAATCTTCCCGAATAGGCTCAGAGTACACCTGCTGCAGGTACTGGGTGACCTCCTCTTGGGGGGTAGAGATGATCTCTTCCAAAACAGAGTAAGGGTCTTCGTAACGGGAGTAGAGACCTTCTGCGTTAAGCACACCCAGCCCGCCCATCTGGTGCATCAGCGTAGCAAACCGGGGAGACACCGCTCCATCCATGGCCGACGCCATTACCGGTATCTCGAAAGCGTGGTCGCCAATCATCATTTTGGTGGAAGTCAAGTCCGGGTTGATGGTCACTTGCCCTGGAACAATCGCCACCTCATCGAAGCCGTAAGCTCTCTCCAGTTCCTTAAACAAGCGTCTCCCCATCCCTGCGCACCTCAAACCAAGGCGTTCAAATTTGGTTGAATGTAGCAGGAAGATTGGCGGAAAGTCAACCAAAGTGACGGCCATAGCCACAGTAGAAAGATATTATTAGTTGCAATCTCGTATCTGAGAACCCCCTTGCACATTTGTGAAAAATGGTGCATACTAACCCGGTTATTGCTTCCTGGTGGTTCGAGCGAGGTGGACCCACCCGTTCCCATCCCGAACACGGCAGTGAAACTCCTCAGCGCCGACGATACTGCTCTGGCAACGGGGTGGGAAAATAGGTCACCGCCGGGAGGCAAACCGGTTAAAGCCTCACATTTGTTCCGGGTCATTTTGGCGCCGTAAGGCCTATTTCAGCCCCATAAAATGTTCCTCAAGATTGCTATTGACCCGGGGATGGAGACGGAATCCGGTCTGTCGAGGCAATAAGTCTGTGTAGGAACTCTGTTCCAGCACTCGGTGCGTACCTTTACACCACTGTAAGCGAACCCTATAATTTAAGTGAAGTGGTATTGTCGGAGAGCCAAACCAGTGCTTGCCGAGTCACTTTAAAGAACAAGCCAGCGGGAACTGGAGAGGAGTAGACTAAACGCCACGGCCTCCGGCTACTCCGTGGATAGCATCTTAGCCTAAAGAACATCCGGACAGCAGCACTACCCTGAGCCTCATCTACCGGGAGCGGAATTATGGGAAGCAGATTCGAGAAGTTCTCCGAGCGTGCCAGAAGAGTCCTGTCGCTGGCCCAAGAAGAGGCGCAGCGGTTCAACCACAACTACATTGGAACCGAGCACATTCTCTTGGGGTTGGTGCGTGAAACCGAAGGTGTTGCCGCACGGGTCCTGTCCAGCCTGACGGTGGACTTGAGCAAGGTGCGCTCCGCAGTAGAGTTCATTATCGGCCGGGGAGAGAAGCCGCCCCAGGGCGAGATTGGACTTACTCCCAGGGCCAAGAAAGTGGTGGAGTTGGCCGTAGACGAAGCCCGCCGTATGAACCACACTTACATCGGCACCGAGCACTTGCTCATCGGCCTGATGCGCGAAGGAGAAGGGGTGGCTGCGGGGGTGCTGGAAAGCCTCGGCGTCACTTTGGATAAGGTGCGGGCAGAAACCCACCGTATCTTGAGTCAGAGCAGCGGCGGCAGTGGTTCAAGCGGCCGCACCAGCACCAAGACGCCTACCTTGGACCAGTTGGGTGTTGATCTTACGGTGGCCGCCCGAGCGGAAAAACTGGACAAGGTGGTAGGCCGCGAGCAAGAAATTCAGCGCGTGGTCCAGATTCTTAGCCGCCGGACCAAAAACAACCCGGTCTTGGTGGGTGAGCCGGGAGTTGGCAAGACCGCCATAGTGGAGGCCTTGGCCCAACGCATCGGCAAAGGGGAAGTGCCGGACACCCTGCAGGGCAAACGGCTGGTTACACTGGACATGGGCGCCTTGGTGGCGGGGACGAAATACCGGGGCGAGTTCGAAGAACGCCTCAAGAAAGTGATCGAGGAGATCAAGTCTTCGGGTAACTGTGTCCTGTTTGTTGATGAAATACACACCATTGTGGGCGCCGGCGCTGCTGAAGGGGCGGTGGACGCTTCCAACATACTCAAGCCCTCCTTGGCCCGGGGCGAGCTCCAATGCATCGGGGCCACTACCCTTGACGATTACCGCAAGTACGTGGAAAGAGACCCGGCATTGGAACGGCGTCTTCAGCCGGTCCGGGTGGATGAGCCCAGCAATGATGAGACCGTTGAAATTCTGAGGGGCGTCAAGGGCCACTATGAGGAGCACCATAAGGTAGACATCACCGAGGAAGCCATCAAGGCGGCAGCCAACCTGTCGGCGCGCTTCATTCCCGACCGCTTCCTCCCGGACAAAGCAATCGACCTTATAGACGAGGCGGGATCAAGGGTCCGTTTGAGGGGCAGCGCCACCCCGTCTTCGTTGCAAGACGCTCTGCAAGTGGTGGAGCAGGTGCGCAAAGAGAAGGACGAAGCCATTGCCTCACAGCAATATGAAGCCGCCGCCGAGTTGCGCGACCGGGAGCTTCATGCCAACGAGAACTTGGAAACCCAGGAACGGGAGTGGCAAGAGGACCGAAACAAAGAACGGCGTTCCGTTACGGAAGAGGACATTGCCGAAGTAGTCAGCATGTGGACCGGCATTCCGGTTACACGTTTGGCCCAAGAAGAGACCGAGCGCCTGCTCCGTATGGAGGAGGAGATCCACAGGAGAATCATCGGCCAAGACGAGGCCATTCTGAACATTGCCAAGTCGGTCCGGAGGGCTAGGGCCGGCCTCAAAGACCCGAGACGGCCTATAGGCGTGTTCATGTTCCTGGGACCCACCGGCGTGGGGAAGACCGAGTTGGTGCGGGCCTTGGCGGAGTTCATGTTCGGCGATGAAGACAACATGATCCGGTTGGACATGTCCGAGTTCCAAGAGCGGCACACAGTAGCCAGGCTGATTGGGGCTCCTCCGGGGTACGTGGGTTATGACGAGGGGGGGCAACTGACCGAGGGAGTGCGACGCAAGAACTATTGCGCCGTCCTGCTGGACGAGATCGAAAAAGCCCATCCCGAGGTGTTCAATATCCTGCTGCAAATCTTTGACGCCGGTACCTTGACCGACGCTAGGGGGCGGCGGGTGGATTTCCGCAACTCCATCTTGGTGATGACCAGCAACTTGGGATCCGACCTGATCAAACGGGAAACCGCCATTGGCTTCAGCATCAAGAGCGATATTGCGCAAACCGAAGACAGTTCCTACCAGCGGATGAAAGACAAGGTGATGGACGAGGTTAAGCGCTTCTTCCGGCCGGAGTTCCTCAACCGCATCGACGCAACGGTGGTGTTCCACCAGCTAAGCCGGGTGGAGATACTGGCGATAGTCGACCTGATGATGGACCAAGTACGCAAGGAGTTGGAAGACAAACAGGTCCAACTGGAGCTTACCGACGCCGCGCGAGACTATTTGGGCGAGGCGGGCTTCGACCCGGTGATGGGCGCCCGGCCCCTGCGCCGCCTCATTCAGAACGAGGTGGAGGACACCCTGTCCGATGAGATCCTTAGCGGGCGGCTCACCCGCGGCGACATCGCGCTGCTGGACATGGAAGACGGCAAGATCGTAATCCGGGCCAAAGTACAGGAGCAGGCACCGGTCTCGTCGGCTTAGATTTCAAGTCCACCCCCCAAGCACACTGACAGAAGGCCCCGTCTTGGCGGGGCCTTCTGCTGTTATAATCGCCCCAGCGCTCTCGAGGAGATTGAGGGTGAGCAGACAATCAGAGCGGCGCTCGACCGTGTTCGCTTGCCAGGAGTGCGGTTATCAGAGCCCCAAGTGGATGGGTTTTTGCCCCTCCCCATCATGCGGCTCCGGTCTGCCCTTGGTAGAGACGGAACCGGCCCCGGCCAGGTCGCCGCATATCTCTTGGGCTGCTTTAGAGTCGGAGCCGCCTCAAGAGCTGTCCCAGATCAACCAGGAAAGTCATCCGCGCCTACAACTTCCTTCCCCGGAGTTAAACCGGGTGCTGGGCGGCGGCTTGGTGGCCGGTTCGGTGGTGTTGCTGGCCGGAGAGCCGGGAGTGGGCAAGTCGACGTTGCTCCTCCAAATCGCTCAATCCATGGCCGTCTTGGGCCGGAAAGTGCTGTACGTTAGCGGAGAGGAGTCGTCCCAGCAGATCAAGCTAAGGTCCCAGCGGTTGGGCTACGACGGCCAAGGCGTCTTTTTGCTGCCGGAAACCGACGTGGAATCGGTGCTCAAGAGACTGGAAGATTTCCGGCCGGCGAT
This sequence comes from Dehalococcoidia bacterium, assembly GCA_965197565.1. Taxonomy (GTDB): domain Bacteria; phylum Chloroflexota; class Dehalococcoidia; order Lucifugimonadales; family UBA3495. Next base: position 719,984 of record CBDANK010000004.1, read on the forward strand.
CGTGATGGTGGACTCAATCCAAACATTGTATTCCAAAGAAGTCCCTTCCGGTCCGGGAAGCGTCGCCCAAGTGCGGGTGGCCGGCCTGCGGATAATCCGCTGGGCCAAAATACGCCACGTGCCGGTTTTACTGGCCGGGCACCTGACCAAGGACGGCTCTGTGGCCGGGCCTCGGGTGCTGGAGCACATGGTAGATGTGGTCACATACCTGGAATCTCAGGAGTTCAGTGCCTACCGGATACTGCGGAACAGCAAAAACCGGTTTGGCTCCACCACCGAGGTGGGAGTATTTGAAATGACCGGCCAAGGCTTGGCCGACGTGCCGGACCCGTCCCGCGCCTTGCTCTCCCAGCGTTACGAGCACGCGGTTGGCGCGGCCTTGGTCCCGGTGGTCGAAGGAAGCCGCCCCTTGCTGCTGGAAGTCCAAGCCCTGACCTCCCCAACCCAGTTGCCGGCGCCCAGAAGGGTAGGCAACGGCGTGGAGCACAACAGGCTGCTTATGCTGGCGGCGGTGGCCAGCCGTCGCGCCGGACTGGAGCTTTCCAATCAGGACATAATTGTCAGCGTCGCCGGAGGGTTCCAGGTCAGCGAGCCCGCCGCCGACTTGGCGATAACCTTGGCCTTGGCCTCCAGCCTGCGCAATGCTCCGATTGACCCGGGCCTGGTAGCTTTCGGAGAAATCGGGCTGAGCGGCGAGCTGCGGACTGTGACTCAGGCGCAACGCCGGTTGGAAGAAGCAGCCCGTCTCGGGTTCTCTCGGTGCCTGTTGCCGGAGACGGCCCTGGAAGGTCTGTCCGTACCCCGTGGAATGGAGTTACTGCCGGCCAGGACACTCCGGCAAGCTTTTGGGGCTGTTCTGAAGAAAGCCGAGGTCCGCCGAGAACCTTGGCTGGACGCCGGTTGATGTGCGGCCCGTTGAGCAGGCTGAGCGGCGGCTTAACCGTCGTTGACAGAACGAGCGGCGGCCGCGTCCACTGGTTGAAACTCGTGGTCTTCGCAAGCGACCCACCTGGACCCTTCCTCGAAGACCTCCTTCTTCCAGATAGGAACGATCTCCTTCAGCCGGTCAACGGCCTCGTGGCAGGCCAGGAACGCTTCCTTGCGGTGAGGTGAAGCTACAGCCACCACCAGGCTGATCTGGCCGATAGGCACCGTGCCGATGCGATGGGAGACAGCGATGTCCTCGATGTCGAACTTGGCTTGAAGCTCCTTACGGATCTCCTCCATCTTCTTGAGGGCCATCTCTTCGAAGGCTTCATACTCCAGCGTAAGCACCCGTTTACCCTGGAAGTTGTCTCTGGTAGTGCCCAGAAATGTAACCACGGCGCCGTTGGTGTCTTTCCGCACCCGCGAGGTGATCCGGTCTGGCTCCAGTGGTTGGCGACTTATTTCAATCATTGGGCTATCCTCCGCTGACCGGTGGTATCAGGCAGACCTCGTCATCTTGATGCAATGTCTCCCCTGGGTCGGCGTAATCGGCGTTAACCGCCACTACTATCTGGACCTCCGGAGGGGCCAACATGGGGAAACACCGGCGCACTTCGCGGGTCAGGTCGGCCACGGTCGCCCCCTCGGGGAGTTGAATTGAACAAGTATTACGGCCGGCCCGTTCCCGGTATAAAGCGAAAAATCTGACAACCAGTTCCATTTCCTAGTCCACACGTGTCCGGCAATGCAATTATGGACCTGCCGGTTTCATTATCCCACAGGTTGGCGGGGCAGGCTACAAGGGCAGCGGACCGTACAGGGTCTTTTCATTCTCGGAAGAGTCATTCTGAACCTAACCCGAAGAATCACCCCTCCGGTCAACCCATTTTGGCTCTCACCAAAGATTCTTCACCTGATTTTCGTGGAACGTTCCGGGCGGACGGCGCATATTATCCGGTGTAGACTCTCTTCGGACCGCCGAACCGCGGGAGCAGCCAGGCTTACGAGACTCTAGGGAGCAATGAGATGAACGGCTTGATTAAAGCGGTAATTGCGGCGTCGGTTCTCGTTATGCTGTCACTGGTCTTTGTTGGGTGCGGTAGCCAGACGGATGAAGGGACGATCGGACCAGTCTCCACGGATAGGCCACCTTCGACCTCCGCTGCGGAGGCTCCGGCTATCCCGGAGGCTATGGAAGAAGCCGTCTTCCCGGAAGTCACGGCGGCGCCGGCAGCCGCCGCCTTGGTGGAGGCGGTGGAAGGCGAAACGGTTTTCGAAGAAGTCGAAGCTGCCATGATGGAGCCGGAGACCACCACGACTGGCGGAGACTCCGCCTACTCTGCCTCGGATGATAGCCCGTACCAACCAGTGTCCCTCTCTGCCGGCGAGGTCGATGACAATCAGCGGTGGCGCGAATACCTCGAATACCTTGACGAATACCAGGGCCCGCCCGTTCACGAGATTGACGTGTCGGAGCGGTACATCATCATGGTGAGGGACAACCAAGGCCGCCCGCTTCCGAACGCGCGCGTACAAGTGACATCGGGTGAGACTCAAGTTTTCGAGGGACTCACCTTTGCCAACGGACAGACCCTCTTCTTCGCGTTAGACTCGCCAGTGGACGAAAGCGTCGAATCGTTCCAGGTCTCCGCAGAGAAAGACGGCGCCAGCCGGAGCCTCGATTTCGTCCGCGGTGAAGAGACCAGTTGGGAGTTGACCCTGGACACCGAGGCGTCTTATCCTGGCGGCGTTCCCTTGGACGTCCTGTTTTTGCTGGACTCTACGGGAAGCATGTCTGACGAAATTCACCAGATAAAAGACACGCTCCTGTCAATATCGGCGCGAATTGCCGACCTGCCGTCACAGCCGGACCTGCGGTTTGGAATGGTCAGTTACCGGGACCGGGGCGACGAGTACGTCACCCGGCTCTTCGACTTCGACCAAGATGTCCAGCGCTTCTCGGATACAATCCGAGGGGTGCAGGCCGACGCCGGTGGCGACGCGCCGGCGTCGTTGAATGAGGCCCTGCACGTGGCGGTCCACCGGCCGGAGTGGCGGGCGGGAGACGCGATTCGTCTTGTCTTCCTTCTGGCCGACGCGCCGCCTCACTTGGACTATCCCCAGGACTACGACTACTCCTTGGAAATGGTGGAGGCCAGGAGCCGCGGCATTAAGATATTCTCAGTCGCATCCAGCGGACTGGACGCCCAAGGCGAATACATTTTCCGGCAGATAGCCCAGCATACAATGGGCCGCTTCATCTTCATATTGTATAGCAGCCAGGGCGGAAGCCTTGACACACCCCACAACGTCGACGAATACACCGTCGAGCGATTAGACGACCTAGTGGTGCGGTTGGTGCAGGAAGAACTGGCCGCACTGGCCGGCTGACCAACGGCCCGTAGCTTTCGACCGTCCCTAGTAGGTCCCCGGTGAGCCGAGATTTTTCGTTCCACTTAATAGCGCGTTTGGCACTGAGAACAACGGAGTTGGAAGTCAGTGCGTCAACTTTAGCGTTAGCGACTTTACCCCCTGCTTCCGCTCGATCAAATGGAAAATTGACCGAACCCACGGCGTAAACGATTACACAGGCCCAAACCCATCGGAGCGGCCTCTCGTCAGGGGAGATGGCAGGGCAATCGCATTTTGATTTAGCAAGCACTGCGAGCCATACTCCGTCATTGTTATGAAAATAGACCCCCCCGTCTTTCCCGCGAAGGCGGGAATCCAGAAAGCCGTGCATAGACTCCCGCGAAAGCGGGAGTGACGACATGGGGCAGGAGTGACTATAGTGGAGTCACTGCTATTTTCATCCGCATACGCGGCCTTCACAAGGCCATCAGCAATTCTGAGCTCCCAGCCATGTCATTGTTATGAAAATAGCCCATTTTCATCCGCATACGTGGCCTTCACAAGGCCATCAGCAATTCCGAAACGCAGTGAGGAATCTAGGGCCTGTTGACACTACCAATTTCCTATATAGGGATTGGTAGTCCAGCCTCCCACAAAGGGCGCCTCTACAACCGGTGTGCTACGGGATTTCGTAGGGGCAACCCTTGTGGTTGCCCGGTCCCCAGCCATTAGCGTCAACAGGCCCTAGATTCCTCCCGTTGGTCGGAATGACAGGTGGGGGTTGAAACGCCCTGTTGAGTTAAAATGCGATGGCCCTGGGGAAGAGGGGCGCTTCTAGTAGTCAGTCATGCTTGGAATCAAAGGGATAGAGCCGGTGAAGTTTGGTTCTGGCATCCTGGGTGTTGAACCGCCAGTGGATGGTGGCTTTTGCGGCGTTGCGCTCCTGCTCCAGAGCCTGGACTTCCTGCCGGAGGGTCTCCTCGTCTGGAAGCCGCTGTTTGAGGCAACAGCGGGCCAAAACGCTGAACTCGATCTCCGCCATATTCAGCCAACTGCCGTGCTTGGGGGTGTAGTGGAACTCCAGCCGTTTGGCGATGCGCCGGGCCTCGGCAGCCGGGAAGGTCTGGTACAGGGACGCCGGGCGATGGGTGTTCAGATTGTCCAGGACCACCCGCACCACCTGGGCTTCCGGGTAGGCTTCATCCACCAGCCAGCGCATCTGGTGGGCGAAGTCCTGCATGGTGCGCCGCTCGGTGACCGCCACATGGCGCCAGCCGGCCAGGGGCTCACAGGCCAGGAACAGGTTGCGGGTGCCCTCCCTGCGATACTCGTAGTCCTGCCGCGCTGGTCTCCCCGGCTGGGCTCGCAGCGGGGGCCGGGTGTCAGCCAGCAACTGGGTGGAGGTCTGGTCAAAGCAGACCAGCGGCCGCTGCGGGTCATAGGGTTCGGCGTACAAATCCAGCAGGTCCTCCATGTGGGCCACGAACTCGGCGCTCACCTTGGGGATGCACCACTCCTGCTTCTGCCACGGCTTGAGGGCGTTTTTTTCAGGTGCAGCCGCACCGTCTCGTGGGATAGGGATGGCGCCAACCCCAACTCCACCACCTTGCCCGCCAAAAGGCGCAGGGTCCAGTGTTCATGTCTTTCCGGCGGTTCGGAGCAGGCCAAGGCGATGAGGTGGGCTTCGCCACGGTCGTCCAGCTTCCGGTACCGATGGGCTTGGGGCCGGTCTTTCAGCACCCCTTCCAGACCCGCTTCGGCGAAGCGCCGCTTGATCCGAAATACCGTGCCCTCGGTTACATCCAAGGCTTCCGCCACCTGGGGAGCGGTCCATCCTTCATCGGTCTTGAGCAGAATCCGTGCCCGGATGATCACCCGGGCTGAGCCTTTCCCTGCACGAATCAGATGCTGGAGTTGCTTCCGCTGTTCCGGCGTCAGCCCGACTCCATACTTCTCCCTGACCATACCACCACCTCCCATCAATACTTTCCAAAGTCAGGGTAGCTCCTTCGGCCATCCTTTCGCATTACCATCTAAATCAAGTTTGACTCACTACTAGGACAAGGCTGCTGTGGTTTACCGCGCCAGTTGAGCCTATTCTTCGTTCAGGTGGACATTACAGAATTCATCGATATGGGACGCTATTCCCGCATCAGAGACTCCTAAGCCAAAATCTGTTTGGCCTTGCTGAAGATCCCTTCAAACATTTCTCGAGTCAAGCGGCCGGTCTGTGTATTTTGTTGGCTGGGGTGGTAGGAGCCGATAAGGGTGACGCCGTCAGCAAATTCATGGACTGCCAGATGGCCGAAGCGGGGGCGGGGCAAGGCCAAGCTATCGCCTTGGTTCACCCGAACGCGTAAATAGGTATCGAAAGCCAGTTTGCCCAGAGCAACTACAACCCGGACCTTTGGCAACAACTCAAACTCGCGCAAAAGGTGTTGCAAACAGCTTGACCGTTCCTCGGGCAGCGGTTTATTGGCCGGCGGAGCGCATCGAAGGGCGTTGGTAATGTAGGCGTCGGACAGGGTCAGGCCATCATCGCGCCGGCGGGACTCGGGCGAACTGCTAAAGCCGAATTTGTGTAGAGTACTATAGACCCAGTCACCGCTCCGGTCCCCGGTAAACATCCTCCCGGTCCTGTTGCCGCCGTGGGCCGCGGGGGCCAGTCCCAAGACCAGCAACCGGGCATTGGAGTCGCCGAAGCCAGGCACCGGCCGGCCCCAATAGTCCCAGTCGATGTACATGGGCCGTTTGTCCCTGGCCACTGCCTCCCGGTGGTCCACCAGCCGCGGGCACAATTCACAGGCTATGATAGATTGACCTAGCTGGTCTAAGTTGCTCAAAGTGGACCGGCCCGGCGGATTGGCCCAGGGTATAGCGCGCCGTATCGATACATGGCCAAACCGGTGGCGGTGTTAAACGCTTGGTTGGCGGCCTAGGAGTCGGTTTTCCCGCCCAAGGTCATTTGCTTGACTGTACTCTTTCGCTCAGGTCGTTCAAGGCGCCTAACTCGGGCGAATCGGAGTCAGCATTATGCCAGTCCTGGGCAGCAACCCTCAAATTGGCCCCGGCCTTATCCTGTTGCCCAGTGTCGGCCTGTAGACGGGCCAACCGGAAGGTGTCCCGAGTAGACCCCCGTGTGCCGAGGCGGGCGCGCAGCATATTTTCGGCCTTACCGTACTCCTCCGCCCGCAAGCAGGCCTCAAGGAAAGTGTCCTCGAACACTTCCCGCTGGGCGTGGCTGCCTCCGATGCGGGGGAGCTGAGGAAGGACCGGCTCCATCTGGGCCACCGCTTCGGAGTACTCCCCGTGGGCGAAGGCCCCTATTCCTTTTGCCAACGGCAGAGTGACCTGGCTGGACAGCGGGCTTCCGGCCTCACCGGCGGTCCGGAGACGGTCCAGCAACCGGCCCAAAGAGGCGTCGTCGCCGCTGCCGGCAAAAGCAAGGGCGGCGTGAGCGTCTCGAAATGCCGGACCGGGTCCCGTCGCCGCCGGGGCGGCCAGGTCGCATACCTCATGCCAAGGGAATGGGGCTGAAGCGCCTCCGTACATCTGCATGCGCCACATCAAGGAGGCACTGTCGTTCAGCGCGGTTGCTCTTTTTTCGGTCACTGACGGCCGGATGTCAGCCTCATAGAGTTCCGAAGCCCTCTGGTAGTGGCCCGTGGCCAGTTCAAAGAGAGCCTGATGCCAGGACAGGTGTACGTGGTAGGGCGCTCGTTTGTCGAAGCCGGGCAACCAGCTTCCAAGGAAATCGTTGCCGTCGGAATGGTCGCCCCTTTCGAAATACACGTGGGCTGTCGAGTGGGCCGCAACGGCGTTACTGGGCCGGAACCGGAGGGACCCTTCGGCCAACCGCAGAGATTCGTCGAGCAACCCCATTTCATGGTGAGCGAAGGAACTGAGCCCTAGGAAGGACCACTCGTCGCCATTGGCTTTCTCGATGCTCTTGACCATCCCCAATAGGTGCACCGGAAAATCCGGCACCCCGGCGCCGTTGCAGCCAAGGGTGAACAGCCGGTTGGCTATCCGGGCCATGATCATATCCCGGGGATATTCGGCCAAATGCTCCTTGGCTATGGGAAGAGCCTGGGGGCCTTTGCCGTTGACCCAAAGGGACATGGCCTCGATTATGCCGGTTTCCCGACGGGAGACGCCTTGGGCCAGCGTCTGGGCTTGAGCGGCACTCTGCCGCGCCTCCTCAGCTTGGCCCCGCTGGTTCCACATAAACGCGGTCAGAGCATGAGCCAAAGCGAAGCTTTCATCTGCTTCCAAGGTTTGTTGGAACCTTTCCTCGGGCCCGTAGCTTTGCTCCAGCAAAAGATCGATGCCTTCCACGCACCGCTCGGCTGCCGTCACAACGTCGGTGCTTATAGGGAGCCCAAATCGATCTTCCATGTTCCGTCTCCTTTGGCATACGGCCAGCGTCAAGCAGCGAGTCAATCGTCGCCCGCTTTGTAGTAGATTGGGAGTGTAATCGCGGACTCTACCGCTGTCAATGTATCCTTTTGCGCTTGATTCATCAACCAAACCTTTGCGTTTCCACCCACCCGCCCTGGGCAGATTGATTCAGTTGGCCGCCATTGCTATACTCGGAAAAGTTCTCTTGACCGGAACAGCAGGGATAGATTACGACAAGGGCGATTCCCGGCCAGTTGAGAACTATTCCAGGTAGGAGGATCGTTATGCCGGATACTAAAGTTGACACGATTGTGCGCGGGGGCCAAGTGGTCACTTCTTCCCAGGTGTATTCTGCCGCTATAGCTATTTCTGGAGAGAAGATCGTCGCTCTGGGACCCGAGGAGCTGTTGCCGCCTGCCGACAACTACATTGACGCCGAGGGGAAGTTGATTCTGCCTGGGCTAATCGATTCCCACGTCCATCTGGACGGCCACGACACCTACGCTCTGGGCTCCCGGGCCGCGGCTTACGCCGGGCTGACAACACTGGTGCCTTTTGGAAACTACAACCTTGAGCAGGAGGAGACTCTGCCCGCAGCGATACACCGGATCAGAGAAGAGGTTGAAGCATCGGCCCTGGTCGACTTTGGCTTTCACTTCATTCTTCAGAACCGGCCTTACATTCTGGACACCATTCCCCAAGCCCTGGAAATGGGAGTGAAGTCCTACAAGATGTTCATGTCCTACAAGAAACGGCCGGGCCGGTTGTGCGACGATGAGTACATCTGCCGCGCCATGGAGTTGGTGGCTGCCGGTGGAGGTGTGCTGCAACTCCACTGCGAAAGCGGAAACATCATCGAGTACTTGGAAAACAAGCTCATCGCCGAGGGCCACGTCCATCCTACCGACTTTCCCAGCGCCGCCCCCGACTGGGCCGAGGAAGAAGCTATTAACCGGGCTATCCAGATGGGGGCGGCCACTCGTTGCCCCACCTACGTAGTTCACCTGAGCACTCAGTTGGGCTTGGAGCGAATTAAACGGGCTCAAGCCATGGGCCAACCGGTGTGGACCGAGACTTGCCCCCAGTACCTTTTGCTGTCCGATGCGGAGATGGCCCGCCAAGGGCCTCTGGCCAAGATCGGACCTCCGCTCCGGGCGGACGATGGACCCGACCGGGAAGCTCTTTGGCGGGGACTGGCCCAGGGTTACACTTCCATTATAGCCAGCGACCACGCGCCTCACCCGCCGGAGCTCAAAAAATTGGGCTGGGACAACATCTTCGTTACCCCTGAGGGGGCCTCGGTCCCCTTCGGCTCTCCCGGAGTGGAGACCATCGTGTCCTTGATGTACAGCGAAGGGGTAGTCAAGCGGGGACTGCCCATATGGTGGCTGGCCCGGGTCATGTCGGAAAATCCGGCCCGCATCTTTGGCCTGTATCCCCGAAAAGGGACCATTCAGGTGGGCTCCGACGCCGACTTGTTGATCATGGACCCGGGAGGAGACCGGGTGATCACCGCCCAGGACCACCAGAGCAACGCCGGCTATACTCTATTCGAGGGCTGGCAGGTCACCGGGCGTCCCTGGATGACGCTGCTTAGGGGCCAGGTGTTGCTCAATCAAGGCAAGCTGGAGCAGAAGCCCGGTTACGGACGGTTTCTGGAATGCGAGGGCCCCAGAGTTCCAATCGGAGGGCCGGTGGTCTAAAGTCGGTCCTCAACCTTGTTTATAGTTCAGGGCCTTTTCATTCTCGGAAAAGTCATTCTGAGCCGTAGGGCGCGCCAGGAACGGATGCAAAATTCAGGGTGTGGGCTCTTGTTCGGGCGGCAGTACAGGGTTGTAGCAAGCAACACTGTGGAGGTGTTCCAGCTCCCGCAACTCCGGCCGGCGGCTCACCCGGCATTGGCTGACGGCTTTATGACATCTCGGCAGGAATGGACATTCCTTGGGCAAGTTAAGCAAATCAGGCGGGCTGCCCGGTATTACATGCAGCTTCTTGTTTGGATCGTCCAACCGGGGTATTGATTGCAACAGCGCCCAAGTATAGGGGTGCTGAGGGCGTTGGAACAAAGGAATGACCTCGGCTGTTTCCACGATTGACCCGGCGTACATAACTCCTACCCGGTGGGCCATGTTGGCGACCACCCGCAGGTCGTGAGTTATGAGTAGTATGGATGCGTGCTGCTCCCGGCAAAGACGCCGGAGATGGTCTAGAATATCCGCCTGCAAGGTTACGTCCAAGCCCGAGGTAGGCTCGTCGGCGATCAAAAGCCGGGGACCCAAGACCAAGCCAATAGCCAGCATGACCAACTGCCTCATGCCCCCGCTCAATTTGAAGGGGTACTGACCCATGATGCGCCGGGGGTCCGGCACCCCCATCTCGTGCAGTATCTCTTGGGCCATATTATTGGCCATCCGCGGTGTCACGTCGGTGTGCAAGCTGATGACCTCCTCAACCTGGTCGCCCACCAAGTGGAGGGGGTTCAGCGCCAACCTGGCGTCTTGAAATATTAGTGATATCTCCTTGCCTCTGCGCTGCCTCAAGTACTCCGGGCTGGCTCGCAGCAGGTCCACGTCATCATAGAATATGGATCCTCCGTCTATGGTGGCCGAAGGGGGCAGTATTCCCATGATCGCCAGCGCAAGGGTGCTCTTGCCGGCCCCGCTCTCGCCCACCAAGCAAAAGATCTCCCCCTCCTGCTGGACCAGGTTAATCCCGTTAAGGGCTTGCACCTGCCCCTGCCGGGTGGAATAACGCACGGATAGGTTTTCCACTCTTAGCGTTTCGGCCATCGGCACCCCCCTGCGTCCAATGGCGTTATGGTTCCCGGGGCCGAGATTCAATCGCCTTCCCGCAGGTCTACCACCTTGAACCGGCCAGCATGGAGTTCATGTATGAGGTCGTCCAGGCTCCTAATGGAGTGAGGGAAAAAGGTCGCGGCAGTGCCTATCTGCTCCACCCGGTGAGCATCGCTTCCACCGGTGCTTGCGGCGCCCAACAGCTCACCAAGGTCTCGGGAGAACCTATTTTCCGTTGCTGTTCCCCTGCCGTTAAGCACCTCTACGGCATCGCAAATCTGAAACAACGCGTCGCTGCCAGCCCTCTCCAGCATCTCCGTCCGGACCGCAGTTTCTTTGGCGGGTTCTTCAAGGAAGCGCCGGCGGTACGGGTGGGCGGCAACCACCGCCGCCTTTAATTTCTGGACCGTAGCACTCAGGAAGGAGAGTTTATGCAGACCGAAGATGTAGTGCTTCAATCCAAATACCAGGACGTGACCCATGTCGGTATTGATTTCGCAGCCGGGCAATACCAAGAAGTTATGCCGCCGGGATAGGGCATTTACTTCTTCCACGGACCAGAAGGCGTCATGCTCCGTCAAGCAAATCCCGTCCAGCTTGGCCCCTTTGGCCGCTTCGATCAGCTCATCGACCGTCATGAAGCTGTCGTCGGACTTGGGGTAGCTGTGGCTATGGAGGTCGATAACCAATGGCTTCTCTCCAACACCAGGGAATGGCCTGCGCTTCAAGCGTTTCAGACCTGGGGGCGAAGCTATAATACCAAAGGTGATAAGAGAATTGAAATAGCGGCGCCGTATCCGGTCATGAAAAGACCCTGGCGCCGTATCCGGTCAAGCTCCGGCGGAAAGGCTTAGCGCGAGACCACCAGTCCCTCGTCTTCCAATTGCTCCATGAGCTGAGTAGCCCGCCCGCCCCCGATTTTCAGCCGTCGTTCCAATAGGGAGAGGGATAGGTTGGGCGTGCGAACGGCAAGGTCGCGGGCTTGGTCCATCAACCGTTCGTCCGGGTCCGCATCGCCGTCATCTTCGGCTTCCGGGTCACCCATCGGTATAATGGGCAGGGGAGGCCCCTTCTGGTTGACCCAGTGCTCCACTAATTGGTCGATTTCGTTGTCGTAAACCAGGGTTCCCTGGACCCGCCGCGGCTTGGGAGACTCGTTGTGCAAAAGCAGCATGTCCCCCTTGCCCAAGAGTTTCTCTGCTCCAACAGTGTCCAAAATGACGCGGGAGTCCACTTGCGACGCTACAGCGAAAGCCACCCGGGCCGGAACGTTGGCTTTGAGCAAGCCGGTTACCACGTTGACTGAAGGCCGCTGGGTGGCCAGGATCAGATGGATCCCGGTGGCCCGGCCCAGTTGGGCCAGACGGACCAGGTTTTGCTCCACCTCGAACCCGCCGACCATCATCAGGTCGGCCAGTTCGTCGACCACCAAGACTAAATAAGGCAAGCGCTCCGGGCTTTTACTGTTGTAGCTGTTGATATTACGGGCGCCCAAATCCTCCATCTGCTTGTAGCGCCGCAGCATCTCGCGCATCAAACTGCGCAACGCCGTGTTGACCTCGTCTGCGTCCACGATCACGGGGGCCATCAGATGGGGGATTCCATTGAAGGGGGTCAATTCCACCCGCTTGGGGTCGACCATTAGGAACCGCAATTGGTCCGGGGGCTTGGTTAGCAAGAGGGTGGCGATAATAGAGTTGATGCAGACGCTCTTGCCGCTCCCAGTGGCCCCGGCGATCAAGATGTGAGGCAGGCTCGCCAAGTCCAAGGCAACCGGGGAACCGCCGGTATCCTGCCCTATTGCCATGGGTAGGCCGCCTTTCGCGGCCAACGAACCAAATGCCGGATTAGCCATGACCTCCCGGAGATGGACTTTGCTGGGCACCGGGCTGGGGACCTCCAGCCCCACCAGTGCTTCCCCTGGTATCGGCGCTTCAATTCGGAGGAACGGCGTCTGCAAGGCCAAGGCCAGGTCCTTTTCCCGCATGAGGATACTTTGCACTTTTACCCGGCTGCGTTCCGAGTTATCGCCGCCATCCGCCTCTTTGACGGCCTCACCTTTCTTTACTAACCAACCGGGCACCAAACCAAAGCGGACAATTCTGGGACCGGCTTTGATGTCCTTAACTTCCACCATCACCCCGTGATCGGATAGAGTGCTCTCAATATGCCGGGCCATCTTTTCCAGTGGGGCTTCCGAAGCCGTATGGGGTTCCGGGGGAGTTAGCAGGTCGATGTTGGGAAGCTTCCATTTGGACCCAGGTTCGAGAGTTCCGCCTCCCTCCGGATGCTCGGCGCCATTCCTAGAGGCTTGGTCTGCGGCGGTCTGCCAACTGGGAACCGTTCCGGGTTCGCTGTCGGCCCATAGGCTGACGTCCTCACCGGCCTCAGCAACGCGGTCACCGGGGCCGGCAGCCTGGGACACATCTTTGCGGCTCAGTACTTTGGAGGGCGCATACCGGCGCAGGGCCGCGCGTGTCCGGCCAATCCAGCGTTGGATGGAGTGGGGGTCGAATAGCGGACCCAGATGCCGCTCCATGAAAAAGTAGCTATGATACAACCCAATATATATATAGAGCGGCACAAAATATAGGCTTAGCCCCAAGCGCTGTAACCCTTGCAAATAGACCGGCCCCACCGATCGGGGAAAGAGCAACAACGGCGCAAGAAAGCTAATGGCGGCGAATTTTGCTACTGCCAAGCCCAGCGGGGGGGCGCCCACTACCGCACCCCAGCGTCCGCTTAGACTCGTCTCGGCCAAGACCCCCCCGCCGGCCTTAAACAAGGAGAGAACACCTATTGAAATAGTGGCTAGAGCTGCCGACAGTACCCACCATCGCCAGTTCCTACGTACAACGTGACGATGATACTTGAAAGCGGCCAGCACGCCGACCAACCATAGCCCCACCGGAATCCAACCGTACCCCAGGGATTCCACGACCCTCTCCCGGGTCCATGGAGACAGCCACAACCCCAAGCCCACGGCGGTGCCCAAGACTAGGAAAGCCAGACCCTTCAGCGTGGAAGCGGACACCGTGCGGATAGTCTGTATCAGGGATGAAGAAGAAGCGCGCCGCAACCGGCCTGCCGACTGTGCCATCGGAACCTCCAGTGGCGGCGAAATAGCAGGGACCGCTCCACAGCGGCCCTGCCTTGCTTATGTTTCCAACACCACTGGAATTATCATAGGGCGTCGGCGGGTAGAGTTGGCTATGACGCTGCGGGCAGTTTCTCGGATTTTTGAGGTGGTCAGCTCCGGTTGATCGGACAGTCGTGACTCGAGTTGCAGGACTTTTTGCACCTCCAGGCCGATCTCCTGGTAGATCTCGCCAGTCTCTTCTTCATCCATAAACCCGCTGCTGATTACTTTTGGCGGGGCCGACAACTGACCCGTGTCTTGATCGATGGATATAACAATCACCACTACGCCGTCTTTGGATAGCTCCCGCCGTTGGGTTAGCACACGGCTCCGATAATCCCGCGTGCTCAGGCCGTCAATGAAGATAGGACTGGCCGCCACTTTTTCTATCACTTGGGCCGAGTCGCCGGCGATCTCCAATACGTCACCGTCTTCCAAGACGAAAATGCCCGACTCGGCGAGGCCTTGGTCCCAAGCCAATTGGGCGTGGGCCATCAAGTGCCGGTATTCACCATGCACCGGCACGAAAAACCGGGGGCGGACCAAGCTGAGGACCATTTTCAACTCCTCCTGGCTGGCGTGCCCATGCACATGGACTAAAGCCACCCGATCGTAAAGCACCCTGGCCCCCTGCCGGAGCAGGTTGTCTATGGTGCGGCTGACGGCCAGGTCGTTTCCCGGTATGGGAGTTGCTGAAATGATGATGGTGTCCCCCTCCATGACCCTAACGTCCCGATGGTCTCCGTTGGCAATACGCACCAAGGCCGAGGTGGGTTCGCCCTGGCTGCCGGTGGTCATCAAGACCACTTTCTCGGGAGGCAGACGACGGGTCTCGGCCAAGGGTAAGAGCACTCCGGGGGGCAGCCGGAGATACCCCATCTCCGCCGCTACCTGGACACTGTCTACCATGCTGCGGCCGATTATGCTTACCTTCCGGTGGTGTTTCTGGGCCGCGTCAACCACTTGCTGGATCCTGGAAATGAGAGAGGCGAAAGAAGCTACCATGACCCGGCCCGGCGCGTCTCCTATGGCCCGGTCCAAAGCTTCGCCCACCAGCCGCTCCGAGGGTGTGTACCCTGGGACTTCGGCGTAAGTAGAATCGGACAGCATCAACAGGACTCCCTGGGAGCCGTAGCGGGCCAGGGTTGCCAGGTCTATGGTGCGTCCGTCCACCGGGGTGTGGTCGATCTTAAAGTCCCCGGTATGTATCACCGTGCCGGCAGTGGTTTCGATGGCCAGACCCATGGCATCGGGGATGCTGTGGCACACCCGGAACCAACTGGCCCGTATATTGGTCCCGAATTGGTATGGTATCCCCGGTTCTATCATCTCAAGGGTGGAGCCGCGGGCTGCCCGGCGCTCCTTGAGCTTCACTGAAATCAGCCCGTGGGCCAGCCCCGGCGCGTACACCGGCGCACTCAATTGGGGAAGTACGAAAGGCAACGCCCCGATATGGTCTTCATGGCCGTGGGTGATGAGGATGGCTCGGACCCGTTCTTTGCGTTCCAACAAGTAAGTGATGTCGGGAATGATTAGGTCCACCCCCAACATGTGCTCTTCCGGGAACTGGACCCCGCAGTCAACGACGACGATATCGTCGCCGCATTCCACGGCCATCATATTTTTGCCGATCTCGCCAAGCCCACCCAAGGGAATGATACGTAGCGGAGGTGTCAAGCTATTGGCCAACTCTAGAAAAAACTTAGCTGCTCTGGTGTAGGGGTGTCTTGCCGCTCCGCCGAGGCATCAGCGGGATCAGGGCGGCGGGCGCCCTCCAATATGGAGGGGATCGCTTGAAAGTCTTGGATTATGGAAGACCGCAGCTCCTGCCGGCGCAGCCCGGCCGCGGGATGCATAATCGGGTACACTTTCCGCCCGTCTTTTTCTCGGACTTTGCCCCGAGCGCGGCTAATACTCTCTCCGGGAAAGAAACGGCCCAAGGAAAAACGGCCCAAGGTAACAATGAGCTTGGGGTTCACGAGTTCGATCTGGCGTTCCAGGTACTTGCTGCAAGCAGCGATCTCCTTGGGCAAGGGGTCGCGGTTCTGGGGCGGGCGGCATTTGATCATATTTGCGATGAACACCTGCTGGCGGTTGGTGCCAATGGAGGCCAGCAGTCCCTCCAAGAATTGCCCTGCCGGGCCGACGAAGGGCCGGCCTTGCTGGTCTTCATGATAACCGGGGCCCTCCCCAATAAACATCAATTCGGCGTCAACAGGGCCTTCTCCAGGCACTGCGTGGGTCCGGTGTTGAGACAACGGGCAATCAGTGCACTGTTCGACCAGACCGGCGACCTCATGCAAACTGTCCATACCGCCTCATCCTCTCAGTCCTGGCCTTTTCATTGTCACCCTACACCACTCTCTAATGTCACCCTGAGCCTTTCGACTAGGCTCAAGATAAACTCAGCGAAGGGTCTAAAACCTTTGACTGCATTCTCTTCCTTCGGTACTCAGACCAGGTTCTTTCTGAAGGTTTTCAGATTCTTCGCCTACAGTTCAGAATGACATTTTCGAGAATGAAAAGGCACTGTCTTCCCGGTTGTTTTGTGTCAAGCTTGACCGGCTAACCGGCAGTGATAAACTACCCATCGAAGTTCAGGTAAAAATCAGGCTCCGGCAGCTAAGTGTCTTCCACCCCATGTTCCTTCAAGTAGGTTACAGCGTCACTAATGGTGGCGATATTTGCCGCGTCCTCGTCGGGGATTTCCATCGGGCTTTCCCCGGTGGAAAACTCCTCCTCAAAGGCCATGATCAACTCAACCAGGTCCAGGGAATCGGCATTGAGATTGTCCACAAAGGAGGACTCTTCGGTCACATCCTCTTCATCGACCCCTAATTTGTCGACAACAATTATTCTTACACGTTCATAGACAGTGGGCAAACCGTCATCTCCCTTCCACTCCAGTATTGCCGGCAGCGGTCTCCTCCGGGTCCAACTCGGCTATTGCCGACCCCAAGACGCCATTAATAAACCGGGCAGAACTGTCACTGCCAAAAACCTTGGCCAACTCGACAGCCTCGTTAACGGCAGTCTTCCGAGGCACGTTGGGAGTATACAGCAACTCGAACAAAGCGATGCGGAGAATATTCCGGTCGACCAAAGATAGCTGCAGCACCGGCCAAGCCGGTGCGTAGTGCTGAATCAGGGTGTCCAAGTCCGGCCGGCTGTTGGTTACTCCTCGGACCAAGGATGCAGCGAATTTGACAGTTGCGGCTTGCAGCAGGTCTTCGGCAGCGAGCCAATCCAAAGAGGCTTCGGCGCCCTCGCCCTTGACATCGGCAGCGAACAAAGATTGAAGGGCCGCCATTCTAGCCTTACGCCTTAAGTCCTTGGGCTTTACCTCGGGCATCAGTCACCTAAGGGAGCGCCAAAGGTTCTAAGTGGCTTCCGAGGTTAGTTTCTGAATGGACGCCGGGTCCGAAAGGGCTACGGCCTCGACGCCCCGGTCTATCCGTTTGATCAAGCCGGACAAGACCCCGCCCGGGCCGAACTCCACGAATTGGGACACCCCGGAATTGACCATGTACCTTACGGAGTTCTTCCACTGAACACAGCGGCATAGGCCCTGGATTAGCTCGTCTTTGACCGCGTCGCCTGTGGTGAGGGGAACACTATCTGAATTGGCAATGATCGGAAACCGGGGGTCGCGGAAATCCAGGGCGCCCACCGCCTCGGTCAGCCCCAATTTCGCTCCTTGCATACGCGAAGAATGAAAACCGCCGCTTACCGCTAAGGGTATGGCCCGCCGGGCGCCGCGGGCAGAGGCAAGGTCCATGGCCTGGGCTACTGCTATCTTATCCCCGCTAACGACTATTTGGTCATCGGCGTTGATGTTAGCCAACTCGACCCCGGTTTCAGAGCAGATTTGTTCCAAGGCAAATTCGTCAAGGCCGATGATAGCCGCCATTCCGCCGGGCCGGTTTATGGAGGCGTCTTGCATTAGCCGCCCCCGCTGATGGACCAGCTTGACCGCGTCGCCAAATCCGATAACATCGGCTACCACCATGGCGGTATACTCACCCAAGCTATGCCCGGCCACTACAACCGGTTCGGCCAGTGCCGGCCCTCCCATCTCTTTCCAAGCCTTCCAACAAGCAATGCTAACGGTCATGATCGCCGGTTGGGAATTAACCGTGTTCCGGAGCTCCTGGCTCGGCCCCTGAAAGATTAGGTTGGACAAATCGTATCCGAGGCTGTCGTTGGCTTCTTCGAAAACTTCCCTGGCCGCAGGAGATGATGCGAAAAGCTCCGAACCCATTCCGACGGACTGGGAGCCTTGGCCAGGGAAAACGTGGGCTTGTTTCTTGGAGCCTTGATTTTCAGCAACTATTTTCATTCTATGACACCAACACCTATCCCCGCATCTAACTTGCCAGAACAGATTTGAGATACACGGTCAATCTAATCCTGTACTCTGAATACATTGCTTAGAGGGTGTTTAAAAACCAATTGCGACCCATCCGGTCATTCCAAACGGAGTGGGGAATCTAAAATGTTTGGGCCGCAGCACACCCAAGAAAGCGAGGAGTTTAACCCCCTCGCTTTGCTCAGAGCCTGCCCCTGGCTTGAACAGGGGATGACAGGTGACCGGTTTTGAGGACTTATTAAACACTTTCTTAGATCTGCCTTTAGGGGTAAAGAAACAGGTTGCCGGTCTTATTTTCGCCCGGTTAATTGGGATCCCCTTACGCCGAGACTTCAATAACCTGCCGGCCCCGGTAGAAGCCGCACTGGGGGCAAGCCGCATGGGGCAACTTGGCGTTGCGGCAACGCGGGCAAAAGGCCGGGTTCACCGGCTTTAGCTTGTGGGAATTGAGACGCCGGCCTTTTCTGGCCCTGGTTAGTTTTTTATTCGGTACAGCACCCATTTTCTAAACTCGTTTTTCCAGCTTCCGGACGTCAGCAGCCCATACCGCGCCAGCCAAGTCCATTGCCGGGTGATTAGGAAGGCATAATGCTACAGCTTCATCAAATCGGCAAGGGCCCGCCAACGCGGATCCTTCGGCGAGTTGTCACAATCACAATGCCCCAGATTCAAGTCAGTCCCGCACTCTTGGCACAACCCCAAACACTCCTGGCGGCATAACGGTTTCATCGGCATATCCGTTACAAAATACTCCTCGATGGCGCCGGCCAAGTCCAACAAGTGATTACTGTCTATGAGTGACGCTTCCTCGGCTTCGTCCGGCACCGGCAGGCTGCGTCCAGACTGAAGGTCCACCGTCGGGAAAAACTCTTCCTCGATGGAAAGCTCGGATGAACGAACGAAACTATCGAGACATCTGCTGCACGCCAGAGTGGAATGGACCCGGAGTGTAGCCCTGACTAAGATGCCCCGGTGGGTGCGTAAAATATTTACCGGTCCGCGGGCCGCTTCGGCGAACCGTTGCATCCCGGTAAAGCTTTCATCCAATAAATAATCACGGCGGGAGCCGATGGGCTCCTTTAGCAGTTGCGCGATGTTATACCGCATCTGATCTCTGGACACTGCTCTTTAAAACCGAGGGTAATTATAAGAGCGGTCATATCCTCTATGTCAAGGGTTAACCTTTAGCCATACCGTGGATTTTTAGGCCAATTGCTTTCTCCAGGCATGAAGCCGGTCGTTGGAGACGGCTTCCGGTTTGTCTGATAAGCCGACGATTAGGCTTTGGTCCGGCCTTCCGCAGCCTGCCGGATGAATTCCACGATGGATATGGTGGATGTACCGGGGCCGAAGACTCCGGAGATCCCCAGGTCCATGAGGGGTTGCCGGTCGACCTCGGGAATTATACCTCCCACCACCGTTATCACGTCCTCCATGCCTTGGTCCTTGAGAAGACGAATGATGTCCGGCAAAATCTCCATGTGGGCGCCGGACAGAATGCTGAGGCCCACCACATCCACGTCTTCTTGGGCCGCGGCTTGGACGATCATCCGGGGTGTTTGGCGGATGCCGGTGTAAATGACCTCCATTCCGGCGTCTCGCAGTGCCCTAGCAATAACTTTCGCGCCCCGGTCGTGGCCGTCCAAACCGGGCTTGGCTACCAGGACTCGGACTGTCCGTTCATTGCTCATCGTGAAGCCCGGTCTCAACCAACTCAGTTAGGACCCCGAACACCGAATGGGGGTGAATGAAGGCGATGCTGCCGGACAAACCTTCCCTTGGTTCCTTATCCACCAACCGGACCCCCTCAGCCTCCAGTGCCCTTAGCTTGCCGGGTAAGTCGGACACGTTGAACGCCAGATGGTGCATCCCTTCTCCGCGCTTTTCAATGAACCGGCCCACCGGCGTGTTTTCGGACAAGGGTTCCAGCAACTCCAGCCGGGTCTGTCCCACTTGGACCAGGGTTGCTCTGGCTCCCTGGTCGGGCAGGTCCGTTATTTCGGATTCGGGAGCGCCGAACAGGTCTTGGAACAGCTTTAGGGCGGCCTGGATGTCTTTGACCGCCAACCCCACATGGTCGATGTACTTGACGCTGCAAACCGGCATAGCATCCATTCTTTCAGTCACGCTTGGTACTGGGCCAAGACTTGACGGGCGATAACCAGGCGTTGTATTTCGGAGGTGCCTTCATATATTGTGGTGACCCTGGAATCCCGGAAGATCCGCTCCACCGGCGAATCCCGGAAATATCCGTATCCACCGTGGACCTGCAACGCTTGAGAAGCCACTCGCACGCACATCTCAGAGGCGATGAGCTTGGCCATGGACGCTTGATCGTTGAAGGGCTGATCGTTATCCCTCAAGGTGGCGGCGTTCATAGTAGCGACCCGGGCAGCATACACGTCGGTGGCCATATCCGCCAGCATGAACTGGATGGCTTGGTGCTGAGCGATGGGGCGTCCAAAGCTCTCCCTCTGCTGGGCGTAGCGCACTGCCGCTTCCAGGGCCGATTGGCCGATGCCAACGCATTGGGCGGCGATAATTATTCGGCTGGAATCCAGAATCTCCATAGCGTACCGAAAGCCTCGCCCCTCTTCGCCCAGCAGGTTTTCCGCAGGCACTGGGGTGTCTTGGAACACCAGTTCACAAGTGCTGGACCCCCGCATCCCCATCTTCCCATGGAGAGGATTGACTTGGAGGCCGGGGGCGGTTCTGGGCACCACGAAGGCACTGACGCCCTTATATCCTTTGGAGGGGTCTTGGGTGGCAAAGACTACGATTGACTCGGCCTCGTAGCCATTAGTAATAAACATCTTGCTGCCGTTGAGGAAATAGGTGCCGTCCCTCTCGACCGCCGTGGTTTGCAGCGCCGCAGCGTCAGAGCCCCCGCCCGGCTCGGTAAGGGCCCAAGCAGCGATATTCTTGCCTGCCGCCAGAGGTGGAATCAGCCGTCGGCACTGTTCATCGTTGCCGAATAGTTGAATGGAGGTCGTGCCCAGAGACAAGTGGGTCAGTAAGCAAACACTGGCCGAGGCGTCGCCCCTAGCGATTTCGGAAATAGCGATAGCCACTTGCCGGTAGCCGCCGCCGCCACCGCCGTACTTGGGGTCAATGCCGACTCCGGTTAGCCCCAAACCGGCCATCTTCTGCCAGTTATCCCAGGAGAATTCCTCCTTTTCATCCACTTCTCTGGCCCGGGGCTTCAACTCGCGGTCAGCGAAACCACGCACCAAGTTTTGGAGCATCCGCTCATCTTCACTCAGTATTAAGTCGGTTGCCATGCAAGTCTCCTATAGTTAGCACCCAGTTGAAGGATACAGGGCCAAGGCCTGACGCAGCGGCTTAGAACGCAACAATCTGCTCCTGCTGTCCGAAAACGTTGCGGAACACCTGGCAAATCTCTCCCAGGGTACAGTAGCTTTCCACGCACTCCAAGATGGCCGGGACCGTATTATCGGCGCTCCTGGCCACATTCTCCAGCCGTGACAGGGCTGCTTTTACTTGATTTCCATCCCGTTCCTTGCGGACTCGCTCGAGCCTTTTTATCTGGCTGCGAGCCGCCTCCTCGTCCACTCGCAATAACCCTTCGATGGGCGGCGTGTCTGTAACAAACCGGTTGACCCCAATGATGGCGCGGTCGCCGGACTCCACCTCCTGCCGGTGCTTGTAAGCGGCCTCGCCGATTTCCCGGGTCTGGAAGCCCTGCTCAATGGCGGCTACCGCGCCGCCCAATTGCTCAATCCGGTCAATATACTGGTAGGCCGCTTCTTCCAACTGCTTGGTTAAAGTCTCCACATAGTAGGAGCCGCCCAGCGGGTCTACCACGTCGGCGGCGCCGCTCTCGTAGGCCAGTATCTGCTGGGTGCGCAGGGAGAGCTGTACCGACTCCTCGGAAGGCAGCGCCAGGGCTTCGTCGCGGGAATTTACGTGAAGCGATTGGGAGCCGCCCAGCACAGCGGCCAGGGCCTGTATGGTGCTTCGGATCAGATTGTTGTCCGGTTGTTGGGCGGTGAGACTCACTCCGGCGGTCTGGGTGTGGAATCGAAGCATCATGGAGCGGGGGTCGGCGGCGCCGAACCGCCCCTTCATTATGTTGGCCCACATGCGGCGGGCGGCCCGAAATTTGGCCACTTCCTCAAACAGGTTGTTTTGGGCGACGAAAAAGAAGGAAACTCTGGGTGCGAACCAGTCTACTTCCAAGCCGGCATCGATGGCCGCTTGGACGTAAGCAATGGCGTTGGAAAACGTAAAAGCCAGCTCTTGGACCGCAGTGGCCCCGGCTTCGCGCATGTGGTATCCGCTAACGCTAATGGTGTTCCACCGGGGCACAAAGTCGGCGCAGTATTTGAACACATCGACAACCAAGCGCATCGACGGCCGAGGAGGGTAAGCGTAAGTGCCTCGAGCGATGTATTCCTTCAAAATGTCGTTCTGAGTGGTGCCGTTAAGCTTATCTTGGGAAATCCCCTGCTTCTTGGCCGCCGCAATGTACAAGCACAACAGAATCGACGCCGTGGAGTTGATGGTCATGGAAGTGCTGACCCGGTCCAAGGGGATCTCTTCAAATAACGCTTCCATGTCTTCCAGGGTGCAAATGGGGACGCCCACCTTGCCGACTTCGCCCAAAGCGACCGGATCGTCGGAGTCGTAACCGATCTGGGTGGGTAGGTCGAAAGCCACAGAGAGGCCGGTCTGCCCCTGCTCCAAGAGGTAGCGGAAGCGGCGATTGGTATCCACGGCGGTGGCATAGCCGGAATACTGGCGCATGGTCCAGATACGGCCCCGGTAAGTGTTGGGCTGCACTCCCCGGGTATAGGGGAATTCCCCAGGATAGCCCAAGTCCTGTAGATAGTCCTGGTCTTGGGCCGTCAGGTCCTCGGGACTGTACAGGGGCTCAATGGTCAAGCCGCTGTCGGTGTGAAATTCCGGCTGCCGTTCCTTGAATTTCTTTACCGCAGGGGCGAGGGTGTTTGCAAGCCACTGCTCTTTGTTTTCGCTGGGCATAAACGCCTCCGGGGTATGCCGCGGGCCTCAGCTAAAGACCACGGTCGCCTCGATTTCCACATCCAGTCCCGGTTCCGCCAGTCCCGTAATCTCAATCAGGGAGTTGGCGGGATACTCTCCCTTGAAGAACTCTTGGAACAATGCTTGGTTTTCCGCGCCGTGGGCCCGCCAGTCCGGAATGCTGGTCACGAAGGTGGTGATTTTCAAGATGTCGGTGGGTGTCCCGCCCTCCGCCGCTACGACACGAGTCAAGCGGTCCAGGGTCACTCTCAGTTGGTCCATTAGCGGTTTCCCTTGGGCTTCGGAACCTCGAGCAGTACAACCGGAGACGAACAAAAGATTGCCGCTTCGGACGCTTCTGTTCATGGTGGGACCGGCCGGGCAAATATCCTCGTGGGTGTGCCTGATGACCGCCATAATATTCCTCCGTCTCAAGATGTTAAGGTCAAGAGTTCGGCATCTCGGATATAAATAATCGTTTCACGTATGCGCCGTTCCGTTTCGTCTATTGGATCGCACAATGGCGTCCCGAATATCTCCCTGATCCAGTCTCTCCAAGGCGCTGTCTTGAATAGCTTTGGCGTCGGCGAACAACTCCATTACTCGGTTTGCTATTACCATATGGACCCTCCTTATGAGCACGCCAACATGGCAAGGCGTTTCACCACGGTTTATAATTGGGCATGAATTCCTCCGGTAAGCGGGCGTAGCTCAGTGGCAGAGCTCTAGCCTTCCAAGCTAGTGATGTGGGTTCGATTCCCATCGCCCGCTCCAAGTCCACCCCACGCCGTGGGTTATCACCCAGACCTCAATTGGCGAGCGGCCTCCGCTACCGCTTGGCCGTCCAGGACCGCCTCCAACTCCCCCTTCTCGTTGGTTTGAAACGAACTCTCTTGGTGAAAGGTCTGCACCAACTCCGCCACGGCCTGTTGCCGCTCCCCCTCCTCCAGTTCCAAACCGGCCTGGGAAGACGAGCTGAGGTGCCGCTGGATTTCCTCTGTAAGCAGCTCCACTTCCACCGCGCGGCGTTGTATCTGACCGATTTCATTCAGGTGCCGGCCTAAATAACAACCGCCGAACACCATCAACTCGCTCTGGTTCCCTTCAAACTCGCCTTCCTTCTGGACTTTAGGCATTAGACCATGTTCCGTCAGGTAACCCCTTACCTCTTGGTCTTCCGAGTCCGGTTTATCCAGGTTGTATATCAGCTTGACCCGGTACATGAAAAAATCCGCAGGCTCCACTTTAATAAACATCCGGCTCCTCCTTATTCAGACCCTGCGGGCACTACCGGCCCGCCGCTTTAAGAAGCCGGTCCACGTTCGAGGGGTCCGGCTTTAACGAACCGTCATCTATGCCTCGCATAGCATCGGTAATAGCGTCGTTGAAAGGGGTGGGCACCGCCGCTTCCCTTCCCTTTTGGGACACAAACCCGTTCATCTGGTCGATTTCCGACCGCCGCCCCTTTTTTACGTCCTGGGCCATAGAGGCCAGCCAGTTAACCCGGCCTCCTTGGGCGCGCATATAATCGTCCAACTCTTCGAATACGTCGCCCCGGTCGGCCTCAGCCCAGAGGCTGGCCGGTTTGCTGTTAATGTCAACCACATCCAGGCCTTGGGTCAAGCCGACCATGGCAGCCTCCTTGGCCAAGTGAATTCGGATCAGCCGGCACCTGGGGTCTTGGGCCATCTCCTGGGAGCCCAGTCCTGACACTGCGGAGATACCGTTGCCCATGCAGTTTTGGCTCAGCTTGGCCCAGCGCTCTCCCCACAGGTTATCGGTGGCGTAAGCGCCGTCGATGGTGTTGAGCAACTGGGCCACGCGCTCCACCCGGGGAGTTATCCGGCCGTCTTGTTCCCCAATGCGGAAGACGTGGTGGCCGGAGTCGCGGCCCACCGAGCCGCCCCGTATGACGTGCCCAGGCTCCCACAACGCGACCTCGATGTGGGAGGCTACGCAACCGACCTCCCGGTCGCTACCCACGATGCTGCCAATGACCGGGTCGTTCCAACAGTTCTGCAAGGATATGAAAAAGCCGTCCGGCTTCACGTACCGCTTGATAAAGTGGGTGGCCCATTCGGTGTCGTAGGACTTGACCGAGATAATCGCGTAATCAAAGGGCTCTTGAATACCCTGGGCGTCGGTCAGGTGCATCGCTTTAGCGGACACGGTGAAGTCGCCCTGGCTGCCGCTGGCCCTCAACCCTTGCTTTCGGACCGCTTCCACGTGTTCCGGCCACATGTCCACCAGGGTCACGTCCTGCCCCTCCCTGGCCAGGAAAGCTCCAACATAACTGCCTACCGCGCCGGCTCCCATTATTCCGATTCTGTCGCCCAAAAGCTAAACCTCCTGCGTCTACCGGTAGGCCGCCGCTGGTCTGCTGTTCTATTGAAACCGTTGAAACCGTACGGGGAATCGCCGGTTGATTTAACCCGGAGTTCCTTCCCATCGGGTGTACAAATGGTAGTACAGCCCTGTCAAAGTGGCAAGCTCCGCCGGATGGAGGTAACTGTTCAGAGTTGGTCAGCACACTAACACGGAACCGCTCATCCTGAGCGCAGCGCAGCGGAGTCGAAGGACAGATCCCCCTCAAATCTGAACAGTTACGGATGGAGTTCAGGGCCTCCCAGAGCCTTTCGATTCTCAATGTTAGGTGAATACAGACTACCACGCCCGGTCATTCTGAGGAGCTTGCGACGAAGAATCTAAAAGTCTTGATCGGAGAATCGGCCTTGACTTGCAAGAGCGATTTTAGACCCTTCACTCCGTTCAGGGTGACAATTAAAAGACCCTGCGCTTTTCTCATGCGATTGCCCTGTAAGCTCCGGCGGATGGAGTTCAGGGCCTCCAGCAAATCCTTGACCCTATTCGTTATCGCTAGTAGCATGAAAGGCGCCCCGCCAATACTCACCCAATGGAAAAATCGCGTGGTATCTCTCGCGCAATAGAAACCACAGACCGGCCGGAAATCCTTGGCTCCCGGTATCGGTTTCGGACCCAAATCAACCAGTTCAGAGGCGTTAGATGTTCCTGATGCGGTTTACCGAGCGTGCCTACACCAACTACACCGAGGAGGAAGTGCGGAACAGCCTCAATAGCTCGGTGCGCCTCACCTTCTCCAACTCCCACTTCGACCCCGCATTGGGCGCCCGGATGTTCGATGAGTACCTGACCGAGTACGAATATTGCGAAGAGATGGGCTTCGAGGGCCTGATGCTGAACGAGCACCACAATACCCCCACCTGCTTGGGGGCCACTATGAACCTGGAGGCCGCCATCCTGGCCCGGGTGACCAAGACCCCCAAGATCGTACTTTTGGGCAACCCCTTGCCCATCTTCGACAACCCCGTCCGCTTGGCTGAGGAACTGTCTCAAATCGACCTCATCTCCAACGGCCGGTTGGTCTCGGGATTCGTCCGGGGCACCGGGGTGGAAAGCCTGGCAACCAACACCAACCCGCTGTTCAACCGGGAGCGGTTCGAAGAAGCCCACGACCTAGTCCTCAAGACTTGGACGACGCCGGGGCCCTTCCGCTGGGAGGGCAAGCATTATCACTTCCGAGTGGTAAACCCGTTCATGGCGCCGCTTCAGAAGCCCCATCCCCCTATCTGGATTCCGGGAACGGGCAGCCCGGATACTCTTGAGTGGTGCGCCGACCACCACTATCCCTATCTATTTTTGGAAACGGACCCAGGGGTGACCCAGGACATGATGGATGTCTATTCGGACCGGGCCAGGGAAAACGGCTATGAGGCGGGGCCGGAGCACTTCGGCTACTTGCTCAGGGTCCTGGTGCAAGACACCGACGAGAAGGCCCGTGAGGCCGGCAAGGGTTTTCTGTCGGGCAACGTAGGTGTGGGACAAGTGCCTCTTCCCAGGGACTACATGTCTCCGCCGGGTTACAACATCGGAATGCGGCAGGCCCGGTATCAAGAGCCCCGTTTTCAACGGTTGCGGGAACGGGTTAACCGCGACCCCTTCGCCTTCGTTGACCCGGCAGGTTACAACGCAGCCATTGACGCCAACCGCTGGGTCATCGGCAGTCCGGACACCGTGATAAGCAAGCTGCGGGAGGTCTGCGCCCGGGTCAGGCCCGGCATTTTAGGGGTATGGACCAATGACGGCTCCATCAGCCACGCCGACAGCATGCGCTGCTTGGACCTGGTAGGCCAAGAAGTCCTGCCCGCTCTGAGGGATATTGGAGAAGAACTGGAACTGACCGACCCTTACCAGAAAGCGCCGTAACGCCGGCTTCCGGATTTCACTGATACATGAACAAAGAACTAAACTTTGGTGCTTCTCCATCGTCACTCCCGCTTTCGGAGGCCTTTGCGTAACCCCCACCCCTGTCATTCCGAACGCAGCGAAGCCCTTCGGCTGCGCTCAGGATAAACTCCGTGAGGAATCTCAAACCTATGTCAGCAAGCACTGGCTCTGTAGCTGGACCGACGCGACGACTCTGGCCCAACGCTTTAGATTCCTCCCTCCGGTCGGAATGACAAGTTGAGCGACCAGTTACGCAAAGGTCTCCTTTCGCGGGAGTCCAGTATCCTGATTGCTGGATTCCGGCCTTCGCCGGAATGACGGGAGGGATAGGTTTAGATGTTTATTCACGCATCAGTAATCATGGGCAGTCAAACAGGAGATAGAGGAATATGGGCGCAGGGCATACCGAAGAGTTTGTAAACATAGGAGGTTCCAGGGTCCACTTGCTCAAAGGCGGTTCAGGAGAGCCGCTGCTGGTCCTCCACGGTGCCGGAGGAAACCACGGCTGGCTGCGTTACGCCCAAGCCTTGGCGGAGAAGTACACCGTGTACATTCCGACCCATCCGGGATATGGACAGTCCGACCGTCCCAGATGGCTGGAGACTATACCCGACCTGGCTTGCTTCTACACTTGGTTCATGGAAGACCGGGGCCTTGAAAGAGTCCGGGCCATCGGCTTTTCCATGGGAGGCTGGCTGGCCGCTGAAATAGCGGTGGCTTGCAGCCACTCCTTTAGCAAACTGATGCTGGTGGACGCTGCCGGCATCAAGCCCGAAAAAAGCGAAATCCTGGACATCTTCATCATCAGTCCCGCTCAGATTCTGGAACAGCTATTTCACGATCCCAAGCAGGCGCCGGAATACGGCCGGGTATTCGGGCAAGAGCCCACGCCCGAACAGCGGGAGACCGCCGAAAGCAACCGGGAGATGGCGGTACGCTTGTGCTGGAAGCCCTACATGCACGATCCCCGGTTGCCGGACCTGCTGGCCAGGGTCAATATCCCCACTCGCATTGTCTGGGGCCGGGAAGACCGGGTAGTGCCTGTGGAGTGCGGGGAACTCTATCGCCAAGCCATCCCCGGCTCCGACCTAGTGGTCATGGACGACTGCGGTCACTTTCCTCAAATGGAAAAACAAGAAGAGTTCATCAAAGCGGCCCTGGACTTCATGGCCTGAGACCCTTAACGGCCAGGCTTCGGCACGGCCTCCGCCGGGGCAGCCGGGACGACGGGGGTGAGTCACCCCATCAGTCTGAACAATTACTTGTTTTTGCCAAATATTGCATGTTCCTCGGATGCTGTTTATATTACTTATTGTTGCACGTATAGCTATCGAGTGACCAATTGACGCAATTGGTAAATCGGGAAGGGATGTTATTCGTAACATGCCAATTATGACGCGCAGGCCGCGGGTCCTCGCGGCTATTCTTGGCGCGGTGGGGCTGGCCGCCCTTTTCCTTGTCTTGGCCCAAACCGCCCACGCTGGCGCACTGAGCAGCGTGAGCCTGACCATGAGTGACTCCCGGCCCGGCGCCACCGCCAGCAGCCACCAGTTCGGCTTTACCCCCGCCGAAACGACGCAAACAATAATGGGCCTTAAGCTCGAGTACTGCACCAGCGCCGCCGGAACCTGCACGACGCCCACCGGCTTGGGCACCACCAGCGCGATCCTCCCCGCCAACCTCCTCGATGGCTCCACAGCCAACGCCTTCTCCGGTTGGGACATCGTCAATACAACCAACGGAACCCTGGATGTCACCGAATCCACGGGCGTCAGCGGGGCTTCCGCCCAGACCATCGCCGTCTCCGGCATAACCAACCCCGGCGCCGAGGCGGACACCACGGCCACGATTTTCTACGTCAGGGTGACCACCTACAGCGCAACCGCCCTGACCTCAGACAACGAAATCGACGATGGGGCCTTGGCCAGTGCGGTCGTGCCACCGGTTACAGTAACTGCCCGGCAGGACGCGATGCTGAACCTCACCGTCGCCGCCGTTGCTGATGGCACCACGATAGGGACCGGACAGAATACAACGGGAGGGTCAACTCCGACGGAGCTGAGCTTCGGCATTTTCAAGCCGCTGGGCACCACCAACGCCGAGACCCTGTTCTTGGCCCATGACCTCACGGTCAGCACCAACACTGCGATGGGATACAGCGTAAGCGTAGTCGGCGGCGACGACAACGCCATGGAGCTAAGCGACGGGAGCTCATCGATAGCATATGTCACGGCTAGCACCACCTGGGATGATGCCTCGACTATCGGGTTTGGGGTCACCGCCAGGGCCGGCGGCGCCCCGGCAACTTTCAGCGACGGCTTGAGCTACTTCCCCGCGCCAGCCGGCAACCCGTTGGTGGTGGCCGAGCACGCCATGCCTATCTCCGGACACGATACCATGGTGGCCTACCGCGTCCAGGTCCAGTCCACCCTCCCCCAGGGCGATTACTCAGGGACCCTGACCTATACCCTGGTGCCCAATTTCTGAGCCGGATTGCTGTCGTCCCCCAGCCAGGCCCCGTATTGGATTGATGAGGAAAATATCTCGCCAATTATCTCCCGTGGTTCACGGCTGTGTTCAGGGCGCGTGCGTTTAGGACTCTTGTACGGGAGGTGGTAAATCTGCGACTGCGGCTGGCGGTGGTCTTGGCCGCGGTCCTGATAACGCTGGCCGCGCTGGGAACGCCGGAGGCCGGGGCGCAAGACCTGGGCATCAGCATCTCCCCGCCGAACTTTGAACTGCAGGCCCAGCCGGGGCAGGTGGTGTCTCGGGAAATAGTAGTGTCTAACCTCCGGGGGGGGGGGGCTGATAGGGGTATGTAACGCCGGAAATCGGCTCTGAATGAAGCTTGGGAAGGCGCCGGGGAATCCGGCATTCTGGTGTTCGTTACGCAACCGGACACCGGAGGTCCCCCATGCGCCTTCCCAGAGAAACCTATCAGGTTCAGCAAACTATTGAAACGCATTTACCTCACCTCTCCCAGCCACAATTGGCCGGTTTGGTCCTGTGGGTCTGCGGGGCCATTCTCGCCGGCAGCGCCTGCCAGAACGCCGTGGCCTCCGCCCTCTCCCCATGGCGCAGCTGGAACAACCTCCGCCAGTATCTCCGCGAGTGGCTCTACGACGGCGGCGACCGGGCACGCCCCTGCAAGACCCAACTGGACGTAACCCTCTGCTTCGCACCGCTGCTCCGGTGGGTGCTCACCTGGTGGGTGTCCGGCAGGCTGGCAGTGGCCATCGATCCGACTCTCAAGGGCGACCAGACCACCGCCATCGTCATCAGCGTCCTCTACCGGGGCTGCGCCATTCCCGTGGCCTGGAGCATCCACCGCGCCACCCAGAAAGGCTCCTGGATGGATCCCACCGTGGAACTGCTGCGGGAACTGGCCCCAGCCGTTCCCAGGGAAATGACCGTCATCGTGCTCTGCGACCGGGGCATATCCAGCCCCAAGCTGTGGAAGCAGATACGCGCCCAGGGCTGGCACCCCTGTATGCGCTACCGGAATAACATCACCTTCTGTACCGACGGCGGCAAACGATTGCCCGCGCGACGCTTCGTTTCCTTTCCCGACACGGCCTGGATCGGACGGGGCACCGCCTTCGGCACCCCCAAGGCCCAACGCCGCTGCACCCTGCTGGTGGTCTGGTACGCCCAGCAGGAGGAACCCTGGATCATCCTCACCGACCTGCCGCCGGAAGCAGTGGGAGTGAGTTGGTACGCTCTCCGCTTCTGGATCGAACTGGGCTTCAAGGCCATCAAGAGCATGGGCTGGAAGTGGGACAAGACCAGAAGGACCGACCCCACCCGCGTCTCCCGCCACTGGCTGGTGCTTTCGGTGGCGACGCTCCTGACCTTGGCCTAAGGCACCAGGGCGGAAGACGCCCATGACCGCAGGATCGCCCCAGGCAACCTGCGGGCGCCGCCCAAGTCGCTTGCTCCCCAGCATCGCAACAGTTGGCAGAAGCCGAAACGGAAGGTCAGCGTATTCCGGCGCGGCATCGATTGGCTGCGCCGTTTGATGCACAAGGGCAGGCTCTGGAACCGGGTCTGGCTGCTGCCCGAACCCTGGCCCAAACACAAGCCCAACCTGGAAATCACCTGCCACGCGCCCCCCTGAAAACCCTTTACATACCCCTATAAGGGGGGGGATTCCTATCCGGATAGACGCTACCAGCTTTGAGCCGGCGGGCAACCTGGGCCAAGCCGCCATAATCAACCGGCAAACCGACGTAGTTACCTGGACGTTGGTCAGCCCCAAGGAGTTCATCCTGGAGCCGGGTGGCCGCCAGACGGTCAGGTTCATCATAGACGTGCCTCCGGATGCTCCGCCGGGCGGACATTACCTTTCGATACTGGCGTCGTTGGACGCGGGCGACGCCGGACCGAGCGGCGTCTCGGTAGGGCAGCGGGTGGGCGCGTTGGTGCTGCTGCGGGTGGCCGGCGAGGTGAAGGAGGACCTGCGGGTGGCCGCCTTCGCCGGGCCCAGCCTCGCCGCCCGCGGGCCGGTCGACTTTGACCTGCTGGTCCGCAATCTGGGCAACGTCCATCTGAGGCCCGCCGGCGTCGTTACCGTCACCAATATGTTCGGCAACGAAGTAACCCGAATACCCGTCCCGGAAGAGAACATCCTGCCGGGGTCGGAGCGTACCCTGACGGTCACCTGGGACGCCGGCTGGCAGATTGGCTGGTTTACCGCCGAGTACGTTGGGATCTACGGGGCGCGGAATACCGTGGTGACCAGCGGCTCCACCGTGGTCATTTTTCCTTGGCCCATCGCCCTCCCGGCCTTGGCCGGGCTGGCCCTAGCGCTGTTCGTTGGCATCCGGGGCCGGCGGCGAATTTCCCGCAGCATCGCCGTACTCTTGGGAAAAGAGTGAGCCGCGCCGGACCGCCCCTTTCGCCCGGCGCGGGTTCCAACCCTTGCCGGCTTTGCCGGAATGACCGGGCCGGCCTTTTAACATAGTCCGGGCACTCCGGCCGGCACAACACGAGGACGCCATCCGACAGTTTGCCTTGCTGGTCACCCTGGCCCTCGGCCTTGCTTGGGCCGAGCTTGCCTCGGTCTCCGCCCAAACGGCCCCGGATGATGAAGAGGTCGCCGTTTCCGCCACCGTGCCCGAAACGCTCGTGAGCGTGGTTGGCCTCACCTCGCCCGGTGCGCTGGTCGTCGTGGCCGCGCCGGACATGATTGTTGGCGTCACCCCTCCCGCCGACGAGCAAGGACGGTTCGCGGAATCCTTCGTCCTTTCGCCCCAGTCCGGCATTATGCCGGGAGAAGAGGTCGTCTTCACCCTTACCGCCCAGGATAAGGAGGGGCGGCGGGCCTCGCCGTTAGAGCGCAGGGCCAGGCTGATGCTGGCTGCGAATAACATGCTGGGCTGGGCCATCCTGCCGCCCACCGTCGAGCTAAGCGCGGCGGTCATAAGCCCGTCGGAAGCCCTGACCGTCTCCGGCAGAGGCGCGCCGGACAGTGAAGTCGTGCTTTCGATAGACGGTATTCTGGCTGGGAACCTCGTATCCGCCGATGCGGAGGAGGGCCAATGGGAGCGCACGCTTACCGGGCCGTCGAGAGCCGGCGTCTACCGGCTTCAGGCCATCAACCAAGACGGCATGGGGCGAATTAGCGAGGCGACCTCCGTCCGGTTCGAGGTGAGGGCCCAGAGAACGCCCCCCGGCCCCTCAGGCCCCTCGGTGCCCTCCCGGCCGGCGCCCACCCCCGTCGTTTCCCCGACGCGGACGCCAACACCCACGCCCAGACCCACGGCCACGCCCGTTCCGGACCCGGTTGCCGCCGCGGCCCCCTCACCCACCCCTTTCGCTTTGCCGACGGAAACGCCAATCCGGCCGACCCGGACAGTACCGCCAACTCTCTTGTCCACGGCTGAGCCAACTCCCAGGCCGGTCCCCGCAGCCACGCTGCCTGCCCCGGAAGCCCCAGGGCATAACGCTTTCGGCCAGCGATTTCAGCGTGGAGCGGGGCGGCGTGTTAGTCTATACGGTCCAACTGGCAGCCCGGCCCAAGAGCGAAGCTACGGTGCAAGTCAGCCACGTCGGCGGCTGCAGCCTCGACTTGTCGCCGGGCGCCCTGACCTTCACCCCCGACGACTGGAACGCGCAGCAGACCGTGACGGTGGGCGTCAAGCTGGGCGCGTCGGTAGGTGAATGCATAATCAATCACTCGGACAACTCCGGGAACACTGCCGACGCCACTATCACGGTTACCGACAGCGGATTGCGTCCATTGCCCCAGGCAACACTGACCGGGGTGCAGGACACGCTCAGTCTGCCCGAAGGCTCCATGTTCACCTATACCCTGGGCGTGGACCCCAGGCCGGACGGCGAGGCTGTAACAGTCATGCTCAGCAGCGACAACGACGATGTCGAGTTTCTGGGAGGGGACGGGTCTTATGTCCGGGAGCTCACCCTCAACTACAGCAGCGCCACCCTTCCCAGGGACGTAACCGTCACCGCGGGCGCGGACAGCGACGCGGAGGACAACCCCTTCAAGGTCCGCCACCGCGTCCTCGGCAACAACATTGTCGTCGTGTCCGCCATTATCTCCGATAATGACCGTATTGCCGACGACCACGGGCTGGGCTTCGCCGTGTCGCCGAGCCCGCAGAGCCTGCCCGAAGGCGGCCAAGGCGAATACCAGGTCCGGCTGAGCGCACGGCCGCGGGGGCGTACGGTCATCCATTTCGAGACCGCCAGCGCGGGAAGCATACATATAAGGGGGCCGTGCGGTGGGGCCAGAGACCTGACGCTGCTGACCTTTACCACCGGCAATTGGGACCAACCCCAGACCGTTGCGTTCAACGTCTGTGGAGACAGCGACGACAGCGACGACATTTTCACCCTCACCCACCGCGTTTATAACGACCCTTCCTGTACGGACTTTTCCGGAGATTGCGAGACCTTGCTGGTTGGGGAGGTCCGCATACAAGTCATAGACGACGATACCAGCGGACTGACTATTGACGCCGTCGACCTCAGCATAGTAGACGAGGGCGTTTCCAAGACCTACACCGTCAGGATGGACATCCCGGTCAGGCGCGAAGTCACCGTTACGATTAGCAGCTCCGCAAGAAGTAAAGTCCAGGTGTCGCCGGAAACCCTGACCTTCATGGCCGGCGATTGGGACGCGCCCCAGACCGTTACCGCCGATGCCTTGGAGGATAACGACTACAATGATGACGCGGCCGTCCTCACCCACCGGACGTCACTCACAAGCAGCGCCTTCTTGCTCCGGGTTGCGGTAAACGACAACGACCGGAGGCCGAACTTCGTCTTTGACGGCTCCGACAGCATGGCTGGCAACGAGTGCCGTTTCTCCGACGTGCCGGAAGGAGCCAGCCGCGAGTATAGCCTCAAGCTGGACGGGCCGCCCTTAGAAAACGTTGTCGTCAGCATTTCCAGCGGCGCTCCGGGTTTAGTCACCCCGTCGGCGACGGAACTCACCTTCACCCCCGGCAACTGGGAAACCGCCCAGGCCGTCACCGTCACTGTCGGCTTGGGCGCGCCGGAGAGGGCTGCGCTGGCCCACCTCGCCACCGGCTCGGGCTACGTCGACCGGCTGGTTGGAAGGGTCATTGTCAGCAGGGACGCCAGGCCGGGCTTTTACTTTCCTTTGTGCGACGTCCCGCCCGTATTCACCGATGTGGCCGAGTGCGACGTCTTGGTCGTTCCACAAGGACAGTCCGGCAGCTACGGGATGAGGCTGAGAAGGCAGCCCGCCAGCGAGGTCATCGTCACGGTGACCCACGAGGGCGACTCGCATGTCGCCCTGAAGCAGACGGCCGGCGGGGAGGCTTTGGCGACTCTCGAGTTTACCTTCAACGCCGGCAACTGGAACGTGGAACAGTTCGCTCATTTCACCGCTATTGACACCGGCAGCACCGAGGAAGTAGCGGACGCGCTGGTCCACGAGGCTGACGGAGCGGGCTACGAAGACCAGCTAGTGGGCCGGTTCATCATCCGGGTGGTGGACCGTGACCGGACGCCGCCGGAGGCTGTTGAAGTGCGCGACGGCTTGGACCCGGGGGCGGACGCGGACTTCAACGACGGCTCCCTGACCACGCTGTCCGCCAACTGGACCTTCGATGCTACGGCCGTCGAATACCGCTACGCCGTGGGGAGTGCCTGCGGGGCCGCGGACGTGGCGGAGTGGACGACGGACTGGCAGGCCGGAACCAGCGTTACGGTCGCCGGACTGTCCCTGCGCACCGGCCTGACCTATTACTTCGGCGTCCGCGCCAGGGACGCCAACGGCAACGAGTCGGATGTCCCCGGCGGGGATAGCTGCGGCGGGACCGGGACGCAGCAACCCTCGTCCAACGGGCAAGCCGTCCTGCCTCTCCTGGATGTGTCGGTCAGCCCGAGACTGATTGAAGCGGGGCGGGTATCCGAGGACCCCGAGCGCACCGTTACGCTCACCATTTCCACCAACGCCCACCGGGGATTCCGCGCCCTGATGTACCGGACGGAAAGCGAGGCGCCCGACTTCAACCTCGGGACCTACGATAACCCGGCGCCATGGACCGAAGCCGCGAGGGGCCTCGCCTTCAGCGTCAACGACTGCGACGTGAACGGCGGCAAGTTCTGGTCGATGCCCGGCGGCGGCGGCGAGCCCCGCTTCGCCCCGGTAACCCGCGACTCCCCCGGCAACGTCATCGCCGACCACCCCGCGTTGGTAGACGGCGCCACTGGCCCGGTCATGGAGTCCTACGAGATACTGCTGCGAGCGCCCACGTCGGGCGGCCTGACCAACAGCGCAACCACCTTCCTCATAATCCAGGCCATGCCGGAATATTGAGGGATTGTTTCACCAGGCCATCAAGCGACGCCGCCGCGCTAGCGGGCTTGGCTGTGCCCGGCCCCTAGGCCAAAAAGGAGCAAGGGACCGAGAGCTCGGCGCAAGTATCCCGCAGCCACTGGGTCACTTCCGGATGCAGCGGGACCCCCTCAACCCGCCGGACCGCTTCTATTTCAGCCTCGGGCTGGCCTGCCACCAGCACCCGGTCGTGGCCCGGCGCGGGCTTGGTGCTCTTCAACATCCGCAGCCACTCGTCCATCGTTTCCTTGAACTCGTCCACTTCGGTGAACGCCTCGATACTGTAAGCAGCGACGTAGTGCCCAAAGTTGGGCCGGCCGGGGACGGCTCCAAATCCGAACCCGGTTAGCACTCCGGCCAGGATGTCCACCACGCAGGATAAGCCGTACCCCTTGTGAGAACCCAACTCTCTGGTGCTGCCCAGAGGCAGCAGCGTGTATGTATCCGGCGGGTCCGCTTCTTCCATAATGGGGTTGCCATCGGGATCGGCCAGCCAGCCCGGCTCCATCTTCACGCCAAGACGCCGGGCGATGTTGATCTTATTCCCAGCCACGGAACTGGTGGCGGCGTCAAAGACGAAGGGAGGCTCGTTCTTGGCGGGAACCGCGATGGCGATGGGGTTGGTCCCCAGCCGGGGTTCTGCGCCAAAGGTAGGCACTACCGAGGGAGGGCAACTGGTCATGCAGACTCCTATCATGTCGTGCTCCAAGGCCAGCATCGAGTGATAAGAGGCCATGCCCAAGTGGCGGGCATTTCCGATGGTAACCATCCCCACGCCGACCGCTTGGGCTTTCTGAATAGCTAATTCCATGGCCTTGGGGGTTATGATGGTGCCCAGTCCCCGGTCCGAGTCTATATTGGCGGTGCTGGGTGTTTCCCGGATTATCTTCCACTGCGGGCGGGGGTTGATGTCGCCGCTCTGATAACCGGCGATGTAGCTCTTCAACATGTTGGAAATGCCATGGGAGTCGACGCCCCTCAGGTCGGCCAGCACCAGGACATCCGCCCCCAACTGAGCGTCGGCGGTTTCCACGCCCATTCTTTCAAAAATGGCGGCCACGGTGGCTTTTAGGTCATCTCCTTGAACAAATACTGCGTCGTCAAGATTGACTCGAAATTGCTCTAGCACAATTGTCCTCCCCGGTAGTGGAGCCTGTCGGTAAAATCGAGTATAGCACCGTGTTTCGGCCGTAGCCATCGGTCCTTCGACTCCGCTGTGCTGCGCTCAGGATGAGCGGTTCCGTGTCAGTGTGCTCACCAACTTTGCACATGCCCTAGTTGTGCCTCCTACGTTTCGGCATCGTGACCACCGTAGGGGCGCCCCTTCTGGGCGTCCAATGGTCGTACCCCCCCTTGGGTTAGCCCGTCGCAGAGGGCTTCGCCTCTTGCTATAATCACCCCACCCAACGCGACGAGTAGAAGAGGCATGTCCGACGAAAAGCAGCGAGCACTGGACATATTAGTGCGCCTTGGCGTCCACCCCGCCGGGCTCTTTGTTATTTGGGGTAATTATACCTGAGGAGGCCGGTAGGCCGAATACCCTGGCGTCAGAAACTAGAACCTTTGGGCGTCAATAATGGCAAATTTTAGCCCTCTCCGGGAGAACTTTCGATGGGTCTGGTCTGATGTCGATAACCGACGAGATTATCGCTCTGTCTCTGCGCCGCAGGGGTGCTCGTCCTCCTCCTGGGGCAACGCAAGGCGTGGCCCAAGGGGACCCGGGAGAACCTGAGCAGGGACCAGGGTGGCTACTGCATCTATTGCCGGCAACGCTTGTTGCGCGTGCGCTCCCATATTGACCACATCCTCCCGGTAGTACGGGGCGGGTCCAACGAGTATTCCAACCTCCAACTGCTTTGCTGGTTGTGCAACCTTCGCAAGTCGGACCGCACAGACTCGGAGTTCCGTCAGCGATACCGTGCCTTGCTGCCTCAACAGAAAGGAGTAAGGGCATCCCGCAGAATTAAGACGCACGAGTTCCAATCAGTCACCAGGACCACTAAGGACGTGGAGAGCTATCTACGGTTCAAGGCCGGTAAGCATCTGACGGCGGCCCAGAAAGTCAACTTTGGCGCCGGCGTAACGGGCGTCGTTGCATGGGGACTGGTGTTCCTGCCTCTGTACGCCCTGTTGAGACCGGATGACGCCAGCAGCATCTTTGTAGTGAGCGTACTTCTAGGCGGTGTGATTGCTGCAGGTGTTCGCGCCCGGGCTTGGTGGACAGGCTTGGATAGGGATTAGTCTATGAATGTAAACAGGCCTTAGATTCTCCGCACCAACCTCAAGATACAAGACCCTGCACCCCAACGGGGGAAGGCCTGGATGGTATCCCCACACTCTTGACGTATTCAGAACATTCGTGCTACTATACCTCCCATGCACCACCTATCCACCCCTCGCTCAGGCTTCACCATATGCCGGACGCCGGCCCAAGCGCACTGTGCCATTTCTCGCCATATCCCGCCCTTTCGCGGCCAATCTTGGACGCGTCGGCTACGGCCGCTGGGACGCCACTGTGCCTCCCGTCCATGCGCCCCCAGCTAGGAAACGGCCCCAAATGGCACAGAATGGCACCCATTTTCGAAAAACCCCGGGGCCGGAGACCAAGGCCTGGCGTTGGGGTCGGCCTGAGCTATGCCTCGGATAAGTAGGAGCTTCCCATCAAGGGTTTTAGGTTCCTCGCCTACGGCTCGGAATGACCGTGGCGGTGGCGTGTTCGATATTGCAGCAAGATGCGCATTAGAATAATTAAAAGACCATGGGTAGCCACCGGATTCCTTTCGCAGAGGGCTTCGCCTCTTGCTATAATCACCCCACCTAATCCGATGAATAGAAGAGTCATGGTCGACGAAAAGCAGTTAGCATTGGACATCTTGTCCCGCCTTGGCGGGCAGCCCGCAGTGGCATTTTGGGAGAGCGGCGTGGCCTCGGTCATCAAGTCCGTATTGAAAGAAACGAGTGTTGAAAGCCAAGTGGACCAATTCGGCAACATCATAGCCCGCGTCCCCGGCCGGCAACCCGGCATAGTCCCTTTGGCGCTGGTGGCCCACATGGACCATCCGGGGTTCGAGGCGGTGGCGGTCCAGGGTCCCGACCTCATTGGCAACGCGCTGGGCGGGGTGCCAACCGCAAGTTTAGAGTCCGGAGTGCCTTTACAAGTGGTCCTCGGCGACGGACGGCGGCTTCCTGCCGCTACCGCCGGGCGATGGGGCAGCGACGATGCTCGGCAAGTACTAATTAGACTGGAAGAGGCCCTTGATATAGGACTACCCGCTCCGGTCGTGTTCGATTTAACCGACTTCGAAGTGGACGGCGAGTTTATCCGGATGCGGGCGGCGGACGACCTGGCTGGATGCGGCAGCATTTTGGCCGCCCTAAGCGAACTGGCCTCCCAGACCCCTCCAGGAGATGTTTACGGCATCTTCACCAGGGCCGAGGAAGTGGGACTGATCGGAGCCCGGCTGTTGGCGGAGTCGGGACGCTTGCCTGGGGAAACATTGATAGTCTCCGTCGAGTCCAGCCGGGTCCTGCCCGGCGCGGAACAGGGCGGCGGCCCGGTGATTCGAGTCGGGGACGCTGGCACGACCTTCAGCGCCGACGCCGAGGCGGTCTTGGTCCGGGCGCGGGAATGCTTACAAGCCGGAAGCCCAAGATTTGCAGTGCAGCGGCAACTGATGAGCGGCGGGGTGTGCGAAGCCAGTGCCTTCGCTCGGTACGGCTATAGGACCACCGGCATAGCCTTTCCCTTGGGCAACTACCACAACGGCTCCCCAGAGGGAGGCGTGGAGGCAGAGTATATCAACATCAACGACTTTCTCGGCGGAATCCAGTTGATGACTGAGGCGGCGCACCGGGTTGGAGAGCGAGAAGATATAGCCTTCGCACGGCGGCTGGACCGGGTCTCAGACGACCTGCGCCAGCGGCTTACCAGCGCCAACCATTCTCCACTTCCCAGGCTTTAGGTCAGTCTGAGTATCGCAGTAACCGTAGCCAGCCCTACGAACAACATGGTGGACAACCGCCAAAGCAGCCGGCTTTCAAGGTTGGCAATGTCGGCCTTGGTAGCCAAGTGGTCATAAGCTCCTTCCAACCGGCTAACTCGTTCTTCAACCGGTGCAGCCATGGCCTACTCCCTGGGAGTTGATACTTTACGCCAGCGGCCCGCTATACGCTGGATACTCAGTATAGCAGCCCCCTTTATGCCCACGTTTACGGGCAAAGTAGTGAGGCCGCGGTATTGCCGAAAAACTGAGAGTGATAGACAATCTAACGCAGGCTTTTAGAGGAGGCCCATAGACCATGAAGCAAACTGCGGACGCCGTTATCATCGGCGGGGGTGTCATGGGGTGCAGCATTCTGTACCACTTGGCCCGGTTGGGAGTGAACGACTCGCTATTGCTGGAAAGGGACGTCCCTGGGTCCGGTTCGACCGGCCGGTCGGTAGCCATCTGCCGGATGCATTATTCCAATCCGGTGACCGCTTCCATGGCTTGGGAGAGTCTCAAGGTCTTCTCCAACTTCGACGATGTGGTAGGCGGGTCCTCGGGCTTCGTCAACACCGGATACTTGCTCATAGTCGAGGAGGTGGAACTACCCGGGTTGGAACGCAACCTGGCTATGCAACAGGAGTTGAACATCAACACAAGACGGGTCACCTCCGACGATCTGAAAGAACTGGCCCCGATGATTGCCGTTAAACCGGGGGAGGCCCTGGCTTGGGAACCGGAATCGGGCTATGCCGACCCTTACTTGGTCACCACTTCCTACGCGGCGCGGGCCCGGGAAATGGGCGCCGAGATTGAATTGAGGTCTCCCGCCGTCGGCATCGAGCTGTCCGGCGGCCGGGTAAGCGCCGTATTGACCCGGCAGGGCAGGGTTGAAACCTCCTCCGTGGTAATGGCCGCCGGGCCTTGGTCCAAGACGGAGCTAGCCAAGATCGGCGTCGATGTGCCCCTCATCCCGGTGCGCCATCAGGTAGGGTCTTTCACCCGGCCGATGGACCGGTTGCCGCGTCACCCGGCGGTGGGAGATATCGCCCAGTCCTTTTCCTTCCGGCCGGACGGCGCTTCGATGACCCTGGTTGGATTTGGAGACGACGAAGAAGCGGACGTCGAGACCTACAACCAAGGGGTGGACACGGCTAAAATACCGGACACCCTGGGCAAGCTGGCCGCTAGGATGCCGGCCATGGCCGACTCATACTTTCGGGGAGGCTGGTCCGGGTTATTCACCACAACTCCGGACTGGCATCCGATCTTGGACCGGGTGCCAGGAGTCGAGGGCCTGTATTGCGCGGTGGGGTTCAGCGGCCACGGGTTCAAGCTGTCCCCCATGATTGGAGCGGCTATGGCTGAGTTGGTAGTCCAAGGACGGGCTGCATCCGTGGACATTTCCCCTCTCAGGTTTACCCGGTTTACTGAAGGAGACCTGATGTCGTCCTCATACCGATACCGGGTGCTCGCCTGACGCTGCGCAGTAAGCGGTCAATTCCAGTGAGGAACTTCAATTCCCCATCCATAGGTCCAGGACGCCAGGGCATAGCAAATGCTGAAATGGGGCGGCAAAGGGCTGTTGGCGGTTTTCCTGGCCGTGCTGGTGCTGGCAGCCAGCCACAAGGATTTCCGGCCGTCAACGTTGGACCTGACGGTGAACCCTTACAGGTACAGCTTGGTCCGCTGGGAGGTGTCCCACTTCCTGGACAAGTGGGTCCACAAGTTGGCCGACCTGATGCCTTGGACTTCGGAGCCGTCTCGCCAAGAGCGGATAGACCAGGTTAAAGCCTTCTTCGACTTGGGCCAGCGCCAACGGGAACTGGAGGGCCGGTTGCTGCCGCAAGCTTCTGGCACAGGGGGTCCGGTGTCTCCGGACCAAGTCCAAGTACTAAGCACTGAGCTAGAAACCATCGTAAAACAACGGGAGCGCATTCGGTCGACGGTGGAGGAGACCATCGAGTCCGAAATCAGTGCGGTACTCTCCCAGGAGGGGTTCGCTTCCCGAATCGGCCTCATCTTCCCCCCAGTGGACGCGGTGTACTCCAGTTCCCCCGGAGTGCTCATCTTGTCGCCTAGGGACCGTATCCAACGCTTGGATACCATCCTGATGAAACCGGGATTGAACGATGAAACCAGGGACCGGATTGAAAACCGCATTCTGCGCCAGGAAAACCTGGCGGCCTTGGTGGAAAGCTCTGGCGGCGTGGCCGCCTTTCCCAGTGTGGTTTCGGAGTCGGTGGGTCTGCACCAAGCGATGGTCATCACCGCCCATGAGTGGCTGCATCATTGGTTTTTCTTTCAGCCCTTGGGCCAGCACTTTTGGGACAACACTCAAATGATCACTTTGAATGAGACCGCGGCTACTCTGGGCGGCCAAGCCATCGGCGACCGCGCCTTTACGGCCATGACCGGCCAGCAGGTCATTCGGGAGCCTCAGCCCCGGTCGGCCGAGGAGAAGGACGCCTTCGATTTCAATGCTGCCATGCGGGAGACCCGGCTAAGGACGGAAGAGTTGCTGGCCGAGGGGAAGATCGAGAAGGCCGAAGCCTATATGGAGGAGCGCCGTCAACTCATGGCGGCCAACGGCCATTTCATCCGA
The DNA here is from genome assembly GCA_965197565.1 of Dehalococcoidia bacterium. Taxonomy (GTDB): domain Bacteria; phylum Chloroflexota; class Dehalococcoidia; order Lucifugimonadales; family UBA3495. The sequence continues at coordinate 762,658 of CBDANK010000004.1, forward strand.
AAAATCAACCAGGCTTTCTTCGCTTTCCACGAGTCCTACGCCACCAGTGCGGCGTCCATAAGCGCCATCGACGAACAACTTAGGAAGCTGCGCGGCAGTACCGACTCCCTGGAGGATTTCATCAAGACCGTGGCTACTTTTTCCAAGTACCAGGACTTCTTGGACCATCTGGACCAATTAGGGATAAAGACTCCCAAGCACCGGCTCTACGCAGCCGTTGACGCCCCAATGGGGCTTCGCCCTATTTCACCACCAAGTCCGTACTCATACGGGAGAGTCGTTCACAGCCGGTTTCGGTGACCAGCAGAGTTTCCCCTGAAGCCATGGCGAGACCCCGGTCGCTGTCCAAGATACCCGGGTGGGGGAAGAGGACCATGTTGGGCTGGACCACCACCGGGTTGCCGGTGTAAATCATGGGGTAGTCCATCCAGGTTGGCGGGTACAAGGCCCCCAGGCTGTAGCCGCAAGCGTTTGTCCGGTGCTTACGATAGCCGGCGTCGTCCAACACCTTGGCATTGACGTCGAACAGCTCGCCGAAAGTGACCCCGGGCTTGCAGGCCTCCTGCACCGCCTTGAGGGCTTCGACCGTCGCTCCGTGCATTCTCACCTGCTGAGGGTCGGGCCGGCCGGTCAGGACGGTGCGCATGTGGCAGGCGTGATAGTGGCGATAAGCAGCCCCGATCTCTATCTGAACCTGGTCGTCGTCGCCGATGATGCCGTGGCCGGTAAAATGCCGGACCATCAATGCCCTCTCCCCCGATCCTATGATCCAGCGGCTGGCAGGGTAATCGCCCCCGCCCTTAAACACGACCCCGTGCATCGCGGCGAAGAGGTCCAGCTCGGAAGTCCCCGGCTGGATCAGACGGTGGGCCTCCTCCAAGGCGGTATCAGCCAATTCCGCTGCTTTGCGGACGTAAGCGATCTCAGCTGCGCTCTTTACCAAGCGCAGCTCACTGACCAAGTGAGATGCGTCCTCCAAACGGCAGAAGTCATCCAGCGCCGCCTTTACCATTTCCCATCTTCGGCCGGTCAGAGTCCAAGCCTCCAATTCCACTCCCAACCGTTTGCCCCGGCAATCCTTTTCCTCCAAGATGTCCCGCAAGTCCATTCCGGGGTTAGCGTCGCCCCGGTCCACCCAGATTCGCACGTCGTCTATGACGGAAGTAAATCTGGATTGCCGGAGGTCGGCGGAACGGGTCAGGAGCACCAGGTCGCCGTCAGTTCCCATATATAGGCACTGGAACTGGGAATAGCCCATGGTATCGTAGCCAGTCAGGTAGTACATACTCTCTTGGCGGAACATTAGGAGCCCATCCAAATCTTGTTCTTCCATGGCCGCTATGGCCTTTTGCCTACGGCCGGCCAATTCCTCTTTGGTAAAGTGCAAGACCATCTTCCCCCTCCTGTCTTTAAGTGCTTCATTGCATTCATTGCGGGCAACTCTCGCTTTTACCCGCAAACAACCTCGGACATGACCCAAATTTCCTAAGGAGCCGCCCTGTTTGGGCCGGCGGGCGGGAATTGGAATCACACCCAGGGCGTTCGCTTGGAGCGTTCCTTTTCCGATGTGTAAGCCAACAGGCCCTCACGCTCCAGGGCCTGGGACACTATGTCCTTGAATAGCCGACGGTCCGAGGTGCGCACCACCGCTTGCTCATGGGCTTCCGAAATGGCTACCGGGTATCCTTGGCCCCCCCGGCATTGGTCCAGAATGAGACTGTGGCCCAGGTCCAACAACCCCTTGTCCCTAGCGACCCACTCCGGCACCTCTACGCGGGCGATCTCCTCGCCGGCGTGCAAGTAATAGAAATAGACCTGCTGATCGTCTCCGTAGTTTTCCCTGGGCACCGATGAGTTGGTCCGGTAAATGGGGGAGCGCCATCCGGGATGCAGCAGCCGCTGGAATAGCTCCCGGTCCAAGAACTCGTTGGCTAGGTTGCAAGGAGAAAGGACGGAGCGCCGGTTGCCGCAAGCCCGGCGGCAGCGGGCCGCCTCATGGGGGCACAAGCAGCGCCGGACCGCGTTGACCACTTCGGTGCTGCGGGGAAGCGAGACATAAGCGGCTAAAGTAAGCGGCCGGCGTTGGGATAGGACTCTGAGCTTCTCCAACGCTTGCAGAAAGCGGCCTTGGATTATGGCATCCCGTACGAAGGGCCGGTAGCCCTGGCCTGACAAACCCCAAAGGACAAGAGAGCCGTCGACCAAGGCTAGGGCGGGCAGGTCTGTGGGCAGTTCGCTGGCCGCCTCCGCCAGCCGCTCCAGTTCCATCACGGTGCGCACCAAGCCCAGGAGAGGGCCGGAAACCGGCTCCTCTTGGGCCGGATTGGCCGGGTCTACCAAGTAGAGGTCCAGCGGGTCGGTTGCCAGGTAGGGCTGGCTGAAGAAAGCGGCATCCGGTTGGGACCCGTAGGTCAAGACACAACCGCCCAGATTGATCAGGAAACAACTCACCGGCAAATGGCGGTCCACATCGATGTGGGAGCCGTCCACCGCCGCCACACACCAGTCCCTGGGGGGAGCAGGGCAGGCATAGCCGCCCACCAGGGCCTCTTTTGCGTGGGCGGCCAGATACGGCCGTTCCGATGCCGTTCGAGTTGCTGCTTGGGCAGCGGCTTGGTCCACTTGGGCGGCGGAGTCCAACAGGGCTTTCAAGCGTAGTTGCCGGTCGTTTTGGCTGCGGCCCAAGCGCCGGGCTACTTGGTCCAACTGGAGCGCGACCTCCCCCAAATCAAAAGGCACGGCTCTACCTTAGGACGCGCTCGTCGCCGACGCGGCGAGTAATACGCTGTTGGTCAAGATATTCCAGCAAAGGCAGCATATACTTGCGGCTGGAGTTGAACATGGTCCGCGCTTCAGCGACGGTAATGCTCCCAAAAGCGCCAAGATGGGCAATAATCTTGTCGGCCATCTCTTGATAGGCGGAGGCGGCAAACACCACCGATTCGTTGACTTTTATCACTTTGCCGCTGTCGCATAAAGCCCCCAGCAATTCCGGGTCCAAGGGTTGGCCGCCGGATGGGGAGTAGGGGTCGCGCTCCAGCGCCGACAGAAACGACTCGGCTTGTTGTTGCATTTGGGGGGTTAAAGAGACCTCATGGCCGGGGAGGTGCAGCGATTGACCGGTCTCCGCCACGCAGCCCTCGCCGGTCAACCGGGCCATAGTCTTGGTGAAAACCGGCTGGGATTGACCCAAGCGGTTGCGGACCTCTTGGAGGGGCATCCCCCGCCGCAAAGGGTACTGGTTGTGGTAGGTCTTCAGGGCCGCGAAGAGCTTGCTTTTCAAGACACCCCAACCTTGGGCGGAGTAAACAACGGCGTCGTTGTCGGAGCCCAAATCTCCCAGGACTACTACGCTCCCTTGGGAAGCGAGTTGGTCAATTCGTTCCAACACCTCCGGCTGAGGCAAATTGGAGCGTCTGGAGAGAGTGTTCAGGTCGCAGGGCCCCCACTGTTCCGCCACGCTGAGCAGGACGTCCTCCCCGGTGCCTTGGTCCAGCATCATCAACCGTTCCATCACCTCGGGGTTGAACCTCCGATGGCGGCGTCTGGGGCTGGGGTCGGCCACTTGCCCTCCTCCCAGGGTGTCCTCGGCGGAACGGATGACGAAGAAGTCTCCCTTTACCATAGGCAAAGAGTCCGCCAAGAGAATCTGCACCCAACCTTCACTGCCTGCGGTCAACCGGTCGGCGTCCAGCAACCGCACCCGGGCGGTGGATTCGCTGGTGAACAAGTGAAAAGTGACCCCTTCATTGTGACGCAGGCTGTGAGACGCTTGGGGCGCCATTCTCAACCGGGCGTCCAAACGCTGAGTGGGGCGCAGCCAGCCGGGAGAGGTCAAGAGTTCCCCTCTCTGGACGTCAGCGCGGGATAGGCCGGAAAGGTTTACTGCTAAGCGCACTCCAGGCTGGGTCCGGTCAACTTTCGACTTGTGGCTCTGCAAGCCTCTGATTCTGCCGCGGCGGCCCGAACCGGCCAGTTCCACCTCTTGGCCGACCTCCAAGGCACCGTCAATAAGAGTGCCGGTGACTACGGTGCCAAAGCCGGCGATGGAAAAACACCGGTCGACGGGAAGCCTGGGCCGGCCCAAGTCCTTTCGAGATTCGGTCTCGTCTAATATTTCGTCGATTACAGCCCTCAAGCCGTCAAGGCCCTCTCCGGTATACGCCGATACCCCCACCATAGGGCAGCCTTGGAAGGAGGTGCCTTCCAAAACATCCTCCACCTCGGCTTTGACCAGCTCCACCAATTCATCTTCCACCAAGTCCGTTTTGGTGATGACCACCAAGCCCCGGCGGATCTGGAGGATGTCGAGAATGGCCAGGTGTTCCCGAGTCTGGGGCATAACGCTCTCGTCGGCGGCCACGATGAGCAAGGCTAAGTCAATGGCGCCGACTCCGGCCAGCATGTTCTTGATGAAACGCTCGTGGCCGGGCACGTCGACGATGCTGACCTCACGCCCGCTGGGCAAGGTCATCCAAGCAAAACCCAAGTCGACCGTCATCTCCCTTTCTCTTTCCTCGGGGAGCCGGTCCGGGTCGATGTTGGTCAGAGCCTTAACCAGGGTGGACTTCCCGTGGTCCACGTGGCCGGCGGTTCCTATCACGTACATCGTGTCATCTCAAATGAGTTCCCTTCGCACACCAATTCAAGCACACTTAGCACCCTGATTCTGGCGCCCGCGACACAGGGTTTTCCAAAGTGCGTGTTTGGATCGACTACGATTCTCCCTTTCATCTCATCCTAACTAGACATCTCTAAGGACTTAGGAGGCGTGAACCACCGCGCGTGGAGGATTTCGCTTTTCCCCATCGGTCGAATGTCTGTGTTGACCAGTGTTAACACCGCAGTTGTGCTGCCGTCCCCGGTTATGAACTCAACTTCGAATGCTACTTCGTCGTGGTAGGAATGCACTACTGTCCCTATGTCCCCACGTTCCAAGCCTTGTTCTTCTATATCGCGAGTGAGCACCACTATATCCAACTCTTTAACCATGGAACTCCTCCCCGCTGTATGTTCATACCGGATATGCTGTCACGAATCGAGGCCGAGACTCTCCAATCCCTATCATCCACACCGTTCGCATCATTAAAACATTTCCACTAGGCGATTGTAGTAATCCCTCGATAATGTATTTTGTCCCGTACTCTGATACTACAGTTCCCGTTACGTCCCTGGTATTGGCTATGGTCAACAAGTCCTGTTTCAACCTCTCGATGTTATTCACATCATACCCTAGATCCGATAGCAATAAAGCCTTCCATTTTCCGGTGGTATGAGTCTCGGACAACAAGTATTGGCTGAGTTTTGGTTCCGGTACATAGGCGCTCTCCCAGTTTGGAAGCCGCATTACTAGCCAGAGTCCACAAACCGCAGAAACACCTGGTTGGCGACCAGGTAAGCGGCGCCGGTCAGCCGCAGCCGGCCGTCTTGCCGCTCCAGCATACCTAAATTCATCAGCTCTCTTATCTGGGTCCGATACCTTGATTCCAAGTCCGCCCCCACTCGCTCTGAGGCTTCCGCCAGGTCCAAGCCGTCCAGAAGGCGCAACCCCAGGAACATGGTCTCGGCGCAGGCCGTATCGATGTCGATGCGCTCCCAATTGTCGATGGGGTGGACGGTGTCCAGCATCTTCCCGGTCATAACGAAACATGCCTTGGGCTCACTGTCGGCCCACTCTTTGACCTTGGAGATATACAGCCGAGGCGAGGAAACCTGCCAGAACCTGTACTCGGCCAAAAAAGAGTGGGCGCCCGGTCCCACGCCCAAGTAGGGCAAGTTGCGCCAGTAGCCGAGGTTGTGGCGGCCCCCGCGACCGGGCAGGGACCAGTTGGACACTTCGTAGTGGCAGTACCCCGCAGCAGCCAGCGCCGCCCTAGCGTGGGAATACATGTCAGCCGCCAGGTCTTCATCGGGCCGGGGCAGGCGCCCTTGCCGCACCCACCGGTGCATTGGGGTCCCTTCCTCCAGCGTCAAGCAGTAGAGAGAAAGGTGAGCCGGACGCAACGACGTTACTTGCTGCACGGTGTTCCGCCACTGGGGCATAGTCTGGCCAGACAGGCCGTACATCAGGTCGAGGTTGATGTTGGTAAAGCCGGCGGCGCGGGCGATTTGGAAGGCCCCGGCGGCTTGCTCCGGCCCGTGGCGGCGGCCCAATTGAGCCAATAGACCGGGGTCAAGGCTTTGCACCCCAATACTCAGCCGGTTGACCCCCTGTGAGAGCAGATAGCCGCACTTGGCCCGGTCCAAGTCGTCCGGGTTGGCTTCGACAGTTATTTCGGCATTGTTCCGGACCGAGAAAGCATTTCGGACCGCTTCCAGGATCCGGCCTATGTGGCTGTTGGGTAGATAGGACGGGGTTCCTCCCCCCAGAAAGATCGTGTTAACAGCGGGCCTTTGCAACACCCGCCCCCAGAGAGCTATTTCGCCGGTCACCGCGTCCAAGTATGACCCAATCAGGTCCTCGATGCCCTGGTAGGTGTTGAAGTCACAATAGGGGCATTTGGTCTTGCAAAAGGGGACATGGACATAAAGCCCCATCCCGCTGACTGGAACGATTGCTGTGGTAGTCGGCGGACCGGATGGCATAATAGTAATGTGGGAGCGCTCCAGATATGAAAGGGGTTGCTGTCGGGTTCTTCCTTATGACTGCTGGCCGGACCTGCCCGGTTTGGCGGATTACAGGATTCCCTGGCGCCGAGGCGGCCTTGCTGAGAGCGGGAGTTTCAGCTAATCGACGAGCCGGGACGAGCCGTCCACCACTTTAGAAGGGTCCTCGTCCTCGGGCCGGGGAGAGGCCGGCGCGCCCATGTGTTCGTCGACCACGTGCTTAGGCGATAGCTTGACCAGAAGAAACACCGCCAAAGCAAGGATTATCAAGTCGTCAAACCTGCCGATAACCGGCACGCGGTCTTTTATCAAGTCCAAGGGCGACACAACGTAAACGACGGCCAAGGGCACTAGGGTCCGGAGCGCAATAGGAACGCGTTTATCCCACTGAAGCCGCCATACCAGCCGAAGCAACCGGATTGCCCGCGGCAGGACCCGAGGCGCTATTAGGAAAAACAGGGGGGTTGCCAACCAATGAAGCATCGTGGGAATCTAATCTCCTGGGGCCTTGAACTCAATTATAATCCAAGTGGGAGCAACTGGGAATAGCGGGCATTAGGGGAGATCTTTGCGTAACTGGTCGCTCAACTTGTCATTCCGACCGGAGGGAGGAATCTAAGGCGTTGGGCCAGAGCCGTCGCGTCGACCCAGCTACAGACCTAGTGCTTGCTGACATAGGTTTGAGATTCCTCACGGAGTTTATCCTGAGCGCAGCCGAAGGGCTTCGCTACGTTCGGAATTGCTAATGGCCTTGTGAAGGCCACGTAAGGGGATGAAAATGGCCTATTTTCATAACAATGACATGGTTGAGGACCGGAATGACATGGTTGGGAGCCGGGCGCGAGGCCTTTCTGTCGGGTTGGTTTTAGATGTGATTGCCCTGAGGGCGCCGCCCAAGGCATACGCTATACTGTCACAGTGAAAGCCTCCACTGAATGTTCCATATTCATAATCATCCTGGCGTCCGCCGTACCTGCTAAAATCTCAGGGCGGGCCTGAAAAATAAACGGAGCGATGAGAATGCCTGCTGTAAAAAAATCCCGGACCCTCGGCCAACTACGTAAGTCCCGTTATCAGGTCCTTTCCGTGCGAGAAGAGTTGCGCAAGAACTTGATTGCCAAAATCAGGGCCGAAGAAATCGTTTTCCCAGGTATTATTGGCTTCGACGACACCGTAATCCCTCAACTGGAGAACGCTATCCTGGCAGGACAGGATGTGATTATGCTAGGGGAACGCGGCCAAGCCAAATCCCGCATGATCCGGAATCTGGTCACGCTTCTCGACGAATACATCCCTAAGATTGCTGGTTGCGAGATCAACGACAACCCCTACGATCCCATCTGCCGGGCTTGCCGGGACACTGTATCCGAGAAAGGCGACGCAACCGAGATCGAGTGGGTACACCGGGATGAGCGCTACTCTGAGAAACTGGCCACCCCGGACATTTCCATCGCCGACCTGATCGGCGAGATAGACCCAATCAAAGTCGCCGAAGGCCATTATCTGTCCGACGAACTGGTTATTCACTACGGTTTGGTGCCCCGGACCAACCGGGGCATCTTCTGCATTAACGAGTTGCCGGATTTGGCGGAGCGAATTCAAGTAGGTCTGTTCAACCTGATGGAAGAACGCGACGTCCAGATCAAGGGCTACCGGGTCCGCTTGCCCCTGGATGTTTACGTGGTCTCCACCGCCAACCCCGAGGACTACACCAACCGCGGCCGTATCGTCACGCCCCTCAAGGACCGCTATGGCTCTCAGATCCATACCCATTACCCCAGGAACACACGGGATGAGATCGCCATCATGGAGCAGGAACGGTCCCGATTTCCCGATGAGGAAAACGTCGTAGTTCCAGAGTACATGAAAGAAATCCTGGCGGAAATAACCTCGCAAGCACGAAACAGTAATGAAATCAACCAACGTTCCGGTGTAAGTGTTCGTGTGTCCATTGCCAACTTCGAGACCCTGCTGGGCAACGCTCTGCGACGGGCCATTGTGCACGGCGACCAGTGGACTTGCCCCCGCACCAGCGACCTCCCTTATATCGTGGCCTCTTTCTCGGGAAAAATCGAGTTGGAGACCTTCGACGAAGGCAAGGAGAGCCGGGTGACCGACGACTTGACTCGCCGGGGGGTGCTTCGGGTTTTCGGCAACTACTTCGACGTGGCCGACCTGGAAGAAGTGGTGACCGCTTTCGATTTGGGAGAGACGGCTGAGACGAGCAGCGAGAAGCCGGCGCCCGAGTATCCGGCCATGATTGAACGAATCGATGGCCTCTCCGCTGCGGTTAAGCGGTTGACCGATGACGAACGGCCCGAGGTGTTGGCCTCAGCCGTTGAGTTCATATTGGAGGGTCTGCATCTAAACCGCCGCCTGAACTGCCAGCGCAGCGAAACGGGATACGTTTATAGGCGGTAGCAAGCGGCACGGCGAGTGCGAAAATGATCAGGACCGTTTGAGGTATTCTAGGGCCTTGTTTATGCCGGAATCGCGTATTTTCTGGTCAGCAAGGGCGAAGATTTGGCTCAACACTGGGTACATGTCGTCTTGGGGGTTAGTCTTCAGCGAATCCACTACTCTCCCGGCTTCGCCCACCAGCTCAAGGCTCAAATCGGGGTCTTCTAAGCTCGGGATCTGGGAGATAACCAACGCTGTCTCAGGAAAGACTATCCTATAGGAATCCGCTCTGCCTGTCTCCTCCCAAGCAACCTCATGATCTTTGGACTGTTTCAAGAGGGGCTGTGCAACTTCGTTCATTCTCGACTCAGACATTACCATGCTCCGTCATACTAACTGTTGTAGTTGGTCTTCCAATCTAGGCAGTAGTCTTGTCTGAAAGTCTGTTAGTTTGCCGTTAAAGTCGCCAACCATTTCTAAGGTTATTTCACCCTCCGAAGTCTCTAAGGCCGTCTCCATTTCAGCGATCTGCGCAGTCGCCCTGAGGATGTTGGCTCGTTCCCGACCTGACAATTGGTGATGTCTGCGACGAATCTCTAGAAATAACTCCCCTATCTCCGGGTAAATGGTTAAACAACGGGCGCGGTCTCCACTCCGATGTAGCTCTCTGAGGACATCAATTCGTTCGGTTTCGTTTGCTTTTAGGGGCCGTATCCAACTGGTGGGAGAGAGTGGCCGCGTCCACCGGGTCCCATGCCTTCCACCCTGCGAACTCCAAAGTTGCTCTCTTGTAGCTGGCGTTCTTGGCGCAGTCCCTTAATTCTACGGCGGTTCAGTCATAGAGCTGGGCAATCCCAGGCATGTATTTCCAATTTGGCTTTCGTCTATTATTCCGTTTCTATCAGGATTCTGCGGTTTCTCAGGGGTATTTCGCTTCGAATGTCATCCGGCAGGTCGTCATAAGTCTCCAGCAGCCTTTCCACGAGGTCGTTAGGCCCCCATAACCGAATCTGGAAGAAAGAGCGTTCATTCTCGTTGCGGACTGGCCTTGTGAAATCGCCGAGGCTGACCAGTAAACCGTGCTCGGCGCCGAATGACCCGATATTGCCTTGGAGGCGGTTGTAGTCGGGCAGGTCTACGGCATTGCGACCGGATTTCACTTGAACGCATAGACGCGGATGGCCAAACCCCATATCGCCCTGCCCAGCAACGACATCTATCCCGCCGTCCGGCCCCTGCCGTGTTTCCAGAGCGCGATAGCCTGACGCCCGCAGGATTTCAGCGACGAGGTACTCCAGCCGAGTGCCTGAAAACCTCTGACGGATGCGTTCTATGATTCGGTCATTGATTTGCTCCTCCAAGTCGACTTTGAATTCGGGATCTCCGTTGTCTAGGGAGGCAGGCTCAGCATCAGCGGCTACATCCCGACTTAGATGCTTGGCCGATATGCTTTCAATCCGTGATTCGGCGTCGCTTGCCCGTATACGAAAAACTGTCGCCAGTCCACCCATAGAATTCAGCAGATCCTGGTCGAAGGCGGAGCACGGAATATCCTGTGCCTCCCAGTCTACCGAGCGCACATGGGGGACTCCCAAATCGTTCCTATACTGGTAATCGCCCGACACTCTACCGACATTTATAACTCTGGGATGCTTACGAGGCAATATAATTATGTCGCCAACGCGAATTTCATGGATGAAGCTGTACACTCGATCCGCCGCGTTCCTGGTAGACATATGTTCCCGAAGCGACTCCCTGCTGGCGAAACCAGCAGCACTCTGTCCCACTCCAAAGTCTATACCCGCTAGACCCTGGGATATAAGTGTTTCCTCATATTCGCCCCTTCTCCCAGCTCGAACCACCCAGACAGTCATCTTTCGCCTCCCGGTCTGCCGCGAAAGTACCAGTTAACCCCATCGGCTTGATTATGCTTCTCATGGCACGGTTTCGTTTGCTTTTAGGGGCCGCCTCCTGAAAAGCAAACGAAACCATTCGTTCGCCCAGCCTGGTAAGTTCTGTATTGGGCAACTCCCGCCCTATGGCTCTGCAAGTTGCCTCCACCGCCTCTCTAGCAGCCCGCGTCTCACCCCGTAGCTTCCTCAATTGTAGTATAGAGAATCCTAAGCCAACTAACGATACTCCCACCCCGGCCAAGCTCGCTATGCTGCCCGCATCATCTAGCATTCGTCACTCGTTTGCCGGCCACAATGCGGCCATTCTACCACTGCGATTGCTGACGCTTTCTCCTTGACCGGCTTTGGAAGCACCCTTATTCTTAGTATAAATGTTCTATATTTGTTAATAACAGGGTGAGTCCATGGCTGGCGCAGAAGTACAGGAAATCCACTGCAAGACGTTGCTCAACCGGATTGATGTCCCCAACTTCCCTTTCAAGTGGACTTTGAATCCGTACCGGGGCTGCCGTCACGCCTGTCGTTACTGCTACGCCCGTCCTACCCACGAGTTTTGGGGGCTGGACGCCGGCAGGGAGTTCGAGCAGCGGGTATTCGCCAAGGTAAACGCTCCGGAAGTGCTGCGAAAGGAGTTGCGGCGGCCCAAGTGGCGGGGAGAGTCCATCGCCATCGGCACCGCATCGGACCCCTACGAGCCCGCCGAAGCCCAGTACCAGTTGACACGCCAGATTCTCCAAGTGCTGCGGGAGTTCCATAACCCGGCGTCGATTACCACCAAGGGGGTGTTGGTGCGGCGGGACGTGGATGTGCTGTTGGAACTGGCTCAAAATGCCGAGGTGCGAGTCAATTTTAGTATTGGGAGCATCGACGAACGGGTCTGGAAGCTAACCGAGCCTGGAGCACCCAGTCCTTCAGCCCGTCTTGAGGCCATGCAGTTCTTGGTGGAAAGCGGCGTGGAAGCCGGGGTAATGATGGCCCCGCTACTGCCTGGAATATCCGACAGTTCGGAAAGCATTGACGCTGTTGCTGCCGCCGCCGCCGCTCACAAAGCCCAATACCTGGCGAGCAATCTATTATTCCTTAAACCCGGCTCCAAGGAATGGTTCATGCCCATGCTGAGGGAGACCTATCCCCGCTTGGTCCCCGCTTACGCCAAATTGTACCGCAAGACCTACGCCCCCCGGGAGTACACCCAACGCGTGATGGAAGCGGTGGACAGAGCAAGGCGTTACTGGGGGCTTTCGACAAGACGGTCTCCCCGGACTCTACCCGTCCCGCAAAAGCAGCTTCAATTGGCCTTGACCGCCTGATTGGCCCAGGCAGGCTGGAGATGGCATCAGCAGAATTTAGGGGACCAAGCACTCAGTACTTGGAAACGTTGATTTCCACCAACTTGCCGGTTACCAGGAAGATGACCCGCTCAGCAATGTTTGTAGCCCGGTCGGCAATGCGTTCCAGATCGTGGGATACCCAAAGCAAGTAGGTAGCCCGCTGAATGGTCTGGGGATCCTGGATCATAAACAGCAATAACTCCCGGTAGACCTGGTCGTACAGGTCATCGACCTCGTCGTCGGCCTGGCACACTTGGTTGGCCTTGATCACGTCCCGGCTAAGCAACGAGTCTATGCTGTCCCGCAACATCTCCGTAGCTTTATCCGCCATCCGGGGTATGTCTATCAGCGGCTTCAAGGGAGGAGCCTCCCCCATGGCCAGACTGATCTTTCCGATGCCTTCCGCATAGTCTCCCATGCGTTCCAGCTCCACCACGATATGTAGCAAAGCAATGATCGCTCTCAGGTCGCGGGCCATCGGCTGCTGAGTAGCGATCAAGTCGACGCACCGCTCTTCGATCTCGAAACGCTTCTGGTCTATATAGTCATCGTCATGCACCACTTGGCGGGAGTCCTCCAAGTCCCTTCTCTTTAGAGCATCCACGGCGCGGTGGATGGATTTCTCGACAAATCCCGCCAGGACCCCAACTTCCTGTTCAAGAAGACTGAGTTGTTGGTCAAAATCTTCTCTAGGCATCTTTGAGCCTCCTTATTGTATTCAAGGATACTCCCGGGACGTAATGTGAGTCAATTTCGTCCGTCCGGGGTCTATTTTGTTCCCATTCCGCGCCGGTGTCTGGTAAACTACCCCTGATCTACGGCGAAACCCCACCGGGCGGTCGGGGGCGCTGATTGTTGGCGAACTCGAATTCGCATGTTGGCGGCCACAACTCGATACCGGGTGTTTCTTTAGAAAAGTATCTATTTCTTGAAACCCATATAGTTGAACCCCGGGCAACTCCGGAGTTATGATGATACGCCTAACGCCCGCAGCGGTGCACAGGGGAAGGTTGGGCTTGGTAGTCTTCCCGAGATGCCCGACAGTGTATTTAGCCCACACATGACAGGTGATGAGTGATTACTCCGTTAGCTCGATTTATTAAAAAGGTCGTGTTGTTTTGGGACAAGCTGCAGGTAAACGCCAGTGTGGTGAATTCTCTGGCGGGTGACCGGAGCCAGCAGCGTTTTGCTTTGACGTTTCGGTACTTTAGCTGGAAAAAGCTGTTCAACGTGCTTCGCGTCGAAGCCCAGCTACGGCTGGGACTCCGGAAGGTGTGGGGGAAACCCTTCGAATGGGAGATAGACACCACCAACATTTGCCAGCTCAAGTGCCCTTTGTGTCACACCGGCTTGGGCACCATCCACCGAGACCAAGGCACCATGCACTTCGACCTGTTCACCAAGACCATCGACCAGATCAAAGACTACTGCGTGTGGCTTACTCTGTACAGTTGGGGTGAGCCATTCTTGAACCGGCGCATACACGAGTTCGTGGGCTATGCTCACCAGAAAAAAATCGCCACCATAATCAGCACCAATCTCAACAAGCCATTGACTCCGGAGATGGCCGAAAACATCATCAAGTCCGGGCTGGACGTGATGATAATCTCCATGGACGGAGTCACCCAAGAGGTGTACCAGCAGTACCGCGTCGGGGGGAGGCTCGACCGGGTCTTGGCTAACATCAACCTGCTGGTCCAGAAAAAACGGGACTTGGGCTATACCACGCCGCATTTGGAGTGGCAGTTCATAGTCATGCGGCAGAACGAACACCAAATGGATGAGGCCAGCCAGTTGGCGGGCCAGTTGGAAGTGGATTCCCTGGTATTCAAAAAGGTCGACTTTCCTCATGGCATGAGCGATCGCCAAGAAGCCGAACGCTGGCTGCCCCGAGACCATCCGGAGTATCAACGGGAAGACCCCTTTCACAAGCCATACCAGGAAGATGGGCAACGGTGCTGGCGGTTGTGGCGAAGCGCCGTGGTCAACTGGGACGGCGGTTTCGCTCCTTGCTGCTATCTGACCGATAAAGCCGAGGACTTCGGCGATGCCTCGGTCAACACCATCCAAGAGATCTGGAACAATCCAAAATACGCCACTGCCAGGGGCTTATTTAAAGAGGGGTATACACCAGAGCAGTGGGTAGGCTGCGTGTCTTGCAGCGTGTACCTCGGCAGCCGGGCGGCGCGCAAAAGGGGCCCGGTGGCTTTACAACCGGAACAGGTCAACGCGGCGCCCGCTGGACCTGTGTCCGACAATGGGCTCGGACCGGCGCCTCCGGTAGTACCCGGTCTGCGAGTCCCGCTCCTCACCGAAGCTGTTGAGCAGCGGACCAAAGAGTGAAATATCTCTAATCAATTCCTCCTAAAGGGCGGAGCAGCGCCTAAGAGGTGACGGACCCTCACACTTTGTTCCAGGCGCGTTCCACTATTTCAGGCTCGGCCTAGAAAGTGTTATAGGGGTCCAGGCAATAAGCAGTGATGAAAAGGAAACAGCCCCCACAGGCGGCTGTTGCGTTCGGGTCAAGGGAAGATCGCCCAAGAGCATGCGCATCTGAAAGTAAGGTGAAGTTATGGCAGTGATGCGCTTGAACCCCTCAGGCTGGGTCTGGTTGAAGACCGTGTTGCCCCACACACGAGAGTTGGCCATCATTGCCGGCGCGTATTTTTTCTATATGTACACCAGGTCCTTGGTGTTCGATGACTTCGAAGCAACCGCGCTGGCCAACGCCGCTAAGATCATTTCCCTGGAAAGATCGCTGGGGTTCTTTTGGGAGCCGGACTGGCAGGCGTGGGCCATCGACGGCGTCAAAGCACTGGTGGTCTTCTTCAACTGGACTTATATCTTCACCTTCTGGCCGATTATCTTGACCGCCGGCACCATTCTCTACGTTCGAGATCGTCCCCGGTACATATACTACCGTAATATTGTCCTGCTCAGCTTCGCCTTGGCCCTTATCGGGTTCATGCTGTTCCCTTTGGCGCCGCCGCGCATGATAGCCGAACACTTCGTGGATACTATCAAAGCTTTTGGTCCGACATTCTATGCCAGCCGGGAGTTTGCCAACTTCTACAACCCTTACGCCGCCATGCCCAGCCTTCACTTTAGCTGGACTGTTATGTTCGGGGTACTCTTTCTCACTACGCGAAACAAGTGGGTGAAAATACTCGGCATTATCTACCCAACGACCACCCTGTTGGCCATTACCATAACCGCCAATCATTACATTATGGATGCTATCGCCGGCGCCGCTTTGATGATCGCGGCCTTTGCCCTGATGGAATTGGGATTCCGCCGCAGATTGTTTCTACCCCAGATAATCCAGCGGTTCCGGGCCTCGCTGGAACGCCGCAGCGGTCTCAACATGCAAAACAGCTACACCGGCCCTCGGAAACTCCGGGGACTCTTTCGTTGGGCAGCGCTGGAACGCACCGGACCCCGGTAGAGGGCGTTGAGGTTGCGGAGCGGCGCAGCAAACCGGCTCCTTAAGCAAGATTAGATGAAAGTCGACATTCCGCGAGTTTCCCAACTGGCCTATCCCAACGTAACCGGGGCAGTGGCCTCACTTCGCTCCCGGACAAACAGTATACTGACAGCCGACGTCCGCTTTGCCTGGAAAGCTCACCTGCTGGAATTGGCGCTCATCTTGGGGTTCTACTTCGTCTACATTGGGTCCCGCGGCCTGCTATTTTCCGACCTGAACAGCAAGGCTTTGGAGAATGCCGGACGCATCATCTCGGTGGAGAAGTGGCTGGGGATATTCTGGGAGCCGGGCTGGCAGTCTTGGGTCTTGGAGCATATTGACGGGCTGGCGCTGTTCTTCAACTGGGTCTACATCGTTACTTATTGGCCCATCATAGTCATTGTAGGACTGGCGCTGTACTTCACCAACCGGCCCAAATATTACTACTACCGCACCGTGGTGGCGATAAACCTGGTGATCGCCTTGTTGATCTTCATGGCGTTTCCGGTTACCTCCCCCTTTAACCTGCACCACCATTTCGTCAACACCATTCAGGAATTGGGCCCTGCGTTCTACGGGGGCCAGGACATGGTGGCCTATTACAACACCAACGCGGCCATGCCCAGCCTCCATTTTAGCTGGACGGTCATCCTAGGTGTCCTTTTCGCCCAGTCGCTGAAGGGCTGGTTTAAACCGCTGGGGCTGTTGTATCCCGTGACCACCTTCTTAGCCATCACCATCACCGGAAACCATTTCATCTTGGACGCCGTTGTCGGCGGGGTATTGGCTGCGGTGTCCTTTGCGGTGATGGAACTGGGTTTCCGCCGCACTCTATTTGGCAAGGCGACCGCTTGGGAGACGATGAAAGGTTTATTGGCCGTCAGCCAGGCTAAGTTCGCTCTATATTGGTCTAAGAATTGGGCTAGACAGTCGGCGGCCATACGCCGGTATACTCCGCAACGTCACAAAACGGCGGTTCAATGACCGTCAAGGGTCCGACAGAAGCAGTGTCTTAGCGGCCTGCCGCAGTACAGTGTCCTGACAACCCAAGGCGTGAGACAGACCGGCGGCGCTTTTATGGGCGTCGGCCCCACATGGGGTGCCTAAAAGTGGGGGCCCGCGAGGGGTCTATCTGCGGCGGCTCCGGCGGCCGGGAGGGCGTTTCCGGTGTGGAAGGCTCCGCCGGACGATAACGAGGGCCGAGGGTGCGTTGGGGGCTAAGGTTATTCAAGTGATGGGCCAACGCCTCCAGGCTGTTGAGATTGTGGACCGGCAGAAAGTCGTCGGCGTAGGGGAGCGCGGCCTGCATACCCCGGGTCAACGGCTGGTAATTGGGGGATCCCAGCAGCGGGTTGAGCCAGATCAGACGGTGGCAACTACGCTGCAAGCGGGCCACTTCCCGGACCAGCAGTTCCGGTTCGCCCCGGTCCCAACCGTCGGAGATGATCAGCACTACCGAGCCTGACCTCAGCACCCGGCGCAGCCACTGGAAGTTAAAGGTCTTGAGGGCTTGGCCGATTCGAGTGCCTCCGGCCCAATCGGGCACCGCCCTGGACACCTGGTTCACTGTTTGATCGACCCCGCGGTGCTTCAGGAACCGGGTGATGCGGGTTAACCGGGTGGCGAACAGAAAGGCCTCCACGCGGTCTAAGCTGCCGGAAATGGCATGGCTGAAATGCAGCAACATGCGGGTGTAGCGCTCCATAGAGCCGCTCACGTCGCAAATCAGCACCAATGGCCGGACCTTGTCCTTCTGCCGCCGGCGGGCTAACTCCAAGGGTTCGCCGCCGTATTTCAGGTTGTGGCGGAGGGTCCTTCGCAAGTCCAGCGCCGGGCCGTGACCGGGGACCAAGCGCCGGGTCTGCCGCCGGCCCAAGTCCCAGGACAGCTCCGAAATCATCCGGCGGGCATCGAATATTTCAGGAGGCGTAAAATCCGCGAAGTCCTTTTCCCGCAGCACTTCCCGGGCACTATAGGTCCGGGACAGGTCGACTTGAACTCCGGCTGGGTCGTCTCTCCCTCCGTCGGCGTCACTGCTGTCCCCTCCCCGCGGAGGTCCCACCTGGGGTTTGCGAAAACGCCGGTCCTCCCCCATGGACCGCAGGTCGCGGGTGGTTTGACCTGAAGCGGGCTTGCGCCAGAAGACCTGGAAGGCCTCGTCAAACAGGGGAAGGTCCTGCTTTCGGTGGACCAAGAGACACCGGGCCGCTTGGTAAAAGTCCTGCTTCCGGCCCACCGGCGCGTACTCGGTAGCGCGGACTAGGTCCAACACATTGCCTGAGCCTACGTCCAAACCCAGGTTGCGCAACACCTCCACGAACAGCATCAGGTTGTGCAGCAGATAAGCGGGACCCTGTTCCTTATCATTGGAGGAAAGGGGGTGTGCACTCACTACGAGCCTCCGCCGCCCCGTCTGCCCCGGCCGGGAGCCCGGTTCCTGGACCGGTCCAGCATCGCCCGCACCGGCTCGCCTCGCACCAACTCTATGTCGTCCTGGTACTTGAGCATGATTCCCAGGGTATCATCGATTACTTGAGGGTCCAGCTCTGTCTGGTTTAGCGCCAACAGAGCTGTGGTCCAGTCCAGAGTCTCGGAAATGCCTGGGACCTTGTAGAGTTCAGTCTGGCGCAGCTCCTGGATGAACCCGGTCACTTGCTCGGCCAAGCGGCGCGGCGCTTCCGGGATTTTGTTGGTAACTATCTGGAGCTCCTTTTGAAAGTCCGGGTAGTCGATCCAGAAATAGAGGCAGCGGCGTTTCAAGGCGTCGTGAATCTCTCGAGTACGGTTGGATGTAATCACCACAAGGGGCCGGTGTACCGCTTGGTATGTGCCCAGTTCGGGGATGGTTATCTGGAAGTCGGCCAGCAACTCCAAGAGGAACCCTTCGAACTCCTCGTCGGACCGGTCCAATTCGTCGATGAGCAGCACCGGCGACTTTTCCCGGCTGCTGTCAATAGCTTGGAGCAAAGGACGTTTGATTAGAAAGTTCTCGCCGAACAGGTCTGCAGCAGCGGCTTGGCGGTCCACGCTGCCGCTGGCCTCCATCAACCGGATTTCCAGGAGTTGGCGGGCGTGGTTCCACTCGTACACTGCGTGGTTAATGTCAAGCCCCTCGTAGCATTGGAGCCGGATCAACTCGGTGTCCAGTCCGGCAGCCAAGGCCCGAGCGATCTCGGTCTTGCCGACGCCGGCCTCTCCTTCCAGGAACAGGGGCCGTTCCAACTGGAGGGCCAAGAACATGGGCACCGCCAGGCTGCGGTCGGCGACGTAGCCCTGCTGGCGCAGCAGGCTCTGGACCTGGTCAATGGAGGCGGGTGCGGCACTGGCGGTAGTCAAGGCAGGACTCCCATAAATCAGGTTGCTGAAGGAGGAATGGAGAAACCGTAAATGATCCTTTCCGCGGAGCCGGTCTAAGGAGCCTGTCTCATAATCTCGCTGCCGGCCCCGCGTCTCCCGCAAAAGGGAGGGAGACTTTTGAGACAGGCTCTAAGCCTATGCCCCCAGGGCCGGGAAAACAGCCTCTTTGAAAGCACGGAGTTCGGAATGAGCAAATTCGTAAGTCGCGCCGGTCATCAGGTAGATGTGACCGATGCCGCTGGCCTCCAGTTCCTTAAGACGCCGGGCGCAGTATTCGGGAGTACCGATGAGGCCGATGAAGTCGCAGAGTTGGGCCAGCAGGTCGTCGGGCAGGAAAGCGCATAGGCTCTTGGCCTTCTCCCAATCCTCGGCATGGGGCACGTCCGGGTAAAGCTCCCACAGTTCCTTGGGCAGTTCCAGGCCCTCGGCGCCTATGCTTGTCTCCCGCAGCCACTTGGCGTGGGACTCTTCCATGAGCCTCTGGACGCACAACGGCCGGGCCATTTCCCGAGCCTCTTGCTGGTCATCGTGGACGATGGTGGTGGCAGTCAGGATTAGCTCCACATCATCAGGGTTGCGCCCGGCCCGCTCCGCCCCCGCCGCCAAGTGTTGGCGGGCAATTTCGACAGCCGTGGGATGGAGTCCTATTTGCAACACCACGCCGTCGGCTACTTCTCCCGCCAGCTCAATAGCCCGGGGTCCGGTGGCCGAGATGTAAATTGGGACCTTTGCGGCATCGCCGTGGCGCATCCGGCTGGTGACGCCATTGAAAGAGACCTCCTGACCAGCCAGGAGTTGCTTTAGAGTCAGCACCGACTCCCGCATCTGCCGCACCGATGCCGGTCTGACTCCGATGGTCTGGACGCAGCTATAGCCCCGGCCAAGCCAGAACTCCACTCGGTGGGGAGCCAGTTCGGCGACGGTCTTGGCTGCCGAGGCCAAAACAGACACGTGCCGCGTTACTGGATTGGTCACCGCCGAGGCCACCCGAATCCGCGAAGTAGCTTGGAGCGACAGGGCCATGCTTACGAACACGTCCCGCTCCAGCATCTGGGAATCTAGGAGGCCCACCCCATCGAAGCCCGCCTCCTCGCATTGGCGAACGAACTCCGCCACCTCGGTGACCGGCGCGCACGGCGGTACTCTGAGATCGAGTTTCAAGGCCATCTGCTCCTTGCCGGGAGAGTCTGGGCATTGTGCCCCACCAGGCCGCAAGCCTACCCGGACATCGCTTATTGTAGCTTATCACCCCGCCGGTTCACCAGCGGCCGGGCCTGCTTGCCTGAGGCTATCGTATTTTACGGATAACGCATACGGCTAAGCCCCCTTCGATGTCATTATTATGAAAATAGCCTATTTTCATCCGCATACGTGGCCTTCACAAGGCCATTAGTAATTCCGAGCGCAGCACCTCCCCGACTGTTACTCCGATACGAAGTGAGGAATCTAAAGCCTATCCTAATATCCGCTTGTCTGCGTGTCCGCATAGGCAGGCAAGACTACGCCGGCAATACTATGTGTATACCCTGACCAATAGCGTCGGAACCCGCTGCGTCGGCGTCACCAACGGCCTGCCACGATGGAGGGACTTGCTGCTGGAATGGTACGATGACTGTGAAGAATTGCTTTAGATTCCTCACTGCGTTTCGGAATGACCGGGATGGAAGCCGAGCGCAGGGCCTTTCTGTCGGGTTGGTTTCAAATACGATTGCCCCAGCCTAGCGGACGGGGCACGGTGACACGTCCTGGAGAGCCGGTCTATCGACGGCAACGGGGCAACGGTCCGGCTGTGTGGCCGCTGTTGAGCACCGGCGTGGAACCTGGACCTTGGAGCCAGCCCGGCCGCATACTAGTCAATCTCCAAGCGGCGGCGAAAAAAGCATTGGACCAACCGGCGGAGCCGGACCCAATGGTCGTCCAGCTCTTCCCGCTCCTGTAACGATAGCTGGATGTAGGTCTTGTCAAACTCAGGGAAGTACCAGAGGGGGAAAACCCAGAACCCTGGGGGCTGCGCAGGAGCGGCGGGCCGGTCGGCAATGATGCCGGTGGCGCCCTGCAGTTCCCAGGAGGCCAGCAGCCACCCTTGGTCGGCAACGGCCAAGGCCTCCACCCATGCGGCTTTTCGTTGTTCGCCGCGGTAGGGCCGCATCAACTCCAACAAGCGTTCTTGGCGTCCCGTATCGTCGGCCGCCGGGCCGGCAAACCGGTGGGTGTAGCGGCTTTCCCACCCGGACCCCAACGCCGGAATCACCAGACCCCCGTCGGACGCCAAGGCTGGCATCGACCCCGCACCGGACCAATACCGGGCCTTGACCCGGGCGATGGCTTCATGAGTATCCCCGGATTCTTCCGGGGCGGCGTGAAGTCCCACTTGGCCGGGGGTCATGGGGTCAAGGGGTAGCCCTTCCAGCAGCCACCGAAGGGTGTCCTGCTTGGCGGGGTTGCTGGTGCCCAGCAGGATGGGCGTTTTGGCCGCGACCGGGGTTTGATCGCACATACTACTCCGACAACCGTCTCTACCCGGCTTGCCCGGGGGCTGGGGCCGGGCTCCTGCCCGGCTCAGACCGGGCCTGCGCCGGCAGAGATTTCTCCCAGTCGGGAATCAGTACATTGGTGCTGGACGCCAAGGTGAAGATAACCGCGACTCCGGTCAGGCTGAACCCCATGGACAGAATCAGAATAGGGGTGAAAGAGTCGGTCGCGTAGAGTATAAAGCCGGCCAAGCCCGTGGCCACGGCGTGACCTAAGAGCGCCCCCATTTCCTCTATGCCGTAGAAAGTGCCGATGGGGCCGTCGCCGAAATACTGGCGGTTCACCACCGGATAAGCCGACATCTCACCGCCGAAACCTATGCCGAACAGAACGGCGAACAAGTAGAAAGACCAAGGGTCTTGAGCCCCGAATAGGACCAACACGGTCAGGCCCTGTAAGGCTAGGGCCACGCTCATGGCTGGCTTGGCTCCCATTCGTTCCGTCACTATGGGAGTGATCAAGCGGCTCACAACGCTGAAGACGTTAATCAAGCTGAGTATTAGAGCCGCCGCCGTGAGGCTGATGCCTTGTTCCACGGCGATGGGTATGGAGTAGATCAAGATTATGCCGTGGCCGGCGCACCCCAAGCCGTGTATGAGGGGCAGATTCCAGAATTCCTTGGTCTTCCGTATGTGTTGGTTAAACACTTTGAGCCGGAGCTTTTGCACCCACGCGCTCCACTTTACCTCTAGCGCGTCGTTGACCCGGGACCCGTAGGGCTCAATCCCTATGTCCAGGGGACGGTTCCGGAAAAATGGCGTCATCAGCAAGATAATGCTGCCGCCCACGACGCCGATGTACAAGAAAGCCCGTTCCCATCCCACGTGTTCCAGCAAGTAACCCACCAAGGGCGCCAGAGCCGCCGCTCCGATGCCGCCGGCGGCCCACAGTATCCCGACCGCCAGGCCCAAGCGGCGTCTGAACCATGTGCTGACTGCCGTGATCAGAGGCACAAAGGCTATGGCCTCGGTCATAGCCAAGACCACCCCGAAAACCAAAAAGAACTGCCACAGCGTGGTGATGAACCCCAGGGAGACCATGCCGATTCCGAAGAGGATTCCACAGCCTACCAGGGTTTTTCTCACACCGTAGCGGTCGCCTAGCCAACCCGCGATAGGTGAGAAAACGGCCCCTACCAGGTAATACATTGCCAGGCCGCCGCCAATGATGCCCATGCTCCAGCCGAAGCTGCCGTCCGGGTCGTTCAGCGGCGCCACCATGATTCCGGCCGCCATGCTAATCGACTGGACCATGATCTGGGAAACGGCCAGTATGGCTACGATCAGCCAAGCGTAGTGGACCTTGCCGACGCGCCTGGTTGGATGGAACAACGCCCATAGCCAGCGGCTTACCGCAGGGGTGCTGACAAGGGCTATGAGGATGAAACCGGTGGCTAAGATCAGCAGGCCGGTGATTATCATGAAGTGAACGCCATTATCTACGGACCTGCTTCAAATTGCCGCCGGTCTAATGTCTTTGATTCGAAGACGGCCGCGCCATAACGCCTGTCTTTCCGGTTGGCCTGCCCGGTTATATAGGACGGGCGCGAAGGTGAAATCTATCCAGGCAGCCTTCTAATGCAGTGGACACACTTTTATGAACGCCGTTTGCCACCAACTCTCGTCTCCATCGCCGCCGTCTTCACCCGCGTCATCAGCGGCAAGAGCGGCCGACTGGGCGGAGTCGAGGGTGGAAGCGTCGAGGTTGGCGCCGCTGTTGACGAAGCCAAAGCTCAGGGTTCTATCCTGGCTGCCGGCTTTAGCTGACGACGCAGCCCAAGCCCCAAAGAATATGACCAAAAAGACCGTCGCTGCCACCACCACAAAAAAGGCGATAGGAACGGGAAGACGTCTGATCCTCACCTAGCTGACCTCCACCTCGAAGGGAAACACCATGTTGTTGCCGTAGCCCCTTCCGTCCCATTTGTTGGGGAACTCCATGGGCTGGGTCTCTCCCTTGTCATTGGTGGCCCGGGACATCAAGATGTAGCGGCCGGGCCCCGAGGGTTGCCAACGATGCCGCCACCGGCTCCAGGAATACCCGGAGCGAGGCTCCAGGACATCGACCGGGGCCCAAGTAGCCCCTCCGTCGGTGCTGATCTCCACTTTAACCACTTGGTCTTCCCCGGACCACGCGGCCCCGGCCAATTGGTAGCCGTCGCCGGGAACCACCTCCCCAGGGAGCGGGTTGGTAATTATTGACTTGACCTTCATCTTGGTTTGGTAGGTGTAATAGGTCTTCGCGTCGGGTCCATTGTTGGTCATGTACCGCTCGGTCTGGTAAAACCCCTTGAACTCATGGTCCAAAACGTGAATGCCCACCAGCCACTTGACGCCGGTCATCCCATACCAGCCGGGCACCAACAGCCGCAGTGGAAAGCCGTGGTCCGGAGGCAACTGTCCCCCATTCATCTCGTAGGCCAACAGAGTATCCGGGTGAATCGCCTTGGCTATGGGAAGGCTTCGTTCGTAAGTGACCTCCGGAGGGTCGTCGGCCACCTCGTCCGGTCCGTGATCGGCCCCTTCGAACACCACTTCCAAGGCCGAGTCCTTCACCCCGGCCAAAGCCAAGACATCCGCCAAAGACGCCCCGGCCCACTCGGCATTCCCCATGATGCCGTGACCCTTGATTTGCTCCATGGCGGAACTGCTCCGGGAGATTTGCCCCCAGTATTCCGGGACCGGGCTGTTGCCGCAGCATTCGAAGGTGGCTTGGAACCGCTTGTACGGCATTTGCCGCAGCTCGTCGTAGCTGAGGCTGAGGGGATGATCGACTTCTCCGTCAACTACCAAGCGGTAGGAGGAGAGGTCGATTTGAGGGACTTGCCGCCAGTGGTTTCGGACGTAGAACAGGTCGTTGGGGACAACGTCTTGCTGCAACGCCGCCGGCGGGGAGGCGAAGGTGCGGAACCCGGCATTGGTGGGTATGAGTTGGGGCTTGGTTATCGTCCGGGTTTGAGAGATAGCCATGAGAACCCCCTATTTCACTTGGTTTAGTCTACTCCAAATAGTCGGTGTCCAGTTGGAAACTAGGATAAGTGACCAGCAAACGGACCGGCACCCACAGATGGTTGATTAGCTTGTGCGGGGCGCCGGGGGGCGCCAGCAGAGTGCAACCCGCTCTTACGGTGCTCACTTCTTCGTCTAGGACGATTTGCACTGCGCCCTCCATTACCATTATAGCGATATCCGTGGGGTGCTGGTGCAGGCGTCCTTCCCAGCCGGGGTAAAGTTCGACCTCTTTTATGGTCAACGACGCGGCGCCTTGTTTCCCGGACACCAGCACGCGTTCTCGACGGCGGTCAACCACCGCGGGCCGGGGAATGTCACTGTGCTCGATGATCGGCATACTTTTCTCCCAAGGCGGTTTCCCAGCGCAAGTAATGCATCATCTCGGCAGGGTTGCGGTCGACGCCCAGCATCACCACGTCGGTTGGGGGAGCCATCACCCCGGTCAGGCCGGTTTCCACGGGCAGGCCGGTTTGACGCCAAGCGGCCATCCCACCCTCCAACACCGCCGCGTCCCGGTACCCTAGCTCGCTCAAAGCCGCCCCGGCCAACACCGAGGACTGTCCGTCGTTGCAGGTGACGACAACAGTCTCCTCCTTTGACGGGGCGTTATCGCCCGCTTGAAATTCCAGCCATCCCCGGGGCGCCCACCGGGTGCCGGGCAAGTGGCCCCGCGAGAAGTCCTGGCTGGTGTCCACGAAGAGAATCTGGGAAGGCATGGACCGGTTCAATTCCTCCGGAGATAGAAAGCGCACTTTGCTCCGGGCCTCGGCTAGGCCCAAAGGCAATTCTGCGGGCATACCTTTCTCCAACTCCAGGCCGGCGGCCAGCCAGGCGTTGGCGCCGCCTTCCAAAGCGTAGACTTCCTTCAGCCCCATTTGGCGGTACCAAGAGGCCACCGAGGTCGAGCGGACCTTGCCGTCGCAGGAAAATATAACAGTGCTGTTGTGGACCACCGCCACATCATCAGTGCGTTGCACCGCTTGGCCGCCGGGGAACCACCGGAAGCCGGGAATGTGGCCCGCTTCGTACTCTTCCCGGGTCCGCACGTCAATCAGGTAGACGGTTTCGCGGCTTTGCTTATCGCGGAACCTCTGAAGGCCGGCAACGTCCAAGTACCGGACGCCATCCTCTGCCGCCAGCTTGGCGGCGTAGGCCTCTGCGGCGGCTAAGCCCTGAGAAGATGTTTCCGGCAGTTGGACCCGGTCGGCTCCTCGCTCCAATTGGTGACCGGCCAGCACCCAGCCCGAGGTCCCGTTTTTCAACCCCAAGGCGTTGTTAAACCCCATTCTTTGCAGGACCCGGGTCCCGATGATGCTGCGGGTGCGCCCGGCGCAGTTGACAATCACCGTGGTGTCGGGGTCCAAGTCCTTGACCACGTCGGTAATCCTGAAAGCCAACTCCCCGCCGGGCATACTCCTGCCGCCCGGAATACAGAACCGTTGGTACTCCTCAGGAGTCCTGGTGTCCAGGATGACCAGCTTTTCTCCCCGCTGTATCCTGCTTTGTAGGTCATCGGCGTCGATTTCGGGGACCTGGTGCACCACCTCCACCCTTTCGCCGAAGTCCTTGCTGGGCACATTGGTTCCCCATTCGGTGGGGTAGTCCTTCGAGGACCACCGATTTATCCCGCCTTCCAGGACCGACACCTGGGTGTAGCCCATCCGTTCCAGGGTAATGGCTGCGGCCGCGGCGCGTCTCCCGTCGTCGTCGGAAACTACGACCCTGGCTCCTTTGAAGGGGACGGCCGCCGGCATCTGGAACTCCAGTTGACGCCGGGGTATCAGGCTGGAGCCGGGGATATGGGAACTGTTATACTCTCCGGCCTCCCGCACGTCGATCAGGGCGAATTGGGAGTCTCCGCTCAACAGGCTTTTCAGAGCATCCGGGGAAATGCTTCCGGCCATGGTCGATCCTCCCCTAGCAGTTGTCGTATTTCTGGGTCTTGAAAGCGGTTATGCGGCCCGTCTTCAGGTCATAACGAGACCGGTCTATGCTCCTCAAGTCATTCCCATACACATGAATTTCCACCGTGGGCCGGTCGGTGAAATTGTCCATCTGGTGTATTTCATCGAGGTCCGGCACCAGCAGGGTAATTTCCCCCGGCTTGAACTCGGCCCGCCGGTCCTGCTCTAGTTGGGCATAGCCTTCCTTGGTGCGGTTGTCCACCCGCCGGAAGCGGGTCTCGGTGAGGGCATTGTCCAAGACGCCGATCATGCCCCAAGTCCGATGGTCGTGGGGGCCGGCATGGTCGCCGGCTCCCCAGACTACGGCGGTTATAGAGAGACCGCTCTCACTCTGGTACAAAATGTACGATCCGTGGTTGGGACGGTTCCCTATGCCGGTAGGGACTCGGAACCGGTCTGGGATGGCGCCGGGGTTGGCGATCAGCTTTTCCAGCCACGAGGAACTGGTGTCAAATATTTGTTGCTGGTTGGGCTGGTTTGCCAGCAGGCTCTCCATATCGTGTGCGAATTCATCCAGGGAATATTTGACTGTCGTCATGATTCTCCACCTATCGAGTGCAGGAATCCGAATGACTAAGCCCGCCGGAACAGGCAGAATGATTCTAGGCCCCTTGAAGCCCTAGGCTCATTGAAGCCGAGTCAATTATCGATAGCCCTATCTACGGTGTCAAGTAACGCCACCCGGCCAAGAGAAGGACGATTGCAAAATCCCCGCTAAGGACCAAATCCGCTCGTGGTGAGCCTGTCGAACCATGAACGGACGGCCCTTCGACAAACTCAGGGTGAGCGGGAGGAGTGGGCAACTCAACGACTTTGCAATCGTCCTGCCCGGCCAAGCTATTTGGGTATCGCCTTTAGAGCCGGCACCTCGACGGCTATCGTGTGAATGCCATTATTAGCATACCCGCGAAAGTTCCAGGGAATGGCGTCGGGTTGGGTGTTGCCCGCCGAGTCGGTGGCGCGGGCCATCAGTATGTAATGGCCGGGATAAAGCGCTTGCCAAGTAAACCCCCATTGGCGCCAGGTGTTGGGGTCCGGCTCTCCCAGCAGAGCGGCTTCCTGCCAATTACGGCCTCCGTCTGTGCTGACCTCTACTTTGTCGACCTCTCCTTCCCCCGACCAAGCGAAACCTCGAATGGCGCAGGCTCCAGGCTGGACCACCTCACCATGCCGGGGACTGGTGATAAGAGATTTTACCTTCAGCGTAGTTACCGGCTTCCTTTCCAGCGAATCCTCCCGTCCTTCGTTGATCATCACGTAACGACGCTGTTGAAAGAAGCCGTCAAAGGGACGGTCCAGCACATTGACGCGGGTCAGCCATTTTACCGAGGCCATGGCATACCATCTTGGGACTACCAGCCGAAGCGGGAATCCGCGGTGGACGGGCAGAGCCTCACCGTTCATCTCATAGGCCAGCAAGACGTCGGGATGCCGGGCCTTCTCAACAAGCAGGCTGCGGCGGTAAGCAAGGTCGAAAGCAACCCCGTCTTCTTCTTCTCTGCCGTAATCGGCCCCTTCGAACACTACTTCCACGGCAGCGTCCTTCAATCCCGCCCGCTCCAACAGGAGGTTAAGGGGCACGCCCTTCCATCGCGCAGTGCTTACCGCGCCGTGACGAAAAGCCAGGCCTTCCGCAGGGGGTGTCACATAGGAACGGCTGTTGCCGGCGCACTCCATGGTCGAGGCCAACTCTTTGCTGGGCATTGCCAGAATATCGGAAAGGCTCAGGGTCAAAGGTTGGCGGACCTCTCCTTCTATCGCGAGCCGCCATGTTGAGGGGTCCAGGTTTGGCACGTCCGAGAAGTGATTGCGGATGTAAAAGCGTTCGGTAGGGGTGATCCAAGTGTCAAGAGAGGTTAAAGGGGACTCGCTACATACGGGGTCTTCAGATACCGGTATCAGATCAGAGGACTCGCTTTGGACTCGTAGGTCAGAAGCCATGACTCCTCCTCGGTGCAACTTCGGCTCTGGATGCGGTTTCCCAGACCTATGATATTCCTCCACCGGGTACTCTATCGAGTATGTTTGCATGGACAACCCGGAGTCAAGGGATAAATCTCAAGGACTTAATGATTATAGGGTTGAGCCTGTGCCCCGAGAAGGCCGTCCTATGGGGGTGCCTCTTCATTCTCGGCAAATGTCATTGTTAGGGTTATTGTGTGCTTTCTAGGCGGCAATTAAAAGACCCCATGGAGAGAGCCGGTTTCTATGCCAGCCGTACTGATGTTAGAATGGATGCGGCTTGGCGCGCAGCGACCCGAGCGCGCCTTCAGGAGTCTACCGGTTTGGATGACCAGCAGTTTGCGCGCCGTGTAAGGGAGAAAATCGAGCGGCTGACCGGACGCCGCGTGGATTTGGAAATCGATCACGAGGTTGTCAACAAGCTGGACGTTAATTTGGACCGCGAAGTTCCTCTGGTGGTCCTTGGCGCCAATATATTCCAGTACTCCGGATTCGCCCGGCTGTGCATTGAATACGCTGCGGCGTCGATCCAAAAGCAACGGCTTATCGACGTTCTGGAGTTCCATCTGCTGTTGGCCCGGAATTAGCTTTCCGCAGGTATGACATGGCGCAACCGGAGCCGGCAGACCCCAGCCCTCAACGTCCCTGGTACTATCAGAACTGGTTTCTCGTCGCCGCTTTCATTTTGGGATGGCCCGTAGTAACACCTCCCTTCGGGATCTTGTGGCCGACATGGGGCCTCCTGATACTGCGGTCCCCCTGGCACAACCACCCACTGCTCAAAGGGCTGGGGTGGGCCATGCTGGTGGTCGGGGGCGTAATGTTTGTCAGAGCACTGGCGGCAGGGGGAAACTCTACCGGTATTGCCATAATGACCCTCATCCCCGGCCTGCTGGCGATGCTGGCTACTCAGGTTATGTGGGCCAGATACAAGCTGGAAAACAAACTCGAAAACAACCCCGGCGGCGCGCCTACTCCTACGCCAGTCACGCCTCCCTTGGATTCTCAGAATGCTCCCCAGCCCTCCCGGCGCTCCCGGCCGCGCCGCCGGGTCCACCGCAGGCGCGGGTCCGGTTCCGGCCGCGTCCCAGTAGAATATTCAACTCCAGACGGCGGCATAAAGCTGTGCTAAACTGGGAATGACCCATTGCCGCAAGGGCGGCGATTGCTCCCCGGGCCCAGCCCAGGGAGCGTTGTTCTGTGATAGAAAGCGCGAATTCTGGGGAGGCTGGAATCAATGGTTCAAAGGGAAGAGCAATATCGCCGGGGGATGGTTGTTGTAGCCCACGCCGACGATGCCGAGTATGGCTGTTCGGGAACAGTAGCCAAATGGTGCGCCGAAGGATGGGAGATGGTCTACGTGGTGTGCACCGACGGCAGCAAGGGTAGTTCAGACCCCAACATGACCGGCGATAGACTGGTGAAAATCCGCCGCGAGGAGCAACGGAACGCCGGAAAGGTGCTTGGGCTGCGGGACGTAGTCTTCCTGGAATACGAAGACGCCTTGCTTGAGCCGAGCCTGGCCCTGCGGCGGGACATTGCCAGGGAGATCCGCCGTCACAAGCCTGATGTGCTCCTTTGTCCAAGTCCCATACGCCAGCTCAACGGCTACGGCTGGCTGGACCATCCCGACCATTTCGCCGCTGGCGAGGCGGCTATGTCCGCTGTTTTTCCCACCGCCCGGGACCGGCTGACTTTCCCCGAATTGCTGGAGGAAGGGCTTGAACCCCACAAAGTCAGGGAAGTTTGGGTCATGTGGCCGGGGGAAGCGGACATGTACGTGGACGTCACCGACTACGTCGAAGTGGCGGTCCAAGCCTTGGCGCAGCACAAGACCCAGGTGGGTGACGATGACGTGGACGCCGATATCAAGCACGAGCGGCGCCACATCGGCGAGAAGGTGGGCTTCCGGTATGCTGAGTCTTACAAACGCTTCCGGTTGGGCTGAACTGAGCTTATCCACTTAGATAGCCAACCCGACGCCGTGTTAGAACACGGCAACTGTTCAGGCTCGATGTGTTGTTCCCGCTACCCCAGCGTATGCGTATGAAAACGGCCCTCAACTCTGGACTGTTGCGAGACCCGGCGTGGGGGCGGGATATGCCGGGCCCAGCCCAGGGAGCGTTCTTCTGCGGCACAAATAAGCAAGCATCGGGAGGCTGGAATCAATGGTTCAAAGGGAAGAGCAATATCGGCGTGGGATGGTTGTTTTCGCCCACGCTGACGATGCCGAGTACGGCTGCTCGGGTACGGTGGCCAAGTGGTGCGGCGAAGGCTGGGAGGTGGTCTACGTGGTATGCACCGACGGCAGCAAGGGCAGCTCGGACCCCAATATGAGCGCGGACAGGCTGGTGGAAATCCGCCGCGAGGAGCAACGGAACGCCGGGAAGGTGCTTGGACTGCGGGACGTGGTGTTTCTCGGGTACCAAGACTCCATGCTTGAGCCGAGCTTGGCCCTGCGGCGGGACATCGCCAGGGAGATCCGCCGTCACAAGCCTGACGTGCTCATCTGCGGAAGTCCTATCCGGCATCTGGGCCGTGGAGGTTGGTTGGACCATCCTGACCATTTCGCCGCTGGCGAGGCGGCTATGTCAGCAGTTTTTCCCACTGCCCGGGACCGGCTGACTTTCCCCGAGTTGCTGGAGGAAGGGCTGGAGCCGCACAAGGTCCGAGAGGTTTGGGTCCCTTGGGGCGAGGACCCGGATTACTACGTCGACGTGACGGACTACATTGAAGTGGGCATCCAGGCCCTGAAGCAGCACAGGACCCAGGTGGGCGACGATAACTCAGGCTCCGCCGTAAGGGAGGGGAGGAGACGAACGGGAGAGAAGGTAGGCTTTAAGTATGCCGAGTCCTTCAAACGTTTCCATCTGGGCTGAGCTGGTGGAGGGCGGCGCGCACTCCGCCCTCCACCGTGTTGGAAACAGCCGCAGGCGCAACAAACGCCATGCCCCTAGGCGGGTTTTCGAGCGGCCACCTTAACGCTGGCGACATTCAACGAGGTCCCATCCGTTTCATCGAAGAGCGCGTCCTCTGCGGTTATTTTAACTTCGGTGAACCCGGCGCGGCGCAGCCGGCCCAGGTACACCTCCCGGTGCTCGGCCCCGGCGATACAGGAAGCCCAGGCCTCGGCATCGGTGCGGGAGGGACCTTCAGGCGCAAGGGACATCATATCCGAAAGGTGTATCCGCCCACCCGGCGCTAGGACTCGGAATGACTCGCGAAAAACAGCGTCCTTGTCCGGGGACAGACAGACCACACAGTTGGAGATGATGACGTCCACGCTGGATTCGGGAAGGGGCATATCTTCTATCTCCCCCTGAACGAACTCCACGTTGGTCAGTCCTAGTTTGGCTTGGTTCTGACGGGCCAACGACAGCATGTCCGGCGTCATGTCCAATCCGACAACATGGCCGTAGTCCCTAACTTGCTGGGCCGCTAAAAAGCAGTCGATCCCGCCGCCGGAGCCCAGGTCCAACACCCGTTCACCGGAACGCAGCCCGGCTAAGGCCGTGGGGTTGCCGCAACCGGCAGAGGCGGCCACCGACTCGGCTGGCAGACCGGCCAGTTGTCCCTCATGGTAGATCTGAAGCGCCCGTTCCATATCGCCGGGGCCGCAGCAGCCTGGAGCGGAGTCCACTTGAGATATATCAGTTAGTTCGATCACCCCTTTGGCTTTGGAACCGTACCTTTCCCGGACCAGCCGTTTGATCTCCTCCGAATCAGTCGCCATTTTATCCTCCTGTAGGGCTGACCTATTACCGGATTTTCCCGGTATTTTCTGCACGCCGGTTATCCAACCCGGACTATCAGGGTCGCCAGCAAGCCAACCTGGGCTGCTCCTATCCCCAGTATCGCCAGAAACAGCCGGTCAATCCCAGCGTTCACTTCTCGGCCCTTCACGCAAGCCCTGGATCGCTAGCGATTGTTCAGGGTAATTGCGCCAAGAACTAAAAGGCCCTGGACAAGCCACATAGCCACCCTCACTGAGTTCTTATACTGAGTTCTTATATTGTAGTGTAAACCATCGCCTTGCTGGAACCGCAGCAACATTAGCAAGTGTCCCAGGGCAATCGCATCTAAAACTAAACTGGCAGGGGAAATATGGCGCCAGCTTCTATCATGTCATGCCGAGCGTTCCAGCATGTCATTCCGAACGCAGTGAGGAATCTAAGACGCTCCTCCAGAGTCGTCGCTGTCGCTCAGCATATACACATGGTATCGGCAGCCTGACTTTGTGGAGATAAACTTAGGTAAGTATACCCGTGTTGCATGTGCGACTTCTGTGAGGAGGATGCGGCTCCTGGTTAGAAACCTTGGGGCCAGCAATGTAAATCGTAAATCTAGTCGCCCTTGGAGGATGAACGATGAGAATTACGAGCCCCAAAGGAAATTATATAGCGACTCTGGAACAGTGGGGTAACTGTATAAGACACACCCTTTGGAGGGAGGGGCGCAGCGCGTATTCCCTGGCCGATTTCATCCTGAACCGGAACGGTGTCAAAATTCTGGAGTCGCGCATATCATCGGTCCTGTCTCAGCCGGTTAGACTAGAGCGGGCGACACCAGAAGTTCGAGCAAAGTTCGACCACTACAGAGGAAACCCAAGCAACCTTGACCTTGGGGTCTGTGGTCGTGTTGGCTCTAAGTCTAGCCTATTTGTCGGTTTGGAAGCCAAGGTCGATGAGCGGTTCGGGAACAAAACCGTGTGCGAAAGGTATCAAGCCGCCATCCGGGAGCTGAGCCGTAATCCGCGGTCAAAAGCGCTTGACAGGGTAAAGGATTTGTTATCGCTGTACTTTGCAGATACTGATGACCCGTGTGA
The DNA here is from genome assembly GCA_965197565.1 of Dehalococcoidia bacterium. Lineage (GTDB taxonomy): Bacteria > Chloroflexota > Dehalococcoidia > Lucifugimonadales > UBA3495. The sequence continues at coordinate 796,022 of CBDANK010000004.1, forward strand.
TTCCAGATTTTCCGACATTGGCTATCAACTGCTGACTGGAACTGCCGGGACGGTTGCGCGGCAGAAAGACGCATCAATATTCTACGTTCTGGTCTTTACGACCCGCGAGTATGACAAGCGAAAGGGCCAGGATAACCAGAGGAACTATGAGAAATTCATAGAAGCCACAAACGGCAAAGTCCTAACGCAGGACAGCGAAGGTTTCTATGTCCACGAACTTACAGTGGCGGGAAAGCGGCTAGTCTGCATATATGATTACTTTCATATCCCTTGATGTGATCTAACTGTCCGGTTTCTGTAAATCTTTGGGCCACTCTCGCCCCTCTGAGACTGACAGAAGCTATACGTGCAATACTGGTATATTTACCCTTAAACTATAACAACCTGATGAGGAGGAACGGGATGGTTTCGCAGTTACGGATATACACAATCAACCGAGGGATGATGGACTCTTGGCTCAAGGTGTTCGAGGAACACATCCGGCCGCTTCACAGCAAATATGGAATGCCGGTGGAACGCACCTGGGTCAGTGCCGACCGCACCGATTTCGTCTGGATTCGCAGCTTTCAGAACGCCGAGGAAATCGCGGAAAAAGAGGCCGCGTATTACAGCTCGCCGGAGCGTAGGGCCCTTGGCGACTTGCCCACCAGCCACATCGCCAAGATAAACGTACAGGTGATCGAGCCGGTGCTCGCCGTCTCCCCCGAAGCCTAAATGCCGGGAGGGTTCACCGCAGAGACGACTAAGACCTCCGAGGAAATTGGAGAAGGTTAATGGTCCATTTTAAAGGCGAACACTTGCCTTGGAACACTACCATTGCTATGAAGAAACGCTTTTAGATTCCTCACTGCGTTTCGGAATTGCTAATGGCCTTGTGAAGGCCACGTATGCGGATGAAAATGGGCTATTTTCATAACAATGACATAATTGGGAGCGAGAGCGAGATTCATTCTGCCGGTTTGGTTTTAAATGCCATTGCCTTGAGTGGGTCTATAAGCGCTTTCGCATCTCGATATGCGGAATGCCGGCGTCCAGAAAGATGTCCCCGTGCTCCTGGTAGCCGTGAGAGGCATAAAAGCTCTTGACGTACTCTTGGGCGTGGAGCACCGAGTGACCTATTCCTTCGGTCCGGGTGGTTGCTTCTAGGAACTCCAATATCCGGCCGCCGATCCCTTTTCGCCGCCAAGCAAGGTCCACCGCCATGCGCCCAATCTGGACGGTTGTGCCATTGCGGCGCAACAAGCGGCCCGTTCCTATTACTTGTCCTTGAAAAAGAGCGATGGCGTGAGTCGCCGCGGCATCAGCCTCGTCCACCTCCTCTTCAGGAGGCACCGATTGTTCGGACACGAACACCCGGAAGCGGAGTTGGATGGCGGCCTCCAACTCCGCTTCGGTCTCCACCAGCTTGACTACGACGTCCTTCATCTTGGCTTAGGCAAACACTATGGCCCCCCGGCCAATCTCACCCCGGTCCAAGTCGGTATAGGCTTCATTTACTTGGTCCAAAGAGTAGTGCCGGACTACCAGGTCGTCCAGGTTCAACTTGCCCGACAAGTACAACTCCGCCAACTTGGGGAAGTCCACCTGGGACCGGGCGGATCCGTAGTAGGTGCCCCTCATGGTCTTTTCGTTTCGGACCATGTCCACAGCGTTGATCGGCGCCTCTGCGCCAAAGGGGGCTATGCCCACCACCGTCACCGTGCCGCTCTTGGCGCACATGTCGTATGCGGCTTTAATGGTGTCTGAGGAGCCGAAGACTTCAAAGGTGTAGTCGGCGCCCCGGCCCCCGGTAAGCTCCTTCACTTGGGCCACCGGGTCCCGGTCGGAAGCGTTGACCGAGTGGGTGGCGCCGAATTTCATGGCGAACTCCAGTTGGCTCTCGCGGATGTCCACAGCGATGATCCTGGAGGCATTGACCAGCCGCGCCCCCATGATAACGTTGAGGCCCACACCGCCGCAGCCGACCACCGCGACGGTGCTTCCCGGCTGAACGTTGGCGGAGTATAGGGCCGCCCCGACACCGGTGGGGACGCAGCAACCGATCATAGCGGCTTTGTCCATTGGGACCGGGGAGGGGGTGGGGACGCAACCAGTCTCGGGGACCACCGCGTATTCGGCAAAGCAGGCCACCTTTCCCATGTGGTGGATGTACTGGTCGCCCTTGTGCAGCCGGCAAGTACCGTCGTACATGTTGGGGCCGGTGGCCCCGTGGCTGTCGCAAATGTTGGAGTTGCCTTCCAAGCAGGACTTGCACCGGCCGCAAGCGGGAACGAAGGAAAGAATGACCTGCTGCCCCGGTTTGACCGAGGTCACTCCGGGCCCCACCCTTTCCACGGTGCCCGCTCCCTCGTGGCCCAGCACCACCGGCAGGCTGATCGGAGCGTCGCCGTGCATGTAATGGCGGTCGCTGCGGCAAATGCCGGCCGCCCCCACCTTGACCAGCACCTCCCCCTCCTTGGGGTCGTCCAGTTCTACTTCTTCAACGACTAAGGGTTGACCTACCTCGTAAAGTACTGCGGCTTTAGTTTTCATGGTTTTGGGCTTGCCTCCTATCTGGGAATCGGGGGTTATCATCCCTTGTGGGACCGGCTCTGTCAATGTTTAGACAGCGTCTGAGAGCTTTCTGCTATCCCGCGATCTTTTCCAGGGGGGCGAAGCTGAGCAGCAACCGCTTTGGGCCAACGCCGCCGCGAAACTCTACCGTAACTTGAATGTCCACGCCGTCAGGTTCGTAGCCCATGACCACACCCTCGCCAAAGGAAGTGTGGCGGACCAAGTCGCCGACCTGAAATGTTGGCTTGGGCGAGGGTGATTGGGCCGGAGTTGCCGTCCAGGCTTGCCAGGAGGCCTTTTCGGCAGCTTTAAGCTGGGTCGTCCGTCCCGGAGATATGAGTCCTTGAGGTATGTCCCGCAAAAACCGAGACGCAAACGTAGGACCGCTCCGGCCCATGAATCCCCGGCGGAAGGCCCGGAGCAAGTACAGCCGCTGCTGAGCACGGGTGACGCCCACGTAGCACAACCGCCGTTCCTCTTCCAGTTGATCCTCGCTCTCCATGGACCGGCTGTGGGGCAGCAACCCTTCTTCCAAACCGACAATGAAGACCGCCGGGAACTCCAGGCCCTTGGACTGGTGAAGAGTAATTAAAGTCACCGAGTCCTCCGATTCTTCATAGTTGTCCACATCGGCTACCAGGGAAAGCCGCTCCAGCAATGTGGCCAGGCCATTGGCGGGTTCTTCGGCATTGAACTCCTGGGCGGTTTCCCGCAACTCCAGGATATTCTCCCAGCGTTCCTCCGCCCGGTCGCCGCCCCGTCGGGCCTCGTCCTGAATAAAGGCTCTCAAGCCGGACTCCTCTAGGACCCGGTCTATCAACTCGATGACCTTGAGCTGGCTTGCTTGCCGGACCAGCCCTTCAATGACCTTTACGAAACCGGTGATAGCATTCACCGCCCGCGAATTCAGCGCGACCGGGCTTGGTTCCCCGGCCGACCGGGAGGCGGCGACGCGCCGCATGGCGGTAAATAGGGGAAGGTCTTCCCGTTGCGAATAGCTCGCCAGGTCTTGCAGCGTTTTGGCCCCGATGCCTCGGGGAGGCACACCGATCACCCGGGCAAGACTGACTTCATCCAAAGGGTTGTGCAGCAGCCGCAAATAGGTTATCAGGTCCTTGACTTCGCGCCTCTGGTAGAAACGGACGCCACCCACCAACCGGTATTTCATCCCACGGTGGAGACAGGCTTCTTCCAAGGGCCTTGACTGGGCGTTGACCCGATACATGACCGCGCAGTCTCCGGGGCGCATCTTCTCTTCCCGGACCAACCGGCCCACCTCGGAGATCACATAGGAGGCTTCTTCATCTTCATCGTAGGCCTCGTGGACCTCTACCGGCACGCCTTGCACGTTATGAGTAAACAGGTCTTTGTGGATCCGCAGGCCGTTGGCCGAGATCAAGTGCTTGGCCGCTTCCAGGATCTTGCCCGTCGAACGATAATTTTCTTCCAGAGAGACGACCGCAGCGTCGGGATAGTCTTCTTGGAAGCTGAGGATGTTGCGTATATCCGCGCTCCGCCACGAATAGATCGACTGGTCGGGGTCCCCAACTACACAGATGTTTCGGTGCTGCCCAGCCAGCAACCGCGCCAGACGATACTGGGCGACATTGGTGTCCTGGAACTCGTCCACCATCAAGTAAACGTAGCGGTCCTGGTACTTCTCCCGCACTTCCGGGTGTTCTTGGAGCAACTGGACCGCCCTCATGAGGAGGTCGTCGAAGTCTGCGGCATTGTTGCGGGCCAGCAGTTCCTCGTAATGATGGTAGACCCGGGCGCAGCGCTCCTCAAAGTAGTTCTGCTGGTACTGGGCCAGCCCTTGCGAGTCCCTCAAAACGCTTTTGGCCTTGGAGATGACGCTGCGGACCGCTTGCGGAGGATTTTGCTTTGGGTCCAACTCCGCCAGCTCCATTGCTTGCTTGATTAGCGCCAACTGGTCTTCGGCGTCATAAATAGTGTAGTTGGAGGCAAGGCCCACGCGGGTCCCGTCGCGGCGGAGCAGCAGCGCGCAGAAGGCGTGGAAGGTGCCGACAGTCAGGGCGTCGCTGCGGGTCCCAACCAAACGTTGCAACCGGCCTTTCATTTCCCTGGCGGCTTTGTTGGTGAAGGTGACGGCGGCGATGCGGTAGGGGCTTACTTCACAGGCCCGGACCAGATAGGCTATGCGGTGGGTGATAACCCTGGTCTTGCCGCTGCCCGGCCCGGCGATAATCAAAAGGGGGCCGTCGATGGTCTCGACGGCCTTTTTCTGAGCGGGATTCAGTCCCTCCAGGATTTCCATGCCCGGCGTCATGGCCCAATTATAGCATTGGATAGGCCGCCCCTCCGACAGGGCCTTTCCAAAGTCTCTTATTGTCACCCCCGGCCTACGGCCGGGGCAGGCTCTGTGCCACTCTCCCATGTCACCCTGAACCTTTCGACTAGGCTCAAGATAAACTCCGCGAGGGGTCTAAAATCCTTGACTGCATTCTCTTTCTTCTTAGGTACTCGGGCCAGGTTCTTGCTGAAAGTTTGGATTCTTTGCCTACGGCTCAGAATGACATTTTCGAGAATGAAAAGGCCCTGGCCTCTCCGCAGGGCTGTGGTTACTCATGGGTCGAGATGCTATAATCTGTTTCCACTCGGCGTGGCCCTCCGGCCTCTCGCTCGGTTGGATACAAGCTGGCATCTTGGTGTTGATTTGGCTATTGGGGCCGTCGAAGCAGCCCTCAACCCCCCCCCCTCCCAACAGCTATCCCTAAGCGTCTAAACCGGAGACAAGCATCGTTAAAGCGGTGGAGGAAAGGTAGTGAAAATACCCCGGCAAAACCTCAGAGTGCCAGGACCCACGCCGGTGCCTAAGGATATCCTGGAGGTAATGGGCCAGCCGATGATCAACCACCGCGGCCCGGAGTTCTTTGAGCTAATCTCCAAGACGACTGAGCAGCTTAAACAGGTGTTCATGACTCGGGGTGACCTGTATATCCTGACCGCTTCCGGGACCGGCGCCTTGGAGGCTTCAATAGTCAACACCCTTTCGCCGGGGGACAAGGTACTGTCGGCGACCGCCGGCGCCTTTGGAGACCGGTTCAGCGACATTGCCAGGACTTATGGCGCGCAAGTGCGGGAGTTGCAGTTCGATTGGGGAGCGCCGGTGGAGCCGGAGGCCATCCGCCGGGTTTTAAGGGACGATCCCGAAATAAGAGCGGTGTTGATTACGCATAACGAAACATCCACCGGCATCACCCATCCCCTGGAAGCGGTCGCTGAAGTAGTAAAGAGGGAGTTTAATAAGCTGTTGCTGGTGGACGCCGTCAGCAGCCTTGGCTGCATGCCGTTGCCGGTGGACGGTTGGCACTGCGACGTGGTGGGAACGGCGTCTCAGAAGGGGTTCATGGTGCCTCCCGGCTTGGCCTTCATTAGCCTCAGCGAGGCTGGTCGTGCGGCTCAAGAGTCGGCTGCCATGCCCCGCTTCTACTTTGACCTGCGGACGGCCCAAAGCTACCTGGAACGGGGTCAAACCCCTTGGACGCCTAACCTTACCGTTCTTTACGGTTTGTCCCTGGCCCTGGACAAGCTCCTCGATGAAGGCCTGGAAAACGTATACGAGAGGCACGCCCGCATTGGACGGCTCATTAGGGATGGAATCAAGAGCCTGGGGTTGGAGCTCGTGGTCCGGGACGAGAGGGCGGCTTCTGATACAGTAACGGCTGTGAAAGTTCCGGAGGGGGTGGACGGCGGGAAATTGGTGGCCTTGGCGCGCACCGAAAACAAAGTGGTGCTCGCAGGAGGACAAGGTAAACTCAGCGGTAAGGTCTTCCGTATTGGCCATCTGGGGTATGTTTCCCAAGAGGATATCGAGGAAGTCCTAGAAACCCTGAAGAATGTATTGCCCAAGGTCGGGTTCAGTGCCTTATAGGGGCTGGGCACAGCCAAGCCCGCAGTCGCAGACTGCCATTGGTGGGATGGGGCAGCCTGGTGAGACGGCGGACGCCGCTGGTTGTCATCAGCCGCCCAGGGAGGTGAGCGCCGTGGCATTTTCTGAGTTGCAGAAGACAATGGCCAATCTCCGCATGAGCCTAGCGGAGATTAATAACAGAGAACGTCAATTGGACTCGATGATATCCCAGTTTCGCACTCAGCTGAGAAGAGTGCCTCGCCAGGCCATCTATGGAAGGACCGGACTGGACGCCTCCCTCGCCGCCATGGGGGAAATCGAGGAGCGGCTGACAGACGCTATGACCAGCCGGAGGCGTATCCTGGCGATCAAGGCAACAGCGACCCAGGAGCTTGAGGCCCTTGAGTTGGTGAAACGGGTTGACGAGACCCGACGCTCATTACAGGAACTGAGGCGGCGTCTAAGGGAGTCCGGTGAAGACTTGGAGTCTCTGGCGGAGATTCGCCGATTGGAACAGTTCATCGCCGAGCACAGTAAGAAAGCCGAGTGGGCCATTACCGCCAACCAGCAGGACCAGCAAGAGTTGTAGGAAGTTAAAGGCCTCCATCCAGTTGGTTGATGACCAGACCGGTGGGCAGCTTGGGGTAGAAGAAAGTCGACTTGCGAGGAAGCCGCTGGCCTTGGCTGACCACCGTTTCGAACTGGCTCATGGGAAAGGGCTTGAGCAAGAAGGCCAATTGCCGGCCGCCGGAGGCAACCATTTCCACCGCCTCGTGATGGTCGTGAATATAGCCCAGATGGTCCAAGGTAGCGTCGCCCAAGACCGGCCTCAAAACCCGCTCCTCCAGTATCCAGGCTTCTGAAACCGCCAAGGGACCCCAGTTACGCCAGTCCATCCCTTGCCGTAGAGTTAGCAACGCCGGGGTTTCGCCAGCCGGGCCTACCATTCCCATGGCGTGGCCGCCCCGCCCCTGTTCGGCTACTTCCCGAGCCACCCGCTCCGCATCCAGTGGCTCGCTGTCCGGTATGGGAGCGGACTCGAAAATTCTACTCAGTTGATGCAGCACTTCTGAGTACTTGTCCGGGGACAAGCCGCCCAAAAGCCGGTGGTAAGGAAGCACCACGAGTCCCGGGTCGTCAAATCCGATCAATGTCATCATGACGAAATTGTAAGCTTGGCCGGCCCCTGCTTCGGCGGAGCTGAGTTTATCCCGTTGAAACTGCAAAGCCGCTTCGTAACGGTGGTGTCCGTCGGCCAGGAATATGGCCTTGTTCTCGAAGGACCGGCCGATCTGCTCCGAAAGGCCGGGGCTAGTGATCCGCCAGAGAGTAGAGTGCTGGCCCAGCCCGTCAGCGACATCCAGCACCGGGGGCCCGGACATAACCTGCTCAAATATCGGGGCCAGGACTCCTTCAGCGTCTCGGTAGAGGGCCATGATGGGACTGAAGTTGGCGTTGCAGGCCCTCATCAAAGTGACCCGGTCCTGGATCGCCGGGGGTTCGGTGTACTCGTGGGGCAGCACCTGACCGTTGTCATAAGGCTCCAGGCCGACACAAGCGGTCAACCCCAGACGAGACCATTCTCTTCGTTGGTGGGAGAACACCTGCCGAGACAGGTAGTAAGAAGGCTCGGCGTCCCGCCGCAGCACTCCTTTGTCCGTCCATTCCCGGAACAAAGCGGCGGTGTCCGAGTATTGATCGTCGGTTGGGTTGACCCAATCCAGCCCTTCGCCGGCTTCCAGGTGCACCACGTTGTAAGGACTGAGTTGACGCAGCGACGTTTGCATTTGCGGCGTAATCAAATCATAGGGTGGACTCAGCACCGAGGCGGGGTCGCCCACTACGTCAAGGTCGTATCGCCAACCGCGAAAAGCCCTAAGAACAGCCATTGTCGGTAGCTAATCTCCTGTTGGGATTATAGCCCCATGATAAATTGCGCCGGTTAGTCGGGAAGCGGCACCGAGACCGATTCCCAGGGGCCGTCAATTGACCTAGTGACGTGCCCTTGGCCGGTCATATCTTCCGCCAGCAGCATATCGCCGGGTTGGAACTGGCGTGAAGAGCCGTCTCCAATAGTGACTTCCATGCGGCCGGAAAGCACGAACAGGTACTGACGCCGGGACGGGTGGTGCCAACCGGTGACCATTCCGGCCTCGGAACGCCTAAAGACCAGGTCGTCTCCCTGCTTGATAGCGACTCGTTCGACTGACGGAGCAGGGAAGTCCAACTCCTCAAAGTGGGTTTGACCGTCGTCGCCGGTATAAATGCGCGTGATCATGCGTTACCTCGTTGGCCCCGGGTGAATGAATCCGATATGGACCGCGGGCATCCAGAAAAGCCTTTATCCTTAACCGGGAACCAGGCGAATGGTACTGTCACTTTGAAACGCTGTCAAACCGGGGCAGCGACGCTGCAGGGTCTTCCAGTTTTCATATTGGAGTGGTGCAGTAACCCCCTGTAACGTCATTCTGAGGAGTTTGCGACGAAGAATCTAAAAGTCTTGATCGGAGAATCGGCCTTGACTTGCAAGAGCGATTTTAGACCCTTCACTCCGTTCAGGGTGACAATTAGAAGACCCTGCAGCGACGCTGTCGTAGCTTTAAGGTCGATTTTCCCTGTGTTATACTCCAAGCCTGTTTCCAGGGGGAATTCGTACCCAGGAGGATGGGTAGATGGCGGGCACCATCACAACGGTAGAAAGCGGAACGTTGACGACCGCTCGCGGCTTTCGGGGCGGAGCAACCTACGCTGGGTTGAAGACCTATGCCGAAGATAAATTAGACTTGGGCCTGATCCTGTCTGATACCCCATGCGCCGCCGCAGGCGTTTTCACCACCAGTAGCATAAGGTCGCCCTCGGTGACAGTTAACCAGGAGCACTTGGCCAAGGGGCCGGTGCGGGGTCTGGTGGTCAACGCCGGCATCGCCAACGCTTGTGTCGGCGAGCAGGGGTACAAGGACGCCAAGGGCTTGGCGGCCATGGCCGCCGAGCGGCTGGGTGTATTGCCGGAAGAGGTGCTGGCCTGTAGTACCGGTGTCATCGGCGTTGAATTGCCTATGTCGCTGATACAGACCGGTCTGGGGAAGATCGACCTGGATGCCGAAGGCGGCCATGCTTTTGCCAGGGCCATAATGACCACCGACACCAGGCCCAAGGAAACGGCCGTTACATTCGAAGTTGATGGACGCCAAGCTTACATGGGAGGGGTATCTAAAGGCTCCGGCATGATTCACCCGGACATGGCGACCATGCTGGCTTTCGTGGCCACCGATGCGGCTGTGGAGCGGGACTTCCTGGATGCCACGCTGCGGGAAGTGGCGGACGCTTCTTTCAATATGTTGACCGTGGATGGCGACACCAGCACCAACGACTCGCTGCTGGTAATGGCCAACGGAGTCGCGGATAACCGCCCCATCAACTCCAGTTCGCCCGATGCCGACACTTTTAAGCAAGCGTTTTTGGAGGTTTGCATCCATTTGGCCCGGGAGACGGCCCGGGATGGGGAAGGGGCCTCCAGGCTTATCGTCGTCGAGGTTCTGGGCGCCCGCGATACCGCCGACGCTCGGAAAGCGGCGCGCACCATAGCATCTTCCAACCTGGTCAAATCGGCTGTATACGGGGCAGACCCCAACTGGGGCCGGGTCATGATGGCCTTGGGGCGCAGCGGCGCCGCCGCCGAAGAAACCAAGGTAGACCTGTTTATAAACGGGGTTTACATCATGGAGGAGGGCAAGCCCATCCCCTTCCACCGGGACGCGGTGGTTGCTCTGATGGGGAGTCCTGAAGTCACCTTCCGAGTCAACCTTAACTTGGGCGATGGGCAGGCCACCGCTTGGGGCTGTGATCTTACCGAGCAATACGTGATTATCAACAGCGCATACACCACCTGACCCGGCAGGTGGGCGGACTTTCCAGGAGGCAGCACAGCCCATTACGCCCCGCTCAATTATTGACCCACAACGTAATTCTCTTAATGCGCTCCGCATTATGCGCTATTCGCCAGATTACATCGCTAGTTTGAATCCTGATTTCACTACAGGGAGGAGAGAGTGCCCGGGCCGCCGATAGTAGTGAAGATCGGGGGAAGCACCCTGGGTCATCACGACACCAGCTTGAAGGACCTGGTGACACTTCAGCAAGAGGGAACGGAAGTAGTGGTGGTCCACGGCGGCGGAAACGTGATCTCCCAATGGATGCAACGACAAGGCATACCTCCGCGCTTCGTCGGCGGCTTGCGCGTTACCGATGCGCCCAGCTTGGAAATTGTGGTGGCGGTGCTAACCGGACTGGTCAATAAAGAACTGGTTTCTTCAATCCAGCAGCATGGGGGCCGCGCCATCGGAATCAGCGGTATTGACGGAGGGCTGCTGGAAGCCCACATCTCTAATCCGGAGCTGGGCTACGTGGGCGAGATTGACCGGGTCAACTGTCAGCCCCTTCAGGATATATTGGCCGGGGGATACATTCCGATGATAGCCCCCTTGGCGACGCATTGTCGTGACGGCTCGGAGCACGCCGGCGCTCCCCTCAATGTCAACGGGGACACGGTGGCCGGCGAGTTGGCCCGCGCTTTGGGAGCGGAACGCTTGATTTTCTTGACCGACGTGGCAGGGATTATGGACGGTTCTAACCGGGTAATCCCCCGGTTGGACCGGCAACGCGCCCATCTTCTGGCCCAATCCGGCTTGGTCCGAGGAGGTATGATTCCCAAGCTGACCGCTTGTTTGCGGGCCGTGGAACGCTCGCCAGTAGCCAATATCGTTGACGGACGCCGGCCGGACGCCTTGTTGGCCTGTCTACGGGGTAGTTCCAGCGGCACGACCATAGTGGGTTAGAGTTGAACGACCAAGATCGAAGGCCCCGCCGCCGCCATAACCGCCAACCGTAGCCAGCTTGCTCCGGGGCCTTCTCTTATGAACCCCTATGAACCCTGCAAGCGGCTGACTTCAGCCTCCAGGGCCTTGATTCGTTCCTCGGCGGCTAGCCGCCCCATGCGCTCCTCGGCAAATGTTCGCAGGTATTGCCTTGCCACCGGGTCCCACCAGCGCAACTGCCCTTCTTCCCAGCACGGGTAGAGGCCCAAAACTTCGCTGCGGCCCCAGTGATGCCGGTCGTCGGTGCGGAAAATCTCAATGGCCTGGTACACCCCGTCCACCAGCCGGTCGCCTGCCAGGGGCAAGTCGTGATACTGGCCTCCCGACGGGTCGAACCGCCAATACTCCGGTATGCCGAAAGCAGCATAGTCGTTCCGCTTTTCTGTGTAGTCGGCTATCCCGGTAGTGACAGACGCTACTTCCAGTACAAAGTCCGGCGGCTTCCCCTGGTCCCTGATGGAGTAGCCCCGCTGAGCTATGCTCAGTTCCGGGTTCACACCGAAGGCGACCAGCAGGTCGGGAATGCGGTGGCCCTGCTCCTGGCTCGGGTTCCACCGCACCGGGATTTCACTCAGCACAATGGTGCTTCCCGGCGCGTCGAAATGTTCTTCCAATGATGCCTGATGTGAGGGGCGGTCAAGGAACAGGGAATTCTGCATATCGTCCCTGGGGGGAAACTCCGGGAATCTTTGGTCCGCGGCTGTGGACGTCTCTAGCGGTACGGGCTTGCTGGTCATCATCGGGCCTCAATTGAGCAGTTCAAGCGATGCTCATTATATACCAGAGTATGGCCTGGCCTCGGGCTTGGGGTTTCGCTGGTTGGGATATTGTTGTCAGATGGTTCGCTGCTGCCCCCTGACTTGCTTAAAGCGTTGGCTGGCTGTTCTGAAGCGATTTTTTGCCCCGGCGGTTCCGACGTGTGAAAGATTACGGCGGGTATGCGATAATACACTGGCACACACGGGGCTTGAAGTCCGGAAAAGGGCAATCTAAAGAAGAGGACTCGCCATGAGCATTAGCAGTGAATGGATAGCCGTAGAGAATAAATACTACGCCCAAACGGTACGCCGCCAGCCGGTGGTGATCGCCCGGGGAGAGGGCGCCAGGGTGTGGGATGTGGACGGGAAAGAGTACGTGGACCTTGTGGCCGGCTGGGCCGTGGACAACTTGGGGCATTGCCATCCGGCGGTGACCCAGGCGATAGTCGAGCAAGCGAGTACATTGGTGCAAACGTCGAACCAGTTCTACACGGTGCCCCAGCTTCAACTGGCCCAACTGCTTATCGACAACAGTTGCTTGGACCGGGTGTTTTTCGGCAACAGCGGCGCCGAGGCTAACGAGGGAGCGCTGAAGCTTGCCCGTCGCTACGGCAAGCTGAACCGGGACGGTGCCTACGAGGTTATCACCGCCTTCAACTCTTTCCACGGACGCACTATGGCCACGGTAGCGGCCACCGGCCAGCCCCACTATCAAGAGAACTTCACCCCCCTGCTGCCCGGATTTGTCCACGTAGACTACAACGACGTGGAAGGCATCATCAGCGCCACCACCGACAAGACCGTTGCCGTGATGTTGGAGCCGGTCCAAGGGGAGGGGGGCGTCAACATACCCGACGATGACTACCTGAAGAGGGTCCGGGACTGGTGCGACCAGCAGGGCCTGTTGCTGATCCTCGATGAGGTGCAGACCGGGATCGGACGCTTGGGCAGCCTATTCGGGTATCAAGAATACGGTATTGAGCCCGACGTGATGACCCTGGCCAAGGGTCTGGGCTTCGGCTTGCCCATCGGCGCTTTCTTGTCCAAAGAGTATTGCATGGCCTTGGTGCCCGGCGACCACGGCTCTACCTTTGGCGGAAACGTCCTGACCACCGCCGCCGCTTACGCCGGCAACAAATTCCTAATCGACAACGATATTTGTGCTAACGTGAAGGCCATGGAGAAGCACTTGATGGACCGCCTGAACGAGCTCAAGTCCCGGTTTTCCTTTGTTTCCGAGGTGAGGGGCAAAGGGCTGCTGGCCGCGGTCGAGTTCGAAAGCGACATCTCCAGCCAGGTACTAACTCAGGCCAACGAAGCGGGGGTGCTGCTAAACGGCGTAAAACCCAATGCCGTGCGCCTGATGCCGCCCCTGACCATCACCGCCTTGGAGATAGACGAGGGGGTGGGCCGTTTGGAACAAGCCTTGGGGAAAATTTAATGGCGGACAACAAAATCGTTCTGGCCTACAGCGGAGGGCTGGACACCTCGGTGGCCGTCCCCTGGCTAAAAGAGAACTACGGCGCTGAAATAATCACCTTGACCATAGACTTGGGCATGGTGGACTTGGAGGCAATACGGCAGCGGGCCCTGGCCGTCGGAGCCGCCAAGGCCCTCACTGTGGATGGCAAGAACGAGCTAGTCGAAGGATTCCTCTTTCCCTCTCTTCAAGCCGGGGCGGTATACGAGGCCCAGTATCCGTTGGCCACCGCCTTGGGCCGCCCCCTAATCGCCAAGTACCTGGTGGAGACCGCTCAGTCTGAAGGAGCTTACGCTGTGGCTCACGGATGCACCGGCAAGGGGAACGACCAAGTGCGTTTGGAAGTCAGCGTCGCCGCCCTAGACCCGGACCTGAAAGTCATTGCGCCAATACGGGACTGGGGAATGAGCCGGGAGGAAGAAATAGATTACGCCCAGACCCGGGACCTGCCGGTTAACGCCCGCAGCAGCCGGTTTTCGGTGGATGAAAACCTTTGGGGGCGCAGCGTCGAGGCCGGCGAGTTGGAGGACCCCTGGTTGGAACCTCCGGAAGAGGCCTACGCTTGGACCAACGTTGTCTCCACGACTCCAGACGAACCGGTTTACTTGGAGCTTCACTTCGATGCGGGCATACCGACCCAGGTGGATGGGGAGAGCATGACCGGGCCGGACCTGATTCGCCACCTTAACAGCTTGGCCGGCGGCCACGGTGTGGGACGGGTCGACCACGTGGAAAACCGGTTGGTGGGGATCAAGTCCCGGGAGGTGTACGAAACCCCGGCGGCGGTGGTGTTGCATGCCGCCCACAGGTCTCTTGAGACACTAACCTTGAGCAAGGAGCAGGCCAGGACCAAAGAGCGCATCGCCCAAGAATACGCCGACGTGGTCTACAACGGCCTGTGGTTCACAGCCCATCGCCAGGACCTGGACGCTTACGTCCGCAGCACGCAACGCCACGTTACCGGCGACGTCCGGGTTCGTCTGCATAAGGGCTCCTGTACTGTCGTCGGCCGCGACGCCGCCCGCTCTCTATATCAGTATCAACTGGCAACCTACGACCGTGAAGACCAGTACGATCACAACTCGGCCCAGGGCTTCATCTCCATTTATGGCTTGCCGGTACGGACTCAAAACCAAGTGCAACGGGAGTGAAAGGCGTTGGTCGAGAGTGGGGCAAGTAACGCGGACCGGATGCCGGTCAACCAGTCCACGAAAGATTCCGCCAGTTCGTCGACAATAGACCGGGTGGTAAGTGACTTGATGGCCTACGGGCCGGAGAAGATCATCCTGTTCGGATCGGCCGCCCGCGGCGACGCTGATGCATACAGCGATCTAGACTTCATTGTGGTCAAGAACACTGACCAACGGTTTCTGCCAAGACTGGTGGATGTTGCGGCTTATCTCCCCCGGGACATGTCCATCGATGCGTTGGTCTACACCCCTCAAGAGCTCCGGAGGATGGTCGAGGCCGGCAACCCCTTTATCGAGAGCGCCCTCAACGACGGGAAGGTCCTGTATGACAAGACCCCGGGAGACGAGTTGAGAGAACTAATCTCCTCATCTTATGGGCGTGTGGAAAAGGGATACGCTGTGAAGAAACCGCTGGAAACGGCTAGGCGCTGGCTGGCCCAAGCCGAGCACAGCTTAAGGGTCACTCGCCTATTGCTAGACGACGGAATGAAAGCTGACGCTTGTTTCCATGCCGAGCAGACGGCCCAGTTGGTGCTGAAAGCCTTTCTCTACAGTCTAGGCAGGCGAAACATAAACATACACTCGGTCCAAGAACTGGCCTCGCGGTGCGCCGAAGCGGACGATGCATTTTCGGCTTTCATGGAGTACGGCACGTTCTTGGACCGCTACTACCTGTCCACCAGGTATCCCGACGCGCTGCCCGAGCCGGCTGTGCCCTTCCAGTCGTTTACTGAAAAGGAAGCGCGGGCGGCCCTAGAGTACGCAACCGAGATGGTGGAAACGGTCAAAGCCAGAGTGCCCAGCGAGTGATAAGCTCCATGCCGGCCCAGGGGTTCCGGCGGTCCATACCGTTGCGCTATCGCTGCACCGCGGCGATGACGAAATCCCATCGGGTTTTTCAACTGTCAACTGATGAAGAGGAACTATGACTGTCGCAAGCCGAATGATGAACCTGGGCACCGAGACGGCTTTTGAAGTGCTGGCCAAGGCCAGGGCATTGGAAGCTCAGGGCAAGGAGATAATACACCTGGAGATCGGCGAGCCGGATTTCGACACTCCAAGCCATATCGTCGAGGCGGGGGTTGAAGCACTGCGTCAAGGATACACGCACTACGGCCCAACACCGGGCTTGCCCGAGTTGCGCGAGGCCATAGCCCGGAACAGCCGCGAAGTGCGGGGTGTAGACACCGACCCTTCCCAAGTGGTGGTCACGCCCGGCGCTAAACCCATTATGTTCTACCTAATGCTGGCCTTGGCCGAGCCGGGGGTCGAAGTAATATACCCCAACCCAGGGTTTCCCATCTACGAGTCGATGATCCGGTTCTCCGGCGCGACTCCCGTGCCCATGCGGTTGCTGGGCGACAGGGACTACCATCCGGACTTGGACGACTTGGCCGGGAAAATCACTGAGCGTACTCGGTTGATCATCATCAACTCTCCAGAGAACCCCTGCGGCTCGGCATTGAGCCGCGAGGAGATCCAGAGGATCGCGGACTTAGTCAAGGAACATGACGGCCTCTACGTGCTGGCCGACGAAATCTACAAAGACATACTTTATACCGGAGAGCACTACAGCATCGCCTCGGTCCCCGGCATGGCGGACCGCACCATCATCCTTGACGGCTTCTCCAAGAGCTACGCCATGACCGGGTGGCGCTTGGGTTATGGAATCATGCCCCAAGAGTTGGTGCCCCACGTGACCAGGCTGGCGGTCAACAGCGTTTCCTGCGCCGCCTCGTTCAGCCAACGAGCGGCCATCGCCGCGCTGGACGGTCCCAGGGACGGAGTCCAGGCCATGGTGGCCGAGTTCGACCGCCGACGCCGTCTCATTGCCGAAGGATTGCGCAGCATTCCCGGCGTTAAGTGTCCCGATCCCGAAGGCGCGTTCTACGTCTTCCCCAGTATCGAAGAAACCGGCCTGAGCAGCAGCCAATTCGAAGAACGGGCGATGAACGAGGCCGGTGTCGCTCTGCTGTCGGGCTCCGCCTTCGGTAAGTTCGGCGAAGGCTACGTGCGGCTCTCTTACGCCAACTCTCAAGAAAATATTCAAAAAGCCCTGGAGCGGCTCGACAACTTCGTCCGCAGCCTTATATAAGAACTGGAAGACCGGCACGCCGGCTGGAGGAAACGTTATGGACCTGGGTTTGAACGAAGTGCAACAGATGCTGAAGAGCAGCGCCCAGGAGTTCTTATCCCGCGAGTGCCCCCTCACCCTGGTGCGGGCCATGGAGGAAGACCCCCGGGGCTATACTGACGGCCTGTGGCGGCAGATAGTCGCTTTGGGCTGGACCGGCTTGGTCTTTCCCGAGCAGTACGGCGGCACCGGAGGCAACTTCTTGGACTTGGCCGTTCTTTTGGAAGAGATAGGCCGGTCACTGGCGCCCAGCCCCTTCTTTTCAACCGTGGTGCTGGGAGGTCTGACGGTGCTGGACGCAGGGACGGACGCTCAAAAACAAGACATTTTGCCGCGTATCTGCTCTGGGGACACTATCATGACCATGGCCCTCACCGAGCCTTCGGCATCCTATACTCCTGAGGGTGTGGAGACTGTCGCTGACCGGGTAGGCGACGGTTTCGTAATCAACGGGACCAAGCTGTTCGTGGCCGATGCTCAAGCGGCGGACCAACTCTTGATCGTGGCCCGGACTTCCTCCGAATCTGACCCGGCCCGTGGGATCACCCTCTTTCTGACACCGGCCGCCAACCAAGGAATTACCGTCACTCCTCTCAATACCATCGCCTCGGACCGGCAATACGAGGTGGCTCTTGACGGGGTGACGGTGTCTGCCGGGTCGGTGCTGGGTGAGGTAGGCGGCGGCTGGCCGGTGGTGCAACGGGCCTTGCAAAGGGCCGTCGCCGGTAAGTGCGCCGAGATGCTGGGGGGCGCCGACGCCGTGTTGGAAATGACCGTGGAATACGTCAAGCAACGGACCCAATTCGGCCGTCCCGTCGGCAGTTTCCAGGCGGTGCAACACCACTGCGCCAATATGGCGACTGACGTAGAGGGTTCTCGTAACCTGGTTTATCAAGCGGCTTGGCGGATAGCGGAAGGCGGGCCTGTGGACCGGGAGGTATCCATGGCCAAAGCCTGGATGAGTGGGGCATACGAGCGGGTTTGCGCCACGGCCCACCAGAGTCATGGCGCCATCGGCTTCACCAAAGAACATGACCTGCAGCTTTACACCCGCCGGGCCAAGGCACTGGAGCTGACTTACGGGGACGCTAATTTCCACAAAGAGCTGGCTCTTCAGAACCTGGACCAAGCGTGAATTTCAGCGCAGGGTTTCATAAAACGCCGGACCGCAGGACTAGAGAGGTGATGATCAGGTTGTCTCTGCGGCGGGTTTGGGACGGAGGCAAGTGAAACGTGGCTACCAGTGAGTGCATCTTTTGCGGCATGGCCCGGGACTCCACCCATCAGTCGCCCATATACCGCGACGACCGGGTATTCGTGGTCCGAGACATAAACCCCAAGACGCCAGTCCACCTTCTAATAATCCCCAATATGCACCTGGCGTCGCTGGCCTATGTGGGACCGGGCCAGGTCCCCATCATGGGGCACATGTTCGTGGTGGCGGAGGAGATGGCCCGCCGCGAAGGAGTAACTCTCAGCGGCTACCGTCTCTCTCTTAATCAGGGCAAAGACTCGGGGCAGGAAGTAGAACACTTACATTTGCACCTGCTGGCGGGACGGCCCTTAGGCGATATGGGGTAGGCGGAGACGGCCCCGTGAAGGAGCTGGTCAACCGTATAGAAGAGCGGGTGAGGGCATTGCCCGTCGGCCTTCAGGCCCATATACACCGGGTCGCCGCAATCGCCCAAGAGTTGGCCCATTGCCACGGCATCGATGAAGAGCGGGCGGCCTTGGGGATGTTGGCCCATGATGTGGCCCGAGCCATGGCCGGCCGCGAGTTGCTGTGCCGGGCTGCCGAGTTGGGACTGCCCATAGGGACCGTGGAACGCATGACGCCGATACTGCTGCACGGTCCGGTGGGGGCCGAACTCCTAGCCCGGGAGGATGGCTTGGCCGACCCGGCCCTGCACGACGCTGTTTATTGGCACACCTCCGGGCATCCAACCTTGGACGTTCTGGGTAAAGTGGTGTTCTTGGCTGACAAGTTGGACCCGCAAAAGGCGTCTATGTATCCCTACTTGCCTTTACTGCGGGAGTTGGCTTTGAAAGACTTGGACCGGGCGATGTTGGAGTTTCTGACCAGGGAAACCGTATCCTTGGCTTCCCGCGGCTTGTTGCTCCATCCGATGGCGGTCGAGACCCGGAATCATTTGCTGGCCGCCTCGGCCTCTGTGAAGCTTTCTTCCGGCCGGAAATGATAACCTATGCAAATTAACCTCAGTGAAAAGGCTAAGGCCCACATCCGGAGCAAGGGTGGACGGGCGGCAATAGACTGCCTTTTCTTCTCTAGTTGAGCGGGTACTTTCGCCGAGGTATCGGTCGATACCCATGTCAGTAAGCGAAACCTGGCCCCATACCATGTCGTCGAGCAAGACGGGGTGGAATTGCTGGTGGCGCCGGACTTGGCCCGGTACTCACAGAGCATCGACATTGAGCTTAAAGAGTTCCTGTTCCTTCGGCGGCTAAAGGCAGTAATCGAACTCAGCGACGGTATGGTGTTGGGACGCCGCTCCTCTCTGGCTTGATCCCTGGAACTCTTGGCCTCCGCCAAGGGGCTCCACCCTAGGGCTATCGCACTAGAAACAACCCATCCGTCACTCCGGCTTTCGCCGGAGTCCAGAGGCCGCTATGTGGGCGATTGCCGTGACAGCATTGGCGAATTAGGGGCCTGGATTCCTGCCTTCGCAGGAATGACGAGAGCGATTCAATCCAAATGCCATAGGCCCTGTCCGCAAAATGTGATTGCCCTGAGTTCTTGCCCAGCGGCCCGGCGTCTGCCGACAGCGCCGGTGAAGAAATAGGCCCTCAAATTCGTGGAAAAGGGTATTGACGAGTTAAGAACAGCCGTTCTATAATTGTAGTAGTTATTAGAACATTAGTTTTGGAGTGCTGCTATGACTACTGCGACATCGGTCAAGCCCGTGCTGGATGCAGTCCCGGAGTTTTATCACTATGAAGACACTGGATGTGAGGTTTCCCCTTCGTGTCTAAACTGCCCCTTGCCTCAATGCAAGTACGACGACCCGGACTGGTTCCAGCGGCACCGGCGAATAGCCCGCGACCTGAAAGTGTGGTTGACGATGCGGTCGGAAGGGCTCACGGTGGAGCAGGCGGCGGAGCGTTTCTCGGTGACGGTGCGGACCGTTTTCAGGATCATGCGCCGCTGCCGGGAAGCCGCGTCCGAGTTGGACGGGCCGACCTTGCGGGCCTTCGCGGTCATTTAACCGTCTGAGGCAAACAACCAGGGGTGCGTTGCACCCGGAAGAGAATGTACAAACCCGGACCGCAGCGCCCCCAACGGGTCCGTGCGAGGATTCTATCCTCGCGGCAAACCCAGGCCCCGGCTGGCAATGATGTTCCGCTGCACTTCCGAGGTTCCCGCAGCGATCTTATGGGAAAAACTGGTCATCCAGTGTTCTTGGACCTGGCCCTGGAGAGGGGCCCACTTGTCTTCTCGGCCCAGCACCCCGTACATCCCCAGGATGTCCAAGCCAGCGCTGGTGACTCGCTGCAAGGTCTCACTGCCGAAGACTTTGCTCATGGAAGCCTCTTTGTTAGGCACCAGTCCCTCGCCCTGCATGTAAGCCACGTTGTAGGCCATGAGGCGGGCAACCTCGCATTCAATGTACCTGTCGGCCAAGAGATTGCGCACCCAAGGGGTGTCGATTAAGGCCTGTCCTTGACGCTTGGTCTCGACAGCGTATTCCCGCGTCTCGTCCAGCAACCGGCGGCCCATGGCCGAGTAATCTATGCCCGACCGCTCGAAGTCTAAGAGGGTCACGGCCACGTACCAACCCCGGTTTTCCTCACCGACCACATTCCTGCGGGGCACCCGTACATTGTTAAAAAAGATCTCGTTGAACTCGTGGCCGTTGGCCATGTTGATAATGGGCCGGACTTGAACCCCCGGACTTTTCATATCCACCAAGATGAAGCTGATGCCGCGGTGTTTGGGAGCATCGGGATCGGTGCGCGTCAGCAGCATTATCCAATCGGCCCGGTGGGCCAGGGTAGTCCAAATCTTGGAGCCGTTGATCACGTAATCGTCGCCATCCAGCACGGCGCGGGTGTTTAGGGAAGCCAGGTCCGACCCTGATTCCGGTTCGCTGTATCCCTGGCACCACTGGACCTCGCCTCGAGCCACCGGGGTCAAGTGGGTTTGCCTTTGCTCTTCGGTGCCGTGAATCATCAGGGTGGGTCCCAGCATCCGAACCCCGAAGATGTCCCGGCCTGGGGCCCGCAGGTAGGCCAACTCCTCGTTGAAAATGGCCGAACGCACCGGTGAAGCCTTCTGGCCCCCGTATTCTTCCGGCCAGTGCATAGTCAGCCAACCCTTGGCCGCCAGCTTCTTGCGCATCTCCCGAGTCAAGTCCCAGTCGTACTCCTCCGGCCAACGGCCTCTTCCTTCCCAATCGTCAGGCAACTCGGTAGCCACAAACTCTCGAAGCTCACGGCGAAAACTTTCGTCTTCAGGGCTTAGCTTGAAGTCCAAAGCGATTCTCCTCGGTTCTCTTATTGAGGTTTAGAGGATCACTGCGCGATGTTGCTGGAAAGTCAGCGCGGGCTGCTTTACCGGCTAGGGTTAGGAGCCGACAGCCACGCAGGTTACTGTCCGCACCACGCCGGGCACCGTGTGTATGCGATTGGTTATCAGATTTCCTACCACCGTCATATCGCCGGCGCCGATCACTGCGATTATGTCGTAGGGGCCGGTGACCACGTCCACCGATTCGATGCCTTCCAGCCCTTTCAATGTATTGGCCACGTCCCGCGTCTTTCCAACCGCGGTTTCCACCAGTAGGTATGCTCTCATTGCTATTCCGCCCCCTCTGCACCGGTTAAAAGCTAGGTTCGGCCCCTATTATGGCTCCCATCTCAGGAGCCTGGCCGGACGCGTGCGCAATCTGGGCGTTACGCCGCTAATTCTACGTCCCGGCTTGGGGGCTGTCAATTCGACTCTTGCTTTTGGCTATAATGGCTGCTGATGTCCCGCGCGATGGATCTGCTGTACCGAGAGGCTGCCGGGCTTGGCTTGGGATTGGATGCCCGGCAGTTGGAGCAGTTCGAAACGTATTACGGTGAACTGGCCGACTGGAACCGCCGGGTTAACCTGACCTCCATCACCGATTACCGGGAAGTCCAAGTCAAACACTTCTTGGATTCGCTCAGCACCAATCTCGCTTTTCCCAAGGGCCTAGCCTCTCCTATCCGGCTGGTTGACGTGGGCGCGGGCGCCGGTTTTCCCGGCCTGCCATTAAAACTGGCCTTGCCGGAAATTCATTTGATATTGGTGGAGTCGGTGGGCAAGAAGTCCCGGTTTCTGGAGCACCTAGTGGAAGTCTTGGGGCTTTCGGGTGTTGAGGTGCGCACCGGCCGGGCGGAGCTATTGGCCCATCAAAGCGAGCTGAGAGAGACCTGCGACTTGGCGGTGAGCCGAGGCGTGGCCAAGCTGCCGGCCCTCTTGGAATACACTCTGCCCTTCTGCCGCGTGGGCGGACGCGCCGCTCTCTTGAGGCGCGGCGTAGAGAGAGAACTGGCTGGGGCGGGCCGCGCGCTGGAGATTCTTGGCGGCCGCCTAGCCGATGTAACTCCGGTCCGAGTACCGGGCCTTGACGACGGCCGGGTAATCCTGTCGGTGGACAAAGTCAAGCCCACGCCGGAAGAGTATCCCCGGCGCCCCGGCCTGCCGGTTAAGCGGCCGTTGTAAAATTCAAGCCAAGGCCTTATAAAATCAGGGGCGGGGTTGCCGCCCATTGGAGGATGATGGTCCGGCCACTGCCAGCGGGCCTTGCTTTCATGGCAGGGCGGGCACATCGTTTATAATTAAACCGCAACGGAGTAAGAACACGGAGTGACATCAACGAGAGGATAGTATGAGTATAGCCATAGGATACATGCCAGGCATCTTCGGACAAGGCGAAGATGACCCAGACTTTTTGCGGCGGCTGGTGGAGGTGGGAGATAAGCACGGTTACGATTCAATATGGCTCAGCGACCGCATAGTCAGCGACCGTTTCAGCCTCGAACCTGTGGTCGCTCTTTCCATGGTGGCCGCCTACTCCCAACGCATGAAGTTCGGCACCAGTGTGCTGGCCATGCCATTGCGCAACCCGGTGGTGCTGGCTAAGCAGATAGCCACGCTGGACTTCCTGTCCCAAGGGAGAATGCTGCCGGCCGTGGGCCTCGGCCAAGAGGAACCGGAAGAGTACGAAGCTTGCGGCGTTTCCAAAGAGGGCCGGGGACCGCGCACCGAAGAGGCCATCCGGCTGATGCGCCGTCTGTGGGAAGAGGATGACGTGACCCACGAAGGCCAGTTCTTCACCTGCCATAACATCTCGGTCAGTCCTAAACCCTGGTTCAAGCCGTCACCCCCCGTGTGGATTGGCGGCCGGAGCCCCGCGGCGGCCCGCCGGGTGGGCCGAGTCGGCGACGGGTGGCTGGTGTCCAGCGCGACGCCCCAGGAAGTGCATGACGGGAGAAGGGTCATTTTCGACACGGCGGAGGAGTACGGCCGAAGCATCGAGGACGATCATATCGGGGTTCTGGTGGGTTACTATATCTCTTCCAACGTCGAGGAGGCTGTTTCCAAGACCTCCGAATTCGTTACCCGCCACCGGCCCGACGCCTACTTCACCGAGTACAGCGCCCTGGGCCCCCCGGAGCGTGTAGCCGAGGTTATTCGGCGTTACATCGACGCCGGAGCCTCCAAGTTCGTGGTCCGGCCCATGTGCCCGGCGGATGAGACCATGGAACAACTGGACATCATGGGGAGCGAGATTCTGCCCCAGTTCCATAAATAGCCGTTTCGTAGAGCGCCCTGTAATGAACATTGGAAGACGTTGTCTGCCAGGGGCTCATTGGGCTGTGGGACTAATCGCCTCGGCCATTGTGTTGCTGGCGTGTAGCGGCAATGGTCCGGAAGGCAGCATCGCACGCGCAGTGACCGATGCCTCCCCACCGGACCACGCGCCGGAGCGTCCTGGCGGGGCCGTCGGTTTCACCCACTTCGTCTTTGAACAAGTGGGCGACCAGGTGGTAACCTCGCTGGTCGAAGGACCGCGGGGGCCGCAGGTGAGGGTCCCCATTTCCTTCCCCGGTCTAAAGCAGGTCCTTGATTCGGCCGGCCCTATACCGGAGGAGCTGCAGATGAACCGGGCCGAGCTGGCAAAACTGGTGGACCAGCTTGAATCCGTCCGGGCGGCTACTGAAAAGTACCGGGACAGCGACGCGGCTCTTGCCGACGGGTACTTGCAAGTCGGGGACGTCGTGCCAAACATGGGCGCCCATTTTTTCCACCCGGGACGGGTCAGTGACGGAGTCCTTAATTTGGACGAGCCGGAGGTCGTACTCTATTACCGCGACGAGACGAGCGAATGGCGGCTATCGGGCGCCGCGTTCGTGCTGCTAAGGACGAATGAACTCTCCTCGGAAACCAAGGTGGTGGGAGATAACCATCCGGAAGGGTTTGCCGGGCCTCTTGACAACTGGCACGTCCACTACCAACTTTGCACTCTTCCCAGCGGGCAGTTTCAGACCTTAAGCGAGGAAGCGTGCGAGGACGCCGGCGGATCGTTTGTTCAGTCCTTTGGCTGGATGATCCACGCCTGGGTCCATGATGATAATCCCCTTGGCGTGTTTTCCATGTGGAATCCCAATGTTCCACCCTTTGCGCCGGAGTCCTCCGGCATTCGCCTCTCCCGAGAGGCGGGGCTTCAACCGGTTGCCGGCGACGCCAGTGTTACTATCGAAAACTTCGGCTACTCGGCTCTGGAGGTCCAAGCCGGCGAGGCGGTGACCTGGCTGAACGCCGATGGAGTGCTCCACACGGTCACTTCCGACACTGAGGGAGCCGATAACGGTCTTTTCGATTCTGCCGGCTTCGGCCCCGGACAAACCTTCACTTACCGGTTTGAAGAGGCCGGCAGCTTTGCTTATAGCTGCGCCATCCACCCACAGATGAGCGGGTTAATCATAGTCAAATAACATAAAGATGGACCGGCGTTTACGCGCCAGTCCACTTGAATTGTACGCTCTACTCAACTCCGGGGTCTTCGGAGCTTAGTATCGAAATTCTCTGCTGCCGCCCCTGGGACTTTGCTGCCGGTAGCAATCGTTGCAATATACGGGGCGGTCGCCTCTGGGCAGGAAGGGCACTTCGGTGTCCCTGCCGCACTCGGCGCACACTGCGGGATGCATCTCCCGACGTCCGCCGTAGCCACCGCCGCCACCACCACCGCCGCCATCGAATCCCCGGTTGGCTCGCCGGGCCTGTCTACAAGCAGGGCATCGCTTGGGTTCGTTGGTATAACCTTTGTCCGCATGATACTGCTGGTCGTCAGCAGTAAAGACGAAACTCTGGTTGCACTCAACACAGGATAGAGTACGGTCTTGAAAAGCCACTGGTGATCTCCTTTTAAGTTGATTATTGAACTATAACTGATCACCAGGGTATTTCCCTTTCTAGGTAAAGCCATGGGCCAGTTATCTTAGAACAATACTAATTTACCACATACCGGAGATTTTGGCAAAATAAGGGTATTCCCAATCAGGGCCCTTTCAGTCCTTGGCACAATTGTCTGAACCGGGATTCATCAGATTAAGGGATTCGCAGGATTTCCTAATCATGCAAGTCCCGGAATCAGAGAAATCATAGTTCAGACGAACAACTGAACACCCCTGGGTCCCCAATTACGCTCTCACCCGATGCGTAATAGGTAGGGTCTAAAATCCCTCTTGCAAGTCAAGGCCGATTCTCCGGTCAAGGTTCTAATACTACAGTCGCAGATGTAGGGCAGGTAGAATAGGGGCATTCAACGAGTGGTGAGGTGGTGATTGTTGTGAAAGATGAGGTGGCGGAGGTCGCCCGGTGGGCCGAGGGCATCGACCAGGTACACCGGTGCATAGCGGGAAGATTCCGGCGACCGGAGCCGCGCCGCCGGGTTCTGGACTACCTGCGTGGTCTGCTCAGTGCAGTGGAGCGCAAGAACGGTTGGCAACTGGCGGAGCAAGCTGGCGACGCAACTCCCGACGGGGTGCAGCGCCTGTTGTACAACTACCGTTGGGACCCGGACCTGGTTCGCGATGACTTGAAAAACTACCTGATGGAGCATCTGGCCGACACTGGCGCGGTTCTGGTGGTGGACGAGACCGGATTCCTCAAGAAAGGGGAGAAGTCGGTTGGGGTGCAGCGGCAGTACGGCGGGACGGCGGGACGGATCGAGAACTGTCAAATTGGCGTTTTCCTGGCCTATGCCAGTGCCAAGCAACTGTCTTGAAAGTCAATAGGAATGGGTGAGGGACTTGGTGGCCGGGTGGTTCCAGGACGAGCCGTACTTGAGCATGGAGTTGAGGATTATCAGCAGCTTGCGCATACAGGCGGTCAGAGCCAGCTTTTTCGGCTTGCCGGCAGACAACAGGCGCTGGTAGAAGTCCCTGATGACCGGGTTGAAGCGACTGGCTACCAACGCCCCCATGTAGAGGGCTGTGCGGACCCTGGCCCGTCCACCCCAGAGGGTGCGTTTGCCCCGCAGGGCACCACTGTCCCGGTTGAAGGGAGCCACGCCCACCAGGGCAGCGATCTGTCGGCGGTTGAGAGTGCCCAGTTCGGGCAGGTATGCCAGAAGGGTAAGAGAGATCTGGTCTCCGATGCCGGGTACGCTGCGCAGCAGGTCGTCCTTCTCCCGCCATACAGGACTCTGGCGGAGGGTCTGGCGCAAGCCCTGGTCCAGGTCGTCCAGCTGTTGCTTGAGCCAGGCGATGTGGGCCTCAATGCTGGGCCGGACGGCCATAGTAGCACTGGAGAGTCGGTTCCTCTCCGCTACCAGCATGGTCATCACCTGTTGTCTGCGGGCCACCAGCGAGCTGAGGACCTGGGTCTCGGCGTCCCGGAGGGGACGTCGGGGAGGACGGACGGCCTCGGCGAAGTGAGCCAGGACCGCCGCGTCCAGGGAATCGGTCTTGGCCAGCCGCCCAGTGGCCCTGGCAAAGTCCCGCACCTGGCGAGGGTTGACTACCACCACCGGGAGGGAGGCAGCTGCCAGGGCTGCCACCAAGGGCAGTTCCAGCCCACCCGTAGCCTCCAGCACCAAGGCTGCGGGATTGAGTTGCTGCATCTGGGCCACCAGTGCCGCGGTCCCGGCCTGGTCGTTGCAGACCTCACGCCGGTCTCCCCCAGGACGGATGGCCACATCCACCCGGGCCTTGGCCACATCGACCCCTACGTAGATACCGTGTTGCTCCATGAGAACCTCCCTGCGAACCGTCGGCCCGTCCTTGCCAGATGCGGGCTTGGTTGACCCAGGCAACTGTGCGGGCTCTGTTCTGAAAAGGGTGCGGCGACCCAAGCTTGACAACGGTCTTCTATGACCCAGGGCGGGCCGGTCTGCCGCACCCCGCACACCTAAGAAAGAAAACTATCCACCTCCAAGCTAAGATACAAGGGCAGAACCCTGCTGGACCGGGAACTGTACCTGCCCCAGGTACGGGCGGAGGACTGGGAGCGGCGGCGGGAGGCCGGGGTGCCGGAGAGTGTCGGCTTTCGGACCAAGCCGCAACTGGCCCAGCTAATGCTGGAGCGGGCGCTGGCATCAGGAGTCCCCTTCGGCTGGGTTGCCGGAGCTGAGGTTTATGGCAACGACCGCGACCTGCGGCGGTGGCTGGAGCGAGAGGGAATTCCCCAGGTGCTGGCCATCAGGAGCAACGAGAAGCTGTGGGCTTTGACCGACAAGGGTCCCCGTCAGGTGCGGGCTGACCGGCTAACGTCACAGGTTGACGAGTTGGGTTGGACCAGGTGCAGCGCCGGCAACGGGGCCAAGGATCCCCGGGTCTAGACTGGGCCTTGGTGGAGGTCCGGCCCCTGAGAGAGCCGGGGAAGGGCTACTGGCTGCTGGCCCGGCGCAGCATTGCCAAGCCCGGGGAACTGGCTTACTACCTATGCTTCGGCCCGGCGGGAACGGCCTTGGAGGAACTGGTGCGGGTGGCCGGGACCCGGTGGGCCATCGAGGAGTGTTTCGAGGAGGCCAAGGGACAGGTGGGACTGGACCAGTACGAGGTGCGGCGGTGGGACGGCTGGTACCGGCACATCACCTTGGCGATGCTGGCGCAGGCGTATCTGTCCGTGATCAAGCATCAGGCCATGGAAGGGGTAGAAAAGGGGGCTATTACGGTCCGGATGAGGCACTGATTCCCATGACGGTCCCGGAGGTGCGCTGGCTGCTGACCCGCCTTGTATGGACGGAGAACCAACTGCCTGATTTCATCCTGTCCTGGTCCTGGTGGAGACGGCGCCACCAAGCCAGAGCCCGGCAATGCCACTACAAACGCCGCCTGTCAAATCTGCGACTGTAGTACTAGTGGTGAGTCACTAGTGGTTTGATATATGAGCTGGCAGAGTGTAACCTGGTTGCATGAAGAAGGGATACATTGTAGCTCTTACTCAGTAGCTCTTACTCAGGGGCAACGGGGGCAACTCCAAGACTTGATTTCTGCGGGTATTGGGCCAGCCAGGGCATTGGCCCAGGCCCGAATCCTGCTCAAGGCTGACCAAGGGGACCAAGGCCACGGATGGAAAGATAAAGACATTGCGGCAGCGGTGGAGGTTAGCTGCCCCACCGTTGGCCGGGTCCGCCAGCGGTTCGCCAGCGCTGGCCTGGAAGCAGCCTTATACCGGCTTCCACCTGATCGCCTGTACCAGAGGAAGCTGGATGGACGCCAGGAAGCCCACTTGGTGGCGGTAGCCTGTGGCACGCCACCGGAAGGCCAGGGCCGCTGGACCCTGCGGTTGCTGGCTGATCGAATGGTGGAACTGGAACACCTGGACTCCCTATCGTATGAGACGGTGCGCCGGGTGCTCAAAAAAACCGTCTCAAGCCCTGGCTGAGGAAGCAGTGGGTTATTCCTCCCAAAGCCAACGGGGAGTTTGTCTGGCGGATGGAGGACGTGCTGGCGGTCTACACCCGTCCCTATGACCCCAGATTCCCCCAGGTATGCCTGGATGAGGCCAGCACCCAGTTGTTGACCCATGGCCGACCTCCCCAGCCACCCCAACCGGGGCGGCCGGCCCGTCAGGACTATGAATATGGGCGCGCCGGAGTAGCCAACCTGTTCATGTGCTATGAACCCCTGGCCGGGCGGCGGCGGGTGATGGTGCGGGAGCGGCGCACCAAGGCTGACTGGGCCTGGTGCATTAGAGAGCTGTTGGAGGAACATTATCCGCAAGCGGAGCGGGTGGTATTGGTTTTGGACAACCTCAATACCCATACTCCCGCCTCCCTT
This sequence comes from Dehalococcoidia bacterium, assembly GCA_965197565.1. GTDB lineage: Bacteria > Chloroflexota > Dehalococcoidia > Lucifugimonadales > UBA3495. The sequence continues at coordinate 825,158 of CBDANK010000004.1, forward strand.
TAGGAAGTGTTCTCTCCTGAAGAGGCTTGGCGGCTGGCCCAGAGACTGGAAATTCACTATACCCCCAAGCATGGCAGTTGGTTGAACATGGCGGAGATTGAGTTGAGCCTGCTGGCCCGCCAGTGCTTGGACCGGCGCATCCCGGACGAAGAAACCCTGGTCTGGGAAGTGGTTGCCTGGGAGGAGGCGCGCAATGCCCAGGGAAACCCGGTGGACTGGCGTTTTACCACCGCCGATGCTCGTATCAAGTTGAAGCACCTATATCCCTCAGTTCAGGAGTGACACACCACTAGATTCTTCGCCTACGGCTCAGAATGACCGTGGCGGCGGCGTATTCAATATGCCGGATGATGGGCGCCATGACAATTGAAAGACCCTGGCGTAATAGGAGTGTGGCTAGATGTCAGCTTCAAGCTCCTGCAATAAGCTATCAAGCTGGCTGTCGACACCTAAAGCAACTCTCCTAGCTTTTATATAGAGTTCCGAAAGTTCACTGCGCCACGTATTTCCATGTTCATCTGATGATGTATTACTATTTATCCGCTCAATCTCTCGTCCTTCCTTATTGAGGATTTTCAAAACGTACACTATACCGCCGTAACGATCATAATCTTCATCAATGCTAACTGAACTGTTGCCAAGCACAGCCAAGAACGTCTGATCGTCAGCAGTAGTCTGCCAACTGATCCGGTCTTGATTGGTGCGCTCAAGCAGCTTGGTCAAGATGTCCGATATTTCAGCCATTATCTGAACGACCCTCGTGTCCAGGAATATGCGTGGAGCTTGCCAACTGTTCCAAGTCCATCTGAATATTGTTTAACGTCCCAACAAAGTTACGCGATCCCGTTGGCTCAGCATTCCGCGCAATGGCCCGTCCAATGTTCTCCTCTATCACTCTAATCTGAGGGATAGCCTCTCGAATCGCTGGTGTGTCAATTGTGTCCCTCGTGTTTATGTTCGTCAACATGACACGAAGGGGCTGGTAGAGCTCCAGGCTGGCCTCCCATTTTTGGTCGATGTGCAACTGTTTGAGCCTTTGCACCATTGCAATGGCTCGCTCGAGGTCTACGATGGTTAAGACACTGGTAAAGGCCTGCTGTGTTTCTTGAGCGGCCATTCTCGATGCGTCGGCTGATTTCTGGGCTTCCCTGGCCCGATGAAAGACTATGAATAAGCCTATAATAGTGGCGGATAATCCCAACGTACTAATGACGTTCCCCCAGTTGCCGCCTAGCCAATCCATTCTACCAGTAATGATACACGAACGGGTGTTGCAGTAGGAGTTAAGGCAACTGTAGGGACCAGTGGGCTGCATTGTCGGCGTCGCCGCCGTCGACGGAAGTGACCGCATCACTTGGCTGATCGATTTGATAGAATTGGGGAAGTCTATCAACCGCACCCACTCACATTGCTTCGATTTTAGGCAGATGCTTATGAGCGCCCTGGAAGAATATCTTCGGGAACTAAGGGACATACGTTCATCGGGCGCTGGCGTTCCCGAAACCTCCTATTACACTCCACTAGCAAACTTGTTAAATGAGGTCGGCAAGCCCCTTAAACCCAGAGTCAAGGCCATTCTTCAGCTAGCCAACCGTGGCGCTGGGCACCCGGACGGTGGCCTATTCACCAAAGAACAGTTAAAAGCCGCAGACAATAGCAAGCCGTTGATGGGGCAGTCTCCGAACCGGGGCGTTATTGAGGTGAAGCCCGCCAGCGACGACGCCTGGGTTACTGCCGACGGTCCCCAGGTATCCCAATATTGGAGCAAATACCGGCGGGTGCTGGTAACCAATTACAGGGACTTTCTGCTCCTAGGTCAGGACAAAGATGGAAAGCCGTTCAAGCTGGAGTCCTACCGGCTGGCGTCCAACGAGGTTGAGTTCTGGAGCAAGGCGAGCCATCCGCGCGCTTTCGCCAACGAGCACGAGGTCCCCTTCACAGAATACCTGCGCCGGGTCATGCTTCATGGGGCGCCCATAACCTCGCCGCAGGAAGTCGCCTGGTTCCTGGCCTCTTATGCCCGCACCGCAATGGCCAGGGTCGAAGGCCGTGACACGCCTGCGCTGAACTCCCTCCGCTCCGCTCTTGAGGAAGCCTTGGGTCTCAAGTTTGACGGAACCAAGGGCGACCAATTCTTCCGCTCCACCCTGGTGCAAACCCTCTTCTACGGCGTCTTCTCGTCATGGGTACTGTGCTCAAAGGACCATCTGCCGGCCTCAAAAGATCGGTTTGATTGGCGCACTGCTGCCTGGACGCTGCGTGTGCCGATGATCCGCGCTTTATTCGAACAGATAGCGACTCCCTTGAAGTTAGGCCTTTGGGACTCGTTGAGGTGCTGGACTGGACCGAAGCCGTGCTTGACCGGGTGGACCGGGCTTCCTTTTTTGACCAGTTCGAGCAAGGGCAGGCAGTCCAATATTTCTACGAGCCGTTCTTGGCGGCGTTCGACCCGCAGCTACGCAAAGACCTGGGAGTGTGGTTCACGCTGCCAGAGATTGTCCGCTATATGGTGGAACGGGTGGACACGGTACTCAGGGAAGAGTTGGATTTCCCCGACGGCTTGGCCGACCCCAACGTCTATGTGTTGGACCCAGGCAACGGCACCGGCTCGTATCTGGTGGAAGTTCTTAGGCGGATTGCCGCTACATTGGAAGCGAATGGCGGCGGCGCCCTGGTGGCCAGCGACCTGAAAGAAGCGGCTATGACCCGCATTTTCGGATTCGAGATACTTCCAGCTTCTTTTGTGGTGGCCCATCTGCAACTGGGCCTTCTGTTGCAGAACCTAGGCGCGCCCCTGGACACCCAGGGCCAGGAACGGCTCGGAGTTTTCTTAACTAATGCCCTTACCGGGTGGGAGCCGCTGGACCCGACGAAGGAAAAGGCCTTCGAATCCATGCTGACCGGATTTCCAGAGCTGTTGGACGAGCGGGTCTTTGCCGACGGAGTAAAGCGGGACAAGCCTATCTTGGTTATCCTGGGCAATCCGCCTTATAACGCCTTCGCCGGCACCAGCCCCAGCGAAGAGGCGGGGATGGTAGACGTGTACAAGGACAAGCTGAACCTGCCTGTGGAAAGCGGCGGTTGGGGCATCAAGAAATTTAACCTGGATGATTTATATGTCCGTTTCTTCCGTCTTGCCGAACGCCGCATCGCGGAGCAGATTGGCAAGGGCGTAGTCTGTTACATTTCGAACTTCTCCTACCTGGGGGACCCATCCTTTGTAGTCATGCGGCAGCGTTTCTTGGCAGAGTTTGACATGCTGTGGTTCGACTGCATGAATGGCGACAGCCGCGAGACGGGCAAACTTACTCCTGAGGGTGAACCTGACCCCAGCGTATTCTCGACCGAGTTCAACAAGGCGGGCATCCGTGTGGGCACTGCCGTGGCGTTGATGGTCCGTAAGGCCGTCCGCGACGAACAACCGACCGTCCGCTTTCGCCAGTTTTGGGGAGTTTCCAAACGGGCTGACTTGCTGGAAGGCCTTACTGTTCCCGACCTTAACGCCAGTTACGAAATCGTCCGCCCGGAACGGAGCAATCGCTTTTCCTTCAAACATTATAAAGTGCAAGACGAGTATCAAAGTTGGCCGACAGTTGCTGACCTTTGCGCCATCCCGCCATATAATGGGCAAATTGAAAGGCGGGGAAACTCGCTCATAGTATTATCCAGTCAAATGGACCAGTTCGAAAGGCTCCGCGCGTACCTGGACGGTGGCGTGTCAGATGCGGCAATACGATCAATCGAACCCCGATTCATGAAATCATCCGGGGAGTTCAATGCGGAAAAAGCTCGAACATTACTGAAGGCCAAAGCGACATTCGATCGTGCAAATATCGTTCGCTACCCCTTCAAGCCTTTCGATGTGCGCGTTGCCTATCTGGATCCTGGCCTTCAACCTCTTTTTTCACGGCCAAGTCCGGAGCTTCTCGCTCAGCGGTCAGTTCCCGACAATACGTTCTTCATCACCCGTGATACCGCCGACAAAAGGTCGGAAGGTACATCATTCTTTTTCTCACACCTGGTTTGCGACTATGACAGTGTATCCGGACATGCACGTCATTTCCCTATCCGGCTTAACCCGACTCTGTTGACGGAGGGGAGAATATCGGCCAACCTCTCACCTATCGCACGGGGCTATCTAGCCCGGTTGGGCATTACCAATCCCGATGCTGACGAGGAAACTGCTGGGTTAATCTGGATGCACGCACTGGTCATCGGATACTCTCCCGCCTACCTGTCAGAAAACACCGACGGTATCCGCCAGGACTGGCCCAGAGTCCCTCTGCCGGAAACCAGAGAAGTCCTAAATGCGTCAGCGAGTCTGGGCAGGCAGGTGGCCGCCCTACTGGATACGGAGCATCCCATCCCCGGTGTCACCGCTGGCAACCTTCGCCCAGAGTTGCGTTTACTGGGGGCAATCAGCCGGGAGGGCGGCGGCCAGCTAAAAGACAGCGAGTTGGAAGTTACCGCCGGTTGGGGCCACAGGGGGCAGAATAACGTAGTCATGCCGGGCAAGGGCAAGGTGGTCGAACGTGACTATACACCTGACGAACAGGCGGCAGTGCAGGTCGGGGCGAAGCAATTGGGCCTTTCCCTGGAGAATGTTCTGGCCCAGTTCGGGGAGCGCACCTGCGACGTTTACCTGAACGAGCTAGCCTATTGGCGCAACGTTCCCACCGGTGTCTGGGAATACGTCATCGGCGGTTACCAAGTGATGAAAAAGTGGCTCTCTTATCGGGAAAGTACGTTACTTGGCCGCTCTCTCGCCAACGCCGAAGTGCACGAAGTGGAAGGGATGGCGAGGCGGATCGCGGCTATTCTGCTCCTGCAACCAGCTCTCGATGAAAATTACGAACACGCCAAGACCGGAGCGTACCAGTGGCAAGCGCCTTGACAAGCCAAAGGCATGGTCGGGCTTCACACGGCTAGCGGCGGCTGTTGAAGAAGTAGTGGGGCGGGCCGTCGCCGGGTGCCCACGCCTGGTAAAACCGCTCCACGTAGGGGACCAGCCGTTGCGCCAGTTGCCGGCCTTCAAGGGCCGAAGACTCCACGGGCCGGGAGAAGCGGTCTTTCAGCTCTTGCACCACTTCCTGTTTGTCTACCTTGGTAAAGCGGCCCTCCCGCAACACCACTTCCCCGTCAATAATCACCGTGTCCACTTGGCGGGACTTCCCCCGGTACAAAAGAGCATCTACGATGTCGATCTCCGAGTCCAGGTACGGCTCTTCGATGGACGTGAGGTCCATGAGCACCATGTCGGCCCGTTTCCCGGTTTCTAAAGAACCGATGCGCTGCTGAAAGAAAGTGGGCTGAGCGGCATTGAGGGTCGCCATCTTCAGGACCTGGTGTGAGGTGATGGCCGGGGCGGCTATGGAGGGCTGGCGGTGCAGCTTGGACACCAAGCGCATTTCCTGCAACATGTCGTCGTCTTCGTTGATGGCGAGACCGTCGGTCCCAATGGATACATTCATTCCCCTGGCCAGCATTTGGTTCACTGGCACGATACCGTTTTTGACTCGCAAATTGGAGCTGGCGTTGTGACAAATGGTGGTGTTGTTCTGCGCCAGCAGGTCCATGTCCTCGTCGGTCAGCCACACCCCATGAGCGCAGGACAGTTCGGGACCCAGAAAGCCCAGTTCCTCCAAGTGCGCCGCCGGAGTCTTAGACCAGGTCCGAAGTCCATACTCTTTCTGGTACATGCTCTCCATCAAATGCATGTGCACGCCGGCTTGGAATTTGGCGGCATATTCCTTGGTTCTTTCGAGGAAGTCGTCGGATACCCACTGGACATTGGCCGGGCTTAGCAACACCGTGACCAGGCCATTTGGGTCGGAACCATACTTATTGTAGGTCTGCTCGAACAGGTTAAAGTAATCGGCCTTGGACATGTCGATTGACGATAGGTACTTCTTTACCTCACCCGCCAAATCGGTGGGCAGCCCGGAAAGGAACTGCTCATCGTCGGCGTATACTATCCGGTTTCGCTCCCTGAAGTATACGGAGAATGCGGTCCGCATCCCTGCGTCGGCAAAGCCCCGCAAGATCTCCGCAACGTCATCTTCCAACCCGGACACCGGAGTCTGGGGGTGGTTGTACATGACCGTAGTAGTGCCCGACTCGATCATTTGGATGGCGGTGTAGAGGGTCATGAGATAATTATCCCAAGGACGCCGGCCCAAACCAGCGATAATCCAGGTCTCTAAACAACTGTCGCAGATACCCATCTGAAAAGTAGTAACCCCCCGGCCATGGTGATGGGTATTCACCAAGCCCGGGAACACAACATGGTTTGGCCCGCCGATGACCTCGTCTGTGGCGGATGCTTTGAGTTGTTCGTAAGTCCCCACACCTTCAATGACGCCGTCTCGCTGCAAAACAGCCCCGTCGGTGATCACTGTGGTAGTACCGGCATCATCTCCGGCGCGGGAGATAACGTATTTTCCCCGGATTAACGATGAGGGCATGGCTGCGCTCCTTTACTAAAGCCGACTATAGTTGCCCTTGGTGAACGTGTCAATCGAGGTGTTGGCACTGTGCCTCGGGTGCTGTATTCTCTTCCCTAGCGCACCCGGACCTACACATAACCTTGGAGGCTTGCCATGAGACTGGAAGGAAAGGTAGCTCTTATCACCGGCGCCGCTTCAGGCGTGGAAAATAATCTCATGGGTTTTGGTGGAGCTTCGGCCCGCTTGTTTGTGCGGGAGGGAGCGAAAGTGGTCCTGACCGACATCAAAGAAGAAGTGGGGGAGAAGACGGCAGCGCAAATACGAGAAGACGGCGGAGACGCGGTATTTCTGCGCTTGGACGTAACCGATGAGTCGGGCTGGATCAATGCGATTCAACACACCGTATCCACCTTTGGCAAGCTAAACGTGCTGGTCAACAACGCCGGCACCGGCGCTAGGGCTACCGTGGAGGACACCACTCCTGAAGTTTGGGACGCTCAAATGGAAGTTCACGCCAAAGGCACTTTCCTGGGCACCAAACATGCCATCCCGGAGATGCGAAAAGCCGGAGGCGGCTCTATCATCAATATCTCTTCAATCTACGGGATCGTCGGCAGCCCCTCGTCCACCGCCTACCATGCCGCCAAAGGGGCGATACGCCTGTTCACCAAGTCCACCGCCATTCAGTACGCTAAAGAGAACATCAGGGCCAACTCGGTGCATCCGGGTTACGCTCTAACTCCCCTTACTGAAGGGACTTTTGCAAACCCGCAGTATCGAGAGTGGTTAATGGAGAGGATACCACTGGGGAGGTTGGGAAACGCCGAGGATATAGCCAACGGCATCTTGTACCTAGCCTCGGACGAATCGTCCTTTGTCACCGGGTCCGAGTTGGTTATCGACGGCGGCACCACAGCCCAGTAAGCGGTTCATCCCTAGAGCAATCCTCACGCGCTCACCCGCCTCCGAACCGCTGGAAGCGGGGGCAGCTCGGTGTGGGTTCTTAACCGCTATTGCCCATCGGCCAGCAGGGGCTTTACGGCTTGGACGATGTCGCCGACCTCTCCCAGAGGCGACCACATCTGGACAGCCTGTTCCACCTTGGCCGCCGGCAGAGCGAGAGCGGCGTTTTCTCGGAACTTGCCCACAAGGTAGTCAAGCCCCAAAGGGTTCTTGTAACTGCCCAGGATTTGGTCCGGTGCTGTCGACTTGGTCAGCACTCGTCCATCCTTTAGGTGGACCTTCACCGGCGTCCCGGCTTGCGACGCTCCCGAGCCCGCTTCCCATTGGGTCCGAACGGTGATCTGGACTTTACTCATGGTCTCCTGGATTTCTTGCCCTTGGATTTTCTCCGGAGTAAAGGTGTCGACCCCCACCTTTCCATCCACCAAGGCCGCGGCGATATTGAAGCGGATGCTGAACCTGGCCTGATGCTCGTTGTCCGGTCTGTCGTAGCGCATCACCAAAGAGTTGTACGATTGGTCTAGCTCCACCCTCTCCACGTCCCGGAAATCGAATTGTTCCTCTCGCATCAAGCTCAAAATACTGTCCAGGACACCATGATTCGCTCGGCAACATGGATACTGCCTAACATACTTGAGCTCTTGGATACGGAAGGGCCTACCTAGGTTCTCGGCCATCTCGGTGAAGTCGTAAACACCCTCGGTTATGCTGGTGCCGCAGAAGCCTGAGGGGTCATCCAACAATCGCTCTCCGGCTGTCATGCCCATAGTAACTAATTGAGCGGCAATCACCCCATCCCGGGCGATCAGGCCCCCAAGGAGCGGTTTGGTCATAGACCCTTCGCTCTGAAGAAGGCCGCCCCCCATAGAACCGGCCATACCCATTGCCATAGCAATCCGGCGCTGATCCAACTTCATAAGCTTGGCGCAAGCAGCGGCCACTGCGATACCTCCAAGGACACCTTGGTGATGGAGTCCCCGCCTTTCCATATCAGCCACTGCGATATTCCCTAGGCCCCACCCCAACTCGCTTCCAAGGATGAAAGCTTCCAGCAGGTCCCGGCCCGATGCTCCGACCTTTTCCGCTACGGCCAGCAACGCAGAACTCAAGGCCATCATCTGGGGTTCCGGGTCGTAGTCCAAGGCCATGCCCATGGCGCCGTTGGCCAAGGCGGCGTTAGCCACCGATGTCTTTAATCCCGAAGCTAAGACCGTAGCCTCCGGGGGGCCTCCTTGCTCTGAGATGTATTTCTGGATGATCTGTCCCAGGGGTTGAGCCGACCCCGCCAACACCAGTCCGAGGCAATCGAAGTAGGTCTCCTTGGCCGCTATCACGGCTGCCCTAGGAATATCCGCATAGGACGTTTTTGCTATCCAGCGGGCGACGGTTTCAGTGGCGTTCATTGAAGTCTCACCTCACTCTTTCCGGAAACTGTATCTATAATATAAGGGGAATGGGCCCCATGTGACCCATAGTGCTTTATAGCAGGATCAATTTCCACTTCTCTCCCCCCGTATAGTCATTTCGAGGTAGGTTATACTATCGGTTATGTGTACTCTGGGGTTGGAAGCGGCAGAGTCGCTCCTAGAGCATCAACAACCTTGACCGGCACATCCCAAAGTGAAATTGGAATCGGAGGCGGCCAATATGGACTTCGGATTGCAAGGCAAACACGCACTGATAACTGGAGGGAGTAAAGGCATTGGGAAGGCCATTGCACAGGAGTTGTCCCGAGAGGGGGTGGATTTGGTTATCGCCTCTCGCACCCTGGAGGACCTGGAAAAAACTGCCGAGGAAATTGAGAGTGAGACGGGGCGGCGGGTGTTGCCCTTGGCGCTGGACGTGACCAATCGGGAGCAAGTGGACCAAGTGGTGGCCCAAGCGGCGGAAGAACTGGGCGGGCTCCATATCCTGGTAAACAGCGGCTCACATCCCGGCGGCTCCCCCAACGCGGTTGGCCCCATAGAGACAGTCAACGACGATGATTTGATGTACGACTTCGACGTGAAGTACGTGGGCGCGTTGCGGTGCGCCCGGGCGGCAATCCCCTTGCTGAAGGAGCAGGGATGGGGCCGTATTATCAACATCAGCGGCGGCAATGCGCGGATTGCCGGCAACCTCAGCGGCGGTGCGCGCAATGTCTCTATGGTGCATCTTACCAAAACGCTGTCCAGCCAACTGGGCCGCTACGGAATAACCGTCAATTGTATTCATCCCGGCACCACCCGCACGGAGCGCACGCCGGACATGCTGGCTGACCGGGCCTCCGAACTAGGCATCTCAGCGGAAGAACAAGAGAAACGGGACTTCTCCCCAGACTCGCGGCGAGGAAACGCCATCTGCCGCATGGTCGACGCCTCGGAGATCGGGTACCTGACCGCCTTCCTGGCCTCCGATAAAGCTTGGGCCGTCACCGGCGAAGTAATTATGGCCGATGGCGGCACCGGCAACTCGGTCTACTACTGAAACAGGCTTACACCGACAAGTTGTGCGGTTTGTTGACGATGGGCTATGAGGGTGCTAATCTGCCGGGAAGAAAGTGTGCTATCAAGGCTGGAGATAGCGGCTTGCTTCCCAATCACAGACCAAAGAGGAGACGGGGATGTTTATCGGCCACTTTACCGAACGGCCCTACCAGGACCCCAAGTCAGGCTATTTTGGGGCCACCGGAGCTTCAATTAAGGACCTGACCCTAAGCAACGAGACATACGACCCCCGGTTGGGGGCTCATCTCTACAACCGCTACATCGACGAGAACCTGTACGCCGAGGAGATGGGCTTCGACGGCTTGATGCTCAACGAGCATCACAGCACGCCCTTCTGCATGGGCGGGGTGATGAATTTGGAGGCGGCCATTCTGGCCCGGATGTCCAAGCGGGCCAAGATCGTGCTGCTGGGCAACATTCTGCCCATTTGGGACGACCCCCTGTGGTTGGTGGAGCAATTGGCTATCATCGACATTATCTCCGAGGGCCGCTTGGTCTCGGGCTGGGTCCGGGGCGGTGGCCGGGAGAGTGTGGCCCACAACGCCCCGCCGGCCCACAACTGGGAGCGGTTCCTAGAGGCCCACGAGTTCATCATCAAGGCTTGGACCACGCCGGGTCCCTTCCGCTGGGAGGGGAAACACTACCAATACCGGTACGTGAACCCTTGGGCCAGGCCCTACCAGAAACCGCACCCGCCCATCTGGCTGCCCGGTGTCGTCAGTACCAACTCTCTGATGTGGGCTGCCGAGAACCGCTACCCCTACGTCATGCTGGCCACCTCATTGGAGCCAACCAAGCAGTCCTTCCAGCTTTACCTGGACACCGCCGCCGAGTTGGGCTACGAGGCCGGCACCCAGAACCTGGGCTACCTTTGGAAGGTGCACGTGGACGAGACTGAGGAATTGGCCGACGAGGTGGGCAGGAAGTTCGTCCAAGGCCCCAGCAATCCCTTCCTGGCCGGCAACGAGGGTATCGACAATACTGCGGTGAATAACCTGCCGGGGCTTACCTCCCGCAGGCGGCTGCTTCCCACCCGGACTTCGGTAACCACCGCTCGAGGCGGTTCCTCCAGCAGCCGTCCCTACGAGGAACAGACCGCGGATTACAGCATTATCTCCGGTACCCCCAAGACGGTGCTGCCCAAGATTCGCCACGTGCTGGAGTACCTGCGCCCCGGCAGTGTCTTCTTCTGGGACGGCGACGGTGCCATGACCCACGAGGACCAGATGCGCAGCCTCCGGCTGATGGGCGAGGAGGTGCTCCCGGCGGTGCGGGAGATGGCCAAGGAGTTGGAGCTTAACAGTCCCTTCGAGGTGGACCCGGCCACCGGCAAGCCAGTTGAGGACACGTCAACTGAACAGACCTAAAAGCCTTCCTCTACACCTAGCTAACCCCAAAGGAGACGGCGATGTTTATCGGTCACTTTACCGAGCGGCCCTACCAGGACCCCAAGTCAGGCTATTTTGGGGGTACCGGCACCTCGATCAAGGACCTGACCCTCAGCAATGAGATATACGACCCCCAGTTGGGCGCTCATCTCTACAACCGCTACATTGATGAGAACCTCTATGCCGAGGAGATGGGCTTCGACGGCTTGATGCTCAACGAACACCACAGCACGCCCTTCTGCATGGGCGGGGTGATGAATCTGGAGGCGGCCATTCTGGCCCGGATGTCCAAGCGGGCCAAGATCGTGCTGCTGGGCAACATCCTGCCCATCTGGGACGATCCCCTGTGGCTGGTGGAGCAACTGGCGATCATCGACATTATCTCCGAGGGCCGTCTGGTGTCGGGCTGGGTCCGGGGCGGCGGCCGGGAGAGTGTGGCCCACAACGCCCCGCCGGCCCACAACTGGGAGCGGTTCCAGGAGGCCCACGAGTTCATCATCAAGGCATGGACCACGCCCGGCCCCTTCCGCTGGGAGGGGAAACACTACCAGTACCGGTACGTGAACCCTTGGGCCAGGCCCTACCAGAAACCGCACCCGCCCATCTGGCTGCCCGGTGTCGTCAGTACCAACTCTCTGATGTGGGCTGCCGAGAACCGCTACCCCTACGTCATGCTGGCCACCTCATTGGAGCCAACCAAGCAGTCCTTCCAGCTTTACCTGGACACCGCCGCCGAGTTGGGCTACGAGGCCGGCACCCAGAACCTGGGCTACCTTTGGATGGTGCACGTGGACGAGACTGAGGAGTTGGCCGACGAAGTGGGCAGGAAGTTCGTCCAAGGCCCCAGCAACCCCTTCCTGGCTGGCAACGAGGGGTTCGATAACCTTGCTGTACAGAACCTGCCGGGGCTCCGCTCCCGCCGGGGGCTGCTCCCCACGCAGAGTGTGGCAACCAGGGCGCGAGGCGGTTCTTCGATCAGCCGTCCCTACGAGGAGCAAATCGCGGATTACAGCATTATCTCGGGCACCCCCAAGACGGTACTGCCCAAGATTCGCCACGTGCTGGAGTACCTGCGCCCCGGCAGTGTCTTCTTTTGGGACGGCGACGGCGCCATGACCCATGATGACCAGATGCGCAGTCTCCGGCTGATGGGCGAGGAGGTGATCCCGGCGGTGCGGGAGATGGCCAAGGAGCTTGAGCTTAACAGCCCCTTCGAGGTGGACCCGGCCACCGGCAAGCCAGTTGAGGACACGTCAACCGAACAGGCCTAGCGGCCACCTCCCTTAGAGGGTGTTTTTAAAAGTGCCTTCTCCCCTAGTGGGAGAAGGTTAGAGCCTGCCTTGGATCAAGTCCAAGGATGAGGGGGGAGTTGTTCCGATTTAAACACTCCCTTTTGTTGGGTCTGCGGCCGCTCCGCGCACCCAAATGACGGTGCATAAAGACGGATGAGCTATGTTTCCTCGGTGGTTTCACTTAAAGTTACTGTGACGAGCAAGGCGGCCCCACAAAGGCCGCCGCTTTTTAACTCGCTCTCGCACAAACTCTCGTAGTCCCCTGTACCGCCCTCGAAAAACATAAGCGCGACCGGGCTGAAGTATCCGCAGCTGGGGCACTCAACCCGGATAGAAGAAGGTAATTCACTGCGACGGCTGGCCATTTTTACGGCCTCTCTCCTAGCCCAGGTCTATGCGGCCCGGGGTCATTTTCTTTCCGTTCATTGTAGTCCCAATTGCTACTATTTTACACGAATCATCCAAGCTAAATGATTTGTCTCCTTACCCTTTACAGGGTTTTTCAGTTGTTCGTCTGAACTGTGATTTCTCTGATTCCGGGACTTACAGGATTGGAAAATCCTGCGAATCCCTTAATCGGTTCCGTTTGCTTTTGGTGTATGGTATGCCTACAGCTAGATAGGACGTACACCAAAAGCAAACGGAACCCCCTAGACGCCGATTTCTGCGTAGAGGCCCTGAAGGAGGCGCTGAGCGAGGGAAAACCGGAAGTCTTCAACACCGATCAGGGAAGCCAGTTCACCAGCGAGGGTTTCACCGGCCTCCTAGAGCAGCACGGGGTCCGAATCAGCATGGGGACGGTAAGGGGTGCTACACCGACAATATCTTCGTGGAAAGGCTGTGGCGCTCTGTGAAGTACGAGGAAGTGTACCTGAATGCTTACTCAGGCGGACGGGGGCCAAACCAGCCTCGACACCTACTTCCACTTCTACAACACCCAGAGGCCCCATCAGTCCCTGGGTAACCGCACCCCTAGGGAAGTGTTCAACGGTGACTCGGTGGAAGAAACGGCGCAGATGGGAAAGGGGAGGTGGTTTCCAGGCATAGAGTTGGCGCCCTACCCAGGAGCAACGGGACCCTCACTTAATCCTGCCCTAATCCTGTCCAAATGATGGGGTCCACCTTACAGATCATAGAAGTAGACAGGGGCATTGCGCTGCCAGCATAAGTCAAGCTCGATCCCATTCCGAATAACAAGACCTCCCAATTCTCACTGAACGGAAGGTTCGGGGCTAGAAACCTCAGCGTGGCAAAGTTCCATTGGTCCTTGAGATCTGGGGCTTTTCAGCAGGTACTCCTTCGGGGGTACCTGCTGTTCTTTAACGCTGGGCCATTAGTGTATCCAGGAAGAGAAACCCGGCAGGGAGGTGACATCAGCGTCGAGTAACGAGAGTCCACAGCGACCAGGATGCTCGATAAAATTGGATCTCGTTGCTTAGGTGTGCGATAGCTATATCGCTGGTTTCGAAAAGGCCCCCGCCAGGGGAAGAGGGAGTGTCAAAATCAAATTGCTAGTATTCGAACAAACCAGCATCGTCAGGTGTAAGAAGAGTTGAACCGGGGATGGTATGCTGAGGGCGTAGTGAGGTTTTGGGAGGTGAGCATCCATGGTCCAGGAGAGGTACGGGGTCCAACTGCCGGCCGAGGAGCGGAGCCGGTTGCGGCAAATGATCAGGTCCGGTAGGAGTTCCGCCCGGGCTATCACCCGGGCACACATTCTGCTCAAGTTGGATGAGGGTTGGACCGCGCCCAAGACGGCTGGCGCCCTGGACGTGTCGGAACGCACCGTGTCCCGCACCAAACGGCGGTATGCCGAGGAGGGATTGGACGGCGTGCTGCAGCATCGTCCCCAGGCCAACCGGTACCGCAAGATGGACGACCGGGGTGAAGCCCACCTGATCGCTCTGGTCTGCACCCCAGCCCCAGAAGGACATGACCACTGGACGCTGCGCCTGCTAGCTGGCAAGGTGGTGGAGTTGGGCTTGGTGGAGTCGCTGTCCCCGGAAACGGTCCGTCTGCGATTGAAAAAAACGTCCTCAAGCCGTGGCGTAAACAGCAGTGGTGCATCCCTAAGGCAGGCGGAGAGTTTGTAGCGGCCACGGAGGACGTGCTGGACCTCTACGAGGAACCCTATGATCCCCAAAGGTCGGTGGTCTGCTTTGACGAGACTTCCACCCAGTTGCTGGCCGACAGCCGTCCGCCCATCCCAGTGGGGCGGGGACGCCCCAGGCGTCAAGACTACGAGTACCTGCGGGCGGGAACCCGTAACCTGTTTCTGGCCTGCGAACCCCGCCGGGGCTGGCGCCACGTGACAATAACCCGTCGGCGCACCATGCAGGACTTCGCCCATCAGATGCGCTGGCTGGTGGATGAGGCCTATTCCGATGTTCCGGTTGTCCGGGTGGTTCTCGACAACCGGAACACCCACCGTATGGCATCCTTGTACGAGACTTTTCCGCCTGCCGAGGCCCGGCGTATCGTCAAGCGTCTGGAGTTCCACCACACCCCCAAGCACGGGAGTTGGCTCAATCCTGTCCTGAACTTGCCGAAGGGATGGCGGAGATCGAGTTCAGCGTCCTGGCCCGGGCCTGTCTCAAGGGCCGGAACGCCGACGAGGACGCCCTGCAAGAAGACATCAGCGCCTATGAGACGGAACGAAATGCGGCCGCGACTGCCATCAATTGGTGGTTCACTGCCCAGGACGCTAGAGCCAAGTTGCATCGCCTCTATCCCTGCCACTCCTGATTGGATTGAATACTAGCGAAGGCGTCTCTTGCTTTGCCTCGGCAATTTAGGGGGTTGAACCCCGCCGGCGCAGATCGTGTGGACCTGCCGCCACTGGTGCTTACCTTGGGAAACACCGGCTTGGGCTGCTGGGGCATTTTGCTCTTGGGACGTTTGTTGGTCGGTGGCATGGCCCGGTTGGTTGCCAGCGGCTCGTTAGCGGCGGGTGTCCCTCTGGACCGTGACTTGGCCGGAGTTTGCGCCTGGGTTCCTTCGCCCGATTGTCCTCGGCCTCGTGTGGGCTTGGGGTCAGGGCCAGGCGGTGGCGGGCGCTTCACCGGGCTACTACTGCCATCCGAACCGTTCTCGCCGTTCTTATCCTCATCGTCCAAGGGATTACGAGGGAACCCGCTGGCATCAAACTGGGAAAAGCCTTGAGTGTCCATTTTGCCAAACACTAGTCGGACTTCTCGCTCTTCTACCGGAATGTCCAGCAGCCGCCCTATTCGGTTCTGGTCCGAATCGGTCATAATGGTATACGCCCGTGGCGGTTCGTTTCTGACTTGGTCCAATGCAGCAACGAATAACTTGGCATCCTCAATTGCATCTTGAATTGTGTCAACTTCATGCATGTTCCGGTAAAAATTCTGGTGCATCGCCTCGCCAATAACAATCCAAGCGTTGAATTGCTTTCGACGGCCAAACTCTCTCCCCAATTGGTCAGCTATAGTCACTGAACTTGGATGGTCGGGGTGACTCCAGCCGCGCTTTTCCGCTATGGCCTTGAGCGCATGGGACATCGATCCCCATACCTTTTCGGACGCTTGCAGACGGTTGCCTTTGTTTAGTTCGTTTTGGGCATGTTCAAGAAACCTGTGGCTTATTTCTACATGGTTCTCGGAGGTTTGTTTACCCGGAGGCGGCAAGGCTATTGTCATAGTGGTTTCATCCTATCATCTAGTCTAGGGCCTTTGGAAGCATCGGGCAGCGGTTTTAGTCTCGGTCATGGCACCCGGATGCGGGCGTAGCCCAAAAGGTCTCTCGCGTCGCCGTCGCCTATTCTTGGGGTGCGGCTGGCATCTTGGAACCCCCACGCTTCAACAGAGTAATCTCGTGGGCTATCTAGTGCTGTGGGGAAAGGGAAGGTGACAGTGAATTTCCGTGTCGCCGGGTAGAAGAAATATTCATCCGCGACAACATCGCCTGGGTTGTCTAGGGTCCAGCCCCAATCGAAAATATCAGGCAGGATGAACCCTACAAACTCCAGCCTATTCGTGAGGGCTAAATGTGAAGTTCTGGTATCCGCCGGACCTAGGGTTGTCGTTGACCAAGACCGCATCATCCAGTAGGGTGCCTTCAAAAGTCACGGAGCGGCCGTCGTAAGTTGGGTACTGGTCCCACTGAATCAGATGGTGACTTTCTTGGTATGGACCCTCGTCAAAGGGCCGGTTTTCCGGTGCATTGAGAGCGCCCGACCAGTGCTTGTTCACCAAGGCGGTTTGCTCCGTAAATACTTGACGGACCGCAGCTATGCCGGGGGTCCGGTTCGTTTTCTGTTCTTTGCGGGTCAGTTGATAAAGTTCTTTTAGTTTTACCCCAAATGCCTCTACGCCGAGACTTTCAAGCAGTTCTTTGAATAGCCACTCCCCCAAATAGTAGTGACAAAGGAATTGTTCGCTGCCTTTGGGGGGATTGGCCTTTGTCAGCATTTCTATGTCATGGGCTTCACAAGTGTTGACCCAAGTTCTCAACTGTCCCCGGCTCAATCCCATTTCAAGGCCGTGCATATATCCCACGGTGTTGGCTATGCCTTCATTGATCCAGGTGTCGTTGCCCAGCCAGTAGTAGTGACTCATTTCATGCACGAGGCTGGCTTGGAGTCTGCGCCACTCGTCGGTGTTCTGCTGTTGCTCGTGCTCGGGTAGAAAGCTCATGACGAACCTGAAATTGAAGGCGTAGTAGCCAGCGGGAACTGATTTAGTGTTTAAGACCACTATTACGTGATCGGTGGGTAAAGGCGATTGCATTGCCCGCTCGACGGACTCCACCACATCCATGACTGCGCCGGCAGTTCCCGGTCTGGACTGAGTTTCAGTGCGGACGATACTGACCTTCAAGTCTGGAGACCGCTCTGTTCCGCTGGAGACGGTTTCGATGGCGGCATAGCCGGGGGTCAAGAACCGTCCGATTTCCTCGGCGTCTCGGAGGGTGCCCGCTGCGGCGAACAGTATGGTCTCAGCGTCGGTAATGCCATCTTGAAAGGTGGGGTGGTCCATGAGCGGCTCGATTAGGCCCTTATACACCAAGGCATTTATCCCGCGTATTGCGAAGACATCACCGGCGTCCGGTGATGTCAAGAATGGCATAGGGATGATCGCAGCGGTGGCTTGTGGAAATTCATACCCCACTCGCCTGAGCCAGTAGATGATGTTGTATTCCGTTTCCGAGACAGCATCTTGAAGCCACGGCATTCCTAGAACTGCCCGCACGTTAGCGATGTCATCGGCGGCCATATAGAGCAGGTCGTCGATGGCATTGATCTCAACCTCGGAGAGACCATCTTGGACCCAAGGGGATTGCTGTATTTGCCGATACAGACCAGGGTTAGTCCTTTTCCACCATCGCGTGTGCTCCGTGTCGTGAAGTTCAGGCAGGGAAGGCGTCACGGTCGGCGTTGGGGTCGGCGGCAGCGGCGTGGCTGTTAGGCGTGGGTGTGACTGTCGGGATAGGTGTCGGCGTCGGGGTCGGGGACACGGTGGGCACTAGGGTCGGCTCGGGAGTAGCCGTGGGGAACGGTGTAGCTGGCAGAGTCGGTCTTGGCGTCTCTGTAGGCTTAGGGGCCAGAGTAGGGGTTGGCGACGGTATTGCCGTGGGCAGCGGTGCTGGGGGCGGTTCTGATGTAGAGGTTGGAGTCGGGGTGAGGACGGAGCCAGCTTCAATGGTGGCCGCCAGCCTCGCTTCGATTGTTGCTTCTATGTCTAGGGTTGGGGATGGTGTAATGGCGGGGATGGATGACGGCGGAGCGGTCGTTGCGGGATTCGTGGTGGTGCATCCAGTAAATATTCCGGCAGCCACCAAGGCCACCAACAGCAATCGCATGAGGAACCCCCTTGCAGCCAAAGGTTGAGAGGCGATTTGCTGAATCTGCGACTAACCCGCGCATGGACCAGCAAGGGGGCATGATGCCCCTCAGCAAAGGTCCAGCGCAGACTCTAGGTAGCGCTATCACAGATTCAGCAGGGGGATTTTAACTGAATGTTGAACCCGTCGCAATCCGAGAAGCCAGGGCCGCAAGGGTCTTACAAGCCTCAGAAGAAATCTGCAATTTCAAACTGAGACACTACCCATTTCTAGGTAACGAGCGGTAGCCAATAACGAGATCTCCAGTGCCACGCCGACGAATACTATGAAGGCTATTACTTTTCTCATTAGTTTATGTGTCGGTTTCGTTTGTTTTTGGGTTTCATCCATTAGCCCTGGACAGGAATGGGGCCGCCAAACCCCATTTTCAAACGAGACCCCAATCCCGGAAAAAGGTCTGGCACATCCAAAAGCAAACGGCACCCCCGACTGCCTGCGCTGTCGGTCTAGTCATCAAGTTCTATGTCTATAAAGTTACGTTTTTCTCCTACCCGCGCCACTCGCACCAACACCGGTTGGTTCACCATCGGGCCTATCCTGTCATCGACCTCCTCGCCTGTGCCAACTATCCTGAGGCTCTTCCCTTCTTTTTCGGTAACAACATCAATCCAATCTTGATTCAAATTCAAGGCACGCAAAACCCCGTGAATTTCCTCCTCTTTTGAATCTGGCAGAGGGGCTCCAGCACCACCACAACTGTCTATCTCTAAGAGCCTTCCTAATGGTGTGTCTGACTCCAGAATTCAGGGTCTATCTCTAAGAGCCTTCCTAATGGGGTGATCCAGAATTCAGGGTGATCGGGTGATCAGCTGATGTTGTGTAATCGGCGGAGTTAAAGTGGACCACGGAGGCGGAGAAATTGCTGACAAGTTTGGACCACGGAGGCGGACAATCGGCAGTTGAATACTGTACCGCCTTCCGCCATCCAAAGGGTCATTCTCGACCCCATGGATGGTGCCAGGAATGTACCAGGTGGAATCGTATCTGCGGGTCCGCAGGGCGGTGATGGTGGAGGGCATGAGCATCCGGGAGGCCTCCCGGGTGTTCGGGCTGCACCGGGACACTGTACGGAAGATGCTGGCTTACTCCGTTCCTCCGGGGTACCGGCGGCAGACCACGCCCCGGCGCCCAACCCTTCGACAAGCTCAGGAGGAGCTATTTACCGGCGTCATAGACCGGATCCTCGAAGAGGACCTCAGGCTTCCCAGGAAGCAGCGCCACACGGCCAAAGGCATTTTCGAGAGGCTCAGGGACGAGTACGGCTTCGACGGCGGATACACCATAGTCAAAAACTAGGTCAGGGAGCGCCACCGCCAGTCCCAGGAAATGTTCGTTCCGCTGTCCCATCCGCCGGGCCATGCCCAGTGCGATTTCGGCGAGGCCCTGGTGGTGATCGGCGGCGTGGATCAAAAGGCCCACTTCTTAGTCCTGGACCTTCCCCACAGCGACGGCTGCTTCGTGAAGGCCTACCCGGCCGAGACCACCGAGGCCTTCCTGGACGGCCACGTCTCAGCCTTCGGCTTTCTGGGAGGAGTGCCCCAGAGCATCCTCTATGACAACACCAGGCTGGCGGTGACGAAGATACTGGGGGATGGCCGGCGCAAGCGCACCCGCGCCTTCACCGGGCTCCAGTCCCACTACCGGTTCGAGGACCGGTTCGGCCGTCCCGGCAAGGGCAACGACAAGGGGAAGGTGGAGGGGATGGTGGGCTATGTGCGCCGCAACTTCCTGGTGCCGGTGCCGTCCTTCGAGAGCTTCGAATCGCTGAATGTCCACCTGGAACAGCGTTGCCTGGAGCGGATGGACGCCAGGCTCAGGGGTCATACTGAGACCATAGGGCAGCGGATGGAGAGTGACCTAGAGGCGCTGATGCCGTTGCCCGCAGCGCCATATGACGCCTGCGAGAAGCAGGCGGGCCGGGTGAGTTCCCTGTCCCTGGTCCGGTACCGCACCAACGACTACTCGGTGCCGGTAGCGTACGGACACCGGGACGTCCTGGTGCGGGGCTATGTGGACCAGGTGGTCATCAGCTGCGGTTCCGATGTCATCGCCGCACACCCCCGTTCCTACCAGCGGGACGACTTCGTATACGACCCCATCCACTACCTGCCGCTCCTGGAGCAGAAGGCGAACGCCTTGGACCAGGCCACGCCCCTGCAAGGGTGGGACCTGCCCGAGGAGTTCGGCACACTGCGCCGTCTGCTCGAGTCCAGGATGGAACGTCGGGGCAAGCGGGAGTTCGTGCAGGTGCTCCGGCTGATGGAGACCTTCTCACAGCAGGAGGTGCATCACGCCGTGAGAGAGGCCATCAGGCTGGGCGCGATCAGCTTCGATGCGGTGAAGCACCTGGCGCTGTGCCGGCTCGAGGGACGGCCGCCACGTCTGGACCTGGAGCTGTACCCCTATCTGCCCCGAGTGCGGGTGAACACTACCTCGGCTGGGGACTACATGACGTTGCTGTCGGGGAGGGCGGCATGAGCGACAGGTCGACGCTGCTGTTGGAGCATCATCTGAAGGAACTCAAGCTGCCCAGCTTCCTGCGGGAATACGGCAAGCTGGCCGCCCAGTGTGCCGCCGAGGGCGCAGACCATCCCCAGTACTTGCTCCGGTTGGCCGAACTGGAACTCATCGACCGCCACCAGCGCATGGTGCAGCGCCGCATCCGCGCTGCCCGCTTCCCGGCGGTCAAGAGCCTGGACACCTTCGACTTCCTGGCCATCCCCTCGGTGAACAAAGCCCTGGTGATGGAGCTGGCCCGCTGCGAATACGTCCAGCATAGGGAGAACGTCATCGCCATCGGCAACAGCGGCACCGGCAAGACCCACATGGCCCTGGGGCTGGGCCTGGCCGCCTGCCAACGGGGCATGTCGGTGGGCTTCACCACCGCCGCCGGCCTGGTGCACGAGATGATGGAAGCCCGTGATGAAAGGCGGCTGCTCAACCTCCAGAGGCAACTGTCCCGGCTCAAGCTGCTGATCGTCGACGAACTGGGCTTCGTGCCACTCTCCCGCACCGGTGCTGAGTTGCTCTTTGAGGTCTTCAGCCAGCGCTACGAGCGGGGATCCATCCTGGTGACCACCAACCTGCCCTTCGACGAGTGGACCGAGGTGTTCGGATCGGAGCGCCTCACCGGCGCGTTGCTGGACCGCCTGACCCATCACGTCCACATCCTCGAAATGAACGAGGAGAGCTACCGCCTCAAGCGCAGCAGGGAAACCGCTGCGTCCCAAGTTCCAGACGATAAAGACGACGGGTAGGTCGCACCGGAAATCGTCCTCCTCTTACCCTGGTGTGCAGCACACCTGCCTGTGTCATATCCCCCCAACAACCGTCGCGGATATTCATGCTGGACAGTTAGCGAGGACATTTCTGCTGAACCTTAACAACCCAGGTGGTACACTTTTGCTCCGCCCCAATGGCCCAACATCACGCCGCCCTTGTATCTTAGCTTGGAGGTGGATAGTTTTCTTTCTTAGGTGTGCGGGGTGCGGCAGACCGGCCCGCCCTGGGTCATAGAAGACCGTTGTCAAGCTTGGGTCGCCGCACCCTTTTCAGAACAGAGCCCGCACAGTTGCCTGGGTCAACCAAGCCCGCATCTGGCAAGGACGGGCCGACGGTTCGCAGGGAGGTTCTCATGGAGCAACACGGTATCTACGTAGGGGTCGATGTGGCCAAGGCCCGGGTGGATGTGGCCATCCGTCCTGGGGGAGACCGGCGTGAGGTCTGCAACGACCAGGCCGGGATCGCGGCACTGGTGGCCCAGATGCAGCAACTCAATCCCGCAGCCTTGGTGCTGGAGGCTACGGGTGGGCTGGAACTGCCCTTGGTGGCAGCCCTGGCAGCTGCCTCCCTCCCGGTGGTGGTAGTCAACCCTCGCCAGGTGCGGGACTTTGCCAGGGCCACTGGGCGGCTGGCCAAGACCGATTCCCTGGACGCGGCGGTCCTGGCTCACTTCGCCGAGGCCGTCCGTCCTCCCCGGCGTCCTCTCCGGGACGCCGAGACCCAGGTCCTCAGCTCGCTGGTGGCCCGCAGACAACAGGTGATGACCATGCTGGTAGCGGAGAGGAACCGACTCTCCAGTGCTACTATGGCCGTCCGGCCCAGCATTGAGGCCCACATCGCCTGGCTCAAGCAACAGCTGGACGACCTGGACCAGGGCTTGCGCCAGACCCTCCGCCAGAGTCCTGTATGGCGGGAGAAGGACGACCTGCTGCGCAGCGTACCCGGCATCGGAGACCAGATCTCTCTTACCCTTCTGGCATACCTGCCCGAACTGGGCACTCTCAACCGCCGACAGATCGCTGCCCTGGTGGGCGTGGCTCCCTTCAACCGGGACAGTGGTGCCCTGCGGGGCAAACGCACCCTCTGGGGTGGACGGGCCAGGGTCCGCACAGCCCTCTACATGGGGGCGTTGGTAGCCAGTCGCTTCAACCCGGTCATCAGGGACTTCTACCAGCGCCTGTTGTCTGCCGGCAAGCCGAAAAAGCTGGCTCTGACCGCCTGTATGCGCAAGCTGCTGATAATCCTCAACTCCATGCTCAAGTACGGCTCGTCCTGGAACCACCCGGCCGCGAAGTCCCTCACCCATTCCTATTGACTTTCAAGACAGTTGCTTGACACTCTCAGCCGAGGTTGGCGTGTGAGCGGAGGCAAACGAAGGGTCGAAAAGTTGGAAACCGGCCTCACTCCGAAGCAGGCCATCCTGCTGTGGCTGCAAGAGGCTCACGCCTTCGAGAACATTATTGAGTATGTCCATCACCTGAAGACCAAACCTGACAGTGCCGCGCCAATAAACAAGTTGACCACCCAAGTAGCCGAGTCCGTAAGACAAACCCTGAAGGGGCAGTCGCAGGAAGAGATCAACCGGGCGATGCGCCAGGCTTACAAGGATGTACTTTTCTTGTTTTTCCTCCACCAGCAAGCCAATGGTAAGCTCCTCTCAGATAACCGGTACTACTGGACCGGGTGTCTGCTGTTGAGCAAGGAATTGAAATCCCTGCTAAGAGAGCAATCGCTAGACCGGCAAATGCGGTGGAACCGAATTCGGGCAGAGATTGATATGCCCTATCCCTTGGACTCGGAGGCGGCGGCTGCGGTGGAAGCGGCCCAGCACCACCACGTTTTGACCTGGGAGATTATTGAAGAGGGTGACGACATAGGCCAATGGCTGAGAGACAGCTTTCTTGCCAAAGGCAAAACTGCCTTGTCTGATGGCGCTTACGGATTGATTAATGACACCAAATTCCTTTATTTGAAGGTGCCCACCGAAAACGAGGTGAGGGAGCTATTCGAGAACGCGGAGAACTTCCAAAAGTTTCTATCTGGCGGGGATTACTCTTATGGCCTGGCCGATGTGCCGGACAGAGAGTATGAAGAACACTATGATGCAATAGTGCAGGCCTTGAAGGGCGTGACCCAAGGGGGTGTTGTCGTGGACCTGATGACCGTACCCCACGCCTTCTTGAGAGAGGCGCCTCTGGTTGATGGCAAATGGATTGACCGCTACATCTTCCCGGTCACCGTTCATGAAGGACACTTGTTCGTGGACGTTTCGTAAAGTGATTCGCGGCACCCGCTCATAATTGCACCGTCGACGATTGTTGCCGGACTTCAGTCGAAAACCCCGGCGATGGCGCAATCGGCCAGCTCGTCGTCCGACATCCCCAAGACGTCTCGCAGTATGTAGGTTTGATCAGCGCCGAACTCCGGTGCCGCCCGGACCGGCCCTCCAGGCGTGCGGGACAGCTTGTAAGGCACTCCCTCAATGATGCGGGGTACGTTCTCAGCGTCTGGAACATACCGAAAGAACCCCCGTTCCTTGAGTTGCGGGTCTCGGGCAATGTCGGCACCAGTTTGGACGACACCAGCGGAGACTCCGGCCGATTGCAGCAAGTGCATCACTTCCTCTGGGATATGCTGCAAGGTCCAGGACTCCACCATGGCGTCTAGCTCGTCTGCATGCTTCTGTCGAGCCAAGGCTGAATCAAACCGAGCCTCTTTGCTCCAAGGGGGCTCTCCAATGGCGCGGGTAAAGGCGTTCCACTCTGTGTCGGTAAACACGGTGATCGCAACCCAGCGGTCTTCACCCTTGCACCGGTAGGCGCCGTGGGGAGCGCCCCCACCGTGATGTAAGCGGTTGCCGGATCGCCGAACCGAGTGCGTCGACGGATTGACGTTGAGGTCGAGGACCAAGGTCTCCAGCGTAGTCGCCAGTGCTTCAAACTGGGCAAGGTCTATCCACTGGCCCTGGCCGGTCCGGCGCCGGTGAATCAGAGCCATTATCAACGCTTGAGCGCCTGCTATGCCAGCGGTGGCGTCACTATAGGCGCTGGCTGGCCCGGAGGGATCGGTGTCGGGGAAACCTGTCAGATGGGTAAAGCCTGACCAGGCCTGAAGGGTCTCTCCGAAGCTAACCCGGTCCTTCCAAGGGCCGGTGCGACCGAAGCCGGACATGCTCAACATTATGATGTCGGGCTTGACCTGGCGAAGGCTTGTGTAGTCCATGCCCCAGGAGGTCATCACCCGGCCGCTGAAGTTTTCCGTCACCGCATCGGACACCGCCACCAACCGTTTGGCGATATCGACGCCCTGAGGCGTCTTCATGTTTAGCGCCAGGCCCAGCTTGCCAGCGTTCCAATTGTGACGGTGGCCTAGTCCCCGCGGGGTCAGTGGGGCAGCACCGCCTACGATCGCTAAAGCCTGGTTGGACTCGATCTTGATAACTTCGGCCCCCTGATCCGACAGGATACGGGTAGCGGAAGGCCCCGCGTGAATCCAGGTGAAGTCCACTATCCGGATTCCTCGCATACCGTAGCTACCGTTTTGGGATTGATTTGCCGTACTCAAAGCACCTCTTGCAGGGTGGTTCGCCGACGGATGGAAATTGCGGACACCGGCAACAACATTAGCTAAATAGCTCCCGCGCTGACCAGCGATTCCAAGTCACCAGTGGATAGGCCCAACTCACCGGAGTAAACCTCAGCGTTATGCTGGCCGATGCTGGGCGCGCTGTTTCTCAACCGCCATGGTGTTTCTGACAACTTGTAGGGTGCGCCGGGATATACCAACGTGGTTCCGTGCCGCGGGCTGGCCACCTTGATGAAGAATTCCCGATCCCAAAGTTGGGGGTTAGCCGTTATCTCCTCCGGTGTCGCTGCCTGACCCCAGGGATGATGGTGCTCTAGGCCCCAGTCGCTAATCTCTTGTCGAGTGTGGCCCAATGCCCATTCCTGGATTAGTCCTTCAATGTGATCCTCGTACTCGCCCCTCAATACAAAAAGATCGTCATATTTCTCTTCCATCAAGTCATCGACCACACCATCCCGGGCCATCCAGTCGCGCACATCGTCCCAGGCCCGGCGGCTATTAGTAATGAGGCTGAAATAGCCGTCCTTGCAGCGCCAAGTAGCGATGAAGTGGCCGCCGTGTCGGAAGCCGCAGCGGGTGGCGTTCTTGCCTTCATAGTTGTAGGCGGTGTTGACAATTTCCGTGGTAGCAGCCACCGCCTCCTGCATCGCAACGTCTATCTGTTGGCCCAAGCCGGTGTTCAACCGGTCGTACAATGCCAGCAGAGTGGCGGTGAACGCCCGGTTGGAGGTGGTGGTATAAGCCTGGGAGCCCCACAATTTGTTCGGCGGGGTATGAGGCCATCCGGTGATGTACATGTAGCCGCCCATAGCGAAACCGACTAGGTCGGAGGCCTTAAAGTCTTTGTAGGGGCCGGTCTGGCCGAAGGGTGTCATCGAGACGTACACCAGCCCCGGATTGTCGGCAGTGAGGTCTTCGTATCCTAGACTAAGGGAATCCATGTACCCCGGCGAGCCGGTTTCAAGGAGTACGTCGGCCTTTTGGGCGAGCTGGCGGAGGAGGGCAGTGCCCTCGGTAGTAGCAAAGTCCAGGGTGATGCCCCGCTTATTGGTGTTGAAGTGCAGCCACTTCAGGCTGTTTTCCGGGTGAGGCTGGTCGTGGACGAAAGGCCCGATCCATCGCATGGGGTCGCCACCTGGGGGCTCGATCTTGATCACGTCGGCACCCATATCGGCCATCAATTTTCCGCAGTAGACTCCCAGGGCGCCGGACAAGTCCAACACCCGATAACCGGTCAGGGGCTGCCGAGGTTCATTTGATGACGAGTCTTGGGCGAATGCCATAATTTCCTTCCCAAAAACAGTGCCGCGGGCCGCTAATAGGTCTTGATCTCCAGTACGTGGCCGTCAGGGTCATCGAAGTAGACCCTTCGTCGCTGTATGCCCTCGCTGGCCATTATGATGGCATATTAGCGTCACAGTGGAGGAGTTGTCCACAGCGGCTATCGCACAGGTCCCCCGTGCGGATACAACACTTTAGGCGGGCGTACGTTGCAAGACGCGGTCGGGGCATTGTCCACCGGGACCTCAAGCCTGGAAACCTGTGGCTCACTGCCGCCTCTGGGCTGGGAGAGCGAGGAGTGCAAAAAGAACGATCAGGATGATGGAGTAGCGAAGATAGGCGACCTTGGCTTGGCGGTGTCCCTGGACCGCTCCCGTCTTCCCAAGGACCCGTCGGAGCGGCCCGACTCAGCCGCATTCACGAAGTTTTTCTTCCAGCTGATCCACGCGCCCGGTATCCAGGGCGACGTGGTAACCCAAGCCGGTTGACGGAAGGCCAACCCTGTGATCTCCCTAATCTGTGGTAGCCGTGCGCTCACTTAAGAGTAAGCGGTCCAGCAGGCCGACCGGGGACCTCATCATCCGTGAATGAGGAGACACCCGCTGGATCTAGCCAGGAGTGGCGCTCCACACGGTAAAATAACCGCCCAACGGCATGGGACCGCCGGAGATAGCGATCTCAGGCTTTACCCCCGTGACTTGTCGAGCGCCCGCCCGTCCCTGTAACTGCTGGATGCAGTCGGTGTGCATCCAGAAACGGCTGCGGCCGCTCCCGATATTGCCGCCGCTGGGGAGAACGGGATTCGGCCCCTCAACACTGATATCCGTTTGATAAAAGTCCAGTGCCTCCCCAAATTTAATACCCCGGAAGCCGAGGCCCTCCAGGTGGAACGGGTGGAACAGGGAGAAGCCATCAAACATGTTTTCGAAGGAGAGATCGGTAGCAGTGATCCCGGCGCCTTCGTAGAGCTTCCTCCCCGTCCTACCGGCCTCCGCCTCGATCTCATCCAGGGTTGGAGTGAGACTCCTGGGCTCGGTTGTACTCCTCGTATGGTTGAGGATGTAGATCGGCTTCTGTTTCATGTCCTTGGCTCGTTCGACGGTAGTGAATAGGTAGGCCCCGGTTACCATAATCGGTATGTCGTTATCGTAGAGGTTGGCCGGCTTAGCGATCCACCGCGATGACAAGTAGTCATCCGCCGTCAATTGCTCAGGCCGGTGTTGCGCCCAGTACCCCTCCGGAAATAACAGGCCGTTCCTTTTCGCGTTCGTAACGAAGGGGGCCATCATGTCGTGGGTTTTTCCGTACTTCCGGCAGTATTCGGCGAACTGCACAGCCGTTCCCCAGCAGTCCGGAACACCCCATAGACCGCCGGTTTCAGGACTTAGAGCGCTAGTACCAGGAATGGTGTCTTCAGCGTTAGCCCCTCCCTGGAAATACCGGCCTGCCAGGTTATGCCAACCCTTGAGTACTAGGCAGGTGTGAGTGAGGCCATCACCCACAGCCTGGGCGGCAACGACGATGGCGTTGGACATACATCCGGGAGCGTTCATGGTGAACTTGACGTTCTCCAGCTCCGGCATGTTCTTTAAGATCCACTTTGCACTCAACTTTGCGATACCGTCCAAGGGATCGCTAGTAGGATTGAAGGCGTTGACGACATCCATGGGGACGGGTCTGCCCTCTGGCCAGTGAGCCCCCGTAGTAGTCAAAGGGTCGAGGACCAAACCGTCAATCTGGTCTGGCGAAACCCCCGCGTCCTCTATAGCTTTCCTGAGTGCCAGGATGCTCCAGGCACCCACAGAGGTGCTGGGTTCTTCGTCCCAGCGCCGGGCAGTCGGAGAGTGCCCGATACCGACTGCCGCTACCTTCGCTCTGTGTTCCCATAATCCCAATCCCTCCTCGGTTCGATACATGGAAGCAGAAGCATTCTGGGTGGTCATTGTTCACTCCCTTCTACAAGCATTGAACGTACCTGGAAATATAAGTGGGTCTAAACTACTACCCGCCACTCGGGAACCTTTTGGCCGTTTGCGGACGCCTCGAACACCACTTCTACACTGGCCCCCACTGGGACCTCATCCACCGGTGTTCCGGGGAGGTGGGAATACATCTGGATATCCTGGTCATCGTCCAACATAATCACCGCAACGTTGAACGGTTGGTCCTCATGAAGCAGTCTGACAGGGGAGTCGTACACCACGCCGTAGTTGTATATCTTGCCCCGCCCACTCATCTCTTTCCATTCCAGGTCACTTCCTGAGCCACATTGCACACACGTCGGCGCGGGTGGATACAGGAGCCTGCTGCAGGCTTTACAGTTTTGGATGATCAGCCGCCCTTCGTTGGCGGCGTCCCAGAAGGGCTTAGTCAACTCATCGGGTATCACACCCTGCTTTGCCATATCTCTCCTCCATTGTTGGTAGTATCCAGAGCGGAATTGGAAGCTGTGCTGGCTATGCTCGAAGCCCGGTTCAAGAAAAGATGCAGTCCTGGTGAACATCGACGGTGCCGAAGAGTTGGTTCACCCAGAATGTCGGGAAGAACTGGGAAAATCAACAATGGAGACAGCCCAATTGGGTATCGCTCGTGGGGGCATTACATTCGAGTCACAGACCTGACAGACGACACAAGTTATCGCCTTGTTTGGTTCCGTTTGCCTTTGGTGCTTGGCCTATGGTAACATCCCGACATGGCTGAAATCAACGTAGCAAACTGGACCCTCTTTCACGGCGACAACCTGAACTTTCTCCGGGGCATCAACTCCGGAATACATCCTCAATGAGTCAACCGCCCGATGGAAAGTTGAGGAGGAGACATGGAATCCGATGCAATGACCCTGGTGAAGGACATCGTATCAATCATATTGATGGTTGTGGCGACAGTCCTATGCGCTGCGCTGATTATCGGACTGATTAAGGTCTTCCCGACCCTCCGGCGGTCCCTCTTGAACCTTGAAAGGGTAAGCACCAGCGCAGCCGAAGCGGCACCGGACATGGTGGCGGCGGCCGGGAACATTAAAGAGGCTACAGCCCACATCCGCGATGCCGCCAAGGATGTTGTCGGAGCAACCTCTATCCTGAGACTTTTGGGGCCGGCCGGAGCGGCGGCGAATATTGCAAGTACCGGAATCGGCAGACTAGGGCCGTGGATCGCCGGTCTATTCCGCCGGTAGGTTAGGTCCCTCTGCACCAAAGGTAGGGCCTTGTATTGGGTTTAGGGTATGCCTAATTCCGGCCCGGCAAGCGAGGCCGGAACTTCGCCCACCGCGGCGGCAAATTGCGTGGCTCAGCCTTGCGGGACATTTTCGGAAATATGGGCTTGGGAATCCGATGCCGTTTCCTTGCTTGACCCTTTCCTTGCACTGGAGAGACTTCGGCGAGGGGGGGCCTTGCTTGGGCAGCTTTGGGCGGTGGCAATTTCGGTTTCGATTGCGATACTGGCCGCGCCTCCGCCTTGACTACCGGACGGGACGCGGCCCCGTCTTTTACCACGTCGGCCCACTCCCGGAACGGCGGGTCCACCTTGGCCCTTTCCCCCGGCGTCTTGTTCCGTAGGCTTTCATGGCCACGGAAAAGATTGTAGGTCAGCACCCAGCCGTCAAGATAGCGTTGCCCGGTCTTGCGGCTGTCCAGCCCCCGGAGAGTCTTAACGCGACCCCTAAACGTCCCTTGCAGCCGCTCCGACAAGTTGTTATTGATGTCCGCCGACAACCCTTCCGACTGCATATGCCGGGCTTCCGGCATAATGTCCTTGATGGGCTTGACATAAGACCGGAGCTTGTCTGTGGTGATGGTCTTGGGCGGTTTGTCCGCCGCCTCAATTGCTTTTCTAAAAACAACCCGCGCCGCTTGAGCGTCCCGCCTGGGGGTTAGGTGGGAGGCTAGGATATAACGGGTCTCGGAGTCCATGACATTCCAAAGCCACATCTTTTGCCCGCCCACATCCACCTGCATTTCATCCGCCACCCAATGCCCACCGGTCTGTGCTTTATGGTCTTTCATTTGCCCGATGGCTTCGTCGGTGTAGTCCCGCACCCACTCATAGACTGTGGCCTTGCTGGGTTCCTTCTCTAGGTCGTATTCCTCTTTCAAGCCCTCCGCGATCTGCTTGTAACTCTTGCCCGTGTAGTAGTCCCGGATGGCGCTGCCCATGAGTTCCGCGTCCATCCACCGGCCCTTGCCCTTGCCGTTGGCGCGAAAGGCTTTGTCACAGACGAGGCAGCGATAGCGCTGCTGATTGTTGCGGACGCCCATCTTGCGGACGCGGTCAGCAGCGCACTCCGGGCAGTTGACCGTGTAAGTGGTGGTCTCGGTAAACTCGGACATGCCTCATTCTAGCATAAGGGCCAGTCAAACCGTGTGCTTAGATCGGTTTTTCAAGGCGCGGATAGCCACTCGAATGCCAAGCCATCCACCAAGGGAAGCCAACGCCAGCATCATTACTATAAAAGTCACGTCCAGTACTAAACCAATACCAAGGTGGGATGTGCATTTCGGGGTCTTGAAGACAACCAAAAGGACTCCGCAGCTCCTCATTTCACCTTTGGGCCCCTACTGGGTCGCCACTGACAGTGCGGTCTAGCGATATGTACATTTCACCTTGGCTTTAGTTTAGTAGAGCCTCACTGTTGTATTGATGGGTATAGGGACTTGAGCTTGATGCGGGCGTCCTCGGTTGTGAAGCGCCAGTCCACCTGAATTACGTCCCGGTTCCGTTGGTCCTGCCATGCGCCTGTTTCCCGTTCCAGGACTTCCTGGCTGGGTATCCGGCGATCCAAGCACTGCCGCGCCAGCACCCCCAGTTCGATCTCGGCCATATTAAGCCAACTCCCGTGCTTCGGGGTGTAATGTATCTCCAGCCGTTGGGCAATGCGCCGTGCCTCCGCCGGCTCGAAAGCCTGGTATAGGGATGCCGGATGATGGGTGTTCAGGTTGTCCATCACCAAGACTATCCGCTCCTTGTCGACATAGTCCTCGTCCACCAGTTTCTTGACCACCCGTGCCCAGTCGGCCTTGGTGCGCCGGTCCGTGACCTCCACCCGCCGCCATCCCTCCAGGGGCGCGAACAGCATGAACAGGTTGCTCACTCCGTTGCGTTGATATT
Organism: Dehalococcoidia bacterium; assembly: GCA_965197565.1. Lineage (GTDB taxonomy): Bacteria > Chloroflexota > Dehalococcoidia > Lucifugimonadales > UBA3495. The sequence continues at coordinate 856,852 of CBDANK010000004.1, forward strand.
CGTAATCGTATGCCATGGCTGCCCCCGGCCGCGACGGACGGGGTTGGCGGGTCTCCTGCACCAGTTGCTTGCTGGTCTCGTCCAGACACACCAGCACCTCCCCCTCTCCGTAGGGACGGTGATAGACCTCCAACACGTCCTCCATGGCGCACACAAAGTCCGCGCTCCCTTGGGGCGGGAGGCACCAGCATTCTTTCAGCCAAGGCTTGAGTTCGTTTTTTTCAGAGTCCGGCGCACCGTCTCTGTGCTGATGCTATCCACTATCTCCTGCGCCACCAATCCATCGGCCAGCATTTGCAGCGTCCAACTGACCCGTCCCTCCGGCGGTTGAGAGCAGGCCAAGGCTACCAGGTGGGCCTCACCCTGACCATCCAGCTTTTTCTTGCGGCGCTTTAGCTGCTGTTTGCGTCCCAGGGCTGCCTCCAGGCCCTCCTCCACGCACCGGCGGCGCACCCGTTCCACCGTGGCGCTGCCCACCTTCAGGACCCAGGCTATATCCTCGTCCCTCATTGCGCCATCAACCTGGTTCTCATCGCTAAGCAGCAGAATGCGGGCGTGAGTCTGCTTGTAAGCCGCCGCCCAACCCTTGGACACCAATCCCTTCAGTTCCTCCTGTTCCTCCTCCGTAAGTCCCACTCGGTATTTCTTCATCATCACATCCATCCCCGCTTCCCGATTTTCTTTTTTGACTGTTAACCCATCATATCTCACCAGCCATCATTTCAATGATGGTCAGCTACTAGGGAGTCGTTACCGAACGCAAGGGCACAAATCGCTATCCACGTGTTGCCGCCGATGAACACCCACCAAGACGCCTTGTATTTCTGGTATTGGGATTTGGTGTTATCGCAGCAGGTTCTCAAATATGCTGTGAAAGAACTCCACCATAGCGGAAGCTGTGGGCTAAACCAGTGCCAAAACGTTGGAAGAATGATGTTGAGGGCAATCAACATCGCTCCTCCTGAGGTCTCGCTTAGAACGTCCAGAAGCCATTCAAACATAAAGCCTCCGCCATGCCAAAACGTTGGAAGAATGATGTTGAGGGCAATCAACATCGCTCCTCCTGAGGTCTCGCTTTCGGACCCGTCGGCGGAGGCACTTTGGAAGTTGACATGCTTTCACCTGTATTACAACGACGGTTCAAGGAGGGATGTGCGGGGAGGCACGAAGTGCGGCGCGGCGCTTGGCATGGGAGCGCCTGGCCCGTTCGTTACTATCCTGCGTCTCTTCCAGCCACCGCAGCAACTCAGCCGGCCCGAACCGTTCCCTGGGCAGCAATTCCCGCACCACCCGGTAGACCTGCGGCCTCGTGATCCGGGGCATCTTTTTCCCCCCAAGCCTGTTGCAGGCTCAGCAGAAAAGCTCCGCCCAGCAGGCACAGGGCCACGTGGTGATGCCATCCCGCCCATGTCCGGGTCTCGTACTCGTCCAGCCCCACGTCGCTCTTCTCCGTCTCGAACTCGGTCTCAATGCGCCACCGGGAGCCTCCCACGTATGCCAGGGTCTCCAACGGGGTATCCTCCGGAGCGTTGGACAAGTAGTAGCGGGGTTCGCTGCCGTCCAGGTTCCGGCGGTAGACGGCCCAAACCATCTCGCCGGGCTTGCGCCTCCTGGTTACCCGCACCCGCTGGGCGCTGAACATATAGCTCCTCGGCCCCTGGGATCCCTCCGCCACCGTTATCTCCCGCCAGGCATCCCCCGGCAATTCTTCGCTGCGCTGCTCCATGGTCCGCCGCTGTCCGTCCACCAGCTTGGGCTTTCGGGGACGCCCGAACCCCTGATAGTCCGCACTGGTCCAAGCCGGCTCCAAGGGCCAGACGGTGGTGCCGCCGGGAACGTCCAGCACGTACCACATCCCCTGAGCCGCTAGTCCCTCCCGGAAGGACGGCGACATACCGAGGGCGTCGTCCCCGGCAACCCAGCCGGCCCTCAGATGGCCCCGCTCCAAGACCCGCCCCAGCATCTCCAATGCCAGTTCCGTCTTCGACCGGTAGCCCTGCCTCTCCTCCGGAACCCCCGCCGCCTCACACCGGTCTTGGTCCGAGGTCCAGCTCTCCGGCAGATACAGCCGCTTGTCCACCAAGGCCCGGCCCAGCGGGCTGACATAGGCCAGGAACATTCCGGCCTGGCAACTGGCCACCTTGCCCAGCCTCCCGCAATACTGACGGGCCACTCCCACGGACTTCCTGCCCTGCTTGGGGAAGTCGCTGCCGTCCAGTACCCACACCGCCTCCGGATGTCCAATCCGGGGTCCCAAGTACTCTTGAAGACGTCCTATGACCGTGTCGTCATCCCAGGGGGATGCAGCGAGAAACCGCTGCATCACCCTGGCTGACGCCGGAACCGTCTCCGACAGATTCTCGGCGTTGCGCCGCTCCCCGGACTGTACCAGGAGAGCCTGGAGATAATGGCGGCTGTGGTCCCGCGCTTCCCTGCGGCCAAACAGCGGAGCGAAGTAAGCGTGAAAATCCTGAAAGGCCCCGTACACCTGCTCGAAAGCCGCCGCATCCACTTCCCTGCCTCACTTGCCCAAGCCTTCCCCAACTACCCCGTCATCCTATCATACCAACCGTCGTTATAATACTAAACTAAAGCCAAGGTGAAACCTGCATAGGCATCCGATAAAATCGGGGGAGTTGCATAGGCTACAAGGCGATTAGAAGCGTGGTCGGTGTTGGGTATGGGAGAGATAAGCCGGTTTCTCGAACAGTGGGAAATGGATGTGTCCGGTCTGCGCAGGCGGCTAATTCTGGCTCCGACGCCCCGCGAACGGGAGCGGTGGCACGCTCTCTGGCTGCTAGCCCAGGGTTGGACCGCTTCGGCGGTGGCCGAGGCGCTGGAACGGGATCCTCATACCATAGGACGGTGGCTTGGCGCCTTCGGCGAAGGCGGTCCTGCGGCCTTGGCCTTCGAGCAGTCCGGGGGTTCCCCCCCGCCCTGGAAGAGGCGCAGCAGGCGGAGTTGAAGGCGGCGGTGCAGGAACTGCCTGCCAATGTGGATATCGGCCTAGCCAACTGGAACTGGAAAGCTGTCTGGAAGTTTGTCTTGGAACGTTTCGGCATCAGCCTGAGCCGCAGCAGCTGCCTGAACTGGCTGCACCGCCTGGGATTCGTGCTCAAGCGTCCTAAGAAGCGGCTGGTCAAGGCCGATGAAGCGCGGCGAGAGGCCTTCGTGGCAGAGTACGCTGCCCTGGCGTGTGAGGCGCAAGAGACCGGGGAGAAGATCTTCTTCGTTGATGAGGCCCACTTCCGGGCGGACGCTGAGTTGCGGGGTAAGTGGGCGCTGAAGGGAGAGCCGGCCCTGGTGGACTCGACCAGCCCGCGCCGTGGTGAGAAGGCCAGCTACTACTCGGCAGTGTGTCTGGAGACGGGCGAGGTGGAATGGATGGAACTGGAGGGGAACAGCAATAGCGGAACATCCGCAGCCTTCCTGGAGCAGTTGAGAGAGAGGTACGGCGGGCGTCTGAACGTGATCTGGGATAACGCGCCAGCGCACCGTGGCCCGGCGATGCGGTCATACCTGGAGACCCCCGGTCTGAACCTGCGGCTGGTGAATCTGCCGGGGTACAGCCCGGACTTCAACGCCGACGAGGCGGTCTGGAGATGGGTGAGAGAGGAAGCCACCGGGAACCTGTGCCTGGGAACTAAAGCCTTGGTGCAGGAGAGGGTGAGCGGCTTCCTCGCCCGCCTGTCCAGGAGGAAGGATGAGGTCAAACAGCGGTGCCGGACCATCCTGCACTTAAGGGCCGAGAAGCTACTGCAAAACTCCCAACCCGGTTCCCAGCACCACCCAAATGCACATCCCACCTTGGCTTTAGTTTAGGTGACGGTCGACGAGTTCCCTCAGGCCCAGGTGCTGGGCGAGGGTGGCCGGCAGGAGCAGGCCGGCATTGGCCACCAGGCGGTGGTCATCAAAGACGATGCGGATTCCGTCGGGATTGTTCTGTGGCAGCATCTATTGGGTGCTCCTTGTTTCCAGGCAGTTTTCTGTTCCAAAACCATTATCCCAGATTCAGAGGAGCACCCTCTGGCTTCTTCAAGGACTGTCCCCAAAGTCGTCTTTCGGTGGATTCGGGCTTAGCCTAATCGGTGCTGTAGAGGCCGTTTGGCAGGGGTGACAATGATCTCTCCCCCTTCAAACCGGTATCAGCTTTAACGGATAGATGCTCGCGGCCCCTCTAGCGTGCTTCTCAAAGGTCTCCTAGACGAATTTATGCATTTGTGTTGACCCGTACCTCCTTATTTTTCGGAGGCCATGTCTGTATAGGAATGTGTTTCTGAGCCTAGTCGTCTTAAATTGCCCACAGTGACGGGTGTCGTGGAAAATGCCCTGATAACACTAGCCAAGATATCAGAGGTGGCGTCAGCTCCGGGACCGGCGAACAGTGATCAAAATCGAAAATCGGGTCTTATCGGCCGAGGGCGCCGCATTGGCATTCGAAGTGAGGAACCGAACAATCTACAGGATTATTTCACGAGGGCGAACAGATGCGGAGGCAGGCTTCCCAGCTAAAGAAGCTGGGGTTCCTGAGCGAGAGGAACAGGTTCCGGCTACAGAGGGACTATTGGTGGGGATTACGGAGCATGCTTCAACATCAACGAGATGGTCCTGAAGAATGGGCTGGTGAGTTCATCATTCTGGCCGATAGTGACCTCGATTGTAGTGTTTGCGTCGCTGGTCGACGTAATCTGTTGACGGGCGATGTGTCCCAGCGTAACGTTGATAGATTGCCCTTTATGCCGGCAACACTGGTGTAGCCCATGGCCAAGGACCAACCAACAACCGATCACGCTGTCGAAGTGGCTGCCGTTGAGCTGTCCACGGCGGCTGCAGCCGTTCGCCGACCGCCGACCCGGGTCGGCCGCTGGCGGACTACTTTCTCCTCGCTGTCCAACCGGGACTTTCGATTTCTGTGGCTCGGGATGCTCGTCACGGCGGCTGGTGTATCGATGGAGATGGTGGCCGTCGGGTACCTGGTCTACGACCTCACGGGCTCGCCCCTTCTCCTTGGCGTGGTAGAGGTTGGTTTCGCGGTCCCCACGCTGGCGCTGGGTCTTCTGGGTGGCGTGGTGGCTGACCGGTTCGATCGGAAACACGTCATTCAGGTAAGTCAATCTATCGAGGTCCTCGTGTCCTTGGCTATCGCGATACTGATCCTGGCGGATCAGATTAGCTGGAGCCACCTGCTCATTATGGCCCTGATAGAGGGCAGCCTGTTCTCCTTCCTGATGCCCGCCCGGCAAGCGATCATCACACAACTCGTGGACAAAGACCAGTTGACTAACGCGATGGCTCTCAACTCCGCCGCGTTCAGTACGATGATGCTCTTGTCTCCCGCAGTCGCGGGAGGCCTGTACGCCCTGGTCGGACCAGGGGGCGTGTTTCTGGCTATAATGGCTTTGAAAGCCACTGCAGTCGTCTTCACGGCATGGGTCAAGCGAGCGCCGCCGGACCGCACCGGAGAGCACCGTTCGGTCGTCAGGGACATTAAGGACGGACTAGCCTATGTCCGGTACACCCGAATCGTGCTGGTCCTTCTGATGTTCAGCCTCCTGACTGACCTCCTAAGCTGGCCTTTCCAGACACTCATAGCCGTGTTTGTGGTGGACATCTACCATCTGGGACCCGACGCCATGGGTTTGATGCTCAGCATCCTGGGCGCCGGTTCACTCGTCGGCTCCCTCACTATCGCTTCCATAGGGCAGTGGCACCGTGGGCTATTGCTCGTCGTGGGCGCAGTCATTACTGCGATGGGACTGTTCCTGGTGGCGGCCATACCGATCTACTACGCGGCGGTTGGCATCATGATCCTCATCGGCTTGGGCGAAGGGATCTGGTGGACGCTGATCATGGCGCTCACGATGGAGCACTCTGAAGATCGGTACCGGGGCCGGGTATCTAGCATTTTGACGATGAGTTTCGGTCTGATGCCTCTGGGTGTACTACCGGCCGGCGTGGCAGCGCAGTATTTGGGCGGCCAGGTCACAGTGGCCATCCTGGCGGCACTGCTGACAACCACGAGTCTGGTCTTCTTCGCGACCCAAAAGCAGCTTCGTTCCTTGCAATGAGCCCCAGTGATGAAACGGCCGACGACGTCCTGAGCATTCTCCGCACTGCGGCACCAGAAATGACTGGCGGCGGATTGATGAGCTAGGGTCCAAACTTCTCTAGGTGGTAGCGGCAGGATTCTTGAATGTCGAATATGCGCTCCAGGGCAGGTTCATCTCGCATCTTCCAGTTGGTGTTGCTGAGCAGTCTTCACACCCCGGCTAGATCGGAGGTGAAATTGATATGCCAACCGTGACGTCTGGTACATCGGTGTGGCAATAACCAACTGTCGGTAAATAGGGCGTGAACGTCGCGTAATGGGGCGGATATAGATACGGACTAGTGAATCTGGTGGGCCAAGCGTTACTGTACTACAAACCTTTGAGTTGGCGGTGACACTATAGGTGACAGCCCATTCGCCGTTAGCCTACGCTTGTCAGACGTTCCGGGCATCCGAGTGGCGGGCTTTGGTAGCCCAGAGGAAAGATTCACCTTAATTTTTGTTGATGCCCTCCACCCATTTGTTGCTTTTGCGTAGGAATATTTCCGATATGCCCGTATCCTACTGGAAAGAAACTTAGGTTCAACAATGCCTTCAAAGTGATCGCGAACCTTTTTTGTAGCGTCGTCCTCGTTGGACGAAAGTCCTTAAAGGAATTCGTAGAATACACTCCCTTCATCGTAGAATCGGCCTGCAAACTCGTTCCCTGAGAGTAGGAGACTGTTTCGCCACATATTTTCTGTTCAAATCTCGAGGGTTTAGCTAGGCGATCTATGTGTTCACACACCTTGGTCTATCTCCTTTGCCGCCGTAGGGACTTGCTTGAGAACGACAGGGCCCAGGAAGTGCGGGCTTGTCTTCTGCTCCGCTTCGACTCCGTTGTTGCCCGAGCGTTCGAGTTCCTCAAGATAGTTTTCGGCCACGTTGCGGACATCTTCCCACAGCGGCTCCAATTGACGGTCCTGAGACCAGACGTAGGGACGCTGAAAGGGCGGAATGGTGTAGCGCACGTCTTTCTGGAACAGGTCTTTAGGAGTGAGAGTATCGGTGTGCATTTGGACCTCCTGCATATCTGTTAGCTTTCATATCGTCTGATGTTCCCGCAGCCTCTATTCCCTCACCAGGACGTCGATCGTGGTGCCAAGCGCACTGGCGATGCGGGCCAAGGCCGAGGTCGATCCCGGTTTTCGCCCACGCTCAATCTCGGAGAGGTACCCCACGGCTATACCTGTTTTCTCGGACAGTTCCCTCAGGGTGATGCCCTGGTGGTTCCGAAACGCCAGGATGGGACCCTTCCCCCGCATGATGTCGAGAGCGACCTCGTGGGAAACACGCACGCCGTCGTCCGCGTCCTGGGCAGCCACTATGTCCTCAAGTTGGCTGTTGCGCTCGATGAGAGCGTCGTACTCCCTACGAGTCAAGGTGATGGTCTCTTCGCTAGTCATAAGCCTCCCTCCTGTGTCGAACTCTCAGGATTATCAGGATTGACGGCTCGCCAGGTTGAGTGGTAAAGATGACGCGGTGGTGGCCGACTCTCAACCGCCTGTAGTCGCTGCCGGTCAGTGGGGTCACTTGCCTCGCAAGCGATGCGGGGTTCTCGGCATACTGCCCAATCTTGGTGATGATCCGCTCTCGGTCCCGTTCGGCGAGGCGGCGCATATCCCTGATTGCCCGTGTCCCCCATTCGATTTGCATTCCCTCATACACACGCTTTATTTTCTCATTTGGAGAACAGACCGTCAAGGGTGAACGTCTGGCGCTGGGACCATCGCATCACTGCCGAGCGCCGCAGGCACAAGCGGGCGACGATGCACTACCAAGCCTTCTACGATATGGGGATGAAACACCTGTCCCACCAGGAAATGGCTGACCACATCATCCGAACACTGGTCTAGTATTATAACGACGGTTGGTATGATAGGATGACGGGGTAGTTGGGGAAGGCTTGGGCAAGTGAGGCAGGGAAGTGGATGCGGCGGCTTTCGAGCAGGTGTACGGGGCCTTTCAGGATTTTCACGCTTACTTCGCTCCGCTGTTTGGCCGCAGGGAAGCGCGGGACCACAGCCGCCATTATCTCCAGGCTCTCCTGGTACAGTCCGGGGAGCGGCGCAACGCCGAGAATCTGTCGGAGACGGTTCCGGGGTCAGCCAGGGTGATGCAGCGGTTTCTCGCTGCATCACCCTGGGATGACGACACGGTCATAGGACGTCTTCAAGAGTACTTGGGACCCCGGATTGGACATCCGGAGGCGGTGTGGGTACTGGACGGCAGCGACTTCCCCAAGCAGGGCAGGAAGTCCGTGGGAGTGGCCCGTCAGTATTGCGGGAGGCTGGGCAAGGTGGCCAGTTGCCAGGCCGGAATGTTCCTGGCCTATGTCAGCCCGCTGGGCCGGGCCTTGGTGGACAAGCGGCTGTATCTGCCGGAGAGCTGGACCTCGGACCAAGACCGGTGTGAGGCGGCGGGGGTTCCGGAGGAGAGGCAGGGCTACCGGTCGAAGACGGAACTGGCATTGGAGATGCTGGGGCGGGTCTTGGAGCGGGGCCATCTGAGGGCCGGCTGGGTTGCCGGGGACGACGCCCTCGGTATGTCGCCGTCCTTCCGGGAGGGACTAGCGGCTCAGGGGATGTGGTACGTGCTGGACGTTCCCGGCGGCACCACCGTCTGGCCCTTGGAGCCGGCTTGGACCAGTGCGGACTATCAGGGGTTCGGGCGTCCCCGAAAGCCCAAGCTGGTGGACGGACAGCGGCGGACCATGGAGCAGCGCAGCGAGGAATTGCCGGGGGATGCCTGGCGGGAGATAACGGTGGCGGAGGGATCCCAGGGGCCGAGGAGCTATATGTTCAGCGCCCAGCGGGTGCGGGTAACCAGGAGGCGCAAGCCCGGCGAGATGGTTTGGGCCGTCTACCGCCGGAACCTGGACGGCAGCGAACCCCGCTACTACTTGTCCAACGCTCCGGAGGATACCCCGTTGGAGACCCTGGCATACGTGGGAGGCTCCCGGTGGCGCATTGAGACCGAGTTCGAGACGGAGAAGAGCGACGTGGGGCTGGACGAGTACGAGACCCGGACCTGGGCGGGATGGCATCACCACGTGGCCCTGTGCCTGCTGGGCGGAGCTTTTCTGCTGAGCCTGCAACAGGCTTGGGGGGAAAAAGATGCCCCGGATCACGAGGCCGCAGGTCTACCGGGTGGTGCGGGAATTGCTGCCCAGGGAACGGTTCGGGCCGGCTGAGTTGCTGCGGTGGCTGGAAGAGACGCAGGATAGTAACGAACGGGCCAGGCGCTCCCATGCCAAGCGCCGCGCCGCACTTCGTGCCTCCCCGCACATCCCTCCTTGAACCGTCGTTGTAATACAGGTGACGCGGCCCAATTCCCTACTCCTCGAAAATGCACATCCCACTTTGGCTTTGGTTTAGATGGGTATCGATACCAGGTTTGCCGGAATGCCGGGGAGTTGGCAGAAGAAGTGATCCGACGAGAGTCGCTGCTGGAATCGCGAAAAGTTGGGAAGACAGACAGCAGTGATGATGAGCAATTCCGCTGAACTTCAGACACTATGCAAGAATAGCGGAGAGGCTTTTCCAGAATCTATAAAAGAGGACCAGTGAGACTCTCGCGATCCTGGAATGGAGGGTGCTATGCCAGAGGAGGAGCGGAACCGGATGCGGCAGGTCAGCAACCCGTTCGGGAAGATGAATCAACTGATTCCGGTCGACTCGGCGATACTTTCGTCTCGGCCCGACAAGCCTTCAGAAGGTCTTTCGACCGGCTAACCGGTACCGAAATGCCTATGGTATATATATACGTTGCCTATCTTAATTATTCTATGGAATGACCTCCCAGATCTGGCGGTTGCCTTCTACTGTGTTGCTATTAAATTGCCTGACAGACTCTTCAGTCTCGGGGGATAGCTTGTCGTAATTGGAACGCTGATTATTAAAGTACTCATCTAGGCTTTCCACTTCGATCTCAAATGCTATGGTATCCATTCGGTCTGTATAATCCGCGTAGATTTTGCCCGTTGTATTGGCTGGCTGGCCTAGGAAGCCCTAATCTCCTTAACCATTTCCAAGCACTCAGGCACCTTTCCTCGAGCACACTTCCAGACGATTCTCACCATGTACATTCTCGGTCTCCTCCAAATCTTTTTCTAGCTTTGGAGACTATACGATAGGTCAGGCTAATCGTCGAATCCTGATATTCCCGCTATCACCGTCCACAGTTCCATGCTCAGTTCTGGGTAGGTGAAGAAGAAGCCAACGGCCCAAGGGGATAGCCTCGCGTCAACCGGCTCGGAACGTTCTGTCCCCAGAGCCCTGCCGGAGGATAACACACCAGGCCCGGACCCCAGCAACAAGAGGCCCCCGGTGCATTGCCCAACTGAAACAGAAGGGTCATATCAGGAGACCAGGTTTCTTTCGGCTGAATTAAACGCCACAGAACTGCGTGAGCAGCAACAATTTCTAACCTGGATACAGCATGATTTCAAGCACACTAAATTGGTCGACTTTCCTAAACCAAAGAGCCTGTCTCAGAACTCAAGACTATTTACGATATTCGATGTATATCCCTATAGAATACCTAATTAGAGATATAGCTTGATTGATATAGTGTACTATGGCAGATTAGGTTGCTCTTTTAGTTAACCAAAATACTTGTGAGACAGGCTCCAAAGCCAAGGTGGAATCTATATTTTGGGGGCACTGAGAAATAGGGCTTAGGTATCCCGGTGGTATCCATATCATGGAATTGGAGGAAGACCCTGCCAAGTCGCTGAACATCCGGAAATGCGCGTCTCACCTTGGCTTTAGTTTAGGAATGGTACTCAGGAGGAGCGCTGGAGGGAATGGAATCGCCGGTTTCCGGATTGGGCTTTCCCAACCCCGCAGCCATGAGTAAGAACGTGGATTACTGGGGAAAGTCACGCCCTTGCGGAACCGACCAAACAAACCGTGGGCGCAATTATATACCGGCACTTGCTTCTGTTCACCAGCCGGACTTCTTGACCCCACCGGATGGCTCTGATACCGTCGGGTGAGAAGGAGAAAACTGCCAAGCCTAGCCTGGTGCGGGGTAATTCTTGCGTCTGATCCTAGCCGAACATTCTGTTGTAAGCATGACCGATGGGGGACACACCGCCCTCCAAGGCGGCCACCTTCAGATCGACTTGGACGAATTGAAGGCCGTCCTATTGGAAGACCGCCGGCTCCAGACAGTGGAATTGGAGATTATCAACCCCGGCGAGGTATGCCGGGCCGGTTACGTCTTCGACATAGTCGAGCCCCGGGCTAAAGAGCCCGGCTCCGGTGTCGATTTCCCAGGAATTCTGGGACCACCCTCGATCGCGGGCACAGGGACCACCCACGTCCTCCGGGGGGCCGCGGTGACCGTGGTCGACGGCGGCCAGCCCGGTGGGGAGTTGGACTATGTCTCCCGCAGGGGCGGTATGTTCAAGGTGCTGGAGATGAGCGGACCAGCATCCCGAGTAACGCCATACAGCGGCCTTTGTCACTTGGTCCTAGTCCCCCATACTTTCCCCGAGGTTCAGCGACACGGGGTACTCAACGCTCTGCGGGTGGCCTCGGTGCGGGCCAGCGTCTACTTGGCCCAGACAGCGTTTGGGCAAGAACCGGGTGCTACCCAGGTGTTAGAGTTGGACGGGGGACCTGCCCGGGACGGAGATGGTCTTCCCCGCATTGCATACGTCGGACAGATACACGGCCACCATCATGGAACGGAGATAGACGAGCATATTCTCTACGGCGGCAACACCCGGGGCATGATGCCCGTGCCGTTGCATCCCAACGAGTGGCTCGATGGAGCTGTAGTTATTTCCTACTTCTTGGGAGGTAGAGGTTTAGAGACCTTCTACTATCAAAATCACCCGATAGTAACCGAGCTGTACCGGCTACACCAAGCGGGAGAGCTCAGCTTCGCGGGTACCGTCGCCACGACATCCTCGAACCTGGAGGAGGAGCTAAACCGCAACAGCATGATGGCGGCCCGGCTGGCCAAATGGACCCTTGCCGCCGACGGTGTAATCCTAACGAAATTGGGAGGAGCCCCTCAAGCCGAAATGTTCGAGACCGCCCGCCTGTGCGAAGGGCTCGGTATCAAGACGGTGGTGCTAACCAGCGACGCCGCCCCGGACAGCCGCGCCGAGTCGGCTCTGTTAATGAATTCCCCGGATGTAGACGCCATCGTCATTCTCAGCGAAGGCTACGACATCACTTGGCAAGGACCGGCGGCGGAGCGGGTGATAGCCGGCAACCCGGACGTGGCGGACCTGCTGTCGGGCCCCTTGGAGCTGACCCCGGCCACCGTATGTGGCGCGTCCAACAATCAGGGAGCGTCGCGTCTCCGGCCCATCTCTTACTGAATGTCGAGCTTCAGTATTACCAATACATAGCGGAATAGGAGATTAGCAATGAAGGTGGTTCACTACATAAACCAGTTTTTCGCCGGCATTGGTGGAGAGGAACAGGCCGACTTGCCGCCGGAAGTACGTCCCGGCGCCCTGGGCCCGGGCCGGCTGTTGGACATGCTTCTGCCGGAGGGTTCACTGGTCGTTGCCAGCGTGATCTGCGGCGATAATTATGCCGCACAGCACCTGGAAGAGACCCAGGACTTTGTAGTAGGAGCTGCGAAAGACGCGGGGGCAGACTTGATCGTAGGGGGTCCGTGCTTTCAGGCCGGACGCTACGGCACCGCCGCCGGAGCGGTTTGCGGCGCAGTCCAGGCCCGGCTGGGAACCCCATCTATCACGGGCATGGCTGCGGAGAATCCCGGCACGGATCTATACCACCAAGAAATTTACATAGTGGACTGCGGGCCGAACCCGGCCCAGATGCGGGATGTTTTGGCCAGGATGGCAAACCTGGGCACCAAGCTGGTCAACAAAGAACCCATCGGCAAGCCCTCGGAAGAAGGATACTTCCCACAGGGCATCCTCAGGTCGGAATTCGTGAACGACACCGCAGCCCGGCGGCTGGCGCGGATGCTGCTGGCCAAGGTTAAGGGACTTCCTTTCGAGTCGGAGGTGCCCGCTCCCACTTTCCAAGCCGTCACGCCGCCCCCTGCCGTGCCGGACATTTCCAAAGCAACCATTGCGCTGGTGACGGACGGCGGTCTGGTACCTGTAGGGAACCCAGACAAGTTTACCCGGGCATTTTCTCAGGCCTGGGGAGCCTACAGTATCAAGGACCAGGACAATCTGGAAGAAGCCGATTACGAGGTCGTCCATGGCGGCTATGACAACCGTCACGTCCAAGCAGACCCGGACCGTCTGGTGCCTGTGGATGTGCTCAGAGAAATGGAGCAGGGCGGGTTTATCGGCAGGCTCCACGATGAGTTCATGTCCACCACCGGCAACGCGAACCCCTTGGAGAACAGCCGGCGCTTGGGCCGAGAAATAGCGGCGCGGCTGAAGGATGCCCATGTGGACGCGGTGATCTTGACTTCCACTTGAGGTACCAGCACCCGCAGCGGCGCTGCGATAACGCAGGAGATCGAAAAAGCAGGCATTCCAGCGGCCCAAATCACCGCCATATTGCCGGTGGCAAAAGCGGTGGGCCCTAACCGCATCCTCCCAGGGCGGGGCATTGTGTTCCCAGTAGGTGACACTGGACTGGCCGCAGAAGAGGAAAAGGAGTTGCGGCGGCGCCTGGTGCAACAAGCGCTGGATGCCTTGGCGTCCGAGGTAAGTTAACCAATCTTGATTCCCTCGTAAAAAGACATGGGCGAGGGTATTGGAAGTGAGGGATAATAGGATCGGGGAAATTGGAGGAGTGAAGGCACAGGAGCAGGTAGTCGATGTTTCAAGCACGGGAACCGCAGGAGAGCCTGTGGCAGTCGGAGTTTCTGATCACGCCGAGGAAGGGGAAGCTGATGCGGAGGAGTTGGGCGGAGGTGTTTCGGAACGAGGCTCTGCCACTCATAGAGGAGGAGCGGTTCGCTCCGATGTACAGCCCGGACATGGGCAGGCCGAACCGTGCGGTGCAGACGGTGCTGGGAGTGCTGGTGCTCAAAGAGATGTTCGATCTGACGGACATGGAGGCGTTGGAGGAGTTGGAGTTCAATCTGCTGTGGCACCACGCTCTGCGGCTGGAGATGGAGGAGGCGCACCTTGCCCAGAAGACGCTGCACAACTTCCGTGTGCGGTTGATGGAGCACGACGGCGGGCGATTGGCCTTCTGTGAGACGACGGACCGGATGATGAGGCCCTGGGACTGGCGACAGGCAAGCAGCGCCTGGACTCGACGCATGTCATGAGCAATATCGCGGTGCTGACGCGGTTGGGTCTGTTCTGCGAGACGGTCCGAGTGTTCCTGTTAGCGGTGAGGCGTGAGCACCCCGGTCTGGGTGAAGGGATTGGAGATGCTCTGGCACAGCGGTACCTCAAGGAGAGTGGTGAAGCATCGGGGTACGAGGACGCGCGTTCAGGTGAGGGGCGTCGCCGGCTGTCGGTGTGTGCGCGAGACGTGTACCGGCTGGTGGATAGGTTCCGTGGTACGGCGGTGGTAAAGATGGAGGAGTAGGGGCTGTTGAAGAGGTTTTTGCATGAGTAGTGCCACGTGGGTCGGCACAGGAACGGTCGTCCCGGAGCCGATGACGACGATGCGGAAGAGGGGAAGGTGCCGATCGCGCTAAAGGAGCCGAAGGAAGTGCGGACGTACTCGATGCAGACGCCGCACGACCCGGAGGTAACCTACAGCGGACACAAGAGGTGTGTGAACCCTGCTCGCTGCGCCCACGGTGTCCTGTGATGTGGCGTCGTCGTCCTGAGCTCGGGGGAGAGTGGTCACCGAGTGGAGCCTACGTGCTGAGTGCGGACCTCGCCGGGGTGAACATCGGACGTAGGCGGAGGGCCGAGTCGGATGGACAATAGCGTAAACGGTACGGGTCGCGTGCGGGGATAGAGGGGACGAACTCGGAGTTGAAACGGCGCCATGGTCTTGGCCGCCTACGAGTACGTGGAGGTGAAAGGGTCCGGCTCGCCGTCTACCTCAAGGCCCTGGCGTGTAACGTCAAGCGAATGGTCCGGGCACGGTTGGACGAGATGTTGGTCCCACCGGCTGCCCTGGCGACCGCTCCCACCGATGCATGAAGCTGCAGGAGCCGTTGCGAGCCCGCTGATGCCTATCAGGACGGGGTATGGCGCACCACAACTACCTCATCGGCCGCAACACAAGCTCCGACCGGAACAAAACCAAATCCCTCGCCTAACCGCCCTCACGCCGCAGAACCAACCCGAAAGGCCCTTGTTACGAGGGAATCAATTCTTGTCATAATTCACCGCGAAGATCACTGAGGACGGGTCCTTCCACAGGCTCAGGATGAGGAGCTCGTTTCAGACTCACTCGTGGTGAGCTTGTCGAACCAAATTCGCGGTGCAATTGGCCGAAGAAATTCGAGGATTGCCCGGGCCGCTAACCGCTGCCCAGCCGGATAGCCTGAAGGGCCGCAAAGATGCATTCCGTGTCCAGCACCATCTCAGCCAATCCCACTTGGTCCTGGTACAACTCCGGATCGACCTAGGACTTGATTTCAGGCTCGACAATATGGAACACTGGTAACTCCAGGCTGATGCCGGCCAGGATCCCGGCCCAAGATGGGTCCCCTTCGGTCACGGTCAGACCGTAGAGCTTGCTGCTCTCAACATTGGGTGTCCCCTGTAGCACTACCATTCTCTCGGTTCCTAGTCTGTCCGCCACCTGCTTGATCTCTTCTTGACCTAGACGGTCAAGAGCGCCCGCCGAAGTTTAAACGAAGCAGTGGGTCATGGTCAACACCACCTCCACTCCGGCGCTCTCAGCGCACTTGGCGATGGCGACGCCCTGCACTCCATCCCGCTCACCGAGGGCAATGACCCTTTTGTTTTTTAGCTCCATTATTAGCTACCTCGCTACTGAGCTAGAAGTGCGGACGAAAACCCCTTTGGCGAGGAGCGATTAGGGTGGTGAAACCGAAGTAGTCCGGGTCAACGACCCACTCTGCCCGGCCAGAATGGTGCTCCACCAGGCTGTGGAGATGACGGCAAGAGAGAAATCAGCGGACCGAGAGTCGATTTCGGAGTAGGTTCCGCCCATCCTCCCAACTTTGCCAGCCACCAGTGTCAGATTGGCCACCGTCGCTGCCATCAACAGCTGGAACAGCGTCTTGGTACGTCCGATGTACCGCGCCTGCCTCACTCCAAGCTGTACCAGACCCGCCAACCTGTGCTCCACCACCACCCGCCGCTGACGATACTCTGCATACCCTTCGCTCTTCTGCAACGCACGAGCCGGCTGAAGCATCGCTTCCTGCGGATGAAGTCTCACCGTCCGACCGCTGCCCTTTCCTGATCCCACACACCGCTCTTTTAGCGGGCACACTCCGCAGACCGCCGCGTCGAACCAGAAGGCTCTCAGTTGGTGGGTGCGACCCGTTCTGTCGGTCCGGGTACCCATCCTGTACAACTTCCGGGTGGTATGTCCCGCGGGGCCGGGGCAGGTGCCCGACTCCAGGTCTATCTCGAAGTCCTCCTTGGGAAAACGCTTGCTGTCCGGGCGTCGGGGCAGCTTGGCTATCAGTGTGCGTCCGGCATCGGCAAACGACTGACGTGTACCACCATCACCGTAGGCCGCGTCCCCAATGGTCTCCTCAACCTCAGAGCCCGTACCCTCCTCGCTGCGCTCCACCAACTCCAGCGCGCCGACGTTATCTGAAGCGTTGCCGGGGAGCACGTCCACAGCCGTGATCACCTGTGAGTCGGTGTCCACTACCACCGACGCCTTGTGTCCCTCGAACCGCTTGCTGCTGCTCTTGTGCCCATGGCGCATCTCGGGGTCGTGTACCGACACCATACGGTCCCGGCTCACTCCCTCCTTCAGCCCCACCCCCTCTTCGGTGCGCTCGACGTCCTGAAGCAACAGCTGCCCCAGCAGCTCGGACGCTTCCACTATCCGCTGGCGCTCGGTGCTGTCCTCGTCCAATAGTCCCTGTGTCCGCTGGGACAGCTCCAGCAGCCTGTCTGCGTCCCCCACTATCCTGCCCAGAAGAGCTGCGCGAGCCTTCTTGTTGTCCCAGTCTATGCACGCATCGCCCTTCACGCTGGAGCCGACATATCTCTCGTATCCCCGGGCTGCCGCCCACTCATACAAATCGCTCCTCTCCACCTCCGACAGCGCACCCACCAGTTTGACTATCCCGTCCGAAAGAAGGTTGTAGGTGTCCTTCACCGCCCCTCGCCCCAGGATGTAGGTCGTGTCCAGAGCCACCTTCATCCGACGACTCTTCAGGTATCCCGTCTCCCTCGCAAACCGCAGGCTGCGCTCGAACACCTCCCTCACCTTCTCATGCAATATCAGGCGCGCCCGCAACAGCTCAAGCGTACTCTTGGCGAATGGCCTGTCTTCCACTTCGATACCCAGCGCCACCTTCCATCGTATGTCGAAGTCCGCCCCCTGCTTGGCCTCGGCGTCGCTCGTCCTGTCGTAGGTCTGAAGCAGCAGTGCAGTCGACAGCAGGCTCGGCGGCACGCTGTCTCTCCCGTTGTCAGCGCAGTACAACTCGGCGAACTCCTCGTCTTCAAACAGCTGCCCACGCATCGAGGCCAGCAGACCGTAGAAGCTCCCACGACCCACGTGGTCTATGTACAGCCGGTCGGCCTCCCACAAGCCTCTCTGCTCAGATCGCTCTCCCAGCATGACCGCTCTCCCCCATCATGGACTGCCAGGAGTATAGACCCCTTCTACCACTTTTCGGCCAGACTTCTAGTATTACAACGACGCATTGCCAGAAAGGGCAATCTTCGGGGCGGTATTGAACGTCGGCATGAACTCCATCAAAGCTGAAACGAACAGATACTTCACCATTTTAGAGAGGATAATCCGACTTTCTCCCCATACCGTCGTTGTAATATTAGGGATTCTGAAGCAGCCTTCCTGTTGGAGGGTAGCGTTGTGGGGTCTTGGAAGGTCAGGGCCAGTTTGCTGCTTGACCTGACTTGCTTCTCTTCGGTGTTCACCCCGATGAATTGTCGGGCATCTCGTACCGGACCGGTTTTCCTCCTGGGTTACTTATGCTGACCCCATGCTCCTGGAGTATGGGGAGGATTTTGTTCTTGAACTCGGTGCCAAAAGCGGCGCCGCTGGCCTTGGCCAAGGAGTGGTCTGGCCACTGCCGCTTTATTATGGGTTGGCATTCAGTGCTCTTGAACTGGCCTGGCGGGATGGCTTGCAGGACTGCCTGTGCCATCTGGTTCCAGATGCTCCCCTCGGGGTCCTGCTGGCTCTTCGTTGGAGTATGCACCGCATGACTGAGGTCGTTGGTAACTACGTGAAGCTCTTCGGGGGGGGGGGGGATTTCTTGACGGTGGTTGAGAGGAGATCTTCCCGACCGGTGACGACCCACAGGGTTCCGTTTGCTTTCGGTGTATGGCCCTTCTGCCCGTAGGCACACTATACTCTAAAAGCAAACGGAACCGCCAGGTGAGAATCGGCTGGGACCAGATCAAAGGACGGCAGGATGGTGGATCTGAAGGACTCGCTTCCCGAGGTGGACCCGGATGGGGCCGAGCATTCGGTAGCCTTTAGAGGCTACTCTTCGTTTTAAACCGGCCTGCTAACCCTGCCTGCTGCTGGTGGTGTTGTGTTGAGCCAATGGCGAGGAATCAGATCATGTGCCGATCTGTCGGTCCAAAAAGAATACAGCATCGGCTTGAAGCCGACGTCGCATTCCATTCATACCAGGTGTGGTTAGACCGAAAACTAATACGCCGACGCGATGCCGACTCTTAACCCCCTATCGGTCTAACCAACCGTCTTGGATGTGCCGGTTACCTAGCGGATGGGGGACTACACCTCGTAGGTCTTTGCTGGCGCCGTACATCCACGGCTGGAATGCCGGGATAAGTTTCGGCACCTCATCGATCAGAATGCGCTGAATCTCCGCGTAGGACTCCTTCTGGCCCTCAAAGTCCTGTGTTCTGGCCTTTTCGATCAGCCCATCAACCGTCGGGTTGTTCCAATACGACGCATTCCAGCTGGAATCGCTGTGGTACTGGATGCTCAGAGCTTGGTCCGCATTGCGGCCCCGCCAATAGACGACGGTGAACGGCTCTACCAACCACACAACGTCCCAGTACGCGTCCGAAGGCCTCTTTTTGATGTCGACCCGAATGCCTGCGGGCGCAGCACTCTCTTTGTATGCCACCGCCATGTCGGCGACCCCAGCCCCGAGGTCGGCCATGTGCAGGGTGACGTCGATCCCGTCCGGATACCCGGCCTGCTCCAGCAGCGACCTCGCCAGGTCGGGGTCGTAGTCCGGGGGTGCATACTGCGGTGCGAAGAAGGCGTCGCTGGGGTGAATGGGGTGGTCGAAGGCGGGGAGACCCAGCCCCAGCAGCGCCGCTTGGTTAATTTTTTCGCGGTCCATCGCGGCCTGCATGGCCTGCCGTACCAGCTTGTTGTCGAAGGGCGGGATGGTGTTGTTCATGTCCATCCCGATGTAGGCGGAAGTGCTCGCCCTCAACACCGTGGTGTTGGCATTGCCCTCGACAGAGGCGACGCTCTGGGCGTCCAGGTTAAATACGAGGTCTATGTCGCCGCTTTTAAGCGCCTCGATCCGGGTTGCGGCCTCGGGGATAGCCAAGAACACGATCTCATCCAGGTAAGGCAGGCCCTCATCCCAGTAGTCGTCGTTACGCACGAACACTGTGCGTTGGCCCTGCAGGTGCTCCAGAATCTTGAAGGGCCCCGTGCCGAACGTCTCCGTGTGCAGCCGCTTGGGGTCCACGTCGGAGGCGACGATCCTCGCTTGAAAGATCGTTAGGGATTCCAGGAAAAACCCGTTGGGGCCGCTGAGGTCGAAGCGGACAGTGTAGTCGTCGACTGCGACTATATCTTCGATAACTTTTTCGAATGTGGACCGGGCCGGAGAGTCGATCACCGGGTCCATCAGCCGCTCAAAGGAGAAGAGCACGTCCTCTGCTTTGAAATCCTTCCCATGGTGGAACTTCACGCCCTCGCGCAGGTGGAAGGTGAAGGAAGAGAGGTCGTCGTTGGCCTCCCAGGAGGTGGCCAACTCCGGCTTCAGGGTCATGTTCGGGTTCATCGCGATCAGGTTGTCATAGGTATTTTCGGTAAGGGCATTGTCCCATACGGCCACAGCTAGGGGCGGGTCTATGGAACTGTAGTTCGGCACCATCCCGACCACCAGGGTACCACCGTACTTCGGCCCTTCAGGCTGTTCGACAACCTGGGCGACCTCGGGGACTGCAGTGGCCGCGGCCACTTGGGCTACCTCGGGGACCGCAGTGACCTCGGTGACCTGGGGGATCGCAGTGGCGGAGGAGCCGCAGGCCATCGCTAGCACCAATAACAACGCAGCCAACATTGGGACGAACAATCCAAACCTTAACCACGGTTGTGAAGACACAGCTATACCTCGACTATATTGACAGTATATGCTTAGGTCCCTTTAGAACGGCCTCAGTTATATATATCGGCCGCGCAGTACCTGTTTGGTCTTGGCCCACCATTGCCCAAGTACTTGGCGCCAGAGACTATCAGATCATTGGCGATTTGTCAATATTTATTGATTTGGTGGCGGTTTCATGTCACGCTATAGATAAAAACAACCTATTTATCATTATGTTGTGACATTTTTCACACCGCGTACGTTATATTTAATCTATTGTGACTTTTATCAATTTTTTGTTTTTATTTCCACCGCCTCGCCTATATGGCAATGACCCACGGCTATGGCAATAGGTACCATGAATGAACCCATGGGAAAATATATTGACATGCCCCATCACACTTAGTATTCAATCCAATCAGGAGTGGCAGGGATAGAGGCGGCGCATCTTGACTCTGGCGTCCTGGGTGGTGAAACGCCAGTTGATGGTGGTTGCGGCCTCGTTGCGCTCTGCCTGGCAGGCGCTGATGTTCCTTTGCAGGGCGTCTTCATCGGGGTTCCGTCTCTTGAGACAGGCCCGAGCCACCACGCTGAACTCAATCTCGGCCATGTTCAGCCAGCTGCCATGCTTGGGCGTGTGGTGGAACTCCAGCCGTTTGGCGATGCGCCGGGCCTCAGCCGCCGGAAAGGTGTCGTAGAGGGATGCCATCCGATGTGTGTTCAAGTTGTCGAGCACCAGCCGGATCACCGGGACATCGGGGTAAGCCTCGTCCACCAGCCAGCGCATCTGATGGGCGAAGTCCTGCATGGTGCGCCGCTTCGTTAGGGCCACGTGGCGCCAACCCGCCCTGGGTTCGCAGGTGAGGAAGAGATTGCGCGTCCCTGCCCGCAGGTACTCGTAGTCCTCACGCCTCAGCCGCCCAGGCCTTGTCGGCAGCGGCTCCCTGGTGTCGGCCAGCAACTGGGTGGAGGTCTCGTCAAAGCAGACCACCGGCCTTTGGGGATCATGGGGCTCGGCGTAGAGGTCCAGCACGTCCTCCATGGCCGCCACATACTCACTGCTCACCTTCGGGATGCACCATTGCTGCTTCCGCCACGGTTTGAGCGCGTTTTTTCAGCCGCAGTCTCACCGTCTCGTGAGACAGGGACGAAACCAGTCCCAGTTTCACCGCTTTGCCCGCCAGCAGCCGCAGCGTCCAATGGTCGTGGCCCTCCGGAGCCGAGCTGCAGGCCAGAGCCACCAGATAGGCCTCTCCCGCTCCGTCCAACCGCTTCGGCTGCCGGTTCAGTTGCTCCTTGCGCCCCAGGGCCCGCTCCAGACCCTCTTCCACGCAACGCCGGCGCACCCGCTCCACCGTGGCCCTCCCCACATTCAGGGACCGGGCTATCTCCTCGTCCTTCATCGGGCCTTCAGTCTGGTTCTCATCGCTTAACAGCAGAATTCGGGCGTGGGTCTGCCGGTAAGCTGCCGCCCGCCCCTTGGACACCAGCGCCTTCAGTTCCTGCCGCTCCTCCTCCCCCAGCCCTACCCGGTATTTCTTCACCATCACTCCCACCTCACTTCCTCCAGTTTACCCTCGACTGACCATTATACCCTATCGCCCATCAATGCAAGTGGGTTAGTCCACTAGTACTAGCACGATGACCCCTGTCGGTATGTGATGGGGTCGCTCCGGCTGGCTATTCGAGGCCACCCCAACCAAACAATGTCACAAAACGAAGATTACTACGGCTAAAGATCATAATTAGGAGTTCAGACGTGTCCAACTACAGAGTCATATCTTCCGATAACCATGTCATCGAGCCGCTAGATCTGTGGACTAGTAGGACCGAGTCAAAGTTCAAAGACCGAGTGCCTCACCTTGAACGTTTGGAAGAGGGCGACTGGTGGATTTGCGACGGCCTGAAAATAGAAGGTGTCGGTTTGGGAACCCAGGCCGAAGTTAGGTTTGACGAGCCGGGATACCTCCCCTGGCCTCCAACAACTGTTCGTAGGCCCCTATACGGCCCTCCCGCCATCGATAATTTGGTGATTAAAGGCTCAATAGCCGTTGTTGAGCGTGGGGTCTCTGCCGAGGGCATGACGCCTGACATGAATCGCACAACGGCCGGCCACCCTTTACTTTGCTCTCGTGGTGTATCCGAGCCAGCTAAAAAACTGGCGACCCAATCTTAGCGGCAAAGATCTAAGGCCGAGTGATGTTGACACCACCTGAGAGGACACTTTACTCTATCCCGACCCAGGATATCGAGGAGAGAATCATGAAAGTACAAGTCTATACCCACCCTGGTTGATTCAGTTGCCGGACGGTGGAAGAGTTTCTGTCGTCCAACGGTGTTCAGTATGAGCACCACGACCTGGCCACCGACGAGGCAGCCCGTGAGTACCTGAAGAGCCGGGGCATCATGTCGGCCCCGATAACCATCGTGGACGACGATGAGGTCATAATCGGATATTACCCCAAGAAGCTGATACCAGCGCTGAAGCTGGACATAAAAATAGACCTGTCGGGCAAAACCACCTGGCTGGCGGACAAGTACAACCGAGTCCTTCCCGCGACTATTCGAGCCACCCAGCAGCTTTCGGAAAGTCAACTGGCTCAGCAGGTCCACTGGCGCCCAGAGAGCATGAAGGAACTCGTGTGGCATATCTTGTCCTTCCCTGAGTTGGCATGGCTCAGCCACAAGCATGGAAGCATGAGCACGGAGGACATGGAAGCCTCTGACCAGCGCTTGAAAGAGCTAGCCACTGGCGAAGCCCTCTGCCGCTACGGCGAAGAGGTCGGCCGCAACATCGCCGACTTTCTCAACAGCAACGACACCGCCTCCTTCGATAGGTTGGTCCCCGCCGCCTACGGCGGAGAAGTCACGGTGCTCGAGTTGCTGAATCTCATCTTGAGTCACAGTACCCATCACCTGAAACAGCTTTACTGGTTCATGGAGAAAGACCTGGGAATTACCCTACTGGAGCCAGCAACGGAACATGACCTGGAGGGTATATCGACCCCTAACGCCTTGATCTAAACTAATACCAAGGTGAAACCCGCATAAAGCTAAACCTGGAAAGGAGCTGCGTTAGTCTGTAAAGGAAGTAGAGTGGCGGTGGTGTTGGGTATGAGGGACATAGTGCAACTCCTTGAACGGTGGCAACTGGATGTAGGTGAGGTGCGGAGACGCATGTATCTAGTATTACAACGACGGTTGGTATGATAGGATGACCGGGTAGTTGGGGAAGGCTTGGGCAAGTGAGGCAGGTAAGTGGATGCGGCGGCTTTCGAGCAGGTGTACGGGGCTTTTCAGGATTTTCACGCTTGCTTCGCTCCGCTGTTTGGCCGCAGGGAAGCGCGGGACCACAGCCGCCATTATCTCCAAGCCCTGCTAGTGCAGTCCGGGGAGCGGCGCAACGCCGAGAATCTGTCGGAGACGGTTCCGGCGTCAGCCAGGGTGATGCAGCGGTTTCTCGCTGAATCACCCTGGAATGACGACACCGTCATAGGACGTCTTCAAGAGTGCTTGGGGCCGCGGCTGCGGCATCCGGAGGCGGTGTGGGTGCTGGACGGCAGCGACTTCCCCAAGCAGGGCAGGAAGTCGGTGGGAGTGGCGAGGCAGTACTGCGGCAGGCTGGGCAAGGTGGCCAACTGCCAAGGCCGGAATGTTCCTGGCCTACGTCAGCCCGCTGGGGCGGGCCCTGGTGGACAAACGACTGTATCTGCCGGAGAGTTGGACCTCGGACCAAGACCGGTGTGCGGCGGCAGGTGTGCCGGAGGAGAAGTGGGGCTACCGGTCGAAGACGGAACTGGCGTTGGAGATGCTGGAGCGGGCCTTGGAGCGGGGCCATCTGAGGGCCGGATGGGTCGCCGCAGACGACGCCTTCGGGATGTCGCCGTCCTTCCGGGACGGGCTGGCGGCCCTGGGGATGCGCTACCTCCTGGACGTGCCGGTGGGCTTTACGGTGTGGCCGGTGGAGCCTGAGTGGACCAGTCCGGTCTACCGGGGACGGGGTGGTCCCCCCAAGCCCAGGCTGGTTGGCGGACAGCGGCGGACCATGGCGGAGCGCAGCGACGAATTGCCGGAGGATGCCTGGCAAGAAATAACGGTGGCGGAGGGAAGCCAGGGTTCTCGCAGCTACCGGTTCAGCGCCCAGCGGGTGCGGCCAAGCAGCAGGCGGAAGCCCGGCGAAATCCACTGGGCCGTCTGGCGCCGGAACCTGGACGGCAGCGAGCCCCGCTACTACCTGTCCAACGCTCCGGAGGATACTCCCCTGGAGACCCTGGCATACGTGGGTGGCTCCCGGTGGCGCATTGAGACCGAGTTCGAGACGGAGAAGAGCGACGTGGGGCTGGACGAGTACGAGACCCGGACCTGGGCGGGATGGCATCACCACGTGGCCCTGTGCCTGCTGGGCGGAGCTTTTCTGCTGAGCCTGCAACAGGCTTGGGGGGAAAAAGATGCCCCGGATCACGAGGCCGCAGGTCTACCGGGTGGTGCGGGAATTGCTGCCCAGGGAACGGTTCGGGCCGGCTGAGTTGCTGCGGTGGCTGGAAGAGACGCAGGATAGTAACGAACGGGCCAGGCGCTCCCATGCCAAGCGCCGCGCCGCACTTCGTGCCTCCCCGCACATCCCTCCTTGAACCGTCGTTGTAATACTAGATGCATGAAATGCTGGAAAGTCACCAGGTTGGTATAAACCTAAGGCGTTGGGCCATTGGTAATCAGCACCATTATAATTTGTGACTGCTTCGAAAAATTTGAGCCATGTTCCGGTGGGGTATACAGCTACATGAAGAGATGGTTTTCGTCTACCAAACCAACCTTTCCTATCCTCAAAAAGGAGAATCAGCTCGTTTGTCCCCTCCTTTACTCCAGAATCTAACTCCGCATAAACAATGGACTTGAAATCGCTCTTGTTCTCGATTGGTAGCCTGAGCATTCGTTGATTAACGTCGATATCAGGGGGTGGTAATTCTTGCAATCCCACCGCCCATGCGCCGGTGACCATCAACCATCTCCTGGCCACAGGGTGCAACTCGTAACTGATCTAGGATTATTACTTTCAATATCCGGAAAGGACAGGAAGATTGATTCGGTGTAACTTTAGAGAATGGGAGAACTATGAACCTAACCAATATCCAGCTAAGGGAATTGGAGACCCGTGCCTATTTGGCGACCATGATGGCAGTGGAAGACTTGGTGAAGAAAGGAAGATTTGTCGAGGCCTTATGCAGGGCGGGTAGGGATCACGGCCCGCATTTAATCAAAGAATGGTGGAAAAGAGGCTATCTGACCCCCGACAGGCTACCGGAGCTGATTACGGAGGTTTGGCCTATGGCGGAGGTGCCAAATCAAACATTGGGTACTAAGTTTTGGCTGATGTTATTCAAGAAGGCAGGCTTTATTACGGACACGCCCGGCTTGGGCCTACCGTCTACAGAGTTGACGGTATATCGAGGTTGCCTGCCAACCAAGTGGAGAAGGATGTCGTGGACTACTGAATTCGAGCAAGCTAAATGGTTTGCAGACCATAGAAATCAACGTTCGGCTGACTCGCAGCATAGGGTTCATGTGTCAACTATTCCACCTAACCACATCCTAGCCAGATTCAATTCAGGCCGGGAAGGAGAGGTCGAGGTCGTCGTAAACCCCTGTGGTATTAAGAATCCATCGGTATTGTGGGATGGCTAGGTCAAGATACCCACGATCAGTCTCAATTTAGCCTAGTCCATTGAGAGAGCTTGGTGGTTGGCCAAGTTACCAGGTGGTTCTGGTCTGCCGGTGGAACGCTGTGGAGCGTGCAATTAAGGCCCACAAGAGGATTAGTCCAGGGTTCTGGGAGGGCCATAGAGATGATTTCTGACTAGATGGTTCCAGTACCTTGGATCATATCGGGAGGTCCCAAGCCGTCGTCAGTCAACGCTCCAACCCGATCTTTGACTTGCCTCGTTCCGCAAATGATCGACGATCCAATCCTTCACCGATTCCGCAACGTAAAAGGTGGGTTTAATCAAATCTCCGTCGTCAAAGATCCGCCCATCTGATCTCGCCTGGTCAGTCGACCTCGACCCAGGCAACATCCGTATCCCCACCCTTAGGTTGGCCACCGCCGGATTGATGTCCCGTAGAAAGACCATTTTTTGCTCCACGGTTTCTCGGGTCTCCCCGGGGGCACCGAAGGTTTGACCGACGGTGTAGGGAAGGTCGCCTTCCTCACACAAGCGGCAAACTTGGAGCATCTGATCCAGACGGACAGCCAGGTCCTCCGAGTCGTGGGCATCGACTACTAAGTCGCCGATTATCACCAAGCCGCACCCTGCTTCCTTCATCAGGCCAATCAACTCCCGATCGCAGCCCCGGGAAATAAGACTGGTGTTCCATTCTATCTTCATATCAGTGTCTATCAGAGCTTGGCAAAAGGACTTGGCGTGATCGGTAGGGACGTTGAAACCATTGGAGATGAAGAAGAACTTACTCAACCCCAGCCGCTGCCTCAAATCCTTCACTTCGGAGACCACCTCTTGGATGGGCCGTAGGTTTTGCCGCTCTGGATCATTGCTAGATACGCCCGGCGAAGGAGTCTGGTTGCCAAACCATTTGGTGATAACACCGATGCCGAATCCTGCCTCAGCGTATCTGTCCAGGTCCAAATCTTCCAGGCGTGGAGGCTTCATAACCCCGGAAGTCGTCTGTTGTTCGGTCACTGTGATCTTGTCATCTGCCCGGTACACTAGACCAGGCAAGTCTTTATATGACTCCCCTCGTTCGAGACGGTCAGCCAAGTCGGAAAAGGAATCGCCGCCGCTACCCGTGATACCCACATCAGGCTCAATATAATCGAAGCACTCTTTAGGTAGGATACTGAAAGCAGGACCTCCGCAGACGATGGTGGCTTGGCTGATTGTCCGAATCAGGTCGGTGACCTCCTTGGTGATAGGAAGCACCGACTGAGGGTTCAGATTACTGCCGTTGTCTAAGTTTCGGATAGATAGTCCCACTAAGTCGGGCTGAAAGTCTTTCATCGCCCTTTCTACGTCACCTACGTAGTCATCGGCAAACATAAGATCCAACACTTTTGTGCTATGTTGTTCAGGGTCCAAGTACCCGGCGATGTAGGCTAAGCCTATTGGAAGGGGCTGGGCCTGAATGTTGGTCATGTATCGCCCGTGGCGGTTGGTCGCAATCAATAGGATTTTCATTATTTTGATTTATTCCGATGAGAGTCAAAGCTAAGTTTCCCTTACGAACAAATGGGAACGGACTGCATCACGATCTCATCGGGGAGTTTAGCAACTTTCGTGGAGAATGTCGATTAGCCATCGAACTCCGAGACACAAGCGATCACGTCCAGGTTCCATGCTAAGTTCTGAAAGCCGAAGCCGGTTGATCCGTTCCAACATCCTGGTTAGTGCCCTGATCACCAACACATCAGCATTGGTGAGATTGGGGGATATTAGGCATTTTCAGACTCCAAAAGTGTAAAGCATAGGGGTCTAAGCAGTAGGGTGTTCTACACGGTGGGTTCCGTAGGTTTAGCCCCCTAGCTTTCCCCTGCCGGGCTACCGCTCCGTCTTACCCTCTCCTTCCGCTGTCTCCAGATCGACCCCCATCCCGTCTAGTTCCATTGGAGATCTTAATCCCGGTATGGTCGTAGTGTTTCTCGGCCAATTTCATTACTCTAGTTCGTGGCCGCGGCAGTCCATGAATTGCAATGCCGGGTGTATATGGTCGTGACTTGGGAAGACCGAGGCCTCGTTGATGCCTTCCCCATGTAAGTATCTTAATGTACCGCTTGCCAACTCCGACTTTATCCTCAATTTGACATACGGTAGAAAAAAACTCGATATTTGGGTCGCCCCCCATAGTCCTTTTCTACGTCTCCAGCTGTCAGATCTATCGACGAGGACCTGTTCCAACGAAAATCTGCCATTAACATCAAAATTTAGATTCGCGTGTTCATCCATTAAGAAGAACCCAGATTGCGCTCTGAGAAAATTGTTATTGTGCCGGGGAACCTGCACTTCATGGATTCTTTCCGTACGACCTCCCGCTCCGTGCAGGCGATTTGCGATATTTCGGATGGTTCGGAAGAATCTGAGATCTATACCCCAGATCGCAAACTCAGAAAATTGCTCCTTTAGTTCGGAGCGTTTGAGGCAATCGGTAGCAGCAAAAAATGCCGCCACGAGTGGGTTATAGGTAAAGTCCAGAAGGCGCGTTGAAACTCCGTGGTGCTGTGAGACGGCGAGCAATTCAAGATCATTCACATCAGGCCATTCTTCTCGCCAAAAATTATCGGCGTCGGCCCCTCTTCGATCCCGATGATTACGGAATCTACCGACGTCACCTGGTAAATCCAAGCCAACA
Source organism: Dehalococcoidia bacterium (assembly GCA_965197565.1). Taxonomy (GTDB): domain Bacteria; phylum Chloroflexota; class Dehalococcoidia; order Lucifugimonadales; family UBA3495. Next base: position 885,659 of record CBDANK010000004.1, read on the forward strand.
CGGTCACTAAGTTCGACGAAAGCTCTCATGGCCTCGTATTCTGCTCTCGTTTGTTCGACGATTTCAGGGCTAGGTGGCGACAATGCTGACTCGCCATAACCCAACATCACCCCACGTCTAAACGCTTTTGGTGTCAGGTTCCATGAAGCCTTAGACTGACCGCGGAATCCTATCTGTTGAAAAGTAGCACCTTTCCATATGGAATGGCCAAATCTAAGAAAATCCTTTAGAGCATCGAGGTTTGAGGTGGACCCGGAAAACCGGCTCTTCCGCACATTTGGTGACAATGCGAAAAAGTTTAATATGTAAGCGGAGTCCTCCTGAGCCTTGGGGGGGAATGTGTGCTGGGAGGGGTGTCATGGGGCAAGAGTCGGTATGTCCCGAGTCTTCTTACTGGAAAGTCAAATGGATGGCGGTGGAGGGGAACAGAGTTGTCCTCCACCTGAGGCCGGTCCGCACCTGGGTTTCTTGCCCTTTATGCGGGTGCCCCAGCCGGCGTATCCACAGCCGTTACCGGCGTCAGGCTTTGGACTTGCCCTGGTTCAGTTGGCCGGTGCAGTTGATTGTCCAAGCCCGCCGCTTTTTCTGCGACAGCCCTGAGTGTGAGCGGCGAATATTCGTCGAGCCCTTCCCCAAAGCCCTGGGTCGCTACGCCCGGCAGACCCAACGGACCCGAGACTCCCTGTTGGAGTTGTCCCACTGCAGCAGCGCCGAGTTGGGGGCCCGGGTAGCCCGGCTCCTGGGGTTCGTCACCAGTCCCGACTCTCTGCTCCGGCTGCAGCGCCGGGAGCGGGTCCGTTTGCTTTTAGGGTATGACGTGCCTGCGCCTAGATAGGCCGTACTCCAAAAGCAAACGGAACCGCCCGGAAATAGGGCTCTAAGACCTCAAGGCAGGATAGTCCCAAGTAAGCCCATAGTATCCAATCATCTATGTGGGATTATATGTGGGAACATCAGAGCTATGGTGCCGATACCCGCGGATTATAGCTTCACAATGCGAGGCGATAATACTCCGCCTTTCGAACCATGAACGGACGGCCCTTCGACAAACTCAGGGTGAGCGGGAGGAGTGGGCAACTCAACGACTTTGCAATCGTCCTGGTGGGGGTGCGCAGGGTCTTTCGGTTTTCATATTGGAGTGGTGCAGTAACCCCTGGTAACGTCATTCTGAGGAGCTTGCGACGAAGAATCTAAAAGTCTTGATCGGAGAATCGGCCTTTACCTACAAGAGCGATTTTAGACCCTTCACTCCGTTCAGGGTGACAATTAAAAGACCCTGCTGGGGGTGCGGGAATGACTTGTGCCTTTAGCCGCCAGCCATTAAGATACGCTGGTCGCCGCCAACCCCCATTCCCTGTAGGAGAAGTGGCATGGACCGCAAAATCATTCAGGACACAGTAATCCTGGCGGAACACGGCATGGCCTTTGAGGTCAAGAAGGGGCAGGTGTTGCGTATCTACCAGTCAGAGGAAAAACAGGTCGGTGACTGCGCTTTCTTCAACGCCGATAACTACAAAGAGGTCTTTCATCTGGGCCAGACCTGGTCGATGGCCAACCGGCTGGGTACAGGCACCGCCAAGAGCTACACCCAATTTTATTCCAAGCCCCCAAGGACCAACGTCATGTTGACTGTCCTTGAAGATACCGTGAAGAATCACTCAGGACACCTGTCGTCAAGATGCAATCGCAGGGCCCTTGATATTCAGGGCCGCACCTCCCAACGGCGAAGCTGCCAGGACAACCTGGAGGAAGCCCTGGCTCCTTACGGCATAACCGGCGATGATATAGCGGACATCTTCAACGTGTTCATGGCGGCCGAGTTCCATGAGGACGGCAGCTTCGAACTGGTCAATTCCACCGCTCAAAATGGCGATTACATCGACCTATTGGCTGAAATGAATATTCTGGCCGGTATCTCAGCCTGTCCCGCACCCACCATCATCAACGACAACCATCCCAAATCCTTGGGAGTCAGGATACTGGAATAGCTCTCGTATGATTGGACCTCATGGCGTGTCAGCCCGTAGTTATCCACGACACGATGAGGCCCTTTACCGCATCCTATCTCCACCTTTGAACACCGCGGCCACGTTGGTCAAGTCGTTGATGTTTTCGGTGGGATTGCCGTCCACCACGAGTAAGTCCGCTGCTTTACCCGGTTCGACGGTGCCCACTTGGTCCAGCATTCCCAGGGATTCGGCGGCGTCACGGGTACCCGCCAGCAGGGCGTCATGGGTCGAGATGCCCATCTCGGTCATGGCGTTAAGCTCGTTGTGAAACTGGCCAAACGGATAGGCGCGAAACCCGCAGTCGGACCCGCCAACCATGCGTGCGCCAAAAGATAGCAACTGCCGGCAGATCTCCAATCGGCTCTCGTTCCGGTATCGCTCGTGGTCCAACTCGGCTTGCTCTTCTCGAGAGAGTCCCTGACGCTCCTGTTTCTCTTCGAGGCGAAGAATCCCGGATTGGCTGACATATATAGTGGGGTTGACCCAGACTCCCGAGGCCGCGATACGCTCGCCAAGAGCAGGACCAAGGCTTATGGACCCGTCGGGCTGATTGAAACTACAGTGGATAATCATGTCCACCCCGGAATCCAAGCAATTGGCTATGGCTTGGACGGCGTGGGCGTGGGCCCCCACCAACCGGCCCCGCAGGTGGGCCTCATCAACTAGGGCCTTCAACTCTTCCAGAGTGTAGGAAGCCTCTTGCGGTCTGGTGCCCAGGGTACTGCCTCCGCTGGTCATCACTTTAATATAGTCCGCACCCTGGTGGACCAGTCTCCTCACTTCCTTGCGCACGCCTTCAACCCCGTCCGCTTGGGACCCCATCATCCAGCAGTGGCCGCCGGTGATGGTGATGGGATGGCCGCAATTGTTCAAGCGAGGCCCCGGCACGATTCCTCGGTCAATCCCCTCTTTAAGAGAGAAGGGCGCCCGGTTCCATCCGCCGTTTTCTCGCATAGTGGTCACTCCGCTCTCTAAGGCCAATCGGGCGTTGACCACCGCTCGCATAAGGTGAATATCATCGATTTCTCCATTCACGCGGTCCACCGACTGTCCATCGCCCGGCATGTTGGTATGGGTGTGGGAATCCACCAAGCCGGGCAGGACTGTTGCTGCGCCAAAATCCAGCACCTCCGGCTCCGTCCCCTCCGGGAAGGCCAACTCGTGCTGTCTGGAAACCCGGAGAATCCGGCCTTCCACCACCACGACGGCCATGTGTTCCAGTACCGGCCCGCCGGTGCAATCGACCAGCTTTCCGGCCTTGATGACCTTTGTAGATGTATTTGTAGACACATTCGCCGCTGCCATAGCAAACTCCTTCCATAGGTGCGTTAGAATACTTTGGGGCCTGTACCGACCAACCTGCAGCCGCGGTGTAGCAACTCTAGCAGGGTCTCGGCGTTGGTCAGGAATGCCTGGGAGACGCTCTGCCACCAGCAGCAGGGCCCGAATGCAAGGGTCTTTGAAAGGGTGGGTCCGGCCCGTAGATTAGTGCTTTCGAGGGGAAGAGAGCCGTCACATGTTGGATTACGACTGGGACCGATTTGGTAGGCTGGACTGGACAAAATCAAGAACCGAGGCCGATTCCGTGGTCACCCCGTCCGACGGTATGGGGATAGTGTACGTCAGCACCGCCTCGTCGTCCACGCTTTCGATGATGGCCTGCATCAGCTTGCCGGTGGGGGAGTCGTCGGCGTGCTCGGTGATGGAGACCACCCGGATACCCTTGCGTCGCAGCATGGACTTGAAGGCCACGGCGTGCTCGCGCTTGCGTGTGAAGCGGGAGAATCTCCCTAAATAGAGCGTTGGGCTTGGAAGCCTCATCGATCATCTCTCGGAACTGTGGCCTCTCTGTCACGCGCCCGCTCTCGGCCTCGTCCACGTACTCGCGGGCGACGATGTAGCCGTTCCTTCGGGCATAGTCTCTGAGCGCCCTCATCTGGCGGCTACAGACAGGTCCACGTCCTGCGGTTGCTGAACACCCTGGCATAGAGGGCTGCCGGGGTCGGGAGTTGGTTTTGCTTCCTGGTGGTTCCTCTCTTTTTGTCTTCATTCTCGGTCCAGGGAATCTACGCTGTTTTAGGCAGATGCCTCTACGAGCGGTTCGATGGCGCTGATGTCAGTCTTGGCACGGGCTACATCCAGATCGTACATCCGCTGGAGGTTCAGCCAGAAGTCGGGAGTCATTCCCAGGGCTTGCCCAATCCGCAGTGCCGTGTCCGCAGTAATGGATCTGCGACAATGGACGATATCATTGATGCGTATCTGGGGCACCCCTATCGTCTTGGCCAATCGGTACTGGGTGATGCTCAGTTCGTTCATGATCTCTGCCAGGTGTTCTCCCGGGTGGATTGGTTCAGCGGTGGTCATATGATCCTCCGCAGTGGTAGTCGGTGACTTCGATCTCCCTTGCGTTTGGTCCGTCCAAACAAAACACACCCGCCACCGGTCGTTTATTCGGATGCTGTGTTGCCCCTCCCGATCTCCTCGCAGAGCTTCCAACCGATGGGAGGGCGGCGCCCGAAGATCGGAGAGTGCTGCGGCTGCCACCACTCGCTGTAGTCTCACACGGGCCCGGCGCTGGATGTCGGCCGACAATCGGCTGACCGTTTGCCCTTCGAAGAGTCTTAGGGCGTCGCCATGCCTGAAGCGGTTCATCAATGATGATAGTAACGCCTACTGTTACTAATATCAAGAATACGTACGATAGGTTTTCCTTACCCCCAACTGTGCTCTATTTTCCCTGACGTTCTACAGCCAAGGCCCTGGGCGTGGACCGCAAGCAGGTCGCAGGTGACGCAAGGGCACCGAGCCCTGCGCGGGAGCCATGCACTCCCTCTTCCGTTTCGCGCTCCGTATGCCCGGCGGGCCTGAACATCCTCATGGGAGATGGCTTCCAGATGGCCTTCTGGGAGAAGGAGAGCTAGACCCGACCCACAGCGCCGGCGGCCCATTTGCAGACCTGCAACTACGCGACCGATATGGAAGATGCGAAGAGACAGAACAAACGGGGGAGGCCCGACAGCGACGCCCCGGACATGGGGGTGGTCGTGGTCGGGATCGACTTCAACCCCGGCCCCGACGCCGAGGAGCGGCGGCGCCGCCTCTTCACCATCCTGGTCAAGCTGGCCGACGACGAACTACCCATCCCTGGGACGGACTCGTCGCCGGACGGCGGCTACGAGGAGGATGCCTGATACGCTCCCCTCGAACCCTTACCGTCATCAGCCTGGGCGGAGGCGTGCAGTCCTCCTTCATGGCGCTCATGGCGAGCCAGGGAAGTGTCGCGCTCCGGGAGACGCCGGTCCTAAACCAAAGCCAAGGTGAAATGTGCAAAAAGATGAGGTAGATTTGGTGGAAAGACTGGGTTAGCTTTTGCGGGAGAGAGAGGGGTTGGTGATGAGTGTGAGGGGGATAGAGCGGTTTCTTGAGCAATGGGAGATGAATGCCAGGGATCTGCACCGGCGTATGATTCTGGCGCCAACGCCCCGGGAGCGGGAACGCTGGCACGCCGTCTGGCTGCTGGCCCAAGGATGGACGGCCTCGGCGGTGGCAGAGGCGCTGGAGCGGGACCCCCACACCATCGGAAGATGGGCCGCTGCCTTCGCTGAGGGTGGGCCAGCGGCTCTGATCTTCGAGCAGTCCGGGGGTTCCCCCCCGCCCTTGGTGAGGCGCAACAGGTGGCGCTGAAAGGGGCGGTGCAAGAATTGCCTGGGGCGGTGGGTATCAGCTTGGCCAATTGGAACTGGAGGGTGGTCCACCAGTTTGTGGTGGACTGGTTCGACATCAGCCTGAGCCGCAGCAGTTGCCTGAACTAGCTGTATCGCTTGGGATTTGTCCTGAAGCGGCCCAAGAAACGTCTGATCAAGACCAATAAGGCCAAACGGGAGGCCTTCGTGGTGGAATACGCCACCCTCGCCCAGGGAGCAAAGCAGTCTGGCGGCAAGATATTCTTTGCTGACGAGGCTCACTTCCGGGCAGACGCGGAGTTGCGGGGTAAGTGGGTGCTGAGAGGTGAACCGGCCCTGGTGGATTCGAGCAGCCCGCGGCGTGGTGAGAAAGCCAGCTACTACTCGGCGGTGTGCTTGGAGGCGGGGGAGGTGGAGTGGATGGAACTGGATGGCAACAGCAACGCTGGAACCTCGGCCTCCTTCCTGAGGCAACTGAGGGAGAGGCACCACGGGCCCTTGAACGTGATTTGGGACAACGCGCCAGCGCATCGGGGCGAGGCAGTGCGGGAGTACCTGGGGACGCCGGGTCTGGGGCTGAAGCTGGTGAACCTGCCGGGCTACAGTCCGGACTTCAATGCCGACGAGGCTATCTGGGGCTGGGTGAGGGAAGAGGCAACGGGAAACCTGTGTCTGGGAACCAAGGCGGCGGTGCGGGAGAGGGTCGGCGATTTCCTTGCTGGCCTGGCCAGACGGAAAGAGGAGGTCAGGCGGCGCTGCCGGACCGTCCTGCAATCCAAAGCCGAGGGTCTCCTCTGCAACACACGGCCCAATTCCCTACTCCTCGAAAATGCACATCCCACTTTGGCTTCGGTTTAGTACATGATGAGATGGGTGGGAACCAGGCGTTGCTCCACCGGGTCCACGGCGAGGGCCAAGCCCTCCAGGGTGTAGGCTCCCAACAGAGCCGGAGCGTCGTCGTCTCCGAAGACCACCAGGGTCGTCACGCTCTCGCCGTCAACTATTGCGCGAGCCTCCCCGTAGTCCATCTCGATTCGCCGTCCGTCGGCCAACAGGAACCTGCGCTTTCCCATCGGCTCAACCCCCAACTCGCGCAGCAGGCTGGCGGGCAGCGTGGTGTAGGCGGCCCCGGTGTCCACCGTCGCCTCTATGTCCTGAGTGTGTTGGCCGTCCATGCTGGAAATCCGCAGCAGCCAACTGAAAGTCCCCATACCGGGAGCCTCCCCATCGCAATTCTGTCAACCAATTCTAACCGAATTAGCGCCCCTGTTATAGAGCCGGGAGCATCACAAACTGCGCCACCGCTGCATGGAGACGCGCTTTGGCGCCGCCCTGCCGAGCGGGGTACAACGGTGGGTGGAAGTTGGCCCGGCGATGCTGCGAACACCCCGGGCCGTGGCGCCACCTGTATGAGCAGGTAGTCTCCAGCACATGGTCAAATGCGCCGAGTGCGGACTGTATCTCGACGGACGGGCGGTCACCAGCAATTACCAGAACCAGAACGGGAAGCGGTACGTCTATAAGGTCGATCCACCCCGCCGTTACTACCGCTGCTTCGGGATGTCCGCCCACAAGTTGGAGTGCCGCAGACCGTCCTTCATCAAGGCTGAACGGCTGGAGGAACTCGTCTGGAACGAGGTCAAGAGAATGGTCAAGCCCCCCGGCCTCATCGTGGCGGGCATCGAGTTTCTGAACACTCAGGAAGACGACGGGTGGGAGAAGGAGATCGCCGAGTCCAAGCGCAACCTCAACAGGGTGCAATCCGGGGAGGACAGGGCCATCAGGCTGTACGTACCGGGCAAGATCACCGAGGCCCACCTAACTGGGCAAAATCGAGAACCTTCATTCGACGTACTCAATAGACACGAAAAGAGACACGAAATACTCAGGTACTCGTGGGCGGCCGATTTGGGTCCATGCAAGCCAGGTCGGTAAAGCGGACTCAAAATGGGTGTGTCACGTCGTTCCCGCGTACCCGAACGTATCACCAGGCCCGATGAACGGTTCGATTCTTCTCAGGTGGGCCTGAGTGTACGGTAGATGGCACCGTCTTCGAGTTGTGGCTGGGAGCTTTGTAGACTCGATCAACCACTTCCCGAACAAAAGAAACAGGACTCCGAAGATGGTCAAGATTATAAGTGCCCCAGGCGAAGTCCTGGGCAAGGGCAGCGTTCTTCGCGTCGCCGAGATGGGGCCGTACTGCGGCGGACCCTGCCACTCCTACGAAGATAGCAATCGGAGCCACCAGTCCCAGAGGGATGTATTGAGCAGCCTAGTAGCTGACCATCATTGAAATGATGGCTGGTGAGATATGATGGGTTAGCAGTCAAAAAAGAAAATCGGGAAGCGGGGATGGATGTGATGATGAAGAAATACCGAGTGGGACTTACGGAGGAGGAACAGGAGGAGAGGAACAGGAGGAACTGAAGGGATTGGTGTCCAAGGGTTGGGCGGCGGCTTACAAGCAGACTCACGCCCGCATTCTGCTGCTTAGCGATGAGAACCAGGTTGATGGCGCAATGAGGGACGAGGATATAGCCTGGGTCCTGAAGGTGGGCAGCGCCACGGTGGAACGGGTGCGCCGCCGGTGCGTGGAGGAGGGCCTGGAGGCAGCCCTGGGACGCAAACAGCAGCTAAAGCGCCGCAAGAAAAAGCTGGATGGTCAGGGTGAGGCCCACCTGGTAGCCTTGGCCTGCTCTCAACCGCCGGAGGGACGGGTCAGTTGGACGCTGCAAATGCTGGCCGATGGATTGGTGGCGCAGGAGATAGTGGATAGCATCAGCACAGAGACGGTGCGCCGGACTCTGAAAAAAACGAACTCAAGCCTTGGCTGAAAGAATGCTGGTGCCTCCCGCCCCAAGGGAGCGCGGACTTTGTGTGCGCCATGGAGGACGTGTTGGAGGTCTATCACCGTCCCTACGGAGAGGGGGAGGTGCTGGTGTGTCTGGACGAGACCAGCAAGCAACTGGTGCAGGAGACCCGCCAACCCCGTCCGTCGCGGCCGGGGGCAGCCATGGCATACGATTACGAATATCAACGCAACGGAGTGAGCAACCTGTTCATGCTGTTCGCGCCCCTGGAGGGATGGCGGCGGGTGGAGGTCACGGACCGGCGCACCAAGGCCGACTGGGCACGGGTGGTCAAGAAACTGGTGGACGAGGACTATGTCGACAAGGAGCGGATAGTCTTGGTGATGGACAACCTGAACACCCATCATCCGGCATCCCTATACCAGGCTTTCGAGCCGGCGGAGGCACGGCGCATTGCCCAACGGCTGGAGATACATTACACCCCGAAGCACGGGAGTTGGCTTAATATGGCCGAGATCGAACTGGGGGTGCTGGCGCGGCAGTGCTTGGATCGCCGGATACCCAGCCAGGAAGTCCTGGAACGGGAAACAGGCGCATGGCAGGACCAACGGAACCGGGACGTAATTCAGGTGGACTGGCGCTTCACAACCGAGGACGCCCGCATCAAGCTCAAGTCCCTATACCCATCAATACAACAGTGAGGCTCTACTAGGCCCGTCTGCTCAACTTTACTTGTGTCGCCTCCCTAACCACAGATCGCGCCATATGCGTCGGAGCCATGAACGAAGAGTCTTACGGCTCGACGTAGCATCAAGCATCCGATCCCGCTCTACGTGGGCATATTCCGAATGACGGCGTGGATCGACCCTGTCCATCCAAATCACGCCGTTGCTTCGTATGAGGTAGTGGCTGCCACAGCCTGAGTAAGCCCACACGGACCCACCGGTAGGACCGTCCAGTGAAACCGACTTCCCATCGAAGTAGACGTGCCACCGACTGGGGTGAAGGGACAGCACCGTCAATTCGCCACAGCCGCACGGGCAGCGCAGGTTAACGGTTCGATGCTTGTGGCTGATCCATAGCTCGCCATCCTTGATTGAGTCAAAGGGGGGCATCACCTCTACGAAGATGGGACGGAGCTTGACCGTGGGCAACCGACGCAACCCATCACGCATAATAGGTGCGCCCCTTCTCAAGCCGGAACTTTTGGTAGAACGAAGGGGTCTCTGAAACATACTGTCCAGTACGTCGGCGCCACTCCATAACGGCAAACGTCGCCGCAGCTGCGTTCACCTCCGGCAGTTGGACATTGCGATAGCCGGGGGCAGCCCCCTCCAGCCTGGCGTTCGGTATAGCATCCTTCCACGCATCAGAGCCTGCATCATAGGCACTTGTCGTCACAGCGCCCCTAACAGCGCAGTCCTCTAGCGTTATGCTCACACCTGAATCAATGAACGGAACTCCAGCCTCCATGACAGCGCAGTAAACGGCATCCTGACGCGCCGAGTCGCCGTCAGTGAACTGGTCAATGCACACGAACGCGTAGTCGATGGGATGATCCGCCCGAAACTTGGCGAACGTTGACGGGCTATCCACTTGGAAAGGATGCGGATGGATGCTAGGTGGGAAGGCTGCATACTTGGAATGGTAGTAATCGACCTTGAGCAGCGACCCCGCACGAATGAGCTCAATCTCCTCGGCAGTAGGCGCTCCGGGGGCTCGATTGAGGGTATGCCAGTCGACGCGATCAGAATCCAGTAGATGGATTTCCGAAACGGGTGTCTTGACAATTAGGTCAAGAAGGTAGGCGCCTGTTCCACCCAAGCCGATGATCGCGACGCGCTGACCGCGGATACGATCCTGAACCGGCGCAATGGCGGCCCGTGCCTCAAACGTGTTGGGTATGTGGGAGGGGTCAGACATCGCAAGAGCAGTAGGCTCGGTGTAACCGGCGGCCGACACAGCGCCCACGATGTGCTTTGCATAGCGGTGGACCACGTCGCTCGCTGACTCGTCCTCCTCCGGGCTGTCTTGGCTACCTTTGTGAATGGAGATGTTTGACCACGTCTTTCCGTCGCCGCCGATATAGCTCTCAAGGGGGGCTCCCATCCGCATGGTACACGCGCCCGTCGGCCTCGCCGTGAATCGTGACACGCACCGCATGGACGGCGTCACCTATTTGGCTATCCGGTTTCCCGCTGGCGGAGTCGCGTGACTTCTCAATGGTGCAGTTGCCAGCGACCCCACCCGCAAGGAGACAGGGAACCCCGATAGCCCGGATAACATCAGATTCAATCCTGACCTCGAACCCGACTTGTTCACCGAACGCGGTGAGGCGGTCTTTAGGAGACATGCTCGGGGTCGACGGTGAAGCTCGTGCCGTCCTTGACCCTAAGGTCCTTGTCTGGCAAGAGAACACCGTCGTCGCCCTTCGCGTCGTCTTCGTAATCGATACCGGGCGTGCCGATGATGTGCTTGCCCTCGGGCTCGTGCAGCTCGTTCCAGATCTTCACGATCTGCTCATAGGTCACGAGGTCACCCGGGACTTTGTACTCTCGACCACTCACATAAATCTCCGTGGCACCATTCATGGCTTGCCTCCCTCTGTTGTCCCACTAGGTATTGACAGTACCGACTCCGGTACACTATAAATAGGGTACTTGGCCGCCCATGCTCGTGTCAAGGCTCCAATGGCACATCGTACCATTTTACGTACAGGAGGGGAGATGAACGCAGGTAGGCTTGAACTCAGCGACCTAGGCCCTCTCGTCTTGGCGGAACGAAACCGGAGAGGGTTGAGCCTTCGGGAAGCGGCTCTTGCCACAGGAATCCCCTTTAACACGCTGGCGCGTGTAGAGAAGGGGCATGTCCCCGACCTCCCTAAGTTCAAGAGACTGGTCGAATGGTGCGGCGCCGACATCACGCAATTCTTTGAAGCCCAGGAGAAGGCGACGGCGACCACGGACATCATCGCCGAGCACCTTCGTGCGGACAGCAATCTCCCCTCTGGCGCAGCCGATCAGATTGCAGGAATCGTCAGCGAGCTCTATCAGGCGTTGGCACGGCCCCAAGAAATCGTCGCCGCGCATCTGCGGGCCGCGAAGACATTTCGCCCGGACGCTGCTCGTGTCCTGGGAGTGTTGCTCAACGACATGAATGATGCGCTCATAGAGGAGCTTGCTGATGGCCCTGCGGAGAGGGTTTAAGTCCGAAGCCGAGAAAATCGCAAGGGATGTGCGGACGGAACTGGGGATGAGGACCGCTCAGTCGGTTGCGCCCGAAGCTCTTGCTGACCTGCTGGGCATCGAGGTCCGAGCGGGAGACGAGTTGATACCGCGCAGGAGGTTCACCGAACTCGAAAGGGTGCAACCCGGCGCCTTCTCAGCGTGCACATTTCGACCTTCGGCCGACCGCGTGGTAGTCGTATACAACCCTCTCTCGGCAAAATCGCGTCAGAGGAGCGATCTGGCACATGAACTTGCGCATACCCTTCTTGAGCACGAATTGAGCCGGGTCGAGAAGCTCGGCGATGTGACCTTCCTATCTTGTGATCCCACTCAGGAGGAAGAGGCTGCCTGGCTGTCCGGGTGCCTCCTTCTGCCCCGTGCATTGCTCTTGTCGGAAATCCGCAGGGGATCAGGCGCAAGAGACATCGCCAAGAAGTACGGCGTAAGTGAAAGAATGGCCCAGTACCGACTGGACGTCACTGGTGTGGTGAGACAAGACCAGGCTGCCATGAAGAAGAGGGGCGCACGACGATAGGGATAGCCGCGGGGATTCCTACCTCAGGAACGCCTTCCAATCGACACAAGCGAAATCAATGAATATGCCAGCCATTGCCAATCTCATCGCTCTCGGAGAAGGATTCACTACCGAGTTTAAGCGATCCATGCCTTCCGACCTAGGCAGGGAGATATGCGCCTTCGCCAACGCCACCGGCGGGGTGATACTGATCGGAGTTGACGATGCCGGAACCGTGGTTGGCGTCGGAGACCACAACCGGCTGAAGTCCCAGGTCCAGAGCATCGCGCGTTCGTCGGACCCACCCGTGGCCGTTGAGGTGGAGAACTTAGGAGACGTGCTGTGTGTGACGGTGCCGGAGCAGCACGGCAAGCCCTACTCCTTCGGGGGCAGATTCTACATCCGGGAGGGCGCGACCTGCCAGCAGATGTCCCGCGATGAGATTCGGGACTTCTTCTTCGAGGAAGGTCTCATTCGGCTGGATGAGACTCCTTGCAACGCCTTTGACTCATCCGTCGAGATCACGCCTACGCGCTGGGCCGAGTTTGCGGAGCGCACCGGCATAGACCCGGGGTTGGATCCGATGACAGTCTTGGAGAACTTGCATCTGGTCAAAAGCGCCGCTATGACCCACGCTGGCGCCTGGCTGTTGGCCGACGACATTACCCGCTACACGCTTCAGGCCGGAGTGACCTGTGCCGTCTTTCGTGGCAACGCCAAGACTCATATCCTCGACCGCAAGGAGTTTCACGGAAATCTCTACGCCATCTACCAGGAGGTGATGGCCTACTTTCAAGCCAAACTGAACTCTGCCCTCATTCCACACGCCCAGGGGCGAGACGAGCGGCTGGAGCTTCCCGAGAGCGCGCTGCGGGAGGCTTTAGTGAACGCCATCGCGCACCGAGACTATCGCAGTACGGCCAACGTACAAGTCTACATCTTCCAGGACCGTGTGGAGATCGTGACGCCGGGTGGACTGCCCGCCGGGATGCGCGAGGAAGACCTAGGCAGCAAGAGTGTCCCCCGGAACCCCTTGCTCTTCAGTATGCTCTACCGGATGAGGCTAGTGGAGCAGATCGGCAGTGGCATCCGGCGCATTCACGATGCCTGCCTGGAACATGGCGTCCCGGAACCGGTCATACAGGTGTCCCCCGATTGGCTGACGGTAACGTTCCCGCGCCAAGAAGTGGCAGTCGCCCCCCATGTAACACCCCATGTGACACCCCATGTAGGACGACTCATCGTCGCTTTGCAGGGAGAGATGAGCCGGGCGGAGCTTATGGACGCTCTGGGTTTGGCGGACCGCAGACATTTTGCCAAGACCTACCTGCAACCCGGCATTGAAGCGGGCCTGGTCGAGATGACGCTCCCGGACAGTCCAAGAAGCAGGACACAGAGATACCGGTTGACGATTCTCGGCAGACAGGTGCGGACTTCCCAACAGGATGCTGATGGCCCCTGACCTAAGAGGTCAGAATTCCGTATCATCGGAATACTGACTGAAAGCATCGCGTTCTTCTTTTGTCTGCCTATGCCTACTTACAGAAAGTTCTTTGGTGGTGTAAGCCACTGCTTCCATGACCAACACTTCAAGGCTGTTGATGTCTAGCCGTAACGTGGGCTCCTCCTCTTCCTCAACCTCATCCGGCCCGTCCTCCATCAGAATCCGAATGGGACCTCGCCTTTCCTCGCCTTTCGGGGCTGCCGACTCTACTTCAGGAAGGTTGCTTGGCACGGTCTCCCATACCACGATGCCGCCGTACCAGTCGTACCAGTCGTCCGAGTCGTCTAGTCCACGGGGAGGTAATCGCACTTCCATGCTTGTTCCTTCGGGCAGACTATGTGGTTCAACTCCACGGGCATGGTTGAACAACACCACGTTGCGGCCGTCGCCACCGGTTTGAGACGAATGGAAGATGATCCCGTCCAAGCGTGGGTCCACTTTGTGGGCCAGGAACTCAGCCACGGCTTGGGTAGCGAGATATTCCAGCGCTTCATCCTGCGGCATCACCGGTCGACTTATCTCGCTCACCAAATGCCTGAAAAACTCTGCACGTCCTTCTCGCTCAGAATAGTCAGGGTCAAAGTAGCTGCCTCCAGCGTAGACATTTGACAGAGCATCCAAATCAAGCAACTTCACCGAACGCAGCAAGTCGAATCTTCCCACCACCACGTGCGCTCCAACGGGGGCACGCACCTCCGAAACGCAAGTGCGAGGATCCATTGCGCCGTAGAAGACCGGAATCCCCTGTGCGTTCATACGGCCTGCTTTCGCCGACTTCGATGGTGGAGAACTCAACTCGCGGGACGGAGACTTCAGAAAGGCTTCTAGGGAACCTCTGAACAACGTACAATGCCTGGAAATTTGGGGAATGGCAGGGTGTGAAGGAGGCTTCAACTTCCAAGTCAGGGCTATTTGGCCCTGACTTGGGGCCGGTTTCTCCCCCTTCAGCCCTTGTGTTTGGGGCTTCTCCCCGGTTCCGGGCCCACTCGCCCCTGGGTCAGGCTGCCAGCAGCAACTTTCTCTTCCGCATCAGGTTGGACAGGCCCAGCAGCACCGCCAGCCTTTCGTGGTTCTTGGCCAAGCCCCGGTACCGGACCTTGTCATAGCCGAATATTCGCTTCACGTCGAGAAAAGGGTGTTCCACCTTGGCCCGCACCGATGCCTTGGTCCTTTCCCACCACTCCTCCAAGCCCCCCCGCTCCAGCAGCCTCCGCTTCCCGGGTTCCAGCGCCACCAGCCATTCCACCTCCAACCCCCTGTTCTCCTCCCGTTTCCCCACTCCCGTGTAGCCCGCATCTCCCCACACTCGCCGTTCCTTCCCATGAAGCAGTTCCCCCGCCTGGGTTACGTCATGCACATTGGCTCCAGTGGTTACCAGGCTATGCACCATTCCCGTCTCCGCGTCCACTCCGATGTGTGCCTTCATCCCGAAGTAGTACTGTTTCCCCTTCCGCGTCTGGCGCATCTCCGGGTCTCGTTTCCCCTTCCGATTCTTGGTGGACGATGGCGCCTGGATGATAGTGGCGTCCACGATGGTGCCTTCCTTCAGCGCCATCCCCTGTTCCTCCAGGCAGGCTTTGATCTCTTCAAACAACCCCTGGCCCAACTGATGCTTCTCCAACAGGTGGCGGAAGTGCAATATGGTACTCTCGTCCGGTATGGGTTCCGATAACCTCAGCCCCACGAATTGCTGCACCGACCGGGAGTCGTACAGCAGGTCTTCCATAGCTGGGTCGCTCAGGTTGTGGCACACCTGCACCACGTGAACCCGCAGCATCACCGATAGGGAGTAGGGACGCCGACCCTGGCCCGCCTTGGGGTAGTGGGGCCGAATCACCCCTTCCAGACGCTCCCAGGGAACCAGGGCTCCCAACCGATCCAGGAACTCTTCTCGACGGGTCCTGCGACGCTTATGCTGAAAGTCCAGGTCTGAGAAGCTGGGTTGCTCAAGCATGGCGGTTACCTCGGTCAGACGCTTTTTCCTCAGTATCCCATATTCCACCCCATTTATTCAGAGGTTCCTTATACTCTTGTACTTGACGTCGCCCACGAAAACACAGCGAGAGTCGTCCCGCCACATGAGGTCGGGCCTGAGGTGCACTCTACCGCGCTCACCGGCCGCTGGGAGATCCAGAGTGGCGATTTCGCTTTCCCTGAACCGCTCCTCGGAAACCCCCAACTCCTCGCGTAGCGCGCCGTTACGAAATCCTGGAAGAGCTTGATCATGTCTACAAGCAACCCGGGTGCGCGCACGGCTCCCCGCTCTAACTGATACGCTCCGTGTTGCAAGACCATCCGCGATAGCGCGACGACCTCCCGGTAGTGCGAGTTCAAACGGTCGAACTCGACTTTCGGAACGTTCCCGGCAGGGAAATCGACGAGCGACACGTTGTCGAGTGTCGCTGCAATCCGCACTAGGCCGTTGCGGGCTTCAGGTGATCGTAGCTGCATCATTCCCAACAGACGCACTGCTGCCTTTACAAGTCGGTTCGCTGTGATGTCATCCGTGAATTCGTCGTGCCGCACTTCGACTGGCATGGGAATGCCAAATCTGCGGCGCATCTGTTCGTCGAACCGGATGCGCCCGCGCACAGCGTACATCGCCTCCTCTCGCGTGAGGTACCCACGCAGCATGCCGCGCGAGAATGCCTGGCGCGCTGCCGAGATGAGGGCAAGAGCTAGGTAGTCGGGCAGAGCCGCGGCTCTATGGAAGTCGAAATCACGGGGCTGGAGCTTGACTCGGTCCACCGCATAGCACGCCAGTGAAAGTAGTTGCGGGACGCCTATCTTCGGCTCGATGCGCACAGACAGACCGTCGACTTCGACCGCGCCGACGTCCGAGCCGGGCGTAAGATAGTAGCATGGCATCCGAGTCGTGATGTCGGCGCGCTCGACAATCAGTGATTTGATCTCCCGCAGCGCATCCCGCTGATCCCTAGTGAGGGCGTGCGGAACGCTCCGTTGACCCTCTTGAAGGTCAATTTGACGCATCGCCACCGCCGTCGTCCGACGCCAACTCGCTGCTGCTGGCCTTCTCTGGCTCCGCAGGCTGCTGATCGCCGCTGCGCGCTGCCTCGATGCGCAGCTTTTCAAGGTCAAATTCCTCGCGAACATCGCGGTCTCCGAAGCGCCGCTCCTCAATGTAGGGGAGGATGCTGTGCTTCCATATGCGCTTGACCTCATCTTCGTTCAGATCGGGATTGCCTTCCTTCCCCTTCTTCATGAAGTAGCTCGGCCCAAGTGCGGCGTTCTGGTCGCTCAATTTCTGATTTGCTAGGTCGATGACATCGGCCACCCATTCCATGTGGCCAAGCTCATTCGCGTCGAGCCAGCGGCGCAGCAACTCCTTGATAGGCCCCTCATTTGTAGCGAACTCTACAAAATAGAACCGCCTGCGCAGTGCAAGATCCACCAAGGCGATCGATCGGTCAGCCGTATTCATAGTCCCGATAATGTAGAGGTTTTCGGGCAGGAAGAAGTCCTCTTCCTCGTCACTCTGGTACTGCAAGCGAATATCTAGGTTGCGGTACTCCAGCAGGAAGTACAACTCTCCGAATACCTTTGCGAGATTGCCTCGGTTAATTTCGTCGATGATGAGGTAATGCTTCTCCTGTGGCTCATCTCGGGCCGCTTCTGCGGCCCGAATGAGAGGTCCGTCGGTGAGCGCGAACCCGGGCTGCTGATTGTCTCCTAAAACAGGTCGGTAGCCTTGGACAAAGTCCTCGTAGGCGTAGGAAGCATGGAATTGCACGAGCGTCACCCGTTCCTTCGAGCCGGCAAGGTAATTAGCCAACGCTAGTGCTACAAAGGTCTTGCCGGTGCCTGGAGGGCCTTGGAGGACGATTTGTCTCTTTTCGTCGAGGAGTGCCTTGATTTCTTCCAGGAAGTCTGCCGGAAGCAGCAAGTCGTTGGAAAGCGAGGCCAATGTACGCGGCAGCACTTCTGGTGGCTCTTGGCTATTCTGGCGAATTGCCCAAGCAACAGATTGAGCATCAAGCCTGTGTCGCAAGGTGAGGCCGCGCTTCGCAGATTCCTCGATGAAGCGGTCAAAGAAACCGAGAGAGTGCTCATAAACTGCGGCTTCGTCAACGTCTGTTTCGGGATGTGCATAATCAAGACGGCTGTAAGTCTTGCTTAACCATCTGGTCCTGAAGGGCGGGTACCGTTCTGCGTCCAGCCCCATAAGCAAGGTAGAAATCACGTTCATGCGGGTACCCGTGCCTCTCAGCTCATCTTTGGGGAGGAGCCTGCTGAAGGCACGGATTCGACCGACGACCGATTGGTCACCGGGCGCCCACAGAACTCGCAGCGCCCTCAGTGCCTCGTTAGGGTGCGCATCAACCCATCTCTCGAACGAATAGGCTTGAAAGTGCGTAGTTAGGTTGTCAGTGCCGAATATTGCTGCCTTTAGCCGATCACTCCAATCGTCGGCGCCAGCCAGAACTGCACGTCGTGCGATTGCGCCCAACTCGCCTACGTTGAGCTTGTAGTTGACCTCTTCTTCATCCAGACGTCCGCTGTTAACGTATTGTTTCGCCAGTTCGATAAATCCTTCCCACGGAGTGGATGTGGTAGGGGATGCCTCACCATCATACCAATGTGCTAGGAATCGGTCATAATCCTGAGGACTGCCCTTAAAAGCAAAGCCAATCAGTTCTTCGGCTGCCCAAGGAAGTGTTCCTGACCCGGGGGTGACTTGCCATACTGTTCGCCGATTCGTGTAAAAATACCATTCACGAGGTGGGTCTACTGGACCCCAGTCGACTCCAACTGTACGCCCGTCTCCCAAGTTATTCGTGACCGTTCCGACTGCTTTTATCCCCATGACTGAAACGCTTCTCCCACCGGCATCGAATGGGAGGTTGTGCTTTCGAGTAGTCGTGTACTTGATTGCAATGCGGTCCCCTGGCTGCATCGACCTAACTTGATCCAAGTGTCTGTTTTGCCAGCCATTACGCCAGATTCCTTCCTTAAGGAACTCGGCAGTTCGATCATCAGTGCCGCTGTAAGCTGCACCTACGAACCAGTAGGGGCGCTGTTCTGAGGGTTCGGGGGCTAAAGCCATAAGACTCCTACTCATTTGAGGGCGGGTTCCTACTTAGAAACTATCTCAAATCGTGGCGTACAGAAGGTGTTGAGGAGATGTCATCCGAGTTAAGATGGGGTAAACAGGGTGTGGTGGAGGACGATGATGGGAAAGGCCGAGACACTGGCGACGATCTGGGAGATTCCGGACCATCTCTGGGAGCAGATTCATCCCGTAATCCTGGAATTGGACCGGCCCAAGGCCACGGGCCGCCAACGCGTTACCCCCAGACGGATGCTGGACGGCATCATTTTCCGGATGCGCAGCGGCTGCCAGTGGAACCGCCTGCCGAAGGAATTGGGGGATGACAGCACCATCCACCGGACCTTCCAGCGCTGGGTACAGTTGGGCGTGTTGGAGAGAATCTGGTCCGTCCTGGTTAAAGAGTGCGAGGAACTAGGCGGGGTGGAGTGGGAATGGCAGGCCGTCGACTGCGCCATGGGCAAGGCCCGTTTTGGGGGGATTCAGTCGGACCCAACCCCACGGACCGGGCCAAGGCAGGCAGCAAGCGGAGTGTTCTGGTTGACGGGAGCGGAGGCCCGCTGAGCGTGGTGGTGGCTGGGGCCAACGTTCACGACACCAAACTGCTGCGGCAGACACCGGAGAACATCGTAGTGGCCCGCCCTGACGGGCCTGGGAAATCCCCAGAGAACTTGTGCCTGGATAAGGGATATGACAACCCCACGGGCCGAGCCGCTGCGGCGGACGGTGGATACTGGGCGCACATCAGGCGTATCGGCGAGGAGAAGTTGGATGGCCAAGGAGTGAAACGCCATCCGGCGAGGCGGTGGGTGCTGGAGCGTACCCTGGCATGGCTGTCTAAATGCCGTGGGGTCCTGGTGCGTTACGACAAAAAGGCATCCAACTACCTGGGCCTGCTCCAACTGGCCTGCGCCCTAATCTGGTATCGCTGCCAGTGGAGCCTCCTGTTTTGAGATAGTTTCTTAGTGCTTCATTCCCGAAATAACATGCAAGTTACCACCTTCTGGTGCCGTCAACCGTCCAGAGTGAGCCAGGGCCGCCACCGAGAGTTGCCCCCTCCCTGGGTGTAGGTGTGTGGTAGCGTTAGGGGTAGGGACTTCTGACAGGTATTTGAGGAACGAAGCATTTAGCTCACAGTAGGTTTCCAAACTCTTGTTTACATACAAGAAATGTCCGGACATTGCCGGTTTTTGATTTGGATTTCCCCGCGGCCAAATCTCTTTCGATAGTGATTGTGCCGATAGACGCCGGTATGGTAGGTTATCGATGGCAGGCCTCAAAGCCTGAATAAGGAACATAGGGGGAGATACCATGGCGGAGTACGACCTGGTAATCCGTGGCGGCACCATCGTGGACGGGACGGGCGTTCCCCGGTTCCGGGCCGATCTGGGGATCAAGGACGGGAGAGTAGCCAGGATCAGTGGGCGTATCAACGCGGCAGGGGCGAAAGAGATCGACGCCCGAGACTGTATTGTGGCGCCCGGAGCTATCGACCTACACACCCACTACGACGCACAAATCCAGTGGGACCCCTACGCCTCGCTGTCCAGCTGGTTCGGCGTGACCTCGCTCACCATAGGTGAATGCGGCTTCGGCTTTGCTCCAACGAGGGCCGCGGACCAGGACCTGAACATGCGGATGATGGACCGTATTGAGGCCATTCCCTTGGAATCTATGAGGAAGGGGCTGCGCTGGGACTGGGAGACCTTCCCCCAGTACCTGGACAGCCTGGACCGCCAGGGTTTAGGGGTGAATGTGGGTGCTATGTTCCCCGTTAACCCCATGCGTGGCTACGTGTTGGGGATGATACCGGCTCGGGAACGCACCTCGGTAACCGACGCAGAGCTAAATCAAATGAAGCAGATCTTCCATGAAGGGATGAAGGCTGGGGCCTTCGGTTTTGCCCTGGACAAAAACAATGAAGACCGGGCTGAGGATGGAAGCCACTTGCCCAGTATCGTGGCTTCGGACAGAGAGTTCCTTGGGCTGGCCGAAGTGTTGGGCCAGTTCGGTGTAGGCCACGTGGGCCTGACCCTAGGCTTGGGGCTGACGGCGGACGAGCGTAAGAGCATTCGGACGATGTTGGCGGAGATCATGAGGATCAGCGGCCGGCCGCTGCACGTACTGGATTCCCAGTATGGCGAAGACCCGGCTTGGGAGCAGATGTGTCGGGAAGAAGGGCTACCCCTGCTGTTTCAAAATATCGTGTCCAATACCGGTAGCGAGTTCAAGCTGTCTGAATATAACCTTTACGATTTTATGCCCAACTGGGTGCAACCTCTGCTGGGCAGTGCCGAGGAACGGGCGGCCAAGCTAAGGGTCCCAGAAGCTCGCGAAGCTATGAAGAGAGACGTCGAAGACTGGCCCGCCCGGCTGAACGATTGGACCAGGGTTACCGTATTGGAAGTGGTCCATGAACGGAATAAGAAGTTTGATGGCGTGACCATCAAAGAACTGGCCGAAATGATGGGCAAAGAACCGTTGGATGCTTTCCTGGACTTGGCCTTGGAGGAGGGTCTCGAGACCGAATTCTTGATCCCACGCGGCGACAACCCGGATGAAGTGGAGGCCCTGATTCCCCGCCTCCAGGATCCCCATAGCCACATCTCTGTGTCCGATGGAGGGGCGCACACCAAGTTCGCAACCTTGTCCGTCTGGCCGGTGGAATGGCTATCCTTCTGGGTCCGGGACCGGGAGATCATGACCTTGGAGCAGGCCCACAATAAGATGAGCGCTTTGCCGGCCTGGATCACCGACTTCAAAGACCGTGGCACGCTGCGCGTTGGATCGTGGGCCGACATCATGATTTACAACTTGGATGAGCTGGGTTACTTGTACGACAGGCCGGTCTACGGCTTTGACTTCCCCGGTGGCGAACGCCGCCTGATCCAAAAGCCCACCGGCATTCGCTACACAATAGTTAATGGTGCAGTTACCTTCCAAAACAACGAATGCACCGGGGCGCTGCCCGGCAAGCTGCTGCGCAGCTACGACATGGTTGGCTAACCGATCGAATTGGCCTTGCATTGGGGAGAAATCATTCAGTGGAATACGGGAGGATGAAGCATGGGAGATTACAGAGTCATATCCGCCGACAACCACGTTTTTGAGCCGGCGGACCTGTGGACCACTAGGGGCGAGTCAAAGTTCAAAGACCGAGCACCCCACATAGAACGGTTGGAAGAAGCCGATTGGTGGTTCTGCGAAGGCCGTAAAGTGTTCGATGTTACTTCGGGAATTCAGGCCGGATTGAGATTTGAAGAGCCGGAGAAGCTAAGTAGGGTGGGTAGAATCGAAGACGTGCGTCCAGGAGGGTACATCCCCGAGGAGCACGTCAAAGACATGGATGCCGATGGAGTTGACGTGAGCATCGTCTATCCTACAATTGGTCTCCTGCTCTACACCACGCCGGATGGAGAGCTACTAAACTCCCTTTTCAGGACCTATAACGATTGGGTTGGAGAATTTTGTAGAGCATTCCCCAAGCGGCTCAAGGGCATCGCAATGCTAAACGTGGATGATGTGAGAGAGAGTGTAAAGGAGTTGGAACGCTGCGCTAAAATGGGCTTCGCCGGGGCTCTGATCACGGTCTATCCTCCCGAGGAACGGTCCTACAATAAGCCGGAGTATGAACCGCTGTGGGCTGCGGCCCAAGGCTTGGCAATGCCCCTTAGCCTGCACGTTGGCACCAACCGTCCGGGGCCGGGTCAGTTTTTTGAGGATGTTGAAGGCGAGGGTAGAGGCCCCTTTATAGTTAACCTTGACTATTGGGTGCGGATGTCTCTTGCCCATATCATCTTTAGCGGTGTATTTGAGCGCTACCCGAAGCTCCAGGTGGGGTCGGTGGAGCATGATCACTAGGCTGGGTTCCCTACTCGGTTTGAAGCGCCAGTCCACCTGAATTACGTCCCGGTTCCGTTGGTTGCCACGCCTGTTTCCCGTTCCAGGACTTCCTGGCTGGGTATCCGGCTGTTACACACAAAGACCCCCGGAGGTCTCGGGGTACCGGTACAAAGGGGATGCGCTACCCAGCGACTTCTTCCACAATAACGTGTTCCTTGGATTCCAGGAAGATGCCTTCGGCACCTCCCCCTCTCCGTAGGGACGGTGATACCTCCAACACGTCCTCCATGGCGGTGCGTAACCACATAGGTGTTGATAAATTGCAGTGGGGCTCAGATTATCCCCACGTAGAATCCTACCTTCCCCCGGAGCCAGGCGATTCTCGAGGAGATTCTGGTGGACTGCACCGAGGAGGAAAGCGCTAAGATCGTCGGAGGCAACGCTGCCAGAGTATATGGCCTCGATTAGAAACACCTAGCAACTATCTTGCGGTCGTTCCCAGCTCCACGAAACCGCTCCCGGTACGAGGAGGAAAGGGCTAAGATCGTCGGAGGCAACGCTGCCAGAGTATATGGCCTCGATTAGAAACACCTAGCAACTATCTTGCGGTCGTTCCCAGCTCCACGAAACCGGTACCGGGAGCGGTTTCGTGGAGCTGGGAACGACCGCGAGCACGGATGAAGACGATGGCCACATCTACCGGTTTGGCCTAGCCGACACGCTCTTTCGTTCGACCAACGGGGGTTCGACCTACCAGCAGCAAGCGTCGGCGCACCTTCCTCGCATCGGCGCCGTCGGACACAGCAAGTACGTGCTGAAGTTGGAATCGGCAGGCATCACTTCCTCACCCTACAACGGGGACGCGTACGCCGTCGGAGAGACCATCGAGGTTGGCGTCAGGTTGAACAGCCCCGTCCGGGTCGTTGACGATGCCCTGTCGGTCCCGCTGCTCTTGGGGACTAACCCGGGACAACGGCGGAACGCGAGGTTGATAGCAGTTGACTTTTCCTATTTCACAGATGTGATCAATGCAAATCAACTAGCAAGCAGCTTACTCCAATTCTCGTACACCGTGCAGCCGGACGACATGGATACCGACGGCGTTGTGCTCGCCTCTGATCCCCTGGGCGCCGAGGCCGACGGCAAGATCGAGTTCGTATTGCATAGCGGCGTCCGGATGGACCTGTCTTTCCCGGCAGTTGAAGGGAGGACAGGCCAGAGGGTTGATGGTTCGCAGTCCTCCACGTGTGATGCCATTTACTGCGGATACCTCACCGCACAAGGACCGGAACAGAATCGACTCTACTTTGTTGGCTATGATGACACTAAATCAGACGGGAGTGGTGAAGGAGCGCTTTCCCACCTCCTCTTCCGGTATGTCGAACAGGATTACGTCATCAATGAACTTGGTGAAGCTGAGGACGGATTGCTGCTTACCCTCGAACCACACCTCGCGCAGCGTGCCGTGGTCCGGCTGGCGTTGGAGGTGAATGGCGCCCAGTTTGCCTTCGCCGACGCTTACTTGAACAGGGTCGACTTCAGCAGTCTTCCAGAGTTCTCTCCTGCGCACCAGGATGCTCTTACCTTTCCCTATACCGGTGCGTCCTGGAACGCCGGCGACCGCTTCCTGGTCAAGATCGTTGAGCTCCCCGTAACCGCCACCTTCGACGCGGCGGCCTACGCGGAAGACGAGGGCGGAAACTTCGATGTGACGGTCACGCTGGGCGGCGCCTTCCAGGACAAAACCGTGACGCTGCCGCTGGAGGCCACTGGCGGGGGCGGCGCGACCTCCGCGGACTTCTCCGGCGTGCCGTCCGAGCTGGTGTTCATGCCCGGCGAGACGGAGAAGACCTTCACCGTAGAGCTGACCCAGGACACCGTGGACGACGACGAGTCCATCACCCTGAGCTTCGGAACGCTGCCCGACACAGTGAAATCGGGCGGCTCCAACGAGACGGCCACGGTCACCATCCGGGACGACGACCCGGAGATCGACGTGGAGTTCGGCGCGGCCGCCTACTCCGCCGGCGAGGGCGGCTCGGCCACAGTGGAGATCACCCTGAGCGCCAACCCGGAGCGCACGGTGACCATCCCCCTCACCAGGACGGACCAGGGCGGCATCTCAGCCGCCGACTACACCGGGGTTCCCGCCACCGTGACCTTCAACACCGGCGAGACTTCGAAGACATTCACCTTCAGCGCCGTGCAGGACGACGTGGATGACGACGACGAGAGCCTCAAGCTCACCTTCGGGACCCTGCCGGCCCGGGTGTCGGAGGGCACGCAGGACGAAACGACAATCAGCATCGGCGACGACGACGACCCGCACGTAACCGTGGAGTTCGGATCGGCCACCTACTCCATCGCCGAGGGCGGCTCGGCCACTGTGCGGGTCACCCTCAGCGCGGACCCGGAGCGGACCGTTGTCGTGCCCTTCGTCAAGACGGAGCAGGGCGGAGTGTCAAGCGCGGACTATTCCGGCGTTCCCGCCAGCATAACCTTCAACGCTAGGGAGACGGCCAAGACCTTCACCTTCAGCGCCACACACGACGATTTGGACGACGACGAGAGCGTGAAGCTGAGCTTCGGCGCCATGCCGGACGCGCGGGTCAGCCCCGGGACCACGGATGAGGTCACGCTCAGCATAGCCGACGACGACAATCCCCACGTCACGTTGCAGTTCACCCAGGCGGAATACACGGTGGTCGAGGGTAGCAACGTCGGGGTGCGGATAACCCTGAGCGCGGACCCGGAGCGGACCGTCAGAATTTCCATCCCCGCCGCCAACCAGGACGGCGCAACGGCGGCGGACTATACCGTCCCGGCCAGCGTGACCTTCGACGCCGGTGAGAAGGAGAAGACCGTCACCTTCGCCGCCGCGGACGACGAAGTGGAGGACTTCGGGGAGTCGGTGAAGCTGAGCTTCGGGACCACGCTGCCCGACAGGATCACCAAAGGCGGCATTGACGAGACGAAGATCAACATCTGGCAGTTCACCGCCCTGGACTGCAGCGCCGCCCTGCTGTGCGCCGACGTGACGTTCGCCGACCGCACGGCATTGGACTGGGCCTGGTACGGCATCATCTACCGGGTGAACTCGGACCCGGCTTCCAGCATTACCGACGACGACTTCCAGTTCGGGGACAAGGAATACACCATCCACCACATCCGAATCTCCCCCGGGATCTTCCCTGAGATGGACAACCCGTGGAGCTGGTCTCACCAGCACGAGGCGCGACTGTGGATAGACATCGGTCACGGGGATGCCCGGACTATTCCATCCCGGGACCACTACAGGGACTGGACGCTGTACATCGATGACGTCACACTGCCGCTGAGCCAGGCACACTGGGGCGGGTTGAACGCCTTCCTATGGGACGGGGCCGGGATCCAGAACCTGTTCGCGGACTGGACGCCGTCCACCATAAACCGGATCGGCATCATGGAGACCCCCTTCGCCGACCAGCCCCAGGCGGTCGTGCCCGGCGTTCCCGGGCTGCCCCGCGCGCATGGGTTGGGCGGCGCACGATCAGCGTGCGCTGGTGGACGCCGCACAGCAACGGCGGTTCGACCATCACCGGCTACAAGGTCCAGTGGAAGGAGGCCGGGGAAAGCTGGATCGATGCCGCCGCCGTATCCGAAATACCGGAGGACAGCAGAAACCGGCTGGCCGGGAAAGCGACGATAAGCGGCCTGACCACCGGAACGCTGTACACGGTGAGGATCATTGCAACGAACGCGGTGGGAGACGGCCAACCGTCAGCCGAGACGGCGACCAGGCCCAAGGGGGCGTGGGCGAGGGTGACCGGATCGGTCGTCAACGGCCGGATGCTGACCCTGCGTTACGACAGGGACATGGACTCGGGCTCCGTGCCCGCGACCAGCTCCTTTGTCGTGATCGTCAACGGCGGGATACGAGCCGTTGACTCGGTGTCCATATCGGGCAAGGAAGTGAGGTTGACCCTGTCCTCGGCCGTATCGGCGGCCGACGAGGTGACCTGGCTCTACGAGGAGCCCGTCAGCCCCACGGCGCCCCCTCTCCGCGCCCAGGGCGGCAACTATGCTCTCGGCGATGGGGTCCTGGGATTCGAAGACGCCACCAACGAAACGCCCCGCTCGTCGCTGCAGCCACTGACGGCCCAGTTCACCAACGTGCCAACCTCCCACGACGGCGAGACCAGCTTCACCTTCAACATAGTGTTCAGCGAGTCGGTGTGGGTGGGACACGGCTTCCCCAGGGACGACATGCTGACGGTCACGGGCGGTACGGTTACCAGCGCCCACTGGCTTGATCGGAACACCAAGCGATGGGGGGTGACCATACGGCCGGATTCCCAGGATGCCACCACTGTTGTACTGCCGAAGGAGCGGTACTGCGTGTCCACTCGCACCGATGACACCCGGGAGGCTGACCTGGTGCCCGGCGCGCCCTGCGCAGCCGAAGACCGGCAGCTCAGCAACCAGCCCGAGGCCACAATCTCGGGCCCGAGCTCCCAGCAGCAGGCGGCGAACTCCCCGGCGACGGGAGGCCCCGGCATAGACGGCTCCCCGCGAGCCGGCGAAACCCTTACCGCTACCACGTCCGGCATTGCGGACGAGGACGGCATGACCGGCGCGGTCTTCGCCTACCAGTGGATTCGCCACGACCTGGCGACCGCAACCGACACGGACATCGGGGGAGCCACGGGCTCGACCTATACCGTGACCGCCGAGGACGAGGGCAAGGGCTTCAAGGTGAGGGTCAACTTCACCGACAATGCGGGCAACGAGGAGTCGGTCACCAGCTATGCCCTGGTCGCCTCCCCGTCGCTGACCCGTACCCGCGAGCCTGCCGACTCCGCTGCGACCGGCGCGCCCGGCATAGAGGGCTCAGCGGTGGTCGGGCAGACGCTGACGGCGACCACGTCCGGTATCGGGGACGACGATGGAATCAGCGCCGCGGTCTTCGCCTACCAGTGGCTGGCAGACGATGCAGCCATCGGGGGCACGACGGCTTCGACCTACACCGTGCTTTCAGGGGACGTGGGCAAGGTCATCAAGGTCCGGGTCACATTCACCGACGATGCGGGCAACGGGGAGTCGGTGACCAGCCAGGCGACGGCGGCGGTCACACAGCTGCTGACGGCCATCATCCACGGCGCGCCGGACTCCCATGACGGATGGAAAAAGTTCACCTTCGAGCTGCGGTTCAGCGACGAGCTCAAGCAGAGCTTCAGCTTCAAGACCCTGCGGGACCATGCGTTCACGGTTACGGGCGGCAAGGTGGTGAGGGCAAAGCGGCTGGAGAAGGCCTAAAACGTCAGGTGGGAGATACACGTCAGGCCGTCTGGAGACGGGACGGTCACCATCGTGCTGTCCGCCACCACGGACTGCGATGCGCAGGGAGCCGTCTGCACGGAGGACGGCAGGATGCTGTCCAACCGGCTGGAGTTGACCGTTTCAGGCCCGTAACTTCGGGCGCCAACTACTCGTACGAAGGAGTAACCATGCAAGTGAAGAAAGTCCTCGGTTGGGCGGCGGCGGTGATTCTCACCGTGGCAGGTATGGGATACGGCCTGCACATCGCGTACGCCGACGATGCCGGGAGAGCTATACCGACGATAGGAGTGACAAGCCCTGCCGCCGGCACGATTGAGGTCATCTGAGGAGTGCCCGGCGATACCGATACGCTGAATTCGTACAGGGTGATGTGGGCCCCGGAGGGCCAGTCACACTCATACTCTGAGGCCAACACTGACACCGGCGGAAACGCATACCCGCCGGCTGATGCGAACTCGTACACGATAACGGGACTTGCGGCAGGCGAATACCACGTCAAGGTCCGCGCCCGATACGACGATAACGGGAGCGGTCCATTCAAGGGTTCGGTAGTCGTGCGGGTTGCGGCCGCGGCGGAGCGGGAGGCCGAAGACCCGGACAGGTCTATACAGGCGATAGGAGTGACAAGCCCTGCCGCCGGCACGATTGAGGTCGTCTGAGGAGCGCCCGGCAATACCGATACGCTGAATTCGTACAGGGTGATGTGGGCCCCGGAGGGCCAGTCACACTCATACTCTGAGGCCAACACTGACACCGGCGGAAACGCATACCCGCCGGCTGATGCGAACTCGTACACGATAACGGGACTCGCGGCAGGTGAATACCACGTCAAGGTCCGCGCCCGATACGATGATAACGGGAGCGGTCCATTCAAGGGTTCGGCAGTCGTGCGAGTAGAGGGGGCGCCTGAACCGGCTGAGGAGCCTGAGTCCGCGGAGCAGAAGGCCGACCCCTGCGAACCAAGGCGGCCCGTAAGCGCTTGGCCGAGCGGTTCAAGAGCGCCGATGACGATCTACGCCTTGTGATCGTGTGCGATATGTGGCTGACAGGCTTCGACTGTCTACCGGCGCACACCATGTACCTAGATAAGCTGCTGGCAATGCACAGCCTCATGCAAGCGATAGCTTGCGCGCGTTCTTCTACGGTTGTGAATACGAGCAGGCATTGCGGGTCCAGCCGCAGCACGTGCTGCTGGTGTATCTCCACGCGATTGATCACGTGTTCGGGCAGAACGACGGTTGGAAGCGCCTACAGGCGCTGGTCAAGGAAATGTCGGGGGCGTTTGCGCTGGCGGTGCCACGCCCGGAGACGGAACAGATCGCCCCGCGTCTTGCGTTCTTTCAACAAGTAGTGGCGATGATCCGCAAACGATTGGCGGACGACGTTGGCGGTGGAGTTGCCCACGGCAGGCAGCGTGACATCAACAACGCAGTGCGCCAGGTCATCGGCGGTGCGGTCGATGCGGACGAGGTGATCGATCTATTCGCGGTCGCAGGTCTTGAGGAAGCCCGCCTGGATATTCTCGGCGACGAGTTTCTCGGTCGGGTGGCCGCACTGGAGCAAAAGAACCTGGCATTGGAGACGCTGCGGAAGTTGCTGAACGGCCAGATCCGCATCACCGAGCGGACCAACATCGTGCAGAGCCGGAAGTTCCGCGAAGCGCTCGAATTCGCGATGCTCAGCCCAAGGAACTGGAGATGACAGCACCATCCACCGGACCTTCCAGCGATGGGTAGAGGGTGGGGTGCTGGAGCGTGTCTGTGCCGTCCTGATAGAAGAATGCCGGAAGTTGGACGGCGTAAACTGGGAATGGCAGTCAGCCGACTGCTCGATGGGAAAAGCGCGTTTTGGGGGGGCGCTATTGGACGCAATCCCACGGACCGGGGCAAGGCTGGGAGCAAGAAAAGCATCCTGGTCGACGGGGCTGGCGGACCACTGAGCGTGGTGGTGGCCGGAGCTAATGTCCACGATACGAAACTCCTTAGGCCGACGCTGGAGAGCATAGTGGTGGAGCGGCCGGAAGGCGCCCAAACCTGTGCCTGGACAAGGGGTATGATAATCCCACCGACCACAGGACCGTCGCCGACGCCGGATACCAGCCGCAGATCCGGCGTATTGGCGAGGAGAAATTGGACCAATCGGGCGAGAAGACCCACCCGGCCCGGCGGTGGGTGGTGGAACGCACCCTGGGCTGGCTGTCCAAGTGCCGGGCGATACTGGTGCGCTACGACAAGAAGCCATCCAATTACCTGGGTCTGCTCCAACTGACATGTGCCCTTATCTGGTACCGCCGTCAATGGAGCCTCGCTAATTTGAGATAGTTACTCTGGCCCACCACGCTTGACAAAATCAAGAACCTTCACATTGACGCTCACCTTGGACCTGTAGGCCGAGCCTGCTTCCCATCCGCCAGAACGGCCAACGAACGTGATGAGCGAAGGCCCCTGTTACTAGAGCAGCGGCCTTTCGTTTGTGCGACCAAGCCTCTGACACAGGAGAGTCGGTCCCGCGGCGGCGCGTTCTCTCGCATGAGGTCGTCAGTGTCTATCGGCTTCTCACTCCGTGCGCCCGCCCCACAATTGGAAACCCTCTGCCTGGGTGGTGATAGACTGGTAGGAGCCTAGAATCGGACGAATTAGCGCCCTATGCTGAGCAATAGCTGTGAACTGGTTGATCTTATCCTCGTCGGCTGCGTCAAGAGTAAGCGCCATCGTGCTAGCCTCGCCCGAGACATCTACACGTCAACCCTTTGGCAGCATCGGCGGGTATATGCGGAGTTGCATGGCTGTCCCTGGTACATTCTCAGCGCCAAGCACGGGCTCCTAGCTCTCAGTACTTGGATTGAGCCATATGATCTGTCGTTGGCCGATCTCTCTGCCGCTGAGCGTCGCGAGTGGTCGTTAGGAGTCTTGGATGACCTTGCGGCAGAGATTCCAACGCTGGATGGAAAGACCATTGAGGTTCACGCAGGCAAGCGTTACGTGGAATTCGGCTTGGAGAACGGTCTTCACGAGGCCGGTGCCGTCGTTCGCCGACCACTGGCACATGTGGTTGGTCAGGGTCGGCAATATGTCTAGTATCGAGAACACGTGGCTTCGTGTTCTCAGGAAGGATGAGGGTGGTTCAGGATGCGTGTACCAGACATTCCCCACGCGGCCACAGTGGCCGAGGCAATCGCCAGCGACTTCTACGCTGACCGGCTAGACCTGTCCGCCAGGGACGTGGAACCGGGCAGCACATGGTCGCGAATGCCGGAGGTCGAATGCGTAACGCGCCTGCGCAATTCAGGTGCCTCTCACCGAACCGTACGCCTGTTCCTGACTTTCGTTGCAGCCATGGACCGCGCCCGGGACGCCACGCGTCTTTGGAATAACGGGGTCGAGCTCTTTCAATCCTATCCGGAGCTCTTTGAACCCGCTGAGGCTTCAGCGGTCCCGATCTCCACGCTCCGCGCGAGGCTGTCCCAATATGGAGTGAGCCAACGTCATGGCCCCGACTCCTCTGCTTGGCACATCATTGCCCGCAGCCTTGCGGTAGGAGGAAACCCTGTAAGCCGGGTAGTGGATTCCGGCGTTGGGAACGCTGGAGAGTTGCTCAGCTACCTGCGTACCAGTTTCAGGGGGCAATCCCGGTTTCCCCTGCTCAGGGGTCCGAAGATTGGGCCAATGTGGGTGCGTATGCTTGTCGCTCCAGGCGGGGCCACGATAGACGACATAGACATCATCCCTGTCGCGGTAGACGTGCATGTTCGCCGTGTTACTGGAAACCTTGGGGTCGTGGATACTCTGGATATGTCAGAAGGAGAAGCTAGACAAGTGATTCAGGGCACCTGGCGCGCAGCCGTAGCCAGAGCGAGGATAGGAGGTCCGGCCGGAATAACCGACACCTGTGCGGCGCTTGACCCGGCTCTGTGGTTATTCGGGAAGTTCGGGTGCAGTCATTGTGAGAACGTGCCCCAACCGGTACCCATCGGTCGTGCGTGCAACCACTGTCAGCTTCGCACTTTGACCTGAGGCACATTCAAATCGTGTGTAGGCCGAAGGATAGGAACTGAGGAGTGAGTCGATGACACCGTTTCAAAGTGAGCTCTGCTGGGAAGCACAACTTGAGCGTATGCTTGATGACCAAAAGCCAGAGGACGCCCATCTCGACTATAAGGGCATAGAAAGCCTACTGCCTTCCGGTAGAGGCGGCGGTGGATTGGACAGGCAGAAGAGGGCTGAAGACATAAGCAAGGACGTTTCTTCGTTTCTCAACTCAGATGGCGGTTTGTTGGTGTATGGGGTGCCGGAATCGGAGGACCCCAGTCGCACGGGAGGTTCACCGATTCCCGGTGGCCCTGAAATTGGATTCCGGAGAGGAGAAGTCACTAAAGAAACGATTGAGGATCTGATCACCAGCAACATCCAGCCAAGACCGGGGCCCGACCTATTTCAAGTCACGGAGGTGCCTTACTGCGGCCGGATTGTTATTGTCGTTGAGGTCGATGTCGGATTGGGCGATGTTTGGCAGGCGAAAGACAGGAGGTACTACAAGAGGTTCAATTACAAAGCCGAACCTATGGACCACTACGAAGTTGAAATGGTCAGAAACCGCACCATGGGGCCAAATTTGAAACTGGCATTCGGGCTCAACGACCAGTGGGAAACAACCTTGTCGAACACAGAATACCTTGCCCGCCGTGGAGAGGAGGTTCGAATCCACGTCGGTATTCAGAACATGCGCAACTGCATGGTCGAGGCAGCGTTGATAGAGCTCGGCCTCTACCATCCTAACGATATGAATGCTAGCGCCAAGATAGCCCAAGGAGAAGTTCCCAAAGGCATATTCCCGGTCGAATTCGAGCCCGTCGTGATTCGAAAGATCACTTGCGGCAAGGAGGGTTATTGGGGCTTCCTTAACGGTGTAACAGTGGCTTTGGGCCAGCTTTCTTGGAATGGTGCAAATCCAGGCTTAGCAGGGAGGTACTCGCCAGTGTTCAAAACAGAAACGCCGGTTCCAGTGACTGTCTTGAACATGAGAGGAGTAGCCATGGTGAACGGCATCGCTAGTCTGCATGCGGCCTGCTTCTGGAGATCCAAGCGCCAAATATGAAGACAACCACAGGGATAGTGGGACTGCAAACCGGTAACCACACGTCGACTATTACTCACCCATATATTGTGACCAATGAGGAACAATGGAGCATAACGTAGTTGCAGAGATTGTCGATGTACTGAATGGGAGCGGCTCACGCTGAGGCTGCCCACCAGACTTGATAAAATCAAGAACTTTCGAATTGAAGCTCAGGTTGGAGTGCTCGCCTAGACGGTACGGGAGGTGGAACGGATGCACGATGAAGCCCGCCGTCGTCAAGAAGACGCACGGTACAGATGCTTCTTCCTAAAGATAGCAGATCGGTTGAAGAGCCAAGGATTCGATGACCTTCCGACTCCCACACCAGCACATTGGCTAGAATTCCGTGCCACCTACCCATGGGTACACTATCGGGCTGCATGCCTCCCGGACTTGCGTGAAGCAAGAGTTGCGGTTGTGATTGACAACCGCGATGCAGCTAGGAATCGTAGGCTGTTCGATTTCATCCTGGAAGACAAGAGGAACATTGAATCCGAGCTTGGGGAATTGATTTGGGAGCGAGAACGCAACGGAGAGTCCCATATATCAGTGCGACTTCCGAACTGTACCATTGATGACAGCCCCAAGGCCTTGAAGGAAGTAGAGGAGTGGTTCGTTCAGACGCTACGGGACTTTGCTAGAGTGTTCTGGCGGCACCTGCCCACGAAGCCAGCCTGGTCTTTTTTCCGGAACTGGTCGCACAAGAGGTGGTCCTACAAACCGGACTGTACAGTCCCGGCGGACATCAGTTTGGAGGAATGGTGGGAACCCGACCAAGACAGGGCCGGGGTGGGAATAGTGATTCGTACTGCCTATAGGGGACGTTATGAAGGCACAGACACAGACCAGGAAGCCCACGCCTTAGCAATACGACGAGAAGTCTTGGCTACTCTGACACAGCAGCGAGCATCTATTGAGTCGGAGTTAGGGCCGTTGCATTGGGGCATCCCATACAGCGACCACTCGTATCGCATATGTGCGTTCCTATCTGATCGTACCTGCTTTGACGACGATGCCGTGATAGCCGCGACTCGGCACTGGACCGATAACGCAATTGAAGAGTTCAAGCGAGTTCTCGAGCAGGTCGCCGAAACGATAGAGCTAGACGAACGGTAAGTGCTACCCCCGGGGCAGTTCAGCTTGGCCCTGTAGGAGATATAGACGCGGTCTGAGAACATCACTGGCCTAAAACCCTGAACATCGACACCCTAGGGTTAGTCGCTGTTCTTGCTCCTTGACTCTTGTCAATGCTGTGTGTAACTATATTACACACTCATCACGATCTGACAGGAGGGCGATATGGCCAGAGTGCAGTTGGTAATGCCGGATGCAGACCGAGACCGCTTCGTTCACCAAGCCCGGCAGGAGGGCATGTCCCTCAGCGCGTGGTTGCGTGCAGCCGCTCGGGAGCGCCTTGAAGCACGCCAGCGCGTCAAGGTGTTCGAGTCCCCGGATGACGTAAAGGAGTTCTTCCGGTCTTGCACAGTGCTGGATGGTCCAGAGACGGAACCGGATTGGGATGAGCACCTGCGCGTTATGAACGAGTCCCGCGGGACAGGAGTAACGGGCACGTGATCTTCGTAGATACCAACGTCTTCATGTACGCGGTGGGACGCCCTCACGCACTCCAGACATACGCCCAGGACTTCTTCATCGAAGCCAATCGGAGTGGGACGCCGCTGTGTACTTCAGCAGAGGTAATGCAGGAACTGGTCCATGTTTATCTGCCCACTGGAAGGCTGCAAACCTTCGATGCGACGCTAGGTTTGATGGCAAGCGCCGGAGTTGAGGTATGGCCGCTGGAGGAGGCGGATGTGGCTCTGGCCCGTCAACTCCATGAGCAATATCCCGCGTTACAGGCCCGGGACCTCTGCCACCTAGCCAGTTGCAGAAGACGTGGGGTCCGAGAGATCAAGACTTTTGACCGGACATTCGCGGCCATATCCGGTAATCCGTCAGTCCAATAGTGGAGAGAGCAACAGGGTTGGCCGCAAGCTAACTGCCTGAATGTAAGTATGCCACGCCAGACCGAGCCGAATGCAAACAACGCACTAGGCGACATGCTGCGGGGCATGATGCCGGGCTGTGAAGTCCGCTCTGAGAACACCCAGACCTTCATCGACCATCCGGGCCGTCATGCCGACGTGCTGATCGTCGCGCCGGGCCGCTCCCCGTTGGTCGTCGAGGCTGAGTATGAGCCAGCTGTCGAAGCGGAGACGGACGCCTCAGAACGGCTAGGGCTTCGTGTGAAGGGTGCCCCGCGCACCGTCGAGGCTGCCATAGCCCTGCGTTATCCCAAGACTGTGGAAGACGCCTATGACCTGCGCTTGGCTCTAGTCGAGACACGCCTAACCTACTGCGTCCTTCATCAGGACGGCAGCCGATTTCCCGAATCGGGATGGCTGGGCGGCTCAGTGAGCGACCTAGCTGACATAGCCCGCTTGGTGTCCGTCCCACATAAGGCAGTGGAGCAGGCGGCTGACACGCTTGAGCAAGGCATTGGCCAGTCCGCCACACGTTTGGAGGAAATGGCGAAGCTGCGCCCCAACGTCACCCCTGTTATTGCCCGGTTGCTGGGAATGAGCGACGTTCCCCAGACCCGTCGCATGGCCTGCGCCATCATCGCCAACGCCATGGTCTTTCACCAGCGCATCGCGGGTATGCACCAGGGGGTGAAACCTCTGCGCTTGGTGTGCGGCCCTAACATTGCAAGGCCCCAGAGTGAGGCTCTCGCGGCCTGGGAAGACATCCTGAAGATCAACTACTGGCCCATCTTTGCTATCGCCAAAGACATCTTGGAGCAGCTTCCCGGAGACGCTGCCACTGGCATCTTGCGAGAGTTGTTGGAAACTGCCCAGGAAGTGGAAGCCACCGGCGTCGACAACGCCCACGACCTGTCAGGCCGCATCTTTCAACGGCTTATCGCCGACCGGAAGTATCTGGCTACCTTCTACACGCTTCCAACCTCGGCCGCGCTGTTGGCCCGGCTAGCCGTGGCCAAGATGGACGGCGTGAGCTGGGCCGACACCGAGGCCATCGGCAGGCTGCGTATCGGGGATTTCGCCTGCGGCACCGGAGCTCTGTTGTCGGCAGTGTACGAGCAGGTTACTACCCACCACGAGCGCGCCGGGGGCGACTCCACATCGCTGCATCCCGTGATGATGGAGGAGGTCCTGTACGGCTGCGATGTCATACCCTCGGCCATTCACATCACAGGCTCCACCTTGTCCGGTATGCGGCCCAACGTAGGATTCAATCAGTCCCGTCTCTACACCATGCCCTACGGAAAGCAGAAGGACAGCACGGTGAAGATAGGTTCCCTGGAGTTGCTCCAAGCCTCCACAGCCTTAACCTTGTTCAATACCAGCGACCCAGCTCTGCGCACCGGCAGCGTGGGCGAGGAGACTGCTGCCCAGATCAACGTGGACATCCCGGACGCGAACTTTGACCTGGTGATAATGAATCCACCCTTCACCAGGGCAACCAACCATGAAGGTGCCCATGCGGATATCACCAACCCCGCCTTCGCCGCGTTTGATGCTACGCCTGCTGACCAAACGGAGATGGGAGACCGGATCAACCAGTTAGGGAAGGGCTCCTGCTACCACGGCAACGCTGGAATCGCTTCAGCATTCGCTGCGCTGGCCCACAAGAAGCTCAAGGCCGGTGGAGTCCTCCCTGGTCTTGCCCCTATCGGCAGCTGCGGGCCTATCCTGGCAAGGGTTCAGGGAGACGCTGGCCAAGAACTACACCGACCTTACCGTGTTGAGCATAGCGGCTTCGGATAACGACCACCTTTCGTTCTCGGCCGATACGGGCATGGCTGAGTGCCTGGTTATGGCCCGTAAGCTCAAGCAGTCCGAGGCAGCGACAGGGGCAGGACGCGGGCACTTCGTATCTCTGGGCCGCCGCGCCCAAGGGTTTGCCCATGCCGGTTCGCTGGCAATGAACGTTTCCAACCCCGAACAGGCGAGGCGGGTTGAGGATGGGCCTTATGGCGGCACGGCTTTGATGATCGGTGACGAGTTGGCCGGCGAAAGCATGACCGTCCCGGTTCAGACGGACGGGGCATCATGGGGTGCAGTCCGTCTGTCCGACTTGTCGCTGGCTCAGACAGCTTTCGCATTGGCCCAATCAAAGCTATGGCTTCCCGGCAGCCACTCGGCGTTGGACGTGAAAGTGGCTCCGTTGAACAAGGTGGCTAAACTCGGCTTGGTTGATCGAGACATCACGGGACCACGACCTCGCGGTCCCTTCGACAAGATCGCCCCAACTCCTACAGCCACCTATCCGTCTCTGTGGAACCACAATGCAAAGAACGAGACCCGGATGGCCTGCCTGCCAGACTCCCAGCTCCGGGTCAAGTCGGGAATGGAGGAAAAGGCCGCCGTTGCCTGGGCTACGGCCAGCCGCGCTCATGTCAATCGCGATTCAGGTTCAACTCGCAGCCGTTGACCGCAGCGTTCACCGAGCGGGAGAGCGTGGGTGGCAGAGCGTGGCCCAACGTAAGATTTCCAGGCAGCCGGTTCGATTATGCCTTCACGCTGTGGTCTAATTCTACGCTTGGGCTGCTGCTGTATTGGTGGCACTCAAACCGGCAACACAGTGGTCGAGGCACCACTACTATCAGAAACGTTGAATCACTGCCCGTCCTGGACCTCCGTGCCCTCAGCGAGGAGCAGCTGCGCACCTCTGAGGCCATTTTCAACGAACTCAGGGACATGGAGTTGAAGCCCGCCTATCTTGCCGACGCCGGTCCCAACCGGGCGCTGCTGGACCGCAGGATCGTCTGCGACCTTCTGGGCTTCGACGAGGAAACCTACGTGGGGGGGGCCGCCGCTTGGCCGCCAAGTGGTGCGCCGAGCCGTCAGTACACGGTGGCAAGCGGCGTCCGAGGGGTGCTAGATTAGTCAGCTAGGGCCGCTGGGAGTGGAGCTATGAGTAGGCGATTGCTCGTTGGCCATCACTCCCCCAAATGTCGTTGCCCAGGGGATATGAAATATGCAGTGCCCACATTGTTCTATTGCATTTCGTGACATATGGCATCGGAACCGCATGAAGTACGATAACGGTTTCGATGCTGGTTGGGATTGCATCACCACTGTGTGTCCAGAGTGTCATAAGCCAAGTATTAAGATTTCGAAAGCATCGTCAACAACAGGTGCGCCATTAGTAGACTTAGTAGACATGGTAAGTAAGGCTCTTGTAAAGGAGCAATGGGTCTATCCTACTTCTAGGAGAGGCAAGCGCTTTGGTCACGAGGTGCCTGACGATTTCAAGAATGATTATCTGGAAGCGTGCGAAGTACTACTCGTTAGCCCGAGATCGTCGGCAACCCTGTCTCGAAGGATTCTAGAGGCCGTGTTGCGGGAGCAAGGCTATCGTCAGAGCAGAATATCTGAGCAGATAGATGCTGTAAGAAATGAGTCGGTCCCAGATAAGAAACTACCTACCGTACTCTTGAGAATCATTGATGCAGTGCGTCAGTTTGGAAATTTTTCCGCCCATGAGAAGAAAAGCCTGCGGACGCTTCAAATCATTGACGTAGAGCCTGGAGAGGCTGAACTGTGCGTTGAGATAGTCGAAGGCCTGTTTGAACATTACTACGTTAGACCTGTCATCGAGACGGAAAAGCTGGAAAGGGTCAACGAGAAGTTGCGACAACTAGGAAGAGACCCCCTCTGATGATGGGATAGATACACCTTCAGGCCTAGGTCCTACCAAACGGGAATTCGCCCTGGTCAGTCTGGTGTGTGACACGCCCTTGCTCCGCGATACTCTCCAAATACCAGCGCTCCGGCGACGGTTGCCCCATTACTCCACCCACCTTGTGCAGAATGATTGTCGGCCATGCGTCCCAATTTTGGTAGTCTCAAAATATGGTTATCTCTGACCGACAGATGCTCGACGCTCTCAGCCGGATGCCGTTCGTGGATTCGGCGGAGTTGGCGCGCATGCTCAGTGAGCCACACGCCACGGTCCACCGCGCGCTGACCGACCTGCTGGCCGACAGCATCGTCGGGAGGGAGAACCACGGCACCACCCACCTGCCGTCCAGCCAGAGGTACTACCTGACGGCCAACGGCATTAGGGAGACCGCGGAATTGCTCGGATTTGCCACGCCCTCGGACTTCGTGCGCGCCTACCCCGCGTCCAGGGAGTGGCTGACGCTGCTCATCCGACGGATGGACACAGTGGCCGCCGTCTACCGTCTCGCCGCCTCACTCTCCCCCGGCATCGACGGGCTACGTTCGCACGTGGAGTTCCACCGGAGGGGGCGCTTCGACGCTACAATCATCCTGCACGACGGCCGCAGCTTCGGCGTGGTGCGCCAGGGTCTGGCCCTACGGCGCCGGTCTCTCACGACCGGCTGAGGGCCGTAGCGGAGGACGACTACACGCGCCGTCCCGACACCGTTCTGGTCCTTGTGCCCATCGTCTGGGAGGAGAGACTGACGACGAGGTTCTGCGAGCGACTGAACCTTGACGACTGCTACGTTGCCGTGGAGTCGAGGAACGCGCTGGAAAGACGGGACCTTCGCCTCTGGCACAAATACTCGTGGGTCGGCAGCACGTACCGCACGTGGAGGACGTGAGTTCGCAAGGCAGCCCCAGCGGAAGGCGTTCCACCGCATCACTGGAGCGGAAGCGAGCATCGTTGCCACGTCCCGAGCGGATGGCACAGGCTGCGCCCACCTTCGGCGTCAGCCCCGTCGGAGAAGCGGACGCTGGACCTCATCACCGATCACCCGATGATCCCCCGTGAGCACCTTGCCCTCTGGCTCGGCGTCTCCGAGGGACGTGTCAGCCAGATGATGCGCAGCCTCCTGAACACCTGGGGCCTGGTCGAACAGAGAGGAAAGCGCGGAGACACCGCTACACCCTGTCCGCCGAAGGCATACGCTACGTTACCCACCGGGACCACGCCCAGCTCCCCACAACGCGGGGCATCTGGAGCACCGCTCTCACCACCGACCGCCGGGGCCGCAGGCGACACGTGGGCCACCGCATCGAGACGTGGGCACGACAGACGAAGCACGCAGACGGCATCACGTGGTTCCTCTCGAAGCTTGAGGCCGAGGCCAGGGCAGACCCCGACAGCGAGCTGCTGTGGTCCGTCCCCACCGCCAGGTCCGACCGGGCCTACAACTGGGGTGATTCCGCCATCGCTCCCGACGCCATTGGAGAAATGACCGCAGAGGGCCTTCGGATACCGTTCTACTTCGAGTACGAGCTTCGCGCCAGGCATCCCCAGGGAGTCATTGCCCGCCTAGACCCCTATGAGAGCTACTACTGTCGCCCGAGCATAAGGAAGACCAGCCGCCGTTCCCCACCACGCTCTTCGTCGTGGGCACCGAGGAGATCGAGGACACCTACGTGCGCACCGCAGCCCGGATGAGCCGGATGTCCCTGCCGATCTTCGTGTCCGGCCGGGCAGTTCTGTCCCACACAGGGATACTCGGACGGTCGTGGCGTCCGCCCTGGGAGCCGGAGTCCCCACGACTGCCGCTGTCCGCGCTGCGTGCCTACCAGTGGGACTCACTCTACCACCGGATGCGTCATCGTCCTGTAGGGGGGAATAGATAGGGCCGATGCGTCCCTATCTTCCCTCCATGCTGGCTGGGGGGTACAAAATGGGCCAACCGGCCCGATTTCCGGGGTCTTCCAGGGGCCGATTCACCTCCAAATCAGCTACGAAACGGGGTTGACGTATCGCCTGACCGGTCAGAGAGCAAAATGGGAAGCTGTGCTAAAATAAAGGGTGACTCCTTGTCGATAACCAGCAAAAGCGTCCTGACTAACTGGCCAGCAGAAATGTCACATTCACCCCATGGAGAATGTGACTTTGACCCCGAAAGAACAGACCAGACTTCAGGTTCTGAACAGCTTCCTCACCGAGCACATTGCCCTGGATCAGGCGGCTGAACTGATGGGAGTCAGCCCGCGCCACACCAGGCGCATCCTGTCTGCCTATCAAGAGAGAGGCGCGGCTGCCCTCGCCCATGGTCACCGCGGCCGTAGACCGGCCAACACCACACCCGATGCCGTGCTGGCC
This sequence comes from Dehalococcoidia bacterium, assembly GCA_965197565.1. GTDB lineage: Bacteria > Chloroflexota > Dehalococcoidia > Lucifugimonadales > UBA3495. Next base: position 926,809 of record CBDANK010000004.1, read on the forward strand.
GATGTGGTCCACTTGGCTCGCACCAGGTACGAAGGCGCCAACCACTCGCATCTCAGTGAGTTGCTTGCCGAACGCGAGGGCATCGTCATCGGCAGGACCACCCTGCGGCGCATCCCGGTCAACGCCGGACTGAAAAGTCCGCGGCGAAGGCGCCCACCGAAGCACCGGGTACGCCGGCAGCGGATGCCTCGGGAGGGTATGCTGATCCAGTTGGACGGCAGCTATCACCGGTGGCTGGGCGATGACGCTCCCCAGTTCACCCTCCTGATCGCGGTGGACGATGCCGCCGGCGGCGTGGTCAACGCCCTGTTCTGCGATCATGAGGATACCAGCAGCTACTTCCGGCTGATGCAGGGCCTGCTGCGGCGCTTCGGCATACCCCTTGCCCTGTACACCGACCGCCGCCCGGTCTTCAAGCACCAGTCGGAATATCAGCCCGCCGGTACGCCCACCCAGTTCGAACGGGCCATGGAGGAGCTGGGGATACAACTGATTTTCGCCCTGTCCCCACAAGCGAAGGGGCGGGTGGAGCGGACGGCCGGAACCTTCCAGGACCGGCTGATCACTGAACTCCGGCTTGCAGGAGCAACCACCATGGCGCAGGCCAGGGCCGTGTTGCAGCAGTTCCCGCTCCGGTTCAACCGGCGTTTCCGGGTTACGCCCCGGTGCCCTGATACCGCATTCCGCACCCTGAGTCCGGAGCTGTGCCTGGAGCAAGTCCCGTGCTTCAAGCACCGCAGACGAGTGGCAAGGGACAACACCGTCAAGTTCCAGAGGCACACCCTGCAGCTGCTGCCCGGTCCGAAGCGCCGCAGCTATGCCGGGGCGGTCGTGGTGGTACTGGAAGGATTGGACGGCCGGCTGTCGGTACAGCATGAAGGGCGCATCATTGCTGCCCAGGAAGCGCCGCTCAGTCCGGGGTTTCTCCGCAGCGCCAACGGCACTTCCCCAAGTGCTCCTATCCCGACATCCGACTCAGAGGGCTTAGCTGAATCCTCGGCGGCGACTGTCGACCCCCTGAGCACCTTGCCGGATGAAGAAGATAACCACCGCGCTGCAATCGACAATGAGTCCGTAGCCGAGTTGTACGTAGACCGATCACCACGGAAGCCGGCATTTCTGCGGAAAGAGAGATGGAAGGCGGTGCAGCAGGCCAAGCTCAAGGGGATGTCCATTCGAGGGATGGCAAGGGAGTTGGGAATTCACAGGAACACGGTGAGAAAATACATCGATGCCGAGAGCCCGCCGGCACGGCGGGCCCCGATCGCATCCACAGCGGCCCCATCTGATACCATCGCAGACCAAACGGGTGACATTTCTGCTGAACACTTGGACGGACATTTATCCTGAACAGCGACGCGGGCGGGCCGCGGCGGAAATAATTGTATATTATTATGGGGGAAACCCCAACTATCGTAAATAAAAAAGCGGTAAACTGGTTCTGAAACTGGTTCTATCTCAGCTTTGAAATGCCAGAAAACAGGGGTCTAAAACCACTTTTCGACCAATACCCGACGGACGTAAATAAACCCCGGAAAATCTCAATCTGATCCCTGTCTTTTACGGCCCCGCCGGAGTATGCCTTTACTCATCGGTTTAACCGGACCTCTCAGTAGACCTTTCCGCCGCTGGAGCCACCGGTCGTACCGCAGGACTGCCGTCAAGAACCGGCCGGACCCCATCGGCCAAGCGATGTAAAAACCGATTCCGGGGATCAACATGAAGAACGGGGACAGCGCCAGCCCTAGCCCCACCGTGCCGCTTATACTCCCCACGGCCAACACCGTGACGGTCCGCTTGACCCGCGCCTTAGTACTACAGCCGCAGATATTGACTGAGGCGTTGCCGGCGGCTTTTGTAGTGGCTGTGTCGAGCCCTGGCCTGATGGCGCCGCCGCCGAGACCACGCCAGCACCGATTTGTTCGAGGAATGGGCCGCCGGATCAACCAGTACAGCAGCCGGCGCGCCTCGGGACCCGTCAACGGTATCAGGGCTTCATCCCATTCCTGCTCTCCCCCTTTTTACCGCCGAAGCATTCGTTCGCCCGTCGCCTGACTACCGCCAAGCAGGCATGGGCCAGCATCGCCAGGGTACGGAACCGCCCGTCATGCTGGATGGGGGTTCCGTTTGCTTATAGGGCATCGCTCAGGGGTATCGCATTTGGATTTTTCGGGCAGGATTGAACCATATTTATAACCCTCAATTGCTTCCGTCCAGGGCAATCGCTGCGGTTTTGCAGAGGAAAACTAGGGATTTGGAGGCCAATCCTCTTGCTTCATCGCTTGGTAACACCCCAAATTTTTCAAATGCAATAGCCCTGGGGTATCGCTCGACTCTCCCGAACTGACAAGCCGGATTTACCGGGCCTCGTAACCTAAAAGCAAACGGAACCCGCGTCGGCGTGCGCGGTCTGTATGCAAGGGTGAAGATGAGGAGGCGCAGTTCCTGGGTCCGTCCTACGAGAGCCCGGAGACGCCTCCCTGGAACGGCCCCTGGACAAGTAAGTGAATAAGAGAGTTACGGCTAGGCGGGCAGGTCTCCTCAGGCTCATAACAGCGCCTCCAACTCGAAGATAGCGCTGCATACCGTCCCCTTTGGACCACCTAACTGGGCAAAATCGAGAACCTTCACCTTGAGGCTCGCGCTGGACCTGTAGGCTGAGTCTGCTTCCCATGCCGTCGGATGAGAGCCCGCCACGAGGGGCGAGGGTAGGCTTAGACCCCTTCTCCATGCGGTAGCTGACGCGAAGCTAGTTGAAGGTATAGGTGGGGTTGTCGGCGTTGTCCCCAGCTTGCACCCGGAGCACCAGCAACTCATCATCGACCAGCCCGTAGATTGGGAGGAGACCGTACCCTCAGCCTTTGTGCGACCCATTTGGGTTACCCCTACATGCACCGGAACAGGGTTGCGGTGCCTATCCTACGGTCGTCGAACGAGTCGTTGGTAGAAAGTCAATGAGGGTTTCATTTGCTTGTCCATCCCCCTAGCCGCTCACGCGTCCCGCTTCCGAACGGAACCGCTTAGCAGAATGGCAAGTCTCCCAAAAGGGTTGAGTGCACTTCCAGATGGTCCTGCAAATTCGCCGGCACGCATCCCTTCAAGCTATTGCCCCTAAGCCACAGAGACGCCAAGCCGGAGAGATTGCCCAACTCACGCGGTACCTGCCCACTCAACTGATTCTGCGCCAGGTTCAGATGTCTGAGGTTCACGAGGTTGCCCAGCTCCGAAGGAATCTCCCCAGTCAACTGATTGGCTCCAAGACTCAAGCTCGTAAGGTTACTGAGGTTGCCCAGTTCGGAAGGAATCTCCCCGCTCAGACCACCGGATGCAATGTTGAACCCGATGTGCAAGACCCTCAAATTGGTGAGGCCACCGAGTTCACGTGGAATCTCTCCAGTTAAAGCGCCCCTTCCAGTCTGAGAATCTTCAAAGTCAAGCACCATCAGCCGCGAGAGGCTGCCCAGCTCGGGCGATAGCTGTCCAGCCCAACCAGTAAGGTATAGTGCCGGCCATGACATATCCAGCCTGACTACATGGCCGTCGCTGTCGGTGGAGACTCCTTCCCATTCGCCCACGGGCTTATCGGATAGCCAGGAAAGGGTTTGTTCGCGGTGCGATCCGTCAGTGCTGGCGTTGTAGAAGGCCGCCAATGCGTCCCTTTCCCCTGCATGGTCGGGGACGGCGCATTTTGGCATGTCCAAAGGACCGAATGGAGAGTCGTGCAAGAGGTCTGGGGCGCAACCTGTAAAATCGTTACCCTCTAGCCACACCCATTCCAGCGTTCCCACGCGACCCAACTCTGGTGGCAACTGTCCGCTGAATTGATTCCCAGCCAACAATAGGTCGATGAGGTTCAGGAGACGTCCCAACTCTGGAGGTAATTCTCCGCTCAAGTCGTTGCCTTGAAGCCTCAAACTCAACAGCTTCGAGAGGTTGCCGGTCTCTGGGGGCAGTTCACCGCTCAGGCTGTTCGACTGCAGTTCTAGCCGTGTCACCCGTCCGGTACCGTCAGTGGTCACCCCGTACCATTGGCTCAAAGGGGCGTCGCTCAGCCAGTTGGTGTTGTTGGACCAGTTGGGGCCGCCAGTGGCGTTGTATAGGGCAACCAACGCCTCTCGGTCGCTTTCGGGACTGGTGGTTGGCTCAGTCGTAGGAGCGGGGCCGCCGGAGGGGTCGGAGCTACCGCAGGCGAGCGCCCAGCCCATGAGAACCATCGCTAGGACTGATGTGAGCAGAATGACGCTGGGTCTCTCTCGTCGCATGGCCCGCTTTCCAATCATTACACTTGCCTCTGTCAAAGAATTGGGCCTATTCTAATCCTTCGACTAGACCACGTAAATTACGTTTAGGTTCAGTCTAGTGCTCTGATAGGTAGCCTTACGTTTGTCGGTAGCTCACCTTGCCCTTGCAGCAGGAGTGTTACTAGAAACCCGGACGGAAACCCCTTATTGGGAAGAGGGATTTGGTCAGTAAGGCCGATACGAGCAGGGAGAGGGTCCAAATTTGGCCGAGCCATGCGGTGGCGGAGTTGACCATTGCAGCGACCTGGGCGCTGCCGTGGCTGGGACCGGAGCCGGTTTCTCCCGTCAACCCGGCTTTGGCGGCCACCAGGGTCAGGTTGGCCACGGTGGCTGCCAGGTACAGCTGGAACCGGGTTTTGGCAGGGCCGAAGTAGCGGGACTGGCGGATTCCCAATTGGACCAGCCGCGCCAGCCGGTGCTCCACCACCACGCGGCGCTGCCGGTACTCGGCAAAGGCCTCGCTCTGCCGCAGGGCGCGGGCCTGCTGTAACAGCGCTTCCTGCGGGTGCAGTTGCACCGTTCGTCCCGTACCCGGTTTTGCCGCCACGCACTGGGACCGCAGGGGGCATACCCCGCAGACCGCCGCGTCGAATCGGAAGGCCTCTAAACGGTAAGTCCGACCCGTTTGGCCGGTGCGCCGTCCCGCCGGCACCATCGTCCGGGTAACATTGCCCGCCGGACAGGTGCAGGAACCCGCCTCCAGGTCAATATGGAAGTCCTCTTTCGGAAAGTGGGTCCGGTTGGGACGCCCCGGCATCCTGGCAATCAGAGTGCGGCCCGCGTCGGCGAAGGTCTGCCTGGTATCGCCGTCGCCATAAGCGGCATCGCCCATGGCCTCTGCCACCGGCACGCCGGTGTTGGCTTCGCTCGCCTCCACCAGTTCCAGCGCCCCCAGGTTGTCCGGAGCGTTGCCGGGCAATACCTCCACCGCGGTGATCAGCTGGGAGTCGGTGTCCACCACAATCGCCGCCTTGTGTCCGTCGAACCGCCGGTTGCTGCTCTTGTGGCCGTGGCGCATCTCCGGGTCATGCACCGACATCATCCGGTCCCGGCTCACCCCGTCCTTGAGGCTCACCCCGCCCTCAGCCCGTTCCAGGTCCTGGAGCAGCAACTGCCCCAGCAGTTCCGCCGCCGCCACAATCCGCTGGCGCTCCTCACCGTCCTCCGGCAACTCTCCCTGCGCCTGCCGCGACAACTCCAACAACCGGTCCGCGTCTGCCACAATCTTGGCCAGCAGCGCCGTCCGCGCCTGCCGGTCGGCCCAGTCGATGGCCGCCTCGCCCTTCACGCTGGAGCCCAGGTATCTCTCATATTCCCGGGCCTGGGCCCATTCCCTGACCGCAGCTTGCTCCACCGCCGCCAGCGCCCGCAACAATTTGACCATCCCGTCGGCCAATAGATTGTAGGTGTCCTTGACCGCGCCCCGCCCCAGGATGTTGGTCGTGTCCAGCGCCACCCGCATCCCACGCCCTTTCAGACAGCCCGACTCCCGGGCCAGCCGCAGACTGGACTCGAATACCTCCCGCACCTTGCCGTGCAGGATCAGCTGGGCGCGAAACACCTGCAGCGTGCTCTTGGCGAAGGGCCGGTCTTCCGCCTCAATCCCCAACGCCACTTTCCACCGGAGGTCAAAGTCAGCCCGGGCCTTGGCCTCGGCGTCGCTGACCTTGTCGTGGGACTGGAGCAGCAGCACCGTCGCCCGCAGGCTGTGCGGCACGCTGTCCCGGCCGTTGTCAGGGCAGTGGAACTCGGCGAAATCGGCGTCCCGGAACAGCCGGCCCCGCATCGAGGCCAACAGGCCGTAGAAGCTTTCCCGCCCCACGTGGTCCAAGTACAGCCGGTCCGCTTCCCAAAGTCCCCTCTGGTCCCAACGCTCTCCCAGCGTTCTCAGCCCTCGCTATCCTTGTTGACTCCAAGTATAGCCGCTGCCCCGGCTGCCGCCACTTTCCGGCCAGATTTCTAGGCGGTCATGAGCGGACAAGCAGATTGACAATAGGCGGCATTGGCGGGTACTGTTTCGGTAGCATGATGAATGTCTTAGGCTCCTCATACGCTAGCATTACCAAGCCAGTGGCTGAATGGTTTGGCCGCCAGGATGCTGATCAATCTATGACTGAAACCGCTGACGGCTGCCGGTGGTCAGTGGGGATTCCAGTCCTGCTTATACTATTGGTGGTCATAGCAGCCGTGGGCTGCTATGACCCTGGACCGGTCGCGCCGGCCCCCACGGCGCCACCTATGGCGCCGGCCCCCACGGCGCTGTCGGCAGCCCAGGCGACCTTTCCTGCGCTGACGGCAGCCGAGGCGACCGCGACCGCCGTAGCACCTAGGCCGAAACCCACTCCAGCGCCGTTAGAGGAGATCAACTTCGCGGGCGTAGTCACTAGAACGAACCTCCCAAGTCAGGTGCAAGTCGTTTTTTCCCTCAGAGACCAGGACGGACACGCGATAGAGCTGCGGGCCGAGGACGTGCAGAAGGCCACCAAGATATACGAGTGCGAGCCGAGGACAGAGGAAGGGTGCAGGCCGGGGACGGAGGACTGGGAGGAGGTCGACTATACAGAGACCAGCTTCTTCGTTCACACAGCGGAGAACTTCGACCTTGAGGTAGTGTTCGTGCTGGACTTCACCAACAGCATGGCCCAGGCGAGGCTTCCGGACGGACGGAGCGGCATTGCAGCCATGATGGAGTCCTTCAGCGCGGGATTGGGTGTGCTACCGGGTGCCCACAGGACCGGCGTAGTCGAGTTCCACGACAGGAACGTTGAGCCAGGAGTCCTGTCAGCCCTCACAACGAACCGCCAGGCCATTCGTGACAGCATCTCCCAGTTCTCTCAAAGCGGCTTCGACCCCGGCTCGTCGAGAGTCTGGGACAGTGTGGTCTCCGGCGCCAACCTCTTCTCCACCCTTGCACAGAACCCGCGCGCCATCAGGGCATTGGTATTCCTCTCCGACGGTAGGGATACGAGCAGCGTCAATACGCGCGACGCTGCGCAAGTCCATGCGCAGGCCCGCAATGTCCAGCTCTACGCCTTGGGCGTCGGTGAGGTCTTTCAGGAAGAACAACTGAGGGAGATGGCCGGTTCGACCGGGGGCGGCTACTACCCGGTGCGAGATGTATCGCTGCTTCAGGAACAGCTTCAACTCCTCGTAAACGACCTGCGGGGCCAGTATCAGCTCAGCTACATCACATTGAGAAGAACTGGTGAGTACAGTACCCAAGTAGCGGTCGAATTGGGCGGCGTTATGGGTAGCATGCAGACCGCTCCCTTCGATGCAGCCACCTTCTTTGGACCCGACAACCGGGGGGCCATCCAGTTCGATCCGCCTTCCATTGACCGCAACGAAGGGAAGGCCACGATCTTTGTTCGCGCACTCCACATGCCGAGAAACATCGACCGGATCCGGTTCAAAGTCGACACATCCAAGCCGGTTCAAGTGGACCTTGTGGCAGGGCAAGATGGTGGGCTACTGGACGGTTGGAACCCGTCAGGGCCTGACACCGAGGGCTTTTATGAGGTCTCCTCGCCTGATCCTGTCGAGTTCGGCAACTTCGGACTACTGTTCAGGCTGACGATATCCGATGTTACCGAGGAAAGTCTGGAGATACCGGTCGAGTTCGACAACACGATATACACCGCAGGAAAGAGTCTGGAGCGTACGGCATTCATCGCCATAGGTCAGACGCGTATAGCGTTTAGTAACGATCGAGACGGGAATTGGGACATATATGTCATGAACGCCGACGGATCGGGCGTGACAAGACTGACGGAGCATCCCGGGGATGATTGGGGCCCGGATTGGTCTTCCGATGGTCAGCTTATAGCGTTTGCTTCCGAGCGAAACGGAGACCCAGATATATACGTGATGAACGCCGACGGGTCGGGCGTGACACAACTGACCAACCATCCTGGATTTGATGGGGATCAAGCCTGGTCCGCCAGTGGGGAACAAATAGCGTTTTCCTCTACCCGTGACGGAGACTCAGATATATACGTGATGAACGCCGACGGGTCGGGCGTGACACAACTGACGAACCATCCCGGATATGATGTGGAACCCGCCTGGTCCTCCGATGGTCGGCTTATAGCGTTTGCTTCAGAGCGAGACGGGAATGTGGACACAGTGGAGGCTGGGGACATATACGTCATGAATGCCGACGGGTCGGGGGTGAGGCGGTTGACTGACAATCCCTTGCGGGATTGGTCTCCAGCTTGGTCGCCCGGTGGGCAGCAAATAGCGTTTTCCTCTAGCCGGGACGGAGACTCGGACATATACGTCATGAACGGCGACGGGTCGGGCGTGAGGCAGTTGACTGACAATCCCGGGCGGGATGGGTCTCCAGCTTGGTCGCCCGGTGGGAGGCAAATAGCGTTTTCCTCTAACCGGGACGGAGACTGGAATATATACGTCATGAACGGCAACGGGTCGGGCGTGAGGCAGTTGACTGACAATCCCGGGCGGGATGTGGCTTTAGACTGGTCACCTCAGTAGCTTGGAGCTAAGCGCACAACTGTGATGAGGCTAAGCGAACAAACATTATGGTCGACAGCATGCCGCTCCGGTATTGAGTGATAGGTGCGGCGTTTACTATGAGAACACAGAGGACGGTTGGGTTATCAAGTCGGGACCCGACATTCCCGATTATGAGGAGAAGTGATCGGGAACCCTCTTGTTCCTCGGTTCACCCCGTCCCAGCTTGGCTGTGCCTAACATAGATTACTTGAGCGCATACGGGCTGGCCCACCTTCAGATCAGTGTTAAGTTAACGGACTACGCTAGTGCCCGCATACCCTGCATCCCCGGCGACTCTTTGCCCGACGACCATAGCCGTTACGCGGCCTTAGGGTAATGACACCCCTGTACACCCTGCCTCCTTGTGGTTGGGACTCGTCTCCGAGCAGGCTACTAACGCTTCATATCCCCCGGGATAACCGGCGGACGGTGCATCCGAAGATGGAGATGCTTCCGAGGCGCCCTAGACTCACTCAGCCCCTTTCAGCGCCACCTGTTGCGCCTCACCAAGGGCGGGGGGGGGGGGGGGGGGGGACTGCTCGAAGATCAGAGCCGCTGGCCGACCCTCAGCGAAGGCGGCGGCCCATCTTCCGATGGTGTGGAGGTCCCGCTCCAGCGCCTCTGCCACCGTCGAGGCCGTCCATCCTTGGGCCAGCAGCCAGACAGCGTGCCAGCGTTCCCGCTCCCGGGGCGTTGGCGCCAGAATCATACGCCGGTGCAGATCCCTGGCATTCATCTCCCATTGCTCAAGAAACCGCTCTATCCCCCTCACACTCATCACCAACCCCTCTCTCTCCCGCAAAAGCTAACCCAGTCTTTCCACCAAATCTACCTCATCTTTTTGCACATTTCACTTTGGCTTTGGTTTAGTATTCAGTCAAACCTGTTTTGGAAGGTAGTCTAATTAGTTTGGACCTGGGTGCTATCCTGACCGGCAAATAGGGTTGATGTGAGGTGGAGGCATGGTCAGGGAGAAATTCGGTGTCCGGCTTACTCCGGAGGAGCGGAACCAACTGGAGCATCTGGTTCGTGCCGGGAAGAGCACGGCCCGGGTAACCACCAGGGCGCGGATCCTGCTCAAGACCGACGACGGTTGGACGGCGCCCCAAGTGGCCGAAGCTTTGGATGTGGCCGAGGGTACCGTCTTTCGGATTAAGCGGCGCCTCGCCGAGGAGGGACTGGCTGGGGTGCTGCAGGACCGGCCCCAAGCCCACCTGATTGCCTTGGCCTGCAGCCCGTCGCCGGAAGGGCATGACCACTGGACCCTGCGTCTGCTGGCCGGGAAGGTTGTGGAGTTGGGGCTGACGCCCTCCCTGTCCCACGAGGGGATGCGCCAGCGTCTCAAAAAAGGCCCTCAAGCCGTGGCAGAAGCAGAAGTGGTGCATTCCCAAGGTGAGCGCGGAATTTGTGGCCAACATGGAGGACGTGCTGGACCTCTACGCCGAACCGTCTGACCCCCAACGTCCGGTGGTCTGCTTTGACGAGAGCTCCGCCCAGTTGTTGGCGGAGACCCGGCCCGCTCTGCCGCCCCGGCCGGGACTTCCGCCGCGGCGGGGCTACGAATAGCGGCGGGAGGGTACCCGCAACCTGTTCTTGGCCTGCGAGCCGAAAGCTGGCTGGGGGCATGTCGAGGTAACCCATCAGCACACTGCTGCGGACTTCGCTCATCAGATGAGGTAGCTGGTTGATGAGGCATACCCTCACACCGAGACGATATGTCTGGTCCTGGACAATCTCAACACTCACAAACTGGGTTCGTTGTACGATGCCTTCGAACCAGCGGAGGCGCAGTGCATCGCCAAGCGTCTGGAGCTTCACTACACTCCAGTACATGGCAGTTGGCTGAATCCAGTCCTGAGTTTGACGAAGGGACGGCTGAGATAGAGTTGAGTGTCTTCAGCAACCAGTGTCTCAACCGTCGAATCAGCGACGAGGTGGTAATGAAGCGAGAGGTCTCGTCGCTGGAACATGAGCGCAATGAGGCTGGCGCCGTCATAGACTGGCGTTTCTCCCCACTCAGGACGCTCGCACTAAACTTCAACACATCTATCGATCATATTCAGGTTGAAACGGTGCTAGGCGCCTCTGGGGAACAACCGCTTTGACACCCGCCGTCGGCAAAGGCTCCCAACTCCGGCGTCGGACTGCCCATTGGGCAGCGCGAATCGTCTTGGCATCGGTGGCGGTTGCGGTTCTGCTGCTGCTGGCATGTGACGATGGGCCACCGCCCGTCGCCACGGCATCGCCAACCGCCACCCACTACAGCCACACCGACTCCCGCCTACCGCCACCCCGACTCCCGCATTTACGCCGACTCCCACGCCGACCGCTACGCCGACTCCCACGCCGACCGCCACGCCGGACCCTGTGCTCACAATCCTTGCGGACTACCACCCGAGGCTGCGGGAGGCCGTTCTCCACCCTGCGCCGGAGACGGCGGGGGACAAGACGTTTCTGGCAGACGGCAAACTGTCAGAGAGCGAGCTGAGAGCCTTGGAACGCGCCCAGAGTGTCTTCGGCATCCCAGCTTTCTACAATGCTTGGGAACTGGATACGTTGGAGGCGAACGAGGTGCAGGCGGCGCTGTACATGCTCTCTTTCTATGACCCGTACACGGTGGTCAACGACATCACGGCAGATCCCGCTGACCCGGAGGCAGAGGGCGCCAGGATGACCAGAGCGTTGGATGACTTCGGGGTTTACCCAGGAAGCTGTGTGTACTGCAAGGGCCAGAACTATCCCAGGAAGGAGTGGCGGGATTGGAACTCGAACCCCACATTCCATCGGACCAAATTGCTGAACCTAGTCCACCACGCCACTGTCCAAGCCGACATGCTCAGCCCATGCGACCTCAACGACTTTTCGGAAGAAGAACTGCTTGCGCTAGGCGTGATGGAGCCGAACTACGTTGGGAGCCGGCTCTTATACGGCGGGGGGATGCTGAGTTTCACTCACTCGGTACGACTCACCAACGAGTTGTTGGACTCGGCGAGTGAAGCCGCGGCTGCCCACGGGGTATCCGACGAGAGGATTGCGAATGCCCCGGGGGTTCTGGTGCAGCCCGGAGAAATCCTTAGTCCTTTCACTCATGCCGTTCGGGCGACAGGCGGACCTCCAACCGCAAGGGGGATGGAGCCGTGCCTCAAGGCGGTTGAGGGGATCGTGGACTGGGACCGCAAGCGATACGATCACTTCGGGGGCCATTGGGTTGATACCATGTCGCCATATATTGAGTACATATTCCCAGAGAATCCCTATGTCCCCCCGGTATGGGCAACCTTCCTCGTGTACGAATCGGGCGGGCAGGACAAGGGCGAACGGCTGGCAGCCCAGTTCAGGGCGCTGAACATGCCCGCAGTAAAGGATCTGGCCGGTATCCGCCTAAATGAAAATGCCGAGCGTTGGGCTATATCCTCTGGTAGGTCTGGCGTCTTCCTGCCCGCGTTCAGCCTCTACATTCACAGAAACATTGGCTTCAGTGAAACAGAGAAGGAAGCCGATATCAAGAGAGTGGTTCAGAATATCACCATCCCGAACCACTGCGCCTTGCAACGTGGGAGAGGATCATTTCAATATGGAACCGCGTTTGTGGAATACGTCTGCGTCAAGAAGACAAGATCCTTTGATGATCCACCGGAGGGGACATTCGCGACAATCAGCGCGGGCACTGAACATGTCTGTGCGTTGATGACGGACGGAACGCCCGTGTGCTGGGGATCAGAGTCCTATGGCAAGTCCTCACCTCCGGCCGGAGCAAGGTTCACAACCATCAGCGCCGGATTCAACCACACCTGCGCCCTGATGGCAGACGGAACGCCCGTATGCTGGGGAAATGACATAGATGGTCAGTCCTCACCCCCAGCGGGAGAGAAGTTCACGGACATAAGCGCGGGATTTGGTTACACCTGCGCGCTGAGACAGGACGGCACACCCTCGTGTTGGGGCTACGACATTTTCCGAAGGTCTTCCAATCCCAAGGAAGTAAAGGAGCTCTTTTATTCGTCGAGATTCCGGGAGATAGACGCAGGAGAGATATATGATGCCTGCGGGCTGCTTGCAGACGGCGGGATGCTGTGCAACACCGGCCGTTCAATTCAGATTGAACAGGATGCTCATTCCATCAGCTCAGGTATACATGCTGCCTGCGCGCTGCGGAGAGACGGACCGGCGCTGTGCTGGGGATCAGGTGATTTGACCCCGCCAGCCGGTGAGAAGTTCACGGACATAAGTGTAGGCTCGGCCAATCTAGCCTGCGGACTGAGAACAGACGGCACGGCGGTGTGCTGGGGGCAATGGGCTTCGGTATCGCCGCCAGCCGGAGCGAAGTTCATAGACATCAGTGTTCCCTCTGCCAGGCGAGCTGACAGCGGGTACGGCTACGTCTGTGCGCTTAGTGAAAACGGTGCGGCGGCCTGCTGGCGGCATTGACGCTCTCGTCGCTACGGAAATTGCCGAACCTCACCCCCTACTCCTCGGCAGGCGGAGGCGGCTGGGAGCCGGGTCGACGGTTATGAGCATGGCGGGCATCGAGTGGGTGAAGTCGATGACGGCTTGGGCGGGGGCGAGGGATGTTACGCGATCCCATAGGGGGGCAGGTCAGACAGAGGACTTTTACCCGGAGCTTTTCCCGAAGGACTTCGGCGAGCGGCTCACCGAGGTCGCCGATCTGTCGTGGGGGGAGTTCGCCGAGCGCCTTGACACCAGTCCCGTCTAGCGATGACCGAAGGCGTAGAAAGTCCTCAGGGTCCGGGGCTGGTCATTGGATCAGCCTCAATCTCTAAGCCTGCGGTGGGGGCGATTTCAGAGGGCGCCTTTGAAAGACCGCTAATGAACTGAGACACCCACTGCTGCCGGGTCAGACCGGTCGGCTCCTCTCCTGACCCCCGCTGTCTCGGCTTCCCTGCGTCCCCTCTGGAGGATTGATCTTGGGTCTTGGCCGCCGCCAGCCACTCCGGCAACACTTCCAAGGGTTCCGTTTGCTTTTAGAGTATAGTGTGCCTACGGGCAGAAGGGCCATACACCGAAAGCAAACGGAACCCCATCGCCTGGTGGCCAATGCCGGCCTGCTCCTGCCGGCCACCCTGAGCCCCGAGAAGTCAGAGGTGAATCCCGTATTTGGCCCGGAAATAGGGCTCTAAGACCTCAAGGCAGGATAGTCCCAAGTAAGCCCATAGTATCCAATCATCTATGTGGGATTATATGTGGGAACATCAGAGCTATGGTGTCGATACCCGCGGATTATAGCTTCACAATGCGAGGCGATAATACTCCGCCTGTCGAACCATGAACGGACGGCCCTTCGACAAGCTCAGGGTGAACGGGGGGAGTGGGCAACTCAACGACTTTGCAATCGTCCTGTTAACCGAGCGGCAGGGCCTTTTCATTCTCGGAAAAGTCATTCTGAGCCGTAGGCGAAGAATCTAAAACTCTTCAGCAAGGACCTGGTCCGAGTTCCGAAGAAAGAGAATGCAGTCAAGGGTTTGGCCCCTCGCGGAGTTTATCTTGAGCCTGGTCGAAAGGCTCGGGGTGACATTGGAGAGCGGCGCGGGGTGACAACCGGAAGCCCCCTGACCGAGTAGCACAACAGATTGATTCTCTGGATATGCTATCGTATTATACGCCAGTCTACGACAGGAGGCTTCATGCGCAAAGCAATTGTTTCGGTTATGGTCGGTTTTTCAGTCTTGTTTCTCATGGCTGCTTGTGGCGGTCTTTCTCCGGAGAAGTGTGAAAAGGAAGCTGGGAAGTTGATTGAGTCCGCCAGCAAGGTGATGATGTCTGATTCATCTGCTGAGAAAATTGAGAGGGAGCTCTCGAAGTTGGGGGAAAAGATGGAGAAGCTAGAAGAACGGTGCGCCGAGTACTTCAATTAGTCTTGAGGGAGAATAAGCAGGGCGCGGGCTTTATTGCCGCGTCCTGCTGGAGAAGATTATACCAACCAAGGCCTTGAGGGACTCCGAGTCCAACTCCCCGGTGGCGGACCGCCAGCCAAGCCACAAGACGAAACCCACCAGCCAACCTAGCATCGCAAACAGCAGGACAAGCCCGGCGGCTCCGGCCCCTTGCCAGACGAGCACCAACCCGAAAATTAACCCTGCCAGCAGGCCGGCGGATCGAAGTCCGGGCATGTCGTCACCTCACTAGGACCGACTGGTCTTGATTGCTCATATAGCGGGCGCGTACCGCCACATCCCTAACCGGAAGGCTGGTCAGACGCTCGACCACCTCGCGGATGTTCTTCTGTACGTCGGAAGTCACCGCCGGCACATCGGCGCCCATACGGAGCCCCACTACACAGTGAATGCTCAGGCCGCCGGGGGTCACGAGGACATGGCAATGTACGTTGTGGACGTCCCTAATAGCGGAGCCGGTGCGTTTGGCCAACTCGGTGATGCTGTCAAGGGACAAGCGGACTACACCGTCGGGCTCCGAACTGAGCAGCACCATGCCGGGGGTAACGGTCCGGGTCAATTGCCGGGCTTCAAGAACTAGCACCAACAACCCTGCGGCGATGAGCCCTACGGCGACCCCCACATCCCTCCACAGGGCGCCCCCGGTATGCGCAGCTATGCGGGCGGGGAAGTCGCCGGGGAAGTGTTGAGGAGAGACGGTGTCGGTGACGATGAGCAAGATGAGCACCCCGGCGGCGATCGCCGCTAGAGAGATAACCGCTGCTAGAAGCCCGTTAAAGGCGTTCATCCCGCCCGTTGCTCCCCCTTACGCCCCGAGGGCGCGGCTGTGTCACTTCGTTACCTCATGAGGTGTTTCTACCCGCGAACCGGCAGGGTTGGACCGCGGTCCCTACTGTACCCTACGTTGTGGGGCACCCTCGGGGAACTCTATTCCCGTGACGTTGACGTTGATCTCCTTGGCCACCAGCCCGATCTGGTTGTAGATCTCCTTAGCGGTTGATTCCCTAATCTCCTGCACCACACTGGGGATCCTAAAGCCGTACAGCACAACCACCTCCAGATCGAAAATGGCCTCCCTCAGGCCGGCCTCAACATCGACTCCGGTTGCTTTGGCGGCTGCAGTCGACCTGACCGTGTTGACCACCGTCCGCAGTATGCCGCTGGGGTTCCCCAATCTGGCTACGCCCTCTATCTGATCGGCCACGTGACCGACGATGGCCGCGAGTACATTGGGTTCTATCTTGGTGATCCCGGGCACTCCACTGGGATTTTCCGTCTCGAAGGGAAACGCGGTGGGAAATGCGTCCCCGCCAGTGGTTATGTTGGTTGTCATCTGTGGTCCTCCCTTCCTGCTCGTTTGGGTTAAGGACTACCTGATGCCTACAACCCTAATTAAAATATTGACATAAGGGCAAGTCCCCGTCAATACCCGTTTGACCCTGGGCCTTTCGGTTGCCCCCCTGAATCAGTCTCAAGACAGTCTTGCGAACTCCTTGCGGGCAGCCTCGGGAAAGGGTAAAATCTCCGCCTGATATACTTCGTAACCACTCTTGGGAGGCGGGAGAAGATGAGGCTGGCACGGTTTCGAGCTGACAGAAGAGTGGCTTACGGAGTGATTAAAGAGGAAGAAGTCAGCGAGATTAGAGGGAGTATCTACACCCGGTTCCGGATAACCGACACTAGACATAAACTCAATGAGGTCAAGCTACTGCCTCCCACCAATCCCACCGAGATGTGGGGACCGGGGTTGAATTTCGCCGATCACTTGGATTTTGCGGCGTCATTGTTTGAAAACGGGGAAGGCGCATCTCCGGTGCCGGAACATCCGGAGCCCTGGATAAAACCCCGCGGTTCTCTGACCGGTCATAACGATCCGATCATCATTCCCAGGGATTCCGGAGGGCAGGTGCATTATGAGGGTGAGGCCGTAGCGGTTATTGGAAAAATGTGCCGGCGAGTTACTCCCATGGAAGCCGGCAGGTTCATTCTGGGGTACACATGCGGAAATGATGTTAGCGAACGCACCTGGCAGAAGGAGGACTGGACCTTTTGGCGCGCCAAGGGCGCGGATACCTTCGCTCCGGTGGGTCCCTGGATTGAGACTGACATCGACGCCCAACAGCTTGAGCTAATAGTCAGGCTCAACAGCGAAGAGTTGCAGAGGGCTTACACCAAGGATATGCTGTTCACTTTTTCGGAAATCGTCAGCTACATCAGTCAACAAGTAACCCTTCACCCGGGGGACCTGGTGTACTCCGGCACTACCGGGGTGACCAGTGCAATGAAACCCGGCGACACTGTCGAGGTTGAAATACCGGGTATAGGGATTTTGAGCAATCCCGTGGCGGCCGAGTTCGACGCTTCGGCGATTTAATGACCGTTTGAAAGCGGGTTGTGAAAGTCGCTTGAAATTGCCCGGAACTGCAAAAACAGCGTGCTTAGTGGCCGGTTAACCGAATGGAAAGGCCTTAGCTGGGCTGGAATTGCAGCAACTTGGTGAAGGATTTGTCGCTACGGTGCGGGCCAACCACCGCTAGTCTTAACTTTTCCTGGCAAAACAGGTTTTGGGCCACCCGGGCCACATCGGAAACAGTCACCGCATCGATGCACTGCACCGCTTCGTCGGGGGTGGACACCCGGCCTTGGAGAAGCTCCTGGGAAGCCAGCCAAGACGCTACAGACCGGGTGTCTTCCAGCCTTAGCAAGAGCCTGCCTTTGGCGTACTCTTTGGCCTTGGCAAGCTCCTGCTCGGGCGCTTCTTGGCGCAGTTGCTCCAATTCGCCGATCGTGGCCCGGACCGCCTCACGGCTCTTTCTTGGCTCGACGCCACAGTAAACCACCAACGATCCGCAGTCCCGGAAGTGGTTGATGGAGCTGCTGACGTCGTAAGCCAGGCTTTGTTGCTCGCGTAGATTCAGGAATAGCCGGCTGCTCATGCCATCGCCCAACATCACGTTGAGCATAGCCAGGTTGAATCGGTCTGGGTCTTCCAACGAGAGGCCCGGCAAGGCCAGGCAAAGGTGGGTTTGATCGGTGCGGCGCTGCTCCATGCGGACCGGGGCCCCTTCATAGCCATAATTGACCGGTTCCCAGTCAAGAGACTCTTGGGGTTCCCAATCCTTGGTAGCCTCTCCCACCAAGTCCAACACCTCTTGGTGGGTAATGTTGCCGGCTACAGCCATGACGGTATTGGCTGGATTGTACTGATGGTGCATGTATTTAAGGATCGCATCCCGGGAGATGGCGTTGACCGATTCTGAGGTGCCGCCCACATCTCGGCCCAAGGCTTGTTCCGGCCATAGCGCCTCGTCGATTAAGAGGTCTACCTTATAGGTTGGGTAGTCGTTGGTCATCCGCAGCTCTTCCTGGATCACCTCCCGCTCCTTTTCCAACTCTTCCGGGTCCAAGAGCGGGTTGAGTATCATGTCGAGCAATACCGCCAAGGCCGAATGAAAGTGGGGTTGGGCGACCTTGCACCAAAAGGCCGTCATCTCCCGGTCGGTACTGGCGTTCATCACGCCTCCGACCCCTTCAATAGCTTCACTTACGTCCCGGGATGTAGGCCACCGTTTGGTCCCCTTGAATGGCAGGTGCTCCAGGAAGTGAGAGATCCCGGACATCCCCAAGGACTCATATCTGGAGCCGGCGCCGACGTTAATCACCACGGACACCGACCTGGTGTGGGGCATGGTCGAGGTCAGTACCCGGAGCTGATTATCCAAGACGGAACGCTGATACATGCTTAACTCACCCGCAAAGACCGGAATTCGAAGCGAAACGTAGACAGGAGCCGGCCGCAAGTCGTAGGGCCAGGTTTTGGCCCACTATTCAAACTAGGAACGGCATCCTAGTTGCCCAGCCAGGTCACGTCTCCGAACAGGTCCGCCGGGTGAGAGCGGGAAGCAAACTCCTCGTATTGTCGACGGGTCTCCCCGATAGTGGTGTCCAGTCCATGCCCTGGGTAAACGGCGGTGTCGTCGGGCAGGACCAGCAGCTTGCTGGTAATGCTGCCTATTAGCTGTTGAAGGGCTTCGGGACTCCCGGTCTTACCCGGCCCGCCGGGGAAAAGGGAATCACCGGAAAACAGGTGGTTTCCATACAGGAAACATCTGCCGCCTTCGGTATGTCCCGGAGTAGCCAGCACCTGCAGCTCTCGATTGCCGAATTTAACTAGGTCGCCGTCTTTCAAGTCCAACTCCGGCTGTTTGGGAAGCGCGCTGATGTCCTCGGTGCCGATGCCCACCGCGGCGTCGACGTTGCCGGTGATGGTGTCGAACCCCGCTAGGTGGTCCCCGTGCTTGTGAGTAATCAGGATGCTTGTAATCTTGACATCGCCGATGGCGTTCAACAGTTTTTCCGGTTCGGCCGGGGTGTCTATGATGATGCCCTCGTTGGTTTCTGGACACACAACGATATAACCGTTGTTGTCGAGGGGACCCATGTTGATTTTGGTAATGCGGATGTCTCCGTCATAGTGCAAAGGCATAGATGTTCTCCTTCTGTAGAGGATGGCGCAACCCATTGTACCAGAGCGGTATAAGCGGCAAAAGGGCCGTGTTGAGCCTGGCGAGGATAGCCGCCCGCCAACACACAGGTTATTCAGTCCCCCACCGAGGCCGCCGCTGGTTCAGGCAACCGGGTCTCGCTCGCCTCCAACACTCGCCGCAGGAACCGGCCGGTATGAGACTCGGGGTTATTGGTTAGTTGCTCCGGGGTGCCAGCGGCGATGAGGCGGCCCCCTTTGTCTCCGGCTCCGGGGCCGAGATCGATAATCCAGTCGGCGTTTTTGATGACATCCAAGTTGTGCTCGATGAGCAGCACCGAGTTTCCACTGTCGACCAGACGGTGCAACACCCTTAGCAGTGCGGCGCAGTCTTCGAAGGAAAGGCCGGTAGTAGGCTCGTCCAACAAGTATATAGTCTTGCCGGTGGCTCGCCGTGACAGCTCGGTGGACAGCTTGACCCGTTGGGCTTCGCCGCCGGAAAGGGTGGTGGCTGGCTGGCCCAGCCGGATGTAGCCAAGGCCCACGTCCCGGAGGGTTTCCAGCTTGGGCCGGATGCGAGGAAAGTTTTCGAAGAATTCAAAAGCCTGGGTAACAGTCATGCTGAGCACATCAGCGATGTTCTGACCTCTCAGGGTTACTTCCAACGCTTCTCTGTTGTAACGGCGTCCGTGACAGACCTCACAGGGCACAGTAACGTCGGGCAGGAACTGCATTTCGATCTGGTTGTACCCTTCACCCTGACAAGCCTCACAGCGGCCCCCTTTTACGTTGAAAGAGAACCGGCCCGGTGCGTACCCCCGGACCCTGGCCTCGGGCAGACTGGCGAACAGTTCCCTAATGGGAGTAAACGCCCCGGTATAAGTAGCCGGGTTACTGCGCGGGGTCCGCCCGATGGGGGACTGGTCGATGTTGACCACCTTGTCAATGTTTTCGATTCCAATGAGGTCGTCGTGGGTCCCTGGAATGTCTCGGCCCCGGTACAGTGCCTGGGCCAGCTTCTTGTACAGGATCTCATAGGTCAGGCTGCTTTTGCCGGAACCGGACACGCCGGTGACACAGGTGAGCAACCCCAGGGGAATATCTACGTCGATGTTCTGTAAATTGTTCTCTCGGGCCCCGGTTACCCGCAAGAACTTGCCATTGCCGGGGCGGCGTTTTCCCGGCGTGGCTACTTTTTTACGTCCGCTGAGGTACTGGCCGGTTATCGATCCAGGGACTTCCATGATCTGCTCGAGGGTGCCGGAGGCGACGATATGCCCGCCGTGCTCCCCGGCGCCCGGCCCCAGGTCGGCGATGAAATCGGCGGCTCGCATCATCGCTTCGTCGTGCTCCACGACCACAACAGTGTTGCCCATGTCTCGCAGCCGTATCAATGTGTCGATGAGCCTGTGGTCGTCGTGGGGGTGAAGGCCCACGGTGGGTTCATCGCATACGTACAGCACTCCGGTGAGCCCGGAACCGATCTGGGTCGCCAGCCGGACTCGTTGAGCTTCGCCGCCGGACAGAGTGCGGGCAGTCCGGTCCATGGTCACGTAGTCCAGGCCGATGTTTTCTAGAAAACGCAAACGGCCTTCGATCTCCTTGAGAATCTGACTGCCGATGGTCTTGTCCCGCGCCGTCAAAGTCTCTCCAGAGTGGTCTCCCGGGGCGTCAGGGTCTATCTCTCGCACCCATTCCAAAGCATCCGCGATGTTCTTGGCACAAACATTCATGATGCCAAGTCCGCATACCGTGACCGCCAGTGCTTCGGGACGGAGTCGCTTGCCGCCGCAGGATTTGCAACTGCGAGCGGCCATATAGCGTTCTATTTCCTGGCGGGAATGGTCTGATTCGGTTTCTCGATAGCGCCGCTCCAGGTTGGGAATCACTCCTTCGAAAGTAGTGTCCCAGCTGTAGACCCGCCCCTGGTGTGTCTGGTGACGGATAGTGACGGTCTTGGATTTATTTCCGTACAGGACCAAATCAAGCTGTTCCTGGCTCAAGTCCTTTACCGGAGTTTTGGCCGAGAAACCGTGTCCCCTGGCCACCGATTCCAACAGGCTCAAGTACCAGCTATTGGAGCTGCCGCCCCTGGTCCAGGGGGCTATGGCCCCTTCGGAGAGGGATAGCTTCTTGTTGAAAACCACCAGGTCGGGGTCCACCTCCAGCTTGTATCCCAAGCCGGTACATTCGGAACAAGCGCCGTGGGGGCTATTGAAGCTAAAGGTGCGCGGCTCGATTTCGGGCAAGCTGGTGCCGCACCGTACACAAGAAAACTGCTCGGAGAACACCAGTTCCTCTTCTCCGTCCCGGTCTACCTGAAGGACTCCTTCACCTTCTTTGAGGGCAGCTTCCACTGACTCCGCAACCCGGCTGAGGTCCGCCTCGGGCCGGACAATCAGACGGTCCACCACCAGCTCTATGTAATGCCATTTTTTCTTGTTCAGGTTCAATCCGTCCAGTTCATCCAACATATGGACGGCGCCGTTAACCCGGACCCGTACGAATCCTGCTTTCCTCGCTGCGACGAATACGTCCTTGTGTTCGCCTTTCTTACGGCGGACCTTGGGCGCCAGGAGCATCACCCGGCTGCCCTCCGGCAAGGACATGACGGCATCCACGATTTGTTGCACCGTTTGCCGTTCTACCTGCCGGCCGCACTTGGGGCAATGAGGCCGGCCCACACGGGCGAACAACAAGCGCAGGTAGTCGTAGATTTCAGTCACGGTGCCCACGGTGGAGCGCGGGTTGTGGGAAACACCTTTCTGGTCGATTGATATGGCCGGTGAGAGACCCTCGATGTAATCCACGTCCGGCTTGTCCATGCGCCCCAAGAACTGGCGGGCATAGGCCGAAAGAGACTCGACGTAACGCCGCTGGCCCTCAGCGTAGATTGTGTCGAAAGCAAGAGAGCTCTTTCCCGACCCGGAAACCCCGGTGATGACCACCATGTTGCCCCTGGGAATGCGCAGATCGACGTTCTTGAGGTTATGTTCCCGGGCGCCTTTTACGAATATATAGTCTTGCGCCATCAACTCCCACCCATACTTCTTTGTTCGAGATTAATTTTAGCACCGCCGGGTCATTTGTGGGGGTGTAACTGTTCACGTTTAGGGGGATCTATAGGCTTTCCGACCTCTGGAGACCGGCCCGTCAGATATAGCAACAGCTCAATGGACCTGTCCGAAAATATCGAACCGCGCCAGCCATAGCGCGGCACCGGCCCGCGGCAGTGGGCCATCCGGGCATGAGTCCGCAACTGTTCAGAGTTGGTCAGCACACTAACACGAAACCGCTCATCCTGAGCGCAGCGCAGCGGAGTCGAAGGACCGATTCCCCTCAAATCTGAACAGTTGCATTAGTCCGCTCCGCATTGACAGGTTCTTTAGTGCGGCTAGAATTATAGAAAATAGGACTTGACGCTTCGTCTAATAGTTAAGTCTCATAAGCTTACTGGCCCATCCAAACCGCTGCGTACAAAATCAGTAATCAACTTGGAATAGTGAGACAGTAGAAGTAAATGGTGTTTCGGATTGGCCGGGCAGTATGGGTGTTGGCGCCAATAGTCTTCCTCCTGGGTGCTTGCGCCCCTTCTGAGCCGGCAGCAACCCCTGGGAATGGTGTGGCGGCTACCGCAGTTCCAGCAGCGGCAAACCCCAGCCCACAACCGACGGCTGTCCCAGTCACTCCCCCTCCACCTTCCACACCAACATTGGAGTCTACTGCTGCTCCAACGCCCACGCCGGTCCAGACGCTGGCATCAGCATCCCAAAGGGCAAATCAGACCGGCTTTCCACTAACACTCCCCCCAGGATTCAGGATATCCTTGTTCACCACGGAACCTATTGGACCATTGCGGTTTATGGCATTTTCACCTGACGGCATCCTGTTTGTTACTTTGCCCAGCAGGCGGGGCCTCTATTCAGGTTGGAGAGGAGGCACGGTTTTTGCCTTGCCTGACCGCGACCAAGATGGTGTCGCTGACGAGGTGATAGCAGCAATCGAGGACCTAGCCAATAGCCCCCACGGTCTGGCCTTTCATGGAGGGTATCTATATCTGGCCGAGCATAATCAGGTCTCGCGTTACCTGTATTTGGGCAACGGAAGGGTGGAGAAGACACGGCAGGTCGTGGCGGATATACCCTACCAGCGCGGCCACATCTCCCGTACCGTGGGAATCAGCCCTTCCGAGAAAATGTACGTTTCCATCGGTTCAAGTTGCAATGTATGTGAAGAGAACGACCGGAGGCTGGCCGCCATCATAGAATACAATCCGGACGGGTCCGGCGAGCGGGTATTTGCTGAGGGGCTCCGAAACTCTGTCGGGTTTGTATTCCACCCAAGCACCGGCGAGATATGGGCCACGGAGAACGGGCGTGACGGCCTAGGCGATGACTTGCCTCCCGATGAGGTGAATGTCGTTTTAAGGGGACGGAATTACGGATGGCCCTATTGCTACGGCAAGAATATTGCCGACCCTGCATTCGACGAACCAGACAGATGCGTCACAACGCAGGAAAGCACCCACGACTTGCAGGCCCACTCCGCGCCGTTGGGACTGCGGTTCGTCGAGAGTGCCCAGTTCCCGGAGGAATGGCAAGGAGATCTGCTGGTGGCGTATCACGGTTCCTGGAACAGGAGTGTTCCCACTGGGTATAAAGTAGTGAGGCTGGATGTGGAGGAAAACAAGGTAATCGGAGAAGAAGACTTCATAAGTGGCTGGCTGCTGGATAATGGATCATCGGTGGGCCGGCCCGTCGACCTTATATTCGGCCCCGACGACGGCGCCCTTTACATCTCGGATGACAAAGCCGGAGTGGTCTACCGGGTAACTAGGGTTCCCTGATGGCACGCCAACTATTTCCCTCGCGCAAGGTCTTCATCGGAGTCGTCCATTTACCACCCTTGCCCGGTTCCCCCCGGTGGAGCGGCAGCATGGACCGGGTTCTGGGCAGGGCCGAAGAAGAAGCGGCCGCGCTCGAACAAGGCGGCGTGGACGGCATCATCGTCGAGAATTTTGGCGACGCCCCCTTCCGCATCGGGCGAGTGGAGCCTGAAACCGTGGCGGCGGTGACCCTGGCGGTGCAACGGGTCCGGCAAGGGGTTGACCTGCCGGTGGGCATCAACATGCTGCGAAACGACGCGCCCTCTGCCATGGCAGTTGCGGCGGTTACCGGGGCGGCGTTTATCAGGGTAAACGTCCACTACGGGGTTATGGCCGCCGACGAAGGCCTGGTCCATGGAGAAGCCTTCGAAACCTTGCGTCAACGTCGAGCTTTGACCGCTGAGGTGAAAATTCTTGCCGACGTGCTGGTAAAGCACGCGGTGCCTCTGAGGTCTGTTGACTTGGGGCTTACAGCTCGGGAGACAACCTACCGGGGCTTGGCCGACGGGCTGATAATAAGCGGGCCGGTCACCGGGCAGCCGGCATGGGCTGATGATGTAGCTGCGGCCCGGACCGCCGTACCCGAGGGATTTATCCTGGTGGGCAGCGGAGTAGACGAGGCAAACGCGGCCAAGCTCTTGGACCAAGCAGACGGGGCCATTATCGGGACCAGCCTAAAGAGAAACGGCATCATAACCAATGAGATCGACCCGGAGCGAGTAAAGCGGATGGCCCGGATTATTCGAGGTTTGGACTAGTAGCTGACCATCATTGAAATGATGGCTGGTGAGATATGATGGGTTAGCAGTCAAAAAAGAAAATCGGGAAGCGGGGATGGATGTGATGATGAAGAAATACCGAGTGGGACTTACGGAGGAGGAACAGGAGGAACTGAAGGGATTGGTGTCCAAGGGTTGGGCGGCGGCTTACAAGCAGACTCACGCCCGCATTCTGCTGCTTAGCGATGAGAACCAGGTTGATAGCGCAATGAGGGACGAGGATATAGCCTGGGTCCTGAAGGTGGGCAGCGCCACGGTGGAACGGGTGCGCCGCCGGTGCGTGGAGGAGGGCCTGGAGGCAGCCCTGGGACGCAAACAGCAGCTAAAGCGCCGCAAGAAAAAGCTGGATGGTCAGGGTGAGGCCCACCTGGTAGCCTTGGCCTGCTCTCAACCGCCGGAGGGACGGGTCAGTTGGACGCTGCAAATGCTGGCCGATGGATTGGTGGCGCAGGAGATAGTGGATAGCATCAGCACAGAGACGGTGCGCCGGACTCTGAAAAAAACGAACTCAAGCCTTGGCTGAAAGAATGCTGGTGCCTCCCGCCCCAAGGGAGCGCGGACTTTGTGTGCGCCATGGAGGACGTGTTGGAGGTCTATCACCGTCCCTACGGAGAGGGGGAGGTGCTGGTGTGTCTGGACGAGACCAGCAAGCAACTGGTGCAGGAGACCCGCCAACCCCGTCCGTCGCGGCCGGGGGCAGCCATGGCATACGATTACGAATATCAACGCAACGGAGTGAGCAACCTGTTCATGCTGTTCGCGCCCCTGGAGGGATGGCGGCGGGTGGAGGTCACGGACCGGCGCACCAAGGCCGACTGGGCACGGGTGGTCAAGAAACTGGTGGACGAGGACTATGTCGACAAGGAGCGGATAGTCTTGGTGATGGACAACCTGAACACCCATCATCCGGCATCCCTATACCAGGCTTTCGAGCCGGCGGAGGCACGGCGCATTGCCCAACGGCTGGAGATACATTACACCCCGAAGCACGGGAGTTGGCTTAATATGGCCGAGATCGAACTGGGGGTGCTGGCGCGGCAGTGCTTGGATCGCCGGATACCCAGCCAGGAAGTCCTGGAACGGGAAACAGGCGCATGGCAGGACCAACGGAACCGGGACGTAATTCAGGTGGACTGGCGCTTCACAACCGAGGACGCCCGCATCAAGCTCAAGTCCCTATACCCATCAATACAACAGTGAGGCTCTACTAGCTCCGCTTGCAAGCTTGGCCTGTGCTCTGTCTCCACTGGGTCCTCTCATCCAAAGAGACACAAACAGAATTTGAAAACGCGGGGCCAAGCCCCGCGTTTTCAAATGGGTAGCGGGATGGGGTAGATTTACTCAGCGCCCAAGGCATGGGCCGCTTGGCCGATGGTACGATCCACTGCCGATACGAGATCATCGACCTCCGAGGAAGTGATGCAAAGGGGCGGCATGATACTCGTAACGTCTCCGCCTCGCAGTATCAAGCCATTGTCCGAGAAACCTTGGGTCAACCGGGCGCCTAACTCCGCTTCGGATGGGAAGTACTCCTTGGTCTCACGGTCCTTTACGATCTCCACCGCGCACATCAGACCCAATCCTCGGACGTCGCCAATGACCGAATGCTTCTCCTTGAGCTCCTCCAGCCCGTCCAGCAAATAACGGCCCATGCGCGCCGAGTTCTCGACCATACCTTCATCTTCCAGGATCTCGATGTTCTTGAGGGCGGCGGCGGAAGCTACCGGGTGACCGCCGAAAGTGATCACGTGGCGAAGGGCGGCTCGTTGGCTGCCTACAAAAGCGTCGGCAATGGGTTTGCGGGCAATGGCGCCGCCCATGGGTATATAGCCGCTGGTGAGGCCCTTGGCCACGGTCATGATGTCGGGGGTCACTCCCCAGTGTTCGCAAGCGAACATCTTGCCGGTGCGGCCGAAGCCGTTGATTACCTCGTCGGCAATGAGCAAGCAGCCGTATTGGTCGCAGATCTCTCTTAACCTGGGCCAGTAATTGGGACCGGGCACCGCGCTGCCCATGGGACTGGCAACTGGCTCGGCCACCACCGCCGCTACCGAATCCGGTCCTTGAAACTTGATAATGTCCTCAATTGCTCCGACGCAACGTTCGGCGCATTCTTCCGGGGTGGTCCCGCCGTATTCACAGCGGTAGGGAATAGGTTGAGGAGCATGGAAAACCCCAGGGAGCAGCGGTTCGTAATCCAGCTTGGGCATGGCTGGCGACCCACCCAGAGCCAGGGCGCCGAAGGTAGCCCCGTGATAAGAGCCCTTACGGCTGATAAACTTCGTCCTGGCCGGCTCGCCGACGCGTTTGAAGTAGGCCCGGGCCAGCTTCATGGCAGTTTCCACCGACTCGGAGCCGCCACTGGTGAAGAAGCTGCGGGACAGGTCGCCGGGTGTGATCTGGGCTACTTTCTCAGCCAACCGGACCGTCGGCTCAGTAGTGGCGCCCATGGGCATGTAGGTCAATTGGAGCATTTGCTGGTAGGCGGCGTCGGCGATCTCGGTGCGGCCGTAGCCCACGTTTTTGAGCCAGAGTCCGGACATGGCGTCGATGTAGCTGCGCCCCAAGGCGTCGGTCACATGGACTCCCTTGCCCTCGACGAAGATCTGCGGCTCCCCTTTCTCCGCCATGTCGCTGGGCTCCCGCATATATATCCACAAGTGTTCCAGCGCCGTTTCTTGTAACTCCTTGACCTGGGCTTCTGTGCGAGTAGCCATGAATAATCCTCCATTGTAGTTTTACGGCTCGGGTCCCTTGTGCCGAGGGACCACCTGTTTGTACGGGTCGGTTGGAACAGATTCTAGAGCAGTGCCGATTATCTCACAAATCCAGGGCCTGTGACCAGTAAAGGGCCATTGGTTGAACCTCGGACCTCGTTGGGATAAGCTGACGTGGCAGTGGACCAAGTTTCGGACAGGGATTGATTTGATTTCTGATAGCTGACGGCTAAGACTAGCTGGAGAAAAAGCAGTGGTGATCCAAACATCATCGGCGGGTAGAGTACAGGGCAAGAAGCGTGAGGAGTTAGCCCGCGAACTGGTCAAGCGGGTGTCGGGAGAGGTGCGCTTCGACCCTTTCTCCAGGGTCCTGTACAGCACCGACGCCAGCATCTACCAGATGGAGCCGGTTGGGGTGGTGATTCCTCGCAACGTGGACGATGTGCTGGCGGTGGTGGAGGTGGCCAGGGACGCTGGCGTCCCGGTGCTGCCGCGGGCCGGCGGCACCAGCCTGGCTGGGCAGACAGTGAACCACGCCATCGTTATAGACTTCAGCAAGCACTTGAACCAAGTTCTGGAGGTCAACCAACAGGAGCACTGGGCCCGGGTCCAGCCGGGCATCGTTTTGGAGCAGCTCAACAAGCATCTGGCCCCATTCAATCTACAATACGCCCCCGACCCCACAACCGCCAACAGGGCCTGCGTCGGCGGGGGCATCGGCAACAACACTTGCGGCGCTCACTCGGTTATATACGGCAAGACCCTGGACCATGTAAAGGAATTGGACGTGGTCTTGTCTGACGGCTCCCTCGCTCATTTCAGGCCGCTGGACTCACCCGAACTGGAAGCCAAACTGAGCGGCAGCGGACTGGAGTCGGAAATCTATCGCGGAGTCCGCAACATCGCCCGTGACAATCTGACGGAAATCGAGGCCCGCTATCCCAAGATCATGCGGCGGGTGAGCGGCTACAACCTGGACGAGTTTACCACCGACTCGGGTTTCAATCTGGCCCGCATGGTGGTGGGTTCGGAGGGGACACTGTGCGTGGTCGCCGAGGCCAAAATAAATCTGGTGCCGCGCCCCGCCATGACCTGCTTGTCCATCCTCCACTTCGCCGGAATTGTCGAGGCCAGCGAAGCCACCGCCGAGGTACTGAAACACAGCCCGTCTTCGGTGGAGGTCATGGACAAAATGGTGCTGGATCGTTCCAGGGAGTCCTTGGGCCTTTCCCGGAGCCTATCCTTTATCGAAGGAGACCCGGGCGCTCTGCTGGCGGTGGAGTTTTACGGCGAGTCCGAGGATGAGCTGACCGGCAAGATGAGCGCTCTCAAAGAAGATATGGCGCGGCGCCGCCTGGGTTACGCTTGCGTCAATATTTTGGACCGGGCGGTCCAGGCCAGCGTGTGGAATCTGCGTAAGGCCGGGCTGGGACTGTTGATGAGCATCCACGGGGACTCCAAGCCACTCCCCTTCGTAGAGGACACGGCGGTTGACCCGCAGGACCTTGGGGAGTTTGTCCGCCGGTTCGATGAAATCGTGGGCAACCACAACACCGAGGCGGCTTACTATGGCCACGCCAGCGTCGGTTGCTTGCACATTCGCCCCTTGGTGAGCCTGAAGGGGACTGAGGGCATGGCCAGAATGACGGCCATCGGAGACGAGATAAGCGACCTGGTAAAGGAGTTCGGCGGGTCGATGAGCGGGGAGCACGGCGACGGCATAGTTCGCGGGGTGTGGACGGAAAAGATGTTCGGGCCACGGATCTATGAGGCGTTTCGCGGTGTTAAAAAGGCATTCGATCCCCAGGGAATCATGAATCCAGGAAAAATCATAAACTCCCCGCCGATGACCGAGAACCTCCGTTACGGACCCGGCTACCAAGCGAGGTCCATCCCCACCAGGCTTGACTTCTCCTTGGACGGGGACTATGCGGGCGCGGTGGAGATGTGCAACGGCATGGGCACCTGCCGCAAGCTGGAAGGGACCATGTGCCCGTCTTACATGGCAACTCGGGACGAAGAACACTCCACCAGGGGCCGGGCCAACCTTTTGCGAGCGGCTCTGTCGGGCCGGCTGCCGGTGGACGCCATAGCCAGTCAGCGGCTCTACCAAGCATTGGACTTGTGCTTGGAGTGCAAGGCCTGCAAGGCCGAGTGCGAGTCCGGCGTGGACATGGCCAGGCTAAAAGCCGAATTTCTGGATAACTATTACAGGTCCAACCGCAGGCCGCTGCGGAACAATGTTTTCGCCAATATCAACCGAATCAACCGATGGGGCAGCAGACTGGCTCCTTGGTCCAACTGGATAGCCGGGAGCCGCTTGGGCAAACTCGCGGCAAGCACTGTGTTGGGAGTGTATCCCGGCCGGTCGCTGCCTGCTTTCGCTCGGGAAACGCTGCCCAAGTGGTTTAAATCGCGGTCGGGGGGACCCCGCCCTAAGCTGTCTTCACCAAAAGGGTGGAAGACAAGACCTAGTTTGCAAAACGGGAGAAGGCCGGGGGCCGCTTCAGAGGACGGAACAGCGGGGGTTGCCCCAAAGCCTACGGTGGTGCTTTTCAACGACACATTCATGAACTATAACTATCCCCAAGTGGGAAAAGCCGCGGTGGCGTTGCTGGAAGCAGCCGGGTTCAGGGTTGAGTTGGCCAACGGGGGGTGTTGCGGCAGGCCGATGGTCTCCCAAGGCCGCATGGATCAAGCCTTGGCTCAAGCCCGCTACAATGTTGACTTGCTTCACGCTTATGCCGAGCAAGATATTGCCATAGTGGGTTGCGAGCCCAGTTGCATCCTGACTTTCCGGGACGAATATCCGGAGTTATTGAGAGACGAAAAATCGCGCAAGGTGGCTGAACAGACCTATTTAATTGAAGAGTTCTTGATGATGCTCCATGACAAAGGGGAGCTGGGATTGAAGTTCCGGGAGACGCCCAAGAAGGTGTTATTCCACGGCCATTGTCACCAGAAAGCACTGGCAGGCACTGCCAGTTCGCTATTCGCCCTGCGCCTGCCCTCCGGATACCGGGTGGAGCAAGTTAACGCGGGGTGCTGTGGCATGGCTGGAGCCTTCGGGTTTCAACGGGAGCATTACGACATTTCTATGAACATAGGCGGGCAGGCCCTCTTTCCGGCGGTGAATACCAAGGACGCTGATTGGGAGGTGGCGGTGACCGGGGTATCCTGCCGCCAGCAAATAGAACACGGCACCGGCCGGAAGGCCAGGCATTTGGTTGAGGTATTGCAAGACGCCCTAGCCTGAAGGACGGTGCAAGGCAAGACCCCGTCAATCCTTCTTCAACAACCAGAGAAATCGACCCTACCGCCCCGGCGCTTACTCCGGCAATTCCGGGGCAACGCCTGGGGCCAATTCGACGTCGAAGGCCGCCAAAATCTGGCCCACCAGAAGGTAGTGGCCGATGAGCGCGGTAAGGTCCACCACTCCACGGATTCCGTATTTATCTTTGACAGCGTTGAAACTGGCGTCGCTTATTTTTCGGTCCCGCAGCAACTCAATGGTATAGCGCGCCAGCACCGCTTCATCGTCGCCAAGTCCCTGAGGGGCCCTGCCCTGGGCGATGGCCTGGATGGTGTTTTCAGAAACACCGGCTTCCCGGGCCAGACGGGCGTGGGCGGTGAACTCGTACTGGGACTTGATCTCGCGGGCAGTGGTGATTATCACCACTTCTTTTAGCGCATTGGGCATGTCGGAGTCGAACCGCACGTAGGCCCCGGTGTCGGCCACCCGGGCGGCTAGGTCGGGGCTGTGAAGGAGTATGCCGTAAGGGCCCCGGACGCTGCCGCGGCTACCGGCAATCTCGTCGAAAAACTTTTGGTCCTCGGGCTTGAGTTGTTCCCTGGTGAGGTTGGGCAGCCGTGCCATCTAGATCCCTCCTTGTTCTATGATGTCAAGCCGGGCCGGCACTCTCAACTGGAGGCCCCGACCGGAACGGGCACGCCGGGAATGTCCAAGCGAACTCGCATCAAGGTGTCCCGGCTGGTGATGAACATGGTCTTCCAATCGGCGTCGCCCCAAGCAAGGTTGGTGGTGGCGGGCTGCCCATGGACGATGGTGCCCAAGTGCTTTCCGGCGGAGTCCAGGACCCAAACGCCGCTGGAGCCGCCGCAATAGACGTTGCCCTCCACATCCACCTTCATGCCGTCGGGGACGCCGGGGCGTTCGCCCCTCAGGTCGCAAAATATCCGGTCGGTGGCAAGGGCCAAGGCCCCGGTGGGCAGCACGTCAAAGGCCCGGATATGTCCTCTGCGAGAATCGTTGATGTACAGGACGCTTTCGTCAGGAGAGAAAGCGAGGCCGTTGGGTAGAACGAAGTCTTGGACCAGCAAGGTGAGGGTGCCAAGGTCCGGGGATAACCGAAATACTCCGGAAAAATCCAGCTCCCACTGCTCTTGGGGCCTTCGGAGGGTATAAGGGTCGGTGAAGTAGATGCTTCCGTCAGACTTGACCACCACGTCGTTGGGATTGTTAAGCTGGTGTTCTTTGAAGCTATTGGCCATGACGGTAACACTCCCATCATGCTCCAACCGGGTAACTCTCCTGGAGTCGTGTTCGCAGATAATCAGGCGCCCCTGGAGGTCGCGAGTCAGCCCGTTGCCACGGCCGGTGTCCTCACGCAACACGGATAAACCGTCCTCTTGGGACCACTTCATGCGCCGATTGTGGTGCATATCGCTAAATAGGAGGTAACCCCCCTCCTTCCACCAAAGGGGTCCCTCGGCAACCCCCAAGTCGCCTCCGAAGCCGTCCGCCAACTCTTCTATAGCTCGGTCCATGGACACGATGCGCTCTAGCTCCGGCGCTGTTTTTTCAATGGGCATGTCGGTCTCCCTTAGGGCTAAGTTTCTTCGAGCATTATAATACGGAACCGATAGCAATGGACCGAGAAGCAACGAATCTATTGAATTCGACCGTATGTTTGACTAGACTAGGTGCTTGGACTATCCTCCCAATCACTCCGAAATGACGCCGGAGGAGGTATTTATGCTTTATGAGTCTCGGATTTATCATGCCGTGCCGGGAAAGCTTCCGGCCATCAATGATCGTTTCGCCAACCACACCATAGGCTATTTCGAGAAATATGATATAGGTATGATGGGATTTTGGACCGACGAGATCGGCACCAGCAACCAGTTGACCTATATTTTAACTTTCGACAGCATGACCGACCGGGAGAAGAAGTGGGGGGCTTTCCAAGCCGATCCGGGGTGGCACCAAGTGCGGGCGGAAACGGAGGCCGATGGGCCTATGTGGCCCACGTCCAAAACACTTTCATGCGGCTCACCCCCTATTCGCCGGAGCCTCAGTTGTCATCCAATGTGCAGGAGTTGCGGGTTTACGATGCCATGCCCGGCAAGCTGCCCGCTCTTCACGACCGGTTCTCCAATCACACCATGAGGCTTTTCGAGCGGCACGGCATCGAGAATATCGCATATTGGACCGAGGATGTTGGGACCAGCAACCGGCTGGTCTATATGCTGGGATACCCCGGCTTGGGCGACCGTGAGAAAAGCTGGGCGGCCTTCGGGGCCGACCCTGACTGGAACAAGGCGCGGGCGGAGTCGGAAAAGGATGGCTCACTGACCCGAATTAGCCATCACTCAATTCTGCGGCTTACTCCCTACTCGCCCCGCTAGCGGGGCCCTGCATTTTGAATTCTCTCTTATATTTCGGGGGCCACGGGGACAGTTGGCGTTGTTTGACGATGCGCGTATCCGGGGTCACGCATTGGAAGGCTATCCAGGCACGGGATATTGGTCTGAGTGACCCAATTGAACCGGCGCCGGTCGGTGCGGGGCTGTCGAGTTGAGCGGCTTGGCAGAACTGAGGAGCGGGTTGGCCGCCCGTTACTTCACGTCCTTCCAGTCACTGGAGTACCGCAAGCTCTGGATGGCCACCGCTTGCTCCCAGTCGGCGTCTTGGGCCTTGATTGTAGCCCGGGCAGCCTTGGTGTTGCGCCTTACCGACTCTCCGGCATGGACCGGCTACGTTACCTTTGCTGCGATGATCCCGTCGGTAGTGGTGTCGCCGCTGGCCGGGTACCTGGCGGACCGATTCAATAGACGCACCGTTCTGGCCTGGGCCTACGCGGTGAATTTAGCCGACGCCTTGGTGTTGGCCATACTGGTGGCGACCCAGCTCGTCGAACCATGGCAAGTATTATTATTGGCCGCCGTCACCGGATCGGCCCGGTCCGCTCAAATGCCCGCCGCCCAAGCGTTGCTTGCCAACATGGTGCCTAGAGAACGTCTCCTCAACGCGGTTTCCTTGTACCAAGTGACCTTTCATGGAGCGCGCTTTGCCGGGCCGTTCCTGATTCTGGTGGTGCTCTGGATTATCGGACACGAAAACTGGGTCTTCTTCCTTTGCGCCGCGCTGTATCTACTCGGTATAACCATGGTGTTGAGCATCCGCACCGTTTCCGTAGGTGTGGTGGAAGTGGGGCAGGGGTTCGGTGTATTGATGCGCAATGTGTCGGCGGGGCTGGGGTATATGTACCGCCACCCCCTAGTGCTCTCAATCGTGTTGATAGTGGTAGCCCACTGCGGTATGACCATGTCCTTCGAGTCGCTGTTCCCTGTGCTGTCCCGGGACCGGTTGGGAGTGGAAAGCGGCGTCGGTGTCATGGGCGGCGCCAGCTATCTCATGGTGGGTTACGGTGTCGCAGCCCTGGTAACCGCTTTGTATCTAGCGGGGGTTCAAAGCGAGCGAGCCAGAGGGCAATGGTTTTTTTGGCTGGCCATCCTCAGCGGTGTTACGCCCCTGGCTTTGGCTCTTTCCCCCAACTTGGCTTTGGCCACCCTGGCTGCGGCAGGCATGGGTTTCTCCCAAGGGGGATTCATGACCTTGAGCCACTCGATGCTACAGACCATCGCCCCGGACGCAATCCGAGGCCGGTTGTTGGGGGTTTATAGCTGGCATACCCAAGGGTTTATGGCCGGGTTTAATCTACTCAACGGCACCTTGGCTGAGTTCACAGCGCTCAGCGCGTCCGTCGTATTGGCTGCCGGAGGGGTTGGCTTCGTTGTGGTGGTCTGCTTAAGCGTGGGCAGAGTGCCCCTACGGCAGTTGTACCGGGATGGAGTCCCGGCAACTTAGTCCCTGGTTGTTTATCAGCAAGGAGCGGCTTGATATGGATGTTGCTGGATTAAGAGCACAAATACCCGTCTGCCAAGCAATGACCTATTTGAATACCGGTTGGTCCGGACCCTCGCCACTCAAGGTTGTTAAGGCTATCAAAGAGCGGCTGGACTATGAAATGGACCAAGGACCAACCAGTCCTGAGGTCTATGAGAGCGGCAGGGAGATTCAATCGAAGGCCCGGAAAGCGGCGGCCCGGCTGCTAAACGCTTCTCCGGAAGAGGTCTGCTTGACCCAGAACACCACCCACGGGCTGAACATGGTGATTAACGGCCTTTCCTGGCGGCAGGGAGATGAGATCATCACCTGCGATCTGGAGCACAGCTCGGTGCTGGTCCCCAGCTACTTCCAGCAACACCGGCATGGAGCAGTGGTCAAGGTACTGTCGATAGCTCCCGATGAAGAGCCGGATAGAGTTCTGGAAAAATTTGAAGCGGCCATTTCGGCCCGGACCAGGCTGGTTTTCCTGAGTCACGTAGAGTACTCCAGCGGGCTGCGTATGCCGGTCAAAGAGATACGCCAATTGACTAAGAAAAATGGCTCGCTGTTGCTGCTGGACGGTGCCCAGTCCACCGGTCAAATCCCATTGGATATGGCAGCCATGGACTGTGATTTCTACTCCATGCCGGGTCAGAAGTGGCTCTTGGGGCCGGAAGGGGTTGGCGCTCTGTTCATTCGGCGGGACCTGATAGACCAGGTGCAGCCGATGTTCGTCTCCAGCCAAGCGGCAAGGCCCAGCGACGACCCCTATAGCTTTGAACCCAATCCGTCCACCATCGATAAGCTGCTGCTTAGCTCCACCAATGCGGCCCTGCAAGCCGGATTATTGGAAGCCATAGAGTTTGTCCAAGAAATAGGCATAGACCGGATCGAACAGCGTAACCTTGACCTCGCCGGACTCCTGAAGGAGGCCCTAGCGGAAACTCCGGGAGTGCGCTTGATTTCCCCACTGAACAGGGATAGCTCGACGGGCTTGGTTTCCTTTGCTATCGAAGGCGCGAGCGCCCCGGAAGCGGTGTCCCAACTGTGGCGGCAGCACCGGATCGTCGCTCGCCCCGTTAATTTTCCTGCAGGCATCCGCGTGTCCATGCACTTCTTCAACACCGAGGAGGAGGTCTATCAAGTGGTGGATGCGGTGCGCAACCTGGCTTAAACGCTTATTCCGACAACACCCGCTCAAAGCTGGTCTTGGGAAAGATTGCCAACAATGTCGCCGATTCCTGGGACCGGTTGACGAAGCCGTGTTTCACCCCGGCCGGGGCCAGCACGGTGTCCCCTGGGCCTACAGTGACAACCGCATCCCCCAAAATGGCCTCCAGGCTGCCTTCGGCGATTATCATGGCCTCTTCAGTGTCGGGATGGATATGCGTGGTGACTTTCATTCCGGAAGGGACCGTTAAGTGGCCGACCCATAGAGACTGGGAACCGTGGTCGGCATCCACAAGAATCGCCCGGTCAACTCCCGGAAAGCCTTCTTCTGAGGGAGCGTCTGAGTGTTGGATGATGGGCATTGATACTCCTCCTAACCTGGGTTTGTAGACGGTCTAGGCTGACACCCTGGGTTTGACCTCCGTCATAAACCGCTCCATCGACCTGAACATGTCCGGGTAGCCGTCCCCCGAGATTTCCATGATAGTGTGGTCTACCCCGGCCTCTGAGTATTCCTGAAGGTCGGCGATCACATCTTCAGGGGAGCCGTGGAGTGGCGGACGATGGCCGGAGGCGGAGTCGCCGGTAAAGTTCAGGGTGGCCCGGAAGGAAACCCCGGGAGGAGAGGCCCGGCCCACTGATTCTGAGTGCTGCCTCATATAGGCGACGTTTTTGGCCAACTCCTTGGGGGCCATTTGAGAGGGATGCCAGTAGTCACCGAGTTCCACCGCCCGGCGCAGGGCCCGGCGGCTCCTTCCGCCGATCCAAACGGGTGGATGGGGTTTCTGCACCGGCATAGGAGAGAACGTGACCTCGGAAAACTGGAAATACTCCCCCTGGAAACTGGGAGTCGGATTAGTCCATAGCTCTTTCAGAAGCCGGAGGTACTCGTTACTCAAAGGACCCCGCTCGACGAAGGGCGCATTTAAGGCGTTGAACTCGCCTTCCAGCCAGCCAACAGCCGCGCCCAAAATGACTCTCCCCTTGGACAGCACGTCGGCGGTAGCGATCATCTTGCCCAAGACTACGGGGTTCCGGTAGGGAAGGATGATCACACTGGTCCCCAAACTTACCCTGTTGGTCACCGCGCCAAGGTGAGCTAGAAAGATCAGGGGCTCCAGCATGTCGTGGCGGTAGACCAGATCATCCCGGCCGGGGATGACGTGAGGAACGATTATATGGTCGGTGACCCAAACTGAGTCGTACCCCATCTCCTCCGCCTTAACCGCCATTTCGGTTAGGCCGTCAGCATCAATGGACCTCCCATAATGCGGGATGCACACTCCGTATTTCACAGTACAACCCCCCTTTTCCAGATATGCTGCGCCCCTTTACCCATCACCGGGAACGCAACGAACAAGCCAATTCTATACCACGACTTGATGAATGTCAGTGGGAGAGCGAATAGCTGGAAGGCAATCGGGTCTAACGCCTAGCCCTTGATTACACCCAGGGGACGCAGACGGACCGCGGGCCGGCAGAGGCCCGCTTGGTCGGCGACCCGCATGACGTCGGCCACGTCTTTGTAGGCGATGGGCGCCTCCTCGGCCAAGGAAGCCCAATTATGGCCGATAGCAATAATTCCTTGGTCTGCCAACTCTTGCTGAATGTCCCGGCCCTTGAGCAGCTTTTTAGCCCGCGATCTGCTTTCGGCCCGGCCTGCGCCGTGGCAGGTCGAGCCAAAGCTTAGCTCCATTGTCCTGGATCCAGCCACGGCCAAGAAGGAGTAGCGCCCCATATCTCCCGGCACCAGCACCGGTTGGCCGATGTCCCGGTACCGCTCCGGTATGTCGGGGTGGCCGGGCGGAAAGGCCCGGGTTGCCCCCTTGCGATGCACGCACAAGGACATCGAGCGTCCGTCCACCACGTGTTCCTCAATCTTGGCCATGTTGTGGCTCACGTCGTAGACCTGGGCCATCCCCAACTCTCGCCAAGGCCGACCAAACACTCGCTGGAAAGCCAGCCGGGTCCAGTGGGCCAGACACTGACGGTTGGCCCAAGCGAAATTTGCGGCTGCCCGCATGGCGCCCAGGTAGGTCTGACCTTCCGGCGATTCCACCGGAACCGCCGCAAGCTGGCGGTCGGGGAGCCGGATGCCGTACCGGGCCGAGGCCGCCTCAATAGTTTTCAACCAATCGGTGCAAACTTGGTGACCCAGACCCCGGGAGCCGCAATGAATCAGCACCGCCACTTGGCCCGGCTCAACTATTCCCATTGCTTTTGCCGCTGCCGGGTCAAGGACTTCCGTCACCGCTTGGACCTCCAGGAAGTGGTTGCCCGAACCGACCGTGCCCAGTTGAGGACCGCCTCGGGTCTTGGCTCGGTCACTGACGGCTTGGTGGTCCCCGCCGGCGATACAGCCCTGGTCCTCCGTCACCTCCAGATCGTCGGGGTCGCCGTAGCCCTGTTCCACCGTCCAGCCGGCGCCTCGGCGCAACACTTGGTCGATTTCCCCTCGGTCCAAGGACAGCCGCGCCCCTCCGCCCAATCCGGTGGGCACTTCCTTAAACAGGGTGTCCATCAGTTGCCGCAACCGAGGTCGCACCTCGGACTCGGCAAGCTGGGTGCGCAGCAGCCTGACGCCGCAGTTGATGTCGAAGCCCACGCCTCCCGGAGAAACCACGCCTCCTTGGTCTATCGCGGTGGCAGCCACCCCGCCAATAGGGAAGCCGTATCCCCAATGAATATCCGGCATGGCCAGGGAATGTCCTACTATGCCGGGCAGAAATGCCACGTTGGACACTTGCTCCAAGGCTTGGTCCTCTTTTATTTGCTCTAACAAGGCATCATCGGCGAAAATCCGGCCGGGGACCCGCATTCCGTCTTGATAGGACTGGGGCAGCTCCCAAGAGTTGTCCCCCACCTTTTCCAGTACGCTCATCCAATCCATGGTTTTACCGCCTACACGTCCAAATAGACCTTGACCTTCCACTCCTCTTCCCAAGACACGGAAAGCCGGTGGTAGGTCGCGGCCTTTATCACGGTCAGAATCCGGTGGCGGTCCAAGTCGACCACCTCCCCATGACAAAGGGCTTGTAGCCGCGTGTCTCCTTGCTCCAGAGTAACATGGCATTCCTTCACTAGAAAGCCGGTGGTCTCGAACTGATACACTAGCTCGTTGAGCCAGTCCACTGCCAATGCTTCCCGGTCGCTAGAGGAGAGGGCTATGGTTCGGGAGCAGTTGGGGTTAATCGTCTCCGGTTCTACGATGATACTGAACATCCCGGCGGCCAGCCAGGACAACGCTTCCTCCAAGCTGCCGCCATAGGCATAGATGCCCGTGTCCGCGGTGTGCTCCAGCAGGGTGAAGCCGCCCAATATCCCCTCAAGCCGCCTGGTTGGGTCGGCAAAGGCTCAGCCGTCGAAAAGGCCGGCAATGCGCAACATGATAACATATACATCTTAACCCAGTACCGTAAGAAATAGGGCACTGTTTCGATTACTTTAAGACTTGAGGGGTATCCCCAGTCGGATTTTTAAGAGTTCGGTCGAGGAGAGCCATGTCTACATTCGGGGATATTGAACGAACATTTGCGGACGTTTATGAGTACCGTTGGGCAATCGCAGCCGGCGTCCTTGTGTTTCTCGCAGCGGTCACTGCATTCGGTTTCTGGAAGGGATGGCATTTGTTCCTATGGCGGCACCGGTTGGTGGTAGGCGTGATTTCGGCTCCAATATTGGCAGTGACGATATGGCTGGGCTGGTCCCTGGGGTCTCCATTATTCACCAACGTAACTGTGGAGGAAGAATTCCCCTTCGCTTTGAACGCCATAGTGCCGGCAGGTATGGAACGCGAGGATATTGAGCAGATCATGGCCGGAATTGCTAAATACAACGACCCGGTAACAGAGTCCATGCCCGGCGGAGCCGGTATCGCAGTTGGGGCCGCAGTGGCTTCGGGTATGCAAGATAGCAAGGTCATTCTTATGACGGAGGCCGACCAAGCCGCTTTGCGAGATGGGATGGAAATGTTGTCGGAAGCCAAGAAGGACTTGGACACAGGTATCATCGACAAGGGTATCGACATAATGCAAGCAACCATTGATAGTGCCGACGGGGCGGCCGGTGATCAATCCGGGGTGGCGAGGATAAAGACCGGAGAATTCAAAGACGCCGACAGTTTCCACAGAGAAGCGGCCAAGCGACGATCTACCGAGGCCCCGATGGTTCTTTCTTGTTGCGGCTGGAGAATTTGAGAG
This sequence comes from Dehalococcoidia bacterium, assembly GCA_965197565.1. Classification (GTDB taxonomy): domain Bacteria; phylum Chloroflexota; class Dehalococcoidia; order Lucifugimonadales; family UBA3495. The sequence continues at coordinate 966,902 of CBDANK010000004.1, forward strand.
TGACCAATGGTCCGGCCCTGCATGTGTTTCTCTCGGCGCATGAAGACCCGGACAACTCGGGAGAGGTTAGGGACCAGGGATTCTTCGACCTAGGGGACTTGAAAGGCAACCGGGGCAACCAGAACTACCCAATACCAACCGACGTCGATATTACGGCCTACAACAGCGTCGTAATATATTGCAAGCCCTTCAGTGTAGTCTTTAGTGTGGCGTCATTACAGGATGCGGGTTAATGAGTGGGACTTATCGGGGCGACGGCGATTGACGCCAACCGATGGGGAGAGTTGTTAGAGCGGTTTCGGGGCGCAGTGGTAGACCCTACCGGACACGCTAGCTGCCCAAGGCATTACGCAGGATAATGCTCCAGCCACCAGCGGGCGATGTCGACGCGGCGGGCAAACCAAACTCCGGGGAACCCCTTGGCGTACTGAAGAAACCTTTCAAAGGCCTTGGACCGGGCGGGCCTGCCCGCTATCCGGCAGTGCAGCCCCACCGACATCATTTTCGGGTGGGATTGGCCTTCTTCATATAAGCAGTCGAAAGAGTCCTTCAGGTAGTCATAGAAGTCGTTAATGCTGCCCAAGCCTCCCCGCCAAAACCTGGCGTCGTTGGTTTCCATGCTGTAAGGGAGCACCAGCCACGGCCTGTTATTTACCGGCACGAAATAGGGGAGGTCGTCATTGAATGCTCCGCTGTCGTAGATGAACCCACCCTCATCCGCCACGAGTTCCCTGGTGTTGACGCTGGCTCCGTAGCGAGTGAACCAGCCCAAGGGCCGTTGGCCGGTGGTGCAGGTAAGGGAAGCTACGGTTTTTTCTATGGCCCGACGTTCCGCTTCCCGGTCCAACAGGTGGTACTCTTCCCAGCGGTAGCCGTGGCCGCAAACCTCGTGCCCTTTGGCGACTATCTGCTTGGCTACTTCCGGGTTGCGTTCCAGAGCCAGGGCACAGCAAAAAAAGGTGCTGCTGACTTCATACTTTTCCAGCAGGTCCAGCAACCGCCAGACGCCGACTCGGCTCCCGTATTCGAAGAAAGACTCGTTGAACAGGTCTCTTTGCGAGGCGGGCACCGGAGAAGGCACTTCACTATTGGTCTCGTGGTGCGAGTCTCCGTCCAGCAAAGAGTACTCCGCGCCCTCCTCATAGTTGACCACTAGGGAGACGGCAATCCGGGCGTCTCCGGGCCACCGGACTCGGGGAATATTGCGGCCGTATCCCACGAAATCGCGCTCCATATTCTAACTCCCTCCCTCGGGTTGCTGGCCGGAATGTGCAATTATATCCCGGTGTTGAGGCTGATGAAAGGATGGACCGATTGCGCCGCTGCGCAAGAGCCATGTTCCCAGCGGCGGTCTCACCGGGTTGTGGTAGAATCGACCCGTTTTAGCCGAGGAGGTCTTATGAGCAATCCCATTCAGCCCGATATAGCCTGTAGACTGCCATCCGTCGCCGACCCAGCCCTGTCTCCCAACGGGTCCCTTCTAGCCTATACCTATTCTTGGTTCGACCAAACCCGGATGGAAAACTACTCGCGCATCATGATGTTGGAGGTGGCCGACGGGAGAGCTTATGAGTTCACCCAAGGGAAATCGGATTCAGCGCCAAAGTTCGCGCCCAACGGCGAGCGTCTTGGATTCCTTCGACTCGACGACGAGGGGCGCCGCCAGTTGTGGATAATGACAGTGGGAGGCGGAGAAGCAAAGCGTTTGACTAATGCGCCAAAAGGCGTCTTCGACTTCGGGTGGTCGCCGGACGGCCGGCAATTGGTGTTTTGCGCCGACGTGGACGCTGAGACGCCGGGCCAAGACCCGCAGGACGACAAGGCTCCCAGGGTCAAGGTAGTGCGTAGAATTCGCTACCGGTTCGATGGGCTTGGTTGGCGGGGCGATGCGCACTTCCACCTTTTTGTTGTCAAACTGGATGGGGACTCACCCAGGCAGTTGACCGATGGAGACTGGAATGACACGGCTCCGGTATGGTCTCCCGATGGGACCCGGATCGCTTTTATTTCCGGCAGGCGGGAGGATAGGGACCAGAGAGCGCTCACGGAAGCCTATGTAGTCCCGGCGGCTGGAGGCGAGGCGGAAAACTGGTCCGAGGGCCTATCCGAGGTTGGTGCCTTGGGCTGGTCCCCCGACAGCCGCCGGTTGGCCGCCGTCGGGTCCGATATGCCCCAGGGGATGGCGCTGTGGCAGGCCTGGCTGTACGTCCTGGAACCTGGGCGGCCCCCACAAGTCCTGACTGACGATTCCTTGCGCCCTTATATGAGCTTCCCCGTCGTTAGCCGCCCGTCGGAACTGCGTTGGACTGATGACGGACGGATTTTATTCCTGGGAGACCAGAGAGGAGAGTCCGGGCTTTTCGAGACGCCCGCGTCCGGCGGGAGAAGCAGGCGATTGGCGGGCGGGGGCTGTCAGAGCAGCGGCCTCAGTATCGATGGGAATGCCCAAGCGGCTGTGGCGCTCTCGTCTTATCCTTGGTCTCCCAATGAGCTTTACTACCTTGACCTAATATCGACAGCCAATGAGCAACTAACCCACTGTAGCGAAGAGTATCTGGCGGAGCATCCTCCGGCCCGGGTGGAAAAGTTCAACGTCCAGAGGGAGGGCTTGCAACTTGATTGCCGGTTCTGGTTGCCTCCGGGGTTCGATCGGGGCCGGAAATATCCCATGGTGCTGGATATACACGGCGGACCCAACGGCGCCTTTTACGATTCCTTCACACCGGTGCAACAGGTCCTTGCCACGTCCGGCTACCTGGTCCTAGCGGTCAATCCCCGCGGCTCTTCGACCTATGGCAAAGAGTTCATGATGGCGGTCTTGGGAGATTGGGGGGGAGAAGACTATCAGGACTTGATGGCGGCCGTCGATGAGGCAGCCTCTAGGCCTTATGTGGATGAGCAACGGCTGGGGGTTCACGGGTATAGCTATGGCGGCTTTATGACCAGTTGGATCATCGGCCACAACGACCGCTTCAAGGCTGCGGTGGTGGGTGCTCCTTGTATTGACTTGCACAGCATGTACGGCACCTCGGACATCGGCGTCAGCTTTGGAGAGGACCAATGGGGAGGGACTTTGATGGATTCCGCTCAGGAACTAATTAAGCGCTCCCCCATTACCTACGCAGCCAACGTGAACGCCCCGGTGCTGTTGCTGCACGGAGAGGCTGACGCCCGGTGTCCAGTGGCCCAGAGCGAAGAATACTTTGTAGCTTTGAAAAGACTCGGGAAAGAGGTGGAGTTCGTGCGATTCCCGGAGTGCAATCATCTCTTTCCCAGGACGGGCCATCCCAAGATGCGGGAAGAGTACCTGGCCCGCACCCTGGGGTGGTTTCAGAAGTGGTTGGGGTGATTGACCTAGTCGCCTGTCGTAGTCACCAACCGCCTTGAGCCAGGAAATCCACCGTTTCCTTGGTGGCCCCCGACACGATGGGCGCCTTGACCCCGGCGTCGATGTATTCCCGCATCCTGGCCCGGACAGTATCCTCGTCACCGTAACAACCCAAGCTCTCCGGCAGCTCGTCAGGGATCAGCTTAGCCCCCTCGACCGCCTGTTCCTCAGTGGCAGGCCAGGAGATGACCCTCTTTATCCGGCGGACAAGCTCAGGGTCTGCTTCCGTTGGGCCTTCTATGTGGGGCTGCTGCGCCAGGTAGAGGGCCAAGCGGGGTTTGACCTCCTGCAACAACCTCTTCTTATCGCGGTGCACCTTTACTTGAAGTAGTTTCATCAATTCGACTTGGTCCGGAGACCGGCCCGCAGACACGGCGCCCTTGCGCACTTGCTCCACTGCCCTACGGGTGGCGGCGACCGTTTGGTTGTTGTTCAATATCACGCCGTCGGCGATGCGGCCTGCCAAGCGCAGCATTTGAGGCCCCACCGCACCGATGTATATCTTGACGTCGTGAGACCGGCTACCCCCATGGTCCAAGTAGAGGCGGTCCATGTGTACATAGTCGCCGCGGTAAGTGACCTCTTCCTGCATCGACAGAAGCAGCCGCACCGACTCGATCACCTCCTTCATAACGCCAATCGACCTCTGACGCCTCACCCCCACCCGAGTTGCCAGGGGCTCCCACCAAGCGCCTAAACCCAAAACTATCCGGCCGGGGGCCAGCAGGTCCAGAGTAGCGAAGGTCGATGCGATCAAGGCGGGATTACGGGTCCACAGCGGCAGCACCGCCGACCCGACACGGACCCGCTCTGTGGCGGCGGCGTAGACCGCCATGGGGCCAATGGCATCGGACACCAGCCGCGTTTCAATTACCCACAGGGAGTCAGCCCCGTTGCGGTCGGCGTATTTGGCTAGCTCCACTTGTTGCCGTACATCGGTAGGGGATAGCGTAAGGCCAAACTGGGCCGCAAGTTCCACCATTGTGCCCTCCCTTTAGATACAAATAGATGCAAAAGATTTGCCGGTTAACCGAGTCCTTCCGTATGCGGCGTTCAGGTCAACGGTTGCTGAGGCAAGAATTGTCCCACTCCCGGCGTCTTCGCAAGCTTGCCGTCCTCCAACAGCGCCTCACCCCTCAAGAGGACGCCGGTCACCCGTCCCTTGATGCGCCAACCCTGGTAGGGGGTAAAGTCGGCGGCGGTGTGAAGTCCGGCCGCCGAGATAGTCCATTCCTCGTCCGGGTCAAATATCACCACATCAGCATCAGCTCCCCGCTGTAGGCTCCCTTTCCTGGGGTACAGCCCGAAACGTCGGGCCGGACTCTCAGCCAGCGCCTCCACCATTTTAGTCAAGGAGATACGGCCTTTGGCTACCCCCTCCCAGTAGGTGAGCGGCAGCAGGGTTTCTACCCCCGGCATCCCAAAAGGGACATCAAAGATATTATCGCCGGCTTGTTTGACCTGCTCCAGGTAGGGCGCATGATCACTGGAAATTGTCTCTATAATCCCTTTCGAGACAGCATCCCACAGGGCGTCGTGGTCTTCTCCTGAGCGCAGCGGAGGGCCTATCTTTCCCAAGGGGCCGCGGTTATGCAGCACTTCGTCGGTCAACAAGAGATATTGGATTTGGGTCTCGGCGCCTAGTTTAGCGTCCCGTTCGCGCCCCTCCACCAACTCCGCCAAGCTTTCGCGGCAAGTAAGGTGCACCAAATAGAGGGGGCAGTTTAAGACCTGGCTCAACCTTATGACCTGCCGAGCCGACATCGCTTCGGCCAAGGCTGGACGCGTCGGAAGAAAGTCGCCCGGACCGGTTTTCCCTCCTTCTATGGACCGCTCCTCTAGATAGTCGATGAGGAAACCGTCTTCGGGGTGAACAATAGCCATCCCTCCCGCTTGGGCCACTATGTCCATGCCGGCCACCAAATGATCGGGGTCCAACATCCGCCCGTCGCCGGTGCGCCGGTAGTCCATCTGGAACTTGAAAGAGTAAACGCCCAGGTCAAGGACCTGGGGTATGCCTCGCAGCAACTCCATCTCCGGTCTTAGACCACAGTGAATAGCAAAATCGGTCATGGCTTTGCCGGCGGCCTCTTCCTTGAATGTCTCGATGGCCTGAGCAAAGGGTTCCCCGGACGGCCCCCATACGTAGGCGATCACCGTGGTGACGCCCCCGTAGGCCGCCGACCGGGTGCCGGTGAGCATATCGTCCACCAGGGGCACCGCCATTCTGTTGCGGCAGTGGAAGTGGGAGTCCACCACCCCAGGCAGCACCAGCTTGCCCTCCGCCTCGATGGTCCGGTTCGCCTCGCTGATCAATCCCCGTTGAGCAAGGCCGGCCACCTTTCCATCCTGGATAGCTAGGTCTGCTTCCTGCACGCCGCCGCTGTCCACTACCCGGCCGCCCTTGACCAGAATGTCGATCATTCAACTCCTCCAGGTATCGCAGATGCCGCGGCCGGCGGATGAGTCAATCATACACGGCCCGGCGATGAGGTGAAATGACCCCGTAGGCAGACCAATTCGATGGGATAATTGACTGGGTTCCGGAGTGTCCTTACAATCGTCAGTGTTGGGAAGGCGTGACTCCCGTGACTCCAAGGAGGTTCAAATGAGCTCAACGTTAGTTAGAGGAAAGTACGTGGTTCGTAAGATCACAGGGCCGAATTCTGCCGACGTGGTGTCCGACGGGGCGGTGTTCCAGCGCGACGGCGAGATCATTGAAGTGGGCCGGTACGAAGACCTGAAAGACCGGCATCCCGAGGCAGAGGTTATCGGCTCCTCCAACTATGTGGTGATGCCGGGCTTGGTGGACGGCCATTCCCATATGGGCCTTACTCCCTGCCAGATAGGAGCCTTGGACAACACTCTGGAGCTAAGGTCGTTCACCAAACAAGGGTCGCGGCTCGTCGACCCCTACTTGGACCAGATGTATTGCGCCATCCAGATGATCGAGAACGGGACAACCACTGTCCAAGAGCTGAATAGTGGTCTAAGACGCGCCGGCCCATCCCGCGTTATGGAGACGGCGGACAAGTCGCTAAAAGCTTACCAAGAGATTGGTATGCGGGTCTCTTACGCTCCTATGGTGGCAAATCAAAACTTGCATATAGTTGGAGCCACCGGCGATGAGAGAGAGTTTGCCGCAACCCTTCCGGGAGAACTGGGGGAGCGGTTCACTTCCTTCATGTCCCAGGGTTACGCCACCACGGAGGAATGGATGTCGGCCCTGGAGGAGGTGGCCGAGAAGTACGGCAACGACCGCTACGATCGAATCCGGATTACTCTGGCTCCCAGCAACGTCCACCGCTGCTCCGACGATCTGCTGACGGCCCTTAAGGAGATGGCTACAAAGTACCAGACGGGCATTCACATTCATCTTCTGGAAAGCCCTCACCAGAAATTTTATGGAGCTACCGCTTGGAACAAGAGTCCCCTTCAACACCTGAACGACTTGGGATTCCTTGGACCCGAGGTGGTATGCGGCCATAGCGTCTGGGTCACCGACGAGGACTTGGACCTCATGCGGGAAACGGGCACTAACATCTGCCACAATGCCAGCTCTAATTTGCGCTTACAGAGCGGAATAGCTCCTATAGCAAAGGCGCTCCAGAAGGGCATCAGGATCGGCTTGGGCATAGACGAGGCCACTCTAAACGACAACAAAGACATGTTGGAGGAAATGCGATTGGCGCTGCGGCTGCAATACGTCCCAGGCACAGTCGACATCTCCCCCACTCCTTACGACGTGCTCCGAATGGGCACCGAGCACGGGGCCTACTGCGCTTGGTTCGGAGATAAGGCGGGTACTCTGGACCCTGGAAAAAGGGCCGACTTGGTGCTGCTCAACTTGAGCAACATCGAGTACCCCTACATCGACCCCGAGGTTAGCTTGGTCGAAGCTCTGGTCTACAGGGGGCGGAGCCAGGACGTGGACACAGTGATGATAGACGGAGACGTGGTTATGCGTGACGGCAAGCTGACCCACGTTGATAAGGAGAGCTTGCTCAAGGAACTCAACAGTGCTTTGGACAGGCCTCTAACCCCAGGGGAGCTGGAGGCCAGGGACCTGGTAAACCGGGTAAAGCCTTACATGAGGCAGTACCTCAAGGAGAATTTTTCCTCAGGCCTGACGCCCCACACCGTCTATAACTCCAGCCGCTGATCCAGCTTGAGGGACGTTGGTCGCTTCCGGCATTCCCCGTTGCGATGCGAGTTCAATTTATTTGGCGCCCCGATTCAGACCCTCGCCAAAAGTGTTGCCGACAAATGGTGTATACGGGTGAGGGCTCAGGCCCCGCGCTCCCAAAATCATCTTGGAATCAATAAGAAAGCTGCGAGTATTGCCTCGGTGTTAAGGCCCTTTCTGCGGCTAGATGTGTAGACTCGTGGGGACAGCTAGACCTGGCCACCTCTCACGCATCCGTCGCCATGCGCCTACACTGGCCTGCTGGGCGGCCTCCATCACAGCGTCCTCGTCCATAGTGAGGACCCGGCCGTCCTTCATTATCCAGTCGCCGTCCACCATCACCGACTCCACGTCGCTGGCTTGAGCGTAGTGGACCAGACTGGACACCAGGTCCAAGAGAGGCACCATATGGGGTCGGTCCAAGCGAACCACAGTCAGGTCCGCCTTCTTTCCCACCTCTAGAGACCCCAGATCGTCCCTGTTCAGGGCCTGTGCTCCCTTCATCGTCGCCCAGGATAGTACCTCCTCCGGCGTCGGAATCTTGCCGTCACGCCGCATCCCCCGGTTTACTACTATGCCGATACGCATGGCCTCGAACATATCCTCCGCCATGTTGTCGGTGCCTAGTGTGACGTTGACGCCGCTGTCCAGCAGCGCCGGCAGGTCGGCCAGCCGGTGGTAACCCCGGCGGGAGCTGGATGCAGCACAGTGGACCATGGTGATGCCCCTACGGGCCAAGAGGCTTATATCTGAGGAATTACACCAGTGGCAGTGGGCGGCTAGAACATCTGGCCCCAACCAGCCATGATCTTCCAAGTACTCGGCGGAGGTTCTGCCACCGGTCAGTTCTTTGACCTGCGCCATCTCCTGCTCCGACTGGGCCAAGTGAACCGTACGGCCGAGTCCTCGGGAACGGGCCAGTTCTCTAAGTTGCTCCAGCATCCAGGAAGAGCAGCTGTCGGGTGCGTGGGCCGCCACCAAGCAACGGACTCGTCCACCACGGGTGTCATGGTAGCCGTCTATCAAGTCCACCGCCTGCTGAAAGGACGCCTCGCCCCAATCCCTGTTGTACCGGTAGCCTTGGGTCCATACCTCGGTGGCTACAGCATCGGAGACCGACTCGCAGAGATAAAGACGGAGACCGCTGTCTGCCATGGTGCCAGCATAGGAAGGAACTGCTCGCATAGGATCCACGATGGTTGTGGTGCCGGAGCGTATGGCCTCCAGGCAACCCAGGGCAGCCATCGCTCGTCGCTCGTCGTCGGTCATGACAAAGGTCACGGGCACCATATAGCCGTACACTATCTCCATGATGTTCTGCCCCAGGTCCTCCACGCCACCTCTAAGGACGGTAAGAATTGTATGGGTGTGGCAATTGATAAGACCTGGGATAACAGCCCGACGGGGAAGAGTAACACGGGGGAGGTCTGGAAAGCGCTCCTCCAACTCCGAGGAGTTTCCGACAGCGACGATGCGGTCCCCCCGCACTGCCACAGCACCGTCTCTAAGCACTTGCACCGCCGGATCACCGGTGACCACCATAGTTTTAGTCAAAAGAGCATCCATAGCTATCAACCCCAGTGAATAATCTCCAGTAAAATTAGGTGTCCTCTAGTGGCTTGAACTTTCCATGTCAGAGATAGGAGGTATCCGTGGCATCGCCGCGGATACCTCCTATCTCTCTTTTGGGCGGGTGGGCAGGGAGCTATATTGAAGCAGCAGCCTACACCGTTAACCCCAAGGGCGCTTTGTGGGGGTGTTACCTAGGGTACACTATAAAGTCGTCGTGTATCTCGTAGCGCATCTCTTCCCCCATCGCATGTAGCGCGTCGCGCAACTCAAGCAGGTGCCCGGTCCCAAGCTGTAGCTGGTGCTCGTTGGGGTGGGTAGGAGCGCCGCGCTCATAGTCCACCCCCGGCTCTTTGGACATTTCGATGTGGGTCCCCATGACGCAAGCAATCTCGTGATTAGCAGCGAAGTCAGCTACCCGGTCGATACTGGCGCGAAAGGCGGGGAAGTCAAAAACGTAAAGCCGCCCCGGATAGACACTGTCGCCGGTCACCAACATCCCGGTCAGCCGGTCATAAGTCGTGATGCTGGCCCGCTCGTGACCGGGGCTGGGGATGACATCTACCTTGCGCCGGCCCAGATTGTAAGTAGCCGTGGCCTCCGGCCAATGATCGATGCTGAAGAACCGGGCCACGTCCTCGGGTGCGTGTCCCACAATCACGGTGTCCGCCCGGTCGGCGAACTGGCCGTCGTGGGCTATGTGGTCACCGTGAGCATGGGTGTGGGCCACTACCAGGGGAAAGCGCGCACCGATGAGCTGGTCGATAGTTTCCCGCACCGGCAGCCCGCTGCCGGCGCCGGTATCGAGAAGTAAGGCCCGGTCCTCTCCGGCGAACAAATAGAGGAAAGGCGCCTCGAAGTGGGTGTGCACCGATTGGCGCAGAATCCAAGTGTCTTTGCAGTAACGATGGACTTGCAGCACCGGCTCATCTGGAACAGTGCCGTCGATCCAGTGGCCGGGGAAGATGCCATCTATGAGTTTGGGGTCGTTGCTGGACGTCACACTTCACCTCCACGATGGTTGTACATCGGGTGTATCCCTAACGGTATGATGGCAACCTAACCGTCTTAGGTCAGGAAACGCTCGTCGAAGGGCGCCTTGGACAGAATTTCGGGACCATTGGCGGTGATTAGCACTTCCTCTTCCAGCTTCACACTCTCCCGGCCCCCGGTCTTACTGGCCAGCCCTTCGATGCTGATTATCATGTTCTCTTCCAGAACATCGGGATCGTTGCCGAAGCCGCTGTAACTGGCGTCCGGCCAGTAGATGGCCGGCCACTCGTCGGACATACCATCGCCGTGAGCCATAAGCGGGTATCTCTGTTCCTTGTACTCCTCGGGGTAGGGAGGGGCCTTCTCGGCGATTTCCTGGAAACTCATGCCCGGCCTGAAGAGGTCCAAGGACTCGTAGATGAAGTTGTAGGCCAGTTTGTAGGCCTCCAGTTGTTCTTTGTTGGGCTTGACATCGCCGCAAAGGTAGGTACGGGAAACATCGGCGAAGTATCCCATTGGGCCCGCCATATCGGTGTCGTAGGCTACCAAGTCGCCGGGCCTTATAATCCGGTCGCTGGCGGTCTTCACCAGCCAAGGGTTGGTGTTGCCGCCCCCGGCCAACAAACGGGCGTCCATGTGCTCCCCGCCGAACGCGGTGTTAGTGGCAGTGAGAATGGCAAAGAGTTCGTTTTCGGTCACTCCGGGCTTGATGGCGTCTCTGGTCCTGCAGATAGCCACGTCGGCGATAGCGCAGGCCTGGCGGATCAGGCTGATTTCATCGACGGTTTTTATGACCCGGGCCTTCTCCATGGGCACGCGACCGTCGGCGATGGTGATCTCCTGGGCTCTCAGAGACTCCAGAGAATAGAAGTCCAGCCTATCCACCCCCAACCGTTCCCCGGCAATACCCAACTGGTTCATTTGGTCGGTTATCCCTTGGCCCCAGAGCCGGGCGGCTTCCTCCACATTGCGGCCAGTGGGGAAGAAGTCCCAGAAGCTGCCCTTCTTTCGCCTCCAGTCGGCCTCGGCAAAGCCTCCTTGACCTTCAATCGGGGCGCCGTCGTAGTGTTCTTCCGGAACGTAGGGCGAGCCTTCACGTGGGACTAGAGCGTAAGTCCAGAAAATTCTCATCGGATACCCGCCGGAATTTCGGCGGCCCGTGGCGTAGCGAATATTAAGGGGATCGAAAAGGAGCAAACCTCCCAAATCAGCCTTGGCCATCTGCTTTTGAAGCCGTTCCAAGCGCTCTTTTTTCAGGCGCGGGATGTTTACCCGCTCTTCAAAGTCCACTGCAGCTTGACCTAATAGGTCCATCTCATGACCAACCTTAACCATGAAGCCACCTCCTTGATTTCAAGCCGTATTCATTAAATTGCTGGGGGCTCTCAGTGAGTCTCCCCAATAACCCCCAACCGGTGCCTTCCTCGCCAGGGAGCACACTCAAACGCTCTTTGGCTGGGGGTGGGAAGGTGACGATTAGGTCAGGAACCGCTCGTCGAAGGCTGCCTTGGACAGAATCTCAGGACCATTGGCGGTGATTAGCACCTCCTCTTCTAGTTTGACGCTCTCACGAGCCCCGGTCTTACTGGCCAGCCCTTCGATGCTGATCACCATGTTCTCTTCCAGAACATCGGGATCGTTGCCGAAGCCGCTCCAACTCTGGTCCGGCCAGTAGATGGTGGGCCATTCGTCCGACATGCCGTCGCCGTGGGCGATCATTGGGTATCTCTGGTCCTTGTACTCTTGGGGGTAGGCCGGGCATTTCTCGGCGATCTCTCGGAAATCCATCCCCGGCCTGAATAGGTCCAATGACTCGTAGATGAAGTTATAGGCCAGCTTGTAGGCCTCCAGTTGCTCTTTATTGGGCTTGCCGTCGCCGCACAGATAGGTGCGGGAGAAGTCGGCGAAATATCCCATGGGGCCCGCCATGTCGGTGTCATAGGCCACTAGGTCTCCGGGCCGTACAATCCTATCGGTGGCCCCTTTTCCCCAAGGGTTGGTGTTGCCCCCCGCGCTAAGCAAACGAGCGTCCATGTGCTCGCCGCCAAACTCTGTGTTGGTGGCGGTGAGGATGGAGAAGAGCTTGTTTTCGGTAACTCCAGGCTCGATGGCGTTCCGGGTCCTGGTGATAGCTACGTCCGCTACGGCGCAGGCCTGGCGGACCAAGCTGATCTCGTCGACCGTCTTTATGACCCGGGCTTTCTCCATAGGAACCCGGCCGTCGGCCAGGGTAATCTCTTGGGCTCTCAGCGACTCCATAGCATGGAAGTCCAGCTTATCAACCCCCAGGCGCCCCCCGGCAATACCCAGTTCGTTCATCTGTTCTCTTATCCCTTGGCCCCAAAGCCGGACTGCCTCCTCGACGTTTCGCCCGCATGGGAAGAACTCCCAGATGCTGCCTTTCTTTCTTCTGTAGTGACCCTCAGCGAACCCCCCCTGACCCTCGATGGGAGAGCTGTCGAGGTGGTCTTCCGGATCGAAGGGCGCTCCTTCCTGAGGGACGAGAATGTAAGCAAGAAAACCCCTCATCGGAAACCCGCCGGGAATTCTACGGCCCGTGGCGTAACGAATGTTAAGAGGATCGAAAAGGAGCAAACCGCTCAAGTCGGCCTTGGCCATCTCTCTTTGAAGCCGCTCCAAGCGCTCCTTTTTCAGACGGGGGATGTTCACCCGCTCTTCAAAATCAACGATGCTCTGAGCCAGCAAGTCCACCTGGTGACCAATCTTAACCATCAAGCCGCCTCCCTACAAAAATAAACTTCTCTCGACCGCCGTTCCTCATTTCGACCAGTCCGCACCCAAACTGAACCTACATTCGATATCGACTAAATTTTAGCAACGCATTCTAGCACCGCCTCCCAATTCAGTCAAAGACCAGGGCAGGGATTTTTCAGGGCCTTTTCATCGTCACCCCCGGCCTACGCCGGGGCAGGTTCTGAGCGACAGCGAAAGGTCTAAAGTCCCTGACTGTATTCTCTTTCTTAGATACTCAAATCACATTCTTGCGGAAGCGTTTTAGATTCTTCTCCTACGGTTCAGAATGATATTTTCCGAGAATAAAAGACCCGGAAAGACACGGAGCGTTTAATATGCTAAATTATCCAGCAACGTAGACCTGTGAATCATGCTCATAAGGAGGACCCTGTGCCGGACTATGAACCCAACCAAGTTCTCACAACGGTGCAGTATGATGTGGTGGGCACCCGGCCGATACGGCATGACGGCCCGGATAAGGTTATGGGCCGGGCGCGTTACGCCGCAGATATTCAGCCGGCCGGTTTGCTTTACGGCAAGCTGCTGCGCAGCCCTCACTCCCACGCAGTAATCAAGAGCATCGACACCAGCCGCGCCGCCGCTTTGCACGGGGTTAAAGCCGTAGCAACCGCCGCCGATCTGCCTGAGGCGTCGGCGGAAATTGGGGACCAAGTGGAGGGCGGGGTGGTGAACTACGGTTTTGTCAGCCGAAACGTTTTGGCGCGGGAGAAAGTCCTTTACCGAGGCCATGCCGTGGCAGCGGTGGCGGCAACGTCTGCCTCCATTGCCGAAGAGGCTTTGTCCTTGATCGATGTGGATTACGAAGTACTGCCTCCAGTGCTGGACGCTTACGAAGCCATGAAGAAAGACGCGCCCATACTGCATGAGAGGCTATTAGGGCTGTCCAACCCGAACTTGCGCCAGGGAGCGTATGGTGAAACCGCGGATGACGATAGGACCAACGTGGCCAACAAATTCGAGTTCCGAGTTGGCGACGTGGACCAAGGGTTCCAAGAAGCCGACCTAGTGGTGGAGCGAGAGTTTCATACCAAGCCGGTGCATCAGGGATATATCGAGCCCCATTCGGCTACTGCGCTGTGGAGCACCGACGGTAGTGTAACCATCTGGTGCAGCACCCAAGGACACTTTGCTCTCAGGGACCATACCGCTGCCATTCTGGGTGTTAGCGTGTCCAAGGTTAAGATTGTGCCTATGGAAATCGGCGGCGGGTTCGGTGGCAAGGGGCAGAGCGGCGCCTATCTGGAGCCGGTAGTGGCCGTGCTGTCCCGTAAATCGGGGCAGCCGGTAAAACTTACCATGACCAGAGCCGAGGTGTTTGAAGGCACCGGGCCCACTTCCGCCAGCCACATCCGGGTGAAGATGGGCGCTACCAGGGAAGGGCGGATTACCGCCGCCGAATGTCACTTGATCTACGAAGCGGGTGCTTTTCCAGGCTCGCCTGTCAGTACGGGCTGCCGGACTATACTAGCAGCCTATGATGTCGCCAACGCCTACATAGAAGGTATCGACGTGGTGGTCAACACCCAAAAGGCCGCCGCCTACCGCGCCCCCGGTTCGCCGGCCGCTGCTTTCGCTGCCGAGTCGATCATCGACGAACTGTGCCGGCGGCTATCCATAGACCCTATCGAGTTTCGTCTGCGCAACGCGGCAAAGGAAGGGACCCGGCAGCCGACGGGCCCGGTCTACCGCCGCATCGGGTTTGTTGAGATGCTTCAAGCGGCCCAAGACCATCCCCACCTGGCTGAGGCCCTAACCGGACCTCACCGGGGACGGGGTGTTGCCGCTGGCGCGTGGTTTAACACCACCGGTCCGGCCAGCGCCATCGCCAGCGTCAACCCCGATGGCACAGTGAGCCTGGTGGAGGGGTCGCCGGACATTGGCGGCTCACGGGCAGCTATGGCTATGCATCTTGCCGAAGTGTTGGGAATTCCGGTCGAAGAGGTCAAGCCGTCCATCGTGGATACCGATTCTATCGGCTACAGCTCCGGCGCCGGCGGCAGCGGAGTGACCTTCAAGATGGGCACCGCATGTTACGAAGCCGGCCAGGACATTAAACGTCAGATTATCCAGCGGGCCGCCCGGGTTTGGGAGGCTGAGCCGGAGGATGTCGAGTATGACCGGGGCGTAATCAGCCATAAGCGGGATACCGAACTCAAGACCACCTTTAAGGACTTGGCGCGCCGGCTGAACGCCACCGGCGGCCCCATCGTTGGCAGGGCCACGGCCCACCCTGGGGGTGTGGGAAACACTTTCGCGCTGCATATTGTGGATGTCGATGTGGATCCGGAGACGGGTAAAGTGGATATTCTCCGCTACACCGCTTTGCAAGATGCAGGCAAGGCCATCCACCCAAGTTACGTAGAAGGACAGATGCAAGGCGGCGCCGTGCAGGGCATAGGCTGGGCCCTAAACGAAGAGTATTACTTGAACGATCAAGGCCAAATGATGAATTCCAGCTTCCTTGACTACCGTATGCCGACCAGCTTGGACCTGCCTATGATCGACACAGTAATTGTGGAGGTGCCCAATCCGGGCCACCCCTACGGCGTGCGGGGCGCCGGCGAGATACCCATTATTCCCCCCATGGCGGCCATCGCCAACGCTGTCTACCATGCCGTAGGAGTGCGCATGACCCGGTTGCCTATGTCTCCGGGCAGTATCCTGGAAGCACAGTGGGAGAACGGCCAGGACTGACGCCAAACGTTAGGCCGACGCCAAACGAGTGTCCAACCGGCGGCCGCTCTGCATTCGTGCTGACTTCAAAAAGACCCTGTGGTGTAAGCGGCTTCGATTGAGGCTAGTATCAGGCCATTGCTGTACTCCCGCGGCACCTTATCCGGAGCCTGGCCACGGAGGACCATGAGGCAGCGGTGGCGGAAGCTCTTAAGAATCGGACTGCCTGTACTGCTTGTCCTGCTGGTTGTAGTCTACGGTTTGGTGTCCTACTTCATAGCCTCCGGGTTGTCGAGCGTGGACCGGAAGGAGCAGGAGAACGGACCCGGTGCCTACGGCCTGCTATACCAGGACGTGGAATTCCTCTCTCGCGACGGGGAGGTGGACCTGAGAGGCTGGTACATTCATGACTCTTCGCATGACTCCTCGGAGGAGGGCAAAAAGCGACGTACAGTCATATTCGTTCACGGCATCAACAGCAATAGGTCAAGCGACAACGCAGTCGCGCTGGCGGCGAGCCTATTCTCCAGAGGGTACGACAGTCTGCTCTTTGATTTGAGAGCTCACGGAAATTCGGGAGGCGAAAACTCCACCTACGGGTACGAGGAAAGATGGGACATCTTGGGGGCCTTTGATTATCTGGTGGCCACAGGTGTAACGGAGGAAGATGTCGGAGTGTTGGGTTTCTCAATGGGTGCAGGCGCCGCCGTGATGGCCTTGGCAGAGGAACCGCGCATCAGGGCCCTGGTGGCCGACAGCCCCTACGCCAATGCCGCGGAATTGGTGAACCGGGAGGCCGCCCGCCAGACTCCTATCCCAAGATGGATAATGCCCATATTCACTCCCACTGTGAAGATCATGGGTAGGGGCATTTATGGAGTGGACATCGGGGCGCTCAATCCTGAGGAGGCAGTGAGAAGCATTGGCAATCCTATCCTGGTCATCCACGGCCAGGATGACCAACGTATCCCGGTCGAACACGGGGTCAGGGTGCATCGGGCCGCCCACTTGGGCAGTGTCCTTTGGACTCCTCCCGGAGTCGAACACGCGGAGGCTTTCCAAGACCACCCTGACCAGTACGTAGACAGGATTACGGCGTATTTCGATTCCCGCCTAGACCCACGATAGCCGGCGGCGGCAATAATGGCTAACCCGGAACCGGCCGGCCTGTCATCTGAAGATTACATGACCAATAGAGTTGGGTTTCTCAGGGGAGGGCCGTACTGCGTACTATCCAAGGGAATGAAATCCTTCTGGTATACCTGGACGCGGTACCGTTCGTAGTCGGGGATGAAGAGGCGGAACTGGTCATCGATTCTAACCGACCTGGGCCGCCTCAGGTATTTCTCTTGCTCGATGCGGCCCATTTCCCTTTGCCGGTTGGGTAGCGCATTGGTGAGCATATAGGTCCGAGCCGTACGAGATAGAGAGGCGTCCCCCCGGAAACTACAGATGTAATGGCCTTCGGAATTAAACATCTGTACCCGGTCGTTGCCCCAGTCAGCAACGTATATGTCGCCGTGTTTGTCAACCGCTACGCCTGTGGGCCTGTGGAATTGAGCATCGCCGCAGCCTGGTGAACCGACTACTATTTTCGGTTCCCCGTCACTGGAGAATACTTGGAACCTGTTGTTGCCCCAGTCCGCTACGTAAATGTCGCCCCGCTCATCAACATGCACTCCCCAAGGCAGGTCCATCTGTCCAAGCCCCGCGCCGTGCGACCCAAACCCGCCGATGTATTCACCATCCGATGTGTACTGTTGAACCCTGTGGTTCTTGGAATCGACCACCACCATATTCCCCTCGGGGTTGAAGGCTATACCGGTAGGGCCGTCAAATTCACCTTCTCCATCACCGGCTATGCCCCATTTCGATACGAACTCCCCGGCTTGGTTGAATTTGGTAATCTGGTTGGCGGCCTCGTCACTAACGAAAATTTCTCCGGCATCGTTGGTGATGATCTGCACCGGCCAGAGGAATTGGCCGTCTCCTGATCCGTAGCTGCCGATGGACTCAAGCTGGTCGGTTAGTTGCGCCATGTCTTCCAGAGGCCAGATTCTTATAGTAGCCACCCCGTCGGACCTTAAGAGTACGTAGAGGGTGTCGTTTTTGGCGAAAGCAATATCGGCGGGGAAGTTTGTTATTCGCCTCATGCCGAGGGTCCGTAAGTAAGGGTATCCGGCTCTCAGCAATCCATAGGGACGTCCCACAAAGGTATCCTCCTTCAAAGCATTAAGTCCAAACCATTAAGCCTTGAATGGATGGACCTGTTCGAAGTCTCCTTTTACGATGGGACGGGCATCTATTCCGAGCCACTGTTCGAGTACCGTCCCATAAACCCCTCTGAAGTCGATAGTGTGCTTCAGGTCTTCACCGTGCTCCCAGTCCACCGGGTTCAACGAGGGGTACTCTGAATACAGGCCCCCATTGATACTGTTTCCGAACAAAAACGCCCCTCCCCCTGAGCCATGGTCTGTGCCACTGCCGTTGTCGCGCATTCGACGCCCAAACTCGGTGAACACCAGCACAGCAACGCCGTCGCTGGCGTCGTGTTCTTGCAGATCGTCAAGGAAGTCTGAGATTGCGCCGGAGAGCTCGTTCATCAGCCGAGGGTGGTTCAGCATCTCGTTGGCGTGGGTATCGTAGCCGGTGTGATTTGTATAAAAAATCCTTGTGCCCAGGTCCGCCAGATGGATCCGGGCAACATCGCGCAGGCTCTTTGCGATGTGGTTAGCGGAATATTCTACTGTCGACTCGTACCGGTCCAGTACATCCGATAACAGGTCAGCGCCCTTGAGAATGTCTATTCCTGTTTTGCCAATGTACTCATTCACTGGCCCCGTGCCGATAGCCTGGCTGTAGATAGACCTGAACGCTTCCAGCGACTTGTCCCGAAGCCGCTCCTGCTCTATGTGGTTCATGACGCCGTATCCATCGATTTCGCCGATGGATGTAACCGGCACCCCCGGCGCAGCCATTGCTCTGGGAAGGCCGTAACCTATATTCACTCCCGTTAACACATTCTCAGAATTGGGGTCCAAGGCCCGGACCGCTTGTCCAAGCCATCCTTCGATGCCGATTCTGTCCGGTTCTGCGGTGTGCCAGATATCCATGGCCCTGAAGTGTGACCTGTTTGAATTCGGGTGTCCAATGCCCTGGATTATCGCCATTTTCCCTTCGTCAAAAAGCCTCTTGAAAGGGGTCGCGTTGGAGTTGATGGCAAGGTCGTCGTTGATGGGTAGAACATATTCCTGGCTCATAACGACTTTCTTGCGTGCGTCGTAATAGTGCCCACTGGTGTAAGGCACTATCGTGTTCATGAAATCGTTTGCGCCGGTAAGCTGAACGACTACCAGGGTCTTCTCTGCAGTTCTGGCACTCATGGTTTCCCCTGTTTACGATTAGGATTTGTTCCGGTTAGGCGAACTGGTAATCGACGGTGGACACCAACATCTGAAGGATATTGTGTACACCTACGGCACTGTCTGCCGCACCTTGTAATTCCTTAGTATAAGCAACCAGCGACTGGTAAGTGGTTTCACTGACCTTGAGCCCGCCCATCAGGTCCAAGCACCTGTCGACTATCTTTGATGGATCGTCATCGAGGCTGCCGGCTCTGGAGACAATATCTTTGGTGCCCGGCAGGGACGCATCTTCGAATCGCTGTACCGCAAAGCTGATTCTCTCGCTGAGAGTCCCTGAATCGATCCACTCGCGGCCCGTATGCCACCCTTCCACGGTTGGTGGGTTCATCAAAGATTGTCCCATGATGGTCATGGTGCCTTCATATCCATCCGAGTCCAGAGTGCTAAAAGCGAGTTCGTGAATACCCGGCCTTGGAGAACTGAATTCTCCGGTCTGCCTCAGCACACCCGCCACCAGTTCAGCCGGACTCTTCACTTTGGGAAGATTGATTGCATTCTTGAAAAATTCCGAGTTGAAAAGCTCCCTAAGGACAGTTCTCATATCACCGTTCGTTTCCATGAACACCTTGGAGAGTAGGGTGATGGCGGCTTCGTCCCTTGGCGGTGCCGTCTGCCATGACGGGACCGGCGTCTCGTCCTCGACAAAGAAATTATACAGGTGTCTGGATATAAACCTGGCCGTAGCAGGCTGCTTCACAATGATGTCGATAATATCTTCCCCGTTGAAGTTTCCCTTGTGGCCAAGGAATACTTTTTCACCATCGTCGTGGTCATCGGGCAGGAAATCGAATTCTGTGGGGAAGGGGCCAAATGGATATGTTGAAAGCGGCTGACGGAAAGTCCATCCAGTAAAGGCGCGAGAGGCGTTCTTGATATCGTCTTCCGTGTAGTTCCCCACGCCCATGGTGAACAGCTCTAGCAACTCTCTGCCATAGTTCTCATTGACCTCGTCTTTGTGGTTCTCATTGTTGTCGAGCCAGAAGATCATGGCAGGATCACGGGACAGTTCTAAGAGGATTGCCCTGAGATTTGTCATTCCTACTTCCCGAAACATGTTGATCTCATCGACGAGAGAAGTAGGGTGTCCGCTCTTTCCCACGCCGACAGGAAATATGTGATGAAGGAAGAGGGACATTTTCTCTTCCAGGGGTCTTCTGGTGTTGACCATGCGGTACAACCACATTCCGACGTGAATGAAGGTCTCTTCTCCGCCGTAATACCTCTCTACAAAAGACATGTCTACCGCAGGAAACCGCTCCGGCGCAACAAGGTCATCGACGATTTCCTCGTAAGTCTTTTGGCTGGTCAAAGCGTCAAGTTCCGCGGCCGTAGCTCCGAAACCGGCGCGCCTCATCAGGTGAGCCACTAGCTGTCGATCGGATTTCATACTGGATTCTCCTCCGGCGTCATCAGCTATCTACTGGGGACGGGATATTGTAAACCAGATAGCCGGCTACCCCTCAACCGAACCCCGGGAGTTTAGTGGGGATTATATCAAACATTATCCGGAGCTTGTCGAAGGGGTCCGTTTCACGGGGTGCCCCCCAAACTGATTGCGTAGAGCAGCCAGCATTTTGGCGCCAAAAGGTCCGTCTTGGCGAGAGCGGAACCGCTGTTGCAACGACAGGGTGATGACCGGCGCCGGCACCGCCAAGTCTATGGATTCCTGGACCGTCCATCGGCCCTCGCCCGAATCGTCGACGTAAGCCTCCAGACTTTCGAGGTTGGGCTCCTCCTCCAACGCAGCGGCGGCCAAGTCCAGCAGCCAGGAACGGACCACACTGCCGTAGCGCCAACCCTGGGCGATCTGGCATAGGTCCAGATCGAATTCCTTTTTGGCTTCCATGATTTCGAAACCCTCAGCATAAGCCTGCATCAAACCGTACTCTATGCCGTTGTGCACCATCTTTACAAAGTGGCCGGCGCCGACAGGGCCGACATGGCTCAACCCTTTGTCCTTGCCCGGCGCCAGGGTCTGGAAGATGGGCTCCAAGCGTCGATATGTCTCCCTTTTACCGCCGATCATCAGAGCATAGCCTTCAACCAGCCCCCAGACGCCCCCGCTGATGCCAACGTCCATGAAATCCAAGTCATACCCTGCTAGTTTCTCCGCCCGGCGCATACTGTCATTATAGTTGGCGTTGCCTCCGTCCAGGATGGTATCCCCGGCCGACAATAGAGGTATGAGGCTGTCTATGGTGTCTTCGGTGGGTTGGCCGGCCGGCAGCATAATCCAAACCGCTCTGGGCGCGGCCAGAAGTTCGATCAGGTCCTCGAGGGAAGACGAGCCAACAGCGCCGTGGGCCTGGCTGGCGGCCACTGCTTCGACGCTCCGGTCGTAGGCCACTACTCGATGTCCGCCTTTCAACAGACGCTGCGCCATGTTGCCGCCCATGCGCCCCAAGCCGACCATGCCTAATTCCATAGTGAATCCCCCTAATCCAGTGGATTATCCAGTTCACGAGCAATGACTGCGAAGAACTGCGTGTATAATAATCTCAGGCGAATCGGCCTGTCTCTATGGCCCAGCATGTACTGGGCTTACTTGTAACACAACAGAAGGGAAACATGGCGACTATAGTTGTGGCCCATAAGCCGGAATTGACTGTGGAGGATACGGCGGAGGTGTTCAGCCGCCACTTTACCGGCAGATATGAGGTCCGATTCCAGCACAGGCCTGATAGGTTTGTTCTCCGCAAGAACTGGTGGGCCGAACTGAATATCTCGTTGGAACAGAGAATGGACAGTACCTCTATCTCACACACCCGGAAGATTCCGCTGCTATTTCTGGTGTTGATTGTAGTGAGTCTTCCGCTTTTCTCCCTGATTGGATCGGTGGTGGTAGCCGTGGTTGGCTATATACTCTTGAGGAGGAATTGGAGGGTGATGGAGGATGAGGTTACATCGCTTCTGATCAGTGCCCGTGAGTTTAGATAAGCGCTTTTGAGTCGGCCTCCGGTCTCTTGGAGGGCGCAACCCTGCCTTCCCACAGGGGAGCGTTCAAGGTTGCCAAGGCTCATCCTTTGACATAAGATTAGCCGGGAAGTATTCAGTGCAGAGGTACAGTAATGGCGCTATTGCAACCGGACCCGACATTTTATCCGTCGCCCAAACTGGCAACGCAAGCGCCGCCGGAACGGCTGGGTTACGTTTCCGTCCTCAATCCAAACAATGGCCACCCCGACGGTATGGCAGTGGTCGACCTTGACCCTGCTTCGGCAAACTACAGCAAGATTGTGAGCATATCAGAGTTTCCCAACGTCGGAGACGAGGTTCATCACTTCGGCTGGAACGCTTGCAGTTCGGCGCTTTGTCCCTACGCCCCGCATCCTCATCTGGAGCGGCGCTACCTTATCGTTCCGACGCTTCGCACCTCGCGCATCTACATCCTGGACACCAAGCCCGATCCCTACCATCCAAAGCTGATCAAGACCATTGAGTCCGAAGAAATCTTCTCCCGCACCGGGTACAGCCGCTTACACACGGTCCACTGCGGGCCGGACGCCATCTACCTCAACGGTCTCGGGTCCGCCGACGGCGGGGTGCCCGGCGGCATCATCCGGTTGGACCACAACACCTTCGAGCCCATCGGCCGCTGGGAGTTGGACCGTGGCCCGCAATCGCTGGCATACGACTTCGGGTGGCACATCGGCCTTGACATCGTCATCACCAGCGAATGGGGAACGCCGGACATGTTCGAGAACGGCCCCATTCTTGAACATATCGTAAATCACAACTACGGGCACAAGATACACTTCTGGGACTTGCGTCGAAGGCGCCACTTGCAGGAGGTGGACCTTGGCTCCGAGCACCAAATGGTCCTGGAACTCCGCCCCGCCCACAACCCGACAAAGGCCTACGGCTTCGTCGGAGTGGTGGTGAACGCCAACGATCTCTCCGGCTCCGTGTGGACCTGGTATCAGGAGAACGACCGCTGGGCTGCCAAGAAAGTGATCGAGGTGCCGGCCGAACCGGCGGATGCGGATTTGCTGCCCGAGGCTCTCAAGCCACTGGGAGCAGTTCCGCCGTTGATTACCGACATTGACCTCTCTGTTGACGACCGCTTCCTGTACGTGTCTTGCTTCGGCACCGGCGAACTGCGTCAATACGATGTATCGGACCCGCTCAATCCGCGCCACACCGGTACGGTTGAGGTGGGGGGCATTGTTCGGAAAGCGGCGCATCCCGCTTCGGGCTCCCTGGTTGGCGGGCCGCAGATGGTGGAGATCAGCCGGGATGGCCGGCGGGTGTACATCACCAACTCCCTCTACAGCTCCTGGGATGATGTGTTCTATCCCGACCTGACAGGCTGGATGGTCAAGGTCAACGCGGACCCCAACGGGGGCATGGCGCTGGACCCGGACTTTTTTGTTGACTTCGGTCAGGGCAGGTCCCACCAAGTACGGCTTGAAGGAGGGGACGCCTCGTCCGATTCATTCTGCTATCCCTGACGTCCTCCTGGGATGTTGTTTCACCCCTGGGACATGCCGAGCCCGCCGCCATAGCTTCCCTGGGTTCGCTGGCGGCACTGACGGCTCTGGGGGCCTTCCACGGCCTAAACCCCGCTATGGGGTGGCTGTTCGCCCTGGCCTTGGGACTTCAGAAGGGCAGTGCTTGGGCCATCCCTCGCGCCTTGGTATTCGTTACCATCGGCCATGCCGCCTCGCTGCTGGTAGTGGCCGCCTTCCTGTTGCTTGCCGGCTCGTTCGTACCTCTGGATTGGGTGCGCCTTTTCTCCGGGGGCGTCCTGCTGTTGTTTGGCGCTTACAAGCTCGTGTGGTATTACCGTCATCCCAGATGGGTCGGTATGCAAGTGAGTCCACGAGACTTGGTGGCGTGGTCCTTTCTCATGGCAACGTCCCACGGAGCGGGGCTGATGCTGGCGCCGATCATCCTGAACCTCCAGGGAGGCCATGCTTCGAACACTCTGGAAGACCTCTCCCAACACTCGGATGTTCTCGATCTCTCGGATACATCGGCGGCGTGGGCTATCGGCCTGGGTGTGCACACTGCGGCCATGCTCCTGGTTATGTTGCCGATAGCCCTGGTAGTCTACGAGAAGATCGGTCTGGCCTTCCTAAGAAGAGGCTGGATCAACCTGGACCTCTTGTGGGCTTTCGCCCTCCTAGCGGCCGGCCTCGTGTCCATCCTATTGGTGGCAATATAAGTCTGCCACCGGCTGAATCTCGGCTAGACCCTACGGATAGATGGAAAAATCGAACCCCTCTTTGGTCATACATTCCATCATCGCCGGCTGACCGCTCTTGGTGACCTCGATAGCCCGCTTGAGGGCGGGGACGATTTGGTCGGGTTGCTCCACTCGCTCGGCCCAGCCTCCCAGGGCTTTGGCCACATCCCGGTAGTTGCCCCCCAAGAACACACTGCCGTATTTCTCGGTGGCGAAGGGCATGGTCTTGCGCTCGATGGCCATGGCCCCGTTGTTGAATACTATGGTCAAAATGCCTATATCCGACCGTACTGCCGTTTCGATGTCCATGCCTACCATGCCAATGGCGGCGTCGCCCATGATGTTGATGCAGAGCTTGTCCGGCTCGGCCAGCTTGGCCCCCATGATGAGGCCCAGGCCGTATCCCAGTTGCGTAGACTTGCCCCAGCCAATATAAGTTCGGGGCGCGGTTGTCTTCCAGAATGGGACCAGTTGGTCTCGGGGGCTGCCGGCGTCATGGGTGATGATGGTGTTAGCAGGGTCCACAGTGTGCAGCAGGTCCCAGATGACGCGATAAGGATTTATGGGGACTTCCTTCGAAGTAAGCTGGGGCATCCATTCCTGATACCACTCTTCCTTGACCGCCTCTACTTCCGGTGCGACATCCCGGTCGTTGCGCTTGCCCACTCCCTGGGTTTGTTCCTTGATCTCACTGATCAGTGATTGCAGCACCAGCTTAGCGTCGCCGATAAGAGCATAGTCGGCTTTATAGTCCTTGTTGACGTCCCCAAAGTCGTTGGTGGAGTGCACCATGACTTTGCCCGGAGGAATGGTTTTGCCGTAGTTGGTCCTAGAGAAGCTGCAGCCCACGCCAAATACAACGTCGGCCTTTTGCAGGAAGTGGGATATGGGTTTGGTGGTTGAAACCGAGGATGCGCCCAAAGCCAACGGATGGTCTTCGGGGAAACCGCTCTTGCCCGGCATGGTGGTCATCACCGGCGCCTGCAGCAACTCCGCTAGTTCTTGCAACTCGTGCCAGGCTTGGGCGTACAGGACTCCCTGTCCGGAGTGAATCACCGGGTTGCTGGCTTTGAGCAGCACTTGTGCGACCTCTTTAACCTCCGCAGCATCGGGAGCCGATTTGTTTCCTTTGACCGACGTATAATCGAGTTCGGCACTGAGGTCTTCGGTCCATACGTTTGCCGGCACTTCCAGAAGGACCGGGCCTGCTTTGCCAGAGCGGAGGTGGTAGAAGGCCCGCCGCATTAGCTCGGGGATACGGTCCACGTGGTTGATTTGGGCGAGCCATTTGGTGACGGCGCCGTAGTTGTCAATGGCACTAAAAACCGGGCTAATGTGGGACCGCTGGGTGGCCGCGCCGCCGGGGAGCAGCAGAAGGGGCACGTTGTCCGAGAATGCTTGGGCAGCGCCGGGAAAAGAGTTCTCGGTCCCTGGCCCGCCTTGCATACAGAACACTCCGATGCGGCGGCCGTCGGTGGTCCGGCTGAACCCATCGGCTATCGCCATTCCCATTCGCTCTTGGCGGCAGGTAATGGGCCTGATGCCGGCCAGGGCGGCCGCCTCGATCAGCGGTTGGTTTGGATAGCAAGCCAGGAACTCGGTGCCCTCCTGTTTCAAGATTTCTGCGATAGCCTCTACACCCTTCATAGCTTTTCTCCTTTCGTCGGATTGGTAAACCCGGTCCTTTATTATCCGCAGCTCAGCCGAGGACTAGCATCTCATGCCAATCTCACCGGGCAAATGGCGCTTTCGTAAGAGCTCCCTGGCCTTGGAACGGGAGAACCAGACCATCTTGCCGGTGATCTCGTCGGGAGCGTGCATATCCAACTCAGTGAAAAATTTCAGGAAGAACAGCCCTGCCGCCCGAGGGGACAGCGGAGATTGAGGAGCGATAGCAAATGGGGCAAAGCTATCTTCCGCCGTCAAGATTGATTGGCTGGTGTCCGGATCGTAGTCCTCGCAGGTGCAAACAGCCAGCAATTTCTGTGATAGCCCTTCGTAACTGGACAGCCAATTCCAAAAACTGTTGAGATTCGACTCCTCGGTTGAATGCGGCCCATCCCCGTTGCTAAATAGGAAAATACAATTGAACCCTTCCTGGTCGACCAAAGTATCCGCCATTTCCTGGGGACGGTTAACCCGCAGAGGCCCTTCCCCCGCCAGTTGCATCTGTTTTCGCTGGAGCACATGGTACATACGGCTGCAAAACTCTGCCTCCCAACCTTGAATGTTGCGGGAGCTATCCACTAGCAGCAGTCTGGGCTTGCCGGAGATGGCTGTATTACTCCAGAACACGGTCTTATTCCTAAAAAGGGGCTTAGATTTGGTCTCTACCGTCCACCTTACTCAAGGTATTGACGATCCCCGCAGCCTCTTCAGGGCTAATAAAATAGTCTAGCATAGTAATCATGCCCAGCTTGCGTAAAGTGACAACCAGGCGAAAGGGAAAGCCTTCCCTAGTCGTGTCCTCTATCTCCAGAGTCTTGCTTTCCTTGGAGGTCTGGTACAAGTTAGCCACAGAGTTGCCACCTCCTGTGTGGTCCCCTTAATTTACTGGAAGCAACGTCGATATACGCCAACACGGCCGGTCAAGGTCTCTTGTTCACTGATTATCTTCCAGGCTAGCTATCCTTCCAGAATTCCCACCATCTTTTCTTCGGTTGCAATCCCCCTGCCCCAGGCTCCGGCTGCGGTTCCGGCTCCGATACCACAGATTCCGGCTGTGGAGCCGGAACCGCATTATCCGCCGGCAGGTCTGGTGCAGCAATCGCCACTGGCTGGTCTGAGGTACTGGGTGTAGCTGTTGCGGAAGAATCGATGGCCGGTCTCACCTCAGTTTCAATGGTCAGGTCCTGTGTGCCGTCGAATAGCTCCCAGGGTTTAAAGTACTCTACGAATGCTTTGGCGTCTTCAATAGTCGGGAAACCCTTTTGAGAGCGGCCTGGATCGTAGGTAAAGGTTTTGGCGTAGGCGTCAATACCCCGCTTGGTCTCTCTGAACCCCCCAATCTCCTCTTCATTCTCTTCGTTTTCGTCGCTAAGGACCAGGTTTTGTCCCCTTCTCCGGTGACGCCAATAAACTTTCATTCGCTTCCCTTCTTAATCTAACGTGAGAACCTTAAGACCAAAACTCTGAAGGCCGGTTCCAATTTCCGGTGGCCCTTGCCGTCCTAACGCCGGTCAGTGTTACTCTGCCGGTGGACTCCCTCAGCATGATAACATTTGGACTCTCACTATGGGCCCGCTTATAGATTGAGCGCGCTGGTATCGACCTTGGCCGGTGTCCGCTTGGCTCGCTTCCCCAGAGCCACCAGAAACATCACGCTCTTGCCTCGGGCATGGGGCGAGAAGAACTCCGTTACCCCGTCATCATAGAATGTGAGCCCGGTCGCGCCCAGTCTCTGGGCGTAGGCCGCCAAATAGATTTTCCCGGCGATTATGCTGGCTTCCAACTGCGCGGCCCGGTAGCCCCGATTGCCAAAGCGGGTCAATATGGGTCCCAGGTCCGACAGAAAGTATAAATTGATGCTGGCATCGGCGGGAAGCTGCTGGTGAAGCCCAAGATAACCGGCTTGATAGCGGAACTCCCCTTCCGCCAACAACTCCAGCGATAGCAGGTCTCGGTGAAAAACATAAGTCCCGGATCTCAACCCGTCCACGGCATTTACGATCAGATAGATGTCGTTCAGGGTCGCCCCAGCGGGTTTTAAGAAATCGGCGGGGATGCCTTGAGTGGCCCGAGCCAGCACCGTTGACAGTTCCTGGAAGGTTATCGACTCCTGAGAGAAGCGCCGGGTAGAACCTCTACGGAGGATAACGGACTCTATGGAATCCTGGGACAACGCTTCCTCCGGCACCGGCTCTAATGGGATGAGAGTGCCCAAGGGCTGCGGCGGTCCTTTCGATGGGGTTTCAACCCCCCAGGAAACAACTTCTCCCCGGTCCGCTAACGAGGAAGCGTCATGCATCTTCCCTATGGCTGGAAACTCGATCTCATGGTCTGAAATGGGCACTGTCTCCAATGAGAGCGGCCCCGGTTGGGGTGAGGACTCAACAACCGAGTATGGAGTGTATCCCAAGGGGGCCAGTACTAGCGCCGCCTCGCGCCGGGCGTCAAGATCCAGCAACCGGTTAACCGAATCGTCGATAAACCCGCCGACCACCTTCGCCGGCATGCCGTTAGCCGAGGACACGGCCAGAGTATTGGCCAGGATAGTTCCGCTGTCCCAAAAGGAATGGCGGTATTCCCTGGCCTGGTACTTGCAGGCGTTGCGCCAGAATACGTCGGTGTAGATGATTGTGGCGGGAGCATTGGCCACACTAGGCTCGTTCCCGCTGGCATCCGCCAGCACACTGCGATAGTCGCCCCGCCTTAGCTGCCGCAGGGCGGTTTCCCCAGGGTCAAAGTGATAGACCCCGGCTTCCAGACCAAGCAGGTCTCCGCACACGATATACAACTCTATGTGGTACAGGGCGCCAGTGCAGGCGGCGGCGCGAAAGGACATCGCTCCCCAGGGATAGGTGATTTCCTTGGTAATTCCCGCTGAGAAGTACAAAATCCGAGATAGGGTGTCGATGTTTGGCGTCTGGCCTTCGGAAGACGGAGAAACCTTGGCGGAGACGGCGGACAAAGCGGGCATACCTGACGGCAGCGTATCATTGGGTAATTGAACCGCCTCAAGTTCCGAGTAGATTTTAAACAGGAGGGGTTGGCTTCTTGGGTCAAAGGAGTGCCACCGGTCCATCAGATTGCCGTAGGGGTGTTTCGTCCCGTCGTGATAATTCCAGGCAGCCTGAATGTCCTGATTTATCACAAATGCTCCCAATGCCACTGTCGGCGATTAAGAAATTTAATAGCTATGGCGCTGCCAGCTCCTGATAAGTGTCCGGTCGACGGTCACGGAAGAATTGCCAAGTGGTCCGCACATCGCGGATTTCATCCAGGTCAAGGTCGGCTACTATAACCTCATCTTTGTCCCGGGACCCTTGGGTTACAATCTGACCCCTTGGGTCGCAAAAGTAACTTTTCCCGTAGAATTCTCCAATGTTCCAAGGCTGCTCCCGCCCGACCCTGTTGACGGCGCCGACAAAATAACCGTTGGCCACCGCATGGGCGGGCTGCTCCAATTCCCAGAGGTACTCGGAAAGTCCGGCGACGGTAGCCGAGGGGTTGAACACAATCTCCGCTCCGTTTAGGCCCAACGCCCTTGCCCCTTCGGGAAAGTGGCGGTCGTAGCAAATATAAACCCCAACGTTCCCTATGCCTGTGGCGAATACCGGGTAGCCGCTGTTGCCGGGCTTGAAGTAAAACTTCTCCCAAAATCCCGGCGGGAGATGGGGTATGTGGGTTTTCCGGTATTTGCCCAAGTAAGCGCCGTCCTGGTCCAGTACGGCCGCCGTATTGTAGTAAACGCCGGGCATTTCTTCCTCGTAGACCGGGACTACCATCGCCAAACGGTGTTTCTTCGCCAGTTCTTGCATCAGGCGGACCGTCGGGCCGTCAGGGACCCGCTCCACCATGGAGTACCAACGGGCGTCCTGCTCGGCGCAAAAATAGGGACCGTAAAAGAGTTCCTGAAGGCACAGCACTTCCACGCCCTCTCCGGCGGCTTGCTCGATCAGGGAGACGTGCTTGTCGATCATATATTTTTTCAGGGCCGCGATTTCTTGCGGCGCAGCCGCGTCCACACCGGCCTGTATCACCCCCGCTCGGACGATTCTCGGCATATAACCTCCAGGTGGGTAGCTTCTTGCCTAAGCGGGATTACTCCCAGGGGCGAACTCGTCGATGATTTGCTTTATATTAGGGGTCAAAGGACACAGCACCGGGTAGGAAGCACCGGCGTCCAGGTATTCTTGGACCCGGCGGCGGCACATCTCCGGCGTGCCGGCAGCGCACAGCATATCAACGATGTCGTCTCCCACCAGCGGCATGGCGGCCTCGATGCCGCCTTTCCTAGGGGGCCATCCCCCCATGGTGTCGTGGATGCGCTGGACCACATCTTCGTTCACACCGCTGGCCCTGGCGATATGGGGTTGCTGGCCCATATACATGGTTACAGCGTAACGAGCGGTGTTTCGGGCCGCATCGGCGTCTTGGGACATAGCCACCGCCATCATCTGGGGCATGTCGATGTCCCGGACTGCCCGCCCTGCCCGATCTGCGCCTATATTGGCCCTCTGCAAGGATTGGCGCAGATAGCCCACCGAGGTAAAGAAGTTATGGAAAACTCCGTCGGCGACTTCGCCGGCCAACTCCATCATTTTGGGACCGGTGGCGCCGATATAAATGGGCACCCTTTTGGACGAGCGGGGAACGTCATAGCCCAAGTCGAGCCGAAGGTCTCGGACCTTTACCACTTGGCCTTCATAGTTCACTGTCTCCAAGTCAAGCAGCCGCCGCACCACGGTGACGTACTCTCGCATGGCGGAGAGGGTCTTGCGGCGCCGAATCCCCTGGTTCCATGCCAGGGGATCCCAGTAAGAGCCGATACCCAACATCACTCTTCCTTGGGACAGCTCGTGCAACGTGGCCAGGGTCATCGCCATTAACCCGGCGGTGCGGGTCCAGTTGTTGACTACTCCGGTAGCCAGCTTGATGCGTTGGGTTACCGCAGCGAAGGCCGCCAAGGGTGTCACTGCGTCACGTACCAGCCGGGTCTCACAGGCCCAAACCGACTCCAATCCCCGCTCCTCGGCGTATTGAACCAGCTCGATTTGTTCCGGCAGTGACGGGCGGTCCAGAAATATTAGACCTACTCTGTCCATCGTCGGCTCCCGAGACCCCCACTGATTGGCCCTAAGCCATGGGCGCTGTTCTTTCTAGTCTGCCGTGGCTAGCGGCGGTGTAGGAAACGAACGGGCTTCAGGAGGCAGAGACTGTTCCCAATCCGGTATGAGGACATTGGAGGTGGGTTCCAACATCATAATTAGAACCACCCCTCCCATACTAGCAGCAATGGATAGCGCTAGGACCGGCTCATAGGAGCCGGTAGCGTAGATAATCAGGCCGGCAAGGGCTGTGATTACGGCATGGCCTAATAAGGCTCCGGTCATCTGCCATCCATAACAAGTGCCTATGGGACCATCGCCGTAATACCGGCGGTTGATCACCAGGTAGCCGGTCCACTCGCCGCCGAATCCCAGACCGAAAGCGGCGGCAAAAAGGTAGAAAGCCCACAAGTCCTGGGATGCAAACAGAATCAGCACCGTCAATCCCTGGACCGCCAGGCTAAGTGACATAATCTGCTTGGGGCCGTAGAGGTCGCAGAGAACAGGAGTGACAAATCGGCCGATTATGCTAACCAGCGAAATGATGGTCAGAATGACAGCCCCGGAGGTCAAGCTGATCCCTTGATCCACTGCCATGGGAATAATGTAGATCAGGATAATGCCGTGGCCGGCGCAACCCAGGGCATGGATAATTGGCAGATTCCAAAAGGCCTTGGTGCGGCGTGTGTGTTGGTTGAACACCTTGAGCCGGAGCCTTTCTATCATTGGTTCTCTCACAACCACCGGGGGATCGCTCTCCCGCGCCCCGTAAGCCTTGATGCCCATATCCTTGGGAAGATTGCGAAAGAAGATAGCTAGTAGAAGAAGCGTACCCGCGCCTACAATGCCTATGCTCCAGAAGGTGGCCCGCCATCCCACCGTCTCTAAGAGGCCGCCTATCACCGGAGCCAGAATGGCTGCGCCCACGCCTCCGGCCGCCTGCAAGACCCCGACCGCCAAGCCCAAGCGTAGTTTGAACCAAGGGGCCACCGCCGCTTGCAGCGTCACAAAAGCGATGGAACTAGTGATGGCCAGAATAAAACCAAAGGCTAGGAGCAAATGCCAAAGCTGGCTGACAACTCCCAAAAAGAGCATACCCCCGCCAAAGAGCAATCCGCAGGCCACCATTAGCTTGCGGGGCCCATAGCGGTCGCCCAGCCAGCCGCTTATTGGAGAAAAGATTGCGCCAACCAGATACTGAAACGCAATAATCCCCGATATGACCCTAATGTTCCAACCGAAGTCTCCATCCACGTCGATTAAAGGGGCGACCATAATCCCTTCGGCCAGGCTGATGGAGCTGCCGATCATTTCAGCTATGGCCAGAATGGCTATGATGACCCAGGCATAGTGAAGTTTGCCTTGCGACTCGGCAGTAAAACCCAATCCCCGTATCCGGCGGCTGACCGCAGGAACGCCGGCGCCGGTGATGAGTAAAAAGCCGATGACCAAGATCAGCAGGCCGGTCAATGTCACGGTGCGCGCTCCAACTCGCTCACGCCGTTATGGATCTTGGAGCTATATCAACTATCAGCATAAGCCTCTATGACGCTGCGCTTGCCAAAAAATGAAGGTGAAAGATCCGCACTTTCTAGTCCGCCGCGGCTAGAGGGGGCATAGGAAGTGAACGGGCTTCCGGAGGCAATGATTGTTCCCAATCCGGTATTATGACCTTGGAGGTGGGTTCCAGCATGGCAATTACAAGCACACCTCCAAGGCTGGTTGCCGCGGACAAAGCAAGGACTGGATTATAGGAGCCAGTGGCGTAGATAATCAAGCCTGCAAGGGCTGTAATCACGGCGTGGCCCAAAAAGGACCCGGTCATCTGCCATCCATAACAAGTGCCTATGGGACCATCGCCGTAATACCGCCGGTTGATCACCAGGTAGCCGGTCCACTCGCCGCCGAACCCCAGACCGAAAGCGGCGGCGAAAAGATAGAAAGCCCACAAGTCCTGGGATGCAAACAGAATCAGCACCGTCAAGCCTTGGATCGCTAGGCTAAGTGACATAATCTGTTTGGGGCCGTATAGGTCGCAGAGTACGGGGGTGACAAATCGGCCGATTATGCTGACCAGTGAAAGAATGGTCAGAATGACGGCCCCTGAGGTCAAGCTGATCCCTTGGTCCACCGCAATGGGAATGATGTATACCAGGATAATCCCGTGGCCGGCGCAGCCCAAGGCATGGATAATTGGCAGGTTCCAAAAAGCCTTGGTGCGGCGCGTGTGTTGGTTGAACACCTTGAGCCGGAGCTTCTCTATCACTGGTTCCCAAGCAACCACCGAGGGATCATCATCCTGGGCCCCATAAGCCTTGAGGCCCATATCCTTCGGGTAATTCCGAAAGAAGATTGCCAGTATGAGGATGACGCCGCCGCCTACAGTGCCGATGCTCCAGAAGGTGGTCTGCCAGCCCACAGTGCTTAAAAGAGTGCCTATCACCGGAGCCAGGATGGCGGCGCCCACGCCTCCGGCTGCTTGCAAAATCCCCACCCCCAGGCCCAAGCGCAGTTTGAACCAAGGGCTTACCGCCGCTTGCAGCGTCACAAAAGAGATGGACCCGCAGATAGCCAGAACAAGGCCAAAAGCCACGAACAAATGCCAAATCTGGCTGATGACCCCCAACAAGAGCATTCCCCCGCCGAAGAGCAATCCGCAAGCCACCAGCAGCCGGCGGGGTCCGTAGCGGTCTCCCAGCCAGCCGCTTATTGGAGAGAAAATGGCGCCGGTCAAATACTGAACTGCGATAGTCAACGATATGAGCCTAATGCTCCAACCGAAGGCTCCATCGGGGTCGTTCAAAGGGGCAATCATGATGCCTTCGGCCAAGCCGATGGAGCTGCCGATCATCTCAGCTATGGCCAGAATAGCCACGATGACCCAGGCGTAGTGGAGTTTGCCTGGCGCCCCGGCAGTCGAGCCCATTCCCCGTATCCGGCGGCTGACCGCAGGAAGGCCGACGCTGCTGATGAGCAAAAAGCCGATGACCAAGATCAGCAGGCCAGTCAATGCCACGATGCGTACTCCGATTCGCTCATATCGTTATAAACCTTGGAGCTATTTCAATTCTCGGATCAAGTATCCCCCGGCTCATTCTAGACAGGCCTTGGCACGGGACCGGCCCCCCGTATGGACTCCACCGGCTCCGGCTTCCTAGCAAGTAAATATAACACACCGCTCATAGTGCCCAAGGTCCCCAAAATCAGGAAGGCCAGTGTGTAGTTGCCTTGTGTATCGAACATTGTCGCCGCGAACAAAGGCGCCACCAACATAAAGACCGCCATTGGCCCCATGGAGATGCCGGCGAGAGTAGCGAAGGCCCTCTTCCCGAAATATTCCCCCCGGATAGCAGGGGCTAGCGGCATACGGCCGCCAAAGCCGGCGCCGAATATCACCGCAAACAAAATGGCCATGGGTACATTGTCAACGAAGGCCGCAAAAAGGAAACCGACCGCTTGCAAAGTGGAAAAGATGAAGATGGCCACGTTTGTTGGTATCCGGTCTCCTACATAACCGCCGATCAAATTAGAAACCGCTCCAACTACCATCATCACCGACCATATGTAGGCCGCGTTTTGCAATGAGAGGCCCTGGTCGGTGAGCATCGGAACAAGATGCACTGTTAACGTGACAAAGAGCATTGCGGAAAGAGCGTGGCCTATGGTGATGAACCAGAAAGCTTTGGTGCGTATGGCCTGCCGGGCGGTAAAATCCGGTTGACTCACCGCCGTAGTGCTTCTTTTCAGAGGATTGTCGGCCTCCGGAGGCCCTTGGCGCATATCCGGATGTGGCTCACCGTCGGGGAATTGGCCAAGATCTTCGGGGCGTTCGCGGACCAGCCGGGATATCGGCCAAGCCACGCCTATAAACACGACGCCGATCCACAGGGCCGTGGTGCTCCAACCCAGGTGACCGGGGGTTACCGCCCAGGCCAAGGCCGGCACCAACAAGAGGCCGCCCACAAACTCCCCTTCGCCGGCAATCGCCATTGCCGTGCCCCGCTTTCGGTTGAACCACTTGTTTATCAACGACATTACGGCGAGCCACGACCCCGCCAGTTGTCCACCCATGATGAGGATGTAAGCGAGGTAGAAGGTGGTCAGGTTGGTAGTACGGCTAAACACGATGAAGCCAATACCGGTGACGGTCAAACCAATGAAGAGCATGCGCCGGGGACCTAGCCGGTCAATGAAATATCCCATGATAGGTCCCAGGATGCTCCCCTCCAGTTGGGTGAGGGAAAAAGCGCCGGTAAGCTGTGTCCGGCTCCAACCGAACTGTAACTCCAAGGCCTTCACCCACACTCCGACGCCATTCCAAATTGGCCCGGAAACCAAAGCCATCACCAACACGGCAACGCCGACCATCTTCCACCCATAGAACAATCCTCGCATCCGGTGGTTAATGGCCGGGACGCTGGCGAGAGTGATGAGCAAAAAGCCGGAGGACAGCACAAGCAGGCCGGACAATATCACGATGCCGGCCCCTTTACCGACAGTCCTGCCCCTCTCCGCGCCCGTCCGGTGGGTTTGGATAGTGTGGGGGCGAAGGAGACGGCGTCAATGTAACCGGAGCCCAGGAGAAACGGCCCGGTTGACTTCTTCCGGAGCGAAAAGGCTTTCCCCAAAGGTCTAACTCTTGACTTGTTGGACACCGAAGGCGGGCATGACCTCCCGCGCGAAACGGGTCAATTGCTCTTTGAATTGTTCTTTAGTCGCACCCATAGGGAAGCCTATCATTATGTTTTCCAGCCCTGGGTACTTGTCCTCTATTTCTTTGAGATAGGCGATGGTCTCCTCGGGGTTCCCGGCGAACCAAGCCCGCTTTTCCAACACCTCTTCGAAATTGACGCCGGCGGCTATGTGAGTAGCTACCCCGGACGGTCCGGTGGCCTTCATCTGCTGGTCGTTGTAGCGCAACATGCCCAACGGAGCAGCAAACTTGACGTGCTCCTCGAAGAGGGGCCGCAAGGACCGCTTAGCCGCCTCGTAGCTGTCGTCCACGTAGGCCCATAGTCCTATCGCCAGATTCTGACCCGGCGCCAAGTCTCGCCCGTAGCGGCCATTGGCTTCGCGGTAATTGTGGACCCACTGGTCGATGTACTCGCCGGCAGTGCCCAGAATCATGCCTTTGATCCCATGTTTGGCCATGAAATCAAGCGCCCTGGGTGTACCGCTGACTATGGGTTGCCAGGTTTCCACCGGAAGGTTGACCGGGCGGGGCACCAGAGTTATTTCTTTCAGCTGGTAACCCCGGTAGGGGACCTCTGGAGGAAGAGTGTAATGCTTGCCCCGGTGGGTAAAAGACTCCTGGTTAAAAGCCTTCATGATGATGTCGAACTGTTCCTCGAACAGCTCTCGATTGGCGTCGGCGTCCAGCATCGGCGCACCCAAGGTCTCCACCTCCCGGGTGTGGTAACCCCGCCCGATGCCGAAGACGACTCGGCCCCCAGTGAGGATGTCCACCATGGCAAAGTCCTCGGCCAAGCGTAGGGGGTGCCACATGGGAAGTATGTTGAACCCGCAACCGAACTTGATCCGCTTGGTGTGTTGGGCCAGATATTGGCTGAGGATCAGCAGGTTGGGAATACACTCATATCCTTCCCGTTGGAAATGATGCTCCGCCATCCATAGGATATCGTATCCCAAATCTTCCAATAGCTGCGCTGTCTCCCTAGCGATGTCGAAGACGGTTATGAGACGGTCGTTGGGGTACCACCGGTCGTCGTGGGGAGTGCCGTCGAAGCCTATGGAGTCCCCTTCCAGGACGTGGCCCGCGTACAAAGTAGAGAAAGACTTGATCATGATCCTCTCCTTTTTATCGCAGCATTTAACTGCTTGCCAACGTCGTGTCCCAGCGGTTCGATGTAAATGGCTGATGTTGACATCAATAATTTCAATGCTGCTGCCTGCTATTATCTGTGTATAGAATTTATGGCCGGTTTAGAAGTGTTGTCAAGAATACTGGGTACAGAAACAGGGCCCTTTAATCGTCATTCTGAACGGCTTGCTTGCGCGCCGCGCGCAAGCAGGAGTGAAGGGTCTAAAATCCCTGGCCTTTATGTTGATTCGCAAACTGAAGGATGAGTATAATCGACCGAGTCCCGGTGGGCTGAAAGGATCGCCAGGGTGGACCGAACAACCCAAGGAAACCATGATGCGCCAGGACCCAATCGCTTGTTGCGCCCCGTGCGGGCCCAGGGCCCACGGGCCTGTAACCCTATTGAGGATATACCCTGGTGGTGAGGTTGGACCAGCGGGAGGGCGTCGAGTTGGACTTGGGCGATTGGAGGGTGAGTGATGAGTTCCTGGGCAACTATTTGGGAGCTGTAGGCGATGGGTTGTCCACGTATTTCCAGCACCGCCTAGCGCCCCCCGTTGCGCTGGCAGCCCGGGCTCTCGGGGCCTTGCTCCAGAGATTGGAACTCCCTCCCGGCGCCATCCACAGCCTTCAGGAAATAGAAACCAGGGAGCCGGTTGCCTTCGGAGAGCAGGTCATCGGCACAGCCTTTATAGGCCCGGCCAAGCGCCGAGGCGGGATGGAATTCATTAACGTTGGGCTCACCCTTAAAAACCGGGAGGGCCGCCCAACGTTGAGGGGCAAAAGCACGGTGCTGGTTGTAGACCGGTCCTCTGGTCCTCCGGGCAAGGGAGGACCGGCGCGTGGGGAGAACAGGCCTCAGCCTTCAACCGAAACCAGAAGGGGCGCCGACGATAACGCTCAGGTGACAGCGCTGCCAGCAGTGACGAAGACCATCACCCAAAAGCAACTCAGTGCCTACGCCGAGGTCTCCGGTGATCGGAACCCTCTGCATCTGGATGCTGAATTTGCGGCTGCCACAATGTTTGGCGGCATTATCGCCCACGGTATGTTGACGCTAGCTTTCATATCGGAGATGATGGCCGTTGCCTTCGACAAGACGTGGCTCGAGACGGGAGGATTGAGGGTCCGGTTCAAAAGCGCTGCTTACCTTGGCGACCGGGTAGAGACTCGAGGCAGAGTTGCCAAGGAAGAACCAACTCCCAACGGACGGCTGCTGAGCTGCAACGTGTCGGCGCACAACCAGACCCACGGGCAAGAATTGATCAGCGGCACGGCGACGGTGGTCTTGGATAGAGTATAATCACTCGTTCGCAAGCAAGTAGAGACTTTCCATAAAGACCGGGCCGGTTGCTCTGACCTTAAAGTAACCAACCGGCCCGGCCGGATTCTTGAGGAAATCTGCCAAATGTCCATTCTTGAGGGGACAGATACTTCTCCAGTCCGCGTGGTACTCGACGCCATGGGCGGCGACTACGGGCCCGAGGAGACGGTTAAGGGCGCTGTCCAAGCACTAGAGCGGGACGATATTGAAATTCTACTGGTGGGAGACCCCGGCCAAATTCAAGCTCAGTTAGACCGCTACCATATCGAACAAGGGTCTATATCGATGGTCCCATCCACAGGTGTGATCGGCGACGACGAGCACCCTTTGCAGGCCATCCGGCACAAGACTGAGGCTTCTATCTTGGTTGCCACGAAATTGTTAAAAAAGGGCGACGCCGACGTGCTGGTGTCCATGGGCTCCACCGGGGCTTCCATGGCCAGTGCTGTGTTGGTTCTGGGATTGATGGACGGCCTGGACCGGCCTTGTCTCGGCGGCCCATTCCTAGGCTTGGCTCCTCGTACTGTCCTAGTGGATATGGGCAGCAATGTGGACTGTCGGCCTGCCATGCTCCTCAACTTCGCCGCCTTGGGCGTGGTCTTCGCCAGTAAATTTCTCAACATCAATGACCCCAGGGTCGGGCTCCTCAGCGTGGGCGCTGAAACAGCCAAAGGCAACCGGCAGGTACAGGAAAGCCATCAGCTACTCCAAGAAAGCCACCTCAACTTTGTGGGCAACGTCGAAGGAATGGACTTCTTTACCCAACGGGCCGACGTAATCGTATGCGACGGGTTCGTCGGCAACATATTGATGAAGTTTACCGAAGGGCTCGGTAGCGCGCTTTTCCCCTTCCTGGAAGAGCGGCTTTCATCCTATTTGGCCCCCGAGGACATTAAGGCGATAGCTTCAGAGCTTTGGCAGGCGACCAATCTGGCCAGGACCATGGGCGGCCCTCTTTTCGGGGTCAACGGCGCGGTGGTCTTGGGCCACGGCTCCTGCAAGGCTGACGGCGTGGCTGGGGCCGTTGGCACCGCGGCCAGGTACGTAAGGCTGGGCTTGTTGGATAGTATGCGCGAGGAACTGTCGGCGGTCAACGTTCAGAGTTCAACAGCCAGTCTCAAGGCTGAGGCCGGATAGCTGAGAGGCATGATGAATTCGGCTGAACTGTCGGGTCAAGTGGCCTTGGTGACTGGAGCGTCCCGCGGAATCGGGGCGGCTATTGCTTGCCGTTTCGCTCGGGCTGGAGCCAGGGTAGGGGTTAACTATCATTCCAGCCGTGAATCCGCCGCCCAGGTGGTGGATAATATTGTTGGCAATGGCGGCGAGGCTTTGCTGGTGGAAGGCGATGTTTCCCAAGAAGACTTCGCTAAGGCCGCGGTCAAACAAGTTGTGAAACAATGGGAGCGTATCGACATCCTGGTAAACAACGCAGGGATCAACCGGGACCGCTTGTTGCTTCGCATGAACGCCGGTGACTGGGACCAAGTTTTGGATGTGAACCTGCGAGGGGCCTTTCTGTGCACCAAGTTCGTTATGCCCTACTTGATCAAGCAGCGTAAGGGCCGAGTGGTCAATATTTCTTCGGTAGTGGGGATAAGCGGCAATCCGGGCCAGGCCAACTATGCCGCGGCCAAGGCCGGGCTGATCGGGTTCACCAAAGCCGTGGCCCGGGAAGTGGCCTCCAGAAGTGTTACAGTCAATGCTTTGGCGCCTGGTTTCGTTACCACCGGAATGGCCGAGGAGATCCCGGAGGAGAAACGCCGGCAAATCCTTGACCGGATTCCCATGCGCCGGTTAGGGTCGGCGCAGGATGTGGCCGAGGCAGCCTTGTTCCTTTGCAGCGAAGGCGCAGGTTACATCACCGGCCAGGTGCTGACTATCGACGGCGGTCTCATCGCTTGAGGCGGGGCCTATTCCGCGCCGTCAATGCTGCTTAGTTGAAAGCCATCGGACGGCCCTGTGGTTAAAGACAGGATGTTTCTCTACAACCGTCGAAGAACCCCAGCGAAGCCGCGTTTCTGAATAGGCGCGGGATCAGGAACCGGAGGTCCAACATCCAGGATGGCGATGAACCCTGTTCTGGGACCGGATGGGTGATACCGCACCGGAGGTAAGCATGGGAGCCACGGCCGCGAGCCGTTTTCGCAAGATGCTCAGGGAGCCGGGTATCATAGTTGCGCCGGGGGCCTACGATTGCTTGACCGCCGCCATCATTCAACAAGCCGGCTTTCCGGCGGTGTACATGACCGGCGCAGGCACCTCGGTGGCCCGCCTTGGCTACCCCGACCTGGCATTGGCCACACTGACCGAAATGCTCGCGAATGCCGCTGATATTGTTGCGGCGGTGCAGGTTCCGGTCATCGCCGACGCCGACACCGGATACGGCGGCGTCCTGAACGTGCGTCGCACCGTGGCTGGCTACCAGCGGGCCGGTGTGGCGGCGATTCATATTGAAGACCAAGAGTTCCCCAAGCGCTGTGGACACTTGGACAACAAACGGGTGATTCCCCAAGGAGATATGGTCCAGAAGATCCGGGCCGCTGTCGACGCCCGCACCGACCAAGATTTCACTATCATCGTACGCACCGATGCCTTGGCGGTAACTGGTTGGGACGACTGCATGCGCCGATGCGAAGCCTACATCGACGCGGGGGCCGACCTTCTCTTCGTTGAGGCTCTACGCACGCCCGAGCAGGCCGAGCGGGCAGTCAAGAGTTTTGATGTGCCGCTGCTTTACAACTTCGTGGAAACCGGTAAATCCCCTCTCATCCCGGCGCCGGAGTTGGAACAGTTGGGTTTCAAGGTGGTTATTTTCCCGGCAAGCGCACTACTTACGGTGTGCCGGGCGGTGACCGACCTGATGCAACAACTAAGAGAGCTAGGCACCACCTCCCACCTGCTGGACCGTATGGTCAGCCTTGAAGATTGTTTCAATATCGTGGGCCTGACTGAAATGCTCTCCCTGGACGCTTCCTACGGCTTGGAGCCCCAGACAACCATTTGAACGGTCTCCAATCGGCCTTCAGGGTCTTGGGTAACGGAGGAGTTGGTAATGGCCAACGTTGTATTGATGGCGCGGCCTAGCCGCCCACAACTCCTGACCTGCACACCGGAAGAGAGGAACTCCACTTTCCGCCGGCCCCCGACACGGCGAGGCAGGTATGGTAGCTAGGACATACGACATTATCACCGTTGGAGGCGGAATCGCCGGCTCGGCCCTAGCCAAAGCTATGGCAGAACGAGGATTCAGGGTCCTTGTATTGGAGCAGGAATCCGCTTTCCGAGACCGGGTCCGCGGCGAGGCGATAATGCCTTGGGGGACTGCGGAAGCCACGGAACTGGGAATCTTGGATATTATCATGGCCGAAGCCGGACATAAGTTGCCTTGGTTTGACGCCCATCTGGGGCAGGGTAGGCCGAGCCACCGGGACCTGGCCGCTACTACAGGGCCCAAAACAGTGGTGACGGCTTTTTATCACCCGGAAATGCAGCAAAGCCTCATCGCGGCAGCCGAGAACGCCGGGGCGGAGGTGCAGCGGGGTGCAAAGGCGATTGACGTGCGCACCAGCGGAGGGCCGGAGGTTGTGGTGGAGTTGAACGGCCGCGAAACCCTCATAAAAGCCCGGCTATTGGTAGGCGCCGATGGAAGGCGTTCCACAGTGAGAAATTGGGCCGGCTTCGAGGTTCAATGGGACCCGGGACATAACCTGGTCGCCGGGGTATTGTTGGATGGGGTGCCGGTTTCCGACGATGCCTCCCATACCTGGTTGAACTCGCAACAAGGGTTATGGGTCTTGTTTTTCCCCCAAGGCCGCCAGCGGGTAAGGAATTATGTTTGTTACCCTGCTTCGGCCGGTTACCGCCTGATCGGCGCCCGGGGGCTTCCGCGGTTTATCGAGGATGCGGTCAGAGCGGGTGTGCCGGAAGACCACTACGCTAAGGCCAAAGCCGCCGGACCCTTGGTCACCTTCGACGGCGCCGCCAGTTGGGTCGATCACCCCTACCGGAGCGGAGTGGCCTTACTCGGTGCGGCGGCGGCGGAACCGGACCCCACTTGGGGCCAGGGTATGTCCCTAAGCCTCCGCGACGCGCGGGTGCTGCGGGACCAGTTGCTCAGCAACGACAACTGGGATGAGGCAGGCCACGCCTACGCAACCGAGCACGACCGCTACTATGCGGCAATCCATACGATGGAGCTGTGGCAGACGCAACTGCTTCTGGAAACCGGCCCTGATGCTGATGCTCGCAGGCAAAGGACATTCGCCGCATGGGCGGAAGATAGGACCCGGCGCTTGGACATCCTGATGAGCGGGCCTGGACCGGCCTTGGACGAAAAGGTGCGCCAGCGGTTCTTTGGCGAGGACTGAGACCTATTCCAGAGATGAAGCGCCTAACCCAGGGCGCCGCCAATGATTGCTTCGGCAACCTCGTCGTCGGACATCCCCAGCACCTCTTGGAGCACCAATTCGTTGTGCTGGCCCATCACCGGGGCCGGGAAGCGGGGACCGCTGGGGTAACCAGCGATGCGAAATTGGTGGCCGGTGTAGGGAATGTTGCCCATCTCAGGGTGGTCCAAGTTCCGAAAAAAACCCCGGTGGGCCAATTGCGGGTCTTGGAGTAGGTCGCTGCTTCGCTGCACCGCCCCTGCGGGAATG
The DNA here is from genome assembly GCA_965197565.1 of Dehalococcoidia bacterium. GTDB lineage: Bacteria > Chloroflexota > Dehalococcoidia > Lucifugimonadales > UBA3495. The sequence continues at coordinate 1,009,669 of CBDANK010000004.1, forward strand.
CCGTGTGATTGGAGCAAGTCCATAACCTCTTGGGGCGACCGGCTGCTGGTCCACTGGGCCAGGTTCCGGTCTATCTCGTCCTGGTGCGCCAGTCGGCCTTGAGCGGTTTGAAACCGGTTGTCTTGGCCCCAATCCGGGTCTCCAATTGCCCGGCGCAGGGCCCTCCATTGCTCGTCGTTCTCTATGGGAATGACGCACCACTGGTCGTCGCCTTGGCAAGGATAGGCCCCGTGGGGCGCCGATGTTGTCGACCGGTTGCCGTCACGGGACACCGTTCTTCCGCTGACCCGGAAATCTATGGTCTGAGGGGCCAGGAAATGGAGAGACATCTCCAGTTGACTGCCGTCAATGTACTGGCCCTGGCCGGTTCTCCGCCGGTGGTCCAGAGCGGCCATGATGGCCGCTGCCAGGAAACGTGGAGCTATGGTGTCGGTGTATGCAACCCAGGGCCCGTCGGGCGGCAGGTCCGGCTAACCGGTAACTTCGTAAAACCCCGCAATGGCGCCGGCGTGAAATCCAAAGCCGGCGAATGACGCTGCCGGGCCGGTCTGACCCATGAGGCAGGTGCTGGCCATGATTATCGAAGAGTTGAGGGCGCGGGCCTTTTCGTAACCGATGCCAAGTCCGTCCACCGTGCCTGGCGTGAAACTCTCGATGTACAGGTCGGCCCAAGCAATCAACCGGTGAGCCACACCTAGTCCAGCCGGATTTTCAAGTCCAAGGTCAAGCCAAACTTGGAAGTGTTGAAGTCCCCGAAGAATTGGGTCCGGTCCGGACCGGGCACGTTATCCTTGAAGGGGCCGGCGATCCGTAGAATGTCCATAGGGGCCGTCGTCTCCACCCGGACCGTGGTTGCGCCGTGATCGGCCAAATACTTGGCGGTGATAGGCCCCACGCCCACCCAGGAAAAGTCGGCTATTTTTATTCCGTCGCAGGGCAACCTATCCGGCATGACCGCTCCTTAATTTCCGGCTGAGCCGCAGGCTTTGGCTATCTCGGCTGTGGAATACCCGAGCACGCCCCCCAGCACTTCGTCATTGTGTTCGCCCAGCCGGGGCGCCCAGCGGCGCACCTTCATCGGCATCTCGCTCAGGCGGGCGAACAGGCCGGGCGCCTGTACCTCTTGCCCGTTGGGCAAGGGTGCGGTGAGCCAGTAGGCCCGTTCCTCAAGCTGCTGAAAACGAGTCAACTCTTGGATGGTGCTCACCGGCGCCATGGATACCCCCTCCCGCAGGCTTTTCTCTAAGAGCTGATTCTTGGTCTTGCCCAACACGTAACGGTCGATCGGGTCTAGTACCTCGTCAAGAGTATGGGACACCGGCTCACCCTGGATCAATCTAATGTGATAAGTGGGCCAGTCTTCGTCGTCAAGCCACGCCTCCGGCATCAGCCCATCCTGGATGCACCACTGGAGCAGCGCGGACAATGCCCCTCCTATAGGAAACAGGACCACGTAGCCGTCCGCGCACTCATAAACCAGCCGCAAAGAGACCGCCCCCGACTGAAGCGCGGGTCCGGCCCGTTTGAAGTCGAACCCCTGAATGGCTTGGGCCACCATGGCGTTCAACATCGTCCATACCATGGCGGTCTGAGCGGAAACGTCTACGAACTGGCCTTCGCCGCTGCCGGTCATCCTGGCGTGGGCGGTGAGGGCTCCCACCGCCGCCTCCGCCGAGGCGTGAAGCCAGGCTTGGGGCACTGAAAGCCGCACCGGCGGCCGGTCGGGATGTCCCTGGAGACTCATGGGGCCTCCCATGGCTGCCAGGGTCAGGTCACTGGCGGCTAACTCGGCGTAGGGACCGTTTTGTCCGAAGGGAGTGATGGCTACGTATACAATGCGAGGATTGACCTGCCGCAGGTCATCAAACCCCAGCCCCAGACTTGACATCTCACCGGGGCGGGCCGATTCGATAACGAAATCAGACTCTTTGGCGAGGCTGGTCAGAGCGCGGCGTCCGGCGTCCGAAGCAAAGTCCAGAGTAATTCCTCGTTTGTTGCGGTTGAAGGCATAGTAGAGAAGGCTGCGCTCCGCCTCGGGAGCATCATCGAGAAAGGGTCCCATTCTCCGGCTCGAGGAACCTTGGGGCGGCTCTATTTTGATAACATCGGCCCCCAAGTCGCCCAGGATCATGCTGGCCAACTCGCCCCGGTTTTTGGTGAGGTCCAGAACGGTGTAAGGACTAAGCATTGCTGTGCACTTCCTTAGAAAGGGGCGGCTTACGGCTTACATTGGGAGCTACTCCAGCGCGGCAGCGATTACCGCCTCGCCAATCTCGTCGTCACTCATCCCCAGGACCTCTTTCAGTACTTGTTCGTTGTGCTGGCCCATCACCGGAGGAGCAAAGCGAGGGCCACTGTCGTAGCCCCGAATATTGAACAGATGCCCGGTGTAAGGGGCGCGCCCCACCTCGGGGTGTTCCAATTCTCGAAAAAGACGGCGGTGGATGAGTTGCGGGTCTTTCATCAGGTCGCTGCTTCGCTGCACTACTCCCGCTGGCACGGCCTGTGCCTGTAGTAGCCGCATCACCTCCTGGGGGGCGCAATCCGAGGTCCAAGCGGAAATGCGCCGGTCTATCTCGTCTTGATGGTCTAGGCGTCCGGCGGCGGTGTCGAACCGGGGATCCCTGGCCCAATCGGGGTCCCCTATAGCTTGCCGCAGGCCGGTCCATTGGTCATCATTTTGGACGGCGATGGCGCACCACTGGTCCTCACCGGCACAGGGATACACTCCATGAGGAGCAGCCGTGTCCGACCGGTTACCCTTCCGCGTCGCCAAACGGCCGCTTGATTTGAAGTCGATAATCTCGGGAGCAAGGAATTGCAGCGACATTTCCATTTGCCCGGCGTCGATAAACTGGCCTTGGCCGGTCCGGCGGCGGTGGTCCAAAGCAGCCATTACCGTCGAGGCAAGGATGCGGGGAGCTATGGCATCGGTGTAGGCAATCCAGGGACCGTCGGGCGGAAGGTCGGGCCAACCCGTTACTTCATAGAAACCCGCGATGGCTCCGGCGTGGAACCCATATCCGGAAAAGGCCGCCGCCGGCCCGGTTTGCCCCATTAGACAAGTGCTGACCATGATGATCGAAGGGTTTAACGCCCGAACAGTGTCGTAATCGATTCCCAGACCGGCCACTGTACCCGGAGTGAAGCTTTCGATATACACATCGGCCCAGCCGATGAGACGCTTGGCGATCTCGATGCCCTCAGGCGTCTTCAAATTCAAGGTCAGGCCCAACTTGGAGGTGTTGAAGTCGTTAAAGGCGTGGGTACGGTTGGGCCCAATTGCTTGGTCCTTGTAAGGGCCCAGAAAACGCACAGTATCCGGACGGTTTTGGCTCTCTACCCGCACCACAGTGGCGCCATGGTCTGCCAGGTACTTGGTGGTGGTTGGGCCTACCCAGACCCAGGTAAAGTCGGCTACTTTGACCCCTTCAAAGGGCAGAGGCGCGGGCGTCACATTTCTTGGCTTGGCGCGGCCGGCGGCCGCCGGAGACTTTTGTTTCGATGGACTAGAGAGGGGACTAGACAAGCTTTCCAGGACTTCCCGGTTATGCTGGCCCAAGGCTGGGGGCCAACGCCGGACCTTCATCGGCGTTTCGGTCAATTGCGCCGGCAGGCCGGGCGCTTCTACTGTGGCCCCGTTCGGTAGTGGCGCAGTAAGCCAGTAGCCTCGCGCCTCAAGTTGGCGGAAGCGGGCCAAATCCTCGAAAGAATGCACCGGCGCCAGGCTGACTTGTTCCCTCAGTCCCGACTCCAGCAACTCAGACTTGGTCCGGGTTCTCACAAACCGCCCCACAGCATCCACAACTTCATTCAGCTCGTATCTGATTGGCTCCCCCTGGACCAATTTCCTCTGGTATACTGGCCAATCTTCCCCTTCGATCCACTCATTGGGCACTATACCGTCTTCCACCAACCAGCGGACCACCTTGGTCAACGTTGAAGTCATCGGCGCCGCCACAATGTAGCCGTCGGCGCACTGGTACACCAAGGGTATGTTCATAGTGCCGGACTGAATGGCAGAACCGCTGCGATTGAAGTCGAAGCCCTGAATTGCGTGGGCAACGCGCCCGTGCAACATGGTCCAAACCGTGGCTGCTTGGGCGGAAACGTCGACGAACTGGGCTTCATCGGTGGCCCTCATGCGGGCATGGGCGGTAAGCGCCCCCACAACGGCTTCCACCGAAGCGTGAAGCCACACCTGGGGCACCGAGATACGGACCGGCGGCCGGCCCGGATCGCCCTGAACACTCATCTGTCCGCCCATAGCCGCCAGGGTCAGGTCGCTGGCGGCCAGTCCAGCGTAGGGCCCATCTTGTCCGTAGGGTGTGATCGCCACATAAACAATTCTGGGATTGGCCTGCCGGAGGCTATCGAAACCCAGCCCCAGCTTGTCCATCTCCCCAGGCCGGGCCGATTCGACAATAAAGTCTGCCTTCCCTGCCAAAGCGACTAGAGCCCGACGGCCTTCTTCCGCTGCCAGGTCCAGAGTAACGCCCCGTTTGTTGCGGTTGAAAGCAAAATACCGAAGACTGTTCTCGAGCTGAGGAGCATTATCCAGAAATGGTCCAACCCTGCGGCTCGATGAGCCTTGGGGCGGCTCGATTTTGATGACATCGGCGCCCAGGTCCCCCAGGACCATGCTGGCTAGCTCACCCCGGTCGTCGGTCAAGTCGATAACTGTGTATGGGCTCAGCATTGATTTCCAGCCTGATGAAATGTGGCGCGATTATAGCATGTGCTGCAGATAGGGTAGAACTTGCCTTCTTGAATTGCTGGGAAAGATGAAGGTATCATGGGACTGCCAGCCAATCTGTTGCTCTAAGCCAAAGGCTTTGCGAGGTGCGATGCTTTACCGCAGCTATAAATACTCCCAGTGGGACGGCACACAGCGGATATTTGATATCGACGCCGACGAGTTGATGGACCACCTCTCGGATGAAATGCTGCGGCAGGGTGACGTGATGCGGGCCCTGCGGGAGTTGTTCCGGCAAGGCTTTCAAAACCGCGAAGGCCAGCAACTGCCCGGACTGCGGGATTTGATGGAACAGCTTAAAAACCGCCGCCGCCAACAGTTGCAACAGTACAACATGGACTCGGTAATCGATGACCTAAAGGAGCGGTTGGAGGACATTGTCCAAACCGAACGATCGGGCATCGACCGCCGGTTGGAACAGGCCCAACAACAGTTGTCCGAAGCCTCCGATCAAGATAGGCCCGAACTGCAAAGCCTCTATAACCTCCTGGAGCAGCGAGCGGCCCGCAACCGGGAGAAACTGGACAACCTGCCCGAGGGAGCCGGCGGCCAGATTCAGGAGTTGATGGAGTACGATTTCATCGACCCCGAAGCTCAACAGAAGTTCCAGGAATTACTGGACATGCTGAAGAGTCAGATGGCCCAGAATATCTCCCAGGATATGATGCGACAGGCCCAGGGGATGTCACCCGAAGATATGGCGGTCATGCGGGAAATGATGCGCCAGCTCAACCAGATGATGCGGGATCAGATGGAGGGACGGCAGCCCGATTTCGAAGGGTTCATGCAACAGTTTGGCCCCATGTTCGGACCCAATCCTCCCCAAAGCTTTGAAGAATTGATGGACCGGCTGCAACAACAGTTGGCCCAGATGCAGTCCATGCTGGAGAGCATGTCGCCGGAGATGCGGCAAGAGTTGGAGGATGCTTTAACCTCGGCCCTTGATCCGGAGACTCGCAGGGAGATGGCCGAATTCGCTTCCTTGATGGAACAGATGATGCCCATGGATGAGCTCCGCCGCCAATACCCATTCCTGGGCGACGACAGCCTGACCATGGAACAAGCGATGGAACTTATGCGGGGTCTTCAAGACCAAGACCAGTTGGAAGAGGCCCTGCGGCAAGCAATGCGCACCGGAAACCTGGAGGACGTGGACCCGGACAAGCTGGCGGAGCTATTGGGTGAGGAGGCGCGCCGGGCCTGGGAAGAGCTGGACCGGTTGCGTAAACTTCTGCAAGAGGCCGGTTACATTACCGACGATGACAAGATGGACCTGACTGCCAGGGGGATGCGCCGCATCGGCCAAAAAGCCTTGAAGGAAGTGTTCGCCCGGCTGAAGAAAGACCGCATGGGCAACCACTTGGTCCACAGCAGGGGGGCCAACGGCGACCTGCTTGGCGAGACCAAGCCTTATGAGTTTGGCGATCCTTTCCAAATTGACCTACAGGCCAGCATCAAAAACGCGGTGCTGCGCGGCGGCTCGCAGATACCGGTACGTATGAGCTTGGAGGACTTTGAGGTTTACCGGACCGAGCACATGACCCGCACCGCCACCGTGGCGCTGCTGGACCAGAGCCGGTCCATGGGTCTGTTCAATAACTTTCAAGCGGCCAAGAAAGTAACCTTGGCTCTGATGGCTTTGATCCGGACCCAGTATCCCCGGGACACCTTATACGTGATTGGCTTTTCCGACTACGCCAGGGAGATCAAAGAAGAAGACTTGGCCAAGTTGAACTGGAACGCTTGGGTGTCGGGCACCAACCTGCATCATGCGTTGATGCTGGCCCGGAAGCTGCTCTCAAAGGAGAAGGGCGGCTCCAGGCAGATTCTGCTGATCACTGACGGAGAACCCACCGCCCACTTGGAGGGCGGACGGGCTTTTTTCAGCTACCCGCCCAGCTATCGCACGGAACAAGAGACATTAAAAGAGGTAACGCGGTGTACCCAGGAAGACATCGTGATTAACACTTTCATGTTGGAAAACTCCTACCAATTAGTGAACTTCGTGGACCGCTTGACCAAAATCAATCGGGGCCGAGCATTCTACAGCAGCGCCGACAACCTGGGTGAATACGTCCTGGTTGATTACGTGAGCAACCGCAGAAAACGGGTTGCCGCCTAGCCCTGACCGCGCTTGGGAGGGTGAGAACTCCTAGGGAAGACGGGGCCCGGTAGAAGGTTGTCTGCAGCGAAGGCCGTGAATTGCCAGCAACGCCGGAGACAAAACGCTGACCAAGCTAAAAGGATTGTGACCATGCGAATCGGCATGTCGTTGACCACCGGTTACAACATCAACCGCGACCTTCCAGAGGTACTGGAAAGCTTGGACGAGCAGGTCCAACTAATGGCTGAGTTAGGGTTTGACTCGTTGTCATTCGGGGACTATCACTTGAGCTTGCAGCACCACATTCAGGTCCTGCCCGCCATATCCCGCATGTCGGCCTACAGCGGCGAAATGCAGCTTGTGCCACTGTTCCTGCTGCCTTTCTATAACCCAATTCTGCTGGCTGAGCAGATCGCTACTTTGGACGTTATGACCGGAGGCCGCACTAGGGTGATCTGCAGCTTGGGCAACCGGGCCGAGCTTCACGCCGCATTCCAAACTCCGCTTAGAACACGGGTCTCCCGCTTCGTCGAGACAGTGGAGATCATGCGTTTGCTTTGGAGCCAGGATGACGTCACCTACAGTGGAAGGCACTACCGTATCCAAGCGGGCATCTCCATAAACCCCAAGCCGGTCAACCGATCTGTGCCGATTTGGTCAGGTGTTGGAGCAGACCCGGCAATTCTCCGGGCGGCCCAGTTGGCCGATGCCTGGGTTATAAGTCCGGGTTGGACGCCGGCGTTTGTCAAAGACAAGCTGCGGTTCTACCGTGACGCCCTGAATGAGTACGGCCGCAGCGACCAGGTCTCTGAGGTCGTCCTTAGACGCGATGCCCACTTGGCTCAGACCTCCGAGGCGGCCCACCGTGAGGCCCAACCCCTATTCGAGCAAGGTTATCGCGGCTGGCGCCCCGAGGTGCTTGATCAGGCGCTTATTATCGGAGGTCCCGGCGAGTGCATCAAGTACCTGGAAGAAATGGCGGAGCTGGGCGTCAATCATGTACTGTTCCGTTGCGCACTGGACCACCGCGAAGAAGCGTTGCAAACTATTCGCATTCTGGGCACCGAGGTTATCCCTCACTTTCGCTAAAGGCCCCACGACGGTCGCCCACTCTGCCTAGGAACTGTTCCCTGGTGCTTCATCTATAAATTAGTGCCGAGTCGCTCAGGATGACCATGAAAAGCCTTGAATGATGGTTTCCAGGCTCCTTACGTGTCTTGAGGAAACCTGATAAGATAAAGGCAGTTAGCAGTAGATAACCGGATTTTCAAGGGTTATTAGGCTGCCCATCTGGGGACGGCCGGCTTTTAAGGCAGTCCAGTGAGGCTGGCAAAGTTTGGAACCCTAGTCGATGCCGGGAAGACCGCCCATAGTGGTCCCGGCGCAGACCCCTTGCCAGCCCTCTGGTGAGGGTTTTTTTGTGGAGTGCAACCATGGTACTGAAGGCTTACCAGAGCTCATTGCAGATCTGCCCTGGCGCCGGGGACCACTTTTGAGGCGCCAGCTAGGAGAGCGATGGCTGAACGCCAGGTCATGACTCAAGAAGACATCCGACGGGCCTTGACTAGGGTCGCTCACGAGATTCTAGAGCGGAACCGAGGCGCTCAAGACTTGATAATTGTGGGTATCTACACTCGTGGCGTGCTCCTGGCCAACCGGGTGGCCGGGAATATCGCCGAGTTCGAGGGGAGCAAAGTGCCGGTGGCTGCTCTTGACATCAACTTGTACCGCGATGACTTGCGGGACCGGGCCCGTCCGGTGGTCCGCCCTAGCAAGATTCCGGTAGCTATTCACGACAAAAAGGTCGTGCTGGTAGACGACGTTTTGTATACGGGCCGCACTATTCGCGCCGCTATGGACGCTTTGAACGATTTTGGGCGGCCAAAGCAGGTCCAATTGGCTATCTTGTTGGACCGAGGGCACCGGGAACTGCCCATTCGGCCGGATTTCGTGGGCCAAAACATCCCCACAGCGATGGACGAGCAGGTGAAAGTGCGTCTGCTGGAGACCGACGGGGTGGATGAAGTAGCAATCATCAGACGAGAGGGGCGAGGGGCATGAGTGCTTCACAAGTGGTCGAGACCGCGGAGCTTGTCCCAGCGCTGGGAGTGGTGGACCTGCCTCCCAGGCGGCACGTACTGGACCTGGACGATTTCTCCCAACCGGAAATCTCCGCAGTGTTGGAGTCCACTAAGGGTATGGCGGAGGTACTGGGCCGTGACATCAAGAAGGTCCCCACTCTTCGGGGTAGAGTCGTGGTTACTCTGTTTTACGAGGCCAGCACCCGCACCCGTGTTTCCTTCGAAGAGGCGGGTAAAATCCTGAGTGCCGATGTTATAAATGTGTCAGCCTCGGCCAGCAGCGTCGAAAAGGGCGAGTCCCTGCTCAATACCGGGCTGACGCTCCAGGCTATGGGAGTTGACATAATTGTCATACGCCATCCCCATTCCGGCGCTCCCTATCTCCTGGCGCGGAACTTGGAGCGGGTGGGGGTAATCAACGGCGGCGACGGCATTCACGCCCACCCAACTCAGGCGTTGCTGGATTTGTATACGGTGCAACAAAACCTGGGAAGGATTGAAGGACTGAAGATTGTCATCGTTGGCGATGTACTGCACAGCCGGGTGGCCCGGTCTAACCTTTGGGGCTTTACCAAAATGGGGGCTAGAATAGTCCTGTGCGGCCCGGCGACTTTGATGCCCTTGGACCTGCTTCGGCGCCGCCGTGATGCTGCTGTTCCAGCATCGTTGGCGGCGGTAGAGGTGGACACCGACCTTGACCGGGCCATTCAGGACGCCGACGTAGTCATGGCGCTAAGGTTGCAGTCGGAGCGGCAAGAAGCTGGGTTCCTACCCAGTATCCGGGAGTACATCCGACGCTGGCAAGTGACCGAGCAGCGGCTGTCCCGAGCCGCGCCGTCGGTCATGGTAATGCACCCGGGTCCCATGAACGAGGGCATTGAGATAAGTACCGGCGTTGCCCACGGCGTAAGCTCGGCCATTGAAGCCCAGGTCAGCAACGGAGTGGCGGTGCGCATGGCCCTGCTCTATCACCTCTGCGGATGGAGGAAATAGCGTGGGCTCTGCGACTATTTTGATAAAAGGCCCCCATGTCATAGACCCAGGCCGGGGTTTGGATGAGGTATCGGACATCCTGGTGCGAGACGGCATTATTGCGGCCGTCGGCCCTATCCTTTCCAATCAAGCGCCGGAGGGTTGCCGCGTCATTCACGCTGGGGGCCTGGTGGCCAGCCCCGGCTTCGTCGACGTTCATTGCCACCTCCGGGAGCCGGGCTTCGAATACAAAGAGACCATCGCCACCGGCACCCGGGCCGCGGCCCGCGGCGGCTTTTCAACCGTCTGTTGTATGCCCAATACCGAACCGGCTATCGACAATGCGGCTGTGGTTGACTTGATTCACCGTCGTTGCCGGGAGGATGCGGTGGTGCGAGTCTATCCCATCGGTTGCATCACCAAGGGACGCCGCGGTAAGGAACTGGCCGACATGGAGGAGTTGGCTAAAGCCGGTGTAGTGGCCTTCAGCGACGATGGAGACCCGGTATACGACCCCAACTTGATGAGGCTGGCCCTGACTTACAGCACCGATCTGGCGCTCCCCATCATCAACCATTGCCAGGAGCCCTCTCTTTCCCGAAACGGGGTGATGGCCGAAGGCTGGGCTGCCACTCGGTTGGGCCTGCCCGGCATCCCGGCCGCCGCCGAAGAAACGATGATGGCCAGGGACATCTCCTTGGCGGAGTTGGTCGGCGGCCGGTTGCACTTGGCCCACATGAGCACCGCCGGCAGCGTGCCGCTATTGCAACAGGCCAGGCACAGGAGAGTAATGGTAACCGGGGAGGTGTGTCCTCATCATCTGACTATTACCGACCAGTGGGCATTAGGAAACAAAGGTTCGGATAGTCCGGAGGCCGGCCATTTCGCTTACGATACATCCACCAAAGTTTATCCTCCGCTGAGGAGCCGGGAGGATGCCACGGCCCTCGCTCAAGGACTGGTTGACGGCGTAATTGATTGCATTGCCACCGACCACGCTCCCCATGAACCGGCCTCCAAGCAAGTAACCTACCCTGAGGCTGCCTTCGGTATCAGCGTCCTTGAGACCGCCTTGGGCTCATCGTTGCAACTGGTCCACTCGGGCCAAATGACATTAGCCGCCTTGGTGGAGCGAATGACGGTGGGTCCAGCACGAATCCTAGGACCTTCCTTCGCGGAGCTAGCGACTTTGCAGCCTGGCACCCCCGCAGATATTGTGCTCTTCGACCCGGACCGAGAATGGCTGGTCGATGCACAGGAGTTTGAGTCGAAGGGAAAAAATACGCCACTGCAAGGCAGCAGATTGAAGGGCAAAGTGGTGTCGACCCTGGTGCAGGGACAAGTGGTGTTTCAAGATGGCTGACCGCTATTCAAAAGCCTGGTTGGTGTTGGAAGACGGTTCTATTTACCCAGGGAGGACCTTTGGCGCAGAAGCCGAGGCTCATGGCGAGGTTGTTTTCAATACCAGCATGACCGGTTACCAAGAAGTGCTGACAGACCCATCTTATGCCGGGCAACTGGTCACTCTTACTTATCCTCTGGTAGGCAACTATGGCATAAGTGAAGATCACTTTGAGTCCAAGCGGATTCAAACGGCGGGCCTTATCGTACGGGAGCACTGCGAGCTACCCAGTCACGGCCTGAGCAAACGGACGCTTCACGAATTCCTCGCCTCCCAGGGAGTCCCCGGCCTCAGTGGCGTGGATACGCGGGCAATCACCCGCCGCCTGCGCGACCGGGGTGTCATGATGGGGCTCATTACCCAGGACCCTCCAGAATCGGCTTTGGCCCGGTTGGCTGTAATGCCCCGTTACGAGGACTTGGACTTCGTAAGCACTGTTACTACAGAACAAAGCTATAGCTGGGACACACCCTCGGAAGCATGTGGCGAGAGAAGCAAGTACCGGGTCATAGTGGCCGACTGGGGCCTCAAGTACAATATTCTGCGTCTGCTGCGGAAACGTGGCTGCGAAGTGATAGCGGTCCCTGCCGCCACTCCGGCGAAGGACCTGCTTGCCCTGAATCCTTCGGGGATACTGCTGTCGCCGGGACCGGGTGACCCGCAATTGCTCGATTACTTGGTAAACAACGTCCGCGATTTATTGGGCCGGGTGCCTATTATGGGCATCTGCCTGGGCCATCAAATCGCCGCTCTCGCCCTGGGTGCTCAGGCGTACAAGCTAAAATTCGGACATCGTGGCGGCAACCATCCGGTCAAGGACTTGAGCACCGGCAGAGTTTACATAACCGCACAAAATCACGGGTATGCAATCAGCGCCGAATCTTTGCCAAACGGCCTGGAAGTCACTCATCTAAACCTGAATGATGACACCATCGAAGGGCTGAGACACAAAGACATTCCGCTGTTTACGATTCAGTACCATTCCGAAGCGGCCCCGGGGCCCCAGGATAACGAGTATCTGTTTGACCGGTTCTTGCAAATGATGCAAGAGTGCGGCGCCACGGGCTAAAAGTGGGACGTATTGCCTCTAATACGTCTGGTAGAGGGGACTGTCTCCCGTGGTATCCTGTTGGGAGCCAGTGTTGGAAGCTCACGCTGGAAAAAGCCCAGACCAGCACCGGCGCCCCGACGGTTTCGCGGGTTTCTTTGAGGGTGTTCGACATATTCTGCAGTTCTTGCATTATTTGGAGGTTATTCAATGTCTTCCTTCACCAGGGTGTTGTTAGAGGAGGGGATGGAAGTAGAGTTGCCAACCAACCTATCGGAAATTATCGGAATACTGGACAAAGAGGTGCCCCATTTCACTTGTGAGGGCCATGGATATTCAGTGATACCCGGTAAAGGGACTCTTGGGCGGAGGTGGGACTTGGTGGTTAAACACTTCGACTACGAAGACCGTAAAACCCTTCCTTCATCGTTGGGGCGGGTCGAGTTGGAGACGCTGGACAGAAACCATGTTCAGCTTAGGGTGCCGCCCCGCGCTGAACAAGAAATCAATTATTCGCCTGAAGGCGATCCCGACGGACGGTTCTTTGGCGCGTTTGTTTACCAAACGCTCAACGTTTTGCAGCAGCACAAGCTGATTAACCTTCCCGGCGTTCTGCCAACGGTGTAACCTGTAAAGCAAGCTGCCCTAAAGCCGGTTTTCCAGGCAAGGCGCAGGCCGTCAAGATTTACCTACGGGGCGACCCCTAGATGAGTTCCAAGGAGGCGCACATTTCCAATAGGCCGGAAAAAGTGCTGGTCATCGGTTCCGGCCCTATTCTCATCGGCCAAGCCGCAGAATTCGATTACGCCGGCACCCAGGCTTGCAAAGCCCTGCGCGAGGAGGGAGTTGAGACTGTTCTAGTCAACTCCAATCCCGCTACTATCATGACCGATCAGGGGATCGCCGACCGGATCTACATCGAGCCTCTGACTGTGGATGTGTTGGAGCGGATCATAGCGCGGGAAGGGCCGGAGGGCATATTGCCCACGCTGGGCGGGCAGACCGGCCTCAACCTTGCCGTGGCGCTGGCGGACGCCGGCGTGCTGGAAAAGTACGGGGTCCGGCTGTTGGGCACTCCACTGGAGACCATTCGCAAGTCGGAAGACCGGAGCTTCTTCCGTAGTTTCCTCCACGAATTGGGTGAGCCCGAGCCCCGCAACTTGACCGTATCCTCTCTGTCAGAGGCCCGGAAATTGGCCGGAGAGATCGGACTGCCTTTGGTGGTGCGCCCCGCCTATACTCTTGGAGGGAGCGGCGGCGGAATAGCCAATAACTGGGAAGAGCTGGAAGCAATCGTTCGCACCGGGTTGGCGGCCAGCCCCATATCCCAAGTGCTTTTAGAGAGGTCCTTGGTTGGCTGGAAGGAAATCGAATATGAGGTGATGCGGGACGGTTCGGATAACTGCATCACTGTATGCAACATGGAGAATCTGGACCCCATGGGGGTGCATACCGGGGACAGCATAGTCGTTGCTCCCAGCCAAACTCTGACCGACAAAGAGTACCAGATGCTGCGCTCCGCCAGCCTGCGGATAATTCGCGGTCTGGGCATAGAGGGCGGCTGTAATATCCAGTTCGCATTACAACCGCATCCCCAGATAGCTGAATCCTTGAGCGCAGAGTGGCAGGCAGAGTCGCCCTACTACGTTATAGAGGTCAATCCCCGGGTGAGCCGCAGCTCTGCCCTGGCCAGCAAGGCCACCGGCTATCCCATCGCCCGGGTGGCGGCCAAGATCGCGGTTGGGAAGAGACTTGACGATATCGCCAATGCGGTTACCAGCATGACCAAGGCCGCCTTCGAGCCTGCTCTAGACTACTGTGTGGTGAAGTTTCCCCGGTGGCCTTTCGACAAATTCCCCCACGGCGACCGTAGCACCACCACCCAGATGAAAGCCACAGGGGAGGTCATGGTCATTGACCGGTCTTTTGAGGCCGCTCTTCAAAAAGCGGCCCGCTCCCTGGAGATCGGTAACCGTACCCTACTTTGGGAAGACCCATCCTGGCGCAGTGGAGGTGATTTTTCTCTGGACCGGCTGCCCCTGGGGCCCAACGACCTGCGCTTGTGGGCTATCATGGCCGCTCTGCGGCGGCATGCAAGCACCGAAACTCTGGTGCAAAGCACTCAAATAGACCCCTGGTTTATCAATGCTTTAGAGAGAATAGTAGGTATGGAACGCCGGTTGCTCTCTGAAGGTCTGACGCCCGATTTGTTGTTGCGCGCCAAACGCTTGGGATTCTCCGACGAGCAGGTGGGCACCCTGGCAGACATGCTGCCGGAGCAAGTGCGCAATCTGCGTCATCAATGGGACCTTCGTCCGGTATACAAGATGGTGGATACTTGCGCCGCCGAGTTCGAAGCGGTTACTCCCTACTATTACAGCACTTATGACCAGGAGAACGAGGCCCCGCCCCTGCCCGGCAAAAAGGCTGTGGTGATCGGGAGCGGCCCCATCCGTATCGGTCAGGGTATCGAGTTTGACTACTGCAGCGTCCACGCCGCATGGGCCTTATCCCAGCAGGGTGTATCCAGCATCATGGTGAACTCCAACCCGGAGACAGTCTCCACGGACTTTGACTCCAGCGACCGGCTGTACTTCGAGCCCTTGGACGAGGAGGCGGTGCGGGACATCCTGGAAAACGAGACAGTGGATGACCAGCCGCCGCCGACGGTGGTCCAATTCGGGGGCCAAACGGCCATTGACCTATCGCAGAAGCTGGCTGCGGCCGGCCTGCCCATCCTGGGTTCAAGCGCCGAAGCCATCGATATCGCCTCCGACCGTCATAAATTTGAAGAGTTTATGGCCCGCTTGGGCATACCTCAGCCGCCGGGTGCGGCGGTGACTTCGGTAGAAGAAGCCCTGCAAGTCGCTCAAAACATAGGATACCCGGCGGTAGTCCGGCCCAGCTACGTTCTGGGAGGTCGGGCCATGGAAATCGTTCAGAACGCAACGGAGTTGATTCGATATTTGACCGCCGCCACCGAATTGAGTCCAGACAAGCCCGTGCTCATAGACCGGTACATGGAAGGTAAAGAGTGCGAGGTCGACGTTGTTTGCGATGGAGAGCGGGTGCTGATTCCAGGCATCATGGAGCACATCGAGCGGGCCGGCGTGCACAGCGGCGACTCCATGGCCATCTATCCGGGGTTGAATCTCACCGATGAAGAGGTGTCCACCATCGTCGACTACGCGACCCGCATCGGGCTTGCCTTGAAGGTCCGGGGCCTCATGAACGTCCAATTTGTCATCCACGGCGGCCCTGCCTACCGCAGCCCCCATCTGCCCTTGCAAAACAATCAAAACGCTTCCGTCTATGTGCTGGAGGTGAACCCCAGAGGAAGCCGCACTATACCCTTCATTTCCAAGGTGACTGGCGTGCCGGTGGCGGGGGTTGCCACAGGGGTGATGCTGGGCCGGAGCCTGTCAGAGCAAGGCTACTCTGGGGGCCTGTGGCCTACCCAAAACCTGGTGGGGATCAAAGCGCCGGTGTTTTCTATGGCTAAACTGGTGGGAGTCGACTGGCACTTGGGCCCCGAGATGAAGTCCACCGGCGAGGTGATGGGTGTCGACCGGAACTTTTCTAACGCCCTGTCCAAGGCCCTGCTGGCGGCCAATTTGAACCTAGAGACGGGGATGGGCATTTTGCTCAGCATTGCCGACCAGCACAAGGGCGAGGCGGTACACTTGGTGCGTGAATTGGAGCGTGCAGGATGCCAGCTCTACGCTACGGAAGGAACTGCGGCAATGATCGACGCCATGGGCGTGCCGGTCACCATGACTACCAAGAAGCTGTCAGAGGGTCACCCCAACGTGGTTGACATAATTGAAGATGGAAGCGTGGGGGCCGTGGTTAACACCGTTACGGAAGTAAGCTCGGTGCTGCGAGACGGCTACTTCATCCGGCGGGCTGCCGCCGAGCGCCAAGTGCCCTGCTTCACATCGTTGGACACGGCCCGGGCGGCGGTGGAAAGTCTGCTCATGAAGGGCGGCAACTATAGCGTCCTTTCCACCCAGGAGTACCTCAACGGGGCATAGTCCACTCCTCTACCAGTCCATCTCCAGTCCCAGCCCGATGGCCTTGGCCCGGTCGTAGGTCAGCTTGGCGGCGGCTACATCGGCCACACCGGTGCCCATCAGCTTGACGTAAACTATCTGCTCTTTATCGTCCCGTCCTTGCACCACGCCAGCCACGACGTGGCGAAGTTCCAACACCTGGCTCCACTGCAACAGGCCCCGGTCGACGGCGCTGGCCATGTCTCCAGCTTCCAGAGCGGCTTGTTCCGTGGAGTCGACGAAAATCTTACCCGCCTGTTGAAAAGTAACGTCGTCAACTTCCTGCTCCCGCCAACTGGTGGGCCCGGCCCCCACCACGGTGGCCCCAGGCTTCAACCAAGCTCCCTCAACCACCGGCGTCGTATTGGCTGCGATGCAGATAACGATGTCGCTGTCCTGGACCGCTTCCTGGTTCGTAGCAGCCGCTTTCACCTCGATTCCCAGTACCTGGGCAGTTGACCGAGCGAAAGCCTCCCGCCGGTCCGGGTTACGGCTGTAGACTTTTACTTTCTCCACCTCTCGGACCTTGCTCACCGCTTCCAGTTGGCTGGGAGCCTGACTGCCGGTGCCGATAATGCCGACGGTGGCTGGGCCTTGGTTGGCCAGGTGTTTCACTGCGACCCCGGTAGTGGCCCCCGTCCTCAGTTGGCCCAGCCGGTTGGCCTGAGTGTAGCAAAGAAGCTTGCCGGTGTCCGCTTCGTATAGGCTTACCTGAAAAGAGTAAGACTCCTTAGCCACAGTGAAAGTCTTAACTCCCAATAGTCCTTGGTCAAACAACCCTCCGCCCATCACGCCCAACATGCCGTCGCTGCCAATGATCTTGCGCCGCGTTAGGTTATAGCTTTCACCGCGGCCGTAATGACGTTGCATCGACTCTATGGCCTCAAGCATGTCGTCCATCAAGACACACTGGTCAACGTCTTCATCCTTCAAAAACAGCGTCATTCTCTCCCAACCCTCCAGGACTTATGTTGGAATATCTATAGCCGGCACCAGTTTACCCCTGGGTACATTAGCGAGCAACAAGTAAGGAGGCGGGTCCGGCAAGTCAATGGACTTCAGGGACTTATCGAGCCCCGCAAGAGAGGACACGAGCAGTGCCGGGGTGGAAACGCTGAAGGCAACTCTGGAGACGGCTTCTGCTACCGGCCGCTGAAGTACTCCCGGTTTTTGCGGATGTAACTCCGCCACTTGGCGGGGACAGCAAACTCGTCGAAGATTGCGTTGACCGGGCAAACCGACACACAATAAGCGCAATCGATGCAGGTTACGGGGTCGATGTAGAACATGTCGTCTTCGTCGGTGGTCTCTATGCAGTCTACGGGACACACGTCAACGCAAGTGGCGTCTTTAACCCCGATACAGGGTTCCGTAATCACAAACGGCATCGCATCACGCTGATGACGGTACCCAACTGTCCCCCTCTCGGCGGATAAAATCCCACCGGGCCAGCCGAAACCGAACTGCTATGGACAATTCTCAATTTACCGCCTTATCTTGTCAAGGTATAATAGATGATATATTATATCAAAAGTTTGAGTGTGATTAGGGGAGTTTCAGCATGGAACTTCGTGAACTTATTAGCTTTTACCACGTCGCCAGATTGCGCAGCGTGTCCAAGACGGCTCGGTCTCTGGAATTGGGCCAACCTACCGTCACCACCCATTTGAGGAAGCTGGAGGACGAGTTTGGAATTACTCTATTCGACCGGATAAAGCGCCCCATACAGCTTACCTCAGAGGGTGTCACTTTACTGGAGTTGGTTACGCCAGTGGTGGAGGCGGTAGACAGCCTGAAAACTCAGATGGACTACGTGGAACGGCGGGGGTCTTTTGTAGTTGGAGCTTACCCCGACCTAGTGTTGCACCACCTGCCCAAGACGGTCCAGACCTTCAATGCCCAGTTCCCTTCGGTGCGTCTCCGGCTCTTGGCCCGGCCATACCTTCCTTTGATTCAATTGGTGAAGTCTGGAGAAATAGACCTGGCCTTGTGCTCACCTCCCCCTCCTGATGAGCCTTCCTTGGAATTCACTGAGCTGTTCCGGTATCATGTGGTTCTCCTAACGCCTCCCAACCATCCGTTGCTCGACCAACGTGTTGTCGACTTGAAGGATGTCGCCGCGTGGCCGATGATCCTGCCGGGCCCCGGCAGCCTGACCCGCCAGAAGGTCGAACAGGCCCTGAAGGGCAACGGGATCAACTTCGACGTCATTCTGGCCATGGACGATAGCGAGTCGATCAAAAAGTACGTGGAGATCGGCATGGGTGTCGCCGTTGCCAACGACTTTACCCTGCACCCGGCCGACCACCATCGCCTTGGGGTGGTGAGGCTGGGTCACTTATTTGACTCCTCGGAGATCGGCATTTGTACTCTGAAAGGAAAGTTCCTAGGCCGCGCCGTCAGAAACTTTCTTGACACCATCTCGGAAGACTTGCAGGGGTTCCGCCCAGAGCCTTGGGTTTGGCAGGGTGACGATTCCCCATCCGTGCCGGTGGCCGCTGCAGCTTCAAACGATTCATAGAAGCACTAAAGAAGCGGCTTACTCCTAAGCCGCTGCTCCCGATGGACCTGGGTCCGCGCCGTTGTCCTGGCTAAGAACTTGTCGAGGAATTATATCCCTCACCCTTCGCTCCAAGTAAGACCTGGGCAATAGAACGTAGCGGCCGCACTTCTGGCAGGCAATGCCAATATCCGCTCCCAAGCGCCTGACGTCCCAAAGGTGTCCGCCGCACGGATGAGGTTTCTTCATCCGCACCACGTCGCCGATCCTCAGTTGGAGAGCCATCCTTTGCCCCCATCGGTCAGGACTTGGTTAATCCGTTGGCGCAGCAGGCCCGTCTCCCGGCGCGCCGCATCAGCAAAGTCCGGGCCGCCGGAAGCATAGATGATGCCCCGCGAGGAGTTGACGATGGCCAACCTTCCTCGGTGATCGGTTCCCGCCCGCACTGCCGCCTCCAGGTCTCCACCTTGGGCACCGACGCCCGGTATCAGTATGGGCATCCCAGGGCATATACCTCGCACACTTTCCAACTGGTCCGGCTGGGTCGCCCCTACCACCAAGCCTACATTGCCCTTCAGATTCCAGGTAAGGGAGGAGCGCGCCAGGTACTGATACAGGGGCAGCCGTCCTAGATGGGTATCCACGGTCAAGTCCTGGAACTCCGCTGAGCCAGCGTTGGAGCCCCGGCACCACACGAACACGCCGCGATCCGAGTCTTCCAGGAAGGGCGCCACCGAGTCATGTCCGCCCCAAGCGTTTACGGTGACGGCGTCAAACTGCCACACATCGAACATAGCCCGAGCGTATGCCTCACCAGAGGGACCTATGTCGCCCCGCTTGGTGTCGCCGATGACCAACACTTGCGGTCGAGTCTCGTGGATGTATTCCACGGTTCGCGCCAGGGCCTCCAATCCCGGCATACCCAGTGCCTCATAGAAGGCTATGTTTGGTTTGTAAGCACAGACCAGATCGGAGGTTGCGTCGATAATGGACTTGTTGAACTGGAAGGGATCGGCCGCCGCCATTAGTCGGGGGTCGGGGTCCAAGCCCACGCAGACTAAACTCTGGCTGGCTTCGCAGGCCTGCTCCAAGCGTTGTAAGAAGGGAGTTGGCATAGAATTATTATATCCTTCAGGTCCGGCCGTCGGCCATTGAGGTAAACTCCGGTTGCCGCCGGTTGTTATGGGTTGGTACCATTGGCCGAAAATATCCATTAGGAGATGTTCGTGGACCTTCCCGGGAACTTGGTAGAGGGCAGGTTCAAGGCAAGGCTCAACCGGTTTCTTGCCCTGGTCGAAGTACAAGGCCGGGAGGTTGGCGTCCATGTGGCCAACTCCGGCCGGATGCATGAGATGCTGGTCCCGGGAAACCGCGTGCTCATCTCGCCCAAGTCTGGGGCCCACCGAAAGACTGCATACGATCTGGCCTTGGTCGAGTTGGGGGCCACTCTGGTTTCGGCGGACGCCAGGCTGCCCAATGGCTTGGTTGCCGAGGCGTTCAGCCAAGGGCGCCTGTCCCAGTTCCGGGACTACTCCAGTATTTTCAGGGAGGTCGCTTTCGGTGAAAGCCGGCTGGACCTTCTGTTGAAGGGGCCGCCGGGCCTTTGTTACGTGGAAACCAAGTCGGTTACTCTGGTGGTGAACGGGGTCGGCCTGTTTCCAGACGCTCCCACGGCGAGGGGAGCAAAGCACCTACACAGCCTGGCCCAAGCGGTAGAGACTGGGCACCGCGCCGCCGTGGTGTTCGTCGTACAACGGGATGACTCCCTGGCCTTCGAGCCCCATGACAGCGCCGACCCGGATTTCGGCATAGCCCTCAGGGAAAGCATGGCAGCCGGCGTGGAAGCCTTCGCTTATGGC
The DNA here is from genome assembly GCA_965197565.1 of Dehalococcoidia bacterium. GTDB lineage: Bacteria > Chloroflexota > Dehalococcoidia > Lucifugimonadales > UBA3495. The sequence continues at coordinate 1,030,443 of CBDANK010000004.1, forward strand.
TGCCGGGTCACCGAGACTAGGGTGACCCTTGGCCGCCGGCTTCCAATTCATCTTTGATCAATTTGACATCGTATATGCGGCGGAAAAACAGCCCCGGCCATGTCAGAGCCCCTCGGCCGGCAGACGCCTCCGGCAAGGAATCTATGTTATGGGAAATCTATCAACGCCTCTACCGGGCTTACGGTCCCCAAGGCTGGTGGCCCGGCGATGGTGCTTTTGACGTGGCAGTTGGAGCGATCCTAACCCAAGCGACGGCATGGATTAACGTGGAGCGGGCCATAAATAACATGAAAGAGGCGGGCTGCTGGTCTCTGCGGGCAATACATGAGGCGCCGGCAGAGGAACTAGCCTCCATAATTCGCCCCAGCGGGTATTTCAACGCCAAAGCCCGCAAGCTAAAAGCATTCGCCAAATACCTGGTTGAGGGCTACGATGGCGATCTGCTGGCTTTCCTCAGCCAAGAGCTGGGACCGTTGCGGCAGGAGTTGCTGTCTATTCACGGAATCGGTCAGGAGACCGCCGATGACATACTGGTTTACGCCGCAGGGAAACCCTCTTTCGTCATCGACTCCTACACCCGGAGGATCGTGCAGCGGGTAGGGCTATTCCCGCAGAACTCAAAAGCCGGTTACCAGGCTTATCAGGAAATGTTCCATGAAAACCTGAACAGGGATGTCTCTTTGTTCAACGAATACCATGCGCTACTGGACCGCCACGGCAAAGTGACTTGCGCCAAGGTCCCTCTTTGCTCCGGCTGTTGTCTAAAAGACATCTGCGCCACTGGATTGAGCACTTAAAACAGCGACTTGGACTGGCCGCCGTCCACGTTGATGCAAGTGCCTGTAATCAGATCGGCCCGGTCTGAGGCCAGGAAGGCCACCGTCTCCCCAATCGGCTCGGGCCAGCCGAACTTACCGGCTGGCAAGTTCCGGGCGATGAACTCGGCCACCACCTCCGGGGTATTGGTTTTTTGAAACCGGTCCCAGGTGCTGCCCGGAAAGTCAATGGAGCCGGGGGCAATGCAGTTAACTCGTATGTTGGTAGGCGCCAGTTGCAGCGCCAAGTGCTTGGAAAAAGCGATCAGCCCCGCCTTGGCGGTCATATAATCAATGGAGCCGCCGTGCTCGCGGCCGTAGATGGACGAGATATTGATGATCCGGCCCCATCCTTGTTCTTTCATGTGAGGAAGCGTCATAGCCATCAGACGGACCGCGCTTATGAGGTTGACCTCCAACCCTTCCCGAAACTGTTCCATGGTGGTCTCTTCCAACAGAACAGAGCCGCGGCGGCCCCCCACATTATTCACCAGTATGTCCGGCGGTCCAAACTTGGATATGGTGTCGTTGTGAAAACGTACTACGTCACTCTCGATGGTCACGTCGGCTTGAGTTCCGTGGGCCTGGTAGCCACTGGCGCGGAATTCGCCCACGGTGGCCTCCAGTTGCTCTTGGCCCCGGGCACAGACCGATATTTTACAACCCTCCCGGGCCAGGCACTCAGCCGCCTGTTTCCCTAAGCCGTGGCTTCCACCCGTTATCATGGCTACTTTACCGGTTAGTCCCAGGTCCATACTTCTCTCCTTTCTTTGTTGCTTTCCTAGTAACGCCAAGTGACTCGCCGGTTAGCTAACCCTCAGAATCCCGCCCAGCCATCGGAAAGTTGGGCGGAAAGGGGGACGAATTCTCGAAAATTCCTTTGGGACGATAACCGGCCGTCGCCAGCAACTTACGAGACCTTTGGTCTCATGGACCGCCCATGAAACTCTTATAATAAGCAATTGCGCCGGAATCACCGGCAGTAGGGCAGAATCATTGAAGGCAGTGAGATTATAGCTTCTCCTCAAGGAGCTTGCACCCATGGCCCGCCGTGAGCAGTCTTGAGCAGTCTTTTAGGAGGCCCCGACTCCGCTATAATTGACTCCGGCCCATTAGCCAACAGTGGGAGCCTAACGATGCAAGCTCTGGAAGGTATCAAGGTCCTGGACTTTTGCCGCAACTCGCCTGGAATGTTTTGCACCATGATCCTGGGGGACCTGGGCGCCGACGTTCTCATGGTAGAGCGTCCCATGACCGGAGCCCGTGCTGAATACGAGCGTGTGGTGAGCGGCATCACCGACTCCGAAGAAGAACGCAGACACGCTTCCTACAATGCCCTGCAGAGGAACAAACGCAGCCTGGCCCTAAACCTAAAGGAACCTGAGGCGCGGGAAGTACTCTACGCCTTGGCGCAGGATGCCGACGTAGTGGTGGAAGGATTCCGCCCTGGAGTCATGGAACGGCTGGGAGCCGGCTATCAGAAGGTCAATGAGATCAACCCAAAGATCGTTTATTGCTCAGTTTCCGGCTACGGGCAGGACGGACCGTACGCCGCTTTGGCGGGTCACGATATCAACTACATTTCGTTTGCCGGCGCGCTGGGTTTGATCGGCGCTTCTGAAGAGGAAAAGCCGGCTATTCCCTTGAACCTGCTGGCGGACTACGCCGGAGGCGGGCTCTGTGGAGCGGTGGCGATTCTGGCTGCGCTTATGGCCCGGAACACCACTAGCCGGGGTCAGTACCTGGACATCGCTATGACCGAAGGTGTGATGTATATGATGGCCGCTGTCGTGTCCGGGTTCTTCGGCGAGGGACATGGTCCAAAGCGGGGGGCCGGCTGGCTCAATGGCGGAGTTCCCTACTATAACGTCTACCGGACCCAAGACGGCAAATTCTTAACCATTGCCGCCATGGAACCCTGGTTCTGGGTGAACCTTTGCCGGGTCCTGGGAAGGGAGGATCTGGTCCCTTATCAAGGCGCCCAGGGGCAACAGCGCCGGGAGATTTTCGAGTTTCTGGAGAACACCTTTAAGACCCGCACCCGGGACGAATGGTTTGAGCTTTTGAAGGACCAGAACATCTCGGTGGGCAAAGTGTATAGCTTGGAGGAAGCCTTGTCCGACCCTCATGTGGCTCACCGAGGAATGGTGGTGGAAGTGGAGGCTCCCGACCTACCCGAAGGCAGGGTATCCCAAGTGGGTATCCCCATTCGGTTGTCGGAGACGCCTGGGCGTGTCCGGCACGTCGGCTCGGTTACCGGACAGCACACCGAAAGCGTGCTGCGCGGCCTGGGTTATTCCGAGCAACAGATCGGCGATCTAAAAGCACGAGCGGTGGTGCAGTAGTAATACGTCCATAGGAAGAGGAAAAGCATTTTTCCGGGTCCTTCGGTCGTGCTCGGGTTCGTCTCCGTCTTTCTAAGTACGGTATCTCTGAATATGCGATTGAGAATCCGGGATGAGATATGGTGTGTCCGAGGGTTGTATGCGAAAATAAGCGGGAATTGAGGGGAACTTGAGAGGGAGAGTACTAGGAGAGGTGTAACGTGGCTAAAGGGATCGGAAGCTACCGGCCGCTTATAACCGGTACTACACATATGGTGTCATCAGGCCACTACCTGGCTACGGCGGCAGGGTACCGCATCCTGGAACAGGGGGGGAACGCCACCGATGCCGGAGTCGCTGCGGGAATCGCCCTTAACGTAACCCTTCCACACTACACCAGTTTTGGCGGAGTCGCGCCAATAATTCTTCACGACGCAGGGCGAAATGAGACGGTAACCATTAGCGGATTGGGCCGCTGGCCTAAAGCCGCCAGCATTGACTACTTCCGGGAGAAAGCCAATGGCGACCTGCCGGCCGGGGTGCTTCGTACAGTTACTCCCGCTGCGCCGGACGCTTGGCTCACGGCACTGAAACTCTACGGCAGCATGACTTTCGAGCAAGTGGTGACCCCCGCGCTGGAGCTGTCCGAGCAAGGGTTTCCTATTCCCGCCACCCTTCATCGAGCCTTGGCTGGGCTCTTGGACCAAGGGCAAGTGGCCCGGTGCCCCAGCACTCTTGAGGTTTTCTTCCCCCAAGGGAAAGCCCCGGCTACCGGTGACATTCTGGTGCAACGAGACTTGGCCCGTACCTTCCATCGCCTCATTCAGGTAGAGCGAGACAACATTTCGCGAGGACGGGAGGAAGCCCTTCAGGCGGCCCGAGATTTCTTCTATAGGGGTGAAATAGCCGAGGAGATGGTGAGGTTCTGCCAGGAGCAAGGTGGCCTGCTTACCATGCAGGACCTGGACGAGTTCGAGGCCAAGTTGGAACCTCCGGCCCAAGGCAGCTACAAAGACATTGAAGTCTACACCTGTGGTCCTTGGTGCCAGGGCCCGGTTAGCATAGAAACCCTCCACATCTTGGAGGGATATGACCTAAAGGGAATGGGCCACAATAGCCCGGAGTATCTCCACACGTTGCTGGAGGCGCTCAAGCTGGCCTTTGCCGACCGGCACGGCTATTACGGGGATCCAGACTTCGTAAAGGTGCCTTTGGAGGGGCTTCTGTCCAAGGAATACGCTGCCGAGCGGCGCCATGTCATTGATCCGGACCGGGCTTACCCAGAGATGCCGGATGCCGGAGACCCTTGGAGTTATCAAGACGCGGAAGGTCGGACCATGAAAGCAGCGTCTCCCACCGCAATGGCCGGTGGACCGGAGGCGGATACAAGCTACGTATGTGTTGTGGACCGTTGGGGCAACGCTTTCTCCGCTACACCCAGCGACTCCATAGGCAAAACACCCCTGGCCGCCGGCTTGGGCTTCGTTATCTCACCTCGGGGGTCACAGAGCTGGCTTGACCCGGAACACCCGTGCGCCCTAGCTCCCGGCAAACGCCCCCGGCTCACTCCGAATCCAGCCATGGCTTTCAAGGACGGCAAGGTGTGGATGCCCTTCGGAACGCCCGGCGGCGACGTGCAATGCCAGTCCATGGTCCAACTGTTCCTGAATGTAGCGGAATTCGGAATGGATGTGCAACAGGCCATCGAGGCGCCCCGGGTTTCTACTTGGAGCTTCCCCAATTCCTTTTGGCCCCACGCCTATCATCCTGGGATGGTGGGGATCGAGGGGCGAATTCCGGCCCACACGTTGGCTGAGCTTCAACGCAAAGGCCACAAGGTCGACCTGTGGGAAGATTGGGCGGTAAGAATGGGCTGTTTGTGCGCAGTCGAAGTGGATCATCAACGGGGTGGGTTGAGCAGCGGCGCAGACCCCCGGCGTGACGGATACGCCATGGGACGTTAGCCTTCGACACTCTGCCGTCAGCAAATCCACTATTTCCACTGAACGCCGGCGGCTGACAGCTACTCTGCGGTACGGCCGCCGTCGACAACCAATTCGCTGCCGGTAACAAAGGACGACTCGTCCGATGCCAGGTAGAGGACGCCGTAGGCCACGTCTTCCGGCTGTCCCAACCGGCCCAGGGGAGTATTTTCCATGCGCTCTTGCCGATAGGCTTCGTCGGCCAGCATCTCCGCTGTCATCGGCGTTTCGATAGTGCCCGGGTGTATGGAATTGGCCCGGATTCCTTCTTTGGCATGCTGAATAGCGGTTGATTTGGTGAATATCCGCACCGCCCCTTTAGAAGCAGCGTAGGCTGCGGCGAAAGAGTTGCCGACCAGTCCCGCCACCGAGGATATATTGACTATGGAGCCGCCCCCGGCTTTCCGCATCTCCGGAATAGCGTGTTTGGTCCCCAAGAAAACACCCTTTCCGTTGATCGCCATTATCCGGTCCCACAGCTCTTCGCTGGTAGCCTCTATCCCCTCCGTTCGGAAAATGCCGGCATTGTTGACCAGAACGTCCAGCTTGCCGAAGCGGACCACTGTTGCCGCTATGGCCTGCTGCCAGTCTTCCTCGCTGGTCACGTCCAACCGCACGAAGAGACACTCGCCTCCTGTTTCATTGATCTCTGCCTCGGTCTTGCGTCCCTCTTCTTCCAGCACATCGCCGATTACCACCCTGGCCCCTTCACCGGCAAACAGCTTGGCCTCCGCCGCTCCCATGCCCCTGGCTCCCCCACTGATAAACGCAACCTTGTTCTGCAAACGCATTGCTGCCCCTCCTAGCTAGGGTAACATCGTAAGGAAATACTACTATAGAATACAGGCGCGGTACTTCACGGCTCTACTTGGCAGTGTAACCGCCGTCGACAACCAACTCGCTGCCGGTAACGAAGGACGACTCATCCGATGCCAGGTAGAGGGCGCAGTAGGCCACATCTTCCGGCCGCCCCACTCGGCCCAGTGGAATGGTTTCCATTCGGCTTTGGCGATAGGCTTCGTCGGCCAGCGCAGTCGCTGTCCCGTGCGTTTCGATAGTCCCCGGGTGTATTGAATTGGCCCGAATTCCTTCTTTGGAGTATTGAATAGCAGTGGCTTTGGTGAACAGCCGCACCGCCCCTTTAGAGGCAGTGTAAGCTGCTTCCCAGGAGAAACCGACCAGTCCCGCCGTGGAGGATATGTTGATAATGGAGCCGCCCCCGGCTTTCCGCATCTCCGGAATGACATGCTTGGTCCCGAGGAAAACACCCTTTCCGTTGATCGCCATTATCCGGTCCCATAGCTCTTCGCCGGTATCCTCCAACCTCGGTTCCGCCGGGTAAATCCCGGCGTTGTTGACCAGAATGTCCAGCTTGCCGAAGCGGGCCGCCGTTGCTGCTACGACCCTCTGCCAGTCTTCAGCGCTAGTCACGTCCAACCGCACAAAGAGGCACTCGCCGCCCGTTTCATTGATCTCTGCTTCAACCTTGCGCCCCTCCTCCTCCAGCACATCGCCGATCACCACCCTGGCCCCTCCACCAGCAAATAGCTTGGCCTCGGCTGCTCCCATGCCCAAGGCTCCCCCGCTGATAAACGCAACCTTGCTCTGCAAACGCATCGCTGCCCCTCCATACTAAGATAAAAACCACCAATTCTACCTTCGATTCTGCTACCTGCTTTAGGGAAGTCTAGCACAATGCGGCCTTCAATTGACCATGCCAAATGTCGACTATAGAATGTCGGCTAGAGATCTTCAGGGAGACATTTCCCCGTGGGGTTTGATGATACGTCCCTCGGCAAGTCCCCAGTTCCGCCTCCCCTGTCCGCTCAAGATGAGTTGCGGCGTTGCCGTGGCCGTACTGGCTCTATTAACCCTGGTCTTTCTGGTTGCGTGCGGAGATTCAGGGGACGGACCGGCGCCCGACTTCAAACTTACCCGGTTCGACGGTGCCGGCTTCACCCTCTCGGAGCAAGTAGGCCGGAATGTGGTGATCAACTTCTGGTATCCCACCTGTCCTCCGTGCCGGGCGGAGATGCCTGGCTTTCAACGGGCCTGGGAGCAGCTCCGGGGTGAGGGAACCCGGTTTCTGGGGATTTTTGTTCCCCAAGGCTTTGACACCGAGCAGGACGCCAGAGACTTCGTGAACAGTCTGGGACTGACCTACGCGTTCGCCACCGACAAAGGGGCGCGGGTGGCCCAAGCCTACCAGGTGCAGTATTTTCCCGTCACTTTCTTCATCGATAAGTCCGGGAGAGTTTTCGAGGAAGAACTCAGTATTCTTGATGAGGACAAGATTGTCCGCATTGTTCGTGAAATGGACCAGGATTAGCCCGAATCCGCCCAGGCAAACGCGGCCTATCTCATTCGCCGGTCCTAAAACATGAGCGTCTTGGACTGGATTCTGGTAGTCATTCGCTGGGGCCATGCGGTGGCCGCCATAGCCTGGGTAGGCGGCGGGATTTTCTATCTTTTGGTCCTGCGGCCCGCTATGCGGCGGACGTCTGCGGCCTCTGAAACCAACCGGATTATAGGCGCAGAGTTTCGAGGGCTGGTCAACACGGCCATAGCGACGCTCCTGCTGACCGGCGTCATCATATCGGTTGCCAGGCTGACCGAGGACACAATAACCATCATTTATGTGGCGGTGCTGGCGGTGAAGATAGTCCTGGCACTGTACATGTTCTACATTGTGCGATTCTTACGTCAGAGTACCTATCCTGAGGAGCCCGCCACTGAAACCGGATGGCGGGGAAAGGCGCGGCGCAGCTTGACGGGCACCACTGCGGTGCTGATAATCGGCCTGATAGTCGTTGGTTTGGCCGATGTGCTAAGCGCCTTGTTCGAGGACGGCCTCCGAGGCTAAAGCCGTAGTGTTCGCTTGACCGGCGATAACTGATTGGCAACAAGTAACGGGGGGAGCTTGAAAAAGGACCTTATGGAAATCTTGGCCTGCCCGGTGTGCAAGGGGGAGTTGGAGCTAAAAGTGGCAGCCGAAGAAGGGGACGATATAATAACCGGGTCCTTGGCATGCCACAAGTGCGACGAAACCTACCCAATTGAAGACGCCATTCCCAACCTGCTCCCGCCCGAAATGCGCGCCTAGCTCTGACGCCGGTTTGCAATGCCGCGGTCCACGCAGCGCAGTTCCGGGCGTCCCGGCCGGGCGCCCAGCTAAGTCCTGAATTAGGTATGCTTACTGCCGCCGTCCACTAGGACCTGCACCACCTGAGGGGCCAACTCCTCGGCCCGTTGACGCAGTTGCTCCCTGGTCAGGTTTTCAATGGGGTGCTCGGTATAAATCGTGGGGTAAGCGGGCGCTCCCCACATCTTTGCCATTCCTTCCGCAGTGGGAATGAACCGGTCGGTGCAGATGGTTGCTGAGGGTATTCCGGCGTTCTCGACGTGGATTCCGTCGTGCACACTGCACGCACTGCAGGAGCCTCAATCCCCCACGGCGACTATTACCGAGTCGCAACTCTCCGCTAACTCTCGAATGGCCGCCGGGTCCGCCGGCCTAGAGGCGCTGGGCTTGCGGTGCCACTTGACGTCGGAAATTTCATAACGGGTCCGCAGTAGCTCCACCAGTTCCTCTAGCAGCACGTCGGCGTTCTTCTTGCTGTCGTCTATGATCCCCAGCTTGGTCCCCGCCAGGCTGGGCAACCGGGGAGCGCCGTCGAAGGGCGCGATTACTGCTTGAGTGGTAGGGTTCACCAGCACGTGGTCCTTTCCCTGAGCCATTTAATGCCTCCTTGGGACGTTAGACGTTAATGCGATAAAAATGCTTCACCAGCTTAGAATATCAAGAAGAATACTCAAAGGGGGCAAACTCCCCATACTTCCCACTATAGTCGAAGGAGATTCCCTCGGTATTAAACCGATAGCTTTCGGCAGAGCAAAGCTCAGTAACTTTGGAGGTGAATCCGGCCGGTTTATTGAGGGTGGCCGGTTCGTCCTCTCCAGTGACCGGATTCTTCATGGGTCCCAACTGGAGCTCGAATATACCGGGAATGGTAAAGCGGCTATGGACACCGTCCAGACGGAGGTGGAAGGGAAGGTAGCGGAATCCCAACATATTCGAGGTCAGGTCCAAGAAGATACTGAAGGGCGCAGTGTCTTGGAGCATGGATTCGATGACTGGCCTCCGCTCTTGAGGCACCCGCTCATCGACTAAAACCATGCTTGTTCCGTTGCCTTCGTGGACCGCGCCTGGGAACCTGCCGTACATCGCCATGATGCTGCCATCCAGCGTGACGCCTCCGTAGTGGCCCTTTTCCACCTGCCACACATATATGCCCTCGCAGAACCCATAGGTTGGCGGTGCTTCAAAGTTGCAAGGGCAGCCCCAGTCGCAGTTACAACCCGACAGAAGGGTCCCTTTCAAGGAGTACACCTTTTGTCCAGCCATAGTCAATTCCTCCTAGACGGGGCTAACTTCACGATAATCTAACCTCCCTTGAAACCGACGTGCTCGATACCTTGGGGCCCCAACTGGGTATCACCGACGAAGCGTTGGATTCTTCACCACCGGCGAAGAGCAGAAGGATGTCTTTGGGTTCAGGCAGTAGAGGAATAAAGCGGTCTTCGTCTTCCGGTTCTACCAAGCCGGTGAACACTTGGGCCCGTTTCAAGTCCGCCACCGAACGCCGGATTCTAGGATACAGGTGGCCCCGGACTTGGTCCTTGGACCAGTCCCGCCAAAGACGCGCATTGCCGGCAATGGTTATGGCGATCTCCCCTTGGCGGACGCCGGCGGCTTGGTCGCCCACGGAGCCTGCGGTAGACATACTGGTGCCCAGGGAAGAGGCCACGCTGGCAATGGAGTGCAGGATAGCCTCAGGGTTGCCAGTGGCTCGCACCTGGCGGGGGCCTTCGGAAGCGAACACTGTCACGACGCTTTGCTCAGGGCCAAACCCCTGCTCCACGTGCAGAGGCGTCCAGTGAGTATCGGTTTCCGCCTCGGCGATGCAGTAGGTGTACTTTCCGGGATGTCCGATTACGCTGCGGTCGAACAACCCCGGCACAGCAGCGCAAGCATTCATCAGGACCAAGCGAATAGTCCGCCCGATGGTGGCGTTGGCCCGGTTGCCCGGCCCGAACAGATTGTTCCGGGAGTTGATGTTAAGCCGCCGCGTCACCGGACCGTTGACGATGACCAGGATTGCGGCGCCGCCCAAGCTGGAGGAAGGCCCAACCAGATTGAACTCAGGGTCCAGCATGGCCTCGGCGGCGGCTAGGACCACCGGCAAGTACTCCGGCAGACACCCGGCCATTACAGCGTTGGCGGCTACTTTCCCCACTGTTATCTCCCGCCGCCGCTCCGGTATTTCGCCCACTATGTCGGAAGCCGGACGGCCCACGAAATCCAGGAACTGGCCCACCCGGTCGGCGGTGGGCGGCACTACGGGGAGACCGTCGGTCCAGCCCAACTCGTAGCAACGCTCGATGGCCTCCAAGGCGTTGTCCCACTGGACGGTGGTGGTTTCGCCCAGGTTTGTCAATGAACACTACCTCCGGTGTGGATAGTCCGTCACCTGTCAGCAATCAGCAGCGGGTGCGAATATGAAGGCTAACTTAGCGATGCAATGCTAATGCTGTCGCTGGTATTTGGAAATGCTTTGCAACTCCTTGGGCGGGTCCATGTGGCGGCCGCGGATGGTGTAGGACACCTCGGCGACGTAAATGTCGCCGTGGGAGTCCACTGCGATGCCGTGGGGCGCGATGAACTGGCCCGGACCCTCCCCTTCTTCCGGGGCGCCGAAAATACACACGCGATTGCCCTCCAGGTCGTACACCGAAACCCGGTGGCCCAAGCCGGGAGCGTCATCAACCCCGGTCATGCCATTCAGCTCGCCTACGTATATGTGGTCCTGCCACAGGACCATGGCATCGGGCCGGTGGATGTTGTTCCACATAGTGATAAAGTTTCCCTTGGGGTCGAAAACCTGAATCCGGTGGGCCTCCCGGTCCACTACGTACACCCGATCATTGCTATCTACGGCTATGTTATGAGGGCGTATGAACTGTCCCGCATCGATGCCGGGGCTGCCCCAGGAAAATTTGTAGTCGCCCGATCCCGAATAAACGTGAATTCGGGAGTTGCCGTATCCGTCGGAGACGTAGACGTCGCCGTTGCTGGGCATGATCGCCGCCGATGTCGGCCGGTTAAAGGGCTGGCCGCTCCACTTTGGAGATGGATGATTCCGTTCCCCGATCTCCATTAGCTTGTCGCCCTCGGAGTTGAACTTCTGGATGGTGTGTATGCCGTCGTCCGCCGCCAGCACCGAGTCGTCGTGAGCGATATACAAGCCATGAGTGCGGTCGCTGAACTGACCCTCCCCGAAGGTGCGGATGAAATTGCCCTCCCGGTCCAGAACGATGATAGGATGTTCGCCTCGGGTAAGGAAGTAGACGTTGTCCCTGGAGTCGACCGCCACGCCGGGGCATTCATGGAAGGTCATTCCCTGGGGCAATTTACCCCATCCGTCTACGTACTTGTACTGAAACGCGCCGGCTCCAAATGTATCAGTCATTTTCTCTCCCAATTAGCGGCTATTGGATTTTAGTCTTGCCTTTAACTGGTCCAAGGGTCATCTTGGAACAGACCAATTTTCTTGGCGACCCCAGCGCCCCATGCAAAACCAGTCGTATTAACGGCGTTCGAACACCGCAGCCACGCCCTGCCCTCCTCCGACGCACATCGTTTCCAGCCCAAACTGGACGTCCCGCCGCTCCATTTCGTGCAGCAACGTGGTGAGAATGCGGGCCCCGGTAGCGGCTATGGGGTGGCCCAAGGAAATGCCGGACCCGTTGACGTTCAGCTTGTCTTGGTTGGAGAGCTTCCACTCCCGCAGCACCGCCAGGACTTGAGCCGCGAAGGCTTCGTTCAGTTCGATGAGGTCCATATCCTCCAGCGACATACCGATTTTCCCTATCACCTTGGCCGCGGCGGACACGGGGCCGATGCCCATATACGCCGGATGGCAACCGGTGACCGCCCAACCTCTCAGAAATCCTTTGGGCTTCAAACCCAACTCTTCAAGCTTGTCACCCGCCACTACAAGGCAGACCGAGGCGGCATCGTTCTGGCTGCTGGCGTTCCCTGCTGTTACAGTGCCGTCTTTCATAATGGGGCGCAGTCGGGCCAAGGCATCCACCGAAGTGTCGGCCCGCGGGCCTTCGTCTTTGTCGAAGGGGACAGGGTCTCCCCGGCGTTGCGGCACCGGTACAGCAACGATCTCCTGTTCAAACTTGCCGCTCTCCAAAGCGGCAACAGCCCTTTGATGGCTTCTTACGGCGTAGTCGTCCTGCTCTTCCCGGGAGATCTCGTACTGTTTGGCCAAGTTCTCAGCAGTTTCGATCATGCCGGAAATGTAGCCAAACCGTTCCTCCGGCGAGATGGTTTCCCTGGCGCGGGCCAAGCGGTCGTGAAGTGTAACTGAACCGAACCGCGCACCCCAGCGGGACTCATTTACATAAAATTCGGCATTGCTCATACTCTCCACCCCCCCGGCGATCACCACATCGGCGTTTTCCGTTTGCACCAGCATTGCCGCGTTGAGGATGGCCTGTAGACCCGAGGAACACCGGCGGTCCAACTGATAGCCGGGAACTTCGATCGGCAGCCCGGCTTTCAAGGAAGCAAGCCGGCCCATAGCCGGGTTTTCACCGCTGGGGTAACCGTGGCCCAGAATCACGTCGTCCACTCTGGCGGGGTCTAAGCCACTGCGGTCCAGGGTCTCTTTAATAACCAGGCTTCCCAGGTCCGCCGCCTGAACTCCCCTTAGGACGCCTCCGAAGTTACCCACGGCCGTGCGTACTGGTGAGACTATCGCCACTTCTCGCATCGGTATCTCCTCTTACTCCCGGACAGTTGTCGATTGGCCTGAAGGCCAAATCGTGCATCAGCTATCATACCCCGAGACACCAACTGTGTCGATTATAGAAGGGGGCTGGAAGTAAAGGCCGTTGGGTGTTGACCAAATAATCGGGTAGGCGTCAAGCGGTGTTACGGGCGATGGCGTAGGGGCACCTTTATTTCATAAATATAAAGGACCAGTTCATTGCCCGGAGTCTGTATGTTGGACCGGGTTATTGGTTATGCCGGACAGTCTTATGCAAAATCGAGTTGCTCGAAATGGCCGCCGACGATCGGTGCTGCATCCAGTCCCAGCCATCGTTCCGCCAGAGTAGCGTAAACACCCCTGAAGTCGGTATTGAAGCAAAGGTCCCCTTCCACTAGGTCACCTTCCTTCAACGAAGGATATTCACCGTAAATACCGCCCTTTACCCCATCGCCAATGGCGAAAGCCAATCCGCCCGCACCATGGTCAGTGCCCGAGCCGTTGTCCTTGGCCCGCCGGCCGAACTCGGTGAAAACGAACATGAGCACGTTATCGGATAGGTCGTGCTCCTGCAAATCGAGGTGAAAATCCGATAAAGCTTGTGCTAGGTCTCCCAGCAATGCGGGCTGGATGGGTCCTTGATTAGCATGAGTGTCGTAACCGATATGTTGGGTGTAGAAAATTCTGGTCCCTAGACCGGCGCAAAGCACCTTGGCGATCCCTAGCAAATTCTGGCCGATAGGCGTGTTGGCGTATTCCACGTTGGACTGATACATGCCTGGCGCCGTCTTCAATATATCGGCGCCCTGCAGCGCATCCAGGCCGGTTTGGCCTAGATAATCCATCACCGGACCCGTTCCCAGGATAGGCGAGTACATCCTGGAAAAAAGGCCCAGGGCATCCAGACGCTCTTCGGGATCGGTGATGCCGGTCAGCACACCGTAGGACTCCAACTCGGCCACCGAAGCCACGGGCACTCCATTTAGGGCCAATGCCCGCGGCAAACCTCGCCCGAAGTTCACCCCGGTGAGCACGTTTTCCCCGTTGGGGTCCAGGTCACGGATTACCCGGCCCAGCCAACCTTCGTTGCCCATCTTGTCGGGCTCACAGGTGTGCCAGATGTCCATCGAGCGAAAGTGGGACCGGTTGGGGTTCGGATAACCTATACCGTTGATCAAGGCGATTTTTCCTTGATCGTACAGGTCTTGGACCGGCTTCAAGGCCGGGTTCAATCCCAGCCCGTCATCTATGGCGATTAAATCTTCCTGGGGAATGCTCAAGGTGGGCCGGTAATCGTAGTAGAGCGGGTCGTTGTAGGGCACAAGGGTATTCATGTAATCGTTGCCGCCGGTAAGTTGCACCACCACCAGGATGGGCTCTTTATTGGTTGAGGTCATCGTTGTACTCCTCGTTCTGATGCTCAGGGGAGGAATTTCTGGTAGATTTGGACGCGGTGCCGGTAGCAGTCGGCGACAAACACCTTGGCATTCCGGTCCACCTTAACGGATACGGGCCGGTAAAATCTTTGCTTTACCTCGATGTTTTGAGTTGCCAGTTTCAGCTTTTCTTCCACTTCCGGATTGGCGTTCAAGTAGGCTCGGGCCCACTTGGACATTCCGCAATGGCCCAAGAGAGTGTCCTTGTACTCGCCTTGAGGGTCGAAGACTTGGACCCGGTCGTTCAGCCAGTCACAAACGTAGATGTCGCCATCTCCGTCCGCCGTGATTCCGGTGGGGCGGTTAAACTCCCCTTCCCCGGAACCGGAGTTTCCAAAACTCATCAGGAACCGGCCGTCGGCGTCGAATTTTTGTACGCGGTCGTTGCGCCAATCCGTGACCAAGACATTACCGTCACTGTCGACGGCAATTCCCCAGGGCATATTGAATTGCCCCTCGCCGGCCCCGAAACTCCCCCATGCCGACACGAACCGGCCTTGTTGAGTCAGCCGTTGAACACGGTGGTTCAAAGTGTCGACCACGTAAAGATCGCCGTTGCCAGCGAAAGCGATTCCCGAGGGACGGTCGAAGGACCCGTCATCTTGGCCTTGCTGCCCAAAGCAGCGCTGAAACTGGCCTTGACGGTTGAATACACTGATCCGGTGGGTATGTTCGTCGGCCAGGAACAGCTCGCCCTGCTGGTTGAACTCGATGTCGGTCACCCAGATAAAGTGTCCCTCTTCCTCGCCCCACCCGCTAAATTCATCGATGTACTCCCCATCTTTGGTGCAGATGGTAATTCTGAGGGCTTCTCGTTGCTTGGCGTTGGCCCGGTTGGCCACATACAGCAGGTCGTCCGGGCCCAGTGCGATGGCTGCCGGGTTGCTGAATCCGGCCTGGCCCGCCGAAAGCATGCCCACTACATTGTGGTAACTAAAATGGCCGGCTGTCGATAGAGGTTGTTCTACTTTAGTGCTCATGCAAACTGGTACTCCCGGGTAGAGCCGATTATCCGCATAGTGCCGAGGATGACCTCTCGAGCCGCTTGGCGGTCTTTGGGGTTATCGGTACGAGTTTGTCCGATGCGGCCCACTTGAGCAAGCAGGTGCTGCCGGGTTTTTTCGTGCAACCGCAACTGGCCCATGAGTTCCAAACACCCGTCAACAGCGACCTCCGGGTCCAACAACGGATCGCGGTCCAACAACTCATTCACAATGGCGCCTATACCTGGCTGCTCTGGATTGGAAACTTGGTCGGCCACAAAGTTTATCCGTTCCACCAAGCTGCCGCTATCGATCCATTCTCTGCCGGTATGCCAACCCTCCACCGTGGGCGGGTTTAGCAGGTCTTGGCCCATATACCGTGAGACCAGCGCCACTTCCATGATTCCCCACTTGGGGTATTTGTAGTCGCCCAATAGGTGCAGAGTCCCCACCACTACCTCAGCAGGACTCTTGACTTTGGCGAATCTGGTAGATTCAGATTTGAAGAAATCTGAATTGAACAACACCCGCAACACCGAGCGGATATCATACTCGTGCTCCATGAAGGCGTTGGCCAGGATTTCCTCGGCAGCCGCGTCCGGTTGATCGGAAACAAAGAAGTGATACATCTTGGCGGCGATAAACCGGGCTGTGGCCGGATGCCGGACTGTAATATCTATGATGTCTTCCCCATTGAACCGCCCGCTGTGTCCCAAAAACTGCTTAATACCGTCGTCGTGGTCCTCCGGCAGGTAGCGGAATCGCCAAGGGATTTTCCCAAAGGGGATGGTGACCGTGTTGTCGTCGTCTATGGTCCAGCCGGTAAAGGCGCGGGCCGCTTCCTGTACGTCGTCTTCGGTGTAGTTCCCCACTCCCATGGAGAACAACTCCAACAGTTCCCGGCCCCAGTTTTCATTGACTGAGTCTTTGTGGTTGTAGTTGTTGTCCAGCCAAAAGATCATGGCCGGGTCTTTGGCCAACTGCACCAGAAGGTCTCGAAAGCTGCCTAAGCCGTAGGTCCGGAACAGGTCGATTTGGTTGAGCATGGTCTTTTCGTGGAGCACCTTGGCCAAGCCGGTGGCGAAGAGACCGTGCCAGAAAAGAGCTAATTTCTCCTGCAGGGGCCGGACCCCGGCGTAAGCGTTCATCCTGTAGACGAACTCGGTCAGGGCTGCCTCGATATTGCGGCACTCTTCCCAGTCGGTGTAATAACGCTCCAGTACGTCTTCCTCGATACTCGGCTGAAGCTCCGGATGAAGCAGTTCCTCGACGGTGGCTTCATAACCCTGGTTGCAGTATCGCTCAAGCTCCTGGAAAGTTGCGCCAAATCCTGCTCGACGTAACAAGTGGGCCATGAGAGGCTTGTCGGATTGTGGCATGTGTGGCTCCGTTACTCGAATAAAGCTGTCAACAATAAGGACCGCCAAAGGTTGATGGAAAACTGCCTTACAGTTGCCCTTGGCTGGCAGGCAAAATTATAGGTGCCGCCCCAATACGGGTCAAGGCGGCAATCTTTTGGGTACTGACTCAGTTTAATTGAGAATTACCTTAAGCAGTAGGTCAAACTGAGTCAGTACCGACTGGAACGGCAGAGTTTCCATTCAGGTGGTGGTCCGACGCTGCGCCACGGCTGCCATGGGCGCGCGGGTGTTGACAATCGGCCTGCGTGAATCATGGGCTTCAGCACGCCCCTCACCTTCCCGCCTCCAACACCGTCCCTTGGAAAGCCGGCCCTGTTCATCTTGGCCGCAGTAGGCACCGTCTGCCGTAGCGGGTGCGCCTTAGATTTTTGCGGGGACCGGACTCGGGCCGGATTTGTTTTTGGTTGGAACAAATAAGGAACAAATCGGCCTCGGGGCTGAAATCCCCCTTCGCGAAAGGGGGCCCGGCAGCGGCCGGTGGCCGGTCGCGGACCCAGGCCCTGCGACTCCACGGCGCTTCGCCGGGGACGAAGGGAGATCGAGGGAGGCTTTTGGCGGTTGGGACATGAGCAACATGGTTTCAGTTTGGGTATTGGCCTTCGGGCTTGTCAAGGAAGAGGTGGCATTGAGCTAATGGTTGCGAAAGGGGGAGACCCGGCAGTGGAGTCGATGATGCGGCGGGCCTACGATATGGGCGCAAAATCTTGGGGTACACCCTGCCGTAGCCGAGGGTTTGAGGGCGACACCATGATCGGATAAACTTGCAGCTCCTAACGAACAAAAAAGGCCTACCCAACATAGGGCAGAAGGTCGCAGCGATGCTTAGCAGTAAATGGCATAGGATAATCTTCCTGGGCGTCGTGGCGTCCGCCCTGCTCATGGTGCTATTCCTACCCCAGGCTCTGGCACAGACGCCGCCCCCTGACCAGGACGCCGAGGAGCAGGAGGATATCCCGACGGACGACATCCCGGCGGAGGAGATACCGGAGGACTGGCTGCCCATCGGCGCAGTGGTCCCGGAGGCGGAGGGCACAGACCATGACGGCTTGCCCCACGTGCCCCCGCCCAGCGGGCTCAGAGTAATCTGATGGACCAGTAGCAGCGTCACTCTGCGATGGAACGTGCTGCCTCCGGCAACCAGCTACCGGGTGGAATAGCGGATTTCCGGAGTACCCGGTTGGAGAGTGGGCAGCCACGTGGGGCCCAGCTCGCCCCCCACGGTGACCAGCAGGGTGCGCAACCTGGGCTCCTGTACCGGGTACTTTTTCCGGGTGAGGTCGCGCGGGGACGGCATAAACACATCGTCTTCGCCCGGCAATCCCTCGTCCCAGGTGTACAGGTCCACCAACTGTATCCCACCCACACCCATACCGCCCACACCCACGCCGGTGCCGCCCACGCCGGTTCCCACGTCCACACCGGCGCCCACGTCCACGCCGGTGCCCACGCCCACGCCGGTGCCCACGTCCACGCCGGTGCCCACGTCCACGCCGGCGCCCACGCCCACGCCGGTGCCCACGCCCACGCCCACGCCGGCGCCCACGTCCACGCCAGCGCCCACGCCCACGCCGGCGCCCACTCCCACGCCAGCGCCCACGTCCACGCCGGTGCCCACGCCCACGCCGACTAACAGTTGCCCGGTGTTCGACTACGATGAGCCAATCACCACGCGAAGCGTAGATGAAAATACTGGGGCAGGCACCGATTTCGGTAGGGTCGTCTCGGCTACCGACGACGACGGCGACACGCTGACCTACAGCCTCGATAGGGCGGACGAGAGTTCGTTCAGTATCGTGGACACCACCGGCCAACTGCGCACCAGGGCCGCCCTGGATTACGAGAGAAAGAGCAGCTACACCGTCACCGTGTTCGCGTCGGACGGCAGGTGCACTAACTCCATCACCGTCGTGACCATCAACGTCGGTGATGTCGATGAGCCGCCGTCAGCCCCAGGCGCTCCTACAGTAACAGCTACCTCCGGCTCATCCACAAGCCTGGACGTGAGTTGGACCACCCCGGCCAACGCCGGCAAGCCGCCGATTACCAGCTACGACCTGCAGTACCGGCAGGAGGGAACGACCGGGGACTTCCAAAACGGCCCGCAGAACGTCGCCGGCGCCGGCATGGCTATACCCAACCTCCAGCCAGGGACCCTCTACCAGGTGCGGGTGCGGGCAACAAACGCCGAGGGCGACGGCCCCTACTCGTTGCCCGGTTCGGGGAGGACGAACACGCCGCCGCCCGCTCCCACCAACCTGCGCATCAACGGACACTTTGTCGGCGGCAAAGTTACCCTGCGGTGGAAGCCGGTGTCGGGGGAGGCCAGCTACGAGGTGCGCTACGTCGCAGTGACGTGCCGTGATGGCGGATGCACACCCGATAGCGTAGGGGCGGGACCCGGCGGCCGTCCCGGTCGTCCGGACTGGCGTATACCAACGAACGTGGAGGTAACGGACGTAACGATAGATGAGAATGTTGAGGTAAAGCAGGCGACCTTCAGCGGGCTAGAAACCCATGAACTGGAAGCGGGACAACTCTACCAGGTCGAGGTACGTGCTGTGGTAACAACCGCTGGCCCCTCCGAATGGTCGGACTTCGTTTACGTCTACCCGACCGAGGAGTATCCCCGTGGAAGCGACGTAGAGGTTGCGACGGTTGGGTTGTTAGCGCACCAAGACAAGGGACGGTTCGACTACGCGATATGCAACCCGGACCCGGACGATGAGTTTCCTCTGAGTCCCAGCGGCCTGATCCCCAGGCCATTGACGGATGCAATTATAGAAGATATCGGGGACGCCATTGACGAGTGGGAGGATGCCGTCAAGTGGATTGGCGCCGATGGAAACAACATTATCCGGGTAAACAACATCTTTGAGGGCTCCGGGGCCTCGTCTTGCGAAGACACCAGTCCCCAGGTGGTCCGAACACGCAACCAGGTAATCTTCTTCAATGACCGTGACATGGCTAGAGCCTGCGGTGCCGTTGTTCTCGGCTGTTGGTTCCCGACGCGAGAAGATCTGGTTATGCCACAGGACCCGGGGTCAATAATAATGAGGACATCTTTAGAAATCCTGGGTTTGGGCTTTGACTGGGACGATGAAGGCTCGGGGGGCTGCTCGGCGTTCTATGCCACTATGGTGCACGAAAGCGGGCACGCTTTTGGGTTCTATCACGCGTCGAGCAGAGACTCCGTTATGTTCGTCCCGTACAACGCAGAAACCCACAGGCGGCACCAGATTTGCAAGCCATCGGTATATGACTTGGTTGCCATGATGACGAACTACCAGTCGCGGTGATCAGGAGAACTATGATGACAACTCGTGCTGCGATACCCGCAGTTGTCTTGCTCGCCGTGCTTACGCTTGCGTTGGCCGCTTGCAGCAACGGGCAGCCTACGTCCGCCCCGAACGCCACGCCACCGGCATTTATGCAGGTCCCCGCGTCTATCCCGGCAGCGTCGTTGCCCGCTTCTGAGCACTCCTACCTATCCGAGGAGATACCCCCCTGCGCGCCTATACTCGGATCATCCATAGACCCGTGCGGACCCGATTTTCGGGTTACATCACTCAACACTAGCGTGGTACTAGGCAGCACGCCTTGGAGCGTGCGGACCTATCTTGGCAGGCCAAGCGCTGCGGGGCTATGGGTGGGCCATATCGTGCTGCGCGGCACCTACATTCCAGGAACGGTGCGCTGCATCCCGGGCAGGGAAACCTTCCGCCATCTACCTACAGCCACGAATTACTGGTACTCCGGGTTCGTTTCCTATTCGGACAGATGCTATGCTGACGTGCGGGTGAACGACTACATCCTCGGCTCCGGCCCACCTACCCTGACGGTCATGGTGGGTTACTTCGGTGGGGGGCCCCCCTTTTGAGGCGGCGCGGATCAAAGTTGAACGCGCGCTCATCGAAGGCGGGTTTGCCTTTGGGAAACGAATCCCGGAGGGCGGCATCACCGGCAGGGAAGCCGTCCTGTTCATCGGCCCGGCGGCCGACGCCTCGATTGAATCGTGGCAGGTCTTCTATACGTGGGGTATAGAGCGGCAGGATGACGGCACGGTGGTAGCCGTCCATCCGGACAGGCATCATTGGAAGAACCTAGAGAGGGAGATAAACTCCACCGTTTATCAAACCTACCGTTCCTCCCTCCTGGAAATGGAGCTGCCGGCCTTTAAGCAGGCGGTTACCGCGGCCCATCAGGCGCGGGTCGCCGAGAACGGGGGACGTGTAGCTCCTGCGAGCATGGAAGGTATGCCGGAGGGTGTGGAGTGGCCCATGCTGGTCATCGACGCCAACCGGTTGGACCGGTTCCTCACCGAGATTGGAGCATACGATCACCCGGACGGCCCGCCGGCCCAGCCGCCTGCGGTCTACACCTGCGACAACGCCGCGGCGGTGCCGGACTCCATTAGCAACCGGGGGCTGGTGCGGGACTGTTCGGCGTTGTTGGACGGCAAGGACACACTCCGGGGCGCGGCCGATCTGGACTGGACCGCCAGCAGCGCCGTCACCGGCTGGGAAGGCGTCACCACCGAGGGGACGCCGAGCAAGGTAACCAGGGTAGAACTGCCCAGCCAGGGCCTGAACGGCAGCATCCCCGCCCAGGTGGGGAACCTGCTTGGGCTGACTCACCTGGACCTGAGCAACAATTCCCTGACCGGGGAGATACCGGGGGAATTGGGGCGGCTGGAAAACCTGACCTCACTCAAGCTGTCGGGGAACTCCCTCACCGGGTGCATTCCCCTGGCCCTCAAGGACGTGGCCAGCAATGACCTGAGTTCGTTAAATCTGCTCTACTGCCGGCCCCCGGCGCCGGAGAACCTGAGGGCCGGCGCGGCTACGGAGGCCGGCATCCCCCTGATCTGGGACGCCGTATCCAACGCCAGCAAGTATCGGGTGGATTACTGGACCACCGCCAACGATGGCTGGCGCCTGGACGACGACGCGATCACCGGCACGTCCCACAGCGTGGACGGGCGGACCTGCGACGACGGCTACCGTTTCCAAGTGAGCGCCTACGGCGACGGCGCCACCTATACAGTGGCCTGGAGCGATTGGTCGGCCATCATCGTGGAGAGAACTGCCCAGTGCGCGCCGCCGGTGTTCGACGCCCCCTCCTACATCTTCGCCGTCGCCGAGGACGCCGCCGCCGGAACGTCGGTGGGTAGCGTCGCGGCCACCGACTCTCAAGGAGACACGGTGTCCTACGCCATTACCGAGGGCAATGATGACGGAGTCTTCGCTATCGACTCCACCACCGGCCAGGTCACCGTAGCAAGCGCCCTCGACTATGCCGCCACTCCGGTCCACCTCCTCACCGTCGAGGCCGGGGACCAGCACAGAAACGCCGCTACGGTCAGTGCCGAAGTCTCGGTGACCTCGGTGTGCCTGAACGGCACCGTCGTGCCCAATCCGGATAGAAACTCGGCCTTGGTTGGCGACTGCATCATCCTGTACGGGACACGGAATGAGCTGGCGGGCGCCGCCGCCTTGGACTGGAACGCGGACACGGTCATCGCCAACTGGCAGGGGGTGAGGGTCCGGGGCACACCCAACCTTTCCCACGTGACCCACCTATACCTCTCCGGCAATCAGTTGAGCGGCCGGATACCGTCACAACTGGCTGGTCTGTCCAACCTGGAGGTCCTCCACCTGCACGACAATCAATTGACCGGACCAATACCACCGGCCCTGAGTGGGTTGAGCCGTCTGCGGCAGTTGACCCTGGAAGGGAACCGGTTGACCGGGGCCATACCCGCGGGGCTGGGAGGCCTGGCAAACCTGACCGACCTGCATCTGGCGGATAACCAACTGTCGGGCGCGATACCGGCGGAGTTGGGCGACCTGGGCAGCCTGGAGTACCTGGGCCTAAGCAGCAACGACCTCACCGGCGCCGTGCCCTCTCGGCTGGGCTCACTGCGCAATCTGCAGTACCTATACCTGGAGCAGAACGACCTGACCGGGGGAATACCGGCGGAGTTGGGCAGCCTGTCCAATCTCCAGGCCCTGTTCCTCCAAGGCAACCGGTTGTCGGGGGAGATGCCAGTGGAGTTGAGCCGGCTTACTAATCTGGGGCAGTTGGTGCTTGACGGCAACCTTCTTACCGGGGAGATACCGTCGGAGTTGGGTGAGGTCAGCTCTTTGGAGGACCTATTCCTGAGGGACAATAGGTTGACGGGGGAAATACCCACAGAGTTGGAGGAACTAGCCAATCTGAACAAGCTGTACTTGGAAGGAAACGAGTTTACCGGCTGCATTCCCTCGGGGCTGCGGGACATCGAGCGCAACGACCTGAGGGGATTGGGGCTTCCCTACTGTAGCTCTGCTACCCCCTAGCCCTCTATTACGAGGACCGGAAGGTACTGACTCAGTTTGACCTATTGTTCAAGGTAATTCTCAATTAAACTGAGTCAGTACCATCTTTTGACAGTGCTGGGAGCTGCGCTTTGTCGAAACTAGCTGGTTTTTGAATTGCCTACCTGAGCCAGGAGCCTGAGCGTGCGGTCCAAAGACGCTTCCCGGTCCGCTCCCGCAGGCACTGGTGAAACCAAGATTTCCGACGCGCCCAAGTCAAAGAGCTGTTGAAGGCTCTCCGATACCTGGGCCTCGTTCCCCCATGCGGCCTCATTCCCCCATGCGGCCACGGCATCCACCATTGCCTCGCTCCAAGTCTTCTGGGACACCTCGGGAAAGCCGGCTGCGACGAACATATTCTGATAAAAGGGCGAGCGGGGAAATACCGCAAATTGTTGCTGTATCGCTTCCCGGACCTCGCTGGCGTCTTCGTGGACGCATACCGGGATGTGGGCCATCAGCGGAGGCGCCGGCCGTTGGGCCCTCTCCGCCCCCTCTCGCATGGCAGGCAAGGCTACATCCCGAAGATAAGAACCGGGGCATACCCAGCTTATGGCGCCGTCGGCTTCCGCGCCGCACAGCCGAAAAGCGTGAACCCCAAGAGCGGCAGCCATCACCGGCACATTTACCGGCGAGCTTATACTGGCGTGGGCTTGATAGTGGCGTCCGGTAAAGTCCACCGAACCCTGTTGGAGCAACGCTTTTTCGATGCGAATGTACTCACGCAGGTGGGCTAGGGGCGCCCGAAAATTCACTCCCATCGTCTGTTCCACGGCGGCCGGGACGCTGGTGCCCAGGCCAAGCCGGAACCTTTCGGGAGCTAGCTGGGCCAGCACCAACACTTGCTGGGCCAGCGCGATGGGGTGCTGGGGGAAGGTCTGGGTAATTGCGGTGCCGAGCATTATCCTCTGGGTGCGGGCGGCAACCGCCGCAAAGAGGCTGACACTGTCTGCTCCTCCGGCACTGCCGGTGGTCATCCAAGCGGCTGAGATCCCTCTTCGCTCCAAGTCTTCAATGGTGGATAGAGCTCCGTTGCTGTCGTCGGCCGACACCGCCACGCCTATTCTATTTTCGCTCGAATTCATTGCCTACCCCCCTATAATTTCCAGTCGAATTTTGCTTGGGCCACCGAAATTGATTCAGCAAAGATTGCAGCCGCCTCTTGTCTTCCCCTCTTCCAGGTAAGTAAAAAGGAATAGATTAAGGCCATCTCCACTCGAAGGATGAGTAGTGGCCGTTCTTGCCGGTGTTGTCCCAGTGCATGCCATGGTCGGTGTAAGTGCCTCTGTTCCCCTTGGCCAGATAGAGGTCGCGGTTGACGGCATGGGAAGTGTTGTCTAGACGCAGGGCATCGCTCTGGCCTCGGGCGATAATAGGCTCGACGCTGAAGTCCATGATTCCGGGAACAGCGACGCTGTGGACTTTGCCTTCCACCTTGAACTCGATGGGTACGTACTTGATGCCCATGAAATTGGCGGTCATTGCTCTCCACCGCTCTGCCGGCCCGCCCATATTTCCGGACAGTATCTGCTCTAAAGCCTGACGCTGCTCAGGGCTGGCCCGCTCATCCAGGTAGAGGCCTGATGTCCAGTTGCCTTCAGCCATAGGTCCGGGCGTATAGTTCGCCGCAACGAAGTTCAGGCCGCCCAGAGGAGTGTTGTTAAACTGTCCTTCATCGATGTGGAAGGCCAGCGCAACGTCGCAGTGGCCGTAAGTGGGTCTGACCATTGTACCCTGCACAATGCAGGGGCAGAGGACATCGCAGTTTCAACTCTCGAAGTATTCGCCTTTCAATTGCCACCGGTTGGCCGTCATTTTCCACCTCCTTAAGCCATATCGTGCCATCGTGCCAGGTGCTGCTTGTGGGTGTCCAGGTATGCCCCCTCGCGAAAATGCGCGTCGTAGAAGTCGGTGTCCAAATGTTGGGCCTGGACATAAGGCCCCATCAATATCGTCGGCGCGGTTCCGGGAAACTTGTTGTGCTTGTCATAAACATACTGGGCCACCTCGGCCATGCAATCCACGAATTCCTCCGAGTGGACAACAACGCTGCCTTTGACCCCACGGCTGTCGGAGAAGGGTCCTGCGGTCTCCGAGTCATAGGTCCCTCCTTGGCCGAACTTATGAGCCGCATAGGCCCGGACCGCCGAGCGCATGTCGGTATGGTAGGGAGGACAATAGGCCTGGTAGTGGCCGTCCAGCCCCACTGGATTGGGCGCTTCCCATCTATCGTCCCGCACAAATCGGAAGCCCAGGCCGGGGTATCCCTCTTCGGCCAAGGAGCCCATAGCGGCCAGGCCATTGATCCCGGAGTACATCCAGCCCCCCAGTCCCATAGCCTGCATCACCAGAACGACGCCGTGGCAGAGGATGGCGATGGCCGCCGTGCCGGTGCCTAAAAGTCCTTGCTCGATACCCGACAAGGGCGCTTTCTTTGCTTCATCGATGAGACCGGACCTGACGAAAGGGGCCAAGTTGCCGGCGAACCGCTGTGCCTCATCGTCGTAGATCAAATAGCCGTTCAGCAACCGCATAGTGAGGGAGGTAAGAAAGTGCTCAGAAAGGTCGGTGACCGGCATAAGCAGCAAAGACCCCGGCCAATTGGCGTTCCATAGATTGTGCTCGCTGATGTGCGGAGGCTCGCGGGGCACTTTCAGCCTACTGTCGGCGAGCTTCACCGTGGCGCGCTTGACTTGCCGGAGGATGCTTTGAAAATCTGCGGCGTCATGGGCCGGTTGTTCCACCTCGGGGGCCAAGTCGCGAGTCTTCGCCAAGTAAGCGCCGCTATCGTCGGTGTAAAAGACCTCGGGGGCGCCGATGCCGGCCCCAGTGGGAAAGGTGCGCCCGGTGAAACGGGTGGTGTAGCTGGGATAAGCCCCGGGGGTTGCGGTGCTATAAGGTATGCCAAAGTTCCAACCGGTCACCCCGGTGGCGGCACAGAGAAGGATAGCGGTCTCGGCCTCGGAAAGCGGCAACGGACGCTGCCGTGACTTGAAGGTCAAGGGGCCGTCCGGTATCTCCATACCTAGACCAAAGCGGCGAGAGCGTCTGCCGGTGATGGCGTTGCCCAAGGGGTACTGCCAGACCTCCCGGAGCAGGTCGTCGGGTATCCGCAATTCATCTTCCATCAGACCACTCTCTGTCAACCCATTGATCTAAGCTCAGGCGGCCCCGAATGCCTCCGGAGCAGCCCGGCTTAGCTCTGACGGATGTACTTGTCGACGCCTACCGGAGTGCTCACGTAAATGTCACCGTGGCCATCGACCCAACTGCCGTGGCCTCCGCGGCAGTTGAATCGGCTCAGGACATTGCCCTGCTTGTCCAGCAGGCTCACCCGTGGCGGCGAACCTTCCACCTCACCCTCGCTGACGTACAAGACCCCATCTTTATCCTGCGAGATATCCATGGGCCGCTGTATATCGGTCCAGACAGCCCGGAAATCGCCGTCGCCGGAAAAGACCTGGATGCGATGGTTCTCCCGGTCACATACAAACACCGTACCATCGTTGTCCACTAATAGACTGTGAGGCAAGTGGAATTGGCCGGGGCCGGTTTTGCCCGGTTGACCCCACGACGCTTTCAGTTGGCCGTCTCCGGAGAAGCGGTGTATCCTCGCGTTCCGATAGCCGTCGGAAACGTAAAGGTCTCCCGACGGCCCGGGAACCAGCTCACTGGGGTAGTTGAAGGGACCGGCGGCCCGGGGCACCAGGTCGCCGGCCCTCTCGCATCCCGTGTCAGAGTGCACCCCGTGCCGGCCCAGCATCTGAATGGGCTTCCCGTCTAAGGTGTACATAATGCACACTGAGCTGTCGCGGTCGGTAAGATAGATGGTGTCATTTGCAATGTGGAACCCGTGAGCGAAAATGAATGAACCATTCCCCCACGAACTGAGGAAATTTCCATCCCGGTCGAACACTACTATTGGAGGCTCTTTGCGCTGGAAGGCATAGACCCGGTCCTGAGAGTCGGTGGCCACGGCGCTAACCGTCTCGAAGCTTTCGCCGGAAGGTAGTCTTGCCCAGTCGTGGATGGCAGTGTAGGTATATTTGCCCGTTCCTACGGTAGTCATCGATGGTCGCCTCCTTGTGTAGACTCAGTGTAGATACAGGGCGGTCCAAGTTTGAGTCGCTCCTCGGGCGCAACTGGGTTTGCTAACCGCATTGAACGCAGGTATTATGCGGGAATAGTACGTCGGAAGGTAAGGATTTGTCCATAAGAAGTTGTGGAGGCGGCCATGACCGGTCCAGAGCTACTCGCACTGACCATATCTGAGCTTGCGCCAAGAATCAAAGCAAGGGAAGTTTCCCCTGTGGAGCTTACCGAGGCCGCTCTGGCTCAAGCCGACCGGCTTCAGTCTACCTTGAATTCTTTTATCACCTTACTTCACGAGCAAGCAAGGACCCAGGCAAGGGAGGCGGAGGCAGCCTTGATGCGAGGTGAATACCGGGGGCCGCTGCATGGCATACCCATAGGCATCAAGGACAATATCGCCACGGTGGGCATCCGGACCACCGTAGGCTCCAAGGTACTGTCCGATCAGATACCGGCGGAAGACGCCTTGGTGGTAAGCAAGTGTAAAGAGACCGGCGCGGTCATCTTGGGGAAGGAGAACCTGGAAGAGTTTGCCGCCGGTTCGACTTCCAACAACCTCCACTACGGCGCGGTGCACAATCCTTGGAATCTGGACCACGTTCCCGGCGGGTCGAGCGGCGGCAGCGGGGCCAATGTGGCCTCGCACGTCACCTTCGCATCTCTAGGCACCGATTTGGGCGGCTCGGTGCGGGGTCCCGCCAACTTCTGTGGAGTTGTGGGGCTCAAGCAGACCTTCGGAAGGGTCAGCCAGCGAGGTCTGATGGTCACCAGCTTCAATGGCGACCATATAGGCCCCCTGACCCGTTCGGTCAAGGACAGTGCCCTGATGCTTCAGACAATTGCCGGTCACGACCCCTTGGACCCCAGCACCGTGCCGGTGCCTGTCCCCGACTTCTCGGAATTCCTGGGAAGGTCACTGAGAGGTCTCAAGATGGGGATACCGGGCAACTACTATTTCGACCTGCTGGATTCCGAGGTGGAAGCGGCAGTACGGCAGGCCATCAACGCTCTAGAGGAATTGGGGGTGGAGCCTCGTGAAGTTACTATCCCCAGCATGAAATACGCCGGAGCCTTGCGTATTGCGGGCATGGCTGACAGCTTTGTGGCCCACGAGCCATACCTTGAGAAGGCCCGGCAGGACTACGGTCCAACGGTTCTTTACCGCACGCTGGCGGGGCAGTTCGTTCTGGGGCGGGACTACGCCAAGGCTCTGAAGGTACAGCGCATCATCAAAGAGGATTACGCCCGTGTTCTGCAGGACGTAGACTTCCTGGTTACGCCCTCGGCTCCGGTTGCGGCTTGGCGCATAGACTCGTCAACCGTAACCCTTGGCGGCGCAGAGTATCCGGTAAGAGGGCCGGGGGCCGGGATGACGGCAAGGTGCACCAGCCCCAGCAACGCCACTGGGCTGCCGGCGATGTCCGTTCCTTGCGGTTTCACCGAAGCGGGCCTTCCCATCGGTCTCCAGTTGATCGGGCGTCCCTTTGATGAGCAGCTCTTGTTTCAAGTGGCCGATGGGTACGAGGCGGTTTCGCCGAACCGCAACCGCAGGCCCGCATTAGTAGAAGGCAGATAAGCTACATCTCCGCTAAATGGGTCAGTAGCGGCGCTATCAGTGCGCCGTCTCCTGGCTATGGACCTCTTTAGAGGGACGAATGAGTACCAGGCGCTAGCCTGGCAAACGGGCCGCTGGTGGTATAAAGCGCTCCCAGTCAGGAGTCAGCAGGCGGGAGGTGGTGGGCAGGAGTAACACGGAGATCAGACCCGCCAGGCTTAATGCCGAGGATAGGACCACGGCGCTGGTAAAATCCCCTGTTATGTCCCACAAAAAACCGCCGGCTATAGGCCCTAACGCCATGCCGAGACCGTTGCCCAGCATCTGCCAACCGTAGACCGTGCCAATGGGGGCGTTGCCGAAGTACTGCCGGTTTATGATAGGAAATGCTGGCACTTCTCCTCCCAAGCCAATTCCGAAGAGACACGCAAAGAGGTAGAAAGCCCAGGCATCCTGAGCCAGAAGCAGAATGACCGGCGGGAACACCTGCAGGGAGAAACAAACCGCCATTACACCCTTGCTGCCCAAACGGTAGGCTATGATTGGCGTCAAGAACCGGGCGATTATGCTAAAGACCATAAGTGTAATGAAGACCGTCACGGCCGTTTCCCGTGATAAACCCCGGTCCATGGCCATCGCCACCAAAAATACTACGAAGATGTTGTGGCCCGTGCATCCCCAGAAGTGAATGCCGATGAGGTTCCAGAAGGCGCTGGTGCGTTGGGCCCGGCGAAGGAATATGCTGGTCCTAATCTTGGCTGTGTCGTCTAGGTGAGACCTTCTAATAGGTTCATCAGCAGGAGCGCCCAAAGGTCTCAAGCCGATGTCGGCGGGTTCATTGTGAAAGGGCCGTATCAACAACAACAGGAGCGCTCCGCCTACAATGCCCGGAAACCAAAAGGTCCATTGCAGACCGAACTGGGTGAAAAGGAAAGCCACCAGCGGAATGAGCAGTGCGGTTCCCAAGCCCTGGAGCGCCTGCAAACTACCCATGGCCAGGCCCAGATGCGTTCGGAACCAGACAGTAACTCCCGACACCAAAGGCACCTGAAAAACGGTCATAGAACCGCCCAGCAGGATGCCAAAGTAAAGGTAGAATTGCCATAGGTGGGTCATGGTCCCGGTAAGTAACATGCCCGCGATGAACAGAAAGGCCCCCAGGACCATGGTAAGGCGGACTCCGTGCCGGTCTCCCAGCCAGCCCATCACGGGACCGAAGAGCCCGGAGACGAGCCACTGGAGGCTGAAAGCGAAAGCGATGGCGCCGTAGCTCCAGCCGAAAGCGTCAGGGTCCTCCAAGTGGGGCACCAACACGGTGCCGGCAAAGCGGATGGATGAACTGACCGTCCACATCGCCGTAGCCAGCACAACGATGAGCCAGGCGTAGTGTATCTGTCGCGTTCCAACCGTGACGCCGGTTGAGCTCAAGTTTATGGCGAGCTTGCCGAACCCGTTAAGCCTCAGCATCCACTATCATTCGATCCAGACAGGCTTAGCTTCGACATCATCGTATATAATTGGACACACCCATTCAAGGTTAAGCCCGCAGCCTTTATTCGTGCGCCTGATTATGGCGCTCCGGCTCTTTGACGGACGGAAGCTGTAGAGGTGGGCTTGGTGACGCGAGGGAGTCGTTATGACTCTTTCATGAGAGCGATCTGAGAATACTAAAAAGACCTATTGGGAGGATGGCAATGGCACGGCTGCCTGTAGTTTCCCGTGACATGGTCCCGGAACAGTTTAGAGAGGCCTTTGACGAGTTGACCGCGGAGAGTAGTGGTTCGATTACGTCCGGCCCTAATTCCATCATCATCAATAGTCCAGAAATGGCCCGTCGGCGGACTCATCTTTCCAACTACCTGAGATTCGAGACTACGTTTCCCAAGAGGGTCCAGGAACTGGCAATCCTGGTCACGGCCCGCGCTATGGACTGCCAATATATATGGAACGCCCACGTTTCTGACGCTCGCCGCGCCGGCGTCAGCGAAGACATCTTTGAGGCTCTGCGGGATAATCGTCAGTTGCCGGAAATGTCCGCTGACGAGCAGGCTGTGGTCAACTATGCGACGGAATTTTTCAAGACTCACCAAGTTAAGCCGGAGACCTTTCAGGCGGCCCTAGACCAGTTCGGTCCTCAGCATCTGGTGGAACTGACGGCGCTGATAGGCCATTACGCTCAAACCGCCTTCTTCTTAAACGTCTTTGATGTGGAATTGCCGGAGCAGCGCACCGAACCGGTCATGCCAATTTGATCTTCTGAACTGCTTACTGAAAAGGAGGCCCCAAATGACCCAGCACCAGGTTGGGCCCTTTCAAACATCGCATATTTCTTCATCCGACATAATGGCGGCAATGCGATGGCGCTGTATTGGCCCGCCCCGGGGCGGCCGGGTGGTTGCGGTTGCCGGCGATCCGGAAAACGCGATGGTGTTCTACTTCGGCGCGTGCGCCGGCGGTGTCTGGAAGACCACCGATGGGGGCACCTATTGGGAGAATGTCAGCGACGGCTTTTTTCGGACCTCCGCTGTTGGGGCTATCACCGTCGCTGAATCCGATCACAACGTGGTTTATGCCGGTATGGGCGAGTCTTGCATCCGGGGAGACGTTTCATACGGAGACGGGGTGTACAAGTCCACCGACGGCGGCAAGACCTGGGTCCACTTGGGGCTTGAAGACACCAGGCACATCGCCAGGATCCGGGTACACCCCAAAGACCCTGATTTGGTATATGTGGCTGCTTTGGGCCATGCCTTTGGCCCCAACCGCCAACGGGGCGTGTTCCGGTCCAAGGACGGAGGAAAATCGTGGGAGCAAGTGCTGTTCCGCAGTGAAAAAGCCGGGGCCATAGACCTGTGTGTGGACCCGAGCAACCCTAATATTCTTTATGCGGCTATCTGGGAAGTACAGCGAACGCCTTGGAGTCTGGTCAGCGGCGGTCCGGACAGCGGAATATTCAAGTCCACCGACGGTGGAGACTCCTGGCAGGAACTGACCGGCAATCCGGGGTTGCCGGAGGGGCTGAAAGGACGCATCGGGCTGGCGGTCACAGCGGCCAAACCCGGCCGGGTCTGGGCTACAGTCGAAGCGGAAGACAGCGGCGTTTATCGATCTGACGACGGGGGCGCTACTTGGGAGAAAGTAAGCGACAACCAAGATATTCAGGGACGTCCCTGGTACTACCAGCATATTTTCGCCGACCCGCAGGACGCTGAGACTGTGTGGGTTCTCAACTACAAGGCTTGGAAGTCCACGGACGGGGGCAAAACCTTTGAGCAAGTAACAACGCCCCATGGCGACAATCATGATTTATGGATTGACCCCCGGGACCCCAGACGCATGATCGAGGGCAACGACGGCGGCGCTTGCGTTAGCTTTAACGGAGGAGAAACCTGGTCCACCATCTATAACCAGCTCACCGCCCAGTTCTATCATGTAGCCAGCGACAATCAGTTTCCCTATCGCCTATATGGAACTCAGCAAGACAATTCAGCTATCTCCGTTCCCTCACGCAGCCACAAAGGGGCCATACCCTGGGTCGATTGCTATGTGGTGGGCAATTCCGAAAGCGGCTACATCGTAGTCCATCCCGAAGACCCTAACATCGTGGTCTCCGGCGCGATCGGAAGCTCGGCAGGCGGCGGCGGAAATCTGTTGCGCTACGATCGCAGCACCGGCCAGGTGCGGATTATCACCGTGTGGCCGGAATTGACCACCGGAAAGGGTGGGGTTGACATGAAATACCGCTTTCAGTGGACCTACCCCATCCAGTTCTCCCCCCATGACTCCGATGTACTCTATGCAGCGGGCAACCTTGTGTTCCGTTCCCAAAACCAGGGAGACGCTTGGGAAGCCATCAGTCCCGACCTGACCCGCAACGACCGTACCAAGATGGAAGCATCGGGAGGGCCCATCACCAAAGACACCTCGGGCGCCGAAATTTATGGAACGATATTCGCCTTTTTGGAATCCCCCCATGAAAAGGGAGTATTTTGGGCAGGCAGCGATGATGGTTTGGTCCATATATCCAGGGACGGCGGCCAGACCTGGAACGATGTCACCCCGCCAGGGCTTCCGCCCTGGACCTTGGTCAGCATGATTGAGGTGTCGCCCCACGACCCCGCCGCCGCTTACCTCGCTGCCACCAGGTACAAGCTGGACGAACCCCGGCCGATGCTCTACAAGACCTTGGACTACGGCAAAAGTTGGTCCGATATTTCCCAAGGCATTCCTGAGGGGGATTACACGCGAGTCATCCGGGAAGACCCGGCCCGGCGGGGCCTTCTTTACGCCGGCACCGAAACGGGTGTCTTCCTGTCCTTCGACGATGGCGGCTCCTGGGTTTCCTTGCAAGGCAATTTGCCGGTCACTCCGGTCCACGACCTGGCGGTCAAAGAGAACGACCTGGTGGCAGCCACCCACGGCCGCTCCTTTTGGATTTTAGACGACTTGAGTCCGCTCCATCAGATCACCAATGACGCATTGGATACGCCGGTGCATCTGATGCAACCCCGGGCCACTGTCCGGCTCCGCTCGCCTTCCCTTGCCCGCAAGCCGTCCTCAGGTAAGCAATACCGCCTCTCCCTGGGCGCAGACGTAACCTACACCGAGTCTGTCGGCCCTGGTGGTGAACGGCTTCGCCGTTTCTTGGATGCGGGAGAAAACCCGCCGCAAGGCGTGACCATTACCTATTACTTGAAGGAAAAGTCCGAAAGTGAAGTCACTCTTACACTCTCAGACAATGAAGGGCGGTTGATCAAGGCTTTTAGCAACAAGGACGACCAGGACCAGTCCAGCGGCGCTGGGCTGGAACCGCTGCTCTCCACGGAAGCCGGAATGAATCGCTTCGTATGGGATATGCGCTACCCAGACGCCAGCATAGTGCCCGGGGAAAGGACGACCGAAGAGCTAATAACCGGGCCGCTGGCCCCGCCAGGAAACTACCAGGTGAGCCTATCTGTCGACGACCGGGTGCAAACAAAGTCATTTCAAATCGTCAAGGACCCTCGAGTGCAGGCCAGTCAGACCGACTTCGATTCCCAGTTTGAATTGCACCTGGCAATCCGTGACAAGCTTTCCGAGACCCAGGACTCAGTTAACAAGCTCCGCAGTATCCGCCGCCAAGTGGAGGAATGGGAACAGAGAGCGGCGTCCCACACGTCGGCTGTCGCCGTAAGCGGCTTGGCCGGCGTTATGAAGCAAAAGTTGGAATCCATCGAGGGTGAACTGGTACAAACAAAGTATAAAGGCGAGCGAGACCGGCTTAATCTCCCGGTGAAGCTAAACCGGCAGTTGGCGGAGTTAGTCGCAGTTGTAGCCAGTGCCGATTTTGCTCCACCCAAGCAAGTGCACGACGTGTTCTACGAGCTTTCTTCACGAATCGACACCCAGTTGGCCCTGCTGGGACAGGTGATCGAGCAGGATGTCCCTGATTTCATAAACTTGGTCAATGAGCTGGAAATCCCGGCGATCATCCCCAGCAGCGCTCCCGCTCAAACCTAGCCAACGCTTTCAAACTACAACAGGCATCAAGAAACCGGACCCGTGGACGCTACATAGATTCTTGGGAGTTCAGGAGTTGAAATGTACACGCTAATTCGTTCGGTGCCATTTCGCCAGCTATTGTCACAACAGGTCCCCGCCTTAGGGGCGTCGCTGGTCATTGCTGAATTGTTTTACAAATTCCACAGTTTTCTGCTGGAGACCGGCGCCTTCCTGGCAACCTGGTTCGTTATCGATTTAGCTTTCAAAGCTGTGTTGCTTCTCCTTGGGAAGCGGCGCGGCGCAACTCCCAAGGCAATCCATAGCTGACCGGACACAGCTCTCCGAAAATTCCTTCATCTATTGCCGCCCGCCTTGCATCTGCACTAAAGGGCCTACGGGACGGCACGTTATGAAACCCGGCGTAATTGTCGTTCACCCTGTCTATTAACCTGAGGATAGCAATAACGGAGCTAAACCGCGCCTTCAGCCGGACCAGCCCAAAGGCCCGGCGAGGCTCGAGTATGGAGCGCAATGCGCTTGCTGGGCCTTTCCAGTGTTCCAGCCCTGGCCGTTCTACGGAGTAGAGACTTCCGCATACTCTGGGTCTCCAGAGCGGTCCACGAGCTCTCCCGGCGGATGGAACTGCTGGTGCTGGGCTATTTAATCCTTCGTCTGACCGACTCCCCTTTCCAAGTGGGATTGATAGCGGTCTTCCTCTATGCGCCGCGGCCGGTTCTGACCCTCTTTGCCGGCCTCATAGCCGATCGCTTGGACCGGCGGCGCATTTTAGTCATCGTCTACATCGCCTATTTCGGGTTGGCAACGTTAATTCTGATATCCCTCATCGCCGACACCGTGCGGCCCTGGTACGTTTTTCTGGCTATTGTCTTACAGGGGTCGGCAAAGGCATTGGATGATCCTTCCCGGCACACCGCTATCTTCGACCTGATCGGCCAAGAACGCATTGCCAACGCTATGTCCTTGGAAACAATGACCAAGACCGGCGGCAGGATACTGGGGCCGTTAATCGCCGGCTTCCTGATTGCTTGGGCCGGTTTTACGGGCGCCTACTCCGCCATAGTAGCCTTGGACCTCGCTGCCCTCCTGTTGATCTTGCGGCTCAGCC
This sequence comes from Dehalococcoidia bacterium, assembly GCA_965197565.1. Taxonomy (GTDB): domain Bacteria; phylum Chloroflexota; class Dehalococcoidia; order Lucifugimonadales; family UBA3495. Next base: position 1,065,855 of record CBDANK010000004.1, read on the forward strand.
TACCGTATCGGTCATCCGCAAGCGGGGCTAGGACCTTCTTGTGGCAAAGCCTCCGAGAAGGGATAGGGCACTCCCTGTCCAACCGCATGTTGTTGGGTGTCCTCTCCATGTCCCTGGTAGCGAACACCCTTGTCTTTCCCATTGAGTTTTTCATCCCGGTAATTGCCAGCGAGCTGCTGTTGGTTGGTCCCATTTTGGGTGGAGTACTGGGCTCCGCCATCAATATCGGCGCGTTGATAGGCTCCCTGGCCATAGCCATAACCAATAGGGTTGGGCGTCATGGGCGGATTTTCGTTGCCGGCACTCTAATACTCGCAGTGGCGGTGATGTTGGTAGCCTGGTCGCCCTGGTTCGCTGTTTCTTTTATCTTGCTGCTACTGGCGGGAGTGGGGGACGCCGGTTTCAGCATCATGCAAGTCACCATCTTGCTGTTGAACTCGGCGCCGGAAATGAGGGGACGCACCATGGGGGCGCAGGGCATGGTCATCGGCGTGGGCCACTTAATAGGAGGGCTGGAGGTGGGAGCAATAGCCGGCGCTTTCGGCATCGGTCTCGCCATCGGCCTAAACGCCGGCGCCGGGATCTTGTTGGTACTATTGGTGACCGGCCTAACCCCCTTAGTCCGGAATGGGTTGAGTACTGAATCCCGAAAACCCCCGCGTTTGGATGAGAGATTATGAAGGCAGCGTGGACATCCACCTGGGTGCGCCCCAAGATTTTGCGCCCATGTCGTAGGCCCGCCGCATCATCGACTCCACTGCCGGGTCTCCCACTTTCGCAAAGGGGGATTTCCCCCTTCGCCGTCCGGCTGCTTACCGGTCTGAACGATTACCTCAATGCCACCTCTTCCTTGACAAGCCGGAAGGCCAATACCCAAACTGAAACCATGTTGCTCATGTCCCAACCGCCAAAAGCCTCCCTCGATCTCCCTTCGTCCCCAGCGAAGCACGGTGGAGTCGAAGGGCGGTGTCCGTGACCGGCCACCGGCCGCTGCCGGGCCCCCTTTCGCGAAGGGGGATTTCAGCCCCACGGCCGATTCGTTCGTTATTCGTTCGAGCGAACAAACGAATCCGGCCCGAGCCCGGTCCCCGCAAAAATCTAAGGCGCACCCCATCCGCCCGGACGACTAGGGTTGAGCTTACCGTGGTGCTAGAATGAAGCCCACCAGCCGGGAGTTGGCAAGACTGGAGGGGCGAAAATGGATGATAGTCAAGTTATCCTCATCACCGGGACCAGCACCGGCTTCGGTCGCTTGATGTCGGAGGCCCTGGCAAGAAATGGGCATACCATCTTTGCTTCGATGCGAAACGTCGCCGGACGCAACGCTGCCAACCGCGCCCAACTGAGTGATCTGGCTGAGAGGGAGGGGCTTTCCATTCAGGTGATCGAGCTTGATGTTACCGATGACGCTTCGGCGGAGAATGCTGTCAACAAAGTGATCGAACAGGCCGGACGAATTGATGTCTTGGTCAACAACGCCGGTGTTAACGGCCTCGGCCTGAACGAGACATTCACAGTGGAACAGGCCCAACAGATGTTCGATGTTAACTTCTTCGGAGTAGTCAGGATGAACCGGGCGGTGTTGCCCCATATGCGCCGCCAGGGTAGTGGTCTCCTCCTCTATATCAGCTCAGACCTGGGTCGCGGCGTCCTTCAGTACGAGGGAATCTATTGCGCCAGCAAGTTTGCTCTGGAGGCGCTGGCCGAGGCCTATCATTACGACCTCTACAAGTTGGGCATCGACTCGGTCATCATCCAACCAGGTTCCTATCCGACGGCTATGGAGGGTAATATGATCCCTCCCGCAGACCCGTCACGAGCCGTGGAATACGGTCCGGTGGCGGAAATCATAGACAAGTCTGCCGCTATTTTTAATGATATTTCCTCCCGGCCCCGGCTTCCCAATCCACAAGAAGTAGCCGACGCTGTTATGGAGTTGGTGGAAATGCCCCGAGAGAGGCTGCCGCTCCGCCTACCTGTAGGCGAGGAATTCCTTGTTGCTCCGGTAAACCGGGCGGCAGAGCAAATGCAAGCTGCTGGACTGGAGTTGTTCGGACTCACTGAACTGATTAAGCCCTCCGTCTGATGGATGGACGGCGACAGGCCAGCGATTCCGGTCCCTTCGGAGGGGTAGGGAAGTACAACCGTCGCTAGGAGAAATAACATGACGACTAGTCATCCGCCGGGTATGGTAGGCGCCTCGGTGAAGCGGAAAGAAGACCCTCGCCTGGTCACCGGCGAGGGCAGATACACCGACGACGTGCAGTTGAACGGCATGGTCTATATGGCCGTTCTGCGGAGCCCTCACGCCCACGCCCGTATCCTCCGCGTCGACGCGTCCAAGGCCCTTGAGCGCCCGGACGTGCTCATGGTGCTGACCGGCCCGGAAGCACAGGACCATTGGAAGGAGAAGCTGCCCTTGGCCGGGGTGAGCCCGGCAATGAGAGCGAGGAGCCGGTGGCCTTTGGCTGTCGACGTAGCCCGATATGTAGGTGAACCGGTGGCGGTGGTGGCAGCCGCCAGCAGCGCCGCGGCCAGAGATGCTCTGGACTTGATTGACGTAGACTACCAGCCCTTAACTCCGGTGATAGACATGGAGGAAGCCGCTGAGGCGGACTCGCCGCTGGTACACGACGACTTGGGCACCAACGTGGGCGTCGAAGCCAAGGGCACGGTCGGAGACCCGGACCGCGCCTTTGAAGAGGCCGACGGCTTGGTCTCGGTGCGGGTGTCCCAACCTCGCTTGATCCCCAATCCCATGGAGCCCAGGGCTGTGATCGCCAGCTACGAGCGAGGCACTGGAACCATGACGATGTGGCTTACCACCCAGGCGCCGCACTGGGAGCGGGAGAGTATATCCCAAGTGCTGGGCTTCCCGGAGCACAAGCTGCGCGTCATCGCTCTAGACGTCGGAGGCGGTTTCGGTTGCAAGTCCGACAGTTATTCCGAGGCAGTGGCCGCCCCCCTGCTGGCGATGCTCCTCAATCGCCCGGTAAAGTGGGCGGAAGACCGTCAGGAGCATTTCTTGTCTACGGTCCACGGACGGGGCGAAGCCCAGTACGTGGAGGCCGCCTATAAGAAGGACGGCACACTGATGGCTCTCCGCATCCACTATATCACCGACCTGGGCGCCTACTGTTTCGGCGGGTCCCAGACCATAGTCGAGACGCTCACTCCCTCCGGGGCCCAGGGACCCTACAAAGTGGGAAACTTGTCTTGGACTACCCTGGGCGTGTACACCAACAAGGTGCCTGTCGGGCCTTATCGGGGCTACGGCCAACACGCCACGGTCCACGCTTTAGAGCGGGCTATGGACCTGATAGCTCAAGAATTGAATATGGACCCCGTTGAAGTCCGGCGCAGGAACTTTATCCCGCCGGATTCCTTCCCTTACCTGACTCCTACCGGAGAATATTACGATAGCGGCGACTATGGAGCCGCGCTGGACAAAGCCCTCGCTGTATCCGGCTACGATACACTCCGGGAAGAGCAAAAGCAGCTCCGGGAGCGGGGCGAGCTAATGGGCATCGGAGTTGCCACTACCGTGGACGCCGCCGGGTTTGGCCCGGCCTCCGGCTTCACCGGCCGCCCTGGATACGAGACAGCCATAGTTCGCGTCGATGCTTCCGGTCTAGTGACCGTGGTCACGGGCTCGTCACCCCACGGCCAAGGACACGAAACCACCTTCGCCCAAATAGCCGCCGATCAACTGGGCCTGCCGTTGACCGATATAGACGTAAAGTACGGTGACACTTCGGCTATACCTCAAGGAGTGGGCACTTGGGCCAGCCGCTCCGTGGTGGTTGGAGGCAGCGCCATTGTACTGGCCAGCCAACGAGTGGTCGCAAAGGCCACCGAGGTCGCTGCCGGCCTGCTGCGAATCGATCCCCAGTTCGTGACCCTCGAAGGCGGGAGTTTCTTCTCCGAGGATATTCCAGACCGGCGCGTTACCTGGCAGGATGTTGCCAAGGCGGCCTACGGCACCCCCGGCCCGTCTGGAGGACTGGAGAGGGGGCTGGAAGCCACGGCCTATTGGGAGCCCTCTGATTACACTTATCCATTCGGCGCCAACGTGGCTGTTGTCCGGATAGATAAAGACACGGGTGAAGTAACTCTTGCCAGCTACGTTTCGGTGAACGACTGCGGCACAGTGATCAACCCTATGGTGGTTGATGGGCAGGTCCACGGCGCCCTGGCTCAGGGGATAGGGGCGGCGCTGTTGGAAGAAGCGATGTGGGACGACTCAGGCCAGTTGGTCACAGGCAGTTTCATGGACTACGCCATGCCCACGGCCCAGGATTTCCCCATGTTCACCGTGGACCGCACGGTCACTCCCAGCCCCCAGAACCCGTTGGGCGCCAAAGGCATGGGAGAACTGCCCACCGCCGCCGCCGTGCCGGCCATGGTGAACGCCGTGGTCGACGCTCTGTCCCCATTTGGTGTGACCCACGTGGACATTCCCATGACGCCGGAGAAAGTCTGGAAGATTCTCAAAGACCTGGCATAGGCTTGGACTCAAGGGAGCGGCAGTTAACCCCCGGCCTCGTCACAGCGCACGGCGGCTTGTTCAGCGGGGTTTTCGCCTGTAATATGGTTTTGCCGTACAGACTCGGGATAAGCGGATGTGCTTCCTTCTTGGATGCACCCGCCGGTATTTAACCATGTTTGTAGTTCACCATTTCTAAGGAGGGCGACAAGTGAAGTTAGGAATAGCGCACTTAAACGATAACTGGCATGACTGGGAGCGGCACTTGGCCCGCGACTACGGAAAGGGCCCGGCTACTCCCGACCACCAGTTCACACAGGAGACCTTCCAACTTACCGACTTGGCCGAGGAGCTGGGCTTCGACTCGGTCTGGTCGCCGGAGCACCATTTTGATCCTTACTGCATGGCTCCCGACGGCCTTCAGCTTCTTTCGTACTACGCCGGCCGGAACAAGAAACTGGGAGTGGCAAGCATGGTGGTGGTCCTTCCCTGGCACGACCCCATCAGGGTTGCCGAACAGATAGCGATGCTGGATATCATGCTGGACGGGCGCGAGTTTATCATCGGCTTCGGACGCGGCCTCGCCCGCTACGAGTTCGAGCGGATGAGAGTTCCTATGGACACCTCCCGCGAGCGTTTCAGGGAGGCTTTCGATATCATCAAACTTGCTTTCACCCAGGAATCTTTCACCTACGATGGGAGGTTCTTCCAGATCCCCGAGACCGTGATCAGGCCCGCGCCCAAGTCCAAAGACCTGATGGACCGGGTCTACATCTCATCGATCACCCCGCCAAGCATCTCGGTGGCCGCAGAGACCGGTGCAGGGCTCATGATCATCCCTCAGAAACCATGGGATGACCATGTGGCCGACCTGAAGTTTTACAACAGGTCCCGGGGCGAGGCCGGGATGGCCCCCCGCAATCCCGTTGTAGGTACCTTCATATACTGCACCGAGACTGAGGAAGAGGCTGAAGAGGGCTACACCAGATGGCTGCCCGGTTTCCAGTTCTCCGCGACAAAGCATTACGAGTTCGAGGACCCCGATCATTTCACGGCCACCAGCGGCTACGAGCAGTACGCCGAGCGCGCCCCTGGCGGACCCGATGAGCAGCCTTCACATGAACAGGTCTCGGCAGACCGAGCTGCCTACCACACCAGTGACCGGTCGGAGCAAGCCCGAGGGGAGGCCGGTGCGGTAATAGGCACCCCGGAGCAGTGCATTGCCAAGATAAAGAAGGCCATGGAAACAACGGCTCCTGCCCACATGTTCGGGTTCGTCCGATTTGGTGGAATGCCCTACGAGAAGGCGCAGCGAAGCTTGGAACTCTTCGCCAAGGAAGTCCTGCCCGAGGTGCACAAAACGCCCGTCATGGACCCCATCGTGTAAGCTGAGATTATGAGCCTGGTCCCAGGCAATTCTTAGGGAATTCCAACGGGCGGATTGCTGGGAACTCCATCAATCGGCGGCAGTACTCATTCGTTGACAAGCTGCGGGGCCAATCCTACACTGGAATTCAGCCGGGGGGTGTAGCTCAGCGGGAGAGCACCTGCTTTGCACGCAGGGGGCCAGGGGTTCGATTCCCCTCACCTCCACCAACCTGGACAAAATCAAGAACTTTCGTGATCAGGGTCAGGCTGACATTTTACAGATGAGTCTCAGGTGCCAGAGGATTTGCCCCGCATGTTCCTCGCACTCCATGATCCGCGGACAGGAGTTCAGCGGGCCCTGCTAATCGGTCTGTTAGCGGCGCTTGTCGCTAATTCGCTCGCAGCATGTAGTGATGGGCCTCGGCCTCGACATGCCTCTGACACGGCCGCTCTAGTGGCGCTCTACAACACTACCGATGGCCTCAACTGGACGAACAATACAAACTGGCTGAGCAATCAGCCAATAGACATGTGGTATGGTGTCACCAGCGACGGTAGCGGCCGCGTCACTCACTTGGAGCTCGACGAGAACGGACTGAGCGGGCGGCTACCGCCGGAGTTGGGCAGCCTCGACAACCTGCTGTCGTTGAACCTCAGTTGGAACCGGTTGAGCGGGCAGATACCGCCGGAATTGAGCAAACTCGACAGTCTGACGTCGTTGTACCTCCACAGTAATGGGTTGAGCCAGATCCGGAGTTGGGCAACCTCGACAACCTGACCACGCTGTCTCTCTATGCCAACCAGTTGAGCGGGCAGATACCGCCGGAGTTGGGCGACCTCGACAACCTGAGAGGTCTCTACCTCGCCAGCAACCGGTTGAGCGGGCAGGTACCACTGGAGTTGGGCAACCTCGACAACCTGACTAGACTGTCCCTCTATCGCAACCAGTTGACCGGGCATGTACCGCCGGAGTTGCTGGGCAACATGGACAATCTAACGTGGCTGAGCTTAGATGGGAACCAGTTGACCGGGTGCGTGCCACACGCTCTCCGATACCAACTGACTAGTCTTCCGGGTATAATGCACGGCCTGCCATTTTGCGACTACGCGCCCCCTCCGCGCCCCTGCACAGCAGGAATGACGTTGAAACCGGGGGAATACTGCACGATCGACACTCCTCCCCCATGGTATCCTGGGTGGACCTACCTATTGGAGATACAGGACAACGCTGGATGTTTAGGCCACGTTTGCCATACTGATAGGACAGACGTAGAAGGGTTCAGCGCCAGCAGAAACTCCGATGGGAGTTGGACCGTCCATAGCGTGCCATAAAGAAAGCGAGGTCCGATGACGACGATCAGAATCGGGGTGGTCGGGGCGAATAGGCGACTGGGCCAACGCCCATCTGCAGGCCATCAAAGACGCTGCCGTAGTTCGAGTTGACGGCCACTAGCACGACCAGGATGGAGAAAATAGCACTTCACGGCGCAACCACCCCCTCGAAAGTTCGCAGTACAGTACCCCAGGCCCACCTTTTCCGGTTACCTAACTTGACGGCGTCTTCAGTAGAGAACTGGCTTTAGAGGCGGGGATGGCGTGACCGTCAGCCATATAGTTGGGCCTATTAGTCAGCCAAATATGGCGATATTGGAGAGTAAGAATGCCGATTGTCGACCATAACAACATTCCCGAAACACCGTGGCGGCCAAACTATCGCCAATGGAACATCGTCCGGCCAGGAGACGGCATCACCAGCAGCAGTATGGACTTGAGCACAGTCGACGTGGGCGCGGGCGCGCCGCTGCACGTCCACGCGGCGGATGAACTCATAGTGGTGCTGGAGGGCACACTGGAGGTGCGCCTTGGGGACGAGGTGCAGAAAGTCGGACCCGACCACACACTGGTGATCCCTCCCCACGTGCCCCACAGGTTTACCAGCTTGGGGCCGGGCCCCGCCCGCATGATAGCCTTCTTTCCCGTATCGGACCCTTTCGCCCACACTACATACCTGGAAGGGCAGCCGCCGGAGGCGCACAGACCGTAACCTACTCTGAGCATAAAGTAACCAACCTAAGCTCACCCTTCTCGGAGAAATGGCTCAACTGTAAACTTCACCGGCCCGATGTGCGCTGCTCTGAACCGCATCATGACGTCAATGTCCGCAATTTCCGCACTATAATATAAAAGGGAAGGGAGTAATGCGGCACTAGGCGATCCCCAGTACCATAAATAGGGCCCTGGTTTCTTGTAGTAGAATGTCCACGTTGCTACAGAAACCATCCGTCCAGCCGATAAAGTGTTTGACATAATCTTGGAGGCAGGCAAATGAAATACGATGTGATCGTCATCGGGGCAGGTTCCGCTGGCTCGATCCTGGCTTCCCGGTTGTCGGAAGACCCCAAGCGGTCGGTCCTGCTCTTGGAAGCCGGACCCGACTACCCGGACTTCGAGCATCTTCCCGAAGAGGTTAAATACGGCTACGCCACCGAAATCGACATCATGGTTAGTGACCATAACTGGCAGTTTACAGGAAAGGCCACCGACCAAGCCGAACCGATGCTGGTGCCCAGAGGCAAGGTCACCGGCGGCTCCAGCGCCATCAACGGCCAGGTATTCCTCAGAGGCGTGCCCGAGGATTACGACTCTTGGGTCGCCATGGGCAACGACCAATGGAGTTTTCAGAGCTTACTGCCTTACTTTAGGAAGCTGGAAACCGACTCCGACTTTCGCGACGACTTTCACGGGACCGACGGGCCCATAATTGCTCACCGCTTCAAGAGGGGGGTCTGGCTTCCAGACCAAGCAGCCTTCTACAACGCCTGCCGGTCTGCGGGCTTTCCCGACTCTCCCGACCACAATCATCCCGACTCTACCGGGGTAGGACCCGTGCCTCTTAACAATCCCAACGGCATACGCTTTAGCACTGCTCTTGGATACCTGGACATGACCCGGCACCGGCTGAATCTGAGCATCCGGGCCAACTGCACGGTGCACCGCATTATATTCGAAGGCAAACGGGCCGTTGGGCTTGAAGTGGAAAGCGGCGGCGAAAGGTTTGTTGTGCAGGGCGAAGAGATCATCCTCAGTGCCGGGGCCGTCGCTTCACCCCAGTTGCTGATGCTTTCCGGTGTGGGCCCGGAGGCTCACTTGAAAGAGTTTGGCATTCCAGTAGTGCGCCATTCGCCGGGAGTGGGCCAGAACCTGAGAGACCACCCGACTGTATGGGTGACTTGGCGCACCAAAGAGGGCTTTCCTCTCGATGGGCTGGCTCCAAGAATGCAAGTGACCCTTAGGTACACTGCCGATGGTTCGCCGTTGCGTAACGACATGAAGATATCCATGCAGTCCTTTGCCACGGAACGGATCAACCGGGGCGGCGACCGGATGGCGCCTATGGGCATCCGAATGACCGCAGGCATTCAGTTGGCCGCCGGGTCGGGTGAGTTGACCCTCACCTCGGTGGACCCCACCGTCCAGCCTTTCTTGGACTACCGTTACTTGGAGGACCCGGAGGACCTGCGGCGGCTTCGGGAGTCGGTCCGGTTATGTGTGAGTCTTGGCGAGGACAAGGAGTTTGACAACATAATTCAAGAGCGTATTGACCCCAGCGATGAGGCATTGTCATCCGATGAGGCCCTGGACGAATGGCTGATGCGGGAAGTCACCACCTCCCAGCACATCTCATGCACTTGCAAGATGGGACCGGCGTCCGACCCCATGGCGGTGGTGGACCAGTTTGGGAGAGTGCACGGCATCCAGGGCCTGCGAGTGGTGGACGCGTCGATTATGCCCGACTGTATTCGCGCCAACACCAACGTCACAACCATGATGATTGGCGAGCGAATCTCGGACTTTATCCTCAACGAGCGCGGCCGGTAAACACCTGAAATACCGGCCCCCGGCCTATCGCAAACTCGCTACTTCAATGGAGAGAAGGCGGCCGGCATGAGGAACTTGCTCTCTTGGTGTACGTACATCTCCCGGATTTTGGCTATGTCGGCAGCCAGGCTTGGATCGCTGAGGAACTTCTGCCGCTGCTGAGTTCGCTGGTTGAGGTCTTCGAAAGCCCAGATGTGGACCACCTGGTTCAGTTCCCCGCTCTCGGTATACCAGAACCCCACCAGGTTCAAGTGCTTGTCGGCCACCGGTTTGCCATGCTTCTCGAACCAGTCCAAGAACTCAGGCACCCGGCCTGGCTTTAGAGTATAGGTCCGCATTTCATAAATCATCTTGGGGCCCCCTCCACTTATTAAGTTGAGTTAAATGCAATGCTAAAAACCTGGTTGCCCGGTTGTCATTGCTAGGACGAAACGGCTACCCGAGCAAAGTCCAAGATGACCTTGGCTAAGCCCTGGGGATTTTCCAATTCCAAAGCATAATCGCCGTCTACGTCGAAGACGCGAGCGTCTTTCCAGAAGGAAGCGATACGTTCGGCCTCTTGGCGCGTGAGGTGGGTACTGACCGACCCTCGAAGGATAGCGACCGGGCAAGTGACCTTCGCCGGGTAATTGCTCAAGTTATTGGCTATGTGAGTGAGGCCCTGGGCCACTCGCACCTTGTCGTACTTGAATGCCAGCCCCCCACCGGGCAGGGACTTCATATTGTGGGTCATTCGGTGTCGCCGTGTCTCTTCCGAGTCATTAGGCCGGAAGTCCCGCAGATATGACAGAGCCGCTTCCGAATTCGGGAATTCCGTCTGGGACACTAGCATTTGATGCACTCCCTGTAAAACCCCGTCAACTCGGTCTCGTTCCTGAAAGAAATTGGCGTAGTGGGGTCCCCCTACCAGTAGAATGGCCGCGGCTTGTTCCGGGTAGGTTGCCGCGAAGACCTGGGCCACCCGTCCGCCAAGGGAGTGGCCGGCCACGATAGCTTTGTCCAGTCCCCTTGCCTCCAGGAACAGATGCAGGTCTTCCGCATACTCCTCCGCCGAATAGGCGCCGTCCGGCCGGTCCGTGTCTCCATGCCCCCTCTGGTCCAGGGCAAAGATGTGAAAGCGGCTCTCTAGGAAGCCCACCGTCCTATCCCACATTCGCCCATAGCCCGAGGATGGGTGTAGGAAAACCAGGTTGGGTCCGGTTCCCGGCCATTCGTAGTAGCGCATATTCAGGCCGTTGGCCAAGGCAACTTCATTGGTCACAGGTTCGATCTGAGTCTGAGCCATTGTTTTCCCTCCTGTTGGTGTATCCGTATTATACTGTGCGGTGTTGATATAAGATCGGTTTCAAAAGGAAAGGGAGGTTGCTATGGCGACTCTGGTTACTGGCGGCACCGGCTTCGTCGGAAGTAACATCGTCAAATCCTTGGCCCAACGGGGACACACTGTGGTCTCCTTGGATGTAGCGGCCCCAGACACGCTGGTCAAGAGCTATATAGAGCCGTGGTCGGCGCAGGTCACTTTTTTACAGGGCGACATTCTAAACGAAGACGACGTGGAGCGGGCGGCCGCTTCCGGAATCGACAAGATCGTTCATGCTGCGGTTTTCACCGGAATCCTGCCCGACATCGAAAGGGACCGCAGCCACTCCATTGTCAACATCAACCTCATGGGGACAGCGAACCTGCTAGAACTGGCCCGCCGCCACTCTGTGGACCGCTTCGTCTATGTTAGCTCAGGCTCGGTCTACGGAGAAGAGTTGGCCCCGGACCAAGTGCTGCATGAGGACACGCCTCCCAACCCGCGCAGCCTCTACGCCGTCGGGAAGTCCACCAGCGAGCAGTTGACCCGCCGTTACGGGGAGTTGCACGGCTTTCAAACCGCCAGTGTGCGTCTTGGCGGTCCTTACGGACCCATGGAGCGGGTTACCGGCCACCGGGCCAACCAGTCGGCATTGAAAGACTGGACCGGAAATATCGTCCGAGGCGAGCCTATTCAGGTGGGAGACCGCGCCGTGCAACGCTCCTTCACCTACGTAACCGACATTGCCGAGGGTGTTTGCTCGGTCTTGGATGCGCCCAAGCTGTCATACGAGGTCTACAACAACTCTTGGGCGGGAAGCGCCTCAATGGGAGAGGTGATCGCTGTCCTGCAAGAGTTGCGTCCTGGCATCCGGGTGACCGATGTGCCTGACTATGAGGTGTCGGGCAGGCCCAACAAAATGGACGTGACCCGGATACGGGATGACGTGGGGTTTGTTGCTCGGTTCGACCTCGCCTCCGGCCTCCGCGATTATCTCACTTGGCGGGAGAACGCCGGGTTCACTGAATGAGGGCGGCACACAATTCAGGCCGGCGGGCCGTTAATCTCATCAAGGTCGAAGCGGTACTCTTCAATGACCGGGTTCGCCAGCAGCTTATAGCACATCTGGGCTACCAGCTCTTGGGCCCGGCGGCGGTCGGCCTCATCGACCCTAATCTCTAAGTACTTGCCTATCCTGACATCATCAACTGAGGCATAGCCCAGTTGCTTGAGACTCCCCAAGACCGTCAGACCTTGGGGGTCGTTGACCGTGGGCTTGAGCGTAACGTATATCTTTGCCAAGTACACAGGCTACTCAGCCCTTAATTAACAGGGAATAAATTCCGGACCTAAATTACCCGCGTAGGCGTTGAAGAACCGGTTCATCCGGTCATGATCGACGCCCTGGATAGTATCCAAAACGCCCCAAGTTGCCAAGGCGACCATGCCCTCCGGAATCTTGTCGTAGAAGCGGGCCAGTCCCCAATTGTCGTACAGCTCGATGTCGTCTACCGCATTACGTAGTTGGGCGATCTCTTCATCTGTTGCCAGGTTGTAGCTCACCACGATGATGCCGTGCTCCAGGTTGTGAGTGGCGCGCTCATCCGGCAATCCTTCGCTGTAGAATCCGCATTCAGCCCACCGCTCCCAGTGATCGCCCGACGTAGGGGGCACAGTACTGTATTGCACCGTCTGACTATCGGGCACATGATCCTTAGTAGGCATCAATGGGTGTTGGACTCCCATGCCTTCCTGGAACCCGTTGTAGCGGCCAACCGCGGCTACTTCGCCGCCTCCACCGCCGCCTCCACCCAAGCCTCCTATCGCGAACCCCGCTATGACCAGGACCGCAATAATGGCCGAAGCCACCAGATAAAGCTTGTTGGTCTTTTTCCTTCGGGGCCTGGCGTCCGCCAATGAACCGGCCGACCTGGCTCCTCTGGGAAGGGCTTGGCCGCGGCGCCGGCGATGTCTTGATTCGGGCAAGTCTAGTTCCTTTGATTACAAACGGATTCCGCTGCGGCACCGATGCAGCCGCAGCTCGTCATGCGGAGACCTTTGCAGCCAAGAGCCCAAGCCGTTGAAAGGTGTCATCGACGTAACGAGTGTAATAAGCATAGTCGAATATTGCATCCATTTGCTGCATCGACAGATACGCCAATGCCTCGCCGTCCGATTTGACCAACTCACGGAAGTCTCGGCCGTTGTCCCAGCTAATTGCCGCGTTCTTTTGGACGATCTTGTAGGCGGCTTCTCGAGCAAGACCTTGGTCCACCAAGGCCAGCAGCAGCCTCTGGCTGAAAATCACGCCCCGGCTGCTCTCCACATTGGCCCACATGCGGCCGGGAAACACGCGCAGGCCCCGGATGATACGGTTGAAGACGCTCAGGATGTAGTCCAGAGCGAGGCAGGAGTCCGGCAATATTATTCTCTCGGCGGAGGAGTGACTTATGTCCCGTTCCCCCCAAAGGGCCACATTTTCCAGTGCGGTGACGCTGTGGCCGCGGATCAGGCGGGCGAGGCCGCAGATACGTTCGGCTAGCTCGGGGTTGCGTTTGTGGGGCATGGCCGACGAGCCGGTTTGACCTTGGCCGAAAGGTTCCTCCACCTCGTGCACCTCGGTGCGTTGCAGCGAGCGTATCTCGGTGGCGAACTTCTCCAAGGAAGCGGCGATAAGGGCCAAGGTAAGTTGGAAGTGGGCGTAGCGATCCCTTTGCACTATCTGGCTGGATACCGGGTCCATCTGGAGGCCGAGGCTCCGGCCAACCCGCTCCTCCACCGACGGCGGCACGGTGGCATGGGTGCCCACCGCCCCCGAGACCTTGCCGACGCGCACACTCTCCAGGGCCTCCACCAACCGGGCCCGCTGACGCCGCAACTCCTCCCACCACAGCGCCAGCTTTAACCCGAAGGTGATGGGTTCGGCGTGCACCCCGTGGGTGCGCCCCATCATAATGGTGTCTTTGTGTTCGACTGCTTGGTCCCGCAGTGAGTCCAAAGCGTCGTCCAAGTCTTCGAGCAACAAGGCCCCGGCCTCGGTCAACTGGAGTCCTGTTGCGGTGTCCAAGATGTCGGATGAAGTGAGCCCCAAGTGCAGCCAGCGGCCCTCGGGCCCCAGCCCCTCGGTGACGGAAGTTAGAAATGCCGTCACGTCGTGGCGGGTGGACTCGAAGATCTCCATCATGCGGTCATGGTTGTATTCGGCCCGCCGCAGGCGGGCCATGTCCTCCCGTGGAATCACTCCTTCGTCGGCCCAAGCCTCGCAGACCGCCAACTCCACTTGGAGCCACTTTTGGCACTTGTTCTCTTCCGCCCAGACCCTTTTCATGGCTGGCCTGGAATATCGGTCAATCACGGCGAACTTGCCTCATGGCTCGTAGGATTGATGGCGCGGGCAATTGAATCCGGGCCGGGCCTTTGCCCACGGGCGTTATATTCTCGCAAGGCCAAGAGCATGTCGTGGAAATCGGTAAAGGGTTGGAAGGGGATGTTTTTTCGAGTGCACTCCTCGGCCAAAGTGCGGTGAGCAAAGAGAACATCGGCACGGGAAGCCGCCTCGAAATCGGACGGCCCGTCGCCGGCATAAAAGATGAAATGACCGCGTTCCCGGTAACGGTCCACCACCAGGCCCTTGGAGATGCCTTGATTTTCCTGGCCCGGCCGGGCATGGCGGTACTCGTAGCTGATGCCCTGGGAGGTGAACCGGGTGTTAACGGCATACACCGGCACTTGAGGAAAGCCGTCCCTTTCCAACAGGGCTTCGATGTAAAAGTCCAGACCGTGGCTTACGATGGCCATGGGGATATCATGGGAACAGCAATACAGCCAAAGGTCGCCGAAGAAGGGCCGCAGTTGGGCGTTTTGCTTCACATAATCCTGCATCGTTGCCCGGCTAGCCGGAATCCTGCCAAAAACAATCTCCTGGTATTCATTGAGAGTTAACTCTTTGGAGCGCAACCGTTCCCTCACGTCCTGCCAGGTAGCGTCGCCGAAGCGCTTCAGCAGTAGCTCAGCCACGTTTTGGTCGGCGGCGGTGTCGTCGAAATCGACCAGCACTGCCGGAGGCCGGTTAGCGCTCCCGCAATTCTTGCCGGTAGTCTTCATAAGCCTGCCTGATGTTGTCATATTTGAGACCCAGGATCTCCGCGGCCAGGTAGGCCGAGTTCCGGGCGCCCCAGGCCCCGACAGCCACGGCGGCCACGGGGATTCCGGGAGGCATCTGGACAGTGCTCAGTAAAGCATCCATCCCCTTCAGCTCGCTGGTGGCCAGCGGCACGCCGATAACCGGAAGAGTTGTCCAAGAGGCCAGTGCTCCGGCCAGCGCGGCCGAGCCGCCCGCGGCGGCTATGAGTACTTCGATACCCCGGTCTCGGGCCCCCTCGGCGTACTCCCGCAGCCGCGCCGGGGTGCGGTGCGCCGACAGGACGCGGACTTCGTAGTCGATTTTCATTTGCTCCAGGGTATTGACTGTCCCTTGGACCAACGGTTCGTCGGAGGCGCTCCCCATAACAACGCCTACTAACGGCATAGCCTGCATCTCCTCACTTTCACGGTCTACAGTTCCAACTCATCGCGAAACGCTTCCAACAAAGCCTGCTCCAAGGCCCCTCGTTCCGGCCTGATCTCAACCCCGTTCACTTGGACCGAGGCGCTTTCCTCGAACAAGACCAATTCCACTGCTATCTCCCGCTCCCCAAACTCTTCCCACGACAGGACTTGGGTAATAACATCGTCTTGGTCCTCATCTTCATTTTCCAATATCTCTAGTTCGTCTTCAATTTCCTCAGTAGGGGCTTGGCTGGAATGCCAGGAAACGACGGTCTCGATTTCGCCTTGGCCTTCCAACAGGTTGTTGTTCAGGTAAGCCAACAGTTCCGAAATACCCAAGGATTCGGACAGGCGGGAAAGTTCCCGGCGGTCTTGTTGCAACTGGGCGTCGACCGCCGCCGCCTGCCGCCGGCGTTCGGCGCGCACCCGGGCTAGCTCCTGTTTAAGTGCGGATACCGAGTCGCGCCACTGCATTACTTGCCTTTCTGTTGGGCGTCGTGGGTGATATAGCCGCCACTATTCCCACTCGATGGTCCCCGGCGGCTTGCTGGTAATATCATAAACTACCCGGTTGACCCCCGGCACCTCGTTTACGATACGGTTGGAGATACGGGCCAGCACTTCATAGGGGAGGCGCACCCAGTCGGCAGTCATGGCGTCGTCGCTGCTTACTGCCCGGACGGCGCACACGTAACCGTAAGTCCTGTAGTCCCCCATCACTCCCACGGTCCGGCTGTCGCTGAGCACGGCGAAGCTCTGCCAGAGTTGGTCATACAGGTTGGCGCCCTTGATCTCGTCGATGACTATCCAGTCACAGGCCCGCAGCATGACCAAGCGGTCTTTGGTTACCTCGCCAATCACCCGAATGGCCAGTCCGGGGCCCGGGAAGGGTTGGCGGTAGACCATTTCGGCTGGCAATCCCAACTCCAAGCCCACCTCGCGGACTTCGTCTTTGAACAAGTGACGAAGCGGCTCAACCAAACTCAGCTTCATGTGTTGCGGCAACCCTCCCACGTTGTGGTGGGTCTTGATACGGGCCGAGGCGCGATTTTCCGGTGTGGCGCTTTCGATGACGTCGGGATACAAGGTCCCTTGGGCCAGGAAATCGGTCTCGCCCAATTCCGCGGCCGTCTCTTCGAACACCCGGATAAACTCCTCCCCAATCACTTTGCGTTTGACCTCCGGGTCGGTTACTCCGGCCAACCGGCCCAGGAATCTGTCGGAGGCGTCGGTGTAAATCAAGTTCAGCGACAAATTACGGTTGAAGGTGGCTTGAACCCTCTCCGCTTCTTCCAACCGCAGCAGACCGTTATTTACGAAGATGCAGGTCAATTGGTTGCCGATAGCTTGGTTCAATAAAGCGGCAGTCACTGCCGAGTCCACTCCCCCCGAGAGGGCGCAGATCACCCGTCCATTGCCTACCTTGCTGCGGACGCGGTTTATCGAGTCGTTCACGAAGTTGCGGGGCGTCCAAGAGCCAGTGCACTGGCAGACCTTGAAGAGGAAATTCTCCAGAATAGAATGGCCCAGCGGTGTATGGCGCACTTCCGGGTGGAACTGCAAGCCAAAAATGTTTTTGCCGTTGCCTATGGCCGCTACCGCCGAGTTCTCGGTATAAGCCAGGGAGGAAAAGTTATGCGGAAGCTGTTCCACCCGGTCGCCGTGGCTCATCCAAACTTGGAATGACGACGGCATTCCATGGAATATGGGGGACTCGCCGGCTTCTTGATGCAAGACCGCCCCGCCGAATTCTTGTTTAAGTCCCGGGACTATCTTGCCGCCCAATTGGTACACCAATGCTTGCATCCCGTAGCAAACACCGAGGATGGGCAGTCCCCGTTCAAACACCCACTCCGCTATCAGTGGGGCGCCCGGCTCGTAGACACTGGCAGGCCCCCCGGACAGAATCACACCTCGAGGGTTGATATGCTGCACCGATTCCCAGGAACTGGAGGCGGGCACTATCTCAGAGTAGACTTTCAACTCCCGTACCCGGCGGGCGATTAGGTGACTGTACTGGGAGCCAAAGTCTATTATGACAATGCCTTCGTTGACGGTCGGTGGGTTCTCGGCGGCCTCCGACCCTACACCTTCCAGACTCTTGGCGATTTCCAAGTATGCCGATACCTCCAGGTCGTCACTGGCGGCAACCCGTCGGCCTGGAGAAAGCTGTTCGTCCGGCGTGGCACACCCTCCTCTAATTTTGACTTCGGCGGGGGTCTATGGGGCTGCAGGTATTATAACGGGGATGCCCAGGAGAGTATAGCGTCGCCCCAACTGGGGGTGCGCCTTAGATTTTTGCGGGGACCGGGGTCGGGCCGGATTCGTTTTTTTGTTGGAACAAATAAGGAACGAATCGGCCGCGGGGCTGAAATCCCCCTTCGCGAAAGGGGGGCCCGGCAGTGGCCGGTGGCCGGTCACGGACACCGGCCTTCGACTCCACGGCGCTTCGCTGGGGATGAAGGGAGATCGAGGGAGGCTTTTGGCGGTTGGGACATGGGCAACATGGTTTCAGTTTGGGTATTGGCCTTCGGGCTTGTCAAGGAAGAGGTGGCATTGAGGTAATCGTTCAGACCGGTAAGCAGCCGGACGGCGAAGGGGGATAATCACCTTTGCGAAAGGGGGAGACCCGGTAGTGGAGTCGATGATGCGGCGGGCCTACGACATGGGCGCAAAATCTTGGGGCGCACCCCCCAACTGGCAGCGTTTCCGTTCAGGTGGTGGATGATAGCAGACCACGTTGTTGAAATGATCAGATAAACTTGTAGCACCTAACGAACAAAAAAGCCTACCCAACATAGGTCGGAAGGTCGCAGCGATGCTTAGCAGTAAATGGCATAGGATAATCTTCCTGGGTGTCGTGACGGCCGCCATACTTACGGTCCTGTTCCTGCCCCCGGCCCTGGCGCAGACGCCGCCCCCTGACCAGGACGCCGAGGAGCAGGAGGATATCCCGACGGACGACATCCCGGCGGAGGAGATACCGGAGGACTGGCTGCCCATCGGCGCAGTGGTCCCGGAGGCGGAGGGCGCCGACCATGACGGCTTGCCCCACGTGCCCCCGCCCAGCGGGCTCAGAGTAATCTGATGGACCAGTAGCAGCGTCACTCTGCGATGGAACGTGCTGCCTCCGGCAACCAGCTACCGGGTGGAATACCGGATTTCCGGAGTACCCGGTTGGAGAGTGGGCAGCCACGTGGGGCCCGGCTCGCCCCCCACGGTGACCAGCAGGGTGCGCAACCTGGCCCCCTGCACCGGGCACTTTTTCCGGGTGAGG
The DNA here is from genome assembly GCA_965197565.1 of Dehalococcoidia bacterium. Lineage (GTDB taxonomy): Bacteria > Chloroflexota > Dehalococcoidia > Lucifugimonadales > UBA3495. The sequence continues at coordinate 1,084,713 of CBDANK010000004.1, forward strand.
TCGCGCGGGGACGGCATGAACACATCGTCTTCGCCCGGCAATCCCTCGTCCCAGGTGTACAGGTCCACCAACTGTATTCCACCGCCTACACCCACGCCGGTGCCGCCCACGCCGGTGCCCACGTCCACGCCGGTGCCCACGTCCACGCCGGTGCCCACGCCCACGCCGGTGCCCACGTCCACGCCGGTGCCCACGTCCACGCCGACTAACAGTTGCCCGGTGTTCGACTACGATGGGCCAATCACCACGCGAAGCGTAGATGAAAATACTGGGGCAGGCACCGATTTCGGTAGGGTCGTCTCGGCTACCGACGACGACGGCGACACGCTGACCTACAGCCTCGATAGGGCGGACGAGAGTTCGTTCAGTATCGTGGACACCACCGGCCAACTGCGCACCAGGGCCGCCCTGGATTACGAGAGAAAGAGCAGCTACACCGTCACCGTGTTCGCGTCGGACGGCAGGTGCACTAACTCCATCACCGTCGTGACCATCAACGTCGGCGATGTCGATGAGCCGCCGTTAGCCCCGGATGCTCCTACAGTAACAGCTACCTCCGGCTCATCCACAAGCCTGGACGTGAGTTGGACCACCCCGGCCAACGCCGGCAAGCCGCCGATTACCAGCTACGACCTGCAGTACCGGCAGGAGGGAACGACCGGGGACTTCCAAAACGGCCCGCAGAACGTCGCCGGCGCCGGCATGGCTATACCCAACCTCCAGCCAGGGATCCTCTACCAGGTGCGGGTGCGGGCAACAAACGCCGAGGGCGACGGCCCCTACTCGTTGCCGAGTTTGGGGAGGACCAACGTGCCGCCGCCCGCTCCCGCCGACCTGCGCGCCAATGGACACTTTGTCGGCGGCAAAGTTACCCTGCGGTGGAAGCCGGTGTCGGGGGAAGCCAGCTACGAGGTGCAATACGCCTTAGACATCTTCCCCGCAATCGGGCCGCTACTGTGGATGACGCCAGACGATGACGACATCTCGATTACGGACCCTACGATAAGCGGGGAAATGGTTAAGGAAGCGACTCTGGGAAGCCTCACCGCTGGACGTTTGTACCAGGTCAGAGTGCGAGCAACAGACACAGGGGCGGTCTCCCAATGGTCGGATTTTGTCGTCGTCCACCCGACGGCGGCTCCGTACACGGACGGTATGGACACCGAGGTTGCGACCATTGGCTTATTTGCCTACCAGCCGAACGGGGTATTCGACTATGTGATTTGCAATCCGCCGGCAGCATACACGGACGCGACGTCAGCGTTAATCCCAGTAACGTTCCAAACCCTGCCGAACCAAGATTACGTGGGCTACATCGGCACCGCGGTGAAGGACTGGGACAATTTCGTCAAGTGGGACGTGGGCGGCGGAACCAACATTATCCAGACGGTGGACAGGGGCGCCATCACAGAGTGCCGCCATCCGGCGATCTGGGTGCCGGAGACCATGCCGCCTCCTGACCAGATTATATTTGTGGACGACTACGACATGGGCCTATTGTGCCAAGACTCGGAGCTTTTGGGCTGTGTGCGGCAACCGGGCCCTTCCGCCGTCGAGGCGCAGGAACTCCCTGAAACGATTGAAGCAGCCCCATATTTCTCGATACTGTTCACAAGTCAACCGGAGTCCCCATCGTATCCCCAGTCGAAATGGTCTGACCTAGGGGCTAAAGGCTGCACCCGGTTCCACAACGTAGCGGTTCACGAAGTCGGTCACGCTTTTGGGCTGCATCACCAAGGCAACACAGACACGAGCAGGCGCGTCATAATGACCGGCTACCGATACACGCCGGAGGGCCAACACTGCGACCCGACTCCGTACGACGTGATTGCTATGATGGCCAACTACCAGTCTGTACCGAGGAGTCCGTGATGTCTACGCGACTCGCAACTTCAATCGCCGTACTACTGGCCCTGTTGGCGCTCGTCGCCTGTGACACCCCACGGTCGGAGGATACCGACCCCCAGTCTTCCTACTTCACCGGGTCGATAGAACCCTGTACGCCCGTGGAAGGCGCTACCGCAGACCCGTGTGAGTCCAGGGCTTCGGAGGACATGCTGGCCCCCCAAGTTTTAGGAAGCAGTGTCAATTTAGGTGATGAACCTTGGCCTATGTCTGCGTGGTTGGGTACGGGCAATCCGGCGCCCTGGGTCTCGCACTTCGTGGTGCGGGGCACGTTCACTCCAGGCACCATCCGCTGCGATGTTGATGGCGAGGCGTACCGTAACCCGCCTTATACGGGCAGAGGGGGCGGGGCAGGCGTCAAGTCCTACGCCTGCTACTCAGACCTGCGAGTGAACGAGTACATCCTCGGCTCCGGCCCATCTACTCTGACGGTAATCCTAATCCAAGATTGGTATGTACGAGGATTACCCGACTTGGACCTAGACGCGGAGCGGGCCTCAATCGAGGAGAGATTCGCTTCCGGGCGAGGCTCAGTCCCGGCGGGGGGTCTCGGCGGGAGGGAAGTGATGCTGTTCATCGGCCCCTCTCGAAACGTTGAATTTGAGGCATGGCAAGCCTTTAGGACGTGGGATGTGCAGCGGCTAAACGACCAAGTGGTCGCCATACACCCCCACAGGGATGATTGGAGGTTCTACTCATCGAGCGACGAGTGGGAAACCCGCCGCCCTAAAGTGGAAATGACGTTGCCCGCTTTCAAGGCGGCCGTGTTGGCGGCCCACCGAGACCGCGTCACCGAGTTCGGCGGGCGCGTTTCCGAGGACCCCGGCTACCCCATGCTGGAAACCGACGCCAACCGGCTGCGCCAGTTCTTCAACATCACTGGAGCGTCCGACCATCCGTACGGTCCTCCGCGCCAACCCCCGCCCGTCTACTCCTGCGACAACAATTCCGCGGCGGTGTCCGAACCGGGGACCAACCGGAACCTGGTCAGGGACTGCTCGGCTTTGCTGGACGCCAAGGACGCGCTCCGGGGGACGGGAAGCTTGAACTGGGCTACCGGCACCGCTGTCGGGTCTTGGGACGGCGTAACGGTGGAGGGAACGCCTGGGCGGGTGACTAAGCTCAAGCTGGCCAGCTTGAGCCTGACGGGCGGCACCCCGGAGCGGCTGGTAGACCTCACCGGCCTGACGGAACTCAAGCTGTCCGGGAACTCCCTCACCGGCTGCATTCCCCAGCCTCTTGAGAATATAGCCACACACGACTTGACATCCCTGAACCTGCTTTACTGCAATCCGGCTGTGCCGGAGAACCTCATGGTTGGCACGCCCGGCGAGGCCAGCGTACCCTTGAGTTGGGATGCAGTAACCGGCGCATCGAAGTATCGGGTGGAGTGGGTGGAGCACCGTCAAGGAAACTCTGGAGAGTTCACCGTCAGTGACGAATCCATCACTGGCACGAGCCACACGATCTCGGGCCTCTCGTGCGGGACCGCGTACCTATTCCGCGTGTCCGCCTACGGGAACGGGAGGACCCACACGGCCACTTGGGGCGACCCATCTCCAGCGGCTACGGTTGCTGTTACCGCCGAGTGCGCGCCGCCGGTGTTCGACGCTTCCCGGTACACTTTCGAGATAGCGGAGGACGCCGCCGCCGGAACGACGGTGGGCAGGGTCGCGGCCACCGACTCTCAAGGAGACACGGTGTCCTACGCGATAACAGAGGGCAACGAGACGGGGGCCTTCGCTATCGACTCGACGACCGGCGGGGTCACCGTGGCAAGCGCCCTCGACTATGCCGCCGCTCCGGTCCACCTCCTCACCATCGAGGCCGGGGACCAGCACGGAAACGCGGCAACGGTCAGCGCCGAGGTCTCGGTGACCTCGGTGTGCCTGAACGGGACCGTGGTGCCCAATCCGGATAGAAACTCGGCCCTGGTCGGCGACTGCATCATACTGTACGGGATACGGAATGAGTTGGCGGGCACGGCAGCACTGGACTGGAACGCGGACACGGCCATCGCCGACTGGCAGGGGGTACGGGTCCGGGGCACTCCCAACCTTTCCAACGTGACCCACCTCTACCTCTCCGGCAGTCAGTTGACCGGCCGGATACCGGCGCAACTGGCTGGCCTGGCCAACCTGGAGGTCCTCCATTTGCACGGCAATCAATTGACCGGCCCAATACCATCGGCCCTGGGTGGATTGAGCCGTCTGCGACAGTTGACCCTGGAAGGGAACCGGTTGAGCGGGGCCATACCCTCGGCGTTGGGAGACCTGGCAAGCCTGACCGACCTGCAGCTCGCGGATAATCAGTTGTCGGGCGCGATACCGGCGGAGTTGGGCGACCTGGGCAGCCTGGAGTACCTGGGGCTAAGCAGCAACGATCTGACCGGCCCCGTGCCCTCCCGGCTCGGCGCACTGAGCAATCTGCAGTACCTGTACCTTGAGCAGAACGACCTGACGGGGGGAATACCGGCGGAATTGGGCAGCCTATTCAATCTCAAGGCCCTGTTCCTCCAGGGCAACCGGTTGTCGGGGGAGATGCCAGTGGAATTGAGCCGGCTTATTAATCTGAGGCAGTTGGTGCTTGACGGCAACCTTCTTACGGGGGAGATACCGCCGGAGTTGGGTGAGGTTAGCTCGTTGGAGGACCTATTCCTGAGGGACAATAGGTTGACGGGAGAAATACCCGCAGAGTTGGAGGAACTAGCCAATCTGAGCAAGCTGTACTTGGAAGGAAACGAGTTTACCGGCTGCATCCCCTCGGGGCTGATGGACATCGAGCGCAACGACCTGAGCAGATTGGGGCTTCCCTATTGTACCCCTCCGACCCCCTAGCCCCAGGGCTATCGCACTGGAAACAACCCACCCGTCACTCCGGCGAAAGCCGGAGTCCAGAGGCCGCTATGTGGGCGATTGCCGTGACAGCATTGGCGAATTAGGGGCCTGGATTCCTGCCTTCGCAGGAATGACGAGAGCGATTCAGTCCAAATGCGATAGCCCTGTCCCCAACTCCGGCCAGGGTCTCCTGATGGATTTCCTATGTTATACTCGCCAGAGGAGGATTGGGCGGACAGGCAGAGCCGTTGGATAGGAAAAATCGTGCCGGCCCGCATTGGTCAAATAGACAAGGATATACAAGAGGCGGTAAAGCTGCTTAAAACCGGCGGCGTGGTGGTGTTCCCCACTGACACTCTCTATGGACTGGGCGCCGACGTGTTCTCGGTAAGCGCTTTGGAGCGGGTCTTCTTCATCAAGGGCAGGCCGTTGGGCTTGGCACTGCCGGTGTTGGTGAATTGCTGGGAACAAGTTAAGCTGGTGGCCCGGTTCACTGAGGTCGGGGCCAAGCTGGCGGAGCGGTTCTGGCCCGGCCCCTTGACCTTGGTTTTGCCCAAGCGGGACCACCTGCCGGGGTTGGTGACCGGCTGGAAGAACACCGTGGCGGTGCGGATGCCGGACCACAGAGTACCTTTAGCCCTGTCGAGGGACCTGGGTGGACCTATAACCGGCACCAGTGCCAACCTCAGCGGGGCCCCGGACCTGCTCACACTGGAAACGCTCCAAGCACAATTGGGCGAGCAGGTAGATTACATAATACGGACCGGCCCCGTTCCCAATGGAACAGCTTCTACCGTGGTAGATGTTACCGAAGAGACTCCTCGGTTGGTGCGGCCCGGAGCAATCAGCCTGGAAAGCATCCGCGCTGCCTTGGAATAGAAATGTCGGGACGCCCCAGTTGGTACAGCCGACATCCACTTGCTTGCACATGTGTCGAGTGCGACGAAAGGCGCCGCCGCGGGGGAGGGGTGCGAGCCCCGGGCGGTGCGGGCCCCGGGTGCCTCCTGTGGTTGGTGGGTCTGGTGCTGGTGACTGCTGTTGTAGTAGCTTACTAACCCTGGTGGCAGAACGATGATAATTCATCATGCTATGATCGACATTTGGCAGGTCAAATAGGAGTGGACTGGTCCACCGTGTTCGCTGACTACGAGCAGTATAGAATCGCCCTGGACCAAGAGTTGAAGGAAGTCTTTTCATCCCGCCAGGGGTTTCTCTACGACGTCCTGCGTTATCATCTGGGTTGGACCGACGAGCGAGGCAACGCCGAGGTCAACCCGGCGCCCCTCCATCTACCGGCTATCCTGGCCCTGGCTACCTGTGAAGCGATATCTAATGACTTCCGCTCTGCCTTGCCCGCAGCGGCTGGGGTTGAGTTGGTGTACAACTTCACCCTGGTGCACGGTGACGTGCAGTCGGGCCGACCGGAGTCCGGGGACCGGCCCAGTATCTGGTGGGTGTGGGGTCCGGCTCAGGCCATCAACGCGGGTGACGGCTTACATGCCCTTGGCCGCACTACAATAATGCGATTGGCCCAACGGGGCGTTCCCCCGAAACAGGTGCTGCGGGCCGTTGAGTCTTTGGACCGGGCCTGCTTGGTTCTGTGTGAAGGCCAATACATGGACTTGGAGTTTCAAGACCGCCTTATGGTCACCAGCGCCGCTTATTTCGACATGATCGGCCGTAAGACCGGCGCCCTGACCGGTTGCTCAGCCGAGACGGGAGCATTGGCCGCCGGGGTCGACGAAGCAGGGTGTGACCGGTTTCACGATATGGGCGTCAAAATTGGCATGGCATGGCAGGTTCACCGGGACATTTTGGACCTATGGGGCCAACACGGCGACGCCATGACCGCCAGCAACGTCTTGAGCAAAAAGAAAAGCCTGCCCCTCATTTATGCATTGGAAAATGCCCCGCTGACGGCCAAACGGGAGCTGGGCAACATCTATATGAAACGGGTCCTTGAACCGGAAGACGTGTCCCGGTTGGTGGAGATTTTAGACCAAGCCGGCGCTCGTAGGTTCGCTGAGGATAAAGCCCTGGAATTGGTGGACCAAGCCCTAGCTTGCATCAACCAGGCCGGGTTGACCAGCGACGGAATGGAGCGCCTGCGACGGCTGGGCCGCTTGACTCTGGAAGGTTTCTCCTGAATCCTTAGCGGCGGCCTCGCCAGAGCCGGGAGGCAATCCGGGTTCAATCGGGTTGGGGCATGGTTGCCCGAACGTCAGAGTGTTACTGAGAGAAATATGAAACTATGGTCAAGCGCCTAGTCTCCGACTTGGACGTGGATGGTAAACGCGTATTGGTCAGGGTTGACTTCAATGTTCCTATTGAACAGGGCGTGGATGCCATCGCAACCTACGACCAGCGGCTCCGCGCAACGCTGCCGACCATTCGTCACCTTATGGAGCGAAACTGCCGGGTGATTCTATGCTCCCATCTTGGCCGGCCCGGAGGCAAGGTGGTCGAATCCCTCAGGTTGGCGCCGGTGGGCGACCGGTTAGCCGCGTTATTGGACCGGCCGGTCCGGAGCTTGCCGGACTGCGTCGGCGAAGAGGTACAAACTGCTGTAGGCTCTATGGATCCCGGCGAGATAATATTGTTGGAGAATCTAAGATTCCATACCGGCGAGGAGCGGAACATCCCCGCCTTTGCCGGGGATCTAGCTTCTCTAGCGGACTGCTTCGTCATGGACGCTTTTGCTGTGGCCCACCGCGCCCATGCTTCGACGGTGGGCATTTCTGGCTTGCTTCCTTCGGCCATGGGTTTATTGGTGCAGAGAGAGGTTGAAGCTTTGAACCAGGCCTTGACAGCGAGGGAGGAAGGAATCCCGCTGGCCGCGCTGATGGGAGGAGCCAAGGTCAGTGATAAAATCCTGGTCTTGGAGAATTTGCTGGATAAACTAGACCATCTGTTTATCGGCGGCGGTATGTCCGTCACTTTCTTGCGTGCTGTTGGATACGGGACTGGGGCTTCATCAGTGGAAGAGGACAAACTGGACTTTGCCAGAGAAATCCTTGACCGGGCACGGCGGCGGGGCACTCAAGTTCACCTTCCGTCCGACGTTGTAATTGCCGACCGTTTCGATAACACCGCGCCACAGGTGAGAACTGTGCCGGTCGACCAGGTCGGGAATGGCTGGTTCATAATGGATATCGGCGATTCGACGGCCCGCCGGTTCTCGGAAGCCCTGACTGAGTGCAAGACCATCGTTTGGAATGGGCCCATGGGGGTATTCGAGATGCCCAGGTTCAGCCAAGGCACTCGGATAGTAGCCGAGGCTATCGCCGGACTCCACGACGCCGTCAGCGTCGTTGGCGGTGGTTCTACCGCCGAAGCAGTGGAGGAACTGGGCCTCTTGGAGCGCATGACCCACGTTTCCACTGGCGGCGGCGCTTCCTTGGAGTTCTTGGAAGGAAAGGAGTTACCGGGGATAGCGGCGCTGCCGGATGTGTAGGGTTTGTGGCGACAGCCGTAGTGTTTGGGGCCGGCTGAGTTACTCGGTGAAGGGTAAGTGATGATCGATCTAGACGTGATACGGGACTGCTACACCTCGACTCCGTCAAAGATTGTCATGCTGGTCGTCGACGGTCTGGGCGGTCTGGCGCGTCCTGACACCGGAATGTCGGAGCTGGAACAGGCCGAGATTCCCAACCTGGACGCTTTGGCTCGGGTAAGCGCCTGCGGTCTTACCACCCCCGTGTTGCCGGGTGTTGCCCCCGGGAGTGGGCCCGGCCACCTGGCTCTTTTCGGATACGACCCACTCAAATACTTGATCGGCCGGGGTGCCTTGGAGGCCCTGGGCATCGATGTGGCTCTACAGCGGGGAGACGTGGCGGCTAGGGGCAATTTCTGTACCGTGAACCCCCAAGGAGCGTTGATAGACCGGCGGGCGGGACGCATAGCTACCGAGTTAAGCGCGCCTTTGTGCCGGCGTCTGGACCGCATTGAGATCGAGGGTGTGGAGTTGGATGTTTACCCGGTCCAAGACTACCGTTTTGTCTTACGCCTACGGGGGGACGGCTTGTCCGAGGCCCTCTCGGAGACGGACCCCCAAAGGTTGGGAGTGCCGCCGTTGCCTGCCGAACCCTTGGAAGCAAAAGCCCAAAACACCGCCGACATAGTCAACGAATTCGTGGCCCAAGCACGGCAGCTCTTGGCCGAGGAAGAAGCAGCCAACATGACGCTGCTCCGGGGCTTCGCTCGGCTTCCCAGCCTGCCGCCTATGGGGGAGGTCTACCGCTTGGACCCGGCGGCAATTGCCGCCTATCCCATGTACAGGGGCCTGGCCACGGTGGCGGGCATGAAAGTAATCCCCACCGGCGGAACCTTTGCCGACGAGTTGGAGACACTGAAACAATGCTTCGACCAGCACGATTTCTTTTTCATTCACTACAAAGCTGCCGATGCCGCTGGAGAAGACGGCGATTTCGACGCCAAGGTCAAGAGTTTGGAGGCCCTTGACCGGTTCATTCTTCAAATCCGGGAGTTGGAATCCGATGTTTTGATGGTGGCCGGAGACCACTCGACCCCGGCGATTATGGCGGGCCATAGCTGGCATCCGGTCCCCTTTATGATCCACTCTCGCTGGACAGGGGGCGAGGGCGTTTCCGCCTTTAATGAGAAAACATGCGCACAGGGGTCCATCGGCCGCATCCCGGCCACTCAGATTATGCTGCTGGCCCTTGCCCACGCCGGCAAGCTAACCAAATTTGGCCCCTGACTGCGTCCACGGCAAGGTAAGGTTTATGGCTAGAGATATTCGAACCCGAGTGAGATTGTGGAACTTCGTTGACGAAGTTTTGGCCCAACGGGGGGAAATTGCCCCCCACCGAGTAAGGTCTGTCGAGTTGGAAGATGCAATCGTGGATACTGGGTCCACTCGCTTAGTACTTACTCAGGGGCTTGTTGCGACGTTGGGTTTGCTTCCGATCGGTCAGATCACAGTGAGATACGCCGATGATCGGAGGGCCACGAAAGAAGTTGCCGGCGGAGTTGTGGTGGAAATCATGGGACGGAGGACCACCCTAGACGTTATCGTCGAAGAGCGAGGCGAACCGCTGATCGGAATGGCTGTATTAGAAGAGTTGGACTTGTGGCCAGACCCCCAGCGAGGGGTTCTCACCACCAATCCAGCCTCCCCGGACGTTCCCCTCTACAATCTGTTAAGGGAGGAGTCGTGTCCAGGCTTGTAATTGCCGGTAACTGGAAAATGAACACCGACCTGGCCGGAGCCATGGACTTGGCCGACGGTGTACGGGAGGGCGCCGGCCTCATTCCCGGCGTGGAAATCATACTCTGCCCCCCCTTCATTTCCCTGGGGGTGGTGAAGGAAGCGGTAAGGGACACATCAATCAAGGTCGGGGCCCAGAACATGCATTTCCAGGCGTCGGGGGCCTTCACCGGCGAAATCGCACCCTCGATGCTACAGGGCCTTTGCGACTACGTGATCCTGGGGCATTCGGAACGACGTCAATTGTTCGGCGAAAGCGATGAGTTGATTAACCAAAAAGTCCGGGCGGCTTTCCAGCATGGGTTGCGGCCCATTCTTTGCGTGGGGGAGACGCTGGAGCAGCGAGAGGGCGGCCAAGCCGGCATGATGGTCAGCCAACAATTGCGCGCCGGCCTGGATGGCGTACTTGACATAACCGGCCTGGTGGTTGCCTACGAGCCTGTTTGGGCCATAGGCACCGGCCGGGCGGCCACCCCGGAGATTGCTGCTGAAATGATGGGCGGCTTTATATTGGATACCTTGCGCTCGTTGCACCAAGAAGCAGCGGACGGAGTGCCGCTGCTGTATGGAGGCAGTGTCAACCCAGGGAACATTGCGGGGTTTGCCGGACTGGACAGCGTTCACGGTGCCCTGGTGGGTGGGGCAAGCCTGCAAGCGGACCAGTTCGTGGAGATTGCAAGGCTAGCGGCTGAGGTGAAGGGGCGGTAATAGTGGGTGTCGTCTTCGTCGTAGGCCCCACCGCCGTGGGAAAGTCCCGGTTGGCTCTAGCCTTGGCCCGCAGGTTCAACGGCGAGATAATCAATGCCGACAGCCGCCAAGTTTACCGGCAGATGGACATCGGGACGGCCAAGCCTTCCCACGACGAGCAAGTGCGAGTCCGGCATCACCTGCTAGACATTTTCGACCCAAGCGAAAACTTTGACCTGGCTTCTTTCCTCTCTTTGGCCCACGCCGCTATAGGAGACATAGTTGACCGCGGCCGCTTGCCTATCGTTGTTGGCGGCAGCGGTCAATACGTCTGGGCCTTGGTGGAAGGGTGGCGGGTCCCAGAGGTGCCGCCCCACCCCCATTTCCGCCGGATGAAGCGGGAAGAAGCGGAACGTAACGGCCCGCTGTCGCTCTACCAGCAGCTACAGGACGCTGATCCAACGAGGGCCGCCCAGTTAGACCCCCGGAATGTCCCCAGGGTGATTCGCGCACTGGAGGTGCATCACTATAAGCAACCATCTGATTCTGCTCTGAAACAAGAGCATAGGCCATTGGAAAACCGCCGTATCATCGGGTTGACCTTGGAACGGGAGACGCTTTACCGGCGCATAGACGAGCGGGTAGACCAGATGTTGGCTTCAGGTTTGTTGGAAGAGGTCCGCGCGTTGGCCGTCAAGGGGTACTCTTTGGGCCAAGGACCCCTGTCCAGCCCAGGCTACCGGGAATTAGGGCAATACTTGGCTGGCGAGATAGGCTTGGAAGAGGCGGTGCAACGTACCAAATTTAAGACGCATCGCTTGGTGCGGCGCCAGTACTCTTGGTTCAAGCTGCGGGATGAACGGATCAGTTGGCTGGACGGTATCGGTACCGGCTTGGAATCCCAGGCTGGTAACTTAGTCTGCGATTTCCTATCCGGGCCTAGCTGCTATGGTACAATAGACTCGCATTTTCCCTAGGGGACCAGCAGATGAAGTTCACCAAAATGCACGGCGCCGGTAATGACTACATTTACATTGACGCCCGCGACATGGAGAAGGATTGGCCGAGCCTGTCACGGCGGATGAGCGACCGCCATTTCGGTATCGGCGGCGACGGCATCATATTAATCCTGGAGTCTGAAGTAGCTGACTTGAAAATGCGAATGTTCAACGCCGACGGGTCTGAAGGTCTCATGTGCGGCAATGGCATCCGCTGTTTCGCCAAGTACGCCATCGAGCGTGGCATTGCGCCAGTCACTGGTCCATTCCTCAAGGTAGAAACCTTGGCAGGGTTGCGCACGATAGAGCCAGCCTATGCAAATGGCAAAATCACCGGCGCCAGAGTGTCTATGGGGCTTCCCGGCCTGGACCCCCAGGACCTGCCGGTTACACTTGCGCCGTCGCCGGATTATGAGCGAGGGCCGGTGCTCAACTACCCCTGCTGGGTAGACGGCATGGAGCTTGCGTTGACTTTCGTATCCATGGGCAATCCCCATGCCGTGGCTTTCTTGGATCAACCGGTGAGTGAATTTCCGTTACACACCATCGGTCCCAAAGTGGAACACCTGCCTATGTTTCCTCACCGGGTCAACTTTGAGATCGTAAACCTTAACGGCGAAGCCGGTGTGACCGCCCGGGTATGGGAGCGCGGCTCAGGAGAGACCATGGCCTGCGGCACCGGCGCCTGCGCCATTGCGGTGACGGCCCGGCTGCAGGGGTTCAGCCATGACAGCGTTGACATAATATTGCCGGGCGGCGCCTTGAAAATCGACTGGAACGGTGAAGGTGAAGTGTTTCTGGAAGGGCCTGCCGAAGAGGTTTTCAGCGGAGAGTGGAATACCCTCTAATACGCCTTGATACACTGAATCCCCGTCCTCGTTCTGCCGCAGCCTTGTTTGGGGCAGACTCCTGAGACCGGAGAGAATTGGCGTGGCGATACCGATTTTGGGCGCGATATTGACAGCCGCTTTAGTGTGTATTCCAAGACTTTATACAAAAGATTGAAGTCGTCGACCCAATGGAGACCATGTCATGAAGCTGTATAAGCTGCCAATAGTTCTCTACGAACTCTCGGAGGATACTAGGGCCTGTTGACACTAATAGCTGAGGACCGGGCAACCACAAGGGTTGCCCCTACGAAATCCCGTAGCACGCCGGTTGTAGAGGTGCCCTTTGTGGGAGGCTGGACTACTAATCCCTATATAGGAAATTGGTAGTGTCAACAGGCCCTAATGACATGTTTTTGGCAGAGGTCTCGCTGTTGCCGGGTTGCCGAGCATGGGGAGGCACGCCCTCGCAAGCGTTAGAATACGTCCAAGGTATTGCCGAAGCGTTTATTGAGTCATACCTCGAACATGGCGACCGGCTTCCTGCGGAAGTCGAAGCATTAGCCTTGAATCCAGCAGGTCTGGCTATCCATACGGATATTACCGTTGCGGCGTGAACTACCGTCAGGTTACTCGCAAGTTGAGGCAGTTAGGCTGTGAGTATGACCGTCAGAGTTCGGGGTCTCATGAAATCTACTGTAACTATGGGGGACCACTTAAATGAAATTTTCTGAGCGACTGAGCAAGCTGGCCCCCTATCCCTTCGTGGAGATCTCTCGCATCATCGCTGCGAAACGCGCCGATGGGGTGGACGTGGTGACATTCGGCATCGGCGACCCCGATATCCCAACACCCGCTCCCGTCATCGACAGACTACGCCAAGCGTCTCAAGACCCGCCCAACCACCGTTACCCCGAAACCGACGGGCTACCGGAGCTGCGCAGGGCTATCGCTCAATGGTACGACCAGCGTTTTGGCGTCAAGCTGGACCCGGACAAAGAAGTGCTCCCCCTTATCGGAGCCAAAGAGGGTATCGGCCATACAGCCTTCTGTTTCCTTGACCCCGGCGACATCGCCTTGGTGCCGGACCCAGCGTACCCGGTTTATGCCGTAGGCACCATGTTCGCTGGTGCGGAAAGCCATCCTATGCCTCTTTACGAGCGGAACGGTTGGCTCCCGGAGTTGGACGCCATCCCCGATGAGGTGTCCCGGGCAGCCAAGCTTATGTGGCTTAACTATCCCAACAATCCAACCAGCGCCGTGGCTACCGAAGAGGATTTCGCTGCCGCCATCGCGTTCTGCCGTGAGAAGGACATTGCCCTGCTCCACGATGCTGCTTACAGCGAAGTGGGCTACGATGGCTATCAAGCCGGGAGCTTTCTCCAAGTGGCTGGCTCTAAAGAAGTAGGGTTGGAGTTTCACTCCCTATCCAAGACCTACAACATGACGGGCTGGCGTATCGGCATGGCCGTGGGCAACGCAGACATGATTCAAGCGTTGTTCCAGATCAAGTCCAATCTGGACTCGGGGATTCCACAAGCGGTGCAGGAGATGGCCATAGAAGCCCTCACCGGTCCGCAGGACTGTGTGGCGGACAATGTTGCGGCCTATCAGAAACGGCGGGACCGCGTCGTTGATGCTTTGACTAAACTGGGCTTGCGGGCGCCGGCGCCCCGGGCCAGCTTGTACATATGGGCCGCAGTTCCCGAAGGTTACACCTCGGCCGAGTTTGCGGCCCGCTTGCTGGAAGAGATCGATATCGTGGTGACTCCGGGGTCCAGCTATGGCAGATATGGCGAAGGGTATATTCGATTGTCTTTGACCACACCGGATGAACGGGTGGAGACAGGCTGCCAGCGATTGGAAAACTGGCGGCTACCCCCGCCGAAGGGAGATTAAGGACATAGCAAAGAACCCAATATCCGTTGAGTCAAGCCCGGAGCGGGCCATCCTGGTTGCGGTGGAGCTACGGGACCAAGACCGGCAGTGGGGCTTGGAAGATACCTTGGGCGAGTTGGATTACTTGGCCCGGACTGCCGGAGCCCAGGTGGTGGGAAGGGTTAGCCAGCGCTCCCAACGATTTACCTCAACCTACCTGGGGACAGGCAAACTCCAGGAATTAAGAGACAAAGCGGCCCACTACGAGGCCGATGTAGTCATCTTCGACGACGAGCTTTCACCGAGCCAACAGCGGAAGCTAGAAGACTTCCTCGGCATCAAGGTAATCGACCGCACAGTCCTCATCCTCGATGTATTTGGACGCCACGCCCGGAGCTATGAAGGAAAGCTCCAGGTGGAACTGGCCCAGCACCGCTACCTCCTACCCCGCTTGGCGGGGCAGTGGTCCCACTTGGAGAGGCTGGGCGGCGGCATCGGCACTAGGGGACCTGGCGAGACCCAACTTGAGACTGACCGCAGGTTGGTGCGCCGGCGAATACAACGAATCGAGCATGACTTGACGGGGGTTAGACGCCGCCGCACTCTATACATGGGCCGACGGAAAAAGTCCAGCATCCCCATCGCCAGCCTGGTGGGCTACACCAACGCCGGGAAAAGCACCCTGTTCAATTCCCTCAGCGGTGCTGCCGTTGACGCCGAGGACCAGTTGTTTTCGACCCTGGACCCTGTAACCCGCCGGATCAGGCTACCCTCGGGAGGCCATTTGCTGTTGACCGATACGGTCGGTTTCATCCAAAAGCTCTCTCCCATGGTAGTAGCTGCATTTCGAGCAACCCTGGAAGAACTGGCCGAGTCGGACATCCTGCTGCACGTCGTCGACATAACCCACTCCAAGGCGCAGCAGCAGACCAAGGTGGTGGACAGGGTCTTGAATGACTTGGACCTCGGGCACCGTCCTCGCTTGCTGGTTGCTAACAAGATCGACCTGCTGCCGCCGGGCGAAGGCAACAATTCCTCAGCGTATCATGGTCGATGGAACCCCCAGAGCAGCGTCCGTGTTTCAGCAGCCAAGGGTTGGAACCTGGACCTGCTGTTGCAGAAGATCGAGTCCAAGCTAATGCTCATCGACGGACCGCTGACCGTGGTTGGGGCCGACAAGAGCGGTTGAAAAGATGCGATACGTTACGTTGGTTCGCACAAGATACGTTATGTAATGACGCGAACCAATTAGCTTTACATAAGCTGTGATTCCCTTAATTCAGGCCTCCACCGCGGCGTATTCGCCAGTGGCTATGTTAATGCACGGGGTTGCGCCCCAAAAGACGGCTGCCTATAATTGAACTCCAGGGAAACGGGGGCGGTTAGCTCAGTGGTTAGAGCGCCTCGTTCACACCGAGGAGGCCGGAGGTTCAAATCCTCCATCGCCCACCACAAGGTTTGGCTTTCGGCGGGCCTCAGCGGGAAGCCCGGTTCCCAGTGTGCCGAGGTGGCGAAATGGCAGACGCGCTGCGTTCAGGGCGCAGTGTCCTTACGGATGTGTGGGTTCAAATCCCTCCCTCGGCACCAAAATAGTTCTCAGGCGTCAATGTTCTGCATTCGGCCAAGGGTCGACGGCTAAATGTGGATAGCTTATAAACGCGCTTGTAGCTCAGCGGATAGAGCGCTGCCCTGCGGAGGCAGAGGCCGTGGGTTCAAATCCCGCCAAGCGCGCCAACTCTTCAATACCCAAGTGCTTCTTCCCCGCAATAGTCCTACGCTTGGGCGATTGACCCCAGGGTCTTTTCATTTTCATGGCATTCTGAACGCAGCGAAGCGGAGTGAAGAATCAGTGAAGTTATGTAAAACGCGGATAGGCGGAAACTAGGAGTAGTGAGGGATTGGAGGGGAAGCGGATGGCTCAAAAATGTGTTGTAATGTGCCCCTTCCGAAGGGCATAATTCGAACCTACTGACCCGGCCTATGGCGTCTATTCGATGATGTGGGAAGAGCTTCCGAAACTTCGTCCGTTAAACCTCCATTGGGTCCAATGGGAGGGTGAGCAGGTCCTTCAGCTACAGGACCCTTTGCGTCTCAGCGACAGTGTCGTCATGGTGCCGCAACCCATGGTCCCTCTCCTGGGGCTTCTAGACGGCGAACGGGACTCGGACGCTCTTCGTGCAGGCTTTCTCCTTAGGTCCGGCATACCCCTTCTGCCGAGGCAAGTAGAGAGCTTTATCCAAAGCTTGGATCAGGCCTTCCTACTGGACAATCAACGGTTCCGGGATGCAATGCAGGCGGCTCTCTTGAGCTACCGTTCCGGCTCCTTTCGGACACCGGCGCTGGCCGGAGCGGCATACGCGGAAGAACAAGAAGAGCTGCTGACTACATTGGACGGGTACTGCCTCACGGCAGGGTTGGAAACCTCAGAACCTTCGGACAATGTGGTAGGGATGGTCAGTCCCCACATCGACTTTGCCAGGGGCTGGCGCACCTATGCCGATACCTGGCAGCGGGCCAGGAAGGCCGTAGAGGAAGCGGAGTTGGTCATCCTATTGGGGACAGACCACGCTGGCGCTTCAGGCAGCCTGACACTCACGCGGCAACACTATGCGACCCCTTGGGGAATCTTGCCTACCGATGTCCAGTTAGTGGACCGTTTGGCAGCGATAGTTGGTGAGGAGCGGGCTTTCGCCGAAGAAGTCCATCACATTGGAGAGCACTCCATCGAGCTAGCGGCCGTATGGTTACATTACATCGCAGGGAGGCAAGCTAAACATGTGCTCCCAATCCTGTGTGGACCCAACGAGAGATTGGCTTCTGATGCGGGTGAGGACAACCGGAATGGGAGTACAAGCAGGTTGCGGGATGCTCTCGACTCGTTGGTGGATATAGCGGCCCGGCCGCGGGTTCTAGTCGTGGCCGCCGGCGACCTCAGCCATGTAGGCCCGGCGTTTGGAGACCCAACACCCGTTGACCTTTCAGGGAAGGCAAGTGTTCGCGCTTGGGACCATGAATGGCTGGATGTCGTTTGTTCCGGAAGCAGCGAGTTGCTGGCAGGGCATTTGCTAAATCGCGGCGACCCTACCCGGATCTGCGGCGCTGCCCCGATTCACTATATGTTGTCAGTCTTGCAAGGAGCCCAGGGAAAGGTGGTTGCTTACGAGCAATGCCCCGCCGACGAGCAGTTCGGCTCCTTGGTTTCGGTGGCCGGAGTGTTGTTCAGCGTCTAATCATGCCCTGAGGGCTTGGCCCGGCGCTGGCCTGTGCCAGGCTCCTAGCTGTGGTAAAATTCCGAGCAAGTTATCAATCGTCATTGTTAGAGATGGAGAAGTAGCTATGCGTCTTCAAAACAAGGTTGCTTTAATCAGCGGAGGAGCACGGGGAATGGGGGCTGCCGAGGCCCGGATGTTTGCCCGTGAGGGGGCCAAGGTGGTGATTGGCGACGTATTGGATGCTGAAGGCCGCCAAGTCGAGGCTGAGATCAACGAGGCCGGCGGCGAGTGTGTCTTCCTACATCTAGAAGTAACTGAAGAATCGGAGTGGCAGAGCGCGGTGGAGACGGCAGTAGCCCGGTTCGGCAAGCTGGATGTTTTGGTAAACAACGCCGGAATAGTTACCAAGACGCGCATCGATGAAACGAGCGTAGAGGAATGGGACCGGGTGTTGGATGTGAACGTCAAGGGTGTATTCCTTGGCACCAAGGCGGCGATCCCGGAAATGAGAAAGGCCGGAGGTGGGTCCATCATAAACATTTCCTCTATCTCCGGCATGATCGGGCACCCCGGCGACAGCGCTGCCTATAACTCCTCCAAAGGCGCGGTCCGGATTTTCACCAAGTCAACGGCTGTCCAACACGCCAAAGAGGGGATCCGGGCCAACTCGGTGCATCCCGGTTCGATAGATACGCCTATGGCGGGGCCACGGTTGAACGATCCCGAGTTGCAACGGCTCGCCGAATCCATGACCCCGTTGGGGAGAACGGCGCATCCGGATGAGGTGGCTTACGGTGTTCTGTTTCTTGCTTCCGACGAATCATCCTTCATGACGGGCAGCGAGCTGGTTATAGACGGCGGCTACACCGCTCAATAGTTTCATAATTTGAAAAGGAGAAGTTGCTATGCGCCTTGAAAATAAGGTCGCTTTGATCAGCGGAGGAGCTAGGGGAATGGGGGCGGCTGAGGCCCGGATGTTTGCCCGTGAGGGCGCTAGGGTCGTCATCGGCGATGTACTGGATGTCGAAGGACGCCAAGTGGAGGCTGAGATCAATGAGGTCGGAGGCGAGTGCGTCTTCGTGCACTTGGACGTTACCCAAGAATCGCAATGGCGGCAGGCCGTAGAGACGGCAGTAGCCCGCTTCGGCAAGCTGGATGTCTTGGTGAACAACGCCGGTATCGTGAGGCGAACATTAGTCGAAGATACCACCGCCGAGGAATGGGACTTGATCATGGATGTGAACGCCAAGGGCGTATTCCTTGGCACCAAGGCGGCGATCCCGGAAATGAGAAAGGCCGGCGGCGGGTCCATCATAAACATTTCCTCCATCTCCGGCATGCTTGGCCAGGACTACGTCAGCGGCGCTTATAACGCCTCCAAAGGGGCAGTACGTATCTTCACCAAGTCAACGGCTGTCCAGTACGCCAAGGAGGGGATACGGGTCAACTCGATACATCCCGGCGCCATAGACACGCCCATGGCAGGGGAGCGTTTGACCAACCCCGAGCTGCAACAGCAGGCCGAAGCTCGAAGCCCAATGGGAAGAACGGCGCATCCGGACGAGGTGGCTTACGGCGTGTTGTTTCTGGCTTCCGATGAGTCATCCTTTATGACCGGCAGCGAGGTAGTTATCGATGGCGGCTACTCCGCTCAGTAGTTTCACACTTTGACATGAAGAAGCTCTGTTGACATCGTCCCGGTTTCCCTGGGCCGGTCATGCAGGCGGTGATTCGACAAGTCCGCCGCCGACGGGTGTAATACAAGTTGTCAGCAGAGCCAAAGGGAGAATCAGGTATGCGTCTCGAAAACAAGGTCGCTCTGATCAGTGGAGGAGCCAGAGGAATGGGCGCGGCCGAGGCCCGGATGTTTGCCCGTGAGGGGGCCAAAGTAGTTATCGGTGACGTACTGGATGCAGAGGGCCGGCAGGTAGGGGCCGAGATCAACGAGGCCGGCGGCCAATGTGTCTTTGTGCGTCTGGACGTGACCCAAGAGTCCGATTGGCGGCAGGCTGTGGCGACAGCGGTGTCCCGCTTCGGCAAGCTGGATGTTCTGGTAAACAACGCCGGGATAGTGCTGCGGACATCCCTTGAGCAGGCCAGCAACGAAGATTGGGACCGGGTCATGGCAGTTAATGCCAGGGGTGTCTTTCTGGGGACCAAGGCGGCGATTCCAGAAATGAGAAATGCCGGCGGAGGCTCAATCGTAAACATCTCCTCCACCTCTGGAATCGTAGGCGATAATATCACCCATCCGGTGTATAACGCCTCCAAGGGCGCTGTCCGGATTTTCACCAAGTCGACGGCTATTCAGCACGCCAAAGAGGGCATCCGGGCCAACTCGGTGCATCCCGGCGCCATAGATACGCCCATGGCAGAGAACCGGCTGACCAATCCGGACCTGCAAAGAGAAGCGGAAGCCCGCTGCCCGTTGGGAAGAACGGCGCATCCGGATGAGGTGGCTTACGGCGTGTTGTTCCTGGCCTCTGACGAGTCATCCTTCATGACGGGCAGTGAACTGCTCATCGACGGTGGCGAGATGGCTCAATAGACTGGAATGCGGTTGCAAGGTACCGAGCAGTGCCAGCTAACCTACCTCCCCATTACTATATAGCCGAGCAGAAATACCGGGCGTCGCGCAACTCCGCCGAGAAAGTAGCTGCTCTGCAAGAGATGCTCTCGGCCACCCCCAAGCACAAGGGGACCGATCACCTGCGGGCCGACCTCCGGGCCAAGGTCGCCCGAGCTATGGATGAACTGGAGCGCCCCAAGCAGGGTTCGGGACAGCCCCAACCCTACGCTATCCGTAAGGAAGGGGCTGGGCAGGCGGTACTGATAGGATTGCCCAATGCTGGCAAGTCCCAGCTGTTGGCCAGCCTCACCGGGGCGTCGGCAAAAGTAGCCGACTACCCTTACACCACTCGAATCCCTCTTCCCGGTATGCTCCCCTACGAAAACGTCCGCATTCAACTGGTGGACACTCCGGCCATAAACGACCACGAAGTCCAAGCCCGCTTGTTCAGCATGTTGAGAAACACCGACTTATTGTTGATGGTCGTGGACCTGTCCGGAGACCCTTTGAGCCAAGCGGACGAAATAGTCTCGGAACTGGATAGGTACGGCTTCCAGCTCTTGCGACAGGGAGATGAGGCCGGCCCTGATGACTACCGAGTATCGATGAGGTGCCTTCTGGTGGCCAACAAGGCCGATGCTGAGGGTGCGGACATTGCTTTCGAGTTTCTGGAAGAATTGTACGGGACCCAGTTCCCCATCGTCCGGGTATCGGCGGCCACCGGAGTGGGGTTGGACGATCTGGCCCGGAAGGTCTTTGCCGCCTTGAGCAAGGTGCGAGTTTACTTGAAAGGTAGAGGTGCGCAGCCGGACTATGATGAGCCGTTGGTCTTGGACAAGGGCAGCGTGGTGCAGGATGCGGCTCTTTCGGTGCACAAGGATTGGACCCGCAAAATAAAATACGCGCTGCTATGGGGGTCCGGCAAATTCGGAGGGCAGCGGATCGGGCGTGACTACGTACTGGACGATGGCGACGTCATCGAGCTACACGATTAGTGCTCTTCTCGATGGGATAGATACAGGATGTCAAACCGCAATGATCCACCCCGGTGTTCTTGGGCTGATTTAGGGAAGCCCGATTATGTTAACTACCATGACCGTGAATGGGGCGTGCCGGTCCACGACGATCTACTGTTGTTCGAGTTTCTCATCCTCGAAGGCGTCCAAGCGGGATTAAGCTGGTACACGGTGTTGCGTAAGCGGGAAAACTACCGCACCGCCTTTGATAACTTCGATCCGAAGAAGATCGCGCGATACGATGAAGACCGGGTGATGCAACTGCTGGGAAACCCCGGAATCATCCGCAACCGGCTGAAAATCCTGGCCGCCATCAGCAACGGCCAAAGGTTTTTGGAAGTCCAAGCGGAATACGGCAGCTTCGACGCTTACATCTGGCGGTTTGTGGATGGCAAGCCGGTAGTTAATGAGGTCCAGGACATGTCCCAGGTGCCGACCACCACCCCGGCTTCGGACAACATGAGCAAAGCTCTGCGACAGCGAGGCTTCAAGTTCGTGGGGTCCACCATCTGCTATGCCTATATGCAGGCCACCGGCATGGTCAACGACCACTGGGCGGCCTGCTTCCGTAAACAAGAGATCATTGATCTCTACGATAGTATTCGCCGGTAGCCGGCAGGAACACCTGTCCAACCGTACCGGTTCCCCCTATCCGCAGGCCATCGGGTAAGGGTGAGTGGGCCGGGACATCTCTTCCGGAATCTGGCTCTTAACCCACGTAGCGCCGCGGTCGTGACTGCTGTAGACTTGCCCCCCGTAGGTGCAGCAGTGGATATGGGACGGGTTGGATTCCTCGATAACCACTTGGAACATGCGAGCGGGAGCCTCCTCGCCCAGGTCCATTCTCTCCCAGGTCTCGCCGACATCCCGGCTCCGGAAGAGCACACCCACTTCCGTCTGTCCCGGTTGGAGCATCGCACCCAGTGAGCCCGAAGCCAAGTATATGGTGCGAGGGTCGTCCGGAGCGACGAACAAGTCCCGGTCATAAGAACCCCCGGGAGTGACCTCATCCATCTGAACATGCTCCCAGTGCCGGCCCCGCTGGCGTCCCAGAAACATGGCGATGTCGGTGGCCATTATCACAGTGCCCGGCGCCGCTGAACTGACCTTTACATCGTGCACATCCAGAGTGTTGTGTTTGATGTAAGGCCCATCCAGGAGTTGTTCCCAGCTCTCCCCGGCGTCCCTGCTGCCCAGCAGGCCGCCCACCTCGATAGCGGCATACATGTCCGAAGGGTCCGAAGGGTCGATGGCCATGGCGATGACCCGCTTGCCTAAGGGGCTGGGCGGGTAGGTTGTGACGTGAGGGAAAGTGACCGAGTCGGTATTGGTCCTTCGCCAGGTGTCGCCGCCATTCTCGGACCTATATATGGCGCAGGGCTCATACCCGGCGTAGATGATGTTGTTGTCATTCGGATGAAAGGCCAGGGACCACACGTCCATGCCGTCCCGTGGCGATTCCAGGGCCTCCCAGTGGTCCCCGCGGTCTCCAGACCTGTAGACTCCTTTGTGGGTCCCGGCATAGACCACCTCAGACTTTTCCGGGTGGACCAGCAGGGCCCGCACCTGGGGTTCCGGGGGAAGACCTTTGGCGATGGAAACCCACTCCCCGTCCCCGTCGACCTTCCGGTATAGTCCCCCGGTGCCGATGTTTACCCCTTCGCCAGCCAGACCCACGTAGATATAGCTTTGATGATTGTCTTGGACCATATCATTTCCTCCGCTTACGGTTGCTGGGATTATTGACCCAGGGTCCCCGGTTGTCAAGCCAAGGCGGCATAGCCGGAAGACGGAGAATGCGAAGACAAGATCAGGCGTACCGAATCGCGGCCTTGCTCTGTCGTTCCGGAGTCGCCAGGGCCAGAGCAGCGGAAATCACAAGGCCCACCGAGCTTACAGCATGAATCGGACATCATACTTTTTGCCGATGGTAAATAGGGCGTCTCACCGATAACGGGCGTCAAGGTCCCCACTACTATGGTTAACGAATCGGGTAGACCGAGGGCCGCGCCTAGCTCGCCGATGCCAAACAAGTCTGAGTCTGTCGAAAGATGACAAGCGGCGCCTATAACCAAGTATCATCATAGAACCCAGAGAGTTTTCCCGTGGAAAATATAAGCCGGGTAGAAACCAACGGTGAACTTCCAGACTACGATGTGGATAGCGGCACGGACCTGCGCCAGGAAGTCGAAGAAATCAAAGACGTCGTCCATGGTATCGTCGATGAAGCAGGTCTCGCCGAACGAGTGGAGTCCCTTCGAATCACTGTCGATGATATTTTCGATGAAATACAGAGCTGGAGAAACGGCAGAAACCGGTCTTATGTGGAATCCGTAGACACCCTGCGGGCTCAGGTGACCGGAATTGAGGAAGAGTGGGAGTCCGTGTCCTCAACTCTCAAAACTCAGCGTGAGAGACTGGAAACTCTCTTGGAATCTTTCCCCGGAATCATCGAGACTTCGTCATTCAGAGCCTTGTCCTTGAGAACGACCCACCTTGAGCAACTAGTGTCTCAACTCATGGAGGAGTCTGGGGCCAAGTCCACTAAAAGGATTTCAAACAGGCAGCTAACCGTTTCAATTGCGGCTTTGGCGGTGATGACTTCACTTTGGACTCTATCAATGTGGCTTACCAACTCTTAAGAATCGTCGCAAGCGGCAAATCTGCACGAACCATAACACAGTCTAAAAAAGTTTGGTGGCCGCTGGGTCGTAGGCCAAGCCCCGCTAGTAAGACTTGGTTGCGCCGCGAACGTAGTTTATAAACGCGCTGCAAGCCACTAACATGAACTTAGCTTCCTCGAACGTTACCTCTCGACCGTTGTCCAAGAGGGCATGGCGAATTCCACTCTCGTCGGAGGTGTACCCGTAGAGACTGCTAAAGGCAGCCTTCAATGCCGGGTGTAGTGGCTCCCTTTGTTCCAGTTGCCTTAGTAACTCGCCTAGTGTGCCACCATCCATGCGGAGGGTAGACCGGACTTCTCCCTCAACAGCAGATATGGATTCCTTGACCGAATTACGATAATCGGGGTTTTGGCGGTCAGACAACAGTTCAACAGCCCTGGCTAGTTGTTTGGAAACTGCATCGCTCTTTCCATTCAAAGCGGTTTCTACCTCATCAATCTCCCGCTGGTCAGTAATCGGAGTGATACATTCGTCCACGAACCTATAGGCAGACACTTCCCGTTCCAAGTATGAGTTCATCAAGTGACGAAATTCATTGGCCCTTCTTGCACTAGTGTCCACATCGGCAATGAACTCAACGAGATCATAAACTTCGTGCCATTGTGAATTAAAGAAATACTCGCGAGTCTTTTTTGTTGTCCTCTCTTGAATCGGTGAAATACAGAGTTCAAGCCTATCAAAAGTAATCGGCCACTTAAAGAAATCAGTCCACAATTTACTGCTCATCGCTAGAGTTAGGCCAGGTCCCAAATAACATTCATGAAGCGCATTCCATAATGAATTACGCAGCTCGTCATCCATAGATTCGTGTTGGATTACATTTCTGACGGGAGTGTAGCCGTAATGCTGCGAGAACCTCATTGTCCCTCTGTTCGATTATTTCAGGAGCATTAGGATTATCTTAAAGTATACTGACCATTATAATCCATTAACTTATGCCTTTAGGTGACTTCGATGCGGAACACGCTCTACTACGGCGACAATCTTCTAGTGCTGCGGGAGCACATCCCCGACGAGTCTGCGGACCTTGTGTATCTGGACCCGCCCTTCAACTCCAACGCCTCCTACAACGTGCTGTTTAAGGAGCGGACCGGGGAGGATTCGCCGGCCCAGATCAAGGCGTTCACCGATACATGGGAGTGGACCCAAGAGACTGAGTGGACCTACGGCGTTGACATCATTCAGAACCCGAAGGCCCCGTCGGTGGTCAAGGAAATGATTTCCGCCTTCCGCCAATTCATCGGTCAAAACGCCATGATGGCTTACTTGGTAATGATGGCCCCGCGCTTGGTGGAGTTACACCGGGCGCTAAAGCCGACCGGCAGCCTGTACCTGCATTGCGACCCCGCGGCTGGGCACTACCTGAAGATTTTGCTCGATACAGTTTTTGGCACACAGAATTTTCGGACTGAGATAACATGGAAGCGAACTAGCGCCCATAGTGACACTAAGCAAGGCCGACGCCAACACGGTCGCGTACATGACACGATTTTGTTTTACACCAAAGGGCCTAATTGGACTTGGAATCCAATCTATACTCCGTACGATCAAGACTACATAGAACAGTTCTACCGGCATGTTGAGTCTGAGACGAATCGTCGCTACACGTTAGATAATTTGACAGGGCCGGGCGGTGCAGCCAAGGGGAATCCCAGTTACGAGGTTATGGGCGTCACTCGATATTGGCGTTATTCAAGAGAGCGGATGAATGAATTGATTGGCGAGGGACGAGTAGTGCAGACGTCGCCTGGATCAGTCCCACGGTACAAGCGTTACCTGGATGAAATGCCTGGAATCCCTCTCCAAGACATTTGGACGGATACTGGACCAATCGCCTCACAAGCCAGCGAACGTCTTGGCTACCCCACCCAAAAGCCGGAAGCCTTGTTGGAACGTATTATCCAAGCATCCTCCAACGAAGGCGACGTGGTGCTGGATCCTTTCTGCGGCTGTGGCACCGCGGTGGCTGCGGCGCAGAAGCTGGACCGGCGGTGGGTCGGCATCGACATCACACACCTTGCCGTGGCCTTGATGAAGAGCAGGCTCAAGACCGCTTTCGACATGGAGCCGAGCCGGGACTACGACGTACTCGGCGAGCCTCAAGACATAGGCGGCGCCCGTGCCCTGTGGGAGCAAGACCCTTATCAGTTCCAGTTTTGGTCAATCTCGCTGTTAGAAGCCCAGCCTCAACAAGAACGAAAGAAGGGCGCAGATCAGGGAATCGATGGCTTGGTCTATTTCATCGACGGGCCTAAATCTGCAACTCAGAAGATAGTTATTCAGGTCAAGGGTGGCCACGTCTCCGTCCCGCAGGTCCGCGACTTGAAAGGCGTGGTGGAGCGGGAGAAAGCGGCGATGGGGTTGTTCATATCCCTAGAGGAACCAACAGCCCCAATGCGGTCTGAGGCGGCCAGCGGCGGCTTCTTCCATTCAGAATTGTGGCAACGAGAGTTCCCCAAAATTCAATTGCGCACTGTTTCGGAGATGTTGGACGGCAAAGGATTCGAGTTGCCTCCCCGCCCCGCAGCATATCAACCCGCCCAGCGGGTGCGCCGTTCTCAAGGTCGGCAGGCTTCTTTAGATGGGGTCTTGTAATCTCCGGTCACCACCCCTATAGCATGGAGCGTCAAGTAGATAATTGACATTCAAGCTCATCACTTTTCCATACGGACTTATACGTCCCGCAGCCAATTTGAATCAATAGGAGAAGTAAGGGCCGGTTGGTCCCCAAGAATAGGCCCCAATCGACTCTCCCATTGTCCGTCTCCGGTGGAGATATGACTCATGAACACGACCGGCCGGTCCAGCCAACTACCTGATGCGGCCCCGCCCGGCTACCTCCCACACCGCTTCGAGGCTTCCGTGGCGCACAGCGAAGAGGTGAGTGTGGAGATGCACGGTGGTGTCGTTATGACCTGGAATTAGTTCCAGTTTGTCGCCGGGACGCAGTTGGCGGCTGTCACTGTCTGTGAGCCTGAGCGTTAAGTGCTCATCCGAGGCCCCTCCTACTTCAATCCCCGGTAGTCCTATCACCTGAGGCGGCCACTGGTCGGTGGAGATGGCCTTCATGCCGCAGTCCAGCACTGCTCTATCGGGCGTTCCACGGCTAATGACCGACGCGAGGACCGTTCCCGCCGCCTCGAAGTCCTGGGTCACTCTGCGGTAAGCGGCGTCCATAAACACGTATGAGCCAGCCTGAACCTCGGTGACGCCCGGGTAATCACCGGTAATATTGTAGGTTCCCGTGCCCCCGGCGCTTATGATCTCCAAGGGGATTCCGGTGTCTCGGATGGCTTCAGCAGTAGCCAGGACTTGGGCCATGGCATCCCGGGCCCTAGCGGTCCGCTCCGACAGGTCCGCCACGGCTTGGAGATGGCCTTCGTAACCGCACAGACCCTTAAGCTCCAGCCCGGGAGCGTCATTCACCTCTCGGGCCAACGCCAAGGCGGGCTCGCCAGGGTCCACCCCGCAACGGTTCTGGCCGCAGTTTATGTCAATAAGGACCCCCAGGGAAACTCTCGCTGACCGAGCGGCCTCAGACAAGTCGTTGACGTTCGCGGCGTCATCCACGGTCACCATTAAGTTGACCCTGCCGGCCAGGTCGACCAAGCGGCGGATTTTAGCAGGTCCAATAATCTCGTAAGTGATCAAGATATTGTCCACCCCGGCATCGGTCATGGCTTCGGCTTCACCCAGTTTCTGGCAGCATACGCCTACGGCCCCCGCTGCCAGTTGTTTATGGGCGATCTCCGGTGTCTTGTGGTGCTTCATGTGGGGGCGGAGCCCGGCGGGGCGGTCTCGAAAATAGCCCGCCATTTTCTCGATGTTTCGTTCCATCAAGTCCAAGTCTACGACGAAGCAGGGCGTGTCAAGGTCCTTCTTGGAGACGCCCAGAGCCGTCTGTTGAGAGATGTCCAGAGTCATACGGCCTACCCCAGTCTTGATGTTTCGCCTGAAGTGGTTTCGTCTTGTCCCGGTTCCCAGGTATATACCGTGAAGATCAGTCCACTAATCTTCGACTTCGACAATCATTTCTATCTCCACCGGCATCCCGAAAGGCAGGCTGCCCATGCCCACGGCGGAGCGGGCATGGCGGCCGGCGTCCCCATAGAGGTTGACCAACAGGTCGGACCCGCCGTTGGCGACCTTGGGAGTATCACCGAAGTCCGGGGCGCAATTGATCATGCACAAAAGCTTGACTACTCTCTTGACCTTATCCAGGTCGCCGATTTCTTCTTTCAGCGACACCAGCAAGTTCAACATTGTTTGCCTGGCACAGTCGTACCCCTGCTCAATGGTGAGGTCAGAACCTAGTTTTCCCAGGTGCAGAAAGCCCCCGTCGGGCAGGCCGGGGCCGTGACCGGCAAGGTACACCAGGTTTCCAGTTCGTACTGAGGGGACGTAGTTGCCTGCTGACGCCTGACGAACGGGGGGTAGTTCGTGTCCCATATCCTTGAGCTTCTTTTCTATTTCCATCTCACACCTCCAATTCTTTTATTGAGTGCATTGGGGAAGCGGCTTGGCCAAGGGGATCGGCCGGCAGGAATGGCCCAAGGTCGGCCTTTACGAAGACACGGCTTGAGACTTGTCCGTAAGATTTACTATAGCCGCTCCAGCGACTTTCACCAAGTTCTGGGGGGTAATCATGATTTCGTCTCCCCTAACTCCTGCGCCAACACCCAACACCGGTTCTTGCATCAGCGCAGCATCTACAAAACTCCTGAAGCCGGCGGGCTGCCAGTGAAAGGGAGGAATCGACCCGATTTCATATCCTGTCACTTGCTTTACAGTCTCCGGTCCGGCAAGTTTGATATTGCGCGACCCAATGGCTTTTTTGAGATGGCCGGAAATGGCCGTCTTGTCTCCACCGACCATGACCAAGACTTGTTCGCCCGTACCGGTCTCGAAAATCAAGGTCTTGACCATTTGGCTGTGGGTGTATCCCAGTGCATCGGCAACACTTGCTGCGCCTTGGCCTGTATCCAAAGGAAAGAAGTGGCGTTGATACGGTATCCTTAATTCGTCCAAATGCCGGTGAGCAGCAAGTTTCATATGACAGACCCTTTATCTGTGCTAAGCCTCCCTTCAAGCCGAGACTCGCAAGGAGTCGATAGAATTGGCCAGCCGCCGAATTAGATGTCGGCGGCAGTTCAGGGGTGGTGAAGCGCTAGGTGGAAGCATGGCCTCTTCGCAGTCCCCGGCCCGCCAACACGCCGGTGTGCCGGCCTTGGTCCACCACTAACCGGCCGTTCACCAGCACGTACTCGATGCCCACGGGGAACTGCTTGGGTTCGTGGCGGGTGGCGGGTGACTTGACCGTGTTGGGGTCGAAGACCACAATGTCCGCTTTCATATTGTCTCGCAGCATGCCCCGGTCCGGGATGCCCAAGCGGAGGGCGGCGAAGGAGGTCATCTTACGGACCGCCTCATGCAGGGTGATGGAGCCCTGGTTGCGAACGTAGTCAGCCAGGATGGTGGGGAAGGTGCCATAGGTGCGCGGGCTGGGGTAGTCTCCAATCAAAAGGGCGTCGGTGCCCACCATGGACAGAGGATGAGTAATGAAGTCCGGGAGTGTTGTTAAGTCCGGTCCTGGAGCGACCTGAGAGGTCTGCAAGTCTTCGTCCAGCAGCAGGTCGCACATGGCGTCCACCTCCCCTTTGCTCATCATCTCCGCCACTTCAGCGACGGACCGGCCTTCATATTGCTGGTTATGGGGGCGCTTGAAATAGGTCAACCACACGTCTTTGAAAGAGCCGCTCCGAGGGCGCACTTCTTGGCGGAGACGCTCCCGTCCCTCGGGAGAGCGCAGTACTTCCTTGAGCTTCTCGGTGCCCCCGTCGTGGGCCCATTGAGGGAACATTATGAGCAATCGTGTGCTGCTGTAGGTGTAGGGGTAGCAGTCCATGGTCACGTCCTGGTCCTGCTCCGCTGCGCCTTCGACTAAGTCCAGTAGCTGACGGGCACTGCCTGGATGGGTAATCCGCCGGTAGAAGTGGGTTAGGTGACAAGGGAGTCCTCCTCTGCGGCCAATGTCCAGTGCCTCATTGACCGGGTCCAGAAAACGGTCTCCCAGGGTATTTCTCAGATGGGTGTGGTATATGCCGCCGAGACGCGCCGCTTCCTGAGCCAGCTCCACTAACTCAGAGGTGTCGGCATAGCTGCCGGGTGGGTAGTCTAGGCCGGTGGAGAGCCCGAAGGCCCCCTCCTCCATGCCCTCCCGCAGCATCGCCTTCATATTCGCCAGTTCGGCCCTGCTGACGGGCCGATCGTCCCATCCCGCAGCACAGATTCTCAACGGAGAGTTTCCGATTAGGTATGCGATGTTAACCGCCACCTTATCGTCGAACATGGATAGGTACTCAGCCACGGTGGACCAGCGGCCGGGCAGAGGCGGGTCCCCGTCCAAGCCCGAGTTCAACTCGACGAAAGCAAGAAAGTCCTCGTGGGAAGTGAATGGAGCATAGGAATTGCCGTCTACGCCCACCAACTCGGTGGTGATCCCTTGCCGCACCTTGGGTTGATGCTCGGGCTCCGCCAATATCACCAGGCCCGTGTGAGCGTGCATGTCAATGAAACCTGGACAGACTACCTTGTCTTCCGCGTCTATAACCCGCACTGCTTCTGTTCCGGACAAATCGCCTCGAAAAATACGGACCGTTTCCCCTTCTATCCCCACTGCTCCGTAGAAGCCGGGATTGCCCGTCCCGTCGACGATCAGCCCATTCGTGATTAAAATATCCAGCAAGACGCACCCCCAATTCCTGCGGAGCTATAGCTAGTTGACAGGTCCTTGAAACCACTCGCTTCGACACGATTATACCCCAGCCGAATGGGCAGCAATAGCCAGTGCGGCTTAGGTCTTCATACCGGCGTAAATGCTCGCATCCCCAGCCGTCCAAAGGACATTTGGAGGAGCGTCCGGAGTTCGTGGGGTGCGGCAATTATGTTAAGTAGGTGGGATGTCCATTTCGTAAAAGACCCTGGCGGCGGGCCAGGGGTACTTTGACGTTACGCGGTACGGTAGGTTCACCTTGAGCTAGGCGGCGCAGCGCCTCAGGCGGCGGCGCCAAAAGTTTCCGCCGCTAGACCTACGATGTAGGCGCCGATGGCCAACGAAGATGTTGCCCCCGGCGACGGCGCGTTCAGCACATGGATCGCTTCCCGGCCGCGGAGAATACTGAAGTCGTCCAGCAATGCCCCGTTCCGGGCCACCGCTTGAGCCCGCACCCCTGAGCCCCCCTGAGCCAGGTCTGCGTCCTGAATTTCCGGTAGAAGACGTTGCAGGTCCCGGACAAACCGTCTCTTGCTATAGGAGCGCCGCAGTTCACTCAGGCCCACCCGCCAGTATTTCGCCGACATTTTCCAAAATCCCGGAAAGCTGAGAGTACCCCAGGACTCTCTGAGGTTCCAATCCGACTTGCGGTAACCCTCCCTACCCAGGGCCAGCACCGCGTTGGGGCCTGCCTCCACCTGTCCATGGATGGTGCGGGTATAGTGGACACCCAGGAATGGGAATCTAGGGTCGGGCACCGGATAGATCAGCCCGTTGACCAAGTGATGCCGTTCCTGCCGCAGAGTGAAATACTCGCCACGAAAAGGGATTATCCGTATATCCAGGCGCTCGCCCATCATCTCCGCCACGCGATCGGCGTAAAGTCCGGCGCAGTTTATGACGTGTTTGGTTTTGAGAGCGCCGCCGGGGGTGTGCAGCACCACCGCGTCAGAGTAGCGGGTTATCTTCCGGACTGGGGCGTTGGTGATGATCTCGCCACCGCTTTGCTCGAAGCGGGCAGCGTAGGCCAAGGTAACTCTTTTGTAATCGATGATGCCGGTATTGGGCGCCCACAATGCCTGAATGCCGGCGGCGTGGGGTTCAATCTCCTTGAGCCTCTCCGGTCCGATCATCTCCAAGCCTTGGACTCCGTTAGCCGTCCCGCGCTGATAAAGAGTCTGCAACCTTCCCAGTTCTTCCTCATCGATGGCCACTATTACTTTGCCGCACTGCTGGTATTCAATCTCGTTTTCTTCGCAAAAGCGGAGCAGCGCTTTGAGGCCGGTGACGCAAAACCGAGCCTTTTGAGAGTCGGGGCGGTAATAGATACCGGAGTGAATTACGCCGCTGTTGTGGCCCGTCTGGTGGCTGGCCAGCGAACTTTCTTTCTCCAACACCGCGACTCGCCAGTTGGGAAACTTGTCGCGCTTCAACTGCATGGCGGTGGAGAGTCCAACGATTCCACCACCCACAATCACCAAATCGTAATCCTTTGAGTCCATTGAGCACCGTTAGCCGCGATGATGAGGTTTTGAAGAATGATACCACTTGGAAGCTTGGTTAATCAGCCCATTGTCTATAGCTTCACCTAACTTATCATGCGGCCCGCACTCCACGGAAGCATTCGAAACCTTTCTTGACCCTTCTCGTGGTCTATGTTTAACTGACCTGATGAGAATAGCCATTCTGGACGATTACCAGGGAGTGGCCGCTGGGCTGGCCGACTGGTCCCAACTCTCCAATGACACCGAAGTCCAGTTCTTCCGGGACCACCTCAGTGATGAGGGCCGGTTGGTGGACCGGCTCAAGGACTTCCAGGTTGTAATGGGGATGAGAGAGCGCACTCCCTTTCCCCGTTCCCTCTTGTCAAGGCTGCCCAAGCTCCGCTTGTTGGTGACCACCGGCGCTCGGAACGCCTCCTTCGATGTGGATACGGCAACAGAGCTTGGCATAGTCGTCTGCGGTACCGGCGGGGCGGGAGAGGGTCCAACGGAACTGACCTGGGGCTTGATCATCGGCCTGCTTCGGCATATTCCCCAGGAAGACCAGCGCACCCGCCAGGGCAAATGGGGGACTGAAATCGGAGTGGGGCTCAAAGGAAAGACTTTGGGGCTGCTGGGACTGGGCCACATCGGCTCCCGAATGGCCAGGGTGGGCAACGCTTTCGATATGCCGGTGATAGCTTGGAGTCAGAACCTGACCGCCCAACGGGCCGCCGAGTCGGGCGCTACGCTGGTGGACAAAGACGCCCTGTTTCGCGAGTCCGATATCGTATCCATTCACGTGCGCCTTAGTGAACGCACCCGCGGGTTGGTGGGAGTGCGGGAGCTGGCGTTGATGAAGGCCACCGCATTCCTGGTTAATATTTCCCGCGGCCCCATAGTAGATGAGGCAGCCTTAATTGATGCGCTTCAACGGAAGGCCATCGCCGGCGCCGCGCTGGACACCTTCGATGTTGAGCCTCTTCCCGCCGGCCACGCTTTATTGAAATTGTCCAACACTCTCCTCGCTCCTCATAACGGATACGTGACCGAAGAATCATTCAGGGCCATGTACGCGGGAGTGGTGGAGGACATTCGGGCCTTCGCCAGCGGGGAGCCTATCCGGGTTATCAATCCCGAAGTCTTGACCTCGTCCCAGCTTAGAGGGGACCGGCCTGAGACCTGATGGCTGACAGTATTTGGCTATCGACGGTGGCTGATCATTGATGGCTTAGAGCATCTATGGCTCTGGCAGGGTCTTTTAAGTGTCACCCCCTGTTCAAGCCAGGGGCAGGCTCTGGGCCACTCTCCAATGTCACCCCGAGCCTTTCGGCTAGGCTCAAGATAAACTCCGCGAGGGGGCTAAAGTCCTTGACTGTATTCTCTTTCTTAGATACTCAAACCATATTCTTGCTGAAGAGTTTTAGATTCCTCGCCTACGGCTCAGAATGACATTTTCCGAGAATGAAAAGGCCCTGCGGAGCAACGGGATGATGTTAACAGAGCCAGTGCCTGTCGAAACTCAGCACCGAGCACACGAAGAACGTTGCCGGTTGCCAGCTCACTCGTATCGCAGCGCCTCGGCAGGATAGATGCGGGAGGCCTGGCGGGCTGGCAAGAACGTGGTCAACAGCGAGAAGACGTAGGCCACCGCAATGATGATGAGTATCTGGAGCCAGGGGATGCCGAACCGGATGGATTCCACTTGGTCTCGGATCTCGTTGACGATGTTGAAGGAAATGATTGTGCCCAAACCAACCCCGATGGCCACCCCCAACAGGACCACAAACGAGGACTCCAGCAAGAAACCCATTTGGACCATGCGCCGCCGGTAACCGATGGCCCTCTGCACCCCGATTTGTTGCCTCCGCTCCACCACCGCCCTCAGGCTGATCACCCCCACCGCCGCAATTCCTACCAGCAGCCCCAGCCCCATGAAGCCGGTGAATAGATAGTTGAAGGCACGGTTGGCCGCTGCCGCATCTCCCACCAACTCCTCCAAGACATCAGTCTCCATACCGTGTTCCTGAAAAGCGGCCTCAATGGTGCGGGCGGTCCGGGGCGCGTCAACACCGGGGGCAACCTTGAACCTGTAGGTGGTAGTAGGAATCGAGAAAGGCACGGCTTGGTCCCAGGCGCGCTTGGAGACGACCATTCCCATGCCGATCTCGCCAAAGGCGTCAGTGAGTTGGTCCAGTACGCCAATGACCTTCAGGTCTACGACTTGGCCGGAACTGGGTTCCCGGACCTCCAAATCGATGGCATCCATTCTATCGTCTTCATAGAAGATGCCTTCCAACTCAAAGGGGATTTCGTCGTCGTCAAAGCCGGACCGGCTGGGCACCACCAGCGAGTCCACAATGGCCAAGGTAGCGTCTCCTCTTAGGGCCTGCCACGCTTCTTTCTCCGTATCGCCATAGCCGTCGGCGATGAGCTTTAGCTTCCCCTCCGTGGCGTCGAGGAAATCATCGTCGGCAGCCCTGACCGCATACCCTCGCCACCGTTGGTTGGACGCTCCCGGCTGGCGCGCGTCGACGAATATATAGGTGTATCCGCCTATGGCCTCAAAATCGTCCAGGCTCAAGTCGGGATGGCCGTCAATAGCCTGCCGCATGTCCTCAATGGGCGTGTTGAAGTTAACCGTGCCCTGGATGTCCCATCCAAGGGCTACTGTGTCCACGTCGGCCACCGCGGTGCTGAAGGACTTGGTAAGGATGGACATGACGATCAGCGTAAATATCACCAGGGCGAACATAGCCAGGGTAAGCCCGGTACGGAACTTGGCGCTCATGGGATAAGCGACGGCAGTCACCAGCACCGGCCGCAGCTTGCCGACCGGTCTAGTGATGAAGGCAAGAAACCGCAACAGGAGGTCGGCGTTGTACATCACGGTCCAAACCGCCGCCGCCACCATGGCAATTCCGGAAATGAAGAACATTTCGATGCCGCCCTCCAATTCGCCAACTACGGCTTGCAACGAATCGAAGGGAACTATCCAGAAGGCTAGCATCAACCCGCCCATGAAAGTGTAGGCCAAGCGGTCCCGAACATCGGGACGCATTGCCGTCCTTTGCAGGATGGAACGCATGGTCAATCCAAGCCCTACAATCATCAGGGAGACGCCGATACGGAAGGGGGCGGCTTCATCGTTTGCTATACCGGCGAAGGCGATGACAACACCGACGGCCAGGGCCAGCCATCCCTGCCGAAAGGGCCGCCAAAGGACTTGCGCAAGGGTTTGGATGACGATGAAAGGGACCTGCACTGCGGCCCACCAGGCTTGAATTATGTAGCCCAGGGAAGCCAAAGGTTTCGCCGCCGCCAAGGCCAAGCCAGCGCGCGCGCATAATTGGAGCGGGACAATTGCTGCCCGGGCTGGTGTCAGCACGATTTCACGCCACCCGGCAGTTGTCACCGTAATCGGGACCGGCAGTCCACGCACCGCAGCGACAATGTTGGTCCGGCTGACCCGGAAGGCCGAGACCCCCACCGTTGCCAAAGTAATGATCATCCCCAAGCAATAGGCTACAACGGCGCTTCGGACCTCGAAGTGGCGAGTGAGTTGGAAGTCTTCCGAGGCGTCCCCTCCGCCCCCGGCAAAAATCCGGTTGACGATGACCACGATCAAGGCGCTTGCCCCTAGACCCAGGAATACCCCGACGGCGCCGGATATCAAGGCATAGACGCTGCCTTCGAAGACGAACATCTGGACTAGGTGCCGGCGTTTGGCTCCCACGGCCCGGGCCATGCCCATCTCGGTCCGTCGCGCCGCCGCCAGCATCACGAAAATCAAGAATATCAGCAGCACGCCCACCATGATGGAAAACAAGCCCATGATCACGAAAATGCTGGTAACTACACTGCCAACTTCGTCCGCTTCGTCCAAAACACGCTGCTTGATGTCAATGACTTGCAGTTCGCCCAAATCGGCGAGCAGTGTTACCGCTTGCCGTTGCACCTCCTCCAGGCTGCTGTCGTCCAGGGCTGCCAGGACCTCATCGGAAACCCGCTCGTCGGCCAGAAGACCGATAAGCCGCTCACTTACCTCGTTTTCCTCTAGTCCGGCCCGGACTGCGGCAACGTCCGACTGGAGAGAGCCGTCCAGGCCCTGTTCCCGCTGCTTCAGAGCCTGGAGCACATCGTCCCGGTTCAAGACACCCTTGAGGTTACGGGCAACCTGGGGGTCGGCAACTCGGACCCGGAGCTCCCGGGTAACTTCTTCGCTGTGTTTGGCCCCGGCCAAAACACCCCCGCGGTTCGATACCGCGATGGAGTTGATTTCGCCCTCCCGGTCAAAGATCTCTTGGGCGCGCTGCAAGGGGACCACCAGAGTAGGGTCCGGTCCGGCCAAGCCACCCTTTTGCAACACTCCCGCCACCCGGAAGGGCAGCCGCTCACCTCTCACAAAAATGTGGAGTTCGTCTCCCCTGACTGCTCCCAACTCCTGGGCGGCTTCGTCGTTGAGATAAACACTGTCTCGGCCGAGGTCTTCAATCCTCGCGGCGTGCCCGGAAACAAGCAAGAAGTCTCCGAACCCAGGCAGGGGTCCCGGGGCGACGCCCACAATTCGCAGATTTCCTTCACTAAGGGAGGTCCGGGTGTTCACGACAGGCGCCGACTCGCCTATGCCCGGTGTCATGCCGTCGATACTATCCAGGTCGGCCACTTGTTCTTGAAGCTGGAGGAATCGATCGAAAGGCATATAAGGCCCACTGCCGAAGTTGTCGTCAGCGGACGCTCTCGATGAGAATACGATCTCGTCGATGGTCCCCAAGTCTCGAATGGCATCGGTCCGTATGGAGTAGCTGATGGTGTCGCCGGTGCCGAAAGCGGCAGCCATAATCAAGGTACTGATCATGATGCCAACGATGATGAGGACGGTCTGAGCCCGCCTACGTGGAATGTTGCGCAGGCCCAGCTTGAGCATCACCCGGTTACGCCAAGCCATCAGCGCGACGGCCGCCACCGAGGGAATGAGGATGACGAGGGAGGCGGCCATGATGTAGTTCATGGGTACGCCGAAGAGCTGTTCCACTACCCTCCGGCCGTCATGGGCGAATCCGCGGCCTCCCTGCTCTCCTTAGAAGAAGCGCCTTGTCCCGCGGACGAATACCCGTCATCTTCGATCTGGCCGTCCCGCATCCGGACGATGCGGTGGGCCCGGTCCCCCACGTCGCTGGCATGGGTCACCAGCACGAAGGTCTGGCCGTTGGCCCGGTTCAGTTCGCACAACAACTCGATGATGTCGCTGGCAGTCTCGCTGTCCAGGTCGCCGGTAGGCTCGTCAGCCCAAACAATGGTCGGCTGGGCGACCAACGCTCTGGCGATGGTCACCCGCTGCCGCTGCCCCCCGGAAAGCTCAGCGGGCAGGTGCCGGGCCCGGTCCGACAGCCCCATCAGGTCGAGCATCTCCATGGACCGCCGCCGTGCCTGGCTGGTGTTGACGCCGGACACCAGCAGGGGCATTTCCACGTTCTCCACGGCGCTCAGGACCGGAAGCAGGTTATACAGTTGAAACACGAATCCCATGCTGCGAGCCCGGTAGTCGCTGCGGGCGTCGTCGAGCAGGTCGTGGAGCACGGTCCCATCAATGAGCACCTGCCCGGAGTCGATCTCGTCCAACCCCGAGAGACAGTTAAGCAGGGTGGTCTTGCCGCATCCACTGGGGCCCATGATAGCAACCATCTCACCGCGCTTTACCCGAAGGTCCACCCCCCTCAGGGCGTGGACCCTAACTAGGCCGGTGTCATAGGCCTTGTGGATTCCTGTGGCTTGGACAATAAATTCTTGATTCACTAATAGCTTCAAGCAAGTAGGCGGGTTCTCGTTGGAAACAATGTCCGGAGACAGCCTAAGCCGCGTCAGGCGGCTGCGCCAACCTCGGCAAAGGACGGAATGACCTTCTCCCCAAACAGCCTGATGGAATTCAAAACCAACTCCTCCGGCATTGCTCCGAAGCGGAAGTTGCCCCCGAAGATATTGAATCCAGTGAGTTTCTGAGTCTCCTTGATTCGTCGAATTACCGTCTCGGGGCTTCCAACGTAAGCCACGTTATTTTCCAGCCAAAAGTCAATGCCGGTCCTCATGCCCCTGAACATCTCGTGGTAATTGTCTCTCTTGGTTTCCGTTCCAACATCATAGTAGCCAAGGTTAGGTATCGAGTCGTATTTGTTCTCACCCCACACGTAGGTCTGGGGGAGATAGGAAGCAGCTTGCTTATAGGCTTGTTCATCGGTTTCCGCAACGTGGACGGCTCTGTAAAGGTAGAGGCGCGGCATGGTTTCCTCTGTATACCCGGCCTCTCTGCATACTTGCCGGTATTCTTCGAAGGTTTCGGCGATTTCTCCGTCGGCGACACAAAAATTGCCGTAGCTCGCGCCATTGGCGGCGCCCCACTCCATGGTCCTTCTGCTGCGGCCAGCGAACCAGAGGGGCGGGTGGGGCTTCTGATACGGCCTGGGAAGCGCAATTGCATTGTCCAACTGCCAATACTTACCGTTATAGGTAACGCATTCCTCGGTCCATGCCTTCTTCACGATCTCCATGAATTCAGGGAACCTTTCACGCCGTTCGGATTGGGGTATAGACCAACGGTCCGTCTCAAACGGGTTCGCCCCGGAGCCTACTCCAACCTCCAACCGGCCCCGAGATAGCTGGTCGATCATGGCCGTGTCCATGGCAAAGCGCATGGGATGATAGAAAGGCGTGGGTAAGACCAATTGGGCAAAGCGAATTGCACTGGTGCGCTGGGCCAAGGCGGCCAAATAGACCATGGGGGATTGGAGCTGTCCGAAGTGGACGTTTTGATGCTCGATGAAGAAGTGATACCTGAAGCCCACCTCTTCGGCGAGTCGTACTTCCCGGAACAATCTCTCGTAGCGGTCCACCGCCTCGGGAACATCATCGAAGAAGTTGAGTAAACCATCGTCCGCTACCGCGAAATCCAACTTTGACATGAGTTACCTCCCGGTCTTACTAGCCAACTAGGAACTGCATTGGAAGTACATTCCAGACCGCAATTACCGGCGTTATGACAATAAGCGGCTCTTGAACTCCACTCCAGACTAAGCCCTTAGAGCCGTTATTTGTGAAATCGAGACGCTCATTAATCGTCAGCCGGAGCGACGGGTTCAAGGATCTCGGCGAAGGCCGGGATGACCTTCTCTCCGAACAACCTCATGGAATTCATCACCATCTCGTCGGACATGGCCCCGAAGCGGAACCTGCCGCCGAGGATATTGAACCCCATCAGCTTCTGTGCTTCCCGGATCCGCTGAATTACCGTCTCAGGGCTTCCCACGTATGCCAGGTTATTTTCCAGCCAGAAGTCGATACCCGTCCTCATCCCCCTCATTATCTCCTCGTATCTTTGAAATGTCCCCGAAAAATACCCCAGGTTGGGTATCGAATCGTATTTATTCTCACCCCACTTCCAGCACTCCGGAAGATAGGAAGCAATTTGCTCATGGGCCTGCTCATCGGTTTCCGCGACGTACACCGACCGGTGAAGGTAGAAGCGAGGCATAGTTTCCTGTGTATACCCAGCCTCTCTGCACACCTGCCTGTACGCATCGAAACCTTCAATAACGTCCTGGTCTGGGAGAAGAAAATTGCCGTAGTTGGCGCCATTGGCGGCAGCCCACTCCAAAGATTCTCTGCTGCGGCCGGCGAACCAGAGAGGCGGGTGGGGTTTCTGATACGGCCTGGGAAGCGCAATCGCGTTGTCGAACTGCCAATACTTACCCTGATAATTAACGCACTCCTCGGTCCATGCGTTCTTCACGATCTCCATGAACTCGGGGAACTTTTCGCGTCGTTCTGAGTAGGGTAGATTCCAACGTTCGAACTCGAACCGGTCGGCCCCGGAGCCTACTCCGACCTCCATCCGGCCCCGGGATAGCTGGTCGATCATGGCGGTGTCCATGGCAAAGCGCATGGGATGGTAGAAAGGCGTGGCCAAGACCAACTGGGCAAACCGGATGGTGCTGGTGCACTGGGCCAGGGCGGACAGATAGACCATCGGCGATTGAATCTGGCCGAAATGGACGTTTTGATGTTCAATCATGAAATGGTACTTGAAGCCCACTTCTTCCGCCAGTTGCACTTCCTTAATCAAAGTCTCATAGCGGTCCACCGCCTCGGGGACATCATCGAAGAAGTTAAGCAAGCCATCATCGGACACCGCGAAATCTACCTGGGCCATCAGTTACCTCCCAATCTTACTTATCAACTAGGGGCCGCCAGTCAACCGCCGCCCACCGGCCGCACGATCTCCAGCACGTCCCCATCCTGCAGCCACACAGCCGAAAATTCCTCTTTTTTGACCACTTCACCATTGTAACCCACAGCTACGAATTTCAGGTTGACGCCGAAGGTTGCAAGGTAGCTCGCCAAGTCGGTACTGCCTTCCAGGGACCTGGGCTTGCCGTTTACCAACAGATGTATCATACCCCGACAGGACCTCCCCCCGCCTCTCCGCTCAGAACTGGCGGTGCGCTCTTCCAAGTGTCCAGCATCGCCCGCTTCAGCTCGGCGGCTTGCCGCTTCGGGTCAGGAGCACCCAGTATGCTG
This sequence comes from Dehalococcoidia bacterium, assembly GCA_965197565.1. GTDB lineage: Bacteria > Chloroflexota > Dehalococcoidia > Lucifugimonadales > UBA3495. The sequence continues at coordinate 1,125,380 of CBDANK010000004.1, forward strand.
GTGATAACCGCAACTCCCAAGGCCCCCGCTCCCATCACTTCTCCCAGGTTGCTCTCCGTTATCCCGCCGATGCCAATTAGAGGGACCGGGGTCATCCGGCACTCCAATCGCCCGGCTATATCCTTCAGCAGACGAGTCCCGGCAGGAGCGGCTCCAGGGTGGGAGCGAGTGGCGAACATTGCCCCCACGATGAGAAAGTCGGCTCCTTCTTCTTGGGCCCGGGCGGCGCCTATCTCCGAATGGACCGACCGTCCCAGAAGACATTGGGGTCCCATTACGCGGCGAGCGGCAGCCAAGGGCAACGCTTCTTCTCCAAGTTGTATTCCGTCGGCGCCGGCAGCCAGGGCCACATCCGCCCGCTCGTTAATAATCAGCAGGGCGCGACCGTCGATGGCATCCTTGATACAAGCGGCTAGTTCAAGCAGTTGCCCTCCCGGCAGGCCCTTTTCTCTCAGTTGGACCATATCCACGCCACCCGCCACAGCGTCGACGATACGTTCGACCAGAGTATGCCGGTCGCCCACGGTGCGATCGGTCACTAGGCAAAGGCATGGTTGGGGGAGGGATGGCGTCACGGTATCTAGCTTCGAGCGGGGACCGGTTGGGGCACGTCTGTGGTGGGGCTGCTGGCCGCAGCGTAGGGCCGAACGGAGATTCTACCCGCCAAGTAAGCCTTGCGGCCGGCCTCAACACCGTGCCTAAAGGCTTCAGCCATCAACGCCGGGCTTTCCGCTTGTGCGATAGCGGTGTTGACCAGTACTGCGTCCGCACCCAACTCAAAGGCCTGAGAAGCGTCGGAGGGCACAGCCAGTCCGGCATCCACCACTACCGGCACGGTGGCCTGCTCGATGATGATTTTCAACTCCTCGACGGTATGAATCCCTTGGCCGGAACCGATGGCGGAGCCCAAGGGCATAACGGTGGCGCAGCCCGCTTCTTGCAGCCCCTTGGCCAAGACGGGGTCGGCATGGATGTAGGGTAGGACCACGAAGCCTTCTTTGACCAGGGTGCGGGCGGCTTCCAGGGTAGCCGACGGGTCGGGGAACAAGTATTTGGGGTCTGGGATGACCTCCAGTTTAACGAAATCGGTCCTACCCACCTCCCGGCCAAGCCGAGCGATGAACAGCGCTTCCTCGACAGTGGCGCAACCGGCGGTGTTGGGTAGGATCTGGTAACGGTCCCAGTCGATGTAGTCCAACAAAGTACTTTTGGCCGGGTCGTCCAAGTCCAACCGGCGTATGGCCACGGTAATCATTTCTGTGCCGGAAGCTTCAACTGCCTGGACCATCTCCTCCATGGTACGGTACCGGCCGGTCCCCAAAATAAGACGGGACTTAAAGCTTTTCCCACCGATTACCAACTCGTCCGACATCTTTGGCCTTTCTCCTTGGCAACGAATAAAAAACCAAACCGCCAGGTATTGAGCCTGGCGGTCATCATGTGAGTCAACCTGAGCGTCTCTTCCCTGGGCCAGGAATCTGGGTCAGGTACAGGCGGTCGGCGGCGATCCCCGGACACCCTCTCAGCCTGGCTTGCCCAAGCTCCCGCCAAACGAATCTAGGTGTTAATCTTTACGCAAGCGTAGCATGAGGCTAATGCGATGTCAACGAGGCTATCTTGCGTCCAGCACTCCCAGGGAAGCCCAGTAGGCTCTTTTAATTGTCACCCCCGGCGGGGCGGTGGACATTATGTCTAATTGCTTCCTATAGTTAGGGCAAAGCCCGGATTATTTGATGAAACCGGGATGACCTGTATCGCATCGGGCGGCAGAACCTACGGACCAGCAAGCCGATAGGCCGATAGAAGGAGAACGAAAGGTATGGATGAAGAAAAAATTGACACAAGGGTCCAGGGTTTGGAGCAAACCAGATTGCCTCTTTCACAGGCTTCGAACCTTCCATCCCACTGCTATACCTCAAGGGACTTTTACCAGCTTGAGGTGCAGGAAATCTTCCTCAAGGAATGGTTGTGTGTGGGGAGACAGGAGCAAATAAAAAGGCCGGGAGATTATTTCACCATAGAGATTCTTAATGAGCCTATCGTCGTGGTGCGGGATGCGGTCGGCGACTTGCACGCTCTTTCGGCTGTATGTCGTCACCGGGCGGCAGAGCTGGTTTCGGGAGAAGGAAACGTCCAAGCATTCCAGTGTCCCTACCACGGCTGGACATACTCTCTGAAAGGAGAGCTTCTTGAAGCCCCTGAAATGACCAAAATGGACAATTTCGACAAGGCTTTACACTGCCTGCCATCCATCAGGCTTGAGGTATGGGAGGGCTTCATTTTTATAAATTTCGACCCTCAGTGCCGGCCTTTAGCCCCGGCCCTGGAAAGCCTATCGGAGCGTCTCGCCAAATACAAAATCAGTGAGATAGGATTGGCCAAGCGGAGTGACTACGAAGCTGCCTGCAACTGGAAAACCTTTATGGATGGCCTGGATAACTATCATCAAGTCCACTTGCACAAAGATACCGTCACCGACTCTTTAAGCTCCGAGGATAGTTGGATCGAGACGCCTCACCGGAAGTATGAAGTGATCATTTACCGCAATCTGGACAAAGTTGCCCGCCGTACCCTCACCGGTGAATCTCCCTTCCCGGTTATTGAAGGACTTTCTCCCAAGGAGTTGGAGGAATCGCCTTATGTAGTGATCTGGCCCAGCTTTCAAATGCCCCTGTCGGTCGAGGGTGTCTACTACTACTCCATCCTGCCCGAGGGGCCGGACCGCTGCAAAGTGATGACTGGCATCTGTTTCCCTGGAGCCACGATGGAAAGGCCTAACTTTGAGGAGGAGGCCAAAGGTCACTACGTCAGGTGGGACATTGTGAATTACGAGGACATAAGGGCCTGCGAATCGGCCCAGCGAGGGCTCCACTCAATGCTTTTCCGTAGCGGCCGCTATTCTTATCAGGAGGAGATCGTCCACCGGTTTCATAATTACGTGATAGATCGCGTGTCGAAATCCAGCAGATCAACTTAAGGACAAGAGGCTTGCCCTACTGCGTCAAATCCCTAAAGTTGGTACTCCTTCAGGTCGGGAGCCATGGTTAGTTTGGCTCCGGTAAGCCCTTGGACCTCTTCGGGGGTCCAGCCCGGCGCCACCTCTTTCAAGACAAGACCCTTCTCGGTGGTCTGAATTACCGCCAGGTCGGTCACGATCAAAGAGACGCACTCTTTGGCGGTGATGGGGAAAGTGCATTCCTCGACGATCTTGGGTTGATTCCGGCGGTCGGTGTGTTCCATAGCAACAATAACCACATTCGCGCCTACTGCCAGATCCATGGCGCCGCCGACATTGCCCACACCACGCTGGGGTAATATCCAGTTTGCCAGATCGCCCTTGGCCGAGACTTGGTGAGAACCCAATACAGTAACGTCGATATGGCCGCCCCGTATCATGGCGAAGGTATCGGAGGAGTTGGAGAAAGACATCCCAGGCACCTGTTGCAGAAACTGACCTCCAGCATTTATTAGGTCGATGTCTTCCTCTCCCTCCTCGGCCAGAGGACCGCAATTCAATATCCCGCTTTCACTGTGATAGAACACCACGTTGCCTTCCGGAACGAAATTGGATACCAGCGTCGGAATACCGATACCCAGGTTAATGTAACCGCTATCGGGTAGTTCTTTGGCTACCCGCATGGCGATAACTTCTCGGTCGAGACGTTCTTTACTAGTGACAGCGCTCATTGCTATCTGCTGTCCTCCTCAAATCTGGCTGGCGGCTCAGGGAGTCAGGAGCCGGGAATCGACTTGTAGTCGTCGGACAAGTGTTGAATTTGAAAGGGTGTTGTTCCTTAGTCCTTTACAGGTAGGGCGAAAAACTTGCTGGCCGTTGCACAATCCGGTCAACATAGATGCCCGGGGTAACAATCTCCTCGGGGCTCAGGGTCCCGGGCTCCACAATTTCGTCCACCTCAGCCACCGTTACTTTGGCCGCTGGAGCCATCACCGCGTTGAAGTTCCGGGATGTGCCTTTATAGACCAAGTTGCCCAGCGTGTCTGCCTTATGGCCCCGTATAAGACAAAAATCCGCCTTCAACGCCGTCTCCAGCACGTATTCCTTCCCGTCGATGATACGGGTCTCTTTGCCCTCAGCCAAGAGGGTGCCGGCCCCGGTGGGGGTATAAAACGCTCCCACCCCGGCGCCGCCGGCCCTCAGCCGCTCCGCCAGCGTGCCTTGGGGCACAACTTCCAACCCAACCTCGCCTTGCTGGTAGGCCAACTCGAAGGAGCTGGGACGTGAGGCACTGGGCGAAACCGGGTATGAAGCGATGGCCTTGGCCACTTGATTACGCTCCACCAAGATGCTGTGATCTATGACCACCAGTCCCGGCGGAGTCCCAAAGCCAATCACCCGCGCCACTCCGGCTGTGTTGCTGATTAATGTCAGGCCCTTGGCTCCATGATCTCGCAGGGCGGTGAGCAAGTAATGGGCCATGCCGCCCGGGCCGCCAAACCCGTCAATGTTTACCGTCGCATCATCGGGGATGTCTGCACCGCCTCCAAGCCGCTGCTGTACACCTTGTTGGGAAACTCTAGAGCAGGCAAGTCAAAGGTCATCTCCTTAACTTCCGGAGAGACTTGCAAGGATGCGCCGGTTATGGTTGCGACGTCATCGACGCTCCAACCGGAAGCCAGTTCGACCAGCGTCAGACCACTTCCCGCGACGTTAAACACCGCCGCATCGGTAATTATCATATCGACGCAGCCAACTCCGTCCAAGGGAAGCGGGACCTCGGCAACGATGCGGGAGAGCCCTGCTGCGTCAGTATGGAGCATCATTGCAACGACCCGGCCAGACCCCGAGGCCCAATCGATAGCGGAAGCCGGTGAAAATAGACCCGGAGTCTCAGCTGTGGTCCAGTGGGTAAAGTCGCCGGACGGCCCAACCCAGGCCGGTTGCAGCACCACTGTGCCGACATGGCCGCTTCGTATCGTCGCAGCCACATCCACCAAGCTTAACGCCACTCCACCCGGCGCGAAATCCACTGCCCGGCCAGTGGAATCCACCGGCCCGTCGTAAGCCTGGGTGGTAGACGGGCTGCGGCTGACGGGATCCGCCGTGGCGCGATAGCCCAATGCCCCACTATCGGCTAGGAACCAGACCCCCCAAGCAGCCGGGACTTCCTCGGCTATCAAAGAGGGCAAGCCTGGCCCCAATCCCACTACCTCTCCGGCGCGAAACTCCTGCGCTACCCTGCGGGCCAACTGCCGCCGGTCGATTCTTTCTTTTTGGGGCATGTTCAGATGGCCCATAAGCGACGCCTAGACCGTCTGTACGATTCGGTCGACAAAGATGCCCGGTGTGATCACCAGCTCCGGGTCCAGCCCTCCCAGTTCGAAGACCTCGTCCACCTCGACTATGCTGACCCTAGCGGCCATAGCCATGAACGGGTTCCAGTTCCGCTGGGTAGCCTGGTAGACTAGGTTGCCCATGGTGTCGGCAGCCTTGGCTCTAAGCAAAGCGAAATCAGCCCGCAACGACGGCTGGAAAACGTGGTCCCGGCCTCCTATGCTCCGCACCTCTTTACTATCATCGAACCGGGTGTTGGCAGCCGCGGGAAGGAAAATACCCCCCAATCCGGCGCCGCCGGCCCTTAGCTGCTCGGCCAATACTCCTTGAGGGATGACCTCAAGCTCCAACTCTCCCGAATTCCATTTCTCTTCCACAATCCCGCCGTTCCCAGGGTAAAAAGGGAGTGGAGAAATCAGCTTGGCCACTCGGCCGTCAGCCACCAAGCTCTGGATACCGCCGGCAACCGGACTACTGTCGAGGTGGTCAAGCCACACCCCTTGACAGACCAGGGTAAGCAGGTTCTCTCCTCTGGAGTGGAGGGCCTTAAGCAAGGCTTCCGGCCAGCCTACGCCGGCAAACCCCGAGACAAGCACCACGGTGTTCGACGAAAGGTCGGATAACGCTGCGGCGGGGGAAGAGTATACTTTGTTCCGTCTGGAAGGCATCTGGTCCGCTGCTTCTTTCGCAGACTGACTAATTGCCATCCTCCTTAATTCTGCGTCTCTCAAGTCCTTGGCAATTCCCAGTGCCCTCGCGGAAAGCTCCAGGCTGTGTTACCGCAACGCCACTTTAGAGCATTCTAGCAGTTTGCTTCCAATATTTGTGAAATAGCAGTGAACCCGTCGTTCCCGCGAAGGCGGGAATCTAAGCCCCTAATTCGTCAATATTATCATGGTAATCGGCCGCATAGCGGCCTCTGGACTCCGGCGAAAGCCGGAGTGACGGATGGGTGTTTCTAATGCGATAGTCCTGGTAAGGTTGAGGTTAGCCGCGCCTGCCGCCGGTCGGTGTCGTCCGCAGCTATTCTCGCCGTTACGGGGCAAAAAAGGAGGGGCACGGCTTGCCGTGCCCCTCTACAACCGCTCAATGGTGAATGGCTAGAAGTCCATCCCTCCACCGGGAGGCATGGCGGGCATGGCCGGCTTTTCTTGTGGGATCTCGGTGATCATGGACTCAGTGGTAAGCACCATGGAAGCAACGCTGGCTGCGTTTTGCAGTGCCGACCGGGTGACCTTGGTCGGGTCCACAATGCCCCGCTCCAACATCGGGCCATACTCGCCGACATCAGCATCGAAACCGTAGTCGTCGGCCTGCTGTTTGACGGCGTTGAGAACCACCGAGCCTTCGAAGCCGGAGTTCTCTACGATGAGCCTTAGAGGCTGCTCCAGCGATCGCCGGATGATGTTGGCTCCTACCGCCTCGTCGGCGACAACATTGTCAAGGCCGTCCAGGGCCCGCTGCGCCCGGACCAAGGCGACGCCGCCGCCCGGCACGATACCCTCTTCCACTGCGGACCGGGTGGCGGAAAGAGCGTCCTCCACACGGGCCTTCCGTTCCTTAAGCTCCACTTCGGTGGCGGCGCCCACTTTGATCACTGCCACACCGCCGGACAGCTTGGCCATCCGCTCTTGGAGTTTCTCCCGGTCGAACTCGGAGGTCGTCTCTTCGATTTGGGTCTTGATCTGATTGATGCGAGCCTGAATCGCTTCTTCGGAACCTCGTCCCTCGACAATGGTGGTTTCATCCTTGGTGGCGGATATCCGCCTAGCCTGACCGAAGTCTTCGATGGTAGCCGAGTCCAACTTCTTACCCATGTCTTCGCTGATGACCGTGCCGCCGGTGAGGATGGCGATATCCTCCAGCATGGCTTTGCGCCTGTCACCGAAGCCCGGGGCCTTGACCGCCAAGGCGTTCAGAGTGCCCCTGAGCTTGTTGACCACCAAGGTAGCCAATGCTTCGCCGTCCACATCTTCGGCGATTATCACCACGTTTTTCTTGCCGATCTGCAACAGCTTTTCCAGCCCGGGCAACATATCAGCGACTGCGGATATTTTCTTGTCGGTGATGATTACCGTGGTATCCTCCATCGCCGACTCCATGCGATCGGAGTTGGTGATGAAGTAAGGGGAGATGTAGCCGCGGTCGATTTGCATTCCCTCGACGTACTCGATTTCGTCGGACATTCCCTTAGACTCTTCGACAGTGATTACGCCGTCCTTGCCCACTTTTTCCATGGCGTCGGCGATGGTCTCGCCGATAGGCTCCTCGTGGGCCGAGAGGCTGGCCACTTGGGCTATACGCTCCCGAGTCTCTACGGATTGGGCCATCTTCTCCAATTCGCCCACCACTGCGACCACGGCTTTTTCGATGCCCCGCTTGATGGCCATGGGATTGGCGCCGGCAGTAACGTTCTTGAAGCCTTCGTTGATGATAGACTGGGCCAACACCACCGAGGTGGTGGTGCCGTCGCCGGCTGCATCGTTGGTCTTGGTGGCCGCTTCTTTCAACAACTGCGCGCCCATATTCTCGAAGTTGTCGGGAAGCTCGATCTCTTTGGCGATGGTCACTCCGTCACTGCAGACTTGCGGGGGGCCGAAAGACTTATCGAGGACCACGTTACGGCCCTTGGGCCCCAGGGTAACTTTGACGGACTGCGCTAAAGTATCGATACCAGTTCTAAGCGACTTACGCGCATCTTCCGAGTAGGTCAGTTTTTTTGGGGGCATCCCAATCCTCCTTGTATGTCTTATCTGATAATTAGGCTATCTTGGCCAGAATGTCGCTTTCCCGGAGAATCAAATACTCATCGTCGCCTTCCTTATACTCGGTGCCGGCGAACTTGGAGTATATGACACGGTCGCCCTTGGCCAGTTCCATGGGGATCCGCGATCCGTCGTCAGAAATCCGTCCCGGTCCCACCGCAACTACTTCACCTTCCTGAGGCTTCTCCTTGACGGTATCCGGCAGGAAAATCCCCCCTTTTGTCTGTGTCTCTTGCTCAATGGGCATAACCACTACTCGCTCGCCCAACGGAACAAAGTTTGCCACGCTAACCTCCCTTCTACGGTGTTCTTCTGCTGAATCTAGTTTTGAAACTACACATTTCGGCACTCCAAGTAGAGAGCACGAAACTATGGTAATAAAGCCGTCGACCCTTGTCAAGACGCTGCTTTCGGCCCTACCATGTTAACGTTTGAGGCATTGCCGAAGGGTCAATTTACCGCCATGGAGAACGTCAAAATTAACTACCAATCGTTGGATTTTCAACGGCGGAAATCGATAGCGACGGTCAGGCTGGCCCGCGGTGAAACCGGTAACCGCATCGACGACAAAATGGCCGGCGAGTTGAAAACGGTATGCCAGAGGGTTATAGAGGACGAGAGTGTTCGCTTGCTCATCATCGTCGGCTCCGGCGGCGTTTTCTCCGTCGGCCGGGCAACTCCGCCAAGGGAATTGCTTTCCCAGAGCCGGGAAGATCTTCCCGGCTGGATAAGCCGTATGCAAGCGGCGTCGGCACTGGCGGAGTTGCCGATACCCGTCATGGCTGCGGTGGAGGGAGACGCCTTCGACCACGGATTGGAGCTTGCCTTAGCCGCCGATCTCAGAATCGCCTCAGCAGACGCCCGGTTCGCCTTAACCGACCTGGTCCACGGCGCTTTGCCCTGGGACGGCGGAACCCAGCGGTTACCCCGGTTGGTGGGTCCCGCTTGGGCCCGCGACATGATCTTCACCGGGCGAATCGTGTCGGCGAGCGAAGCCCTAAAGATGGGGCTGGTCAACCGGGTAGTCAATACGGGTGGGTTGTTGGAACAAGCCCATTCGCTGGCGGAAAGCATATTGGCCGGCGCGCCCGTTGCTGCCCGGTACGCCAAAGAAGCGGTGCGAATGGGAATGGACTTGACTCTATCCCAAGGCTTGCGGATGGAGGCGGACTTGAACATACTACTGCACGACACCACCGACCGGGCCGAAGGAATCAAGTCTTTCTTGGAGCGTCGCCGGCCTCACTTTAGGGGAGGCTGAGCCAAGTTCAGTACTGGCCGGAATATCGAGGACGGGCGGCAAGATAGTGAAAGTAAAGTTGGACTTGCATACCCACGTTTGGGAGGCATTCAATTTCCAAAACCCAACCGTTGCCATGGCGGAGAGGGTGATAGGCAAAATAAAGGACCGGGGCATAGACGGAATCGCAATTACCGACCACCACAACAAAGAATGGGCTTTCCGGTTTCGAGAATTGGTGGAGCGTTACTACCCCGGCGAGGCGCTTATCATACCGGGATGGGAAATCGAGGTCCGGCCGGCGCAAAATCCTTTCGCCGAATACCAGGTTGCCGAGCTTTTTCTGCCCGGCGGCGGCGTTTTCCGCAGCTACTGCCACCCGGGGTACTATTCACCGGACATTATTATCGAAAAGAACATTCATGCCATTGAGATTGACAATTACATTCACAATTGGCACATCCGGAAGAACCAAGTAACGGAGGTAGCCAGGGCTCACGGCCTGCTGCTACTGGAGGTAAGCGACGCCCACAACCTCGAAAATATCGGCTTGCGCTATACGGAATTGGAGCTTGACGAGTTGTACCGAAGGGCCGCCTGAAGGCTAAGATGTCTGGATTTACGACTCTTCTGTACAGCAAAGAAGGCCCTATAGCCCATATTTCCTTGAACCGGCCTGAGGTTTTGAATGCCTACAACATTCAAATGCGTGACGATTTCTCTGAGGCCCTGACGGCGGTCCGAGATGATCCGGAGGTCCGCGCCTTGCTGATTACGGGCCAGGGGCGCGCCTTCTGCGCCGGCGCCGATTTGACGGAATTTGGCAGCGCACCCTCCCAGACAGTGGCCCGCCGGGTACGATGGGAACGGGATGTTTGGGGCCAGCTTCTATTCCTATCCGTGCCGGTGGTAGCGGCGGTCCACGGTTACTGCATTGGCTCGGGAGTGGAAATCGCTCTACTGTGCGATATACGCATAGGCGCCGCGGGGACTGTTTTCAAAATGCCGGAGGTCCAGTTAGGTATGATTCCCGCGGCGGGAGGCACTCAGACGCTGCCCAGAGCCGCTGGTCTGTCCACCGCCCTGGAATTGCTGCTTACCGGCCGCCAATTGGAAGCGCAAGAGGCTCTGGCCTTGGGCTTGCTGACCCGCGTGACGCCCGAAGGGGAGTTGCTGGAGGAAGCCTGGAAACTAGGCCGGCAGTTGGCCGCACTGCAGCCTGACCTCGCAATCAAGGCCAAGGCTTGCTTGGTCCGGGGTGTCGACCTACCGCTGCCTGAGGGGCTTAGAATGGAGGCCGGACAAGCGGCGCAGGCACTTTCCTGAATAAGCAATCAGACAACGGTTGAACCTGGACTAGGAGGTCAAGATGCGAACCACCGAGTTCCTTACCATAGCCAGCGCCATTGTGCCCGATCGGACCGCCATAGAATTCGACAGCCGGCCGGTCTCGTTCCTGGACCTCCAGCAACGGGCCAACCGGCTGGCAAACGCGATGGCCGACCGGGGAGTGAGGCGAGGCGACCGGGTTGCGGTGATGCAGGTCAATTGCCCTCAGAACATAGAGGCCTACTTTGCTGCTGCCCAATTGGACGCGATATACGTGCCCATCAACTTCCGCGCCAAGACTGAGGAGCTGCAACAAATGCTGGCCATAGCGCAGCCCAGCTTGATGTTCATTGGGGAACGCTATCTCCAGTTACTTCCCGCCAACGAGGATGCCGGCGTAGGACTCCCTCCCGACCGGGTTGTGATTTTGGATGGGGAATCGAGCGGCGGTAGACTCAGCTACGAAGAATTCCTGGCCGGCGTTTCCTATGATGAACTCCTCTTCCCCGAGGCGGAAGATCACGATACTACCGTTGTTATGTTCACTGCGGGGACCACTGGGGTCCCCAAAGGGGTAATGCTTACCCACGACAGCTTCGCTTCCTACTTGCTGGCGACGGTCACTCCGGCGGACCCCGATATAGAGGAGACGAACCTGCTTACCGTCCCCTTGTATCACATCGCCGGCCTACAAGCCGCTTTGGCCGCTGTTTATGGTGGCCGCACCATGGTCGTCATGCGGCAATTCGAGCCTGTAGAGTGGTTGACTTTGGTGCAGCGGCACAGCGCAAACCGGGCGATGCTGGTGCCTACTATGCTGAAGCAGCTTATGGAACATCCTCGTTTCCACGACTTCGATTTGTCGTCCTTGGACGTAATTACCTATGGCGCTGCGCCCATGCCCTTGGAGGTCATCAAGAGAGCCATCGAAGAGTTTCCCAGTGTCCGCTTCATCAACGCATTCGGGCAGACCGAGACAGCATCGACCATTACCATGCTGCCTCCCGAAGACCATATTCTGGAGGGCGCCCCCGAGGAGATTGAGAAGAAGCTACGTAGGCTGACCTCCATCGGCATACCTCTAGAAGACGTAGAAGTCGAAATCGTCAACGAAGAAGGCCGGCCCGTGGCAGTTGGAGAAGTCGGTGAGATTGTCGCTCGCGGCCAGCGCATGATGGCGGGTTACTGGAAGGAAGAAGCAGCCACCCAAAACACCATCCGCTCCGGCTGGGTCTATACCGGCGACTTGGGCTACCAGGATGAGGACAGTTACATCTACTTGGCGGGACGAGCCAGGGACTTCGTCAAACGGGGTGGGGAAATGGTGTCCCCGGAAGAGGTGGAGCAGGTCCTCAGGTCCCATCCCCAAGTGGAGGATGCTGCGGTAATCGGGGTGCCGGACCCGGAGTGGGGTGAGGAGGTACGGGCTGTGGTGGTGGCCCGCTCCCAGGATGTGGACGAGGAGGAGTTGGTCCAGTACTGCCAGCAGCGGCTGGCTGGCTTCAAGCGCCCTAGGTCGGTGGTGTTTATCGATGAGCTACCCAGAAACGTGATGGGGAAGGTGTTGAAGCGAGACCTGCGCCAGCAGTTCGGACACCCCATCTAACCCGGAGAGTAGCGGCTTGCCACCGGCTCCCAGGCTGGGCATTGCTACTGAAAGCCGACCGTTGATTGCCGCTCCCGGTGGTATACTCCATCCATTGCCCAGGCTTTAGAGGGCGCATCACAGTAATTGTTCAGACTCGGGGGGGTCATTCCGGCGCTCCGAAGCCCGCGTCATTCCAGCGAAAGCTGGAATCCAGGAAAAACCACGAGTAGGGAACGTCACTGTTGGCAAACGCTTCCGGATTCCGGCTCAAAGTCTGCCCCGTAATGGATGCGGGGGCCGGAATGACGATACAGGGACAGAAGGTCTTGTGGGACCATGATCGATAGAACGGTTCGCGTTGCCGATCGGCGTCTTGCCGGAATAATGGGGCTGATAAGGAGGTAAAGAAGGTGAACACGATAGACACCATCACCGAGATCCTTAAAAGGGAAGGAGTGGAATACCTGAGCTGCTTTCCCACAACTCCGATTTTGGAATCCACGGCGAAGGGCGGCATCCGCCCCGTTATATGCCGACAGGAAAGAGTCGGTATCGGAATCGCCGATGGGTTCAGCCGGGCAACCAACGGACAAAGGATGGGCGTTGTGGCTGTCCAGTATGGTCCCGGCGCCGAGAACGCCTATTCCGGTGTCGCCACCGCCTATTCCGACTCAACGCCAATCCTGGTGATGCCCACTGGCCACCCCCGTGAAAGGTCCGGTATTTTGCCTCACTTCAACTCGGTAGCCAACTTTGCCGGCGTAACCAAATCCGCAGAGCAAATCAACGCGGCCAACCGCACATCCGAGGTTATGCGCCGGGCTTTCGCCGCTCTACGCCAAGGCCGCACCGGCCCGGTATTGGTTGAGGTGCCTGTCGATGTCGCTGTAGAAGAAGTTGGCGAAGAGTCCTTTGATTACCGGCCGAGCAGACGGGTCGCCGGCCAAGGAGACCCCCGAGACGTTGAAGCCGCAGCCAAAGCCCTGTGCCAAGCCAGGTATCCGGTCATCCACGCCGGCCAGGGAGTAATGTATGCCGAGGCTACCGATGAACTGGTGGAGTTGGCCGAGTTGCTAAAGGCCCCGGTGATGACCACATTGCTGGGCAAAAGCGGATTTCCCGAGGTCCATCCACTGGCTCTCGGGAGCGGTTCCGGTGTGATGTCGGGCACTGTGCGTCATTTCGTGAGCCGTTCGGATGTTATTTTCGGCATAGGCTGTAGCTTCACCAAGCACGGCATGTCCATGAACATACCCCCTGGCAAGACCCTGATCCAGGCTACCAACGACGCTAGGGACATCAATAAAGACTACAATATCGACTACCCTATCGTAGGCGACGCCAAGTTGGTGCTCCGGCAGATGATCGAGGCCTGCCGGGAAATCGTAGGCCAGAGCCGCCAAGCAGACCACGGGACGGAGCGGGAAGTCAAGTCGGAGCACGAGGCTTGGATAGGCCAGTGGCGGCCCAAGCTAACCGAAAGTAAGGCCCCCATAAATCCTTACCGGGTCATTTGGGACTTCATGCAAGCGATCCCACCGGAGGACGCCATAGTAACCCACGATTCGGGCGGACCCAGGGACCAGATTGTGCCCTTCTACCGGTCCAACGGGCCTCGGACCTACCTGGGCTGGGGCAAGTCTCACGGCTTGGGCACCGGCTTGGGACTGGTTATCGGCGCCAAGCTGGCCCAGCCGCAAAAAGTGTGCGTCAATTTCATGGGCGACGCTGCTTTCGGCATGACCGGCCTCGACTTTGAAACCGCTGTCCGTTCCCGCATCCCAATCATTACCGTGGTGCTGAATAACTCCACTATGGCAGCGGAAACAGGCCTGATGGCCGCTTCCCACGAACTGTTCAACGCCCGGGACCTAGGCGGCAACTACGCCGACATGGGCCGGGCTATGGGAGGCTATGCGGAGCGCATCGAGAACCCCAATGAAGTCATTCCCGCTTTCCAACGGGCCCGTCGGGTAACCGAGCAAGACGGGACCGCGGTTCTCCTGGAATTCATTACCTCCGCGGAGACCGAAGCCTCTTACCGGCGGGCATTTTAGGGGTATCGGCGGTCAGTCATCGGCTTTTACTTCTGGGCGCGGAATACTGAAAGCTAAAGAGGAGCGCAAGCATGGCCCTAAAGTCCAAGTATCTGTTTATTGCCAGCATGGATGTAGACCCCAATAAGGAATCCCTGTTTAACGAGGTCTATAACACCGAACACTGTCCCGAGCTGTCCAACGTGCCCGGAGTGGGCCGGATAACCCGGTTGGAAAAACAAAAGTTTACGGTGCTTATTGGCGGCAAGTCCCAGACCGTCGCGTCCGAGAGCGAGCCCAGATTTCACGCCATGTACGAGTTGGAGAGCCCCGAAGTGTTGACCAGCGCGGCTTGGGCGGAGGCCGTGGAGCGGGGACGCTGGCCGGAACAAGTTCGGCCTTACACCAAGAACCGCCGCCACGTCCTGCTGCGGCTTATATATCCGGAAGAGTAGTTGGGCCGGGGGCTGCGCACCGCTGCAACGATGCCAAAAAACAAAGACAACCACCGCCTTTACAGGAGCGCAATATGGGAGCTGTCAGGGTAACTGCCGCCATACGGAACCCCGCGGAACCCGGTCGAGTCTGGGAAGGTCTTTTTCTCGTGGATACCGGGGCAACGGACTGCCTGGTTCCGAGACAATACCTAGAGTCCATTGGCCTTGTTCCTGAAGGACAAAGGGTATACGGTCTGGCCGACGGCAGCGAAATCAGGATGGACATCGCCGTCGGACGAATAGAATTCATGGGCGAATTCGTCGGAGCGACAATCGTATTTGGCGAGGCAAACGCCGAACCTTTGCTGGGAGTGACTGCCCTGGAATCGGTGGGTATCGAGGTAGACCCCCACCACCAGACTCTCCGGAGACTCCCCTCAACCCGGCTCCGGGGCTTTTGGACAAGGCCCTGAATATGCCCGCCGCGCTGGCAGGGGTGAAAGTCCTCGACCTGACCCACCACATCGCCGGGCCGTACTGCACCAAGTTGCTGGCCGACTTCGGCGCCGACGTGGTGAAGGTAGAGCGGCCGGATGGCGACCCGGCCCGGCGTATGCCGCCCTTCTTCCACGACGAGGCAGGCCCGGACAAAAGCCTGCTGTTCCTGTATCTCAACACCAACAAACAGGGTGTAACCCTAAACCTCAAGTCCGCCTCCGGCCGGGAGATGCTCAAGGAACTGGCACAGCAATCAGATGTCCTGGTGGAAAATTTTTCACCTCGAGTTATGCCGTCTCTGGGGCTGGACTATCCCGTCCTCAAAGAGATAAACCCCTCACTGGTCATGGTGTCAATCTCCAACTTCGGCCAGACGGGGCCCTACCGAGACTATAAGGCCACGGACATCGTGGAGTATGCCTTGGGCGGACTGATGTACATCTTTGGCGACTACGATAGGGAGCCATTGAAACACGCTTTACACCAGGCCCAGTTCAAGGCGGGGACCAACTCGGCCTCGGCCACACTCATAGCACTGTACCATCAACGCCGCACCGGTGAAGGACAGCATGTGGACGTATCTATCCAGGAGTGTATCGCTTCGGGCCTGCGGGACGTGGTCAACAACTATACCTACACCGGAGCGGTGCGCCGGCGGGCGCCAAACCACAGCGGAGACCTGAACCGGCTAAAAGCGACCTCAGACGGCTACATTTTGCCCACTCCAGGCGCGGGCGCCGGCTTTGACTGGGCCGCCTTCGTGGAGTTTCTTGGCGTCCCTGAGTTGGACGACCAAAAGTTCAGCACTCCATCGGCCCGGTTGGTGAACGCCGAGGAACTGGGACGGATTCTTGACCGCTATTTTCTGACTAGAAAGAAATACGATATGTTTCATGCAGCCCAGCAGAGGAGGTTTATCTACGGAGTGGTGCAGTCTCCGGAAGAGGTGCTCAACGACGAACAGTACCGGGCCCGGGGTTATTTCGTTGACATCGACCACCCGGTGGCCGGGAAGATCAAATACCCTGGAGCGCCCTTTTCAATGAGCGGCACCCCTTGGCAAGCGCGTCAACCGGCCCCCACACTGGGCCAACACAACAGCCGGGTATTCGGCCAACGGCTGGGCCACTCCGCCGGCAGTCTGACCCGGCTGCGGGCCATGAAAGTGATCTGACTGTGTCCGCGCCGTTGCAGGGAGTCCGAGTAGTGGAGATGGGCCAGCTTATCGCTATACCCTGGGCGATGAAGGTGCTGGCCGACATGGGAGCCCAGGTCATCCGCCTCGAATCTTGCCATCGTTTGGAGGGCTATCGCAACGATTCGTTTTACCAGAATAACGTCGATGGAGAATTCTGGAACCGGGGCGCTAATATCTACGAACACAACCGCAACAAGCTGGGCATCACTCTAGACTTGGCTCAAAAAGAAGGTCTGTCCATTCTGCGGGAACTGGTGGCCATAAGCGATGTCTTCGTTGAAAATTTCACCCCCCGGGTAATCCGGAAATTTCAACTGGAATACGAAGACCTGCGCCGGATCCGGCCGGACATCATCATGGTTTCTTCCACCGGCTACGGCTTTACCGGCCCTTGGTCTAACTTCGGAGCCATTGGCCCGGGCACCGAGGGCGCTTCCGGCCTAGCGTACATGACCGGCTATAGGGGCGGGCCTCCGGTCATGCCAGAGATACCCTATACCGATTACACCGCAGCTGAATGTACCGTTTACGCGGTGATGGCAGCTTTGATGCACCGTCTGCGCACAGGGCAAGGCCAGTTCATCGACATCTCTCAGGCCCAGGCCGCCAGCGCCACCATCCCGGAAGCGTTGCTGGATTTTTCGGTTAATCACCGGACCGGTCCCCGCATGGGCAACACTCACCCAACTATGGCTCCCCACGGCTGTTACTCATGCCAAGGGGACGATTCCTGGATCGCAATCGCCGTCGGCGACGACTCACAGTGGCTGGCCCTTTGCCGGGTGCTCGGCCAACTTGATTGGCATGAGGACAGCCGGTTCAATGGCGCGGCGGGGCGCTTGCAGCACCGAGACGAGTTGGACCGGTTGCTGGCTGCGGCCACTAGGGGCTGGGAAGCTCACGAGTTGATGCGCCGGCTCCAGTCGGTTGGCGTGGCTGCCGGAGCGGTGCTGGAAAGCAAGGCTCTGCTCTTCAACGAACACTTGAGGGAGCGCGGGTTCTTTGAGGTAGTGCGCCACCATCCCAGCGCTGCCATGCCTCCGCTGCCCTACGCAGGCCGGCCCTGGAAACTGCTGGGAACTCCAGCCGTGCCCGGCAAAGCGGCCCCGATCATGGGCGAGCACAACCGGCAGGTGCTTTGCGAGCTACTCTGCCGCACCGAGGAAGATCTCTTGGCTCTGGAAGAGCAGGGAGTCATCGGTTACGCCCCGGTGGACCCTCGGCCGGTACAGCGGCCCTCCATGGAAGAGCAGGTCCGCCAGGGGAGAATGCAGCGCTTCGAGAAGGACTACCGGGAGCAGGTGCAGCGGTACTTCGGCATTGAACAATTGGACGAGTAGCGCCCGGCTACAGCCGCCGGGTGTCAACTGCGCCCGCCACTATAGACCGTGAGCCGCCTCGTAAGCTGCTATCTTGTCCTCGTGCTGCAAGGTGAGGCCGATGTCGTCCAACCCGTTTAGCAGTGCGTGGCGGCGGGCGGAATCGATATCGAAAGATATGGAGATTTCCTCGTCTTCGGTCCAGACTCGTTGGGTCTCCAAGTCCACGTTCAGCCGGCGCCCCGGCTGGGCAAGCACCAAGTCCATGATCCGTCGTACCGCCTCCTCGGGCAACTGCAGCGGAAGCAAGCCATTCTTGAAACAATTACTGTAGAAGATGTCGGCAAAGCTGGGAGCGATGACACACCGAAAGCCATAGTCGTGGAGAGCCCAAGGGGCATGTTCCCGTGACGACCCACAGCCGAAGTTTCTCCCGGCCACCAGCACCGTGGCGCGCTGATAATTCGGATCATTCAGCACAAATTCGTCGTTGGGACTGCCGTCAGCGTTATAACGCCAGGGGGCGAACAGGACGCTTCCGAAACCGGTGCGCTCAATACTCTTCAGGTACACCGCAGGTATGACCTGGTCCGTGTCCACGTTGACCCGGTCCAAGGGAGCGACCACGCCGTTTATTCTTACGAAAGGTTCCATGACAATTCAGCCTCTCCGTCGTCAGGTATTCAGAAGGACGATGCTATAGCGCCGTTGATGGTCTACGGGGCGATGTCGCCAATCGTGCCTATTATGTCTTGAGCCACTTCAGCGCTTGTTATGAACTTAGCCTTGACTTCGCCCGGAGTGAGCTCCGGGTTCGACAGCATCGCGCCCATGATTGCGGTGTTAAGGGTATAGGCCCGTAACTGGGACATACCCTTCCTTAATTCGAAAATGCCCTCCTTCAGCTCGGATATGCCATCCTTCAACTCGGATATGGTCCCCTTCAATTCTGAAATGGTCTCTAATGATTGCAATTGCAGCAAGAAGGCTGGGTCTTCCTTCTTGGCCTTATTCTCCATCCACTTCCGGAGTTGGGGTGTCCTTCGAAGGAGATCGGACGCGACCGGATATAATACCGACAAGGTAGCTATATCCATAGGTCCCCCTATCACCACTCCCTAATGTCGACGAAGTGACCGGCGACGCCGGCCGCCGCCGCCATGGCCGGACTCACCAAATGGGTGCGCCCGCCCTTGCCCTGGCGGTTTTCAAAGTTCCGGTTAGAGGTTGAAGCGCATCGCTGTCCCGGCTCCAGTATGTCTGGATTCATTCCCAGGCACATGGAACATCCCGCCACCCTCCAGTCGAATCCGGCATCTTTGAATATCCGGTCCAGCCCTTCCTCCTCGGCTTGTTGCTTGATTAAAGCGGAGCCGGGCACCACCATGGCGTAGACATCCGGATGGGCGCGGCGGCCCTTGACCACCTCGGCCGCGGCCCGCAGGTCTTCGAGACGGGCATTGGTGCAAGCGCCGATAAACACCCGGTCAATCTTCACGTCCTGCATGGGGGTATCCGGTTCCAAGTCCATGTACCGCAGGGCACGTTCGGCCACCTCACGCTCGTTGGGGTCGCTGATGGAGCCGGGATCGGGCACCCGGGATGTAATCGAGACTACCATTCCCGGATTGATACCCCAGGTAACGTAGGGCTCCAGGCTGGAGGCGTCGATCTCCACCAACCGGTCGTAGGAAGCCCCTTGGTCGGTGGGCAGGGTGTTCCACCGCTCGACGGCTGCATCAAAGTCCTTGCCTTGGGGTGCGAACCGGCGGCCGCGTAGATATTGGAAAGTAGTCTCATCCGGGGCGATCATTCCGGCCCTGGCCCCGCCCTCGATGCTCATGTTGCACACTGTCATCCTTCCGTCCATAGAGAGGGAGCGGATGGCCTCGCCGGTATATTCGATGACGTGTCCGACGCCACCATTGACCCCGATAAAGCCGATAATGCCCAAGATCAAGTCCTTGGCGGTGACTCCAAAGGGCAGCCGCCCGTTAACCCGGACCTCCATGGTGCTGGGCTTGAACTGACGCAACGTTTGGGTGGCCAGTACATGCTCCACCTCTGAGGTGCCGATACCCAAGGCGTAGGCCCCCAATGCCCCATGAGTGGAGGTGTGGCTGTCGCCGCATACCACGGTCTTGCCTGGTTGGGTATAACCCAAGTCCGGCCCAATAATGTGGACGATCCCCTGCATGGGGCTAAACCGGTCATACAAAGTAACCCCGAACTCCTCGCAGTTCTTGGAGAGGGCATCCAGTTGCTTCTTGGATATTTCGTCGTTCACCGGCAGGGACAGGTCCCAGGTGGGGGTGTTGTGGTCGGCGGTGGCCACCGTCAAATCGGTACGCCGGACCCGGCGGCCCGCCAGACGCAGGCCCTCAAATGCTTGGGGGGAAGTCACCTCGTGGATCAGGTGCAGGTCGACATAGAGGATTGTGGGTTGCCCCGCCTCTTGTTGCACCACATGGGCGTCCCAGATCTTCTCGAACATGGTTTTTGACGGCATCGAGCTTCAATCTCCTGATGTTTATATGCCGGTTCCGCAGGTCAGAGGATATTACTGAGTGTCTCTTGATTCGCCCCGTCCTAGGCTTTCCAAGCGCAGGATATTATACCACCATGTCGCTTGGGTTTATCTCTGAAATACTCTTCCGGGCAGACCAACGAGCCATCCTAGTGGTAAACTAGCAACAAGAATGCTTTGACCGGGGAAAGCCCCTTTCCCTTGGAAAACGAATGGGAAACGAAAGTCAGCCGGCACCAGTTCATTGACTGGGCCGGATTAAACAGGAAGGAGTCGTATTATGCCCGCTTCCGAGACGTTTGTACTACCGGGAACGGTACGCCCGACCAGATACGCTATCAAGCTCGAGCCCGACCTGGGCCAGTTCACCTTCAGAGGCGAAGAAAGCATCGCCGTCGAAGTGGTCGAAACGACCTCGGAGATCGTTCTCAATGCCATCGAGCTTCAGGTGGAATCGGCTACCCTAAATAAGGATGGCGCCGCTATCAACGCCAAGGGCATCCGCCTGGACGCCTCCCGGGAGACCGTCACTCTGGACTTTGGGCAACCAGTCACACCGGGGAAAGGGGATTTAGCCCTGAATTTTACCGGCTTCCTCAACGACAAGCTACACGGCTTCTACCGCAGCCAGTACGCCGGCCCCGATGGAGAGCAGAGATATTTGGCAGCCACTCAGTTCGAGGCCACCGACGCCCGGCGGGCCTTTCCCTGTTGGGACGAGCCGGCCCATAAAGCCATATTCGAAGTTAGCCTGGCTATACCTTCGGGCCTTAAAGCCATATCCAATACGCCGGTAGTCTCCGAGTCCCAACCACAGCCTGGACTCACTGAGCTTCGCTTCGCCGAGACCCCGGTTATGTCAACTTATTTATTAGCTTTCTTGGTTGGAGACCTGACCTCAGTCGAGTCTCAATACCAAGGCATTGACGGAGCCACCCGTGTCGCTGTCTGGACTACTCGAGGCAAGGAAGAGCAGGGCCGGTTTGCTCTAGACACTTCGGTGAAGCTTCTGCGCTTTTTCAACGACTACTTCGGGATACCCTATCCGCTTGAAAAGCTGGACCACATCGCCCTACCCGACTTTGCTGCGGGGGCCATGGAAAATTGGGGAGCCATCACTTACCGGGAAACCGCCTTGCTGGTGGATGAAGCCAACTCGTCGGCGGGAACCCGGCAGCGAGTGGCGGAAGTGGTGGCCCACGAGATGGCCCACATGTGGTTCGGAGACCTGGTTACGATGCAGTGGTGGGATGACCTGTGGCTCAACGAAAGCTTTGCATCCTGGATGGGGACCAAGGCAGTGGACTGGCTGTTTCCCGATTGGCAGATGTGGACCCAGTTCGTCAACATGGATACCAACCGGGCCCTGATTCTGGACGGGCTGAAGAATTCTCACCCCATCGAGCAACCGGTCAAAAACCCGGCAGAGGTCAACCAGCTCTTTGACGCCATCAGCTACTCCAAAGGTGCATCGATCATCAGAATGCTGGAGCAATTTCTGGGGCCAGAGACATTTCAGCGGGGGCTCCAAGGATACATTTCCGCCCACCAATACGGTAACGCCCGCACCGAAGACCTATGGTCGGCCCTGGAGTCAGCCTCGGGGGAGCCTGTGACCTCCATCATGGACACCTGGACCAAGCAGATGGGGTATCCGGTGCTCCAAGTGGAAGCTGCCGGACCGCCGGACCACCAGGAGCTGGTGCTCTCCCAGGAGCGCTTTGTCTACGACCGGTTGCTGGAATATCACGGGCCGGAACCCGAGGTGTGGCGAGTGCCCATCCACATTGCCCACGGAGGCGGGGAACCGGCAACGTTGTTGATGGACGGCCGTGAAGTCCGCTTGCCGCTGGAAGGGCCGGCTGTACTGGGAGCCGAGCAATGGTTCAAGATCAACCCGCTTCAAACAGGCTTTTTCCGGGTAAACTACCAACCGGAGGACTGGGAAAGGTTGGTCCCGGCAATAAAGTCCCATGAACTGCCTGCGTCCGACCGGTTAGGAATTCAAAACGATGCCTATTCCTTGTCCAAGAGCGGGATTCTGCCCGTCACCCAGTTCCTTTCCTTGGCCCAGGCATATAACAACGAGACGGATGCGTCGGTATGGGGCGATCTTTCCAGCAACCTGCGGGACATAGAGGTCTTGCTGACCGCCCAGCCGGAATTCCAGCGCTACCAGGTTTTCGCCCGCGCCATTTTCAAAGCGGCGGCGGACCGGGTCGGGTGGGAAGCCCAAGCAGGGGAAGGGCATCTGGACGCTCTCTTGAGAAGTATAGTGCTGAGCCAGGTGGGCAGCTACGGAGACCAAGAGGTACTGGACCAAGCCAGGGAGCGATTTCAGAGGTACCTCAAAGACCGGGCTGGAGTGCGCCCGGACATTAGGGGCGTGGTGTTTAGCCTGGCCGGCCAAGCGGGCGACCGGGCTGTTTACGACCAATTGTGGGAGTTGGAGAAAGAAGCCGAGCTCCAAGAAGAAAAGATCCGGTTGCTTATGGCACTGACCCGTTTCGAGGACCAAGGACTGCTGAGCGAGACTCTGGAACGCTCCATCTCTTCTGAAGTACGCCTTCAAGACACTATTAGCGTGGTCTCCGGCGTAGCCTCCAATCCGTCGGGGAGAAAGCTGGCCTGGCAGTTCGTCAAGGACAACTGGCCGGAGTTTGACCAGCGCTATGGGACGGGGGGGTTCGGGCTGATGCGGTTGGTGTCCATGTGCGGCAACTTCACCAGCCCGGAAAGCTTGACCGATGTCGAAACCTTTTTTGCGGAGCATCCGGCTCCGGCGGCGGAGCGGAGCATCCGTCAGGCGGTGGAGCGAATACGATTGAACATCAAGTGGTTGGAACGGAACCAGGACGAGCTTGCGGCTTGGCTCGATTCTTAGATGCTAATGGGAAGCGCATCTTTCGTTTTGCGTGACAGGTTAACCCGAAGACTTTACCAGGCGGGGCGCCGCCGGGCCCGGTGGGAAGGGGTCCGGGTGTGTTAGGTTATCCGTTCTACGTGATACGGTATCTGCTCTGGACCGCCGGAAATCTCCGGCGGCGGCTGAGAAAGCCGCCGGACTACGTGGTCTTCATCCTGGAAGGGACCTATCCGGAACTGCGCTCCCCGAGAGCCGGGTTTTTGCGAAGACGCCTTTTTTCCGGCGCCCGGCTCAGCCTACAAGAGTTGGGCGAGCAGTTCAGGGCCTTGCGACAAGACCACCGGATAAAGGGCGTCGTTCTGCATTTGAGAAATCTCCAGATTCCTGTGGCCCAGGCCCAGACCTTGCGGGGATTTATTGCTGAATTGCGTTCGTCGGGAAAACTGGTTGTCGCTTGGTCTACAAGCTACGACAACACCAAGTATTACGTTGCGGCGGCGGCGGATGAGGTCCTGCTCCAGACGGGTGGGTCGGCCTCACCACTGGGACTGAGCGGTACCGCCGTTTTCTTAGGCGATGCATTGGAACGGGTCGGCGTGAAGGCCGATTTCATTCAAATCAGCCCCTACAAATCGGCCGCCGACCCCCTTATGCGTTCGAGCATGTCGGACGAAGCGCGGGAGATGTCCAATTGGCTGGCCGATGCTTATTACGACGACTTTATCCAGGCCATTGCGTTGGGCCGCAAGATGGAAGAAAGCGCCGCGAAGGCTTTGGTGGACGGTGCCCCGTACACCGACCAACAGGCTGTAGAGGCGCGAGCCGTCGACGGGCTGATTAGCGAGGAGGACCTGCCTGCCTATCTGCGGAACGGAAACAACAAGCCAACCCGTCTGGCTACTTGGGACGCAGTCCGGCCCCGGTTGCTGCGTCCGCCTCCAATCTTAAGGGGCCGATACGTGGCCCTGATTCGCATCGAGGGAGTCATCAGCGACGGCCGGAGCCAACGGCCGCCCTTCAAGTCTCCCTTGGCGCTGCCCCTTGTTTTCGACCCGCGGGCAGGAGACCTATCCGTGGTGCAACAGGCCCGCACGGCCTTGGCCGATGGCAGGGCTGCTGCGGTGGTGCTATACGTGAACTCTACGGGGGGATCGGCATCGGCATCGGAAGCGATGGCTGCAGCGTTGCAAAAAGTGGCGGCCAACAAGCCTTTGGTGGCCGTCATGGGTCCGGTAGCAGCCTCCGGCGGGTACTACGTATGCACTCCGGCCCAATGGATTTCGGCCCAGCCCGGCGCCATTACCGGGTCCATCGGGGTCTTGTCGGGCAAACTGGTGGCTGCCGGGCTGCTGGATAAGCTGTTCTTTCGTAGAGAGTCGATCGGCCGCGGGCTGCACGCCGACTTTGAGAGTACCGAAAGGCCCTTCAACGAAGAAGAACGAGAGATCGTCCGGGGCATGATCCAGCGAGTGTACGACGTTTTCCTAGACCGGGTGACCGCTGCTCGAAACATGCCTCGGGACGTTGCCGACGGTGTCGGCGGCGGCCGGGTGTGGACCGGCAGCCAGGCCTTGGAAAAAGGGCTGGTGGACGAACTAGGCGGGCTGGAGAGCGGCCTCGCCAAGGCCCGCCAGTTGGCTGGCCTGCATCCGAGGGCGCCCGTGCGTGAGATTCACGCCGACCGGAGACAAGTCCAACCTCCTCTGCCCGATCCATCCGCAATGGTCCATTATGCCAGGGAGGGACTGGAGATGCTTGGCAGCGGCAAGACTCTATGCTTGTGCGCCTTGCTCCCGATGCAAAGCTACGCCGATGGTTGATCAGGTCCCACCGGGTCAAATGATTGGAGAATCCAGATGAAAAACATTAACCCCTTGAAAGCGTTACTTCAGAAACGGATTCTGGTGTTAGATGGCGCCATGGGCACCTCTATCCAGGACCGTAACCTGGGGCCGGAAGACTTCGGCGGCCCTGAGTATGACGGGTGCAACGAATACCTGGTGATCACCCAGCCCGACGTAATCGCTGAAATACACCGGTCATTCCTAGAGGCTGGGGTCGACATCATAGAGACCAATACTTTCGGCGCAACCTCGGTGGTCCTATCCGAATACAACTTGGGACATGAAGCCCGCCGCATCAACTTGGAGGCGGCCCTCTTGGCCCGGCGTCTGGCCGACTCCGCCTCCACAGTTGAGCGGCCCAGGTTCGTAGCCGGCTCCATGGGGCCGACTACGAAATCGATCAGCGTCACCGGCGGGATTACTTTCGACGAACTGGCTGATTCCTACCAAGAGCAAGCGGAGGGGCTGATTGAAGGCGGGGTGGATGTCCTGCTTTTGGAAACCGGCCAGGATATGCTGAACATCAAGGCGGCCCTGGATGGCATCGACCGAGGGCTAGCCCGGTTGGGCCGGGAGGTCCCTGTTGCGGTCCAAGGCACCATCGAGCCCATGGGCACTTTACTGGCGGGCCTGGATGCCGAAGCCTTCTACACATCTCTGGCCCACCGAGACCTGCTTTGGATAGGTTTGAACTGCGCCACCGGACCGTCGTTCATGACCGACCACATACGCAGCCTGGCTGGATTATCCCATTTCCCGGTCTCCTGCGTTCCCAATGCGGGCCTGCCCGACGAGGATGGAAATTACAACGAAACGCCGGAAATGATGGCCGCGACAATCGGTCGGTTCCTGGAATCCGGATGGAATAACTTGGTCGGCGGTTGCTGCGGCACAACGCCAGAGCATATACGCTTGCTGGTCCAACTTGCCGCCGGGAAGCCGCCCCGCCAGCCGGTAGCTCCAACAGAGACCCGCATTTCGGGCATCGAGTCTCTGGTAGTGAATGAAGACATCCGTCCCGCCCTCGTGGGAGAGCGCACCAACGTCTTGGGCAGCCGCCGGTTCCGCCGGCTCATCGCCAAAGGGTCCTTCGAAGAGGGGGCCGAGTTGGGCCGCCGCCAGGTACGCAACGGGGCTCATATGCTGGACGTATGCCTGCAGGACCCAGACCGGGACGAGACGGCCGACATGATCGCCTTTCTAGACCTTCTAACCAAGAAGATCAAGACGCCCATAATGATCGACTCAACTGACGTGGAAGTTATCGAAGTAGCCCTTAAACGCTTACAAGGCAAGTCGGTTATCAACTCCATTAACTTGGAAGATGGGGAAGCGCGGTTTCAAGCGGTGGCCCCCTTGGCCGGGCGTTACGGCGCGGCGTTGGTGGTGGGGTGCATCGACGAAGACAAAGCGCAGGCCCAAGCCATTACCCGGCTAAGAAAGCTGGAAATCGCTAAACGTTCCTACCAAATTCTAACCGAGAAGTACGGCGTCCCTCCGGAAGACATCATCTTTGACCCCTTGGTCTTCCCGGCGGGCACGGGAGACCAAAACTACCTGGGGTCGGCGGCTGAAACCATCGAAGGCGTCCGCTTGATCAAGGATTCCCTGCCCGGTGCCAAGACCATTTTAGGGATATCCAACGTGTCCTTTGGTCTACCTGCTGCCGGCCGGGAGGTGCTCAACTCGGTATTCCTCTACCATTGCGTTCAGGCCGGCCTCGACATGGCCATAGTAAACGCCGAGTCTATGCAGCGTTACACTTCTATTCCCGAGGAGGAGCGGAAGCTGTCCGAAGACCTCATGTGGAACCGGGGCGAGGACCCGGTGGCGGCCTTCGCGGCCCATTTTCGGGAACGTCCTCCCAAGGCGTCGGACGAGGTGCGGCACAACCTCCCTCTGGATGAACGGTTGGCCCTGGCAATAATAGAGGGCACCAAAGAAGGACTGGCGGAAGACTTAGATGAAGCCCTGGCGGAAAGGCAACCCCTGGAAATAATCAACGGGCCATTGATGGCCGGCATGGAGGAGGTGGGCCGGCAGTTCAATGACAACCAGTTGATAGTCGCCGAGGTGCTCCAGTCCGCCGAATCGATGAAATTTGCTGTGGCCCGCTTGGAACCCTACATGGAGCACATTGACAGCGCTACCCGAGGCAAGGTGGTGTTGGCAACGGTCAAGGGTGACGTTCACGACATTGGCAAGAACCTGGTCGACATCATTCTCTCCAATAATGGATATCGGGTAATCAACCTGGGGATCAAGGTGCCTCCCCAAGAGCTGATAGACGCTTACCAACAGCACCGGCCCGACATCATCGGCCTCTCCGGCTTGCTGGTTAAATCGGCCCAGATGATGGTGGAAACGGCCCACGATTTCCGGCTGGCCGGGGTTAACTGCCCCATGTTGGTGGGGGGCGCCGCTCTCTCCAACCGGTTTACCCGCCTGCGCATCGCACCGGAGTACGGGAGCCTGGTAGCTTATGCCCCCGACGCTATGTCCGGTCTGGCTCTGGCCAACACCATTCAGGGGGCCGATGAACGGCAGACCTTGGCGCGGGCCTTGGAGGCTGAAACCCAAGAGTTGGCCAGGGCCGCCGATAGCCGTCAAGCAACTATTGCTGCTCAAAGCCCGGTTTCCGAAGCCGGACCCCAGCCCTCCCCCAAGGTGAGCCGTGAAATTCCTATCCCTAATCCGCCGGACCTACGGATTCACGTGCTGAGCGACTATGACTTGGGGCAGATTTTCCCCTACATCAATCCGCAAATGCTCTATAGCCGCCACCTGGGCTTCAAGGGGCGTTTTCAAGAGGCCTTGGAGGCTGAAGACCCAGCCGCTGTGGAGCTTCGTGAAGCGGTGCGCCGCGTTGAGGAGATAATGCTGGCCAGTCCGGCGATCACCGCCAGCGCAGTGTTCAAGTTTTTTCCGACCCACGCCGACGGACAGCGGCTGCTGATCTACGGGGCCGATGGCCACTCCGTTCTGGAAAGTTTTTACTTCGGCCGCCAGTCTCAGCGAGACAGACTGTGTTTGGCCGACTACCTGCGGCCCAAAGCTACCGGCTCAACCGAAAGAGCGGAAATCGACTATATCGCTATGTTCGTTACCACTGTCGGCTCTGGGGTCTTGGAGTTGTCCCAGCAATTAAGAGAGCAAGGACGGTTCTTGGACTCCCACATTCTACAAGCCCTGGCCCTGGAAAGTGCCGAGGCTTTTGCTGAGTTGCTGCACCAGCAGATCAGGCAGATGTGGGGCTTCGGCGATTCGCCCGATGCAACTTATCAAGACCTATTCCGGACTCAGTACCGGGGGAAGCGTTATTCCTTTGGCTATCCGGCTTGCCCCAGGCTGGAAGACCAAGAGCAGTTATTCCGGTTGTTGGACGTCAGCAACAACATCGGGGTAGAGTTGACCGAAGGTTTCATGATGGACCCCGAGTCAACAGTGTCCGCACTGGTCATTCACCACCCCGAAGCCAAGTACTTTAACTTGAACGAGGCGGATGTGGAGCGTCTAGAGCGAGACATCGCTTCTTTGTAATGGATTGGTAATGGATTGTTTCCGAAGTAATTAGTCCATCAGCGGAGGCAATATGGACCCCATCGTCGACGTGGCAGCCCGCCTCGGATTGGAAGAAGAACACTTGGTCCCCCATGGCCGCTACAAAGCCAAGGTTTCCCTCGACGCTTTAGCGCGCCAAGGCAATGCCGGGCAGAGGTCGAGCCAAGGCAAGCTGGTGGTGGTAACCGGCATTACGCCTACCCCGGCTGGCGAGGGTAAGACCACCACGGCCATTGGACTTACCCAGGGCCTGGGCAAGCTTGGCCACCGGGCTGTGGTCACTCTCAGAGAGCCGACGTTGGGACCTATTTACGGGATCAAGGGCGGTGGCACCGGCGGCGGCAAGGCCCGGGTAGTCCCGGAAGATGAAATCAACATTCACTTTACCGGCGACGCCCACGCCGTGGCTTCGGCCCACAATTTGCTGGCCGCTCTCGTGGACAACGCCGTGTACCGCAAGTCAGTGCCGGGCCTGGACGCTTCGGGGGTTCAGTGGGCCCGAGTAACCGATGCCTCAGACCGGGCCCTGCGGCAGATTGTAACCGGGTTGGGAGGGGACTCAAACAGCCCCATGCGGGAGACCCGTTTCGACATAGTCTCCGCTTCGGAGATCATGGCTATCCTGGCCTTGGCCAGCGGCTTGGAGGATCTGAGGGCGCGTATTTCCCGCATCGTCGTGGGCGCTACCGGTACGGGCCAGCCGGTGGCGGTGGGGTCTCTGGGCGTGACCGGCGCTTTAATGACACTATTGCGGCACACCGTAATGCCCAACCTGGTCCAGACCACAGAAGGACAACCGGCTATTATCCATGCCGGCCCTTTCGGCAACATAGCCCACGGTTGCAACTCGGTTCTAGCGGACCGGTTGGGCTTGGCCTACTCTGACTATGTGATCACCGAGGCTGGGTTCGGCTCAGACCTGGGGTTCGAGAAGTTCATGCACATTAAAGCCCGGCAAAGCGGGCTTTTGCCTCATGCGGCGGTGTTGGTGGCATCGGTAAGGGCTCTCAAGTGGCATGGCGGTTCTCCCAGAAGGGCCCTGCAAACCCCGGATACCCAGGCTCTGCTGGCCGGCGCTCCTAACCTGGCCCATCACATAGAAGCTATCAGCAGCTTTGGTGTGCCGGTAGTGGTGGCCGTCAACTGTTTTGAAAGCGACACTTCTGACGAGCTTCAGGAAGTGGCGCGCATCGCTGCAGAAGCCGGGGCCCAAGCCGCAGTAGAGTGCTCCGGGTTCTCCCAAGGCGGAGAGGGAGGAACCGCTTTGGCTGAGGCTGTTACCCAAGCGGCGATTAAACAGGTGGAGCCTAACTATGCCTACCCACTGGAGGCGCCCATCGAAGAAAAGGTGCTGGCCTTGGCTCAAAGAATCTACGGGGCCGACGACGTAAGCTGGGCGCCCGAAGCACGGCGCAGGCTTCGCTATTTCGAGACTCAAGGCTGGGGGGGCCTGCCCATTTGCATGGCGAAGACCCACCTATCCACTACTCACGACCCGTCCCGGAGGGGCAGCCCTAGGGGATACACTTTCCCTATATCGGACATTCGCGCGTCTTTGGGGGCCGGATTCTTGTATCCCCTGGCGGGCAATATAGCCACGTTGCCCGGACTGCCCAGCCAGCCCAGGGCCTTGGACATGGACGTAAGCCCAGAGGGCGAGGTCACCGGCCTGGGCTAATCAAGGGCATTCACCCTCAGTTATGGCAGCCCCGGGCCTGGATGTCCCAGACAGCCTCAACCTTGCCGCCGCGGACTCCGATGAACCGGTCCCACCGGCTGACTGTCGCGTCCTGCTGTGTTGGGATAAGAGCCAGTTGGTCTCCGATGCGGACTGTGACGCCGTCTTCCAGACTGAATATAACGTGGTCGGGGTCCATCGACTCCACAGTGACCCCCGGCCGGTTGTCAACCTTGGGCAGTCCCTTGGAAGACCCAACCGCCTTGATACCGGCGTCACCCACAGCGGCGCCGGTCCTAGGGGTACTGATGACTGTAGTCAGGACCTTGCCGGCCTGGTTGAATTCGGTCATGTAGTCATATCCGGTATCCATGACCAAGTAGGTGCCCCCCTGGATCTCAGTAACTCCGCTAATCTCTCCGGCCACGTCGTAGCTCCAAGTCTCGCCGGTAGACACAATCTCCACAGGGATTCCGGCGGTCTCGATAGCGTCCTTCAAGTCGATGACGTTCTGAATCACGCGCCGCCCTTCCGTCACCCGGTCTTCCCGGTCGGGCATTGGCGGGATCACTTGGTGGCTCATAATGCCTCGGAAAGCCAGGCCCGGCAAGGATTGGACGGTCTGGGCCAAGGCCACTCCCTGGTCAATGTCCTGGACGCCGCAGCGCCGCAGGCCCGTCTCTTGCTCAATGACAACCCCAAGCTCCACACCCCGGGCGGAGGCGGTCCGGGAAAGGTCCCGTGCGTTTTGTGGGTCGTCGCAGGTCACCACCATTTCCGCTTGTTGGGCCAGAGCGCACAGGCGCTCTATCTTAATGGGCGCAACTATTTCGCTGGTGATCAGAACGCTGGGAACGCCGCCGTGGACCATTACCTCGGCTTCCGCAACCTTGGCGGCGCACACGCCGCCCACAGTGCCTCCCCGACGCATCTGGCGGTGCGCCAAGGCCGGAGTCTTGTGATTTTTGCTGTGCGGCCTTAGTTTGCTGGACTGCCCGGCATAATAACCGGCCATAACATCCATATTATGGTCCAGGGCATCCATATCCAGGATCAAACAGGGAGTATCCAACTCCTCCACTAGAGTGCCCGGCAAAGGCCGGTAGTGCTGGTCCATCGACGTCCTCCTGGGATCACGGGTTTAGCTGTCAGCAAGTTACAAGCCGGGTGCAGATGGTAAACCGGTTACCCGAACCGTCCGCGGGCGCTCAGCGGCCAAAACCCCTCCAGCTTACCGAGGCGCACCGCCCGGATGTAGTCATACTGGTTAAGACACAGCCGCAGGTCCCACGGGCTCAACCAGACCTTGTCTCCCGTCTTCAAGCGGCTTTGGGCTTCACCCTCCAACTCAAGGGCGCCGTGCTCCGCGCTGAACCGGGTGGCCTTAGCTCCCGGGTACCCCTCCAGAACAGGTAGGCCACTGTCGGGTCCAGTGGCTTTATGGCCCGCGTCCAATATGGCGCGGGAAGCAACTGGGCGGCTGACCACTTGGGCCAGTATTTTGGCCGCTTGTTCAAGTTCCGGCCTCAGTCGTCGATAGCTATAGTCCATCAGAGGATAGGAACCGGCCTGGACCTCGGTGACACCAGTAACTTGAGCGGCTATATCGTAACTATGGGTGCCGGCGACGCTCACCACCGGCACCGCCCTGCCGCTGTTTTCGATGAGCTCCCGGGTGTCTACCACCGCTTGTAGGAGGTCCCGCGTCTTGGATTCTACGGCTTGGCGGTCTGGGGGAAACAGAGGGTCATCTGACCTTTCCTCATCTTGCGACAGGGGCGTTGGGAGGACCGCTATCAACCCTCCGAAGCTGAGTCCCTGAGCACCGGCGACATGCTCGGCTAGGTCCAGGGCCGGCCCGCCCGGTTGCACCCCGCAGCGGCCTAACCCGGCATCCACTTCGACCAACGCTTGCAGAGTGACGCCCGACGCCGCGACGGCTTCCGACAAGGCGTATACATTGTCACCATTGTCCACGGCCACTGAAAGGCTGCCGCTTTTGGCCAGGGCGCACAAACGTAGGATCTTGGACCGGGTCACGACCTGATTGGCGACCAAGATGTCGGTGAAGCCAGCATTGATGAAAACCTCTGCTTCTCCCACCGTTGTCACAGCAACACCGCCCACGGTGCCGCCGGCTTCCAACTGACGGCGGCCAATCTGGGGGCACTGGTGTGCAGACAAGTTGGGGCGAAGTTTTGCGCTGGACTGGCGGAAAAAGGAGTGCAAAACCTCGATGTTTCTCTCCATCACATCCAGGTCCACGACCAATGCCGGGGTGTCCAGGTCCTGCACGTCGGTGCCCACAGGCTGGAAAACGGGGCGTTCCATAATGCCTTACCTTGCTAAAGAATGTTGTGCAAGCCGGGCGCTACAACCCCAGGGCCTCGGCCAGCCGGTGCCGGTGGAACCGGGGGTTGCCCAGATAGTGGTAAAGAGTGCGGGAGGCGGTGGTGTGGAGGGTCAGACCGTACTCGGTCATAGCGCCCACCCCGGCATGGACCTCGTGGGCGAAATTGCATGATTGATAATACGCCTCGGAGCCCACCGCCTTGGCCAGATGGACACTATCCTCTGCCGGCCTATCCGTGTCCAGCTTCCATAGAGCCTCGTAGGTGGTCCACCGGGCCGCGTCCAACTGGTTGACCAGGTTGATGATATGGTCCTGCACTCGTTGGAACCGCCCGATAGGCGTGCCGAACTGGACCCGGGTCCGGCTGTACTCCACCGACATTTCGTACACTGCTTGGCACCCGCCCACCTGGTAAGTGCCCAAGACCGGAATAGCGCGGCCAATGGCCCATTGGAGAGCATTCCATCCAGCCTCGAAAGACAGGCCCAGAAGGTCTGATTTTTCCACCGCGACATCCTTCAGTATCACTTCCCCCAGGTTCCAAGCGAATCCCGGGAGGGAGCGGATTTCCACTCCGGGAGCGGTCGCCGGCACTAAAATCAAGCCCACCTTTCCGTTGTCCTCAGAGCGGGCGGCGCACAGGAGATGGGTGGCCGAGGTCGCATCGTACACGTAGACCTTGGCGCCGTTGAGCCGAAAGCCGTCGCCGTCCCTCTTGGCCGCTAGGCGCACGTCATCCCGGTGCCAGCTATAGTCGGCCTCGGTTAGCGCCAAGACAAGGGAGCGCTCGCCTTTGGCCAAGAGCGGCAACCATTCCCTCTTCTGTGCCTCCGTGCCTCCGGCCAGCACTGTGAAGACTCCCAGAATTCCCGAGCTAAAGTGCGGGCCCGGCACGGGCCCCCGGCCCAACTCCTCGAACAGGACCCCGGCATCGGTCAGCGAGCCGCCCTCGCCGCCGTAATTTTGGGGCACGATTATACCCAGCCAGCCGGTCTCAACCAGCTTCCGCCAGGCTTCAGATGGAACGGGCTTGCCGCTGGCAGCTATCCCCAATAGAGTTTCTTTGGCGTATTCCTGCTGCACGAAGCGGCGCGCCGCCGCCTTGAGCATCTCCTGCTCTGGTGTCAAAGCGAGGTCCATTACTACTCCCGCCTTATTCCCCGGATAGTGGTCACTTGCGCCGCCGTTGCCGGCAGGGTAAAAGCCGTGGAAACCCTCCTAGCTTTGGTGCCCTTCATCATACGGCTACTTGGACTTTAATTATCAAACCTTCTTCCTCTGGAATGGGTTTTCCGTGAGCCAGCAACGCTTCCAATGTTCCCTCGATTGCGTCTTTCGTCATCTCTGTGGCTTCTTCCACGGTTTCACCTTGCGAACCACAGCCGGGTAGTGCTGGAACTTCAGTCCAGTAACCTCCCGAATCGTCCGGGTGAATGATTACGATATACTCTTTATTTTGAGCGGTTGAGCGCAACTAGGCCAAGGCTCCCGCTTTTTCTTTGACCTCCCGTCCGATGCCGATGCGGCGGGCCATGATAACCTTTTGAATGTCCGCGGTGCCGCCGGGATGGATGGCTATGATTGCCGACCGCTGGTAGGCTTCCATGTGGCCCTCGCCAGTGCCCCATTGGGGGTCGTAGGTCAATGCTGCCGGACCCAGAATATCCAACATGGCTGTAGCCTGGCGCAGTCCGGACATCTTGCGATAGTAGGAGGCTTGGGGTCCCTCGTAAGTGATGTTGGCTCCGCTGTGCCGCATCCAGTAATTGCGCAGGTTGAATAAGCGGGAAATCTCCGCCTCGATGTGGATGTCGAGCAAGCGGTCCCGCACATCCGGGTCTTTGGATAGAGGTTCGCCGCGGCGCCGGGTGACGCGGCAGTGATGGAACAGCCGGTCCACCAGCCAGTCGCGGCCAAGGTCTCCGCCGGTGCCGTGCTCCAGCTCCAAGTGAGTGGTCGCCACCTTCCAGCCCTCGTTTTCGCCGCCCACCAGATTGAAAGCGGGCACCCGCACGTTGTCGAAGTACACGGTGTTCTTGACACCGGAGCCGGCGCCCGACTCTCCGCCGGAAATCAACAGGTCCATGGGTTGGATAGTGATACCGGGCAGGTCGGAGGGGATCATGAACCATCCCAGGTTCTGGTGCCGGGGCGCTTCGGTGTCGGTGACGGTCAAGGTCCACATATAGTCGCAGCCCAGAGCGCTCCCGACGTATATTTTCTGTCCGTTGATAATGTAATCGTCGCCATCCCGGACGGCGGTGGACTTGACGTTAGCCAAGTCGGAGCCGGCCTCGGGTTCCGATAGCAACTGCCAGGTGCGCACTCGGCCCTTGAATATATCGGGCAGGAAATACCGTTTTTGCTCTTCGGCCCCCCACACCAGGATGGAGGCGCCACCCAACCGGCCTCCCGAGTCATAGTAGGGTGGAAGGCTCATTCCGTAGTCATCGATTTCCTCTTCTATGATCACCGAGTGGTCCAAGGACAGGTCTCCGCCGCCGAATTCAGCGGGAGCGGTCGGCCACAGCCACCCCTTGTCGCCCAGCCTACGGCCCAACTCCCGCCGCTTCTGGTATTGCTCGTAAGTGAGATCGGCGGGGTCCGCCGGGTGGGTTATGCCGGGGGGCATATTCTCTTTTAGCCAAGCCCGTACTTCACCTCGAAACCTTTCCTGCTCTTCAGAATAGCTGGGTTCAAAGTCCATGGACAGCCTCCGTTGTTAATTACTTGGATACACAGAAGGATGATCTACGGCATTATTCTATGGCATTATATTGGAGATTCCGCTCTACTGCGAACGCAGGGCCCGGCCCGGCAAGGCCCCCGTATGAACCCCCTCGTCCACCACCAATTTCCCGTTGACCAACACGTAATCGATGCCCACCGGGTATTGCATGGGTTGATCAAAGGTGGCTCTGGCCGCTACCCGTTCCGGGTCGAACATCACGATGTCGGCCTTCATCCCGTCTCGGAGAATGCCCCGGTCTTTCAGGCCCAGTCTTTGGGCCGGCATAGCTGTCATTTTACGGACCGCGTCCTCCAAGCGCAGCAGTCCCTCCTCCCGGACGAACTGCCCCAGGATATAGGGGAACGTGCCGTAGCTCCGGGGATTGGGCATTTCTCCGGTGAGCAGGCCGTCAGATCCCACCATCTGGGCCGGGTGACGAACGATGGTGCGGATATTGTCCGGATTGCCGGTGCGGGCAACAAAAGCGGCTTCCAGGTTTTCCTCAATGAGCAGGTCGCAAACGGCGTCGACCATGTTCTTTCCTTGAGAGCGGGCCAAGTCGGTAAGGGAGCGGCCTTCCCATTCCTTATTTTTGGCCGAGCCGATGTGGCTGAAAATATAGTGGTCCAAGCTAAGGCCCCACATGGGATTAACCGAGTCCCCCAGTTCGTCCCGCACCTTGCGGTCCTTGATACGTTCCAGCAGGGCATGGGGGCCGCCGGCATGGACCCAGTAGGGCAACAGGGAGTGCAGAATAGTGCTGGCGGCGGCATAAGGGTATTGATCGAAAGTCACATCCACGCCCGATTCCCGTCCTTCATCCACCAGTGCCGCCATTCTTTCACCCATGCCGTCGACGGGGCTGTGGTAGTGGGAAATATGCACCGGCACCCCACTGCGCCGGCCGATGTCGACGGCTTCGCGGAAGGGGTCCAGCAAGCGGTCCCCCAGGGTGTAGCGAGCGTGGGTCATATAGAAACCGCCGAACTCTTTGATCGCATCGCATACCGCCACCAACTCTCCAGTGTCGCTGTAGGCCCCCGGAGCATAGGTCAATCCGGTGGCGAACCCGAAAGCGCCGTCCCGCATCCCTTGGCGAGCCAACTCCTGCATACGTTGCAACTCCGCCTGGGTTGGCAACCGGTCCTCCCACCCCATAGCTTCGATGCGGATGGCGGCGTGGGGCACCATGTAGACGACATTGCAAGCGGCATTCTCATTGAAGAGGTCCAAGAACTCTTTTACGCTGCCCCAGCGGACTTGCTCTGGGGGAATGCCATTGACAGCGGCCAAGTAGGTCAGCAAATGCTCTAGGTTGCCGGGTGAAATCGGAGCATAGGATAGGCCGTCCATTCCCAGGGCCTCGGTGGTAACTCCTTGGCGGACCTTGGCTTCGTGCCGCGGCTCAGACAGCATCTTTAAGTCTGAGTGGGAGTGCATGTCGATAAAGCCGGGGCAGACCACGTAGCCGCTGGCGTCGATAACCCGGCCGGCCTGGACCTCCGAGGTATCGCCGCGGATTATAGTGACCTCATCGCCGGTGACGCCGATACTGGCGCGAAACCAAGTCTCTCCGGTACCGTCCACCACACGGGCGTTTTTAATCAACAGGTCGGACATAGCGCCTCCGTGGACATCTCCAGAATTGGGGATGGCTGGTCGTGGGCTTCCAGCCATCAGAAGGGGCTTGACCCAACCAGACCATGATATACCATTCCCGCCTCCGGCGAGACGGCGTGGCTGAACAATTAGTAACCCTCGCTCTTGCTTGCCATAGCCGCCGGTTGGGGCTAATATTGGGGCACGTTAGCTATCAGCTTTCACCGTCAGGTTGTTGGCTGAATACTGGGCCCCTCGACTCGGAGAAAGGACAAAGTTGCCATGCCGTCAATGACAGGGAAACTGGCTCTAGCCCAAATGCTTATCGCTGAAGGTCTGGACTATATTTTCGGAAACCCCGGCACCAGTGAGACACCGTTAATGGACGTTCTCCAAGACTTTCCTCAATTGAAGTACGTTCAAGCTTTACAGGAAGGCACTGCAGTGGGTATGGCCGACGGTTATGCCCGGGCCACCGGACGGCCCTCACTGGCCAATATCCATATTGCCGGCGGACTGGCCAACGGCATCAGTGGCTTGTACAACGCTTATAGAGGCGGAACGCCCCTAATCCTGACCGCCGGCAACTCGGATTCGCGGATGTTTATGGCCGACCCGATCCTCTCCGGCGATCTAGTGGAAATGACGGCTCAATACACCAAGTGGAGCGCCGAGATCCTGCACCCGGAAGACATACCTGTGGCGGTGCGGCGGGCTTTCAAGGAAGCCAAGACTCCTCCCACCGGTCCCGTGTTTTTGTCTTTCCCTTGGAATACCATGGATGAAACCGCCGATGTGGAAATCACTGCGTCGTCACAGGGCTACTTCCGGACCCGCCCGGACAGCGATGCGGTGGCCCGGGCTTCCCAACTGTTGTCCCAAGCCGAAAACCCGGTTATCGTCGTGGGGGACCGGATTGCCCAGTCGGGGGCCGTGCCCCAGATGGTCCGCTTGGCCGAGCAACTGGGGGCTAAGGTATATGCGGCCGATTTTTCCGAAGTCAATTTCCCCACCAGCCACACCCTTTGGGGCGGAATGTTGAACCTGAACAACCCGTCCACAAGACACCTATTCGACGGAGTCGATGTTGTCCTGGCAGTCGGCGCAAACGTTTTCAAAACCTTCCTATACGTGGATGAGCCCTTTTTGAACCCCGCCACCAAGCTGGTCCACTTGGATAACGCCGTCACAGAGGTGGAGAGAATCTATCCCACGGAGGTCGGAATTCTGGCCGATCCGTCAACAGGCCTGGAAGAACTTACCGACGCACTGGGCCAAGATATGTCGGCTTCGGCTAAAGAGGCAGCGGTCACCAGAGCCGCCGCCTTTGCTGAGGAACGGCGGCAGTCCGCTGAAACATACCAGCGACGGCTTAGCGACTTGTGGAACCGGCGGCCCATGGCCGTGGAGCGAATGATGCACGAGCTGGCCAAGTCGGCGCCGCCCAACACTATCGTGGCCGACGAGTCGATAACTTCCCGCCCCGCCGAGATGCAGGAGTTCACCTTCGACCAGCCCGGCAGTATGTATGCTATCCGCGGCGGCGCCCTGGGTTGGGCTATGCCCGGCGCCCTGGGGGTGCAGTTGGCTAACCCTGACCGGCCGGTATTGGCTATCGTAGGGGACGGCGCTTCTTTGTATACCGTTCAGGCCCTGTGGACCGCAGCCCGTTACAACATCCCGGTGGTGTATGCAATCTGCAACAACCGGTCCTACCGGGTCCTCAAAGTCAACATGGACATATACCTCCGCAGAATGCTGGAAGACCAGGACCGCGAAAGCGAGTATGTGGGTATGGACTTCGCCAATCCCCTGGACTTGGCGGCTATAGCCCGGGGCATGGGGGTATCCGGAGAGAAGATAGAGGACCCTGAAGCCTTGGGGCCCGCTTTGCGGCGGGCTTACGACAGCGGCAAGCCGGCAGTTATCGACGTCAGTATCGACGGTGCGGCCTGAACCGGGCCTCCTCAAAAGTGAGCCTTGGGCCGAGGCATCTGCTTGGGTATCCAATTAGAGGCCTTTGCCCGCTGGGTATCCGGCGAAGCCAAGGGCGTCAACCGCGCGGTTGCAGCGGCTGCCTCTGAATTTCACGCCAGCCGCACTTAATCAAGGTTTCTCACCGCCTGCGGCTTTTCCGGCTTGGGGCTTGACGTTTATCGGATAGTCCAACAGATTGGATTGATGATTCGGGCTTCAAGGATACTCAAACCCCAACGTAAGTTATGTAATGTTACCGAATACTGACACGTCGATTTGACAGCAGTCACGAAAGTGATATAGATTGAATTGCCAAAAGGTGGGCAAGACAACAGGGGGCGTGCACCAGAAATCTGGGAGGACCAATGGTGACGACAACTCTTCGAGGCAACCTTCTCTCCAGACCAGGAGGGAACAGGTCAACGCAACGGATCGCGGCGCCGGCAGTAATTATTGGCCTCGGCTCAACCGCGTGCCAGATAACAAGGCACCTGGAAGATTCGACCCAGTCATGGAACGCCGCTGACCGTAAGAGCCTGGGGTTTTTGTACTTGGACACCCGGGAAGCCACTCGTGACGAAATATCCAGGGCGTCTCGCTTCATCCCGCTGACACTTCCCCACTTTTCCAACCTGCGCGACATGCGGCCTTGGATCACCGAATGTGTGCCGGAACTGAAGAACCTCAGCCTTTCCCGCGAGGGAGCCCTGGGAATGCTGGCCAATGCCGGCGTCGCCGCCAGGTATAACTACGCCGCCATACGGGGACATATTGATTCCTTGATCAGCGAGGTGTGTCCTTACTACGAAGGAAAGACCTATCTCCGAGTTCATGTGGTGGTATTCCTTGGCGGTGGGACCAGCGGCGCTCTTTCCGTTTTGTTGGCGGCCCTTGCCGAAGCTCGGGGAACCGCCTATAACTTTAGCGTGATTCTTCACTTGGTGATGCCGCAACGGGGCCTGTCCAGAGACCCGGATAACAGTTACCCGCTACAGTTGAGGAACGCTTACGTCACGATTCAATTCCTGCGGTCCACGACAGGTGTAATCGCCGGACAGGAGTTGCACACCGGCAAAGACTCTTTCCTAGTGACTGTCTACCCGGACAAGAGAATACAAGCCGACGGGCCTCACTTCGACTTGGCCCTAATGCACAGGTCGCCCAAGGATTCCTTACCTGCCCAAAAGGCCCATATAGGCCGGGTTCTGGAGAACTTGGTGTCCGATGCCTGGGGCACCGGACAGGACCTGTGGGCCCGTTACCACGAGACGATGAGGGAAGCCAACAACAAAGTGGATGCTCGGTTCGGGTCTATAAGCTCCAAAGAAGTGGGGCTCCTTGATGGGTTTTTCAATTTGACGGCGCGGAAATTCCTCCAAACCAGATGGCACGCCGGCCACAAGCAGAGATGAGTATGGCAAGCTTTCTATGGACCAGAAAAACGGTTTCATATCGAGAGGCGTCTCAACGGGTACGCTTGGGCGATCCTCTGGCTTTCCTGCGCTGGGACGCGACCGGCACCAGTGCTCAGGATGCAGTCAATCAGATCCACAGTGCAGTCCACATAGCCGTGGAAGATGTGGCGACAGCGTTCCAACGGGTCTTCGACCAACTGAATCCCGAGTCCAGTGTCGCTGACCGGACTCTTCTCGATGCAAACAGTGAAATTAGGAACGAACAAGCTAAAGCCCGCGGCCTGTTAGACGTTAAGCAGGACGAAATAATCGGCCAAATTCAGACTAAACTGCAAAACCTTTACATTCAAGGGTTGATCCAAGCCCCCCATGTCCAACCCCCCATTAGGCGTTGGGTGAACCTCTCGTCGCGTACGATGGAAAGGAACGAACCTTTCGTGTCTGAGTTTTCTTATGACGACCTCGACAGTGCTGAAAAGCGCAACAGGCGTCTAAATCGTTGGAAAAAAGAAACGGATGTATGGCTGGAGACCGTTTGCCAGAACCATATCCACGACATCGTCAAAGTGCTGGAGGAGCAAATAAAGGAATACGTGGCCACCTGGGACGAGGTCACCGAGGCGCTGACAAAGCGCGCCAGCAGGGGAGGCGACCTATTCCAACAAGTGAATAACACCGATCAATGGAATTTCGAAAGCGAAGATCCCACGGTGACGAACTTGTTGAACGGAGCCCATGCCCTGGATATAGCGGGCCGGATTCTGGACCGGTTTCAAATGAGTCCCAGAGACGCTGAAGAGGTGTCCGAGACTGTCCGCGTCTCCTTGGGCGGGGTCCCGGTTTTCGGGAGCAACCGCGTTGGTGCGGAAGAGCTAGAGGAACTCATAGCCCTGGCTATTTCAGAGAAAATTCGGGACACCGTGTCGGTAGAGGCGGGATTCCTGTCCCTGGTTTCAAATAGACTGAGGTTCGGTGAGGACTTGGGGGAGTTGCTGGACGATATGCGAAGGGGCGCTGCGGCAATGGAGGAGAAGCTGTGGAGAGTCGGCGAAGTTGGAGTGGGCCACGTCGACTCGGCCTCCGGAGTGGGTGTTACTGCGCCAAACGTGCATGACCTTGTCCTCCGTGGCTTGGGAGGGGGGCGCAAATTCGCCGTAGTGGAAGGCCACCCAGGAAATAATCATCGCGTCGACGTCCAAATGTCGATTGTTGGTGCCCCGGCTTCGGACCTGACCATATTCCGTGAGATGGTCCAAGCATGGTACTCCTGGCACTTCGAAGAGGACCGGGGTTCTGCTTCCAGCCGCGCTGAATGGCTGAAAAGCGTGCAGGCCGAGTGTTGGAAGCTTTACCCCGACATCGGCATAGAAACAGGGGTAAGAAACGCCATAGTAGAGTTGATCGACGACGACCTGAAAGCCTTGGGGAAAGGGCGGGAAGGTCTGCCTATACGCCCGAGCCCGGCCGACGGGCTGCCCGAAGAAC
Source organism: Dehalococcoidia bacterium (assembly GCA_965197565.1). Taxonomy (GTDB): domain Bacteria; phylum Chloroflexota; class Dehalococcoidia; order Lucifugimonadales; family UBA3495. The sequence goes on from CBDANK010000004.1 coordinate 1,167,119, forward strand.
AGGAGTTGCTAAGCAGTCTGTGGGAGGAGTTGGGCATCATCACAAACGGGAAGGTCGCCCGGGCGTAGCTTTTACCTAGTGCATTGCTTCTTTCGTGGCCTGGAGCTTCGCAAGCTGAACGCTGTTTACGCATCCGGGTGGGTGGTAATGAATCGGGCCGCCTTTGAAGGATCGACGTGGGGCGCCCGCACCTCAACGTCAGCCTGCTCCTCTTGAAGCAGAAAAGTGACACTGCTGTCCCTATCTCCCCAACCCCGGTTTATGCCTTGGATGGCGATCTGCTCGGCAAGGTTGGCCACCGGCATCGGCACATCGAACTCTCTCCCAAGCTCGGTGGCCAGACTGATGTCTTTGCGGGACAGAGATAAGGCGAAGCTGGGCGGCTCGAACTCGCCGCGAAACACCGTCTGGGCGATGCCCTCATGGAGAAAGCTCATCCGTCCCGTAGCTCCCCGGCGTACGCACTCCCACAGGGCTTCCGGTTCGACCCCCGCCTTGACCCCCAGAGTCATCCCTTCGGCGATGGCTTGCCGCAGTCCATGCCCAATCATATTGTGCACCAGCTTGGCCACACTGCCGGCGCCTATGCCGCCGGCGTAAAAGACCTTATCGCCAAAGGAATCCAGAAGGGGTTTTATCCGGTCAAAGATTTCCTGGTCGCCGCCCACCATAACCGCCAGGTTCCCAGATGCCGCGCCGGTCTTTCCGCCGCTGACCGGAGCATCCAGTACGTGGGCGCCCTTTTCCCGGAACCTGGACTCAATCTCCCGGATCAGGGTCGGCCGGCTGGTGGAAAGCTCCACGAATATGCCGCCCGGCTTGATGCCCGCCAGCACCCCTTCAGGTCCCACGGCCACTTGCTCCACCTCTTTGGGTCCGGGTAAAGAGGTAAACGTCACCTCGCTGAGACTAGCAACCTCTTCCGGGGAGCTGGCCAGCCGGGCCCCGGCCTCCAAGAACTGTCGGGTTGCCGCTTCCCGAATATCGAAAACCACCATGGGGTAGCCAGCCTTCTGGATATTGTTGGCCATGCCGGCTCCCATGTTGCCAAGACCAATGAAGCCTACGGTTTCCATGTTGCCTCCTCATTTCACTCGGGACTATGTTCATCCACAAAATGGTTCCTCTCAAAATGTCATTCCAAACCCGCCGAAGACTGGCGCCCTGCCCCCCGGGCCAGGGAGTCCAGCAGCACACCCACCCGGGACCGAAACGGCCGCACCCGGTTCCGTTCATGGGGCACACCGATGGCCGCCAAGAACATGACACTCTTTCCTTCGGCGTGAGGCGAGAAGAACTCCGTCAATTCATCGTCGTAGAAAGTCATCCCCGTAGCCCCCAACCCCAAGGAATGGGCACAAAGATAGACGTTGCCAACCCTTATACCGGCCTCCAATTGAGCGGCCCGGTATCCTCGGTTTCCGTAACGCTCCAAGACCCGGTCGAGAGGGGCCATAAAGTAAATTACGGCAGCAGCGTCGGCTCCCAGGGCCTGTTCGAAGCACAGGTGCCCCGCTTCCTCCCGAAAGTCCCCCTGCTTGAGCAGTTCCAGCTTCCGCTCCAAGGGGGAGAAGAAGTAAGCGCCCGGAGTCAAGCCCTGTACCGCATTGACAATGATGTAGGCCTCCAACAAGCTCACCGTATCTCTTCCGAGGAAGTCAGCGGGAAGATTTCTCGTGGATGCATCCAGGATAACCGCAAATTGAGAATATGAGATTGCTGCCCGGTCAAACCTGCGGGTGGAGCCCCGCTGCAATATAGTCGGGCCAAGTGGGTCCGCCTTCAAGGTTTCGATATCGCGCCGGCGGCCAACGACGCCTTGTCCCAAGGGAACAACGGTCTCCGCCGGGCTGGAAGGGATAAGGGACCCTTCAACACTTCTCCAAGCCAAGACCTCCTCTTTGGAGGTTAAACAAGAAGCGGCGTGAGTACGAACTATTTCCGGGTAGCTTATTTCGGAGTCGATACCGTCGTTTACCGGGACCGCCAAGGGCGGCGTATCCAATGGAGGCGCGGCGGCCTGGGGCCCGCCGGTCCCGATGGGTATGAGACACAGGCTGGCTTCCCTATCCGGCGAGATGTCCACAAGGCGGTTCACCCGCCGGTCGTCGAAACCGGTCACCAGACTAACGGGCGGGGCTGCTCCTCCTCCAGCGACAGCCAGCATATTGGCTAGTATGGTGCCGGCGTCCCAGTAGCAATACCGGTAACCCCGGACCCGGTACTTCCAAGCGCTCCGCCAGAAAATCGCGCTAAGCACCAAGGTTACCGGGGCGGCCGCGGTCTTCTGGTCTCCAGCCGCGGCCTCCACCAACTCGCGGCGGTAGTCGCCTTCCCGCAGCCGAGTCAGACCGGATACGGAGGGGGAGAAATGGTAGACCCCGGCTTTAAGACCGGGGATGTCCCCAGCAACCAGGTACACTTCGACCGGGTAGAGAGCGCCCGCGGAGGCGGCGGCCCGGTAGTGGACTTCCCCTGCCAGTGGCAACACCCGCCGGTGGACCAATCCGGCGGAGAGGTGTAGCAATTGGGCCAAAAGGGTTAGGTCCAGAGACTTGGCCCCATCCTGGTCCTGGACGCCGGCCACTGCTTCCCTAGCCACTGCTTCCAAAGTAGAACAGTCAGGAGGGTCAAAGCCGGCGGGCAAGGGGACCAACGGGATGCCTGTATAGGACTTGTAGAGCGGGGGCTTGTTGCGCAGGTTTATATAGGACAGTTTGGTGGAGTCGTGATAGTCCTTGGCCGCTTCGATGTCTCGGTTTTTCACAAAAGCCTCGTCAAGTGCTCGACGCCCATAGCTGGCTTTAGCCGCCAGGCATCAACTGAAAGCCGGCTGCCGGCCACTGGCCGCTACGTGGATCAGGAAGCCTAGCCGCCCAGCCGGAGCAACTCGTCCCACTCGTCCTTGACCACGGGTTGGATGGATAGCCGCATACCCCGGCGGGCTACCATCATATTTTGCAAGGCCGGATGGGCCTTAATCTCTTGGAGGGTGACGGGCTTGGAGAATTCCTTGTCGGCCTGAATATCCACCATGAGCCAAACCGGGTTTTCCGGGGTGCTCCGAGAGTCAAAGTGCTTGTCGCCCGGTGTCCAGGCAGTAGGGTCGGGGTAAGCCTCTTTCACGATATGGGCGGTGCCTATTACTGCCGTCGGCGTGGTACTGGAGTGGTAGAAAAGCACGCCATCGCCGACCTTCATTTCATCCCGCATCATATTCCGGACCTGGTAATTACGGACACCATCCCATTCCGCTGTCTGGTCCGGCTCGGCCAGCAGATCGGAAAAAGAAAATTCTCCCGGCTCGGACTTGAACAGCCAGTACTTTTTCTCAGCCATTCCCAGCTCCTTAGCCAACTGCTGCGTTAGCGCAACCGGATTCCGGCGGCCTCCCGGTCGAAACAGCCCTCCACCGGGTTTTCACGTTCCCGGCGCAGCATGTCCTTACGCACTCGGAGACTGGGGGTCCGGGGCAAGTCATCCCGCATTTCTATATACCTGGGGACCTTAAAATAGGCCAGGCGCTCGGCGCACCAAAGCACCAACTCCGCGGGGCTTATTTCCGCGCCGGGGAGCGGCACCACGCAAGCTTTCACTTCGTCTTCACCTAACTCCGACGGAACCGCCAGCACGGCGCTGTCCAGCACATCCGGATGGCGATTGAGCACCTTCTCCACTTCTTGAGAGGAGATGTTCTCGCCCCGCCGCCTGATAATGTCCTTCTTGCGGTCCACGAAATATAAGTAACCGTCTTGGTCCAGCCAGCCCAAGTCTCCGGTGTATAGCCAGCCGTCCCGCAGCGATTGCCTTGTCTGTTCCTCATTACGCCAATAACCCGGTGTTACGACGGGATTCTTGATAGTGATCTCACCCACGGTATCGGGCGCCATGACGGCCCCGGTATCAGGGTCGGATATGCGAATCCGGTTGACGAAAGAAGGAGAGGGGTGTTGGCGTGCTGGTCCGGAAGACCTAGCCCGCCGCGGCCTGCCGATAACCTCGATAGTGCCGTAGCAGGTTTCCGTCATGCCGAAGCCGACTATGATCTCGGTGTTGAACCTTTGCTGGAAGGCTTCAAGAAACTCGAGGGGAAAGGATGGCGAGCCGTAAAAGAGACGCACCGTGTTTTGGGAGTCCGTCGGGGACTCGGGTTGCTTGGCCAATACCGGCATCATCATGCCGATGAAATTGACCACGGTGGCCCGGGCCTCCCGCACCTGGTCCCAAAACCGGGAAGCGCTAAACCTGTCCACTACCACCAAGGTAGCGCCCGCCGCTAAAGCTCCCATAGTCGAGTAATACTGGATATTGGCATGATAATAAGGCAAACAGGTGAAGAACCGGTCCTCCGAGGTTGCCTGGGTCCAGTGGGCAAAACCCTGTCCGGCCGCTACGTACATCCGGTGGGTTACTATCACACCCTTGGGATTGCCCGTCGTGCCGGAGGTGTAGACCAGCATGGAAATATCGTCGGGAGACACCTGCGGCGGTGCGGCCAAGCCCTGCGACTCACTTCGGCTCGAAGAGAAGCTGTTCCAGCCCGGTAAGGTCTCGTCTTGCTCCTCTTCAACAACCGGGGGAATAGCGGGATTCTCTGCAACGGCGGAGTTGTTTTCCCGATTGTCCGGGGAAGTGGAGCCGTGTGCCGCGTCCACCACAAGCTTGTGCCGCAGGCTGGGGGCCATGACTGCGGCCTCCTCGGCTGTCGATGCTAATGTACGGTGGGCCACCAGCACCGAGGCGCCGGCGTCATTGAGGATAAAAGCAGTCTCGTCCTGTTTATAGGCAGTGTTGATGGGAACACCGATGGCTCCCAATAGCGAAAGACCGAACCAGCAGTCCAGGTACTCGGGGCAATTAGGCATGAACAAGCATACCCTATCGCCACGACCCACACCCAACCCTCGAAACATGCCGGCGGCCAACAACGCTCTTTGTTGCAACTGGCGGAAGGTGATTTTATCGCCGGACATCTCGGCGAACACCTTGTCCGGATTCCGGGCCACAGCAGCGTCCAAGAACTCCCCTAAGGACAATTCCCAGGGGTGTCGTCCACTTGGAGCACTGGGGCCGGTACTGTCGCTCAAATCGGCTCCTATCAAACCAGGGAATCGCATCGCCCGCAGCATTCCACAGTGGGAATCGGATGATTTCTGCGGCGGCGGCCCAAGTCAGGGCACACCCAAACCTATCATGTACCCGGAACCGGGTCAATGGGGTCCAACCCTGTGGTTGACAGCTACAGACGCTGGGATTAAGCTGAATTTCCGACCGTGGGACGCTGGACTTGGGTATGGCCGATTCAGTCGACATCAAACGGCTTAAGCTGACCAACAAGGAAGGGACCTCTGGAGTACTAGTTGGGTTTCGGTGTAGAGACTGCGGCATACACGTGTTCGGACCAGCAACTTTTTGCCAAGCATGTACCTCCGGCAATCTGGAGCCAGTGGAGTTCGCCAAGAAAGGAATCCTGTACAGTTACACGGTGGTTAGAGTGCCGCCGCCGGGTTGGCCCGGCCAGGTGCCTTATGTATTGGGACAGGTCGAGTTGCCCGAAGGGCCCCAGGTGCTGGCAGAGGTCATCGAGTGCCCCAAGGACCAGTTGAAGATTGGGCTGCCGGTGGAACTGGCCCTATTGCGGGTGAGAAGCTCCGAGGAGGAGTCCGAGAAAGTGGTCTATAAGTGGAGACCGGCTCCCGCAGCAGAGGAGGAAGGGCGTTGAACCAAGTCAAGCCCGGCCGGGAGGTGATGGTCGCCGGCGTCGGTTTGCATCCGTTCGGCAGGTTCCCGGATAAAGACCTGGCCAACCTGGCCCTGGAAGCCGTAAAGCCAGCCCTTCAGGACGCGGGAGTGGCTTGGAAAGACATACCGGTGGCTTACTTTGGGCATGTGTACTACCACGGGATGTCGATGGGCGAAACGGCCCTAGCGGAATTGGGGTTGACCGGGATACCTATAATCAATGTGGAAAACGCTTGTTCCAGCGGGTCCACGGCCTTCTGGCAAGCCTATTGGGGTATCGCTGCCGGGCTTTTCGACTTGGCGCTGGCCTTTGGGGCGGAGAAGGTGCCGCGGGGACCGGTGACGGTAACTGCCGACGATAGCCCCGACCGTTACATCGGCGGGGACCACATGATGGCCGGTTACGCTCTACGTATGCGCCGCTACATGGAAGAGACGGGCGCCCCGGCCGCGGCCTTCGCCCAAGTTTCGGTGAAAGCTCGGCAGAACGCCGCCCTAAATCCCTACGCCCACCGCAAACAGGAACACACTCTGGAAGAAGTGCTGCAGTCGCGGCTCATCGCCGACCCTCTGACCCTTTATCAATGCTGCCCCACCAGTGAGGGCGGGGCTGCCGCCGTGCTATGCGCCGCCGACGCCTTGGACCGGTACGGTATAAACAAGGGCCGGTCGCTGCGCATCGCAGCGGCGGTATTGCGTTCCGGCTCCTATAACGGCCGAGGCAGCGACCACTCGGCTTTCAGCCCCTACCGCAGCGAGCCAGCAGCCCAAGACGCTTACGAAATGAGTGGAATAGAGCCGAAGGATGTGGACTTGGCGCAGGTCCACGATGCCGCTACTATTGGTGAGTTGCAACAGTTGGAGGCGCTCCGGTTGGTGCCCTGGGGTCAGGCTTGGCAGGCCACCATGGATGGGCGGACAACGTTGTCTGGAGATATTCCCACCAACACCGACGGTGGACTGCTGGCGATGGGCCACCCTTTCGGGGCCACCGGCATCCGAATGATTCATGAGACAGTCACCCAATTGCGGGGCGAGGCCGGACAGCGTCAAGTGAGCAACCCCAAGGTAGGGTTGGCCCAGTGCTCGGGCGCGGGAGACGTGACTACCGTGCATATTTTGACTAAGTAGCGTCCGGTTATTAGTACTCGGCTATCCGCCGCCGGACACCTATTACCGGAACATAGTCGTCTTTATGTTAACTAAATATCGTCCAATTGCCGATGGCTAATATTTGAGGGTTAACAATGGCGTCGTTCATCGTGTTGGCCGCCATGAAAGGAAGGTTCGTCTCGGACCAGGGACACACCTACGACAATTTTCAGATGCTGGGGTATGTGGACGCGGGAAACCCCAACGATGCTGTTGCCACTTTTTTCGATCAGGCGCCTTTCCCTATCCGCTGGGGAGACGTGGAGTACATGTGGGCCGAACGCTTGGCGGACCACCCATCCAATACCCACTACGGGGATTACGAGCGCGTTTACGTTGACTCATTACGGCGCCGCTGGGAGCCGATGTCTAAGCCTTGATATAGAGGAGTCTTATGCACACCGCTAATCATCTTCGCGACAGCGACTTCGAAATCTTCGTGAACGGGCGTCAACAGGACCACGCCGAGTTTTTCCGGGGATTCACCAATGTACGAAGGCTGGGTCTTGTGGCGCCGGGAGGGATTGACGGCGTTGGCGCCTCCAACCTGATTATGGCCTATGTGACGGCGTTTTACGATGCTTACCGCGCCACGGGTGAAGACTTCTACGCCTATCCGGATTTTTTCATATTCCAAAGCAAAAACCCGGTGGCAAGTTATGGCAAGCTGGACATTTGGCCCGACCACAAGTGGGTCAGTGTCGGAGGCAACGCGATTGAGCGGCTGAATGCGATCAACGACCGCGGGGTGAATATACTGATGGTGCCGGACGGCAAGCCCGCTGAACCAAACTATGAAAGACCCCAGCTAGCCAGCGCCCGGCGAAACATTGATACTTGCTACGTTTATTCCCTTGATGGGCAGGTCAAAGCGGCAGACCTAACGGTCCGCTGCCCGAAAGAACCGATTGCCGAGTGGACAATTGGAGTGTTTGAAACTCCGGCGCTTTCAGAGGATTCGACCATCCAACGGCAAAAATCCGAATGGGCCTCTGTCCATGCGGAAAAGGCATTCCTCGAGCAGTCCTATCGACAGGTCAGCCTCGACGAGGCGCTGTTGCTCCTGTAGATAGAATTCTATCTGATTGACGGCTAGAGGTCCTTGGTGAACTCTCTCAGTTGGCTGAAGTCGGCGCGGAAACCCTCGGCCAGTGCCCGGCGGTCGCTGCCGTGCAGGATAAACCGGGCCCCTTGACTGATCCAGAAGGTGGAAAGCTCCGGTGTTTGGTGGTGTACCAGCACCGGAATGCCCCGGGCCTCGGCGGTGTCGATGATATGCTTGACCGTGTTCCGGTACTCCGGCTTATCGTACTGGTCGGGCGCCCCCAATGAGATACTCAAGTCGTTGGGACCTACGAAGACGCCGTCAATTCCGGGCACGTCCAGCATCTTGTCCAGAAGGTTCACCGCCGCGACGCTTTCAATGCCTATCACGGCGACACTGTTCTTGTTGCGGTCTTCCAAATAGGCGCGAGTGGCGTCGCTGACGTGTTCTCCTGCGTCCACTACCCGTTTCACCGCCTCTCCCTTTAACGGGCGCCACTTGGCCGCCGCCACCACCTCTTTCACTTCTTCCACTGTCTCGCAGTAGGGAGCCAGCACTCCCTGGGCCCCGGCATCCATAGCCATGGTGACGTAGTGGGAGTCCGGGATGGGGATACGGACGATGGGGGCTACGCCGGTAGTGTTGAACATATTCAGGTAGTCGCCCAACTCGGCCCGGCTGCGGGGGTTGTGCTCGGTGTCGATGATAACGTAGTCCAAGCCCACGCCTGCCAGGGTGGGAATCCAGCGGGGGCTTCGGCCGATGGTAATCATGGTGCCGAAAACCCGGCCGCCGGCCTGTAAAGTCGCTTTTAGCTCTGCGCCATTCATTTCTATATCCGTCTTGAGTGGATCTGCGTCAGCCAAGCTGAAGCTTTTTAGATTCTTCGCCTACGGCTCAGAATGACATTGTTATGAAAATAGCCTATTTTCATCCCCTTACGTGGCCTTCACAAGGCCATCAGCAATTCCGAGAATGAAAACACTCTATGGGGCTGCATACCCGGTCAGTAACCAGAGGTTAGTGTGCTTCCATTACCCTTTCACAGAACCTGGCCGTGGTCACTAGGTCCGGGATGAGCACGTACTCGTTGACAGTGTGCATCTCGTTGGTGGACATCCCCACTACCACGCAGTCAATGCCATTGAGCCTCATGGCGTTGGCGTCGGTGCCGCCGCCCGACGGTTGAATGTCCGGGTCCAAGCGCATCTCCCTCATGACCCGAGTAACCAAGCGGACGACAGGGTCATTGGGGTCCAGGTCATACATCTGGAACAGCACTTCCAAGTCTTCCTGGATGGTGGCTTCCCGGTAACGCTGCCTGGCCTGTTGCAGCGTGGCCAGCACCTGCAGGCGAAGCAGGTCTACGGTCTCGGTGTTGCGGCTACGGAACTCGCCGCTAAAAGCAACGTCCGCAGGCACTGCATTGCGCACCGAGCCGCCGGATATGAGTCCGACGTTGAAAGTGGTTTCCGCGTCCAAGCGTCCTTGGGGTAATTCCGAGATGATGTCCGTGGCGATGCGAATGGCAGACAACCCCTTTTCCGGCTCTACGCCGGCGTGAGCGGCCCGCCCCTTCACTGAAACATCGAACGCCACGTAGGTGGGGCTGGAGCCGGTAATGCGGTTCACCGGCCCATTGCCGTCGAAGACCACGGACTCCTTGGCCCGGATCATGGAGTAGTCCAAGTTGCTGGCGCCCACCAAGCCGATTTCTTCACCCCTAGTGAATACCACCTGCACCGGGCGTCTGGCCCGGCCTTCCTGCGCCGCCGATTGCAGTGCCTCCATGATTGCCGCTACTCCGGCCTTGCAATCAGCCCCTAGTATAGTGGTCCCGTCGGATTCGATGCGGTCGCCGCGGACTTGGGGTTTGATTCCCCGCCCCGGTTCAACCGTGTCCATGTGGGCCGACAGGAGCAAAGGGTCATCCCCCGGCTCCGAGGCAATAACGTTGCCGTGGGCGTCCCGCTCGACCTGGAAATTCAGGTTCCGCAAGCGCTCTTCCAGGTGTTTGGATACGTCCTCCTCTTCATTGGAGGGACTGTCAATTCTTACCAAATCGCATAATGAGTTGACCAGCCTTTCTTGATCGACCATCATCACCTACCGAGACTATTATTCTCCCTATCCACGCGGCCATATTATACAATAACCTGGGCTGTCATTTTGAATCTACGGTGTTGCCTTGTGTTGTCCGCTGCTGATATGTTGTTACCAAATTATGCGGAAACTTACCCAACAGATCCTAGCAACAAGGGAGGAACAATATGCGTTTCGATAGCTCCATGTACTGGCATATCGGAGAATTGGTCCCGTGGCACCAGCAGGTGCAAGAGTACCGGGAGTACGGGAAGGCACTGGAGGAACTGGGGTTCACCACCGCCTGGGTGGCGGAGCATCACTTGGCGCACGATGGCTACTTCTCTTCTGCCACCAACCCTATCCTCACCGGGGCCGACATCGCCCTACACACTAACCGGCTTCGGGTGGGCCAGAGCCCCACTTCAATTTGTGATTGGCATCCCATTCGGGTGGCAGAGGATATCGCTGCCTTGGACCATATGACCATGGGGAGGGTCGATTTCGGCGTCGGTCGAGGCAGTAACTTTCGCTGGGGCGCCCAGCTAAACCCACAAGCTGATAGGCGCAAAGACGAGCAGAACTATGCCCTTTTTACCGAAACCCTGGATATAATCCTCAAGGCTTGGACTGAAGAGGCCTTCAGCCACGAGGGCCAATTCTATACCTTCCCCACCCCCGGTTGGAAGGAAACCAACCCTGCTGTGAAGCTGACCCCGCCCCATTACACGCCCGATGGCGAATTAGTCGCCATATCCGTGTTGCCCAAGCCTTATCAAAAACCCCATCCGCCCGTATGGCAGATGGTGACCACTAACAAGTCCTGGGAGTTCGCCGGTTCTCGGGGACTTAATGCTATGGGGTCTGCTCGTGCTCTGGAAGGGATCCGTGAGTCCTACACGCTGTATAAGCAAGCCGCCAACGCCCAGGGGCGCGATGTAGCCTTGGGGGAGAACGTATCCAATCAATTCATGACCTTCTGCGCCAAGACCATGGAGGAAGCTTTCAAGATCGCCCGCCCGGGAATCAACTCCATCTATGATCAGATCTCGGGCCCTCTTGGCAGGCTCCGGCCGACGCTACTGGGCAAGAACGAGTCACTTGACAACGAGGACGTCACTTGCGATTGGTTCGATTTTCTCTGGCGGCATGGCGTCATCATGGTAGGAACGCCGGACTATATTGCGGAACGCCTCGATAGGCTGCAACAGGGGGTGAACTTCCAGCATTTCCAGATATTCCCCAGCATCCCCAATATCACCTTCAAGCAGTACATGGAAAGCCTGGAACTCTTTGGCACTCAAGTGGTCCCACAGTTCCAAAGCAAGGATGACAGTAAGGAGCGGGCGGCAAATAGCTAGCCGCGGAGTAATTGCGTTAGCAAAACGCAAATAGAAAGGCCCCCGGGAATGCCCGGGGGCTTTTTCCGTGGTTGTTCTTTGGTAGCGCGTGGGGGATTCGAACCCCCGATCTCCGCCTTGAGAGGGCGGTGTCCTGGGCCTCTAGACGAACGCGCCACACTTAACCGCAGACCAGCGGCACCCAAATAAGGATGCGGCCCAGCCCATCGTATCAGACCATTCCTGATATTGTAAACTGTAGCGGACCGTCTCTTAGCCGCTTACCTCGAAGCTCCCAAACATGGTGACATTATGCCCAGGGAAGGTACAAACAAACTGATACGTTCCAGAGGGGGGAGCCGTAAAAGTAACGCTGCCCACCATTTCCGGGTCTATTAACTCCGTATTGGCAATGACCTCGGGGTCGCCCGGCTGGAGCCAACCGTCGTTCGGGTATGTGGTTCCTCGCTGGGCGACGTCGTCCTTCGCGCCGTCCTGCACCAGTACCCAATTGTGCTGAAAAAGAGTGGAGGCATTGTCGTAGGTCAAGGTCACTCGGGACCCGGCGCCGACGGTGAAGCTGCTTGTATCGAACTCCAAAGCATCTCCTTCGGCGCTTATCTCCAGACTGACCTCGGATGTGCCTGCGGGAACCGTGGCCGCTGTCGACATGGCAGTAGCCGCAGTCGTCGGGGCCGGTTGAAGAGTAACCTCAGGCGTAGCAGTAGCCCTGGGACTGGGCGTGGCGGCGGGTTCATCGCCGCCGCAGGCTAGACCAAGAGATATGAGGGCAGTCAGAAGCCCCATCAGTAGAAAGGTTGCTTGCTTCACAACTCCCTCCTCTCTCGTGAGAATAGCGTCCATCGCGTCTAGCCTAACGCGATTGTTATTTTTATCACGAGCGATATTTTATGTCAAGAACAACAGGCCAGTCTTAATAGCTGCTCACTGTCCGGCCTACCCAATCGAGGTCTGGGCCACCGACTGTGGAGTTGCCGGCAACCAGCCGCCAACCTGGGGAGTTCACGAGGTATATTGTGGAAACGCTCCTCTAAGGTTCCTTCAAGTTTCCTTGGGGGGCCAAGGGGCGTGGATGGATGCACTACTAGGTGCAGGGGGTGATTTTGAAAGTCGGGAAATTCCCAGCGTCTCTTTTGCAAAGGATGCTGGCCAAGAATTCTGTTGCCGACCCCAGGGTGTTGCTAGGGCCCTTGGTCGGCGAGGACGCGGCGGCACTGGACATGGGAGAGCGTTTGTTGGTGGCCGCCAGCGACCCGGTCACTTTTGCCACTGATCTGGCCGGCTGGTACTCGGTGCAGGTCAACGCCAACGATGTGGCTTGTTCCGGAGCTCAACCCCGCTGGTTTCTGGCTACTTTGTTGGTGCCGGAAAATTTTTCAGAGAGTGAAGCCGAGGCGGTGTTCGACCAGATTTTGGAGGCGTGCGCCGCGGTGGGAGCCGTCTTGGTCGGCGGCCATAGCGAAGTCACCCATGGAATTCATCGGCCCATCATCATTGGAACCATGCTGGGAGAAGTGGACCGGGACAGCCTTATTCGCACTGGAGGAGCACAGGAAGGGGATAGCATCGTGCTGACCAAGGGCGTGGCCATTGAGGGGACAGCCCTTCTGGCTAGGGACCGAGCCCAAGCCCTGCGGCTAGCCGGTGTTTCCGACGATACCATCGGCCAAGCCGCCGCGCTGCTGACAAATCCGGGTATAAGTGTAATTACTGAAGCTCAGACAGCCTGTGCCTCGGTGCGGGTACATTCATTGCACGATGTGACCGAAGGAGGTCTAGTCACGGGGCTGCGGGAGGTGGCCCAAGCGTCGGGCCTGGGCTTGGCCGTCGAAGAAGGGAGCATACCGGTACTGCCGGAATGCCGGGCCGTGTGTGAGGCCTTGGAGTTGGACCCATTGGGCCTGCTCGCCTCGGGCGCCTTGTTACTCACATTGCCCGCCAGTGAGGTTCCCCCACTGCTGATGGCGTTGGAAGAGAAGAACATCGACGGCTGGGAGATCGGGCAGATGCTGGCTCAGGATGAGGGCCTGCTGATGATCGGCTACCAAGGGGAAGCCCCGTTACCTCATTTCTCCAGGGACGAGTTAGCCAGATATTTCGCCGGACTGAATGGCGAAACAGGCGGCTGATAAAGCAGGCCCCAGGGTCTAGTTATGGGTTTGATACACTTTTACCGCTTCAGCTAGCTGGGAGATAGTGATATTCGCACCGCTCACCGAGATTGATACCTTTTTACCCTTAATCAGGTCCGGCTGTTTCACCACCCCCGCCAAGGCCGCCGCTCCGGCTCCTTCGGCCAAGGTGTGGGCCTTTTCGATAAGCAGGCCGATGGCCCGGCGTATTTCGTCGTCGCTTACCAATATAAAATCACTCAAGTGTCGCCGCAAAATACCCTGAGGCAACTCATAACCCACCGAAGTAGCGAGGCCTTCAGCGAAGGTCTCCATTGGCGATGGCGCCGTCTTTCCCTGCTTCCAATAGAGATACCCTCCGGGCGCCGCCTCTGACTGTACCGCCACCACCTGTATATTGGGGTCTACCGACTTGGCCACAATACAGGCGCCAGCGGCTCCGGTGCCTCCACCCATTGGCGTCACCACCACTTGGACTTCAGGCAGGTCCTCGATCACCTCCAATGTTTGGGTAGCCACGCCGGCAATCAGCAATGGCTCGTTAACTGGGTGCACGTAGCGGTAACCTTCCTCCTTGGCCAACCGCTCGCTGTGGGTCCTGGCCTCGTCAAAATGGTCGCCATAAAATATCAGCTCGGCCCCCAAGGAGCGCAGAGCGGCCACCTTCAGTGGATTGGCCTTCTCAGGCAGGGCGATAAGCGCCCTGGCGCCGAAGATACGACAGGCGTTGGCGATGGACTGTCCGTGGTTTCCGGTGGAGGCAGTGATTACTCCCCGCGCTCGCTCCTCTGGGCTGAGATGGGCCAGAAGGTTAATCCCCCCTCGGCCCTTGAAGGCCCCTAACGGTAGGTAATCGTCGTGCTTCAGATAGACTTGAGCCTCCATCATCTCGCTTAAGCCGGGAGAGAAGTGTAACGGAGTACGGGGAAGGTAGGGTGCAATAGTCTTTTTGGCCTCGTAGACATCTCTCAGCGTAGGAATGTCCATGAAATAACCTCTGACTGCATTATTCTCGGATGGCCTCAGAGTAAAACACCGGGATACAGGTGTCAATCTTACCTACTTCTTCAAGAGTAATCAGTACATCCTTACCTTGCCCTAGCAATAGAAGGGGTTCCCCTTGCCAGTTAAGACAATAAGACACCCAGGGCCCCGGTAGGTTGCCGGAATGTCATATACGTGTGTTATGACATCTAAAAAACCACTTCCAGCGGCGGTTAAAGGGTCCAAATCCTATGAAATCCAATAGCTCTTTCATGTCAATATATAGCCGTTTCAGATATGATTTTATATTTTTATTATACCTTTTTAATATTTTATTGAGATAAAGCCTTGACAGGGGTTGGGTTGGGTGGTAGGGTGGCTGCCCACGGTACACCGAAGCACTAACGGCAGTTGAGGAGGTACATTTTGGCCAGGAAAACCAAACTAATGCAACGTGTAGAAAAGGGGCACCAGCGGCCCTTGGAACGCCTACTCCCAGAAATGGTTAACGAGATCGGTCTTTCCCGCACCGCTGACGAACTGGGGGTAAGCAAAGCCACGCTGGGGTACTGGTTGCTCAAGCTTGGTATAAATGTAAGAAGAGTGGCGCTGGCTCCGGGAGAGACTCTAGAAGTCAAGCGAATAAGCTAGCCTGTCGGTTGGCCCTTGTCTAGGGTCTGGAACTGTCCGAAGCCGCGCTAGCTTGGCATAAGTGAAACGAAATAGGCCCCGTGATTGAAGCGGGGCCTATTTCATTGGCAGGGCGCAGACTAAGGCAGGGCGCAGACTAATTTTGGAATATGTCCTCCGGAAGAAAAGCGGAGACCGTAACATTGGGCAGATCAACCACGTTACTTATCTTTAAGTCCACGGCTACACTGCAAATGATGTAGGCTTGGTCCCGGGTCCAGCCCCTTTCTTGGAGCAACTCGATCATGTTTATCAATGCGTTGCGGGCGGCGAGGGTCAGGTCCTCGCCCTCCTGGGTGCCGTCTTCACGCACCGGCATACCCATGGTGGCAATGAAGTTCCGCGGCGCAGCCCACTCTGGCTCGGCAAAGTAGCCGGGATGAGCAAAGCGGGGCCAGCGGATGTTGCGCCGGGCCGCTTCATTCTTATGAACTGTAAACCGCACCACGGCGGTGCCGCCCATTTCGATGGCGGTGATGCAACACTCGGCGTCTCCCTGGGCAAAGTGGGCGTCTCCCACCGAATAAAGGGCACCGTCAACGTTCACCGGTATGAACAGTCGTGAACCCTTAGTCAACTGCTTGGCGTCTACATTGCCGCAGTTTTCCCGGGGTGGGATGGTGCGTAGTCCCTCCACTGCTATGGGCCCCTGGGAGGGGACGGCATCCTCAGGGTCGGGGGGGGAAGGCCACTCCACCCCGCCGCACCAAGTCCGCCTCCCGCTTGGTCCATTCCTCCAATTGGGTGCGGGAGGGAGCGATACCGGCGGTCCCCATGAAGGACCCGTTGGGGATGCGGACGCCGGGAAGCTGCGCCGACGTAGCCCAACCCTCCTTCATTTCCCAATGAACCAAGTATGGGTCGGTGAAGAGGTCCCGCAGGAACCCGGAGCCCGGCCGGTTCCGGGTCCACCCGTGAGATTGAGGTATTATGTCCACGTATTCTATTTCCAGGAGGTCTCCCGGCTCAGTCCCTTTAACGTAAACCGGGCCGGTCAGCGGGTGCGCCGCCTTGGTGTCCATGCCTTCCAGATCGGTCAAGGTGGTGTTTGGCTTGATCTGAACGTCCGAGGCGTCGCGGACTTCAATCACCACCTCTTCTCCCGGGTCGGCCTCCAGTACCGGCTGAACGTCAGGGTGCCACCGGTTATGGCCCTTGTGGGATTCTTCTTTGAGCCGTTTGTTGCGGTCAATCTCAATGCTCTTCATAGCCCGGCCTCTCTACAGTCCCCAATCTTCGGCCAGTTGCGGAGTGGGGAGGGGTTTGATCATTACCTCAACCAAGGCCGACTGCCCGTCTTCCGTGGCCTTGATTGCCCGCTGGTAGGCGGAGACGAGGTCGCCCGGCTGCTCCACTCTCTCCGCATAGGCCCCCAGGCCTTGGGCCACCAAGCTAAAGTTGCCGCCAAGCTCGACCACGCTGGCCGGGGCCGCGTTGGGCCCACCCTGGCTCATCAAAGAACCGCCGATCCCGCCGTTATTCAGGACCACCGTGAGAATAGGGATGCCCATCCGGACAGCGGTCTCCACTTCCATTCCCACCATACCAAAGGACGCATCGCCCAACACGTTAACCACCAATTGGTCCGGACGGCCCAGCTTAGCGCCGATAGCCGCCCCCAGTGACCAACCCATGGCCGCCATTCCTCCCATCCCAATATAGTTGCGAGGCCTGGTAGCTACCCAAAATGGAGACACGTAGCCCCGGGGTCCACCGGCGTCGTGCAGTGCGATGGTCCGGTCCCGGTCCGCCACTTGCATCAAGTCGTAAACGGCCCGGTAACCGTTGGTGGGCACCGACTCGTCGATGAACGAGGGACGAAACTCATCCAGCCACTTTTCCTTAACCCGGGCTATTTCCGCCGCCACCTCCTCGTTGATCCCGCCCCGGCCCGGGCCCAAGCGGTCCTTCACTGCGTCGATGAGATCGCGCAAGGCCAGCTTGGCGTCCGCCAGGATTGGCACATCCGCTTGGTATATCTTGTTCAGGTCGCCGGGATCGGCGTTGATGTGCACCAAGCGGACGTGGTCCGGGATGGGGCGGCCGTCGGTGGCGTTGGGCGTGCGAAAAGAGGTTCCCACAGACAGGACGGCATCGGCTTTGCGGTTTATGTAAACCGCTTGCCCCGAGGCGAACCTGCTCCGGGGATACACGCCCATACCCAGGGCCAAGGGATGGTCTTCAGGGAAAGCGCCCCTGCCCACCAAGGTGCTGGCCACCGGCATGGACAGAAGCTCGGCCAGTTCCCTGGCTTCGTCCCAAGCTTCGGCCGACAGCACGCCTCCACCAACGTTCATAATGGGATACTTAGCCTGGACAAGCAGGTCGGCAGCTCGCTCTATGTCCTGCCGGTCCGGTGAAGCTTTACGGCCTGCCCCCACCGGTTCATAGCGAAACACCTCATCGGGCGCCTCGGTGGACAGAACATCTTGGGGCATTTCCAAGACCACCGGGCCGGGAGAGCCTGATCTTAGTGCGGTGAATGCCCGGCGGACCACTCCTGGAATATCCTCCACCCGGCCCATGACGCCTTTCCACTTGACGAAGCTATCGAAGATGCTGGAGGGGACTTCCTGCTGAATTTCCTTGCCCATGCTGGCCAAAGGATGCTGACCCATAAGGAGCAACACGGGAACATTGTCGGCGTAAGCGCCGGCGATGCCGGTCAGGGTGTTGGTAGCGCCGGGCCCGGTGCCGGTCATGGCTACTCCAACCATACCAGTGGCCCTAGCGTAACCGTCGGCTATTTCCACTCCCTGCCTCTCATGCCTGGTGGAAAAGGCGGTTATTTGCTGGGAGTTCCTCAATGCCGACCAAAGAGGGGCCAACCCACCGCCTGAGAACCCGGAAATATACTGGACGCCTTCTTGTTCCAAAAGGCGGATCACCGCATCGCCACCTCGCATATCGTCTCCTCCAGTCTGTTGGCAATTGGCCGTCTCCCTTGGGCTTTCAGCCCCGGGACCGCCCGCTGATGGCTGGGATAATACGCCTACCCCTGTCGACGGTCAAGCTCATCGCTTGAGCTTATCAATTCCACGCCAAGGTCCTCCCTTCCTTATATAAAGGACCCTCCTTACCTTATAGATAGATGGACTACATAAAGGGACTGTCTGGGCACTTAGAGATTAAGGGCTAAATGGACTCTTGAGTCACTGCCTGACCACTTGGAAGCATCGCGGCGCCAACGCCGCATTAGCATCGGATACCGGGTTGAGGACTGTTCTGACCGACCCGGTGAACATGTGTCGCAACGATGTTGCCGTATTCATATAATGATTTAATGAGTTGATACGATAAACGCTATAAAGTTGTCGGTTATCGTCATAGTTGCTAAATATACCGTGTTATGTTAGCGTTACTTATCTAGGCCTTGGCAGTTGGCTGGCGGCTAAATAGCAGACCGCCGGTTTGATGATGCCTTAGATCCCCAGATTCCCGACTAGCTTCCCAAATAAAGCGTTTATCGCATAAAGGGAGAAGACCGCCATGAAGTCTAAGACAACCAGTCTGCATCCGCTTCTGATCATGCTGGCCGTGGCGTTGGCCTCGGTCCTCTTCGTCGTGGCCTGCGGCGGCGGCGGTGAGGCCACCGAGGTCTCACAGGCTCCCGAGGAGGAGCAGGCCGTCCAAGTCCCCGAGGTTGCCGAGGAGGAGCAGGCCGCCCAAGTCCCCGAGGCTGTCGAGGAGGAGCAGGCCCTCGCTGCCGAAGAGGACGAGTTCAGTGAGCTCCTTGAGTTCGAAGAAGAAGCCGTCGAGGTTTCCGAAGAGGCCCAGGCCGCAGCTGCTGAAGCCGAGGAGGGGGCGCCGAAAAGGGGTGGCACGCTGAAAGTAGCGTTTTTCCCCAACTTCGTTACGCTGGACCCGCACGCTGCTCAATAT
Source organism: Dehalococcoidia bacterium (assembly GCA_965197565.1). Taxonomy (GTDB): domain Bacteria; phylum Chloroflexota; class Dehalococcoidia; order Lucifugimonadales; family UBA3495. The sequence continues at coordinate 1,186,189 of CBDANK010000004.1, forward strand.
CAGGGTGAGGCTGGCGTCGCCATCAGCCAAGCAAACTATGACAACCTGCTCATGATCCAACCGGACCTTTCCATCAAGCCGGAGTTGGCTACCCACTGGGAGGCCAATGAGGACCTCACGTCCTACACCTTCTACCTACGTGAGGGTGTGAAGTTCCACCACGGAAAGGAGTTCAAAGCGGAGGATGTGGTCTTCAGCATTAACCGGATGATGGACCCCGTGGTAGACCCTCCGACACGGACCACATTCTCGGTTATCGACGAGGTGGTGGTCCTGGACGACTACACGATCCGCTTCGACCTGGTCGCCCCCAACGGTCTCTTCCCGACCTACCTGTCGATCTACCAAGCGCGGATCCTGCCTTCCGACGTGGATATCGACCGGCTCACTTTAGAAGAGTTCGGCACCGGGCCCTTCATCCTTGAGGAGCACCTGCCCAACGAACGGGCTACGCTGGTGCGCTATGAGGACTACTGGGATGCGGACAACATTTACTTGGATGAGATCGTTATCCTGAGTATCCGCGAGGCGGCAACCCGAGACGCGGCGCTGAAGAACGGCGACGTGGACGTCTTATGGGCGTTGACCCCCCAGAGCGTCCCCGAAATGGAAGCTAATCCCGGCACCGTGGCGTTGAAGGCCACCAGTTTCTCCTGGATTGGGTATTATATGGACATCAGGGTGCCGCCCTTCGACAACCTATTGGTCCGCAAGGCGATGCAAGCCGCCACGGACCGGGAAGCCATCAACCAAGCGGCGTTGCTGGGGCTGGGCACCATCGCCTCCGACCATCCCATCCACCCCATCCACCCCGTCTTTGCGTCCCAGTATGCGCCCCCGGACTACGACCCCGAGCTGGCCAAGCAGTTGCTGGCGGAGGCTGGATACCCGGATGGGATTGATATTACCATCCACACGGCTGACGTAGGAGCCGGGCAGATCGAAATGGCGGTCGCCTTCCAACAAAGCGCCGCCCCCGCCGGCATCAGAGTCGAGGTGCAGCGTGACCCTTCGGACGCCTTCTGGGACGTCCATTGGCTGGTAGACCCGATTACCACCGTCTATTGGAACGGCCGCCTTCCGGACCAAGCCCTGACCATCCAGACCCACAGCGACTCCAGTTGGAATGCGCCGCGTTACGTCAACCCCAGGCTTGACGAGCTGATCGAAAAGGCTAGGGGGCAGGACCTTGAGGGCCAGAAGGAGAGCTACGGGGAGATACAGAAAATTCTGATCGAGAACGTGCCCCGTGTTGTGGTGGCATTCCAGCCTTGGATATACGGCGCGCGCGCTGACGTGCGAGGTGTAGAGCCCCATCCGCTGAGCTGGCCGATTTTCCAGGAGGGTTGGTTCGACCGGTAGGGCGGCGATTAGGCTAACTCCAAGGTCATTACCAGGGTCTTTCCGGTTGTTGGTTGTTGATGTAATTGTCTGGACCGGGATTCATAGGATTAAGGGATTCGCATGATTTCCCGATCCTGTAAATCCCGGAATCACAGAATTCACAGTTCAGACCAACAACCGAAAGATGCTGGATCGTCGTCGTCATAGTTGATAAATTCCGAACAGTCTGACAGCGTCCCGCACTAGGTTTGGCTGCCCGGCGGCCGCGGAATCGCAGGCCGTCGGCTCAATGTTCACTTGGCTCGCCAAGTACCGCTCCGAAACAATACGTCTACACCCTAAGATGTGAGGAGGCTGCTATGAGACCCAAAACACCTGGTCTGCATCCGCTTCTGATCGTGCTGGCCGTAGCACTGGCGTCGGTCCTCTTCGTCGTGGCCTGCGGCGGCGGTGGCGAGGCCACCGAAGTCGCTCAGGTCCCCGGTGTCGCCGATGACACCGCTGCCGAGGCCGCCGCCGCTGCTGAGGCTGCCGCCGCTGCTGAGGCCGCCCGGCTGGCTCAGGCCAATATCGCCGCCGCTGCCGAGGCCGCCGAGGCTGAGGCCGCTGCCGCTGCCGCTGCCGTTGCTGCCGCCGCCGCTGCTGCCGCTGCCGCCGAGGGGGGGCCGAAGTACGGCGGCACGTTGGTATTTACGTTAGCCCCCGACTTTGTGACACTGGACCCCCCCTTCACACTGAGTGATCCGGACCTGACTATCCTTCAAGCAACTTATGACAACCTGCTCATGATCCAACCGGACCTTACTATCAAGCCGGAGCTAGCCACGTCCTGGGAACCTAACGAAGACTTCACCTCCTACACCTTCAACCTTCGCAAGGGCGTGAAATTCCATCACGGGAAGGACTTCAAGAAGGCGGAGGACGTGATCTTCACCTTCGAGCGGATACTGGACCCGGTGTTGGACTCTCCGATACGGCCCACATTCGAAGTCATCGAGAATATGGTCGCTATAGACGATTACACCGTCCGCTTCGACCTCGATGCCCCCAACGCCTTCTTCCCGACCTACCTGTCGGTCTTCCAAGCGCGTATCCTCCCCACCGACGTGGATACCGACCGGCTGGTCTTGGAGGAGTTCGGCACGGGGCCCTTCATGCTTGCGGAGTACTTGCCCAACGAACGCGCCACCATGGTGCGGAACCCCGACTATTGGGAGGAAGGCAAGCCCTACCTGGATGAAATCGTCGTGTTGCAAATCCACGAGAACGCAACCCGGAACGAGGCGCTCAAGAGCGGCGACGCCGACGTTGTGTGGCAGTTAGCCGCCCAAAGCGTCCCCGAAATCGAGGCCCATCCCGAGACCAAAGTGTTGAAGACCACCAGCTTCTCCTACATCGGGCTGCCCATGCCCACCGACATGCCGCCCTTCGACAACAAGCTGGTCCGGAAAGCAATGCAAGCCGCCACGGACCGGGAAGCCATCAACCAAGCGGCGCTGCTGGGTCTGGGCGTTCCCGGCTACGATCACCCCATTCATCCCAGCAACCCCGTCTTCGCATCTCAGTATGCGCCCCCGGACTACGACCCCGAGCTAGCGAAGTCTCTCCTGGCCGAGGCCGGGTACCCGGACGGGGTCGACGTTACCCTGCACACCGCCGACGTCGCAAACGGAATGATCGAGTTGGCAGTGGCATTCAAAGAGAGCGCCGCTCCTGCGGGCATTCGCGTCGATGTCGAGCGGCACCCCTCGGACGGCTTCTGGGACGTTGTGTGGAATAATGGGCTGTTTACCGTCGTCTTTTGGTTCGGCCGCATTCCGGACCAAGCCCCAAGCATCCAGACCCACAGTGAGGCCAGTTGGAACGCTCCGCGTTACAAGAACCCAGTGGTCGACGAACTGATCCTCAAGGCCAGGGGACAGGACCTTGAGGGCCAGAAGGAAACCTACGGGGAGATCCAGCGCATTCTGATTGATGACGTGCCGCGCATTGTGGCGGCATTCCAGCCGTGGATATACGGCGCGCGCAACAACGTGCGGGGTGTGGCTCCCCATCCCTTTGGCTGGCCCCTCATCCAGGACGGCTGGATAGACGATTAAGGCGACGAATTAGGCTAACCCCAACATCGTTATGTCATTGTCGGTAGTGTCTCAGTTTAATTGAGAATTACCTTGAGCAGTAGGTCAAACTGAGACGCTGCCTCATCATCGTCACAGTTGACAAATTCAGAACGCTCTGATAGTCTCCCGCACTAGGTTTGGCTGTCCGGCGGCCGCGGAATCGCAGGCCGCCGGTTCAATGTTTGCTTGGTTCGCCAAGTGTCGCCCCAAAACAATACCTTTACATCCTAAGATGCGAGGAGACTGTTATGAGACCCAAGACACCTAGTCTGCATCCGCTTCTGATCGTGCTGGCCGTGGCGCTGGCGTCGGTCCTTTTCGTCGTGTCCTGCGGCGGCGGTGGCGAGGCTACCGAGGTTTCGCAAGCCACCGAGGACACCGAGGACACTGCCGCTGCCGAGGCCGCCGCTGCCCAGGCCACCGTCGAAGCTGACGCCGCCCGGCTGGCTGAGATCGCCGACATCGCCGCCGCTGCTGAGGCCGCCGAGGAGGCCATGGTTGATGACGAGGCCGTGGTTGATGATGAAGCCATGATGGACGAGCCGAAGAGGGGCGGCACACTGGTATTCGCCATGGCCCCTAACTCGGTGACGTTAGACCCGCCCTTCCAACTGGGTGACCCTGATCTCGCCATTACTCAAGCAACCTATGACAACCTGCTCATGATCCAGCCGGACCTTTCTATCAAACCGGAGCTGGCCACATCCTGGGAGCCTAACGAAGACTTCACCTCCTACACCTTCAACTTGCGCAAGGGCGTGAAATTCCACCATGGGAAGGACTTCAAAGCGGAGGACGTGATATTCACCGTTGAGCGGATGCTGGACCCGGTGCTGGACTCCCCGGTGCGGCCTACATTCGAGGTTATCAAGGAAATGGTCATCGTTGACGACTACACCGTTCGCTTCGACCTCGTTGCTCCCAACGCTTTCTTCCCGACCTACTTTTCGATCTTCCAGGCGCGGATCCTCCCTGCCGACGTGGATACCTCACGGTTGACCCTGGAGGAGTTCGGCACGGGGCCCTTCATCCTTGTGGAGAACCTGCCCAACGAACGCGCCACGATGGTGCGGAACCCCGACTACTGGGAGGAGGGCAAACCCTACCTGGACGAGATCGTCGTGTTGGGCATCCATGAGAACGCAACCCGGGACGAGGCGCTGAAAAGCGGCGACGCCGATGTTGTATGGCAACTGGCGGCCCAAAGCGTCCCCACCATCGAGGACCACCCCGAGACCAAAGTGTTGAAGACGACCAGCTTCTCCTACATTGGGCTGCCCATGCCCACCGATATGCCGCCCTTCGACAATAAGCTGGTCCGGAAGGCGATGCAAGCCGCCACGGACCGGGAAGCCATCAACCAAGCGGCCCTGCTGGGCCTGGGCGTTCTCGGCTACGACCACCCCATTCACCCCAGCAACCCGGTCTTTGCCTCTGAGTACGCTCCCCCGGACTACGACCCCGAGTTGGCGAAGTCTCTGCTGGAGCAGGCCGGGTACCCGGACGGGATCGACGTCACCCTGCACACCGCCGACGTCGCAAACGGAATGATTGAGTTGGCAGTGGCATTCAAAGAGAGCGCCGCCCCCGCGGGCATTCGCGTCGATGTCCAGCGGCACCCCTCGGACGGCTTCTGGGACGTTGTCTGGAATAATGGGCTGTTCACCGTCGTCTTTTGGTTCGGCCGCATTCCGGACCAAGCCCTGAGCATCCAGACCCACAGCGAGGCCAACTGGAATGCTCCGCGTTACAAAAACCCAGTGGTCGACGATCTAATCGTAAAGGCCAGAGGGGAGGACCTTGAGGGCCAGAAGGAAACCTACGGAGAGATCCAGCGCATTCTGATTGATGACGTACCGCGCATTGTGGCGGCATTCCAGCCGTGGATATACGGCGCGCGCAACAACGTGCGAGGTGTGGATCCTCACCCGTTTGGCTGGCCCCTCCTCCAGGAAGGCTGGCTGGACCGATAGGGCGACGTTTAGAGCAGCGTCCGGGCATTGGCCCAACATCCGCCAATAGTGCTCACCAGCGGCTCCTGAGATCGAGAAAGGGATCTTCCTTCCGGTGAAACAACACCGGAGGGGGGATCCCTTTCCATCCGTGAATTTGGGCTACGCAAGGCGTTTTTCCGTTTGGTCCGGGGTGTGCTGCTTTTCAGTGGTAGCCCGTCATTCGGGCGAATTCACTGAAGGTCTGCGGGTTCGCCCTGCGGCTTCCTATTAAATGACTTCCTTTTAACTAACCTCCTCGAACCGCTTCCAAGTACCCTTTTCAGCCTTCCCTGGAAGGACCTCGGGTTCTGCCCTGTCGGAGTAACCTATTTTGCAAAGCAGCGAGACTCCTTTTGGCAACAAAGTTCATGCATCAATTCACTTGATGCTTGATATCTGAACTAACCCTCATTGTCCCACATAAAAAGGTGTGAGAAACCATCGATCGGCATGGGCCCAAAGGATGAACACGCCTCATCTCATGTGTCTGTTAAGAGAATATTTTACCGTATTACGATCATATAATGACATATAACGAATGGTTTACTCAAGTTTAAATGCTATTATCGTCAATATTGACAAGCCTTGAATGGTTTGATAGCATAATCCGGGTAAGCTTTGGCAACTCGCCGGTCGCGGGTTGACAGATAGCCGACGCAATACCCACTTCGATCCTTAGGTAGGGTCCCAAAATAATGCGCCTTTATCCTAAAAAGGGCTAGTAGCTCAACGCTCTTGTATAGATGGGTAGAGGGACTTGAGCTTGATGCGGGCGTCCTCGGTGGTGAAACGCCAGTCCACCCTTATTGAGTCCCGGTTTCGCCGTCTTTGCCAGGCTCCTGTCTCTGCCCCCAAGGTTTCCCGGTCGGGAATCCGTCGGTCCAGGCATTGGCGTCCCAGCACCCCCAACTCTATCTCGGCCATATTCAGCCAACTGCCGTGCTTGGGGGTGTGGTGAAACTCCAGCCGCTGGGCGATGCGCCGCGCCTCCGCCGGCTGAAATGCCTCGTAGAGCGATGCCGCGTGATGGGTGTTCAAGTTGTCCATCACCAGCACTATCCGGTCCTTGTCAGGATAGTCCTCGTCCACCAGTTGCTTGACTTGGCGCGCCCAATCGACTTTCGTCCGGCGGTCAGTCACCTCGACCCGCCGCCATCCCTCCAAGGGCGCGAAAAGCATGAACAGGTTACTCACCCCGTTGCGTTCGTATTCGTGGTCATAGGCCATCACCGCCCCAGGACGCGGCGGCCGAGCCGGGCGGGTCTCCCGCACCAGTTGCTTGCTGGTCTCGTCCAGGCAGACCAGCACTTCATTGTCCTCATATCGGCGATGATAGACCTCCAGCACGTCCTCCATGGCGCACACGAACTCGGCGTTCCCCTGGGGCGGGATGCACCAGCAATCTTTCAGCCAGGGCTTCAGTTCGTTTTTTTCAAGGTCCGGCGCACCGTCTCGGCACTGACCCTCTCCACTATCTCGCATTCCACCAACTGGTCCGCCAAGAGCTTGAGGGTCCAACTGGCCCGGCCCTCCGGCGGTTCGGTGCAGGCCAGAGCCACCAGATAGGCCTCTCCCGCTCCGTCCAACCGCTTCGGCTGCCGGTTCAGTTGCTCCTTGCGCCCCAGGGCCCGCTCCAGACCCTCTTCCACGCAACGCCGGCGCACCCGCTCCACCGTGGCCCTCCCCACATTCAGGGACCGGGCTATCTCCTCGTCCTTCATCGGGCCTTCAGTCTGGTTCTCATCGCTTAACAGCAGAATTCGGGCGTGGGTCTGCCGGTAAGCTGCCGCCCGCCCCTTGGATACCAGCGCCTTCAGTTCCTGCCGCTCCTCCTCCCCCAGCCCTACCCGGTATTTCTTCACCATCACTCCCACCTCACTTCCTCCAGTTTACCCTCGACTGACCATTATACCCTATCGCCCATCAATGCAAGTGGGTTAGTCCACTAGTGACAGCGGCCGATCACAGTACCAGAGCGAAGGAAATGGTAAAGGTTCTTGATTTTATCAAGTCTGGTGGGCCTAAGAAGACCGAATTGAGCCTGTCTCAGAAGTCTGTGAGAAAGCCTGGGTGTAGACTGTAGAGCAACACCGGGAGAGGAGCGAATCGGGATGCCGCTTCGAGATATGGACCGAGAGCAGATGTGGTTGTTGCCGCCGTCCCTTGACGAGCTGTTGCCGCAGGATCATCCAGCCAGGTTTGTGGCGGAGATCGTCGACGCCTTGAACCAGGAGGACTGGTCAGAGCTTGGCGTGGACATAGATGGCGATTCCATGGGAGCGCCAGCGTACCATCCCCGTGCATTATTGAGCGTATGGCTATACGGGTTCATGAGCGGTGTGCGCTCGTGCCGGAAGCTGGAGGTAGCCTGCCGGGACCAAATACCGTATCTTTGGCTGACCGGGTGGCAGCACCCCGACCACAACACCCTGTGGAGGTTCTACAAAGATCACCGGCAGTCCATGAGGAAGCTGTTCGAGCGAACGGTGCGGACGGCGGTGGCCATGGAGTTGGTGGACCTGGCGATCCAGGCGGTGGATGGGACGAAGGTATCCTCCAACGCCTCGGTGAACAGGAGCTACGATGCTGCGGGACTGAGAGGGCTGCTGGAGCGTCTGGAGCGGGCAATAGTCGACCTTGAGGCTCAGAACGAGAAGGGAGAAGACGCTGCTGCTACCCGCCTGCCTGAGGAATTGGCCAACAAGAAGGTTCTGAGAGAGCAGGTGAGGCTGGCGATGGCCGGCCTCGCCGGTCAGAAACGCCATAGTCGCATCAACCTGACTGACCCAGAGGCCCGAGTGATGAAGGGTAGGCATGGTGGTATCGTGGCTGGATACAACGCCCAAGCGATGGTCTCGGCTACGAAGACGGAAGAGGGAACATCCGGCATGTTGGTCACCGCAGTGGACGTGGTAGATGAAGTCAATGACAATGCCCTGTTGACGCCTATGATGGAGCAGGCCGAGGAGACGACGGGGACGAAATCGCAGATGACATTGGCTGACGCCGGATACTTCGCTGCCAGCCACCTGACGGAGTGCGACCGTCGCGGTCAGCAGGTGGTGGTGCCGGAGGCACGGCAACGGTTCCTCAAAGACCCATATCACAAGGACAGATTCACCTATGACGAGCACAGTGACAGCTTCAAGTGTCCCCAGGGGCAGACACTCACGTTCGTCCGGATACAACATGTGAACGGAGTCCCATTGCGAGTGTACCGGGCTGCAGGTGCTGTCTGCCAGGCGTGCCCAGCCCTCAGAGCATGCACCAAAGCCAAGGAGATCGGGCGAAGCCTGGCCATTGGCCCCCACGATGAAGCGCTACGACGCCATCGCGCCTGGATGTCCACCGCGGACGCCAAAGAAGGTCACAAGCTGAGAAAGCAGTTGGTCGAGCCGGTTTTCGGAATCATCAAGGAGCAACAGGGCGCACGGAGATTCCTGCTGCGCGGCCTCTCCAATGTGACGGCCGAGTGGACCCTCCTGGTCACCGCCTTCAACTTGCGCACACTTTGGAAGGTGTGGAGTTCCGCCGTCCATCTTCAGCCTTCCACCTGACGGACCCGGACCTCGTCCCATCACACGTTTCATGAACTGAGGCTAATTGTCTATTCGCCCCTTTCGTTTGACCTGAACTTCGGGCCGGATCAAACTCACAACAATGACCTTCTGAGACAGGCTCAATTGGGAGCCGGCCGGGGTTAGGAACTCTCGAAACCGGGACTTGACCTGCTTCAGTGATTCCGGAAACAGAACCACCTCGATCCTGTCCAACTGACCGCGTCCACCTAACAGAAGCACGCTTTAGGGACTGAACGAACCTATGAAATCAAGAGAAGTTTGGATAGAACTAGAAATACCTGGGACTGGGGGCAAAGATTTTATGGTTCCGGGTTAACAATGCGCTGCCCCTTTACCAATACATCCTCTCTTGTTTCCACCCGATACGAGGACCCTAAGAAATGAACGAGCCAAGTCTTGAGTACTCCCCAGGTTTCCTGGGGAGAATACGGGGCATTTCCCCCCAGGTGGTTCTCCAAGAAAACGTAGGCCTCCGAATCCGACAAGCCGTTAGAGGCGAGTTCATCGATCGCCAACATCAGTGGCATCTGTTTTACGATGCCAGAAATATAGGCGTAGAACAAAGGCTGGCTCAACCCTTTTGGAGGTTGCAGCGATTCCAAGTCTCGATTTGCCGCGTCGAGCGTACTTTGAAGCATTCCCCCGGATTCGACACCAGAGTACACAACCCAAAGGTAGTCTGGGATGGGGCATCTTGGAACCCAAATGTCTCCAACGTCCGCCGTCTCTTGTTCATCTCCAACTTCCGGTATGGTAGAGAATTGTTGGCGAGTACGGAGTTGGGCCGCTTCTTCTTTTATTTGGTCCCTAAGTTCCGGAGTAGCCTTAATGGCAGCGGAAAGGAGTTTTCCCTCCCATTCCCTGACTCCAGCAAAGTCAAAGGGCAGTTCAACGAGGAGTTCAATGTTTGCCGGAGTCCTCCAACCCATAGCCCGCCCAGTCAGGTTTGCTGAGCCAACGAGACATTGACCGTCGACTCTGTAATATTTCGCATGTAGGTGTGGATGAACATGCAAGCTGCCGCCACGATCCTCAATCATATCTAGAATCTCAAGGTCGCAAACACCTGCAGCGATGTCTTCCGGTAGCCAGCGGGTTACGCAGGTCAAGTCATCTACATGATTGCCTAGTGATGACAATAAGTGGTTCAACGCCCCGGCCTTGATGTAAGGGGCAACTAAAATAACTTCTCTTTCAGCCCCCTGGACCAATTGAGAGGCCTTGTCACCTAACTGGTCCACAGTTACCTCTAGCTATCCTCGCTTAGCATGAACTTCGCCATTTCTCCCCACTTTTGACGCAGGTCGTAAAGCTTATCCCGCGAAGGAACATCCTCTAAGTGATAACGAGCCCACGCCGCGAACAGGAGCTGCAGGGTGTCCGATGCCTCGTTTATGCGGTGGAGTAACTGCGCATCAGTTTCGTCTCCGATGGCAGGATCTAGGCTAGCAATCAATTTGTCATATAATGCGTGCGAAGTGTTAAACACGACGGTTGTCAACCCTCCCTGATGGTGCTCCACGTCAAAGAAAGCATAACCGTCCATTCGCTTGGTTACGAATTCCACCTTTCGGTTGCGTTGAAGAACTCCTGTCGCGATTCTTTGAGCGACATCCTCTGAATAATTCTTGTCATCCTGAAGGTCTTTTACCAATGCGTCTCGGTCGGTCTCGGTAAACTCTTCACCATCTTCTGGCGTTAAATGACCCTCTTCCGCCCGTTGTCGGTATTTCTTGGTTGCAACATCAGCAATCGTGGCCGTCTGATGTCTGTTGTTCCTAGTGCGTGTCCCTTTGGTTTGGTCAGAGAGTCGTATTCGGATTCTTCCGATTTGCTCTCGAATGTGATTCACGATGGGTATCAGATAACTTCGAGGGTCTCCCTCTTCCCGTATTCTGTTCGTAAAATCGATTAGTGTTTCTCCTGGATCTGCCTCCAGCCTCCAATCAAATTGTGCCATTCCAGAAAAAATCGTGGCGCTCTGCTTACTGTTGGTCACCCCGAAAACTTCATCTAGGGCAGGTGGGAATTGGACTTCGACGCCCCACCATCGTTCAACGGGGTCATAGCTGTTGGTCCAACTCCGGTCTAGGTCTAGCTCTCGGCCCGCTCGGACAATCGACAATCCGAGATTGTTGCTCGCGTGCTTGCCATATTGTTGTGCACCCCGGTCTCCAAGTTCTGGAACTGTTTCCTGCCGGGCCCAACTCATACGTACCGCAACATTGTGCTCGTCTTCACTGTATCGGATAGTGAATAGCTCGTCCGCTTCTCCCCATTCCTGAAACATAGGTTGCAGTTCAAAAGGAGGAGGAGTCGATGATGGACTCATCAGATACAATGGGTCGTTAGCTTTCACTACTTCGTCAGTTGTTATATCGCCGTCAGAAATCGCCTTTAACCCGATCCGCAGTTTTCCCTCATCGTGAATGAAGTGTCGATACATTCGGCCAACAATGGTTCCCGTATTGGACAACGTTGCTCTCGCACCCCGCCAAGTAAGCCTGTGGTCATCTAGTTTGCTCCACAAAACGAGAGTGCCAGTGGTGGAAACTATCTGTGACAGGTTCCTCCATTTTGGCGGCAGCTGCTCAGCTATTGGAAACTGAATGGATGTAAGCGTTCCATTCGTGACCTCGTCCACATCCAAGTAAGCATGTATCGCGTTGTCGGGTCCATTCTGCCAAGTCCATACGTCAACGCGCCGGCACTGAGAGATAGACGAATTGGGCAAACCCATGCCAAACCTGCCGATCCCACTCCGGTCATCCAAGTGAGTCCCGTTTCCAAATTGAAGCGCGAGCTGCAAGACCATCGGCTCCATTCCGGTGCCATTGTCGAGCACGCCAACCTCGCTAAGCCGTCGTCGAGAACGGCTTATGCCCGGGCGGGAATCTTCGATACAAATGAGGTCAATGGCATCCGCTTTGGCCTGAACCGAATTGTCGATTAGCTCTGCCAAAGCGTAGGCAGTGTTCTTGTATCCACTGTCCCTCATCGCTTTAATAGCAAGTTGAGGGGGAATAATCGGGGCTGTCCCCCTATCAGTCGGCGGAACTTGGGTCATTCCAAACGTCCTCCCAGTTCTTGAATGCATCGACTATGCTGCCGAATCCTGGCAAATGAGGATCGACTACGGTAACAACCTCCGCCCGCTCATTCCCTCCGACCCTTGGTCCCCTAGTCGCCCGCCCGACCATTTGACTGTAAAGGACCAGGGACCTTGTAGGTCTGGCAATGACTGCCGCGCTGATTATTGGTGCGTCGAACCCGGTTGTCAGTACCCCGTAATTGCAAAGTACCATTGGGTTAGGGTCAGCGCTTCTAAAGCGACGAATCAGCCTTTCTCGTTCCAAAGCTCCGGAGTTTGCCGTTACAGCGTCAGCCTCATGGCCCCGGATCGTGAGAAGAGCTGCCAGCAACTTTGAGCTCTTGACCGACGGCGCAAATACTACCACCCTGGAATGTCGTTTCGTCAAATCTTCTATGGTCGTTAGGATTTTCAGGTTGCGGCGCGAGTCGTCTCCCAACCGTTCCAGTATTGACTGCGGTACATCGACTGCCCGCGAAAGAGTACCTATGTCGTCGTCGGACATATTGAGGCCGGCCTCTGAATTGAGAGTCACGAAGGTGGGGTTTGCCAGAAAACCCTCCTGAATTAAGAAATTCACAGGGTCAGGATACCCTTCAACTTCCAAGGTAACTTTTTGTCTCTCGAACATATCGGACAACTTCTGGTCTTCAACCACATCAGCCCAAGTCCGGCCCGGAGTCGCTGTCAAGCCCAGCAGCGCGTTATTCGGTCTCTTGGTGTACAAAGTTGAGAGAAGCGATTCATAGGTGGGAGCAAGCGCCTGATGCGCTTCGTCAATTATCGTCAGTGAAGCACGATCTGCCAAACGGAGTATCGCATTGGGGTCTCTCCTATCTAGGGAGTGGAGTTTGCCCAGGCCCGCTACAATCACACCATCTTGGATAGCAAGAATGTCTGCCTGTCTATTGCCCCATAACCGCACTAAATTGATTTCGCGGTTCCCTATTCGCGACCAAGACGATTCGAACTCGCTTGCCGCTTGCTCCAACAGTTCTTGGCTGTGAGCGAGCCAGACCACTAGAGTCGATTCTCTTGAGCGAAGATGAGACGCTACTATGTGCATCGCCGTACGGGTCTTTCCAGAGCCGGTTGGCATATGAAGCACGACTTTTCTCGGCTCTTCCGAAAGTTTTCGCAAGACCTTCTGTGCCGCAACTCGTTGATGCTCGAAGAGACCGTATTCAGGAGCCACTTTTAGAACGCTAGGCGGGCCGTACGAAGGCGCCCTCGGGTCATCAACCACACCAAAAAATGAATACAGTTCGGCGACACAACCTTGGTCACGTACGGCTTCCCCCAGGTGAGCATATACCGACCTTCCTGCGTCAGCACCGATCCTGCGAGCCAATTCCCGAGCTTTCGGCAAAGGAAGCAATCCGACAACCTTTACGCGCATATCTGCGTCACCGAGCAAGTTGGCTGGCTCGAAGAGCTTAGCAGCCACTTGGCTGAGTTCAGCACTGTCCAATAACTCGGGGTCTAGTTGCCTCAAAACGTCCAATGCGGATAAATCGATTATCGTTCTAAGAGACGCGGGCGTACAAAGCTGCCATAGGGATTGAAGAGCTAGCCCTGGCGTGTTTGTCAACTCATCAAACCTTGCCATAGCAGACCGACTACTTGTGGCAAGCCAAGCATACCTTGGCCTGTCCATAAAGGTCGTCTATATCGATTGGTTCCGAGTCGGGACGCAATGGATTGACCTGTAGCTTTCCTTTCATACGTTCCAATCTCTTTTGATGCTCTTCCCTAATTTGAGCAATGCGTTCGGGTTGTGACAGATCATCCAGCGACTCGCCCTGGCTCCACGTGAACGGCGAACCGTGGTCAATGGCGTTCTTCTCATAGCTCTTCGCTTCCTCAAAGTAGCCCGGATGCCGCTCCAGTAGACGTACCCACTCGATTTTCTGCTGGAAAAAACAAAACGTACAGCCGCTGCGAGTACGCCATTCGTAGTACTGCGGCAATCCCAAACCAGCCCCTTCTAGGATTTCCAGCACTCCGGCCTTGTCAATGCCAGCCTCTTTGAGAGGAAGCCTGACGATGAGGTTCTCGTGCTTGGAGGCGTAGCCCTCCCGGTACTCCTCATCCGACCTGATAGCGACGTAACTATACACGGTCTTCCCGTCTTCCAAGTTTGGCCGGATCCACTGCTCGAAGGGGCGCAGTTTCAACTGCTTGGTACACCACCGGGTTTGCGGCGACGGGAGAAAGTTGTTGTATTGCTTCAGCCAAAAGTCAAAGTCACGGTCGGGGTTTAACCGCACTATGGGCTTGCCGAGGAACCCTTCCAGTTTCACCAGGAATTCGTACACCTCCGGCAGTTCTTTTCCGGTGTCGGTAAAGAAGTAGTCCACCTCAAGCTCAGGGTGGTTCTGCCGCATAAAGACCGCCAAGGCCGCGCTGTCCCGGCCTCCGGACAGTCCCAAAACGTGGCGCTCATTCACTGCCATATCCAACCACCTGCTCTAGAACTGTCGGGGCAACCGGGACGTCGCCGTCTGCGGCCTTCGGGTCGAGATAGAGGGCACTGACTTCCGCCAAAGCGGCAAGGATGACATTACGGCGCTCTTCACCCGCGGACTGCAAGGCTCTCCCTATTTCGGAGGCTAGGTGTTGCACATCAGGAGTTTCCGTAGATGTCACTTCGAACTCATCATGGACGGTGGTCGGCTGCCCGCTCATTCCCACGGTTACGGCCATGGAGTGGCGGTTGTCAAAGCGGCCCTTGACGTGGGCGAAGGACTCGAGCCTCATGAACTTTTGAGCCATGTCAGCAAGCTCCACTGTAGCTCGGTCGATGTCAGCGTCCACCCAACTCTGGGACGGCTTATTGGCGACCATGCTTGCCATGCTTTCCATATCGGCATCAGTCCCAAAGAACTGGGCGAGGCGCATGACAAAGGCTTCCATCCGGTGGTCCCCGCTGAGTTCCCGAACATTCTTGGCCCTACCCCGAAGTTCCGCCAACATCGGGCCGGAGGCGTTGGGAACCTGCAACTCGGTGAGGAGGGTTTCCCTCAGCCGGTGCAACATGGACGGATAAGCCTGCTGTAGCTCCGCCAACCCCTCATGAACATTGTTGGCGATTGTTCCCAGAGCCGCCTCATCACCGGCGTTGAATCCATCGGATAGCAACCGAGGTATGTCGTCGAATATAAGACTGTTGGGGTCACTGGCCTGTTTAAAAAGCTGACGGACGCGCTTGGCGTTGGAAGACAGGTGTTGAGTCCGCCCAACCCAGGCAGGCAGGCGGTCGTGGATGTAAACTAGTCCCTTGGCTACGTCGATGGGTTCAAGGTCTGGGAGCGTATTGTCCTCGTCCAGGGCCCGAACAATGCCCGCCATGTCAGAGAGCAACTGCCGTGAGGTTTCTGAGAGATCCATCCACCGGAGCTGGACATCGCGGAGGTCCTTGGCCAAGTAATCCATGTCCAAATCTGTGACCCGGGCCTGGAAGATATTCTGCCGGTAGAACGCCACATCGCGCCGCTGGGACAAGATGAAGGCCGCCGTCAGAACAGGCAACAAACCGTCTTTGATTCCGAAGGGTTGTTCCCGCCAGATTTCGCAAATCTCGGATGCAGGCACCGCCCTGTCCCGGTTGGACTCCAGGAACTGGACTGCCACTTGCCATGCCGGTGCAAGGTTGCACGGATCGTCGGGGTAATTAGCGGGGGAAACAAAACACCATCCTTGAGGCGTATTCCGATAAAGCCCGCTTTTTTCCAGGAGAGAGGCAAACAATCCGCCTTCCGCAGGAAACCCCTCGATCCCCAGACGTTTCTCCCATTCGTGCAGAGCCATACGGCGCAGTAGGAAATTCTGAGCTGCTATGGCGTTGCTGGACGGCCTGACCCGATTCAAGAGTTCGTTATGGATTCGGGGACTTTCACTGAATCGGCCATCTGCCAATCTAGATGCCAGACCGTTGAGCTGGGCTTGGGTCAGGGGTTCTCCCCTCTGCCCCTTCGTATGCCAAAGAGCACAGTCGAAGGACCGGGCCAGCTCACCTTCTATATAGCCGCGCAGACTGGTTATGCGCGCTTCGACTTCCCGCCTAGCGACCCGATCGCCCTGCAATTCTGGGGTCTCGTCCCTCACCTGCTCGGTAGCCAGCAATTCCCGGGCCAAGGAGGCGAAACTCCAAGCCTCCTGGGACAGCCCCACAACCAGGTCCCAGTCGTGGATCTGCTCCGAGGCTCGCCTGGCCGATAGCTGGGCCGTCTCAACGGGTTCGTTGGCACTCGGAACTGCCATGACGAAGGTCCCCACTCCGCCGGGCTTAGGGCGGAAGTTTTCGGGACTGGCTTTGACATGCTCCAACGGCGCTATGGCAACATCGTACCAACGCATGGCGCCTGTCTTGTGATAGTGCCGCTTGGCCACTATGGGTTGAAGGTTGGCAATGTCATTAAGCAGGGCGAAGTCCGTGTCTTCGATATCCTCAAGGGTTCGCCCCACCGCCTCATCAATATCGAAGTCGCTGCCCTCGAATATGCTGTACGACTCGCTGAACTTGCGGTAAATGATCAGCGACCACTGTTGCAACTGATCCAGAGCGGATGTTATGACCTCGGAATCCAACTGAGAAAACACGCAGGCAAGCAGGTCAACGTTTGGAACCAGCCCGGAGCGTTCCTTGAAAAGGTCTATCAATGAGATAGTTTCCAAGAGACGCAGGTGCAAATCACTGCCGCCCAGGGCCTGACACCTTTCCAGCGCATCCACCGCCAACGCCCAACGGTGCCCGTCCGGTGAAGCCATGATGGAGGGTTCCAGGTTAAGGCGAAGATATTCCCAAAGTAGGGCGGGAGTATATAGGTCGTTATTCTGATGACGCCGCAGGAAGTCTTGGAAACCGCTGGGTTCGCTGGAGTTTAGGAAGCCGAAGATACTCCGCTGGTTCTGCCCAAATCTTCGGCGGGAGATGGGCCCAAGCAGGCAAGCGACTACGGGGTGCAGCGGCCAACAGGCTTCCAGTAGCTCAGGCAGATCTCCTGCGGTGGGGCGGTTGGTCAATCCCGCCACTGTTAGAGACAGCGCCCCTGGTGTCTCCGGTCGGTGGTCGCTTTCGATGGCCCGTGCCAAAAGGCCGATCTGCTCGTCGGCGCCGGCGTTCACCGGCAGGTCGATAAAGCGGCCCTGTATCTTGGACCACTCCTCCCGCATTTCTCGCGATAAACGGTAGGAATACTCCTCAAATGCCTGATGTAGAATGCCGACGACCACCAGGCGTCCATCGCTCCGGGACGCCATCTCGGCAAGCTGCTGGAAGAAGTAAACGTCGGACCCGTCTCGCGCTGCTCCCTCGAGCATCTTGCCCATTTCGTCTATGAACACGATCAGGCCGCCGGTCCTGTCCGGATACCGAGACGCTGTTCTCCACAACGCGTCCAGCGCCTGTTTTTCAGACCATCCTCTGGGACTGCCCTGCCCCCCTAGTTTCCTGGCTCGGACTCCTTCTTCCACCAAACGTTCGGGGTGTTCCCGACGGCCCACTATCGGTAGGACCCGCCATCCTTCCTTCTTGGGAGACATAGCCTTCCAAACCGCGGCCGCAGTCCGTTCGCCGATTGCGGACGCCGCCTCTCGCCGAGCACCGGCATCCTTTCCCAGCAGAGCGGATAGAGCAACCACCAAACTGGACTTGCCGCTGCCGTAGGGGCCGGTCCAGGTGAAAGCCCCCTGACCAGATTCCGACAGATGCTGTGCCATGGTTTCCAAGACCATGGCCGACGATGGAGGGCAGACGAATCCTTCTAGGGCCAGAGGGTCGCCCAAATCGGTGTCGATGCGAATCGCCCGTTGAAATCGTCGTGAGACGGCGACGCGTTCAGCCAATAGCACGGCTCAACTCCGGTTGGCCATAGGGGAGGTATTCCTTCCGCAACCACTCGGTTGTTTCGTCATCGGAAACGGGCCAGCTGCGTATCAGCTGCTTCAATCCCGCTGTCTCAGACCACCGGTAGGTACCACGGCTGGCATCTTCCAGAGAGATCAGCAAATCCACTATGTCGTTTTCTTCCAGCAGGAAGGTACGGCCGGGGGAGCCCGGCTCGTGACTAAGCGCTTCGAAGGACAAAGTGTTGGCGTTGGGGAAATTCTGTCGCCAATAGTCTGTTACTGCGTAACCGAATACGCCAGGCCCTAGAGACGGCTTCTGCCCCCGTATGAATCGGAAACCATCGCGCCGTCCAGTGGGCTTGATCAACCCAAGTTCTGTTAGGGGCGATTCCAAGCCGTCTTCAAATCCGACGTTGCGCGACGGTGTTTGGGAAACGTAGGTGCGGATGAAACAGGAGACGTCTCTCCTTATTGTCGCGACGGAGGCTCGATTCCACCCCCTTTCTTCGGCGAGCTTCTGTATTCCTTGGGCCAACGCTTCCCGTTCAAAGGAGATGGAAGGGTAGTAATGAAAAGCCCAGAACCACGTGGTCTTGGTATCTCGCCCGCACAAGTGCCAATGCAGTAACCACGCCGTCGCGGGATGTTCCATATAGGGATCGAGTGCCCCGTCCCCGAATATCAGATCCCCGAGCGGAGTCGTGGAAATATGCCGGTGGTCGGGGTCGTCGGCGATTATTCCCGTTACGGTAGCCCAATGACGCATTGAAGCGACCATGTTCTTTCCCACGCCGAACCGGGCGATGGCATACGGGCCGGTGAATACCTGCCGGTTGTCTTCCTGCCCTTCGGTATCCCGTACTGCGTCGAAAGCCTTCTTCAACCATCCGTAACGGATGGGAAAAGTCTCGTGGCCTGACAATTGCGGGGGATAGTCGTCCCGGTAAAGCGGTCCCCGAAGCATTGATCCTCCTCCTGGCGGCATCGTCCAGGTGGACGGTAGCACCCGCGTACTGTAATGTAAAGACGGGAAACGTCACAGGCTCTTCAGGTTTGAAGTCAGGGATGATGACCGCATGACGCTCAAAAACACCATCTATGCCGACTACCAAGCTACCACGCCGGTGGACCCACGTGTTTTGGAAAAGATGCTGCCCTATTGGGGCGAGTCGTTCGGCAATCCCCACTCAAACGACCACATCGTGGGGTGGAAGTCGGCAGAGGCGGTCCGGGAATCTCAAACCTCCGTTGCCGCCCTGATCGGCGCGGACACGGACGAGATTGTGTTCACCTCCGGGGCCACGGAAGCCAACAATCTCGCGCTTTTCGGCTTGGCGCGGCGGGCGCCGGCTTCGCGGAAGAGGATTCTGGTCAGCGCCATCGAGCACAAGTGCGTATTGGCAGCGGCTAGGGCATTGGAGGAACGCGAAGGGTTCACCATCGAGACGATCCCTGTAGACAGTGAAGGCTTCGTAGACTTGGAGATACTAGAATCCATGCTCGACGATTCGGTGCTTGTCGCTTCGATCATGGCGGTAAACAATGAAGTCGGGACAATTCAGGACTTGTCGGCTGTTGCCGATTTGCTAGCGCGACACGGTGTAATATTCCACTGCGACGCGGCACAGGCGCCTTGTGCAATGAATGTAAGTCGTTTGGCAGAATATGCTGACCTCGTTAGCATGTCGGGGCACAAGATTTACGGGCCACAGGGCATTGGGGCATTGTACGTCCGAAGGGACCTTCAAACTGAAATCGAACCTCTCATATATGGCGGTGGGCAGCAGAACGGCCTGCGCTCCGGCACTGTGCCAGTACCATTGTGCGTGGGAATGGCCGCCGCCGCAGGAATTGTTCAGGTGGAGGGGTCCCGTGAGCGCCCTGAAGTTGCCAAGCGACGTAACCTTTTTGTGAACCTGCTTTCGGAGAGTGGCTTTCCTGTAAGCGTCAATGGCCCTGGGTGGGAAAGGCGGCACTCGGGTAATTCTAACCTACGGTTTGACGGATTTTTAGCTGAGGACATACTGGGCGCCGTTCAACCCTGTCTTGCAGCGTCTACCGGGGCCGCGTGTACCTCCGGAATCCCTGAACCCTCCCATGTCCTTCGTGCTATGGGGCTCAGTGTAAACGAAGCCGACTCTTCGGTACGTTTCAGTTTCGGACGGTTTACTACAGAAGGGGAAGTGCATGAAGCCGCTGGCCTAGTCGTCTGGGCTCTTGGGGTCTTGGGAGACGTTTGACTCACCCTCAATTCTGTCCAACTAATGGGGTCCACATCAGTTTCAACACCCGGCTAACTTAAGATAAAATTGGGAATTCCGCATGACAGTGTGCTAGCATTTTCGTGCGCCCTAGCCGAAACTAAGCACTTACTGGTTTTAGTATCAAACTCCCGCGAGCGCCGCGTGATCGGCTGCATCAACCGATACACTGTGTCTCGCAAGAGGTGGATTCGTGAGCTTTCGGGTAATGGCACGCACGTTGCTCCACCTAGGGGCTCAGCTAATCAGCTCAGACGCTGTGGCGTTGTTCGAGCTGGTGAAAAACTCCTTTGATGCTGGCTCGAGCCAAGTAAAAATAGAAGTCGTGGTCAGGATCCCGCACCAGAAAAGGCTTCAACTGGCCGAACGCGTCCGCTCTATTGAAAGCCAGGCCGAAATTTCCGGTTCCGATAGTCTCAAAGTACTTTGGTCCGCAGCGGCCGATGCCGTGGATCGAACCGCTCCGAGATGCGAACACCTTATCGTACGGTTGCGCCATGCCGAAGATCTGAGCGAATTTAGAAAGGTCTTGAACGAGGCAAACTACATTACCGTGTCGGATACGGGCGAAGGTATGTCGCTCGACATTTTGGATGACGTCTTTTTGACCATCGGAACACGTTCAAGGTTGAGGTCTCGCGCCCAAAGGCACATAGGGGACGGAGAACGGCCCATTCTGGGCGAGAAGGGAGTCGGGAGATTGTCCGCCATGCGCCTCGGTGAGTATCTTCATGTCGAAACGTCGATTTCAGGTGAGGATGCGTGGAATGTGCTAGATATCGATTGGTCGATATTCTCCCACGATTCTGAAGCCCTGCTGGACGAGTTTGACCTAGAGCCTGGGAAAGGGTCGCCCAAAGAGAACCCCATCGATTCTGGTACACGGCTCACCATAAGTGACCTTACTTCTGAATGGACAGAAACTAAGTTGCGGGATCTAGCAACGCAAGAATTTACCAAACTCACCGATCCGTTTACCTCCGAGACAGTTTTCCCGGTACAGCTCCTGTTCAATGATCAACCAGTTTCGGTGCCTCGCTTCGACAGAGTCCTTTTGGATAACGCTCATGCCCATATTGCAGCATCGTTCAACTCTCAAAACTACGATGGCATGCGCTTAGCGGGCCACATAACGTACAAAGGGAGAGAGAGGGTCTTCGCATTGGAGGGGGCTCACTTATTATCTCCGGCGGAGTGTTCCATTGCGGTCCTTGAGAACCTAGGCCCATTTAGTTTAGACGTCTACTGGTACAACCGCCGAATTCTGACTGCGCTGGAGGGGATAGGTGATCGGCGCTCGGTTTTGCGTCTAGTTAGGGAATGGGGTGGTGGCGTCATGGTGTTCAGGGACGGCTTCCGTGTTCTGCCTTACGGGAACGCCGACGACGACTGGCTCAATTTGGATAGAAGAGCTTTGGGCTCTAGCGGATATGCGATCAACAAGTCCCAGATTATCGGGCGACTAAATATTTCATCGGTGGATAATCCTGCCCTAACGGATCAAACCAATAGGGAAGGGATCACGGACTGCGGCGAAAAGAGTGCTTTAGTAAATCTGTTGAATCACATCATCCAAAGTGAATTTAGAACGTTTTTGAACGAGGTAGATGAAGAACAGAAGGCCATGGAGCCAATTTCTATAGACGAATTAGATCGCAGGGTACAAGAGGAAGAGCAACAAATCATTTTCAACGTCAATCAATTGATGACGCTGGTCCCCGAGTTGCGTCGCGAGGCCGGTTTAGTTAACCGGATCAATACGTCTGTAGGAAAATTGAGAGCTCTAATGTCAGAAGTGC
This sequence comes from Dehalococcoidia bacterium, assembly GCA_965197565.1. GTDB lineage: Bacteria > Chloroflexota > Dehalococcoidia > Lucifugimonadales > UBA3495. The sequence goes on from CBDANK010000004.1 coordinate 1,208,229, forward strand.
AAGAGCTCGCTGAGTCGTATCAAGCGGGTCGCGGCCAACTGCTTAACCTAGCAGGAATCGGTTTGAGTGTGGAAGTCCTTGCACATGAGCTCAACCGTGTTACTGACCACGTGCTCCAAACGATCGGACAAGCCTCGCTGACCGAAAGTGGATCTAACCCGGCACTTACTTTGCGCATGCTCGAAACCCAATTGAGAACCCTTCAAAGAAGGCTACGAGTATTGGATCCGCTCAGCACCGCTGGTAGGCAGCGCAGAGAACGTTTTGACCTAGTTTCGCTTATCAACGACTGCATAGATGACCACTCAGAACGGTTCGCTAGAGAAAGGATAAGCTGCTCGTTTGAAGTTGGACCTAACGCCGACCGCAAAACTTTGCAAATACGGGCTGTCAAAGGAATGATAATCCAGATATTCGGCAACCTCATTGACAATTCCATTTACTGGCTGAGACAGCAGAAAACCCTAGATCCTACTCAAGAATCGACTATAACGGTTACGCTAGATACCGATGCGCGGTATCTCACCGTATCTGATAACGGTCCTGGGGTTCCCATGGACATGCAAGAGAGAATATTTGATGCGTTCTTCACTACTAAGCCAGCTGGTCAAGGAAAAGGCTTGGGATTGTTTATAGGCCGTGAAATTGCTCGTTACCACGGAGCCGATCTCGAATTGCTGCCAGCCGCAAGTAATGGTAATAAAACGTGCCACACGTTCAGGTTGACATTAGGAGAAAGCACGACATGACAGCCAGGCATGACCACAACGAGACAGATAGTGAAGGCAACGCTCCAGAGGCACGTGCCATAGACAGCGTGGTGATAGTAGACGACGCGCGTGATACTTTCGCTGAAAACGAGCCGACCGTCGATGAGATCGAGGACCTGTGGAGCAAATTGGAATTCGACAACGGAGCGTTGGACGAGATCGCGGCGTTAGACGTGCCTCGCCCTACCCGAATGGAAGACCTCAGCGGGTCTTTGATTGATTTGCTGCGTAAGAAAAGCGATCAGTGTCCACATTTCGACGGAATTTGGGCGTCGAGTCAACTAGGCGTAGTCCACGCTGCTGCCGTTAGGCAAATCGACGAATTAACTGCTTTGATAACCGAACGTGTTGGGATGGAGCCGCAGGTATTCGGATCTGATTGCGAACCAGATGAAATAGCGGTACAGCAGCCGCAACTGGTTTTTATGGATTGGCGTTTGGGTCGTTCTGATCAACAACAGGCGGTTCAAGCGGCAGTCGATAAAGCAACTCGGATTTTGTCCTCGTGTGAGTCGACCGATGTGGATAAACCTCTAATCGTGTTGATCTCTTCAAGCGTTTTGCCTGATGACGTCACTAACGATTTTTGTCGGCGATCCCGAATAATCAAAGGGATGTTTTACGCCGTCAATAAAAGGATTTTAACCAATCCAGTACATTTTCCAACGTATATGCACTTGTTTGAGTCATCTCTGACTACAGGTCGCAAATTACAATCGCTTATGGATAGTTTGCACAGTAACTTTGCAAAGCTGTCCACGAAATTTCTGGATCACATAAGTGAATTGACGTTGGCGGACTACGCGTTTGTTCAAAGTTTGAGTCTCCGCGACGATAGCCAACCGCTAGGCGACTATTTGCTTTGGTTGTTCAGTACCTACTTGGGACAGTTGCTATTGACCGAGCCTTTGAAAGATGTGCGCGCGGATCTCGACGCAACGGCGTGGTATGGGACTGTGCCGAGTCTTGAGCCTCCTTCGGAGAGATTGAACGAGCTCTACAGGAATGCCTTATATGATACGAGCGTTGATCGAGTAAACGGTCACCCCTTGGCGGGACAGGAGGATATTCCAGTTTCAATCGTTGGTCCATTGGGGTTAGGTGATATTTTCCTACGCGAAGAAAGCGCGGATCCGGACACCCAAGATTCACTGCCTAATCCGGACGTCATGATGTTGATTAGCCCTCAGTGTGATTTGGAATGCAGACCGGAAAATTTTGATCGAAACGTTGTGCTTATTGGCGGCACTTTTATACCGTTCCAAGATCGGGCCAATCACAGAGATGCAACGATAACAGATCTGTTCGTACACCAAGATAATCATTATTCTATCGTGTGGAATCTCAAGAGCGCAGAAACCGTCGTCTACCGCGAGTTCGGATCCTGGTTGAGCCAACGTGGATATCAACGTGAAGCCAGGCTCCGCCTTCCTCTCGCCTTAGAAGTTCAGAGGGCTTTTGCAGCCGATTTCACTCGCATCGGGACCAGAATCGCGCCTCCAATCTACCAACCGCTTGCAATGGAATTGGAGCGGGCGAACAGGCTACTTAATGCATACGAACACGTAGACCGATTTGATGATGGAAAAGGCGCTTTCTTGATGTTGACTAAACGCGGTCAACAATGTGTACTCACCACCGAGCTGTTGACCGGATTGAGGTCAATCCTTTCCGAAGAACTGGCGGTGATGCGAGATCAGGGCCAGCAGCCGGATGCCCCCCAGTATCTGCCGGCACAAATGGCTGCACTGGAAAATGTTCTGGGAGATCAAAGCAAGTGGTCCCAACTGCACTCGCCATTCCATCTACCACAAGTTGATAGTCCAATGAACGTCATCGACGGATGGGTTCAAGTTGTGCTTGGCAATCCTGGAGATCCTCCCCAAGGCCACAAACCCATCGCTGTAATACGTATCGAGCAAAATGACGCGGACACCACGTAACGGATCCGTAGATTGGTGACGAGGTGGCCTGGCTCCCGAATTCTGGTTCAGCCAGAATGTTAGTACCCTGAGCCATTGGTCTAGGGGACCGATGGCAAGTGGCAAGCAGAGTTCAGAGCAGTTGATAAATCTAAGACGCAATTGCCTCAGTAGGGTCACAGTTCCAGCCACATCTCAAAAACGGTACTGCCTACCGTCAAGTCAGGCCTGTCTCAGAGGGGTCGAACCATTCATATGCGACAGATCCGGCAGAGCCAATTATCTGTCCCTGTGATTTTACTTGCTGGTACCCAGATCGACCGCCCACGAGTAGCGCAGTTTTCCGTTGCTATTGGGTCTTTCGTATGAAGGTTCTCGATTTTGCCCAGTTAGGTGGTCCAAAGGGGACGGTATGCAGCGCTATCTTCGAGTTGGAGGCGCTGTTATGAGCCTGAGGAGACCTGCCCGCCTAGCCGTAACTCTCTTATTCACTTACTTGTCCAGGAGCCGTTCCAGGGAGGCGTCTCCGGGCTCTCGTAGGACGGACCCAGGAACTGCGCCTCCTCATCTTCACCCTTGCATACAGACCGCGCACGCCTACGCGGGTTCCGTTTGCTTTTAGGTTACGAGGCCCGGTAAATCCGGCTTGTCAGTTCGGGAGAGTCGAGCGATACCCCAGGGCTATCGCATTTGAAAAATTTGGGGTGTTACCAAGCGATGAAGCAAGAGGATTGGCCTCCAAATCCCTAGTTTTCCTCTGCAAAACCGCAGCGATTGCCCTGGACGGAAGCAATTGAGGGTTATAAATATGGTTCAATCCTGCCCGAAAAATCCAAATGCGATACCCCTGAGCGATGCCCTATAAGCAAACGGAACCCCCATCCAGCATGACGGGCGGTTCCGTACCCTGGCGATACTGGCCCATGCCCACTTGGCGGTAGTCAGGCGACGGGCGAACGAATGCTTCGGCGGTAAAAGGGGGGGAGCAGGAATGGGATGAAGCTCTGATACCGTTGAGGGTTCCCGAGGTGCGCCGGCGGTTCTGTTTGCTTTTGGTGTTTGCCACGCCTGACCCCAGATATGCCGGACACTACAATCAAACGGGACCGCGCCGGCTGCTGTACTGGTTGATCCGGCGGCCCATTCCTCGAACAAATCGGTGCTGGCGTGGTCTCGGCGGCGGCGCCATCAGGCCAGGGCTCGACACAGCCACTACAAAAGCGGCCGGTAACGCCTCAGTCAATATCTGCGGCTGTAGTACTAAGGCGCGGGTCAAGCGGACCGTCACGGTGTTGGCCGTGGGGAGTATAAGCGGCACGGTGGGGCTAGGGCTGGCGCTGTCCCCGTTCTTCATGTTGATCCCCGGAATCGGTTTTTACATCGCTTGGCCGATGGGGTCCGGCCGGTTCTTGACGGCAGTCCTGCGGTACGACCGGTGGCTCCAGCGGCGGAAAGGTCTACTGAGAGGTCCGGTTAAACCGATGAGTAAAGGCATACTCCGGCGGGGCCGTAAAAGACAGGGATCAGATTGAGATTTTCCGGCGTTTATTTACGCCGGTCGGGTATTGGTCGAAAAGTGGTTTTAGACCCCTGTTTTCTGGCATTTCAAAGCTGAGATAGAACCAGTTTCAGAACCAGTTTACCGCTTTTTCATTTACGATAGTTGGGGTTTCCCCCCATAATAATATACAATTATTTCCGCCGCGGCCCGCCCGCAGGGTAATTTGGACACGCAAGGATTGAGCAAATGCCCCAGGGACCTGCAGGATGCCGCCGGACGGATGGGTGTGTTTTCACTGCGGAGAGCGGTTCACAACGGTTGGCGGGGCGCAGACTCACTTTGGCCGCCGCCCCATCGACACGCCCGGTTGCCTGATCAAGGTTGGAGAAAAGCGGGGGCTGCTGATGGAAATCCGCTGGCTTGAAGCGTGTAATCGGCGGAGATAAAGTGGGCCATGTGGGCGGATTGACCGACTGACATTCGGCGGTCGCTGTTCAGGATAAATGTCCGTCCAAGTGTTCAGCAGAAATGTCACCCGTTTGGTCTGCGATGGTATCAGATGGGGCCGCTGTGGATGCGACCGGGGCCCGCCGTGCCGGCGGGCTCTCGGCATCGATGTATTTTCTCACCGTGTTCCTGTGAATTCCCAACTCCCTTGCCATCCCTCGAATGGACATCCCCTTGAGCTTGGCCTGCTGCGCCGCCTTCCATCTCGCTTTCCGCAGAAATGCCGGCTTTCGTGGTGATCGGTCTACGTACAACTCGGCTACGGACTCATTGTCGATTGCAGCGCGGTGGTTATCTTCTTCATCCGGCAACGTGCTCAGGGGGTCGACAGTCGCCGCCGAGGATTCAGCTAAGCCCTCTGAGTCGGATGTCGGGATAGGAGCACTTGGGGAAGTGCCGTTGGCGCTGCGGAGAAACCCCGGACTGAGCGGCGCTTCCTGGGCAGCAATGATGCGCCCTTCATGCTGTACCGACAGCCGGCCGGCCAGTCCTTCCAGTACCACCACGACCGCCCCGGCATAGCTGCGGCGCTTCGGACCGGGCAGCAGCTGCAGGGTGTGCCTCTGGAACTTGACGGTGTTGTCCCTTGCCACTCGTCTGCGGTGCTTGAAGCACAGGACTTGCTCCAAGCACAGCTCCGGACTCAGGGTGCGGAATGCGGTATCAGGGCACCGGGGCGGAACCCGGAAACACCGGTTGAACCGGAGCGGGAACTGCTGCAACACGGCCCTGGCCTGCGCCATGGTGGTTGCTCCTGCAAGCCGGAGTTCAGTGAAGCCGGTCCTGGAAGGTTCCGGCCGTCCGCTCCACCCGCCCCTTCGCTTGTGGGGACAGGGCGAAAATCAGTTGTATCCCCAGCTCCTCCATGGCCCGTCCGAACTGGGTGGGCGTGCCGGCGGGCTGATATTCCGACTGGTGCTTGAAGACCGGGCGGCGGTCGGTGTACAGGGCAAGGGGTATGCCGAAGCGCTGCAGCAGGCCCTGCATCAGCCGGAAGTAGCTGCTGGTATCCTCATGATCGCAGAACAGGGCGTTGACCACGCCGCCGGTGGCATCGTCCACCGCGATCAGGAGGGTTAACTGGGGACCGTCATCGCCCAGCCACCGGTGATGGCTACCGTCCAACTGGACCAGCATACCCTCCCGAGGTATCCGCTGCCGGCGCACCCGGCGCTTCGATGGGCGCCTTCGCCGCGGACTTTGCAGTCCGGCGTTGACCAGGATGCGCCGCAGGGTGGTCCTGCCGATGACGATGCCCTCGCGTTCGGCAAGCAACCCACTGAGATGCGAGTGGTTGGCGCCTTCGTACCTGGTGCGAGCCAAGTAGACCACATCGGCCAGCACGGCATCGGGTGTGGTGTTGGCTGGTCTACGGCCGCGGTGACCATGGGCGAGGGCAGCCGCGCCTCTCTCTTGATGGGCAGACAGGATGCGCCTAGTGTGGCGCGGGCTGACTCCCATCAGTTCAGCCGCCTGATCCAGGGCAATGTGCTCGGTGAGGAAGCTGTTCAGAACCTGAAGTCTGGTCTGTTCTTTCGGGGTCAAAGTCACATTCTCCATGGGATGAATGTGACATTTCTGCCGGCCAGTTAGTCAGGACGCTTTTGCTGGTCATCGACAGCCGAATGTCAGCGATCTATCCGCCGTCGTGGTCCAATTTACCTCCGCCGTTTACACCGATATCTCCGAAAAGTTATATGTGGTCAAGCGGCTCTCCTCAGGAACCCCTCTCAAAGTTGTGTATATCTGCGACAACAATTTCCGGCTAAGCGGTGAACAAATCGGGCCCTCCCTTTCTAGAGTTGCGTGGCCAATGACCTGCCCCCGAAAACAGGTCTAGCAGCAGTGCTAGTAATTTGGACGAAGTGGGCAGCAATGACCAAGACGAAACTCACCCCAGAAGGGATCATCGACAAACCCAGGGAGGCTGAGGTGGCCATAGCTGCTGGCAACACCGTTAGCAAAATTCGGCTAACGGCCGCGCGAAGGTTTCGAAGGTTGGTGTGGGTTCCGTTCCGTTTCATAGGGTCTCCTCCCCTGCACAGCTGTTGCTGTGTGCAACATAATAGCTCATGAGTTCTGATACATTATGCCGAATGCCGACGGCAGCGCGCAAGGGCCGAAAGGCCTTCTCCAGTGTATGCCGCCAAGGGCTTGAGAAAAGACCCCTCGAAAGCCCCCCCTCGGGAGGGAGCGGGCGTCGGGCCGACGGATCCTGAAACGTCAGACTACAATCGCCCGGAGGCGGGTTTGCCAGTGGCAGCCCTGTAAGGAGAAATGAACTGCATTGTAGAATACAATCTGGGGTGATTATGAACGTGAATCGGGTACGGAGGCAGGGTCCGGGAAGGCGAAGCTGCGAGTGAATGTTTCGCGGCTCGGTGTCAACGGGTTTGCAGTTGTTGTAGTCCAGGAATTGTACTTTGAGGTCATGGAGGTCTAGAATTGAGTGATGACGAGCGGGTGTCGGACGAGGCCGATCCCCCCCTATCGGACCAGTCCCTATTGGACCTGATGGACGCCCTGGTGGAGAGCAGGGGCCGGGTGGCTGCTGCCGAGACCCTGGGGGTGAACTACCGCACCATGATGAACTGCCACGACTCCCGGCGGGTGTCCCGCAGGATGCGCCGGGCTGTAATCGGCGGAGGTAAATTGGACCACGCAGGCGGATTGACCGACTGACATTCGGCGGTTGAAAAGTGTACCGCCCGCCGCCATCCATAGGGGCATTCTAGACCCCATGGATGGCGCCAGGGATGTACCAAGTGGAATCGTATCTGCGGGTCCGCAGGGCGGTGATGGTGGAGGGGATGAGCATCCGGGAGGCCTCCCGGGTGTTCGGGCTGCACCGGGACACTGTACGGAAGATGCTGGCCTACTCCGTCCCTCCGGGCTACCGGAGGCAGACTACGCCCCGGCGCCCCAACCCTTCGACAAGCTCAGGAGGAGCTATTTACCGGCGTCATAGACCGGATCCTCGAAGAGGACCTCAGGCTTCCCAGGAAGCAGCGCCACACGGCCAAAGGCATTTTCGAGCGTCTCAGGGACGAGTACGGCTTCGACGGTGGATACACCATCGTCAAGGACTAGGTCAGAGAGCGCCGCCGCCAATCGCGGGAGATGTTCGTGCCGTTGTCCCATCCGCCGGGCCAGGCCCAGTGCGACTTCGGCGAGGCCCTGGTGGTGATCGGCGGCGTGGAGCAGAAAGCCCACTGCTTCGTGCTGGACCTGCCTCACAGCGACGGCTGCTTGGTGAAGGCTTACCCGGCGGAGACCACCGAGGCATTCCTGGATGGACATGTCTCGGCCTTCGCCTTCCTGGGCGGGGTCCCCCGGAGCATCCTCTACGACAATACCAGGCTGGCAGCGGCGAAGATCCTGGGGTATGGCCGGCGCAAGCGCACCAGGGTATTCACCGAACTCCAGTCCCACCACCTCTTCGAGGACCGGTTCGGCCGTCCCGGCAAGGGCAATGACAAGGGAAAGGTGGAGGGGATGGTGGGCTACATACGGCGCAACTTCCTGGTGCCGGTGCCGTCCTTTGACCGCTTCGATGCCCTGAATGTTCACCTGGAACAGCATTGCCCGGAGCGGATGGATGCCAGGCTGCGGGGGCATTCGGAGAGCACCGGTCAGCGGATGGAGCGGGACCTGGATGGCTTGATGCCGTTGCCCGCGGTGGCCTACGACGCCTGCGAAAAGCAGGCTGGCCGGGTGAGCTCGTTGTCCCTGGTCCGGTACCGCACCAACGACTACTCGGTGCCGGTGGCCTACGGACACCGGGAGGTGCTGGTGAGGGGCTGCGTGGACCAGGTGGTGATCAGCTGCGGGTCTGAGGTCATCGCCCGGCATCCGCGCTCCTACCAGCGGGACGACTTCGTCTACGACCCCATCCACTACCTGCCCCTGCTGGAGCGGAAGACGGCGGCTCCGGACCAAGCCGCGCCCCTGCAGGGATGGGACCTGCCCGAGGAGATGAACACGCTGCGCCGCCTGCTGGAGTCCCGCATGGGACCAAGGGGCAAGCGGGAGTTCGTTCAGGTTCTCAGGTTGCTGGAGCACTTCTCCCACCAGGAGGTGCTAGCCGCGGTCCGGGACGCCCTCCGGCTGGGGGCACTGAGCTTCGACGCGGTGAAGCACCTGGTGCTGTGCCGGCTGGAGGGCAGGCCGCCCCGGCTGGACCTGGAGCTGTACCCCTATCTGCCCCGGGTGCGGGTCAGCGCCACCTCCGCCGGGGACTACATGACGTTGCTGTCGGGGAGGGCGGCATGAGCAACCGTTCCACGCTGCTTCTGGAACACCATCTGAAGGAACTGAAGCTGCCCAGCTTCCTGCGGGAATATGGGAAGATGGCGGCCCAGTGCGCCGCCGAGGGCGTGGACCACCCGGAGTACCTGCTGCGCCTGGCCGAACTTGAGCTCATAGACCGGAAGCAGCGCATGGTGGAGCGGCGGGTCCGGGCGGCCCGCTTCCCGGCAGTAAAGAGCCTGGACACCTTCGACTTCCCGGCCATCCCCTCGGTGAACAAGCAACTGGTGATGCAACTGGCTCGGTGTGAATACATCCAACGCCGGGAGAACGTCATCGCCGTCGGCAACAGCGGCGCCGGCAAGACCCACATGGCCCTGGGCCTGGCCGCCTGCCAGCGGGGAATGCCGGTGGGGTTCACCACCGCCGCCGGCCTGGTCCACGAAATGATGGAGGCCAGGGATGAGAGACGGCTGCTCAACCTGCAGAGACAACTGTCCCGGCTCAAGCTGCTGATTATCGACGAGCTGGGCTTCGTGCCATTGTCCCGCACCGGGGCCGAACTGCTCTTTGAGGTCTTCAGCCAGCGCTACCAGCGGGGCTCCATCCTGGTGACCACCAACCTCCCCTTCGACGAGTGGACCGAGGTGTTCGGATCGGAGCGCCTCACCGGCGCGTTGCTGGACCGTCTCACCCACCAGGTCCACATCCTGGAGATGAACGGTGAGAGCTACCGCCTCAAGCACAGCAGGGAAACCGCCGCCTCTCAAGCTCCGGACGATACGGACGACGGGTAGGTCGCACCAGAAACCGTCCTCCTCCTGACCTGTCTACTACACACCTGTCTGTGTCACGTTCCTCCTCAACAACTGCCACGGACATTTATGCTGGACAGTTGGCCAGGACATTTCTGCTGAACGTCAACAACCGGAGGTGGTACACTTTTGCTCCGCCCCAATGGCCCAACATCACGCCGCCCTTGTATCTTAGCTTGGAGGTGGATAGTTTTCTTTCTTAGGTGTGCGGGGTGCGGCAGACCGGCCCGCCCTGGGTCATAGAAGACCGTTGTCAAGCTTGGGTCGCCGCACCCTTTTCAGAACAGAGCCCGCACAGTTGCCTGGGTCAACCAAGCCCGCATCTCGCAAGGACGGGCCGACGGTTCGCAGGGAGGTTCTCATGGAGCAACACGGTATCTACGTAGGGGTCGATGTGGCCAAGGCCCGGGTGGATGTGGCCATCCGTCCTGGGGGAGACAGACGTGAGGTCTGCAACGACCAGGCCGGGATCGCGGCACTGGTGGCCCAGATGCAGCAACTCAATCCCGCAGCCTTGGTGCTGGAGGCTACGGGTGGGCTGGAACTGCCCTTGGTGGCAGCCCTGGCAGCTGCCTCCCTCCCGGTGGTGGTAGTCAACCCTCGCCAGGTGCGGGACTTTGCCAGGGCCACTGGGCGGCTGGCCAAGACCGATTCCCTGGACGCGGCGGTCCTGGCTCACTTCGCCGAGGCCGTCCGTCCTCCCCGGCGTCCTCTCCGGGACGCCGAGACCCAGGTCCTCAGCTCGCTGGTGGCCCGCAGACAACAGGTGATGACCATGCTGGTAGCGGAGAGGAACCGACTCTCCAGTGCTACTATGGCCGTCCGGCCCAGCATTGAGGCCCACATCGCCTGGCTCAAGCAACAGCTGGACGACCTGGACCAGGGCTTGCGCCAGACCCTCCGCCAGAGTCCTGTATGGCGGGAGAAGGACGACCTGCTGCGCAGCGTACCCGGCATCGGAGACCAGATCTCTCTTACCCTTCTGGCATACCTGCCCGAACTGGGCACTCTCAACCGCCGACAGATCGCTGCCCTAGTGGGCGTGGCTCCCTTCAACCGGGACAGTGGTACCCTGCGGGGCAAACGCACCGTCTGGGGTGGACGGGCCAGGGTCCGCACAGCCCTCTATATGGGGGCGTTGGTAGCCAGTCGCTTCAACCCGGTCATCAGGGACTTCTACCAGCGCCTGTTGTCTGCCGGCAAGCCGAAAAAGCTGGCTCTGACCGCCTGCATGCGCAAGCTGCTGATAATCCTCAACTCCATGCTCAAGTACGGCTCGTCCTGGAACCACCCGGCCGCGAAGTCCCTCACCCATTCCTATTGACTTTCAAGACAGTTGCTTGACAGGAGAATCGACAAGTTGGTTCCTATCGTTGGCAGCGGCCCCTCCGACGGTGAGAAGATCGCTCTCATCATGGTGTTTGTGGCCTATGTTCTTTCCGTGGCCGGAGCAATCGGGATGGCTGCAGCAGTCTATATGCCCCGGAATCCGAAGACCGGAAGGTCGTTCATTTTCTTCGAGGACATTGCGGCCATGGACTACTCGTCGTTCGAGGCCGCAGCTAAAGACATGACCGACGACCTGATTGAGCGACAGCTGCTCGATCAGATTTATTGGGTCTCAAAAGTAGCCAGCATCAAGATGAGGCGTGTTCGCTGGGCCATATGGTTGAGCCTGCCGACGGCTGTATTCGGGTTCACGCTGCTGGCTTGGAGTAGTTTCTGATGCACCGGTATGTATGCTGAACCAGTCGACAGCGGTGGCTGCCACCTCTGCAGATGGTGAGCTATCGTGGAATAAAGTCCTGATTGCGGTCGGCGTCCGACTCGCGGCCTGAGTGTGGCGAATCCCACCCTTCTCCTTATCAGCATAACACGCGGCCGCTTTCAATGGGGCCAATCTTGGAGGAGACCGAAAATGTCATTGGGAGACGACCTCAACTCGCAAGTACGGCAAATCCTCCGTGAACAATGGACCACACGGTCTGGGCGGGTCGTACCTGAACCGGAAGACCTGGGCCTTGGGAACGACGCTGTTATCATTGATGGAACGGTCCTCTACGCGGACCTCGACGACTCGACCGACTTGGTTAACGAGTGGAAGCCCGTTTTTGCTGCCGAAGTCTACAAGTCCCTCTTAGCATGTGCGGCGAGGATAGTCCGAGCGGAAGGAGCGTCCATTACCGGATACGACGGAGATCGAATCATGGCGGTCTTCATTGGGGATAGTAAGAACACTGCCGCTGCTAGAACCGCTCTCAAGATCAACTACGCGGTCTCGAAAATCATCAACCCGGCTTTACAAGACCAATATCCGAGGAGGGGGTACGGAGTACGCCACCATGTGGGGGTAGACATAAGCCAGCTTTATGTAGCCCGCACAGGAGTCCGGGGAGCGAATGACCTGGCCTGGGTGGGCCGGGCTGCAAACTACGCCGCCAAGCTCTCGGCTCGGTCAGGACCGGCAACTCAGATAACTTCGGACGTCTATAACCGGCTGCATCAAGATGCTAAGATCGGCTCAGACGGTCGGAATATGTGGAACCAGCTAACAGCCCGCGAAATTGGCAGTAGCCCCATCTACACCTCAAACTGGTGTTGGAAGTTGTAGCGGCCTCCGATGTGTGAAGGCCTATTTGCGTTTCAGGCGCACGGTCAACGGCATAGGGTACTCTTCTAGTCGCAGTTCATGGCCGAGGAGCGAGCGAGCCGTGGCCGGAGACCCAAGCCCGCTTCCGCGTCACTGTTCAAGTGGGCGCTTGGCATCGAAGCAGAGACCGAGGGGGAGATGGTGGGCGCGAGGCACTAGCAGTCTGATGAAGCATGCGAGTTTGGGATATAGGGAGCGGGCCGGTGTCGGCATTGAGGTGCTGTTGGACGCCGATTCGGAGTAAGCGGCGCGCTGGGTCGCCCCAGATCGGGCCGCTGGCGCCTCCGGTTAGGGCATTGCATCCGCAACAGGCAGGGACCGCCCCGGAGATGATGGCGGGGGGTATGAGCTTGGCTATTCGGACGAAATTGTACGCCGCCAGAGCCATCTCCGCCCAGAGGCCGTTGCGGGCCACGCCGCCGGAACGCAGCTTCCTGGGTGGTGATACCCTGGCCCTACCGGGAATGGACGGTTACCCGCAGGCGAACCGGAAGCTGGAGCAGGAGGACGGTTCAGCATGGCAACTGAAGAAGGGTTTGTTTGCGAGTCGTGCATCGACGCTGTGGTGGCATCCGCAAAGGTGGCGGGGGAGGACTACGAAAACGCCGAGTACGTACATATGCTCGCCCTCAAGTTCGGGGCCAGAATCTCCGACCACTTCTGCGAGGAGGATGATGATGAGGAAGTGGATTGCAATTGCGGTTGCCGGGTTGGAATCTTGCCGTGGGAGGAGTCATTCGGGACGGTAACGACGAAAGGGGATGTTTGCGACTCTTGCCTTGAGGCGGTGCACGAAGCCGCGATGTCTGTGGGCGAGCAGCACGATGACATCTTGTACACATATATGCTGGCCCGCACGTCTGGTGGGGACATCTTCGACCACGAGTGCGCAGCGGATGATGAGGAGGATGAGGTGGATTGCCATTGCGGCTGCCAACGCAACTAGTACTCAGTCAACCGTGAAATCGGAAGGGTAAAGGCGGTGAAGTTTGGTTCGGGCGTCCCGGGTGTTGAACCGCCAGTTGATGGTGGCCTGGGCGGCGTTTCGCTCCGTGACCAGAGCTTGGACTTCCCGGCGGAGGGCCTCCTCGCCGGAGAGCCGCTGCCTGAGGCAGGAACGGGACAGTACACTGAACTCGATTTCCGCCATGTTCAACCAACTGCCATGCTTGGGGGTGTAATGGAACTCCAGCCGCCTGGCGATCCTCCGGGCTTCGGCAGCCGGGAAAGTCTCGTACAGCGACGCCGGACGGTGGGTGTTCAGATTGTCCAGGACTACCCGTACCACCTCGACCTCCGGGTAGGCTTCATCCACCAGCCAGCGCATCTGGCGGGAGAAGTCCTGCATCGTGCGCCGCTCGGTCACTGCCACCTGCCGCCAACCCGCCAAGGGCTCACAGGCCAAGAACAGGTTCCGGGTACCCTCCCTCCGGTACTCGTAGTCCTGCCGCAGCGGCCGTCCCGGCCGGGGTGGCAGCGGGGGCCGGGTCTCGGCCAACAACTGGGTCGAGGTCTCGTCAAAACAGACCACTGGCCGTTCCGGGTCATAGGGTTCGGCGTAGAGGTCCAGCAGGTCCTCCATCTTGGCCACGAACTCCGCGCTCACCGCGGGGATGCACCACTCCTTCTTTTGCCACGGCTTGAGAGCGTTTTTTTGAGACGCTTGCGGACCCCCTCATGGGACATGGAGGGCGCCAACCCCAACTCCACCACGTGGCCAGCCAGCAGGCGCAGGGTCCAGTGGTCATGCCCTTCCGGCGGCGGGCTGCAGGCCAGCGCGATGAGGTGCGCCTCGCCCCGGTCGTCCAACTTCCGGCGCCGGTTGGCTTGGGGACGGTCCCACAGCGCCCCATCCAACCCCTCCCCGGCAAAGCGCTGCTTGACCCGGTACACCGTGCCCAGCGCCACGTCTAGGGCTTCGGCCACCCGGGGAGCCGTCCAACCATCGTCGCTCTTGAGCAGAATCCGCGCCCTCGCGGTCACTCGTGCCGAGCTTCTCCCAACCCGAATCAGACTCTGGAGTTCTTCCCGTTGTTCCGACGCCAATCGCACCCCATACTTGTCCCTGACCATCACTGCTACCTCCACCATCAACACTTCCCACCAGGCAGGATAACCCAATTGATCTATTTCTTAAACAATTGCTAAAACCAAGTTGACTGGGTACTAGCGGTTTCGTTTGCTTTTAGGGTATGCCCTTATCGTACCAGAGGAACCCTTCCTCTATATGCAAACGGAATGCCATATCTACTCCTTGCCCGCTCCCTTTCCGCGTAGCGTCGCTCAATTTCTTTTATCCTGGCCCAATTCAGGCCGCAGTCGTGCAGCAACACCCGGCGCAGGTGCGCCGGACTCCAATCCAGCACTAACTGGAGCCTCCTAAAGCGCACGCCCTCACGGACAAGCTCTCCGAGCAGGCGATTCCGCTCTTTCAAGCCCTTGGTCTTGCCAGCCATTAGCCCCCGCACGTAGCCTGCCAAGACCAGCAATTGATCGCGTTCAGGAATGGACTCGCCCAGGAGCTCCGATAGCTGCGGCATCTTCAAAAGGCGGCTTTCCCGCCGTCCATCTTCATAAATAGTCAAGACGTAAGGCCGGTCAGATGCGGTAATACCATAGCGTCGTTGTACGACCTTGGGTGGCGCTGTTTTAGCTTCAAACATGTTCTCTGTCTATTCGATGTTTCCAAAGTGATAAAAAAGTGATTGCCGACGAAATCTCACGACTGAAAAGTGGACCACCTTTGCGCCACTTAGCTTCGCCCTTTCCTTCGATGCAATTAGGGATTTTCCCATCTAATGATATAATTATTTCGCCGCCGTTCCCAATATATGGATTCGCCAAGTGATTGCTTCCCGAAACGGGTGGGGGGCAAAGCCCCTGCCGGGCAAATGCCATCGCGCAGCCCGCCTTGTCAGGCTGGGGTGTCACCAGTAGCCCTGGGTCGGGCTGCCAGCCACTCCTCGATCTCGGACTCCCGCCATCGGACGGCGCGGGCACCGATTTTCAATGGCTCAGGGAAATCTCCATTGCGCATCAGGCGATAAATGGTGGAACGTCCCAGCGCGGTTCGGCTTCGCACCGCGCTCAGGCGCAAGAGACGATCGTTGGTTGCGGTATCCATGACCATACCCCCAAAACTTCAGCTAAGTTGAGGGTACAGCCTGGGTTGGGGGCTGTCAGGGTGAAAAATAGGCCGAACTTTTATCAGGATCTGATAGATATTCTATAGTTCTTGATGATGGTCCGGATATTTTCGTCAGAAACCCGCTTCACACCTGCGATGCGATCCATGGCGTCTTCACGGGTGTATCCGCGAGTCCCCAGAAGCTTGAACATCGTCCCAACCTTGATGTCTCGGTCTATCTTACGCGGCGCGCCGCGCCTTGGGGGAGGGTCGCCCAAGACACGTAGGGCGCGGTTCCACCACTGCAAGAGATCAGGTATGGGTTCGCCATTCATTGACAATTCGAGGTAAAGTCTACGCAGCCCTTCCCTGGCCTCCGGCAGGATTGGAGCCAGAAGAAAGTAGATAGCCTCCAAATCCTCCTTGCTGCGCTCCCATGGATGCTTTGAGCCGGACGCTTCTGAAGGAGCCTCCCTCCACCGGCGCGGTAAATCAGCATATTCCGGGATAACCGGAACTTTGTTGTTCAATACGTCGTCGAGGACCCTATCCAGGACCGGATCCTCCGTTGTTCTTCCCTGCTTCTGTCTCTTCGGTTTAGCCATTGCTCAACTCCTTATCGGCACCGCCGGTAACATATTCAGCCCACCGGTCCATCAGCGCCCGGCGCTGCTCGAATAGGTCCGACCGCATGTAAGCCGCTTCCGTGGAATTGCCCACGTTGTGAGCTAGGGCGGCCTCGGCCACCGCCCACGGCGCAGACGTCTGCTCGATCACCCAGTCCCGAAAGCTGGAGCGGAATCCGTGGGGCACGGCGAGAATGCCCAGCCGCCGGAGCAGCGCGATGAACGTCGTGGGGGACGCCGCGTTGCCGCTGCGGGCGGAGGGGAAGACCAGGCCCTGACCGTCGCCGAAGCGTGACGCCTCCTTCAGTATCTCCATGGCCCTCCCGGGCAGCGGCACCCTGTGGGGACGCCTGGCCTTCATCCGGGCGGCGGGAACCTCCCATGCGGCTGCCTCCCAATCGATCTCGCTCCACTCCGCCGCCCGCACCTCCACGGAGCGGCCGGCGGTCAGTACCAGGAACTCAAAAGCCAGCTTGGTCGGAATGTCGGCGGTGCACTCCCTGATCTGCGCCACCGCGTCCGGCACCTGGGCATAGGGCAGGGCCTGGCGGTGTTCCTTCAGGCGTTTGACCGGAGGCAACACTTTGAGCAGGGAACGCCCCGCCGGATTGTCCAGCCTGTAACCGTGAGTAATCGCCCAGTCCATGACCGTCTCCATTCGCTGTCTGACCCGGCTGGCGGTCTCCGGCTTGCTGGTCCAGATGGGAGTCAGCACCGCCATGGCGTCGGCCGGGGTGATGGAGTCGACCGTCTTGTTCCCGATCACAGGATGGGCGTAGGCGGCCAGGGTGTTCTCCCACTGGGCGGCGTGTCTGGCGTTGCTCCAGGTGGGGCGGCGCAGCTCGATCACCCGGGCCGCGGCCTCGGCGAAGGTGGGGATGGACGGGGCACGCCTGAGGCCTGCCTGCCGCGCCTCCCGTTTCTCGGCGACCGGGTCCCGGCCCTGAGCAACGGCGGTGCGATTGTCGCGGGCGATCTCCCGGGCCCTGGCAAGGCTGACCGCGGGATAGGGCCCCAGCCCTATGTCCCGGCGCCGTCCATAGATTACAATTCTCTGGACCCACGATTTGCTCCCGGAAGGGGAGACGTAGAGGTAGAGGCCGTCGCCGTCGCCGTGCCTGCCGGGTTTGCTAAGGGTCTTTGCGGAAAGTGCGGTAAGCTTGCCCATGCTCCTTTTATTCCCATATTGTTTCCCACACCATGTGTGGGATGTAGTGGTATTTTACGGGAGCTTGAGGGAACGGTCAAGACTGCGGTGCCATCGGTCCAGTTACGAAACCGGGTTGTTCGAGACTTTATGGGGCCGCAAGAGTCATCAGTATAGCGGAGACAGGCTCACCACGAACGGATTTGGTCTTTAGCGGGCACTTTGCAATCGTCCTGGCTCGGTTAAAGCGGCGGCTTGACGCGTCGAAAGGCGCAAGTATAAGCTTGGTAGGAAATTTCCCAGCCGCCACGGAACTGATTTAATTGATGAATGTTTCACGGCCGAGGAGACGCCGATGCCAAACCTGGAAACCTTAAGTGAAGTGGAGCGCAAATATCTCCAGTTTTTTCCTTGCATGGAATTTGACTCCACTCCTTGGGCCCCTCTTGACAAGGAGCTTTCCCAAAGCAAAATGGCTCTGGTGAGTACCGCCGGCCTCCACCTCCGAGGCGACAAACCCTTCGTTAGGGATCACGAGAGTGGGGATATATCTTACCGGGTTATCCCCAGTTTCGCCTCCAGTGCCGAAATTCTTCAAAGCCACACAAGCATAGGTTTCGACCACACCGCCTTCTACAGGGACATAAATATCGCTTTCCCCATCGACCGGGCCCGGGAGTTGGCGGCAAGGGGCATTATTGGCGAAGTCTCACAAAACTACTACTCTTTCATGGGCGGGCTCCGGGACCTGCGACCTGTCATAGAGAACACCGGGCCCCAGGTGGCCGAACGCCTTAAGCAAGAGGGAGTGGACCTGGTATTCCTGGTTCCCATTTGACCCGCTTGCACCCACGCCGTCGGCGTGTTAAGCCACGTTTTTGAGCAAGCCGGTCTCACCACGGTGGCTATCGCCCTGGTACGGGAACATGCCGAAAAGGTCCGGCCGCCTCGAGCCCTATACGTGCCCTTTCCCTTCGGATATACATTGGGCGAACCCGAGAACCCGGAGTATCAGCACCGGGTCATCGCCGCTGCGTTGGGCCTCTTGAAACACTCTTCCGGTCCGGTTCTGGCTGACTTTGCTGTGGACACAAGGGCCAACCCTCTGGTCCAAGCATCCGCAGTCAAAACAACGACAGGAAGCGTCAACAACAATCCGGCCGACGAGCTGACTGCCCTGAGAGTTTTCTACGAACGGTGGGTCGCGGACCACCACGGCCGCACTGCAGTTGGTCTTAGCGGTGTGCCCCAGCGACGGTTTAGAGGCACTATCAGATTCTTGGAGTCTTACGTTCAAGGCCGTGACGCCGACATGAGAGAACGGCCTAAAGACGTGGCCATTCCCCAATTCTTGCGCTACTGCGTGGACGACCTCAAGGCCTTCTACTATGAAGCGCGCATGGCGCAACGCCCCAAGGCCAGCGAACCAGACCTGCACACCTGGTTCTGGGGAGAAACCGCAACTGGACAACTGATCTCGGCCGTGGCGCGCCGAATGAGCGCAGCCGACGATGCGGAACTCAAGTCCTGGGCTACCGGCCTTGCCCGCTGAATCTATCCGAACCGCCTCGCAGGCTCTATATGGGTTGCTCTCCTCCTCATATAGAGCCTGCGTCGAGGTTCATTCTTCAAACTCTTTACAAGGGGCGACAATAAGCTTTGGTCCCTCCAGGTGATATTGGAGCAGCACCTATATGGGCAGGAGTATATGCAGCGTTGCTCCTGACCCTAGTGCTTTCCGGGTATCTTTTCTACTTCAGAGTCATACGTCTAATCCGACAGGGTAAGAGCGCAGCCCGGTTCGATCACCCGTTGCAACGTCTCAGGGGCGCTTTGGTCATTGTTCTGGCGCAGCGCCGTGTTTTACAACGGGTCCCCGCCAGAGACTGGGCCGGGTTGGGTCACGCCATTATTTTCTGGGGGTTCCTGTCCTTTTCTTTGAGCTACTTGATCTTCATTTTCGTCGGCTCGGTGTGGGGGCCGTTTCCCGAAAAGCTGCTCACAACCAGTGGGGTTAGAGTATACAGCAGGTACTTAGACATCTTGGCGGCTGTTTTGCTGGTGATGCTGGGCTGGGCAGTTATCCGTCGGTGGGCGGTCAAGCCCCGCCGGCTTAGCTTTGACCTCACCCGGAACATAGACTCGGTTATTGTGGTTGCGCTAATCGCCGGGCTGATGGTATCCACCCTGCTGACCCACTCCTTCTTCGTGGCCCAAGGAGGAGCAGGTCCGGAAACAGACGTTTTCATTGGGCGGGCGCTGGCCGACTGGTTCACTGCCTTGGGCTTGAGCACCAGCGCCGCCAACAATCTCCACAGCGCCTTTTGGTGGGTCCACTTGGGGATCATTCTGAGCTTCGCCGTCTACGTACCTTTCTCCAAACACATGCACATGGTGGCCGCGCCTCTTAACGCATACTTCCGGTCCCTAGAACCCCGGGGGGCCATGGCGCCGATAGATTTGGAAAACACCGAACGCTTTGGCGCGGGACGGGTCCAGGATTTCACTTGGAAGCAACTGCTGGACGGCTACGCCTGCGCCGTCTGCGGCCGGTGTACCGACGTCTGCCCCGCCAACGGGACCGGCAAAATTCTCTCGCCCATGCACATCGTAGAAAACCTGAAAGACCACATGGTAGCCATCGGCCACCAGGGCCCCCGCAACCCCGAGCATGTGGAGCCCGTACCACTCATTGGCGACGCCATAGCCGAACAGGCCGTCTGGGACTGTGTTTCATGCGGGGCCTGTATGGAGGAATGCCCCGTGGTGGTGGAACACGTGCCCACCATCATGGACCTGCGGCGCAACCTGGTGCTGGAAGAGTCAAGAGCGCCCGAGGGGGCAATGAACGCGCTGCTCAGCTTGGAGCAACGCGGACACCCGTGGCGCGGCACCACCTACTCGCGCACCGATTGGGCCGAGGGTTTGGACGTACCCACCTTGGCGGAGAAACCCGACGCCGAAATACTGTTCTGGGTCGGCTGCACCGGGGCCTTGGAGCAGCGCAGTCAGAGCGTGGCCCGGTCCATGGCCAAGGTTCTCAAACGAGCCGGGGTGGACTTCGCCATTTTGGGGGATGAAGAGACCTGCACCGGTGATCCGGCCCGCAGAATGGGGAACGAGTATCTATATCAGGTCCTAGCCCAACAGAATATCGAGACCTTGACCCGGTATCAAGTTAAGAAAGTTGTAACCATTTGCCCTCACTGCTTTAACACCATGCGAAACGAGTACCCTCAATTTGGCGGCAGCTTCGAGGTGCTCCACTATAGCCAGTTCGTGGAAGAATTGATTCGCCAGGGCCGGCTGAAGCCGGTAAAGAATGTTAATACGATCATGGCATACCACGACTCCTGCTTCTTGGGACGTCATAACGGGGTGTACGATCAACCCCGAAACATCGCCAAGGCCATACCGGGACTGACTCTTGTAGAGATGACGCCCAGGTGCAGGGAACGGGGATTCTGTTGCGGGGCGGGCGGCGGACACATGTGGGTGGAGGAGAGCCAAGGGACCAGGATCAACCATGCCCGCACCGGCCACTTCCTGGAAACCGGCGCGGACACAGTTGGTGTCTCTTGCCCATTTTGCTTGCAGATGCTGAGCGAGGGTATCCAAGCCAAAGGCATGGACGGAGAAAAGCAGTCCAAGGATGTGCTGGAACTTCTTTCCGATAGCCTGGAATAGGTCCGGGCCGCCACTGTCCTTAACTGGCCAGAGCAGCGAACTAGGAAGCTTAAACTAAGGGAGAGATAGATGCCCGGCAATGAAGTGACAGTAGCCCAGTTGTGTGGAAAGTGTAACCGCCAGATTGGCTCCTTCACCGTCAAGAAGGACAACCTGATGCTCACCTCCAGAGAGCAGATATGGTGTGATCATTGTGGGGAAAACACGCGGGAAATCCGGGATATAACGGGGCGTCTGGAATCGATAAAACGGGAGCAGGCGAGCTATCCTAAACTCGAGCCGGCAAGCTTATCTCCGAAAGCGTCAAATGAGCCGGATGCTTAAGCCGAGGCCCTTGGTTACTGGTGGAAATCGCATCCATCCAGTTAGAGACCGGTCTCGGCAGACGGTTAATTATCTCGGTCTCCGATAGACCAACTTGATGCTGGCTAACCTACTGTGGAAATACTTGGAGAAGCGGTTCGTCTTCTTCCCAACCTACGAGGTCGAATGCACCCCAGCCCAACTGGGCGTTGCTTATGAAGATGTGTTCTTCAACACCGAGGACGGGATCGAGCTAAACGGTTGGTTCGTACCCGGCACGGCGGATTTCACCTGGCTCTGTTTCCACGGCAACGGGGGGAACATCGGCCATCGAGCCGCCGAGGTGTTGCTGCTTCACCATCGCTTGGGCGTAAATCAGCTCATCTTTGACTACCGGGGCTACGGCAAGAGCGCGGGCGCACCTTTCGAGCAGGGCACTTACCGCGACGCCCGCGCTGCCCTGCGCTATCTCCAAGAGCGCTCCGATGTCGACCCCAGCCGAATCATCTACTTCGGCCATTCCTTGGGGACCGCGGTGGCTGTCGAACTGGCTGCGGCAGCCCCACCGTTGGCCTTGATACTGGTGTCCCCCTTCGCCTCGGTCCAAGACATGGCCCGCATCGTCTTCCCCCTCCTGCCGTCGGGCTGGCTGGTCCGCAACAGGTACAATTCTCTGGCCCGCATCGGGACGATACAACGGCCTGTGCTGGTCCTCCACGGTGAGCAGGACGAGGTAGTGCCCATGTCCCAAGGGGAGAAGCTATTCCAAGCAGCCAATGAGCCCAGACGGTTCCAGGCGCTGCCGCAAACAGGGCATAATGATGTATTCGAAGCGGGAGGACAGACCTACTGGACCGCTCTAGAGCGGTTCCTCGCCGAACTGGGACCAACAGATTGACACCGCCACCGGTCCGCCATATGATTCTCTAAGCCTAAACACCCAAGGGAGGCAGGTCTTGGCCGGCGAAAAAAAGATGCACTTGGAAATTCTTTACTGTCAGGATTGAGGCCACGCACTACGCGCTGCCTGGATGGCAGGGGAAGCGTTGAGCCGGGCCGGTGAGCATATCAACAGCTTCAAGCTCACTCCGGGGCCTCATGGGAAGTTTGACGTTATAGTCGACGGGGAGGTGGTGGCCGAGCACCGTCATGAACCAAATGCTCACATTTTTCCCGACCTTCAGGACCTAATGAAGGCTATCAACGCTCGCATTGCTTGAAAATAGCGGAGGCTAAACCTGCTCCGCATAGTCCAAGTTAATCAAGTACTTGCTGCCCTCCCCTGCGCCTTCCACGATCACTACTTCGTGCACGTGAATATCGTGCACCTCCACTTTTAGGGTGACGCCGGTGGTTTCAACTACCAGGCCGGCGCGAGTCTTAAACTTCAATCCGGCCTCTACGCTTTCCGAATCCCCGTAGCTCAACGAACTTTCCTCCATTTCAACGTATTATGCGTTGATTGTTAGCTTAACGCTTCGAGTGTTTCCCCATTCCCGTCCAATTGGGCGACGGAATCAGATTATAGGCGTCCAATTGCCAGCAGTCTACAAACCCGGCCCTGCCGAGTCAAGCCTTCCCAGGCAAAAGCTTTTCTGGAAGTCGAAGCACTCTAAAGTCATTCCCCAACCGGCAGTTGACGGGTCCCTCCCACTAAACCCCGGAGATTATCTCCGTCTCGTAGTCCAAAAGCACCAGGTCTTCTCTGGAGTCTTCGACAAAGGACACCACCCGTGACAGCATTTCGTTGGCGTGGGCAGCGTTGTTGCTGACACAACAGATTCCCAGGGTAAGCCTCTGCCAGAGATCATTGTCTTCAACTTCAGCAACGGCCACATTAAACTGGTTCCTGATTCGTGCGGTTAAGGACCGGACAACTTGACGCTTGGCTTTCAAGCTGCCCGACTGGGGCAAATGGGTCATCAAGCGGCAAACCCCTATATGCACACCCAACCTCCCGTACCAAAACTCCTTGGTTTCTACTCTTCGGTTAGCACTAATTCTCACGAGTTTCTTGACTCAACCTAAATTCCCATTATAGATTATAGATGCACCCGCACAAATTAGGACGATTCGCCGTCCAATAGTCGGCATTCGTTCACTTCCAGCATCCGTTGGGGTTGCCCTATGGTGTATCTTAGGGGCGAAGGGGCGGATACGATAATGGCGGCTGACCTTCAATCGCGGTTCTCCGGCCCAACCGATGTGCCCGAGGTAGTCGTTACTCGGCTACCCCAATACGTTCGCATCCTCACTCTTTTGTTGGAAGAGTGCACGGAGGTGGTTAGTTCTCAACAACTAGGAGAGAAGCTGCAAGTAACACCGGCGCAGATTAGGAAGGACCTCAGTTATTTCGGCCGGTTTGGGAAACAGGGCAGGGGTTACAGCGTCCGGCACTTACTTGCCGGTCTAAGGGAAATACTGGGCCTCAACTATTCTTGGAACGTGGCCGTAGTAGGGGTGGGCCGGTTGGGCAGAGCTATACTCAGCTATCCCGGTTTTACTCCCGATGGTTTTAATTTGGTTGCTGCTTTCGACGCTAACCCACAAGTGGTCGGCCAGGAAGTGGGAGATCTGACCGTGCTTTCCACTGAAAAACTGGAAGAGGAGATTCGCGGGAAAAAAATAACCATTGGTATCGTGGCGGTGCCCGCCATGCAAACTCAGGATGTGATCGACCGGCTGGTCGAGTGCGGCGTGCGCGCCGTTCTGAACTACACTCCTACGTCACCCCAAGTACCGGAAGGGATCAGAATACGGAACATAGACCCGGTACTGGCTCTCCAGTCCATGACCTACTACTTGGTAGACACCGTAGACGAATAGACACCGCCGTCCTAATCTGTCTTCCACTGACGAAGCGGATTGGGCTGTGCCGCCGGACTCCGCCCGCGCCGGGTTGGCGAACAGTCTCGAGTCAGTTAAAGGCGAAGAAAAGCACCTAACTCGATAAGCCTTGACCGGACTCACCGATCCCTGGGGACATGCCGCTGCCGCGGGCCCGTCGCCGGCGTACTACGTTCAAGCGCACTTGGGCCCGCCGGAAAGCGATCAACGCCCGTTCCAGTTGCAGGTCAGACGTCTGGGTCGACAACCGCTCCCTGGCCCGCTCCATCGCTGTCACAGCGCGGGATTCGTCGATCTCCTCGGACCGCTCGGCCGCGTCGGCCAGAATAGTGACTTTGTTGCCGATGACTTCCATGAATCCCCCGGTGACAACCATGTAGGTGTCAGTCCCATCCTTGCGTATCAAGAGTTCTCCCGGTTGCAACATGGTCATCAATGGAGCATGATGCGGCAGAATTCCCAGTTGCCCGTCGGCCCCGGGGGCAACTACCATCTCCACTTCGTCACCGTAGAGCTGTTGTTCCGCCGTAATTATTTCCAGCATCATCGTCGCCACGGTTCAGCCCCTTATCCCTCCGCTCTTATTTGCTGGCTCTTCTCCATCGCTTCATCAATGGTGCCAACCATGTAAAACGCTTGTTCCGGCAGATCGTCGTGCTTGCCCTCTAATATCTCCGCGAATCCCCGCACCGTCTCCCGTACCGGCACGTATTTGCCCGGTTGGTTGGTAAAGGCCTCGGCGACGAAGAAGGGCTGGGTCAAGAACCGCTGGATTTTTCGGGCTCGGAACACCGTTAGCTTGTCCTCCTCAGACAGCTCCTCTATGCCCAGGATCGCGATAATGTCTTGCAGGTCCTTGTACCTCTGAAGCACTTGTTGCACGCCCCGAGCCAGCCGGTAGTGCTCCTCGCCTACGATGCGCGGCTCCAGGATCCGGGAATAGGATGCCAGCGGGTCCACCGCAGGATACAACCCCTGGGCCGAAAGCGCCCGCTCCAGAGACACCACGCCGTCCAGATGGCCGAAGGTGGTCACGATGCCAGGGTCGGTGTAGTCGTCGGCGGGCACGTAGATCGCTTGGAACGAGGTGATGGAACCACTCTTGGTCGAGGTGATCCGCTCCTGTAGAGCGCCCATCTCGGTACTCAATGTGGGCTGATAACCCACTGCGGAGGGCATCCGCCCCAACAGAGCCGACACCTCCATGCCAGCCAGGATGTAACGGTATATGTTGTCGATGAACAGCAGCACGTCCTGATGGTCCACGTCCCGGAAATACTCGCTCATAGTCAGTCCGGTCAGCCCCACCCTGGCCCGAACTCCCGGAGTCTCGTTCATCTGGCCGAAAACAAGCACGGTACTGGAAAGTACGCCCGATGCCTGCATTTCGTGCCACAGGTCGTTGCCCTCGCGAGAGCGTTCACCCACTCCGGCGAAAACCGAAACCCCTTGATGCACCGCGCCGATATTCCGGATCAGTTCCTGAATGATGACGGTTTTGCCCACCCCGGCCCCGCCATAAGCACCGATCTTGCCGCCCTTCATGAACGGGGTAATCAGGTCGAAGACCTTGATCCCCGTCTCCAGAATCTCTATGCTGGGGTTCTGTTCGTCGAATCCGGGCGGGTCTCTGTGGATGGCCCAGTTCTCGCCCGCCTCCACCGGACCCAGGTTGTCCAAGGGTGTGCCGGTTACGTCGAACAACCGGCCCAGGGTCTCCGGGCCAACCGGGACCGTGACTCTCTGGCCGGTGTCCGTCACGTCGATGCCTCGGGCCACGCCCTCGGTAGCCCCCAGGGCCAAACAACGCACCCAGTTATTGCCTATATGTTGTTGCACCTCCAGCACCAGCCGTTCCCCGCCGTGGTCCAACTCCAAGGCATCATAAAGGTTAGGCAGTTGGTCCGGAGCAAACTCCACGTCGACAACCGTGCCGATGACTTGCACTACTTTCCCAGTGGTCATACCATTCTCCCGTTAGCCCTCGTTTTCGCTTTCGTGTCAGCCCCCAAGGGCAAGCTGTCCGCCCACCAGGTCCAGCAAATCGTTGGTTATGCTGTCCTGACGGAGTTTGTTCATCACAAGAGTCAGGTCGTCTACCAAGCCGTTGGCGTTATCGGTGGCGTTGCGCATGGCGACCATCCTTGCCGACTGTTCGCTGGCGATAGATTCCAGTAAAGCGTGAAAGACTTCCATCTCCACGAACCGAGGCAACAAACTCCCCAGCACGCTAAGGTTATCCGGTTCATAGATATAGCCGACCCGCTCCTGTGCAGTCAACTCGGCCGGGGTTACCGGCAGCAGTCTCTCCATCACCGGCTGTTGAGTTAATGTGGACACGTACCTGGTGTAGGCCAAGTACGCCTCGTCCACCTCGGCTTGGGCGTAGGAATCGGTCACCAAACGGGAGATGGCCGTGGTGTCGGCCAGGACCGGCCGCTCGCCTAGATCGGTAAATATAGCCTGAACATCCTGCCCGTAACGGACCATGAAGTCCCGGCCCTTACGCCCGACGACTATGACCCGCGCCGGAGCTTCCTGGCCTAGGATGAACTGGGCCACCCTGCGGTTCAAGTTTGCATGCATACCGCCGCAGAGGCCCCGGTCAGGGCTAATGACCAAGACGGTGATTCTCTGTACCGGCCGTTTCTGAAGCAGGGGGTGGACCGCAGTTGTCTCATCACCGGGTTGGGCGGCCAAGTGAGTGATCACTTCCTGGATTTTCCGGGCGAAGGGGCGCCCCTGAGTAACGGCGTTTTGAGCGCGGCGCATCTTCGAGGCGGCGATCAACGACATGGCATTGGTGACCTTGCCGGTGTTTTGCACGCTGCGTATGCGGCGCCGTATGTCTCTCTCGCTGGCCATTATTTATAATTCACAGAGCCTGCTCCAACCGGTCCACCAAGTCCCTAACTCGCTGGCCGCCCCTTCTCACCATATCGGAAGGGAGCCACTGCTCATAGTTTTGTCAATCATCGGCTTTCGGCCCGCTTGAAGCAATGCTACGCGCTGAATGTAGCCTTAAAGTCGCTGATCGCCTGGCTAAGCCTTCCTTCGACCTCTTCGGTCAAGTCCTGGGACTCGGCAATGCTTTGAGCTATATCCGGGTGGCTGCTTGCTACGTAGCGCAGCAACTGTTCCTCGAAATCGGCGCAGCGGTCCAGAGGCACATCTTCCATCAGACCGGTGTTGACCGCGAATAACACGATCACCTCTTGTTCCAAGGTCAGCGGTCGGTACTGGACCTGCTTTAGAACCTCGGTGGCCAACTGCCCCCGGGCTAACTGGGCCCGGGTCGCCGGGTCCAAGTCAGCGGTACCGAACTGGGCGAAGGTGGCCAGCTCCCGGTACTGGGCCAAATCCAAGCGCAGGCGGCCAGCAACCCGCCGGATCGCCCGGCTCTGCGCGGCGCCCCCAACCCGTGAAACGGACAGGCCGACGTTGACCGCTGGGCGGATACCGCTGTTGAACAACTCCTGTTCCAGGTAAATCTGGCCGTCGGTGATGGAAATGACGTTGGTAGGAATATAGGCCGAAACGTCACCCGCTTGGGTTTCGATAATAGGCAAAGCGGTGATAGAACCGCCGCCGTGCTCATCATCCAACTTGGCGGACCGCTCCAACAAGCGGCTGTGCAAGTAGAAAATGTCCCCAGGGTAGGCCTCGCGGCCAGCGGGCCGGCGCAGCAACAAGGACATCTGCCGGTAGGCCCAGGCGTGCTTGGTCAAGTCGTCGTAGATGATCAGCACTTCCTTACCCTGGTCCATGAAATCCTCGGCCATGGCACAACCCGAGTAGGGAGCAATATATTGCAACGGAGCGGAGTCCGAGGCCCCGGCGTTGACGATGATAGTGTGGCTCATCGCGTCATTTTCTTCCAATGTAGTGACCACTTGGGCTACTTTACTCTGCTTCTGCCCGATAGCAACGTAGATGCAAATCAGGTCGCCGCCCTTCTGATTGATGATGGCGTCTATCACGATGGCAGTCTTTCCGGTGGACCGGTCTCCGATTATCAACTCCCGCTGACCCCGTCCGATGGGTATCATAGCGTCGATTGACTTGATGCCGGTCTGCACCGGAGTGTCCACCGAACTGCGGACCACCACGTTGGGAGCGATCCGCTCCATGGGCAGGGTTGCGCTGGTATTTATCGGACCTTTGCCGTCGAGAGGCCGGCCCAAGGGATCAATCACACGGCCAATCAGGGTCTCTCCCACCGGCACTTGGATAATCCGTCCCGTGGAACGCACTCGGTCCCCTTCCTTCACCGAGTTCGGGTCACCCAGAATGGCCGCACCCACCAGATCAGCTTCCAGGTTCAGGGCCAAACCCAACACATCGTTGCCGAAGTCCAGCAGTTCGTTGGACTGTACTCCCTGCAGACCCTGGATGCTGGCAATACCGTCGCCCACTTGCACCACCGTCCCCACGTCCACTAGGGTCAGATCCCCGCCAAATTCCTCGATCTGGCGTTTGATTAAAGAAACAATCTCCTGTCCCCTGATCGCCATGGGCGCCTCTCCTTGATGCGTAGTCTGCGGCTGGGTGCAAATCCCCTGACCTGGAAGTATTGACGGCAGTCCAAGGAGGTTGGGGGATTTGAGATGGGCTATTTAAGCCCCGGTCAAAATGATCTCTGATTGCATGCGATTACGTAAAGCGTCCAATCGTGACCTAGTGCTTCCATCCAGCAACTGGTCTCCAATCTGGATCACCACACCCCCCAAAATGGAATCGTCCACATCGGTGGAGACCACCACCTCTCTTCGGACCAAATTGGACACGAACTCGGTGATGCGGTCCAACTCCTCTTGTTCCAAGGGGACCGCCGATGTAACTTGGACCCGTTGACGCCCTCGGTGCTCGTCCAACAAAGCGACGTAAGCAGCCCGCAAGTCCGTCATCACATCCACCAAGCCTTTGCTGACCAGCAGATTTACCATGTTGCGTATCAACGGTTCTGCTTCGCCCAAAACCGCATCGACGGCCTTTATTTTGTCGCCAATGGATACATCGGCATGCTTCAGCAGGGCCCTAAACTCCACGTCTTGAAGCACTCCGTCGATGAACTCCAAGTCGTTCAGCCACTGGTCCAGCCGGTCTCGTTCCAAGCCCAGCTCGAAAATCGCTTGAGCATAACGCTTTCCAGACACGTTTCGTGCCATCGGTGTTTAACCTCGTGGTCTCCGGGAAGCCTGTTCTCCTTCCTCCAAAACCTGAGAGATCAGCTCATTGTGGGCTTGCCGGTCCAAAGAACTTCGAATCACCCGCTCGGCTGCGGTGATAGCCAGATCGCCGAAATTTGCGCGGACCTCTTGGATCGCGGTGTCGCGCTCCCGCTGGATGTCGGACCGGGCTCTTTCCACAAATGACTCCGCCTCTTGCCTGGCCCGGTCCATCTCTTCGCCCCGGTAACGTTCCGCAGCTTCCCGGGCCCCTTCCAAAAGTCTCTGACCCTCTCTCCGCGCCTCGTTTAGCTGTTCCTCTATTGCTTCACGGGAGGTGGCGGCATCCTCCCGCGCTCGGTCCGCTGCTTCCAAACTCTCCCTGATCCGTTCCGAACGTTGGTCCAGCAAACGAAGCAAGGGCTTGTAAGCGAAAATGATCAGTATGCCCAGCAGTATCACAAAATTGATCAGATACGCAATGAGGCTGGGTCCATTGATCCCCAAGTCCGCTATACCGAGTAGCAGGACCGCGTCTGCCAGGTGGGATATCATGCTCAACAAATGACCTCCGAGCTCCATCATCGGTGCTCCCTACGAGTCCGTGAGCCTGGAAGAGTCATACCACAAACAATAGGATTACCGCCACAATCAGGGAATAGATGCCCAAAGCCTCGGCGAAAGCAATTGCCAAAATCATATTGGTCGTGATCGCCCCAGCAGCTTCCGGATTGCGGCCTATCGCCCCCATCGCGCCCGCTCCCAGGATTCCGATGCCGATTCCTGGACCGACTACGCCCAAGCCTATGGCAATGCCGGCTCCAATGAAGCTGCCCAGCTTTTCGGCGGCATCCGCTCCCAACAAAAGGATCAAATCCATGACGAATTATCCTCCTACTGCTTATGTATCGTCCCTGAATATCTTATCTTTCAAGTAGCCGGTATCTCCCAATAACTCAAACAAACCCCTAATGGTGTTCACGACGGACCGCCACCGACAGGAAGACCACGGTGAGACTGGCGAAAATCACCGCCTGAATCAGGCCAACCAATAACTCCAAGCCGAACACGAACTGGGTCGCCACGAAGGGCACTAAGAAAGTGATCATCACCAGCAGTATCTCGCCTGCCGTCATGTTCCCGAACAACCGGAAAGTGAAACTCACCACCCGCACCAACTCGCTTACCCCTTCAAGGAACCCCACGAAGGCCTCAGTCAGACCGGATAGCCGCCCCCGAAACAGGTTCCCCAGGGCAAAGAACTTCTTTAAATAGCCGAACCCGTGAACTCGAAAACCCCAGTATTCAACGAATACAAATGACACCAACGCCAGTGCCAGGGGCATATTGAGGTCCGTGCCGGCCGAGCGTAGAAATTCGACAACTATATCGCCGCCTTCGTCCTTATAGCCAAAGAAGTGATAGACCGGAAGCAGCGAGAGCCAGGCGTTGAACAGGACGAAGAAAAAAATAGTAGCGATTATAGGGAAGGCTTTTCGGGCCATCTCCGGCCCAAGGACACTGCCGCAAAAACCCAGAATTCCTTCAAACAAGGTCTCTACTAAGCCCTGGAAACGACCGGGCACCAGGCTCCTTTTCCTGGCCGCCAATACAAAGAAAAGGATGATTACAATGGTAGCGAACCATGCCGAGATCAGGGTGCTGGTGACGGCAAACTCGCCCATACCCAGCGGATGTAATTCGTGTTCTTCCTCAACTGGCCCCGCTTCACCTTCGGAAGCGTCTTCTTCCTCAAACCCTAGGAATTCCGCCCGCGCCGAAGCTGGGAACACCGGTTGCGGCGGAAGGTGAATGTTCGGCTGTTTCAGGTACGGTTCGCCGTCCTCATCCCTGACGGCGGTACCGACTGCGCCCAATACCAGGCCCACCACCATTAGCACCAACAGGCCGACACCGGCCCCAATCAGCAGACGCTTCGCCGTGGTACCCGACGGCACTAGCGTTTCCTCCCCTTTTCTGAAACGTCCCGGCGTCTGGCACTATTGAGAACAGGTTGTACCAACTTATAAAGACCCCAGAATGCGGAGATAGCGCCCAGCACTGTACCCAACAGCGTGAACAGAGGCAAAGTCCCTACCAGCTTATCTAGCCCAAGTCCTCCCAGGACCCCCAACACTATACAGGCTGCCACGTACCAGCCCAAACCGGTCAAACGGAGAGCTAAAACCCACCAATTCATGCCCTCGCCAAACCTGGTGAATCTTATCACTAAGTATTCGCAAAGTCAATTAAAGCCGGCATTACGAAGTTCGTAAATCACCCATTAAAAGGCCCCGGCGATAGCACGTCCGAGGCCTAATTCGTCAAACCTGCAAAGTTTCCCGCCGCTATGTCTTAGGCTTTTCCTTGCCGAAGTCTTCCAGGTCCAGCGAGTCGATGAAGTCGGTGAAGGCTGACATCCGCCGCAGTTCCTCTTCCTTTACTTCGGCCGGCTTCTCCTTGGGCGTATCTTGTTCTTGCTCAGTGCCGATGGGTTTTCCCGTTTCCTTATCCAACAGTATTCCCGCTTTGTCTAACACCGATTCATCCACATAGATGGGCACTTGGGCCCGGACCGCCAGCGCCACCGCGTCACTGGGCCGGCAATCGATGTCTTGGGTGGCGCCGTTTGTTTGGATCGCTATCTTGGCGTAGAAAGTATCGTTCTGCAAATCACTGACCAGAATGTGCTGCACAGAGCCGCCCAGGGTATCGATTACGGTACGCAGAAGGTCATGGGTCAAAGGGCGCGGCACCGACAGGTCTTGCAGCTTAACCGCTATCGCGTCCGCTTCGGCCGGCCCAATCCAAATGGGCAGATACCGGTCTGCATCCTTTTCTTTTAGAATCACGACCCGTTGATAGTTCATCGGGCTGACTCTAATGCTGTCGATAGTCATCTCTTGCATTCCCGCTGCCTCCGTTCGCTGCTCTGGGGCATGTGAAAATTGTATGCCTATGCAAATTTCAATGTCAACCCAGCAAACCTTCCATTGTCATAAAACCCAACCCCAACTGGGAACCTCTTCTGCCGTATCGAAGGATGGTGCCCCACCGTCCCTAGGTGAGCGATCACGCCATGCTCAAGCCCGGCGCTATGCACTCAGCCAACGGAGGCTGCTTGCTAATCAACGCCAAGGAGGGCCTGATGTCTCCCCAAACCTGGGGAAGGCTTGAAGCGGCTAATAAACAAGAAGGAAGTCTACTTGGAAGGCCCTAAGAACACACCGGCATGTTCATCCCGCGCGGCGGCTCACAAAGCCTATGGACTGGACTTGGTGGAAGAACGGATCAGGGAAATAGTAGCCGAAGGCACTCCGTTATCGGAGGTAACCGGCTCGGCGAATCAAAATGGACAAACGGCTTGAGGAGTTGCATCAATCGATGCTCGGCTACTACAAGGGGCTGCCAGCCACAGCCGACTAAAACCCACTCCAACCCTGTGGCCAGCCTGTCTCACAACAAATAGCAGTGAACCTGGCAGACCACCACCCACCCGGATTCCCCCTCCTGGTTGGAGGGGGAATCCCCACACCTCCCAGACCCCAAGACAGGCCCGGTTTGAGCCTTACTCTCCAGCAGAATTGGCGCTGAGCCCGCCCCCGCCATTGGTCTGACTCGCCAATACATCAATGCCTTTCCGGACTGAGCCGGAGAGGACCGATAGCTCTCTTTCCAAAGCCCGCAGACTGCGCAGGGCGTAGGCGTCGGCATCGGTTCGACGAGAAAGGGCCTCGGATTCGGAGTGTTGCAGGACCCGCGCGGCCCGCTCCTCGGCGTCTTTCAGAGTTTCATCGGCGCGGCTCTCGGCCAACATGACCAACTCACTCTGGTCCAGCCGCTGCCTATAATCGTCTTCCGCCTTGG
The DNA here is from genome assembly GCA_965197565.1 of Dehalococcoidia bacterium. Taxonomy (GTDB): domain Bacteria; phylum Chloroflexota; class Dehalococcoidia; order Lucifugimonadales; family UBA3495. Next base: position 1,241,414 of record CBDANK010000004.1, read on the forward strand.
ATTTGGTGTGCCGTGCTTCCGCTTGAGCTTGGTTGATGATGTGGTCCTTGCTGGACAACACCTCCTCGGCCGACCTGACCTCTTGAGGAATAGCCAGCCGCAACTGGTCCACCAGCTCCATTGCCTTATTCTTGTCGATGAGGACGTTCCCGCTCACCGGAACGGACTTGCTGGTTTCGATTAGGGTCTCTATTCGATCGATAATATTTATGATATCTATGATGTTCCCTCCTCCCGGTCCTCACCTCTAGGAGACCGGCAACCCAAATTTTGAATACAGCGCGTCGGCTACATTTGGGGGCACCATTGCGGTAATGTCTCCCCCGAGCCGAGCTACCTCCTTGAGTAAGCTGGAGCTGACGAACATGTTCTCCAGAGAGGTCATGAAGAAAACCATATCCAGGTCGGGGACCAATCTACGGTTCATAAAGGCCATATCGAACTCGTACTCAAAGTCCGATCCGCTGCGCAATCCCCTGATGATCACTTGTGCGTCGACCTGTTTGGCGAACCCGACCACCAAGCCATCGAATTTGGTCACTTCCACATTAGGCAAATGCTCCACCGCTTTGGAAAACAGAGCAACCCGTTCATCGGCATCGAAGAGCAGGTTCTTAGCCGGTGCGCCGTACACTGCCACAATCACTTTCTCGAACAGAGCGCACGCCCGATTGACAACATCTATGTGGCCTACCGTAGCCGGGTCGAAACTTCCAGGGTAGACGCCGATTACCATGCCTCGTTTTCTCGTTGGTAGAATTCCACCACATTGTCTCCGTATCTACGGAATCGAACATGACGCAATGGCCCGTATTGCCCGCGCATGTCTAAAAACCTGGAGTGTCCCGCTACCACCATTCCACCAGCCACTACCAACTCCGGCGTCCCGGCGATTCCCTCCAGCAGTTGGTCAAGGTCTTGCATAGCGTATGGAGGGTCTAACAACACCAACTGGTACCGGCCGCCCAACGTGGACAGACTTCGGTTAACGTCGGAACAGTAAATACGAGACATGGACTCAAACCCGGTGGCCTCTAAATTGGACCGGATCACTCGACATTGACGATGGTCCCGCTCCACGAAGTCCGCCCACGACGCCCCCCGGCTCAATGCCTCTATTCCCAAGCTGCCGGAACCTGCGAAAAGGTCCAGCACCCTCCCTTGTTCGTACAAATCCTGACGGAGTATGTTAAAGATCGCTGCCCTTACTCGTCCGGTAGAGGAACGGGCGCCGGGAGCAACAGCCCCTTTGAGCCGTATTCCTTTCGCTTTCCCACCGACCACTTGCATTGGGCTTACAAAACCGAATTATACATACCGTCAAGTCCTTTTCCTAGGAAAAGCAAAGCCTGTTTCAAGCAATTTGCCGCCATGTTATGTCTAAGCGACTCGGTTGACGCTCCTATTTGGCTATGCTAATATCCAGCCCAACTAGGGGCCGCGTTCAAGCGGCAAGCCGCTGTAGGAGAAGGTAAAATAAACTGGCGCCCGCGGCGTCAAAGGAATCAAAGCTGGAATGAACTTTCACCAGTTGCTGGCCGAAGCCGCTCCGGACAAGGAAACGGTTCTCACTATCGGTGTCTTCGATGGAGTCCACCTGGGCCACCGCCGCCTTTTGAAACGGTTGGTCCAATTGTCTAAGCCCCACCTCCTCCCTGCGGTCCTCACTTTTAGCAATCACCCCATCGCGGTGCTTAGTCCCGGGACACAAGTAAGCTACCTTACATCCTCCCAACAAAAGGCCCGCTTACTCAAGGACCAGGGTGTGGAGTTGATAGTAAGCTTGGAGTTTACGCCGGAATTTTCCCAGGTTAGTGCCGAGGACTTCGTCAAAATGCTGGTAGACTCCCTCCGTATGCGGGGCTTGGTGCTGGGACCTGACACCGCCTTGGGCCGCAACCGGCAGGGCGACGTCGATTTCCTGCGGCAAGTGGGCGCCGACATGGGCTTCTGGGTCGAAGCCGTGGAACCACTGCTTTTGGACGGAGTCATAGTAAAAAGCCGCAGTATCCGCGAAGACATCAGCCGTGGCGAGGTAGCCGCCAGCGCCAAGCTGCTCGACCGTAATTACTCTGTGGAAGGCAAAGTAGTCATTGGCGACCGCCGCGGCAGGCAACTGGGTTTTCCCACGGCAAACCTGCGTATGGACAGTCGAATACTCCTTCCCGGCGATGGCATCTACGCTACTTGGGCCTTCATAGACGGAGTGCGCTATCCCTCCGCCACCAGCATCGGTGTGCGTCCCACCTTCGGTCTGTCCGAGAGGTTGCTTGAAGTTCACGTGATGGATTTCAACAGCGACATCTACGGCAAGCCCGTATACGTCGAGTTCGTGAGCAAGCTGAGGGACCAGGAGACATATTCAGACGTGCCGGAATTAGTCCGTCAAATCAACCAGGATGTGGCCGATTCCCGCCGCGTATTGGCCCAAGACAAAGGGGCCCAAGTTGCCTGACCCAAGAACGGTTGCGAGGATCACCAACAGGGGTGTCAGTGAGATCATCTCATTGGAGCAGTTTGTGCGGATGCTCCAAGGAAACACTCCATTGCGGCTAAAAATGGGCTTCGACCCCAGCCGTCCGGACATACATTTGGGCCATGTGGTCGGCCTGCGCAAGCTGCGCCAGCTCCAGGAACTTGGGCACCAGGTCATATTGATCGTAGGAGATTGGACCGCCCAGATCGGCGATCCCAGCGGCCAGTCCGCCACCAGGCCCTTGCTGACCCACCAGGATGTTGTGTCCAATGCCGAATCCTACTTGCGGCAATTCTTCAAGGTGGTGGACCAGGACCGTACTCAGGTGGTCTGGCAAAGCGAGTGGTTCGGCAAATTCACCCTAGAGGACGTGATTGGCTTAACCAGCAAATTCACTGTCGCCCAGTTCTTGGAACGGGATGATTTCGCCCAGCGATTCAAAGAGCACAAACCCATTGCTATCACCGAGCTGTTGTACCCTCTGCTCCAGGCTTACGATTCGGTGGCTATTAACTCAGATGTCGAATTCGGCGGGACCGACCAAAAATTCAACCTGCTGGTGGGCAGGGAGCTCCAGACCATTATGGGACAGACTCCTCAGCAATGTTTCTTGATGCCTATTTTGGTGGGTACTGACGGCGTCATGAAAATGAGCAAGAGCCTGGGCAACTACGTAGCGGTGGAGGAGCCGCCCAATGACATGTACGGCAAGCTAATGTCTCTGCCCGACGATTTGATTCTGCCGTACTTCGAATATCTGACCGACATCCCCGAGGACGAACTCTCCGCAATGACCAATGACCTGGGGTCCGCTACAGTGAACCCGATGGTCATGAAAAAGCGGCTGGCCTGGCAGATAACTGAGCAATTCCACAACCGGGAAGCGGCAAACGGGGCTCAAAGCCACTTCGAGCATGTGGTCCAAGGGCGAGGACTGCCTGAGGAAATGCCTGAGTTCAATTTCTCCGTTTACAAGAGCGGCATTGGCAGGCCGGGGCCTGCTGAGGCCCTGAGCCGGGACAACAGAGTTTCCACCCCGGCATTGTCTCTATTGTTGTCTTCCGCCGGCTTGGCGTCCAGCAACAGCGAAGCCAAGCGTCTCTTGAACCAGGGCGCCATCGAGCTGATTCCCCAGTCCAGCGAGCCGCAAAAGCTATCCGCAGCCTACCCGGTTGCCAATTTGCAGGCGGGGGATGTGATAAAGCGGGGCACCCGCTTATTTGTCCGGTTGGTGGAACGCTAGCGCGAGTCAGCCCTTCGCTACTTTGGGGCGCAAGTGAGGTCGTAGTTGATTCCCGATGATGAGTTGCTAAAGCTCCAAGAGCGGTACTCCCGCTGGCAGAAAAAGTCTGACTTGATTCCCGAGCGAAAGTCCAGTCACAAGACACCGTCGCAAATTGATGTCGACCGGGTGTACACACCGGGTGACAAGAAAGAGACCGGCTATCTAGGCGATCTAGGATTGCCCGGAGAATATCCTTATCTTCGGGGCATTCATCCAACCGGCTACCGGGGGCGTTTATGGACCATGCGGATGTTCGCCGGGTTTGGCCTCCCCGAAGAGACTAACCAGCGGTTCAAGTACTTATTGGAACAGGGCCAAACCGGGCTGAGCGTCGCTTTTGATATGCCCACTTTGTACGGGTACGACACCGATGACCCGAGAGGGGCCGGCGAGTTCGGCAAGTGCGGCGTGGCTGTGTCCTCATTGGCCGACATGGAGGTCCTCTTCCAGGGCATTCCCTTGGGTCAAATAACGACCTCGATGACCATCAATGCCCCGGCGGCCATAATCTGGGCCATGTACATCGCTGTGGCTCAGAAGCAAGGCCTCTCCATGTCCGACTTGGGCGGCACTATCCAGAACGACATCCTCAAGGAATTCATCGCCCAAAACGAATACATCTTCCCGCCGGCCCCATCCATGCGGCTGGTGGTGGATACTGTGGAGTTCGCCTCCCGGCATTTGCCCAAGTGGAACCCCATCAGCATCAGCGGATATCACATTCGGGAGGCCGGTTCCACTGCGGTGCAGGAGCTGGCCTTCACCCTAGCCGACGGGTTCGAGTATGTGCGCCACGCCATGGACCGAGGCATGGCGGTGGACGACTTTGTCCCCCGGCTAAGCTTCTTTTTCAACGTGCACAACAATTTCTTCGAGGAGATCGCCAAGTTCCGAGCGGCGAGGCGCATTTGGGCTAAGGAGATGCAGGAGACCTACGGGGCCCAAAATCCCCGGTCGCTGTGGCTCCGGTTCCACGCCCAAACATCCGGGGCCTCCTTAACCGCCCAGCAGCCGGAAAACAACGTGGTCCGGGTATCTTTACAGGCTTTGGCCGCCGTGCTTGGCGGTTGCCAGTCGCTGCACACCAATGGCAAAGACGAAGCATGGGCCTTGCCTTCGGAAGCGGCGGCGTTGCAAGCGTTGCGCACCCAACAGATTATCGCCCACGAAACCGGGGTGGCCGATACCGTGGACCCCTTGGGGGGAAGCTACTTCCTTGAAACCCTGACCAACCAAGTGGAGGCCGGAGGTTACGATTACTTTCGTCGCATCGACGATCTGGGCGGAGTAATTCCCGGCTTGGAGAGTGGCTTTTTCCAACGGGAGATCGCCGACGCCTCTTACGTCTATCAGCAAGAGGAGGACCGTAAAGAGCGCATCACCGTGGGGGTGAACGAGTACTTGACCGACGATGCTCTGGACATGCCCTTGCTTAAGGTGGACCGGGCGGGCGAGCAACTACAAATCAATCGACTCAACGACCTGCGGCGCACCAGGGACAACCGCGACGTGGCGAAGAAACTGGGGGCGTTGGAGCAGGCCGCAAAGAACTCAGAAAACTTGATGCCGGTTATCCTGGACGCGGTCAACGCCTACGCCACCCTGAGCGAAATGATGGATGTGCTCAGGGGGGTCTTCGGCGAGTACCAACCCTCTTGGGGCTTCTAGCAGGGCCTTTTAGATACAAACGTGTCTAGACGCGTTCCTCTTCGCGAACTCTCTTGGCGTCGTCGATAACCCGCTGCTCCAGGTTGTTCGGCACCGGTTCGTAGTGATCGAACTCTAATTCGTACTCGCCGCGCCCTTGGGTCAGTGACCGAAGGTCCTGAGCGTAGCGCTGCAATTCGATCAAGGGCACCTCGGCCTCGATTGTCGTCAGATTATCGTGGGGATTCATCCCCAAGATGCGGCCGCGTTTTCCGTTGAGATCACTCATTACCTCGCCGGTATAGGTGTCGGCCACTGTGACGGCCAGCCTCATTATGGGCTCCAGTAAAATTGGGTTGGCTTGAGCAATTCCTTTCCGCAGTGCCTGGTTGCCGGCGATTTCGAAGGACATGCCCGAAGAATCCACATCGTGATAGCTTCCGTCGTAGATGACCGCTTTCATATCCACGACGGGGTATCCTGCCAGCACGCCTTCCTCCATCGCTTTGACTACGCCTTTTTCCACCGAGGGTATGTATTCCTTGGGGACCCGGCCTCCAACGACCTCACTGCCAAACTTGAACCCGAGAGTCCGGTCCAACGGCTCCAGCCTTAACAGCACATGACCGTATTGGCCGTGGCCGCCGCTCTGCTTTTTGTGCCGGTATTCAGTTTGGGTCACTTGAGTAATGGTCTCTTTGTAGGCCACCTTGGGCAACTGGACCTTTAGGTCCGCACCGAACTTTCGGCGGATTTTGTCCATCGCTACTTCAATCTGAGCTTCACCCAACCCGACGATCAATGTTTGTTGGGTATCCGCGTTTCTGCTCATTTGCAGGCTGGGGTCTTCCTCCACGATGCGGGCCAACGCTGCGGACATTTTATCCAAGTCGGCCTTGGTAGCCGGGCTTACCGCCACACTGTAATAGCCAACGGGGAAATGGATTGAGTTGAACACCACGGGATGCTCCCTAGCGCATAGGGTATCTCCGGTCACGGTAGACGAAAGTTTACCGATGGCCCCGATGTCGCCAGCGGTGACTTCGGCTACGTTCTCCTGAGACTTGCCCTTCGGAAGGTAGAGCTGGCCGATACGCTCGGACTGCCCCCGCACCGAATTCCATACTTCCGAGTTGCTCTTGATGGTTCCTTGATAGACGCGAAATATCGAGAGCTTACCCACGAAGGGGTCGGCAGAAGTCTTGAACACGAAAGCGGCCAACGGTCCATCGGGAGCTACTTCCAATTTCGCCGGTTCTTTCTCCCCATCACCGGCCAACTCAGGTTTGATTCCGTCAATGGGTGAGGGAAGGAATCTGGAAACCATATCCAGAAACTCGTCTATCCCAAGGCCCTTGGCGGCTGAGGTTGCTAGGATAGGGACCAACTCACCCTGCCAAATGGCGGAACGCACCGCATTTTCGATCTCCGACTGAGTCAGTTCCTCACCTTCCAGGTATTTATCGGCTAGGGCGTCGTCACTCTCGGCGGCGGCCTCAATCAGCCGTTCCCGCGCCGCCTCCAACTGGTCCGCCACTTCAGTGGGAAGGTCATCCGGCGGATTGATTACGCTGACCACGCCGCTGAAATTCTCAGCGTCTCCCACCGCCAATTGAAAGGGAACGCACTGCTTACCGAAGGTGGCTTGGATGTCGGCAACACACTTGGAGAAGTTGGCGTTCTCCCGGTCCATCTTGTTGACTACGAAGAGGCGCGGCAATCCGGCCGCCTTCGCCAAGTCCCAGAAGCGTTCGGTCCCCACATCCACGCCCGATTGGGCGGCTACCAGGATGGCCGTTCCTTCCACCACTCGCAGGGCGCCGGCAACTTCCCCGCGGAAATCGTCATAGCCCGGCGTGTCCAGGAAGTTTATTTTTTGATCGCCTTTGGCGCACGCAATCAGCGTGGACTGGATGCTGCCGCCTCGCTTGATCTCCTCTGGCTCATAATCTGAAATGGTGTTCCCGTCATCTACTCTTCCCATTCGGGTAGTGGCTTTCAGGTGGAATAGGGCAGCCTCGCTGAGTGAGGTCTTACCTGCTCCACTGTGGGATAGTAGAGCCACGTTTCTCAAGTTTTGGATTTCCGGTACGGGCATGAAGATTCCCCCTTCGGCTGCGGGATTAAATTCGGCAATACGGAACGTCTAACCAATGGATGTGATACCAGGCCCGCTGAGGCGGACCATCCTCCATCGCGGTTAGGTCTACCCGGCCATTTTATCGGTTCCAACGCCACCTGTGCAATATCAGCGGGACCTTGCGTGTCGCCCCATAGAGAAACCCTCCATATAAACTCGGCAACAGTCAGCAACTCTTCCACTGCGCCATCGAGGGTTTCGATTTGACAGGCCACCAGCCCGGACTATAATTAGGCCATCATTCAGGCGCGAACGAGACACTGGGGCCGCTTAAGAATTGTATCCACCCTTTGTCGTTTTGGCGGCCGTGAGGACGAATAGACATGCCCAAGAAAGAAATTATTGGCAGTCCCAATGTAACCGCCGGCCAAGCGCCCCTTTCTCCGGCTACCCGGTTCGGCAACATGGTTTTTGTTCAAGGATGTACCGGCCGCCATCCAACCAGCGGAGAGCTTGGCAAAGGCATCAAAGAGCAAACGGAGTTCGCCTTGGAACGGATCAAGGCGATCCTTGAAACCGCGGGCGCTTCTTTGGACAACGTGCTGACCAATACCTGCTATGTGACCCGCGGGGAAGACCTACAGGGATTCAACGAGACCTATGCCGAGTATTTCCAAACCAACCGTCCGGCGCGCACCACTGTCTTGGTCAACCTAGCAACGCCGGAATACCTGGTGGAAATTACTTCCACCGCTTGTATTCCCGACTAGAGTGTTGTAGTGCCGACCAGAGCATTTATCTTAATTGAAACCCAAGTGGGAAGAGTGCAGGCGGTGCGGGACGCCCTCCGCTCTATGGAGGGCATTAGGTCGGCTGACGCCGTGACCGGCAACTTCGACATTATCGCTTTAGTCGAGGCGGGCGACATGGCAGCCATGGCGGAGTTGGTGACCAGCAGGATTCAAGGCGTACGCGGGGTAATGCGCACCATTACCTGCGTGGCGGCAGGTGGGGCTGGAGCCTAACCTATTTTCTTGAACACCAGGTGCGAGCGGTTGGTGGTATGGGGCCGGATCTTGTCGGGCCAATCCCCTTTGTCAGATTCAGCTTTCCAGGCCGCGGTCTGGGGTATCTCCGGCCCGTCGATCTCGTAGAGGGCCGCGTAACGGGCTACACCCTCCACATCGGCTGAGTCCAACCGGTAACGGGTGCATCCGTGTACGCCGGGGGCTTTCAAGATGTTGGGCACGTGCTGGGTGTCGTAGATCCGGTTGAACTCGTCTTCCAGTTCGTCTGGTATGTCCAACTGCACCAAGTAAACGTAGTCCGCCATCGTTGCGTCTTCTCCTTTTCACTGGCCGCATCTTTCATGCTGTCACCCGGGCTAGGACGATTGCAAAGTGCCCGCTAAAGACCAAATCCGCTCGTGGTGAGCCTGTCGAACCATGAAGGGACGGCCCTTCGACAAGCTCAGGGTGAACGGGGGGAGTGGGCAACTCAACGACTTCGCAATCGTCCTGCGCCCGGGCCGTTCATAGTTGACCGAAACCGTCCAAACAGCTAGAATCGTATCTTCAGCGACCGGCAGCGGGCCGCTCCTCCAGCGACCCCTCCGCCTCGAGCGGGCCGGCCGCTCCCCTTTTGTCCCGTCAATAGCTCAATACCGAAGTAACCCCCTCGGGCAGCTCTACCTCCAACGCTTGCAAGCAGTGGGCCAGGGTGTGGTAGTAACCGCTTACCAATAGAACGTCGATGATCCCGGCGTCGCCCACCTCGGCCCGCAGAGCCTCGAAGGTAGCTTCTGATATCCGGTGATGCCGCAGCAATTCCAAAACGAACTGCACTACCCTGGCGTCCTTGGACTCCAAGCCCACCGGAGCACGACGCTGGTCAATCGCCTCAATCACCTCATCGCTTAATCCCGCTTCCCTCGCTTCCCGTTGGTTGACCGTCCACACGTAGTGGCCGTTGGCTTCTCTCGCTGTGGTCAGGATAACCAGGGCCTTTACCCGGCGGTCCAGGGGCGTCTCGAATCGGACATAACCGCCAAGCTCGGCCATCTTCCCCACCGCTTGGGGACTGTTCAAGAGCGCCCTGAAGTTTCCGGCCACCTCTCCACGGCTGCGTTCGATTCCGTCCCAGACTTGCTGGCCGTCGGGGGTCATGGTTTCACGCGTGACATACGGTACCCTGGCCATAGCTAACTACCTCCATTGAATGCCAAATGAATGTCAAACCTATTGGAAAAGACTGCGGCTTGCGGCGTCCAACCGGGAAAAGGAAAGGCCAGGCCCCTGATGAAGCCTGGCCGGAACAACCTTGTCCGATTTAGTCGGCCGCTTGCTGGACTTGTCCCCCATCCTCCTTCCAGAGAGCTTCTAGCACCGCTCCCGGCGACATGGGCAGGTCCTGCATCCGCACATTGGCGGCGCGGGCAATGGCGTTGGCAATGGCCGCCATAGGAGGTACGATGGGCACCTCGCCCACGCCTCTCACCCCATAGGGATGGCCTGGGTTGGCCACTTCCACAATCACGGTGTTGATCATCGGCAGGTCCAAGCTGGTGGGAATACGGTAGTCCAAGAACGAGGAATTCTGCATCCGGCCTTCAACGTCGAAGTAGTACTCCTCGTTCAAGGCCCAACCGATGCCTTGGACCACGCCGCCTTGCATTTGGCCCTCGACATAGCTGGGATGGATGGCCTTTCCGGCATCCTGGACCACGGTGAAGTCCAAGATAGTAACCTTCCCGGTCTCCGGGTCCACCTCGACGTCCGCTATCTGGGTGCTGAAGGCGCCCCCAGCGGTCCTGGGATCAACGCTGACCTGGCTCGAAATGGGGCCGCCGGAGTCGTTCAATTGGCCCGCCAGTTCCTTGAAGGTCATTCTCAGGTCAGGGTCGGACTTGTGCTGGAACACGCCGTCCACCAAGTCTACGTCCCCGGCAGACACATCCCAAATGCCGGCGGCCCGCTCGATCATCAGCCTCTTGATATCCTGGGCGCAATCATAAGCGGCTATGCCAGTGGCGAAGGCGGTGCGGCTTCCTCCGGTTAGCATGGTATAGCCTACCGACTCGGTGTCACCCACACTGGGATGAACGTCTTCGGCAGGGATGCCCAGCACCTCGGCAGCATGCATTGCGATGACGACCCGGGTGCCGCCGATGTCGGTAGAGCCTTCCACCAAGCTAATGGTGCCGTCGCTGTTTACGCCGATGGAGCAACTGGAATGCATTCCAATATTGAACCAGAACCCGGAGGCTACTCCCCGGCCCCGCCAAGGCCCTTCCAAAGGCGCCTTGTATTGGCCGGAATCCTTGGCCGCTTCCAAAACATCGGTGTTTCCAATAATGGGAAACACCGGACCGTCCACCCGCCGGGTGCCTTCCTTGGAGGCGTTAAGCAGCCGGAATTCGATTGGGTCCATCCCTAACTTCTGGCAGATCTCGTCCACCACTTGTTCGCCGGCGAAGGCGGCGTTGGGAGCGCCGGGCGCCCGGTAGGCGGCGGTCTTCGGTTTGTTGACCACCACGTCATAACCTTCGGCCCGCATGTTCTCAATATCATAGGGGGAGAAGATACACTGGGCCCCAGCCGTCACCGGCGACCCTGGGAACGCACCCGCCTCGAAGTATAGATTGGCCTCGGCGGCGGTGATTTTACCGGCGTTGGTGGCTCCGACTCTCACTTTCATATAGGACCCCGAGGTCGGGCCGGTGCTCTCAAAGACGTCGGCGCGACTCATGAGAATTTTTACCGGCTGGGCCGTCTTACGGGAGAGCAAAGCGGCCACGGGCTCCAAGTAGATATTGATTTTCCCCCCAAATCCCCCGCCGATCTCCATGGGCACCACCTTGATCCTGGAAACCGGCAAGTCCAAGACTGTCGCAAGTGCGTCCCGGGCACTAAAAGCGCCTTGGGTGCTGGTCCAGACCGTTACCTGGCCGTCGGAGTTCCACAGGGCTGCGCCGTTTTGGGGCTCGATATAGCCCTGGTGTACCGTAGCGTTGGTGAATTCCCGCTCCACCACAACATCGGCTTCCGCGAATCCCTTTTCCACGTCGCCCTGTTCGTAGCGGAAGTGGTTGGCGACATTGCTATGCTTGTCGGTCCGTTCTCCCAGTTCGGTCAAAGTCAATTCATCGTGCAGCAACGGCGCGTTATCTTTCATCGCATCCCGCACGTCCATCACCGGAGGCAGGACCTCGTATTGCACGTCGATTAGGTGCAGGGCCGTCTCTGCTACGTGGGGGCTGACCGCCGCTACAGCAGCTACCGGATGGCCCTTGTATAACACCTTTTCCCGGGCCATCACGTTGTCGCTGGCGAAGCGGGCGGCGCGGCTGGGGTCCTGCATCTGGGCCACCGGCATGTCCTGTCCGGTGATTACGGCCCTAACGCCGGGGTACTCCAAGGCTTTGCTTGCATCGATGGACTTAATGCGGGCATGGGCGTGGGGACTGCGCAGCACCTTACCGTGGAGGGCCCCCACCGCTTCGAAGTCCCCGCCGTATTTAGCCCGGCCAGTAACTTTGTCGGTGCCATCGTGTCGGATCGGCCGAGTGCCTACTACTTTGTATTCAGTGTTGGAAAGGACGATGTTCGACGCCATATATAACACCTCATTTTCGATGTTGGTCTCGGTCAAGACTGATTGGATTGTACCACATCGCCCGCCTTTGCCAAGGGCTTCCACGATAATACCCAAGGCCTTTCGGTTTTCCTCGACTGCCCAGATGGTGAATCCTTGAAAACCGAAAGGCCCTGCTTTTCCCCCTATGATATGATGGCTTGTAATAGCGTGTAATTGTGCTCGTCGTTGGTGAGCCAGGCAGGCCACGCCGGCCCTTCTAGGATGCAATACTCCGCTCATGTCTACGGTTTGTAGTTTGCTGGCAACGTGATTATGGGAAACCTCTAATAGGAGATGGGAGAATGGCAGCTACAGGGACCTTCAAATGCGCCAAGTGCGCTAACGGGGAGTACGAGACCAGTGAGTTCCGGGCCACGGGAGGCTTTCTGGCAAAGATTTTCGATGTCCAAAGCCGCAAGTTTACGACAGTAACTTGCACCCGGTGCAGCTATACCGAGATTTACAAAGCCGACAGCAGCACCCTGGGCAATATATTTGACTTCTTCACCGGATGAGCCGGGCAATTTTCAGGACCTAGGGAACCTCTGAATAAATGGGGTGGAATATGGGATACTGAGGAAAAAGCGTCTGACCTAACCGCCATGCTTGAGCAACCCAGCTTCTCAGACCTGGACTTTCAGCATAAGCGTCGCAGGACCCGTCGAGAAGAGTTCCTGGATCGGTTGGGAGCCCTGGTTCCCTGGGAGCGTCTGGAAGGGGTGATTCGGCCCCACTACCCCAAGGCGGGCCAGGGTCGGCGTCCCTACTCCCTATCGGTGATGCTGCGGGTTCACGTGGTGCAGGTGTGCCACAACCTGAGCGACCCAGCTATGGAAGACTGCTGTACGACTCCCGGTCGGTGCAGCAATTCGTGGGGCTGAGGTTATCGGAACCCATACCGGACGAGAGTACCATATTGCACTTCCGCCACCTGTTGGAGAAGCATCAGTTGGGCCAGGGGTTGTTTGAAGAGATCAAAGCCTGCCTAGAGGAACAGGGGATGGCGCTGAAGGAAGGCACCATCGTGGACGCCACTATCATCCAGGCGCCATCGTCCACCAAGAATCGGAAGGGGAAACGAGACCCGGAGATGCGCCAGACGCGGAAGGGGAAACAGTACTACTTCGGGATGAAGGCACACATCGGAGTGGACGCGGAGACGGGAATGGTGCATAGCCTGGTAACCACTGGAGCCAATGTGCATGACGTAACCCAGGCGGGGGAACTGCTTCATGGGAAGGAACGGCGAGTGTGGGGAGATGCGGGCTACACGGGAGTGGGGAAACGGGAGGAGAACAGGGGGTTGGAGGTGGAATGGCTGGTGGCGCTGGAACCCGGGAAGCGGAGGCTGCTGGAGCGGGGGGGCTTGGAGGAGTGGTGGGAAAGGACCAAGGCATCGGTGCGGGCCAAGGTGGAACACCCTTTTCTCGACGTGAAGCGAATATTCGGCTATGACAAGGTCCGGTACCGGGGCTTGGCCAAGAACCACGAAAGGCTGGCGGTGCTGCTGGGCCTGTCCAACCTGATGCGGAAGAGAAAGTTGCTGCTGGCAACTGACTTGGAAGTTGAGCCTCCTTCACACCCTGCCATTCCCCAAATTTCCAGGCAACGTTGTTCAGAGGAAGTTCAATTAACGGAGTCCTCGTCTTCAATGGTTTCACCGCCTTGTGCCCATCATCAATAAACCCGACGACGCCCGAAATGTACTGTCCGTAACGGCTTTATCCGGGACAGTGAAGCAACCATGAGAAGAACGTTCGTTGAAGTCACAATTAACGGACCGAAAGTAAGCAAAAATTACAGTTTTCTGGTAAACACGGGCGCTAACTTGACGGGTTTGCCGGTTGAGGAAATCGAGGAGTTGGGATCGACCCCATGACCACCGTCATCAAGAACGCCACTATCGTCACTGGAAGCCTAGGCGGAACGATACTTTACGGGGCCGCCATCGCCGTCGAGGCTAACAAGATCGCGGCGGTTGGACCCACCACTGAAGTGTTAGCCGGGCACCCGGATGCGGAACAGGTGGAAGGCGCAGGCAAAGCCGTATTTCCCGGACTGGTCAATTGTCACACCCACCTTCTGGCCACGACGGATAGGGGAATCCTGGAAGACTTCGGATTCCCCACTACATTACGCTTCCCTGTAGCGGCTCGCTCTTTGTTGACCCAGGAAGAGCAGCAGGTCATGGCAGTGCTAGGCGCGCTGGAGGCCATCCGCAGCGGGACCACTTGCTTGTTGGAAATATCCACCGGGGTGCAAGGATACGCCCAAAGCTTGGAACAGACCGGGCTGCGCTTGGTGCTGGCAGACAACATCAACGACGTGGACGAAGCCAAGACGCGGGACGGCCTGTTCGAGTTTTCGCCGGCTCGGCTGGACCAGGGACTGCAGCGCAGCGCCGATTTGATCGACACCTGGCATGGCAAGGGCGAAGGACGAGTCTCCTGCTTCATGGCCCCTCACGCCCCCGAGACCTGCTCTCCGGAACTGCTGCGACGTTGCCGGGAGATGGCCGAATCCTACGGAGTAGGCTATACCATCCATCTCTCTCAAAGCCCCAACGAGATTGAGGCGGTGATGCGCGTCCGGGGTGTGGCACCCACCCAATACTTGTTCGTCAACGACTTCCTGGGGCCCAAATTTGTAGCAGCCCACTGTCGTTATGTAAACCCATCCGAGATTGCCCTGCTGGGCCGGGCCGGCGCCGGCATCTCCAACAACCCAGCCATCGCCGCCCGCCGGGGCGCCTCCGCACCGGTCAAGGAGCTTCAAGCCGCCGGGTGCGGCATCGGGATGGGGTCCGACAACATGGCCGAGGACATGGTCGAGGTCATGCGGGCGGGCCTGTTCTTGGAACGGGTGCGCCGCAACGATCAGATGGCGCCGGAGCCGGAGGAAGTGCTCGGCTGGGCCACCCGCGGCGGGTCACGGATTCTTGGAATGGACCAGGAGATCGGTACGCTGGAGGTGGGCAAAAAGGCCGACCTCTTCCTGGTAGACATGATGAAGCCGCACTTGGTGCCTACGCTGCGGATCATCTCCGGGTTTGTACACAACGGCCAGCCCTCAGACATCACGTCGGTGATGATCGACGGGCGCTGGGTTATGAGGGACGGCAAAGTTTTGACCATTGACGAAACCGACATCGTTGGGCGCGCCGAGCGGATCGGCCATTCCGCATGGCGGCGGCTGCTGAGCCAATTCCCAAACGTGCCGTTCCCTATTTCGCTGCCGCCGGACTCCTGCTAAGATCGTCGCTTGGTCCAATTCCTCTCCGTTGGCCCAGTTCTTAGCGCGGCCGCCATTGATCGACGGGTTGTCCAAGAAAAGGGGGTGAAGCCAAACACAGCCGCCATTGTCTCCATCTCGTGCGGCGCGTTATGTTAAACTTGCCCAGATTCAGACACCTAACGCTCTATCTGCACTATCTAAGGAGAGAGTGATGAAATTCGGATTCTTCATGATGCCGGTCCACCACCCCGAAAAAGGGGTGGCCCGAACGATCAAAGAGGACATGAAGACCATCGTCTTGGCCGACCAATTGGGTTTCCACGAAGCCTGGATCGGTGAGCATTTCACTATCCCTTGGGAGAACCTGCCGGCGCCGGACTTGTTCATTGCCAAAGCCTTTGCTTTGACCAAGAATATACATTTAGGCACTGGAGTGGTGCTGCTTCAGTTGCACGACCCCATAATGTTAGCCCATCGCATCGCCATGCTGGACCACCTGGGTGAGGGGCGGTTCTATTTCGGGATTGGCACCGGCGGCGTGCCAACCGAGTTTGATTTCTTCAATGTGGATAAGGAAAAGCGACACGCCAGGGCCGCCGAGGTCGTGGATGCGGTGTTGAAAATCTGGGAGGCCGAAGGCAGCTTGGACTATCAAGGGGAGTTCCACCGCGTCAAGTCGCCTACTCCAATACCGGAGGCCGACCTCCGCATGTGGTTCAAGCCGCACACGCTGCCGCACCCCCCTATCGGTGTTGCCGGATCAAGCCGTAACTCACCGACCCTTGAATGGGCTGGTGAGCATGGTTGGATTCCGATGAGCACCGACGTGCTCCCACTGGTCCACGTTCCCTCCCACTGGGAAGCCTACCAAAGGGGCGCAGCCAAAGCGGGCCGTGTGGCCGATCGCCGGGAGTGGCGCGTTTCGTTGGATATACATGTGGCCGAGACTACCGAGGAAGCTCGAAACAACGTGCTGAATCACGGCATGGCCAGGTCGTACAACGAGTACTTCTTCCCCTTGGCTAAAAAAACCGGTGCGCTGGGCACTATGAAGGAAGACGAATCGATGCCGGATGAAGCCGTCACGGTGGATTACTTGCTAAACGATCGATGGGTGGTGGGTGACCCGGACCACTGCGTGAGAAAAATCCGAGAGGCCTACGATACGCTGGGCGGCTTCGGCACTCTGCTCCAACTAACCCAGGACTGGGACCCGCCCGAGAAGGGGTGGAAGTCCATGGAGTTGTTCGCTAAGCACGTGGCGCCAGCGTTGAAAGACCTAACGCCCAGTGGCCCTTAGAGGCTGATGCGGGAGTGACTCTTGCGTTTGAGCCTGGCCGAACACTCTGTCGTAAACATGACCGAAGGAGAGCAGACCCGGCTCCACGGCGCCCACCTCCGGATCAACTTGGACGAATTGAAGGGCGTCTTATTGGAGGACCGGCGGCTCCAGACTGTGGACTTGGAGATTATCAATCCCGGCGAGCTATGCCGGGCCGGTTACATCTTCGACATAGTGGAGCCCCGGGCCAAAGAACCCGGCTCCGGCGTCGATTTCCCTGGAATCCTGGGGCCGCCTTCGACGGCGGGCACGGGGACCACTCACGTGCTCCGTGGAGCGGCGGTCACCGTGGTCGACGGCGGCCAACCCGGTGGCGAGTTAGGCTATGCCTCCCGCCGGGGCGGCATGTCCAAGGTGCTGGAGATGAGCGGGCCGGCAGCCCTGGTATCCCCCTACAGCGGCCTCCGTCACTTGGTCCTGGTCCCCCATCCTTACCCCGAGGTTCCCAGGCACGGAGTACTCAACGCCCTGCGGGTGGCCTCGGTGCGAGCGGGCGTGTACTTGGCCCAGACTGCCTTTGGACAGGGACCGGACGCCAAGAAGGTTTTGGAGTTAAACGGCCCACTTGCCCGGAACGGAGAGGGTCTTCCCCGGGTTGCGTACATCGGGCAGATACACGGCCACCAGCATGGAACGGAAATAGACGAGCATATTCTGTACGGCGGCAACACCCGGGGCATGATGCCCGTGCCTTTGCACCCCAACGAGTGGCTGGATGGAGCCCTGGTTATTTCCTACTCTTGGGGAGGCAGGGGGCTAGAGACCTTCTACTACCAGAATCACCCGATAATAACCGAGCTCTACCGGCTGCATCAGGCCGGGGAACTCAGCTTCGCCGGCACCGTCGCTATGACATCCTCGGACTTGGAGGAGGAGCTAAACCGCAACTGTATGATGGCGGCCCGGCTGGCCAAATGGACCCTCGCCGCCGACGGTGTAATCCTAACAAAATACGCCGGAGGAGCTCCTCACACAGACATGTTGGAGACTGCCCGCCTGTGCGAAGGGCTGGGTATCAAGACTGTGGCGCTAACCAGCGACACTGCACCGGACAGCCGCTCCGAGTCGGCATTGTTAATGAATGCTCCGGAGGTAGACGCCATCGTCCTCCTGGGAGAAGGCAGCGACGTGATATGGCAAGGTCCGCCGGTGGAGCGGGTGATTGCCGGCAACTCAGACGTGGCCGACCTGCTGTCCGGCTCCTTGGAGCTGACCCCGGCCACCGTATGCGGCGCATCCAACAATCAGGGGGCGTCGCGTCTCCGGCCCATCTTCTACTGAATGCCGGTGAATGCCGGGCTTCATCATTGCCGTTACATAGTCGATTGGGAGATAAGCTATGAAGGTGGTTCACTACCTCAACCAGTTTTTCGCTGGAATTGGCGGAGAAGAACATGCCGACATGCCGCCTGAGGCGCGTCCCGGCGCATTGGGACCGGGCCGTCTGTTGAACACCCTTCTGCCGGAGGGTTCCCAGATCGCCGCCAGCGTCATCTGCGGCGACAATTATGCTGCACAGCGCCTGGAAGAAGTCCAAGACTTTGTAGTGGCAACAGCGAAAGACGCGGGGGCGGACCTCGTTGTGGCCGGTCCGTGCTTCCAGGCCGGACGCTACGGGACCGCCGCCGGAGCGGTCTGCGCCGCAGTCCAAGTCCAACTGAAAACTCCATCCATTACGGGTATGGCTGCGGAGAATCCAGGCACGGACCTATATCGCCAAAAGATTCGCATAGTGGACTCCGGACAGGACCCGGCCCGGATGAGGAGTGTTTTGGCCAGGATGGCAGACCTAGGGACCAAGCTGGTCAATAAAGAACCCATCGGCAGGCCGTCGGAAGAGGGGTACTTCCCCCAGGGCATCCTCAAGTCGGAATTCGTGGAGGAAACCGCAGCCCAGCGGTTGGCGCGGATGCTGCTGGCCAAGCTCAAGGGACTTACTTTCGAGTCAGAGGCGCCCGCTCCCACTTTCCAAGCCGTCACGCCGCCCCCTGCTGTGCCGGACCTTTCCAAAGCGGCCATTGCTCTGGTTACGGACGGCGGCCTAGTGCCTGCGGGGAACCCGGACAAGTTCACCCGAGCGTTTTCTCGGGCTTGGGGAGCCTACAGCATCAAGGACCGGAACAATCTGGAAGAAGCGGATTATGAGGTCGTCCACGGCGGCTACGACATCGGTCACGTGCAAGCGGACCCGGACCGTCTGGTGCCCGTAGATGTGCTTCGGGAAATGGAGCAGGAGGGGCTTATCGGCAGGCTTCACCATGAGTTTATGTCCACCACCGGCAACGTAAACCCCTTGGAGAACAGTCGGCGCTTAGGCCGAGAAATAGCGGCGCGGCTGAAGGATGCCAATGTGGACGCAGTGATCCTAACTTCCACTTGAGGCACCAGCACTCGCAGCGGCGCTGCGATAACGCAGGAGATCGAAAAAGCGGGCATTCCCGCGGCCCAGATCACCGCCATGTTGCCGGTGGCCAAGGCGGTGGGGCCTAACCGCATCGTCCCAGGGCGGAGCATAGTATGCCCGGTAGGCGACACCGGACTGGCCGTTGAGGAGGAAAAGGAGTTGCGCCGTCGCTTGGTGCAACAAGCACTGGACTCCTTGTCAACTGAGGCGGTCTAACCAACAGGGGTCTTTCGGTTCTTGGCGCAATTGTCTGAACCGGGATTCATAGGATTAAGGGATTCGCATGATTTCCCAATCCTGCAAATCTTGGAATCAAAGAAATCGCAGTTCAGACGAACAACCGAGCGGTTAACTTAGCCGGCGCAAGCGAAAAGACTCAGTAGATCGAGGATAGATGGAGGATTGCTTGCGGCACTATCCTCCACCCTCGCGGATGGCCTTAAGGACCGCCAAAATGTCCTCCGTGTCCAGCACCATCTCAGCCAATCCCACTTGGGCCTGGTACAACTCCGGATCAACCTGGGACTTGATTTCGGGCTCTATGATATGGAACACCGGCAACTCCAGGCTGACGCCGGCCAAGACGCCGGCCCAGGCCGGATCGCCTTCGGTCACGGTGAGACCGTAGAGCTTGCTGCTCTCGGCATTGGGCGTCCCCAGCAACACCACCACTCCATCGGTGCCCAGTCTATCCGTAACCTGCTTGATTTCTTCTTGACCGTCCAGGTCAAGGGCGCCTGCCGAGGTTCAAACGAAGCAGTGAGTGGCAGTCAGCACCACCTCCGCTCCGGCGTTCTCAGCGCACTTGGCGATGGACGTGCCCTGCACACCGTCCCGCTCCCCTAGGGCAATGACCTTTCGGTTTTTTAGGTCCACCATTATCGACCTCACTATTGAGCTGGATTAGCTTTTGAACCCACTTTCTTAGCCGTTTCGTTCTAAAACAAAGGAAATACCATCAGACAATTGAGTCATCCGGCCCAAGAACAAGCTGCCCTTGGCCAAAAACATGGCTCGTTGCATATCGCCCGCTGCCATGCGGTCAACGGCGTGGCCCAAGAAGGGCACCGCGGAGGCGATGTGACCCTGGGTGGGTGAAAATCCGGGCATCCCGTGGGTTTCCACGAACTGAGGTATTTCCGACTTGCTTATGTCTTTATTCAGGGCGGCCAGCGCGGCGATGGTCCGGTAGTTCAGCAGGGGCACGTTGCCGCTGCCCGAAGGCTCGGTGAGTTCCGGGTTATGGAGTTCCGTGGCGTACTTGTCTACGTCTTGGAACCTCAATCCCAACCGGCCGAGGGGTTCAGAGACCAAACATTGAAAAATCGCTTGTTGGGACGAACCTGCTCCTACGGTATGCCGGCCCACAGAGTCCAACCGCAGACGGGGTGAATGCCCATCCTCCGGCCCAACCAGAATTGCTACCGCTGCCAGAACGTCTTCAAGGACAGGCTGTTCGTGGTCCAAGTGGCTTCTGAACTTCATGCCCAGCTTGGCCAGTGAGCCACCAGCGACTACGGCGACCTGACCGAACACGCCGGAACTAACCAGAGACGCCCCCATTATCAGCCCGTGGACCGGGCCGCAGCAAAAGGCCTTGACGTCGGCGCCGGTTGCAGCGATACAGCCGCACATTTCGGCGATAGCCTTGGCCAGATTGCCGCCGCCCCGCTGGTAGCGCTCCCCCACAGCTTCTTCGCCGCAATTGATGACGTAATCTATGCGCTCAGGGTTGGGTCCGACCTGGGCCAACAAAGTGCGCAATGCCATAGCGGCACTGGCTTTACAAGCCAGGTTCTCCAATAGCACCTCCGGAGTCAGGGAAGCGTCTTGCTCATGGGCTTGTGCAACCAACCCGACAGTTTGGCCGTCCTTTAGCTGGAGAGGCAACACGGCTTCAAGACCGGAGAGTCTGGCTTCTACGGCCGATTGAGGATGGCCCGCCCCCAGTGCTTTCAGGTCCTCCCGAGAGACCAGCGGATGACTTTCCAGGGCCTTGGCCGCTCTCTTGGCAAACCCCTCCTCCAACCAGACCAAGTCGAAAGCATCGGATATTTTCAAGAGTCCGTAGAATTCTTCCTCGGGCATGATCTCGCCGTGGCGATCCCAACGAGACCCTGGCTGCCTCACTTGGTGCCATGGCCTGGGAACTCCAGCCAAGGTCTCGGGGTAGATCGAGCCAAGAAAAGCCCGGTTGGGCGGATATCCGACCGCAGCGTCGAAGCTGCGCAACCGGGAATGCAAGGCGTGAACCAGCCCTGGGTCTGCGGCCAAATCTCGGGAAGGCTTGGAGCCGCGGCACACCAAGCCCGGCGTGTGGGCCAAGAAGTAGCGAACCCCGCGTATGACCGGCTGCCTTGAGGAGTCATTACCGGAGGGGCTGTTCATTTCAGACCTCACCTCACGACACCGGTGGCCGCTTCTCGTTCCAGGGCCGGGCCTGCTCGAAAGCTGCCGATGCTTGCAATACCCTGGCTTCCGCTCCCTTGGGGCCTATTATGTGCAACCCTATGGGCATGCCGTCGGCGGAGAAACCGCAAGGGACGCTGGAGGCGGTCTGACCCGTCATGTTGATGGGGAAAGTAAAGGGCAAGTAGCCCCAAAAGGGCTCAACCTGTTTGCCGCCGATGACTGTCGGCCGTTGCTCGATGGCAAAGGCCGGCACCGCCATAGTAGGGGTCATTAGCAAATCATACTGGTCAAAAAGGTCTTCAAATTGCCGGCGTAGTTGGTCTACCCGCAAAAGCGCCCTGGAAAGGTCCGCGCCAGTCACTTGCGCCCCGTGCTCCAGGGAACGCCGGCCATATTCGGTGAAATCGTCCCGGTGTTGGTCCAGGAAGTGGCCGTATGAAGTGTAAGTGGCGGTGGCGAATACGTCCCAAAAGGCCGGGAAGGGGTCTTCTATGACCAAGTGTGGTTGGTCAACCGAGGCCCCCAGTTCCCCGAAGACCCGCGCCCCTTGTTCCGCAGTCCGAAGCACTTCCGGGTCCACACCGGCATACCCCAAGTCACCGCTCCAAGCTATACGCAACCCTTGCACTCCGCCGTTCAGGTTACTCATAAAATCCGGCGGCGTCTCGCGCATCGAAGTCGGGTCTCTGGAGTCCGGGCCCGCCATCACTTGCAAGAGCAGAGCCGTGTCCGCCACCGTCCGGGACATAGGCCCGGACTGCGAAAAATGGTTGGCCGCCGGCCTGCCGTAACCCCCATACCGGGGCACCCTGCCCTGGGACGGCTTGATTCCGAAGACGCCGCTGAAGCTCGCCGGGATACGGATAGAGCCGCCTCCATCGGACCCCGTGGCCAGGGTACACAGTCCCGCGGCCAAGGCCGCCGCCGCCCCGCCGCTGGAGCCTCCCGCCGTTCGGTCAAGGTCCCAGGGATTGCGGCAAGGGTCTGACAGCTTGTTCTCAGTGGTGCCCGACTGCCCGAACTCCGGCGTGTTTGTCTTGCCCAGGACGATAGCCCCTGCTTGGCGTACCCGCTCCACCACCACCGAGTCGGTGTCCGGCACCCGGTCCTGGAAGAGCAGTGAGCCCATCGTAGTGGGAATGCCCTTGGTCATCTCCAGGTCCTTGACCGAGACCGGTATGCCGTGCAGCGGCCCCAAGGCGGCTCCCCGTTGCACCGCGTCCTGCGCCGCCTGAGCCTCCGCCATCGCTTGGTCCGCGCACAAGGCTAGATAGGCATTCAGCTTCGGGTTGAGTTCTTCGATGCGGTTGTAAAATAGCTCGACTAGCTCCGGCACCGACACTTTCTTGGACCGAATCAGTTCCACCAGTTCCGTCGCCGGTGCGAAGCTCATTTCCCTGTCCATAACCCATACCTCGCGATGGAGATTGACGGTATGACCCGCCGTGGCTACAATCGCGCTCATTATACCAAGATCATGGCACATTGCCCTCCCAAAGACTTGGGCGCCCAGTGGTCGCTCCACGTGGTAGATTATGAATGTGGACGCGGTTTTGAAAGAACATAGTTCCCCCCCAGTGGGGATTATCGCCAACCCCGCAGCCAGCAAAGACATTCGCCGGCTGGTGGCCCAAGGGAGGGTAGTCCCTGACTGGGAGAAAGTAAATACACTGCGAAGAGCGCTCCTGGGCCTGCAGTCTGTGGGTGTTCAGCGGGCCGTGGCCATGCCCGATAGCTCTCACCTAGTGGAGCGGGCCCGGGACGACCCCCAGCTTTCCATAGAGTTGTGTTTACTGGAAATGCCCGCTTACTACAGTGAAGGCGACACGGTGCGGGCCTCCAGCCTGATGGCCGAGTTGGGCGTTGGCTGCTTGATAACATTGGGCGGCGACGGGACAAACCGGGCGGTGGTCAAGGGATGCGCTTCGTTGCCAATGGTCGCTATCTCCACAGGCACCAACAACGTTTTCCCCAGCATGGTCGAGGGCACCCTGGCCGGTCTGGCCGCTGGGCTGTTGGCCAGGGGCAAACTGGACCTAGAGCGAGTTTCCGTCGCCAGTAAGACCCTTGCTGTGTACGTCAACGGAGAGTACCGGGACATGGCATTGGTGGACGTGGCCCTGTCCCGTGAGCGTTTCGTGGCCAGCCGAGCCATCTGGGATATGAACACCATTTACGAAGTCTTCCTCAGCCGCGCCGAGCCCGCTTCCATCGGGCTTTCCTCCATCGGCGCCCGCCTAGAGCCGGTGTCCCTGGCCGATGACGGAGGCTTGCACTACTCATTGAGCAGGCTAGACGATGGGGCCGGGGAGCCTGCTCAGTCCGGACCGGCGCCGGAGAGCAGCAAAGTCCTGGCGCCGATTGCCCCCGGAGTAATACCTGCTGTGCCCATAAACTCCTGGCGCCGGCTGGCCCTAGACGAACGTGTGGCAGTAGCACGCCGGCATTACACCGTCGCTCTGGACGGAGAACGGGCTTTTTCAGTTAGTCCCAATGAGTCCTTGGAAATAGCAGTGCAGCGCGACGGCCCGCCGGTGGTGCAGGTGGAGACGGCATTGCACGAAGCAGCTTCACGAGGCCTGTTTAGAGTGTAAGTTGCTGTCCGGCCTGGAATTATTCTCCGCCCTAGCCATCGTTTCAGTTGGGGCAGTGGTGATGGGCACGGTGGGCTTCGGGTTGGGCTTGGTAGCGGCGCCGGTGCTGCTGCTGTTCATCGACCCCTCCTCTACGGTGGTGACGGTCAACAGCCTCATTGCCGTCTTGATGCTCTTGGTATTGCTTCAGACCCGCCGCAGCTTGGAGCTTAGGCTGGTATGGGGAATGGCCTTGGGCGGGTTGGCGGCAGTGCCCATAGGGGTATTGGCCTTGGACTTGGCCAGTCCGACGGCCCTACGGATAATCATCGCAGTAGTCATCTTGAGTCTGACGCCCCTGGCGGTCTTCAACCTTCGGCCCGCCTTCGCTCACCATCCGTTTACCGGCCCTGTCCTGGGGTTTCTTGCTTCTCTTTTCGTGACTACTCTCAGCATCGGCGGCGGCCTCGCGGCCATTCATGTCTTCGCTCAGAGACGGTCGCCCCAAGTAACACGAGCTTCGCTGGCATTCTACTTCTTTCTGGCCGACAGCGCCGCTTTTGGCCTGTACTTTAAGGCGGGACTGGTCAATCGAGACACACTTGCCAACATAGGAGTCCTGTTGCCCGGGGTCTTGCTGGGATTCGGCGGGGCCAGCCTGGTAGTGGGGCGAATGAACGAGCGCATCTTTCGTTACGTGGTTGGGACGGTGATTGTGGCTGGGGGCTTTGTGTTGTTGGCGCGGGAACTAGCCGG
Source organism: Dehalococcoidia bacterium (assembly GCA_965197565.1). Lineage (GTDB taxonomy): Bacteria > Chloroflexota > Dehalococcoidia > Lucifugimonadales > UBA3495. The sequence continues at coordinate 1,266,258 of CBDANK010000004.1, forward strand.
CTTGTAGCGGTCACCGCATCAATAAGAAAGGGGGAACGATTCATATCTCGTTCCCCCTTGTCGTCCCCGGTACCGGAGATTAGTCGAACTGGTCGTGGTAGGCGGACAGAGCGGCGGTAATGCCATCGCCGACGGCGGCGCCCAACTGCCGGGTCGAATCCGCCCGCGCGTCTCCACAGGCGTAAACCCCAGGCAGCTTGGTCCGCATACTAATATCCGTATAGAGGTGCCCCAGAGGGTCCATGTCTAGTTCACCCTTGAGGTACTCAGTATTGGGATGAAAACCGACGTAAATGAAGGCGGCGGCCGTAGGATAATCGTACACCTCCTCGGTCTTCAGGTTCTTGACCCTGGCGGCTTCCAGCATTTCCTCGCCCACAAATTCTTCCACCACATGGCTCCAGAGGAATTTGAACTTTTCGTTGGCGAAAGCCCGCTCCTGCAAGATCTTGGTGGCCCTGAGCTCGTCCCGGCGATGCACCACGGTTACCGAATTAACGATGCCGCTAAGGTAATACCCCTCATCAATCGCTGAATCGCCTCCACCCACCACCACCACATCCTGCCCGCGGAAGAAGTTCCCATCGCAAACAGCGCAATAGGACACGCCACGCCCGGCGAATCCATCCTCGCCGGTCACGCCCAGTTTGTTGTGCGACCCGCCCGTAGCGATAATAAGCGACTTGGCGGTGTAGTCCCGGTCGTAGGTGCGCACTACTTTCACCGGTTTGTCCAGGTCGTCCAACCCTTCCACCTCGGTGTACTCCAACTGAGCGCCGAACCTTGAAGTCTGTTTCTCCATGTCGTCAGCCAGCTTGGGGCCCTTTACTCCTTCGGGGAAACCTGGGTAGTTTTCTATCTCGTCGGTGATCAATAGCTGCCCTCCAGGGCCCAGGGACTCAACAATCAGCGTTTTCATCATCGCACGGGTCGTATACAGGCCTGCCGATAGCCCGGCTGCTCCAGCTCCGAGAATGATGACGTCGTAGTCTGTATCCATGCTTACCGATGTCCTCCAGTTTGTTTTGATCAGTTTACCTGATAGAGTGTACCGCTTGGCGAAAATACTCTACTGTCCGCCGCAACCCATCCTCCAAGTCCACCTGGGCCTTCCAACCCAACTCCCTTTCCGCCGTGCCGCTGTGCAGGCTGATCTGGTACACGTCGCCCAGTCTTGCCGGCCCATGCAACGGTTCCCACCGGTATCCTATGATGCCCTTCAGTAGATCGAAGACCCGGTTGATGCTGGTCTTTTGCCCGGTGCCGATGTTCATAGCCAGGCCGTCGCCTCTCTTGATTGCCAGGATATTGGCCTCAACCACGTCATCCACACAAACAAAGTCCCTTTCCTGGTCCCCGTCTCCGAATATCTCCGGTTGCTTCCCCTCCAGCATAGCTTGGCTAAAGATGGCGACCACCCCTGCCTCCCCGTGGGGGTCTTGCCGCGGCCCATAGACGTTTCCATACCGTAGTGACGTGTAGTTGATCCGGTACAACCTTCGGTAAAACTCCAAATAAAGCTCGCCAAGATACTTGGACATACCGTATGGGGACAAGGGCATCACCGGATGGTCGTCGGGACACGGGTGGACCTGCGGGTCGCCATACAAAGCGCCGCCAGTGGATGAGTAAATAAATTTCTCCACCCCATACCGCCGGGACGCCTCCAGCATCCGCAAGGTGCCGGTCACGTTGGCCTCACTGTTTTTGACCGGATCCCGGATAGAGTAGCTAACACTGGTTTGAGCCGCCAAGTGGAACACCAAGTCCGGCTGCTCATGCTGGAACACTTCAGCCGCGGATGGTTGAGTGATGTCGACGTGGTGGAACGAGGCGGCAGGATTTAGGTTTTTTAATTTCCCGCCGCTGAGGTCGTCGATAACAACAACCCGGTACTCCAATTCCAAGAGCCGGTCCACCAAGTGAGAGCCAATAAATCCGGCGCCTCCGGTCACCAGCACTGTCTTACCTTCGGCCATCACACCCCCTGTTAAAGTTTTCACTAAGCATGATAAACCCATCGGCTGGTCAACACAACGGCGACGGGTGCCCTGGGAGAGGCTCCAAGGGTTGCCCTACGTTTCGGCATCTTAACCATCGTAGAGGCGTCCCTTGCGGGTGTCTAAATGCCGTGCCCAATCATAATGCGATTGCCTTGGGTGGGCCGCTCATATAAGCAAAACAGTCCGAATATGTGATAAGCTTATGCTCGTTGGGTTGGACCGCTGGTGTATTGTGGCATGCGAAACCCGGCCAAAGATAACTTAGTATGTGAAAGCTAATATGATAGTAAGATCCCTCGTCTCGGACACCTCTATCCGCGACAAGAAAGACACACCGTTTGAAGCGCGGGTTGAACCTGACCCGATTCGTTCGGACGCCCTGGAATATGCCGAGTTGCGCCGGTTGGTCCGACAGCAGGGCCTACTGGACCGGCAACTGAGGTATTACCTCGCTAAAATCCCCTTCACTCTAGGGCTGCTTGCCGCGAGCATAACTGTCGTGGTGGTGGTGGATAGTCTCTGGTTGCAGTTGCTCAACGCCGTCTTCTTGGGGTTTGTGTTCGCCCAACTGGGATTGATCGGCCACGACGCCGGACACCAGCAAATCTGCTCATCAAAGAGAGGGAACCACCTGATTAGCTTGATGATCGGGTTTCTCATGGCCCTGATTCCCAGTTGGTGGAACGACAAACACAACATGCGCCACCATCGCAGTCCCAATAAAGTGGGGGAAGACGCAGACATCGACGTGTCGATACTTGCATTCACCGAACGGGATATTGTCAACAAGCGGGGATTTCGCCGCTTGATGGTGAAATATCAAGCCTTCATGTTTTTCCCGGTGCTGCTGCTGGCTTCGTTGAGTTTTCTCTTTGCGGGCATCCACTATGTTGCTACCGGAGGCAAGTTAAGGTATCCCTTGGTGGAGCCGTTATTGGTGGTTGCGCACTTGGCCGCTTATTTCGGTCTTCTTTTCACAATGCTGGGGCCAGTCTATGCGGTGTTGTTCATCATTGTGCACAAGTCGGTGGAAGGGGTATACATGGGATCGGTGTTCGCCCCCAATCACAAGGCCATGCCAGTGCTGGAAAAGGACACTCAAATGGGGTTCATGCGGCAGCAAATAATCACGTCACGGAACGTCAAGGCCCACCCTATCACCGATTTTATTTACGGCGGCCTCAACTGCCAGATAGAGCATCACCTATTCCCCAACATGCCCCGCAACAACCTGAAAAAAGCTCAGACAATTGTGAAAGAGTTCTGCCACAACCACTCGCTCCCTTACCATGAAACCAGCATACTGGGTTCCCAGAAAGAGATCGTGGGTCACTTGCACCGCTTGAGCGCTCCTCTACGGGGCAAAGCCGCCTGACAGGGGCTGTATCCTCTGCTGCTATGCCGGTTGCAGGTCGGCTAAGCGGGGCATTACCTCTTGGGCCAAGAGGCGGGTGGATTTCTCCCAGCCTTTCTGGTTCTGCCAGTGGTCGTAGACCAGCACCAGCAGCGTACCGAAGCCGTCGACGTCGTTGTATAGCGTGCGTATCTTGTTTTCGACGGTATCCGGGGAGCCGATTAACCACATGTGATCAGCCAGGTATTCCACGTCTACCGCCTCATCGGGCACCTCTGGATCATGCTTGAAAACATCCATCAAGTTGAAGGCCCTGAATAAGCCCAACAAGTACTCGTTCCAGACCCGGCCTATCATTCCGTTAACGGCCTGATCCCGCGCTTCCTCGTCGGTGTCGGCTATGTATACATCCCTAACCAAACGCCAGTCGTTTCTGGAAGGAGTCCGGCCGGAACGCTGAGCTCCCTCTACAATAGCCTCCCAGTGACTCCGGCAAAAGTCGGTGTTGAAGGCCAGACTCTGCGGGATAAAACCTTTCTCTCCGGCAATCATGAGAGTGGGAGATTTGTAGCTTAGCGCCGCCACGCCGATGGGTGGATGGGGTTTTTGGTAGGGCGTGAGGAAGAAACGCAGAGTTTCGAACATAGTGTCGGTCACTTCGATGTTCCAATACTTGCCTTTGTATTCGAAAGGCCCCTGGTCTTCCCAGATTTTCAAGATGATTTCCAACGACTCCCGGGTCATGTCCCGGTGTTGGCCGGCCATGCCGTCCACGTCAAAAAGCGCCCAGTCGCTGGGCAGCCCGCCGGCGCCGATTCCGAACATGAACCGTCCTTGGGCCAAGTGGTCCATGTAAGCCACACGGTGGGCCAACTCCGCAGGGTGGTGAAACGGCAGGAGGTGGGCGCCGGTGCCCAGCTTGATTCGTTCGGTCCTCATTAAAGCCTGAGCGATCATAATATCCGGAGCCGGGATGGGCTCCCAAGGCGCGGTAAAGTGCTCGCCGATCCAGGCCTCTTCATAGCCTAACTGGTCCACTAGAACCAAGTAGTCCAAGTCCCACCGGTGCGAGTCGTAAATGTTCCGCTCCGGCGGATGATTCGGCATCATAAACAGACCGTACTTCATAAGTCCTCCTGCGGCTATCGGTGGCCGGCGGGTGTAAATCTGTGGGCCGGCTCCTCTAGCGAATCCGAATTTTGACGTTGGCAGACGATCCGGGTATCAACGAAGGTTGGCGCTCATTCAGAGCGATCCTAACTGAGACTACCTGTGACGGTCTATTGACACTATTGGAACCATTCTGGTCGGGCCGTACAGTATCGGCGGTAACCCGTGAAATCCTATCAACCGTTCCCACTAGCTTGGGGTCAAAGCTGTCAATCTTTACCTCAGCTATCTGACCTTGCTGTACCTTCTTGACATCACCCTCTTTGACGTTGGCGACAACCCAGATCTCACGAGGGTCCATCAAGGTAACAATGGGCTGACCCGCAGGCAACGTGTCGCCTTCCTCGGCCCAGCGGGCTACGATTACTCCAGACCTGGGGGCCAACACCTCCGCCCGCTGGTCCTGTACGTCTCGAAAACCCATCTTGGCTGTATCCGTGGTGTCCGACCTTGAGATCACGGTCGCAATATCCACGGTGGCGATTACTTGGCCCTCCAATATGGGGTCCCCCTCCTCCACATTTATAGCGATGATTCGCCCCGCATTGCTGGAACCCACCTGAACCAGGTCCGCAACGACTTGCGCATCACCCGTGGAAACAAAAGTGCGTGAATTGTCCCACCTGCCATAGCCATATAGGCTGGCCCCGACGATGACTGCAATCAGGCCCGCGGCCAACAAAATAATATACTGAATTTTCATGTTAGATCAGACTTCCAGCGACAAACTCGGCACGGTGTCCATTGTACCGGTATCAAGAAGATTGCGATAGAGTGATAGAGCACAGGGTTCAGGCAGACATATCCGGCTAAATCCAAGGAAAGTCTCTTATAGCATAAGTCTCAGGGGCATAATATCTTTCAGATAATTTACAAGGGTGTTATTGTACCAAAGCATTGTAATAGTACGTTACCCGTAATACTCTGGGTTTTGAATAATTCAGAGAGGGACGCCCATCGGACGGCAGGACCGCAGACCGGCTGTCATGGTGGAAGCGAGTTTCTATGTTGACAACAAAGGCGTTGGCGTCATGACGGTCACGGGCCTGCTGATCCTTGGCTCGGGCGTTTTCCTGATGGCCGTTGGCAGCGCTCCGGAAGTGAGCCGCCGGGTGCGGGGAATGTTCCGCGGCTGGGTGATGGTCGGGTTAGGCGCATTGATAACCGCGCTGGGTACGGCGCCCCTCTTCAATGGCTTGCCAGTATTTAATCCGGTGCTGCGCAACGCCTTCGGATGGAACGCCGGTCAAATGTCCTGGGCCTTCGCTGTCACTCGCGTCGAGGGGGGCATACTCGGCCCTATAGAAGGATTCATGATCGAAGCGTTGGGGCCTCGCCGCATGGTGTTCATCGGGATGACCATTTTCGGCTTCGGCTTCGTGTTGTTCAGCCAGATACAAGAACTGTGGCAACTCTATGCTGTATTTTTCATTTTGAGCGTGGGGGCCACCATGGGTTCCTGGCTTCCCATAATGACCATGATCAACCACTGGTTCATCAGGCGAAGAAGCAGGGCCATGGCCTGGGTCATGGAGGGGTTTGCTCTCGGCGGAATCATAGTTCCTCCACTGTTGGCCTGGGCTATTGGAGGAGTGGACCCAAATATTTCGGAACGCTTTGGCTGGAGGGCAAGCACCCTCTTTATTGGCATCCTGATAATGACGCTTGCTTTCCCACTATCCCGGCTAGTACACAATCGCCCGGAGGACTTGGGCCTATTGCCGGACGGCGACTCACCGGCTGCTCCCAGCGAGTTTCCCATCGAAGCCCGTCCTACACCTTCGTACCCAAGGAACGAAGGATATACCTGGCAGGAGGCCATCAGGACCACAGCTTTCTGGTTGATCAGCTTCGGCCACTCAGCCTCAACTGTGGCGACCCTCAGTATATTCGTCCACCTTGGGCTTATGCTCGACGACCGGGGTTTCTCCCTGGGGACCATCAGTATTGTGGCGGCGATCTTTACTGGCGTTACCAGCATTTCCGTTCTCGTCGGAGGCTATCTCGGGGACAGGATGTCGATCAGGCTGGTGGTGTTCGCATTCACGGTTATCCAGGGGCTGGCTGTCGTGGTCCTCGTGCTGGCACACAACCTTGAGATGATCTTTTTCTTCGCCGTGCTGTTCGGAGTCGGGTTTGGAGGGCGCGACCCGGTGACCCAGGCCATTCGAGGCGTCTACTTTGGCCGCAGGGCTTTCGCCGCCATCTCCGGTCTTTCCATGGTGCCGGTTAATATACTCGCCTTTATTGGGCCACTCTATGCCGGCTACATGCGAGACGCAACGGGGACTTACGATATATCTTTCCTAACTATCGCTGTCGTCTGTTTATTGGGCTCCTCCTTGTTCTTAATCTTGGGCGAGCCGTCAACATTGCCTACGCCATCCGCCAGGCGCAGCTTGGCAGCGGACTAGCTTACTTTTGGCCCCTCCCTCTCGCTTCAAAGATCCCCGCTTCCGGATTGACGGTTGGAAATATGGGGATTGGTCCAAGGACCGAGCATTAACATGAGAACCAAGGCACTCGCATCATGATGTCCACCGGCTTGCTGATCCTGGCCTCCGGTTTCTTGCTTATGACCGTCGCCGGTATCCCCGAGGTCAACCGCCGGATACGGGGGATGTTCTACGGCTGGATTATGGCCGTCCTCGGCGCGCTGATCATGGCCTTGGGCACCGCGCCCCTCTACACCGGTTTGGCGATATGGAACCCCGTGTTGCGCAACACCTTCGGCTGGACCCCCGGTCAAATGTCCTGGGCTTTTGCTTTCACCCAGATCGAGGGGGGATTTCTCGGCCCGGTGGAAGGGATCATCGTCGATAAGGTGGGCCCCCGGCGCATGGTGTTCATTGGGCTGGTTGTTCTGGGGGCCGGTTTTGTGCTCTTCAGCCAAATACAACAACTGTGGCATCTCTATGTGGTATTCGTCATCATGAGCTTGGGGGCCACTCTGGGCTCCTGGCTCCCCATGATGACGGTGCTGAATCACTGGTTCATCCGGCGCAGGACTATGGCCATGTCGCTGGCCATGGAGGGGTTTGCTCTAGGAGGAATCATCTTGCCCTTGGTGCTGGCTTGGGCCATTGGGGGGACCGACCCAAACATATCTGAACGCTATGGCTGGAGGAGCAGCGCCCTCTTCATTGGGATCCTAACGATGGCCCTTGCTTTGCCTTTATCCCGGTTAGTGCGCAATCGCCCCGAAGACCTGGGATTAAAGCCCGACGGCGATTCAGCCGCTGCGTCGCCTGTTGCAAGAGGTTTCACCCGTTCCGGAATAGAGGAGGAAGGATATACCTGGCAGGAAGCCATCAGGACAACGTCTTTCTGGCTAATGAGCTTCGGCCATGGGGCCTCCTCTATGGTAATCGTGGCCATACTGGTCCACTTGGGACTCATGCTCGATGACCGCGGGTTCTCCCTGCAAGCGATAGGCGCCGTGGTAGCCATTTATACAGCATTCAACACCATATTCATTCCCATTGGCGGCTATCTTGGCGACAAATTACCCGTCAGGCTGGTGGCCTTCGGGTTCTCGGCCATCTCGTCGCTATCGGTGGTCGTTCTGGTATTGGCCCACAACGCGGAGATGCTCTTTCTCTTCGGCGTGTTGTTGGGAGTGGGAGTTGGAGGGCGCATTACGGTGACGACGGCAATGCGGGGCACATACTACGGGCGTAGAGCCTTCGCCGCCATCACCGGCATATCCATTGTGCCAATGAATATTCTCATGTTTATAGCGGCCCCCTTTGCCGGCTATTTGCGGGACATCACCGGAAACTACGATATTTCTTTCATGGCTATCGCCGGCGTCAGCGGCTTTGGGTCCTGTTTATTTTTGCTGATGGGCGAACCCACCGCACCGCCGGCTCGGGCGGCGCGCAGTCCGCTGGCCGCGGATTAGTTCACGCCGCCCTGTAGTATGCTGTGTCCGCCTGCTCCCAACGACCGGCTTCAGCGCAGGGTTGGCCATACCGCCAGCGGTCTCGCCGGAAGAGGGTTACTGTGTAGACACGCCCTCCTGCTCCATTGGGCGTATGCTGGAAATATAAGCATTAGTTCGGGGATGAGACACTAAGATGAAAACAAAGACGGCCGCTTTATGACATCCACCGGTCTACTGATCTTGGCCTCCGGCTTTTTGCTCATGACCGTCGCCAGCGTTCCCGAGGTCAGGCGCAGGGTACGGGGGATGTTCTACGGTTGGTTCATGGCCGGTCTCGGCGGACTGATCATGGTTCTGGGTACAGTGCCCCTCTGGAGTGCTCTGCCGGTTTGGAATCCCGTGTTGAGGAACGCCTTCGGTTGGTCGGCGGGTCAAATGTCATGGGCTTTTTCTATCACTCAGGTCGAGGGGGGATTTCTCGGTCCGGTGGAAGGGGTCTTGATCGATAAGCTTGGGTCCCGGCGCATGGTGTTCATAGGACTGACTATCGCTGGGGTCGGCTTTATATTTTTCAGCCAGATACGTGAGCTGTGGCACCTCTATGCGGCATTCGTATTGATGAGCATGGGTGGGAGCATGGGCGGCTGGCTCCCCATGATGACCGTCATGAACCACTGGTTCGTCAGGCACAGAAGCGTAGCCATGTCGCTGGTGTTGGAGGGGTTCGCTCTCGGGGGAATTGTTGTGCCGCCACTGCTGGCTTGGGCCATTGGGGGGGCCGACCCAAACATCTCAGAACGCTTTGGCTGGAGGACCTGCGCCCTCTTCGTTGGCATCTTGTGCATCGTGTCGGCTTTTCCAGTATCTCGCCTAGTACGCAACCGCCCCGAGGAAATGGGCCTAAAGCCTGACGGTGACTCGCCTGTTTCGGCCACCGCATCCCCTGTCGACCGCGGTGTTAGGCCGCTGGAAATAGAAGAGGAGGGATATACCTGGCAAGAGGCCATCAGGACCTCGACTTTCTGGTTGATCAGCTTCGGTCATGCCTTTGGAACTATCGTTTGGGTCACGATAGCTGTCCATATGGGGTTAATGCTCGATGACCGGGGTTTCTCCCTTCAGACCATAAGCGTTGTAGTAGCCGTTTATACAGCGGTCTCCGCCATATTCATGCCTGTTGGCGGCTATCTTGGCGACAGATTTCCCATGAAGCTGGTGGCCTTCTGGTTCTCCGCCCTGCAGTCGCTGTCCGTGGTGCTTCTGTTGCTGGCCCACGACAAAGGGACACTCTTTCTCTTCGCTGTGTTGTGGGGAGCAGGATTCGGAGGGCGCACCCCGGTGACGACGGCGATGCGAGGCCTCTACTTTGGGCGTAGGGCTTTCGCCGCCATCGTCGGCATATCCATCGTGCCGATGAATCTTCTACTGTTCGTCGCACCTCCCTTCGCCGGATACATGCGGGATGCCACAGGAAACTACAATATCTCTTTCCTGATCGTCGCCGCCGTGAGCATGTTGGGCTCCTGTTTATTCTTGCTGCTGGGCGAACCGGGCAAATTGCCGGTTCGAGGAGCGAGAAGTCCGCGGGCAGCCGGTTAGCCCACGTCGCTCTGTGAGATGCCGGTTGAGCACATTTCGAGAGACAACACGCTCTTTAAGGTCGTGCTGAATTCCAGCGGTCCTTGAGGAAGCAAGTTGTCCGGTGCTTCGCTCTTAGACTGGTCCTCAAACTCCGGCCCATCCACTTTGAAGATTGGATGCGCGGGGAAAGGGAGACTGTCGGAAATATACTCGCGGGATACAGTCGGAATTGCCGGGAACCCCTGAGACACAAAACTGAGATGAATATGAAGGCGACCATATCATGACCTTCACCGGTCTGCTCATCTTGGCGTCAGGCGTTTGCTTGGTGGCCCTGGGCGGCATCCCCGAGATCAGCCGCCGGGTGCGGGAAATGTTCTACGGCTGGGTGCTGGCAGCCTTGGGCGCACTGGTCATGGCCCTGGGCATAGTGCCTCTCTTCAATGGTCTGCCGGTATGGAACCCAGTGTTGCGAAACGCTTTCGGCTGGTCGGCGGGACAAATGTCCTGGGCCTTTGCTATCGCCGAGTTTGAGGGAGGGGTTTTCGGTCCCGTGGGGGGAGTGCTGATCGACAAACTGGGCCCGCGGCGGATGTTGTTAATTGGGATGCTGACATTGGGGTTCGGTTTCGTGCTATTCAGCCAAATACAGGAGCTATGGCAGCTGTATGCAGTATTCGTCGTTATGAGCTTGGGGGCGACCGTGGGTTCCTGGCTGCCCATGATGACGCTGATGAACCAGTGGTTCATCAGGAATAGGACCAGGGCCATTGCGTTGGTAATGGAGGGACTGGCTCTGGGGGGAGTCATTGTGCCCATCCTGCTGGCTTGGGCCATTGGGGGCGTCGACCCAAGCGTATCGGAACGCTATGGCTGGAGGACCAGCGCCCTCTTCATCGGCATCCTAGCAATAGTGCTGGCGTTTCCGCTATCCCGCCTAGTGCGCAACCGGCCCTCAGACTTGGGCTTACAGCCTGACGGCGACCCGGCCCTTCCAGCCGCCGCATCCCAACTTGACGCCGGCGTGCGCGATTTGACGGCGGAAGAGGAAGGATATACTTGGCAGGAGGCCATAAGGACCGCAACTTTCTGGTTCATGAGTTTCGGGCACGGGGCCTCATCCATCGTTGCCGTCAGCATATTTGTCCACTTGGGGCTTATGCTTGACGACCGGGGCTTTTCCCTACAGACCATAAGCCTTGTCGTAGCCGTCCACACCGGGGTCTCGGTAGTATCCACTCTCCTTGGCGGCTACCTTGGCGACAGATTGCCCCTCGGGTTGTTGGCCTTCGGTTTTTCGTCGCTGCAGTCGGTGGGCCTGTTGGTTCTGGTGTTTGCCCAAAATGTGGAGATGATCTTCCTCTTCGCAATGCTGCTGGGAACGGGGTTCGGGGCGCGTACCCCCATAGTGGTGGCTATTCGAGGCGCTTATTTCGGGCGTAAAGCCTTCGGAGCCATCACTGGCATATCCATGGTGCCGGTGAGTATTCTACTGCTCATCGCACCCGTCTTCGCCGGATATATGCGGGATGTGACAGGGAATTACAATATGCCTTTCCTGATTATCGCCGCTGCAAGCTTCTTTGGCTCCGTTCTGTTCTTGTTGCTGGGCGAGCCGGCCAAGCCGCCCGTTCCAGCGGCGCGGCGTCCGCTGGCGGCGAATTAAGCCGGCGGCATCTTGAACATACTGATGTCCGGCAGCACAGGCGTTGTAGTTTAAGGGACTGTGGAGTCAAAACCTGCTGTTGTGGTTAAGGCAAGTCCGTTTATGAAATTAGAGGCGAGCGCATCATGACCTTCACCGGCCTGCTTATCCTGGCCTCCGGCGTTTTCCTCTTGACTCTCGGGGGCCTCCCCGAGGTCAGCCGGCGGACACGGAAGATGTTCTACGGTTGGATGATGGCCGGTCTCGGGGCGCTGGTCCTGGCGCTGGGTGTGGTGCCTCTCTGGAATGGTTTGCCAGTATGGAGTCCTGTGGTGAGGAACACCTTCGGCTGGACTGCGGGTCAAATGTCATTGGCCTTTGCGATTGTCCAGGTCGAGGGGGGATTTCTTGGTCCGGTGGAAGGACTCCTGGTACAAAAGTTGGGGCCCCGCCGCATGGTGTTCATAGGACTTACTATTGCAGGGGCTGGTTTTGTGTTTTTCAGCCAGATACACGAACTGTGGCACCTCTATGCAGCCTTCTTCATTATGAGCTTGGGTTCGAGCTTGGGCACCTGGCTCCCTATGATGACTGTGATGAACCACTGGTTTATCCGGCGCAGGGCCCTAGCCATGTCGCTGGTGATGGAAGGGTTCGCCCTAGGGGGGATTATCTTCCCGTTGCTGCTGGCTTGGGCCATTGGTGGGGCGGACCCAAACGTATCGGAGAGATTTGGCTGGAGGACCAGCGCTCTCTTCATTGGTATCGCGACTATGGCGGTTGCCCTCCCTTTATCCCGGCTAGTACGCAATCGCCCCGAGGACCTGGGCTTAAAGCCTGATGGCAACTCAGCGGTTCCAGTCGCTGCCTCCCCTAGCGATGCCGTCGCTGTCTCACGGGAAGCAGAAGAAGAGGGGTACACTTGGCAGGAAGCCATCAGGACCACAGCCTTCTGGTTGATTAGCTTCGGCCACGCCACCGCATCTGTCATAATCGTTACGATATTTGTCCATCTGGGGTTAATGCTCGATGACCGCGGTTTCTCCCTGCAGACCATAAGCACCGTGGCAGCTATCTATATTGCGGTGTCTGCTATATTCATCCTCGTTGGGGGCTACTTGGGCGACAGATTTCCCATGAGGCTGGTAGCCTTCGGGTTCTCTGCCCTGCAACCGCTTTCCCTAGTGGTCTTGGTGCTGGCCCACAACACGGAGATGCTCTTTCTCTTCGCAGTGCTGCTGGGAATAGGGTTTGGCGGGCACACCACACCCACGGTGGCGATTCGAGGCGTCTATTTTGGCCGCAAGGCTTTCGCCACCATCACCGGCATATCCATGGTGCCGATGAATATCCTTCTGCTTATCACACCCGTCTTTGCCGGATTTATGCGGGACGCCACCGGAAACTACGACATAGCTTTCCTGACTATCGCCGTCGTCTGCTTCTTAGGCGCCTGTTTGTTCCTGCCGTTGGGCGAACCGGCTAAACCACCCGCTGGAGCGGCCAGGAGTCCGTTGACAGCCGATTGACTCAAACTATCCTAGAATATACTGGGTTCCGGCGTTACAGCCGGTCTGGCTCAAGGCAAGTTCTGTTTATGAAATTAGAGGCGCTCGCATCATGACCTTCACCGGCCTGCTCATTCTGAGCTCCGGCATTTTCCTCTTGGCCCTCGGCAGCCTCCCCGAGGTCAGCCGGCGGACACGGAGTATGTTCTACGGCTGGGTTATGGCCGGTATCGGGGCGCTGGTCATGGCCCTGGGCGAGGTGCCTCTCTTTCATGGTATGCCGATATGGGGTCCTGTGTTGCGGAACACCTTCGGCTGGAGCGCGGGTCAAATATCATTGGCCTTGGCGCTCACTCGAGCCGAGGGAGGCTTGATGGGCCCGGTGGAGGGGCTCTTGATTCAAAAGCTGGGTCCCCGTCGCATGGTGTTCATCGGGATGACCATTGCGGGGGCCGGCTTTGTATTTTTCAGCCAGGTACGGGAACTGTGGCACTTCTATATGTCATTCATCATTATCAGCGTGGGCATAGGTTTGGGCACCTGGCTCCCCATGATGACCGTGCTGAACCATTGGTTCGTCCGCCGCAGGACCATGGCTATGTCTATAGCCATGGAGGGGTTCGCTCTGGGCGGAGTCATTGTGCCCGTACTGCTGGCCTGGGCCATAGGAGGCACAGACCCAAACATCTCTGAACGCTATGGATGGAGGGCCAGCGCCCTCTTTATCGGCTTACTGATTATGGCCCTTGCTTTCCCTATATCCCGGCTAGTGCGCAATCGCCCCGAAGACCTGGGGTTGAACCCAGACGGCGACTCAACGGCCCTCCGGGCCGCACCCAACGCCAGAGCAGGTGTTACCCGCGCCGAAGCAGAAGAGGGTTATACCTGGCAAGAGGCCATCAGGACCTCAACTTTCTGGTTGATCAGCTTCGGCCACGCCACCTCATCCATCGTAATCATCACCGTATTTGTCCACCTTGGCCTAATGCTCGATGACCGTGGATTCTCCCTTCAAATCATAAGCTCGGTAGTGGCTATCTATACAGCGATAAACGCGATATTCATTCCAGTGGGCGGCTACCTCGGCGACAGAATGTCCACCAAGCTGGTGGCCTTCTGGTTCTCCACCCTGCAGTCGCTGGCCGTGGTGGTCCTGGTGCTGGCCCGAGACACAGAAATGCTGATGATTTTCGCGGTGTTGTTGGGGGTGGGGTTTGGGGGGCGCACTGCCGTGACGACAGCGATGCGAGGTATCTACTTTGGCCGAAAGGCTTTTGCCACCATCATGGGCATATCCATGGTGCCGATGAATATTCTCCTGTTTATCGCACCCGTCTTCGCTGGATTTATGCGGGACGCCACCGGAAACTACGACGTGGCTTTCCTGACTATCGCCGCCGTCTCCTTCTTCGGCGCTTGTTTGTTCTTACCTTTGGGCGAACCGGCTAAACCACCCGCTCCAGCGTCCCGTAGTTCACGAGCAGCGGGTTAGCTCACGCTCTCGGCCAACAACTCCTTTAGCTCCACCACCGTCGCCTCGATCCAGGCATCGGCCCGGGCCGCCGTACGGGTTCTTCGCTCTCGGCTGAACTGCTGATCGGTGACCTGGGGGTTGTCGACGCGGATAGTTTCCTCGATCTCGGCCATCTCCCGCTCGGCGAGAACGGGCCTTTCTATCCAGTGACATATGTATTGGTGGTCCTTGGTGTAAAACACCGCACAGGGTATGGACATCCACTGGCCCTCTTTCAAGAACTCGTTCATGATGTCGTGGTTCAAGTCCCTGGGGAATATACTTACCTCCATGCCAGCCGCTTCAGCAATCCGAGCCAAAACCGGTAGGCCCCGGACCACGTCGCCGCACCAGTCCTCTCCCAAGACCAGCATCTTGGCCGGGCCGTTGGGGCGGCCGGTCAGCTCCTTGAAAAAGTCGGCATCCGCAGGTTCCAGCCGAAAGTTGTTATAGAACCCGTCGAACCGGTTCTTGTTTACCTTGATCTGGCCGATGTAGTCCGGGTAGTTGAACCCTTGGCTGAACCGTTGGGGAGTTACAACGCTGGTCTCTCTTGCCATAGTTTCGCTCCTGAATCGAATCTCTGATTCTTGGAAGCCGCCGCTGCTATGGGACTTGTTTCTGAGGGACAAGGTTTCAGAGGACGGGCATCCAGCCCGTCAGCCGATCTCTCAACCGGTTTTGCCACCGAAACCGATCTCAACCCGTCCGTCGGGATACACGATGATGGGAACGGTGTCGGCGTAATCCAAGGCTTCGTCCAAGGTATCCTGGCTTTGATCGACGCGCCTCTCTTCATACTGGATTCCATCCCGGGCCCAAGCACTGCGTAAAGAGTCGCAAGCGGGGCACACGGTTAGCGTATAGACCACTGGAACATCGGACATGGGAGCCTCCCGGGACCGGATAAGTCATTCTACAACTGCCGGTGACGGCTGTCACCCGGCGTCTGGCTTACGTAAGTGTTGAGACTGATGGGGTGACTCACTTCCGTCGTCCCGGCGCGGAGCCGGCCCCGTACCCCGATACGGGGCCGGGACCCGGGAAAACCAAGCCGCGAAAGCCTTGAATCCGTAGCTGGCCCCTAGCGAGGACTTCCTGGACTCCGGCCTTCGCCGGAGTGACGGGTTGTTTCTAATGCGATAAGCTCTGTCCCATCATAGGGTGGGTGAGAACGCGAGGGTTGCTTCAGAAGTGAAGCCCCAAGTGTGTCTAATCGAGGCCGAATACCCTGGCGGCGTTGCCGCCGGCAATCTTGGCCCGTTCCTCCTCGGTACAGTCCGCCAGGATCTCCTCAAGTATCTGCCGGCTTCTTGGGAAAGTGGACTCCATATGCGGATAGTCGGAGCCCCATTGGAGGTTGTCCACCCCGATCATGTCCCGCAGCCTTATGCCCAACTCATCCTCCTGGAAACCCAAGAACACGTTGCGCCGGAAATAATCGCTAGGCAACATGTTCTCCTTGAACCTGTACCCTTGCCTTCCCGCTCCCCTTTGGTCGTAGGCATAGTCCATGCGCTCCAGGAAGAAAGGCACCCATCCGAGTTGCTGCTCCACTGCTCCCACTTGCAGTTTGGGAAACTGCTCAAAGACCCCCACTGAGATCATGTCGGCAACTGAGACCCTTACGAAGAAGTCCGAATTGGGCAAGATGGAGAACCTGCGGTCGCCGGGCCGGTCTCCGCCGCCTTCTCCGGAGCCAAACCGGTTGGTGGCTAAGTGGAGGCTGAGGGGCATCTCTAGGTCCTGAGCGGCGCCCCAGAGGAGATCGTATTCCGGCGAATCATACCTTCTCCCTTCAGGGGGGTACACCGTAATCAAGGCTCCGACAAATCCCTGGTTTGCTCGAAGCGCCAGTTCGTCAACCGCTTGGCTCACGTCATCAACGTTGAGCATTGCGATGCCCCTGAGGCGCTTAGGGGATGGCTGGCAAAACTCGGCTACCCAGTCGTTGTAGGCACTGAACATGGCGGTTAGAAGCTCACCATCGGGTATCTTATAGAGCTGAAGGCCAAGGGTAGGATACACTATGCTCACGTCCACGCCGTCGAGGTCCATGTCCTTAATTTGCTCCTCAGGGACATAGCCGCCAGGCCGGACGTTTTGAAATACATCCGCGACGGTTAGCTCTTCCGCTTGGCCGAACCGGCGGCCGGTCTGAGCGCCGGCGAATCCAAATCCGGTGCCCAGCATCTTCCGCCCGTCGCAGTACCACCAGTCGCCGTCTTCCTCCCGACGTATGCGGGGGGCACGGTCCTTAAACTTGGGATTGATCCTGTTTGTCCAGAGGTCCGGTGGTTCAAAAACGTGGTTATCCGAGGATATGACTCGGTATCCGGACATGTATCGCCCTCCTTCTTCCTAGCTGTAAACCTATCTGAACCGGCCCATTTCGATAGACCCGTTCCATCGACAATTATGCCCCACCCCTGGGAGGAGTCAACTCATTATTCCTTCCGGAGAGCGGCTTAGGCACCATAACAATACATAACAGCGGGTACCCCAGTTTAAGGGCGCCCACTGCATTCCGGTAGATTGGGGCCACTAAGCTCCTCTAATCGAGGCGGTACACCCTGATGCTATTGCCGCTGGCTATCTTGGTCCTTTCCTCCTCGGTACAGTCCGCGAGAATCTCCTCGATGATCTCCCGGCTTCTGGGGAAGGTTGACTCGACATGGGGATAATCTCCGCCCCACAGCAGGTTGTCCACGCCTATGATGTCCCGCAGCCTGATGCCCAGCGCATCTTCCTGGAAGCCAAGGAACACATTATTCCTATAGAAATCACTGGGAAGGGCTCCCTCCTTAAACCGGTACTCTTGAGAGACGCTTTGGACCCTCTGAGTGTAAGTATAGTCAATCCGATCCAAGAAATGCGGGACCCAGGATAGTTCCTGTTCCACTGAGCCGACCTGGAGTTTGGGATAGCGTTCGAAAGCGCCGCTGAAGATAATATTGGCCAGGGACATCCGCACCCAGTGGTCTGCGTTAGCTATGGAGGCCGAGGTGGCGAGAGCACGGTCGAAGAATTGTTGACCACTGCTGGGGCGATTACTGTCGATGTGCAGGCTGAGGGGTATTCCCAAGTCCTGGGCCGCCGCCCACAGCGGATCATACTCCGGCTTGTCGTAGGACCGTTCCTCGGGAGGATAGACCGGGATCATAGCGCCAACAAAGCCCATCTTGGCGCAGCGTTCCAGCTCTTTAACCCCCTCCGGCACGTGATCCAGGTTTAGCATTGCGATACCCTTGAGCCGCTTGGGGACCGCGCTACAGAATTCGCCAACCCAATCGTTGTAGACTCGGAAGGTCGAGCTTAGCAACTCGCTATCCGGCACGCAGGTGTAGAGCAAAAGACCGACCGTTGGATAGACGATACTCACGTCGATGCCGTCGATGTCCATGTCCTTAACGTGTTCCTCGGGAATGTAACCCCCGGGGCGCACCTCGTCGATCCTATGCTCTCTAGTCAGCTTATCCGGCTCTTCAAACCTGAGTCCGACCTGGGTACCCGGACTGAGGTCAAGCACCTTTCGGCCGTCACAGAACCACCAGTCGCCCTCTTCCAAACTTTCAACATAAGGGACCCGGTCCTTGAACTTAGACTCGGCCCTGCTGGTCCAAAGGTCTACCGGTTCGAACACGTGGTTGTCCGATGATATGATTCGGTAGCTGGGCATGTTTCAGACTCCTTCCTTAATACTGTAACTCTCTTTCTATGCCAACCCGCCTAAATAGGCTGTCGCGTTGAACAATTATGACCCCGTCCCTGGGGGCAGTCAATAAGAAATAATTAGGGGTCGTCTATTCAGTAGTCTATTAATGGTATAGAATGCGGTAGTTCTGCACTCAAAGGAACTGTGTGATGAGTAGTATTGAACAACGAGTAAGCTATATTGAGGGCAAACTTGACTCCCTGGCGACGAAAGCCGATTTAGCTCAAGAAATAGGCAAGCTCGACAGCAAAATAAGCCAGCTTGAAGTCAAAATAGAACGGATGACGTGGGTTCAACTTTCCAGTGTAGTTGCTGCCGCCGGTGTTATTGTTGCGATTTTGCGTCTTTGGAACTAGCGATTATAGACCAAGGATAGTTGAGCTAATCGACCGGAGGAAGTTGACAATCGGGTCAGCATAAGCGGAGGAGATAACATGATCGCTCTGGTAGTTACGATAAAGATAAAACCCGGCCACAAGGAAGCCTTTATGACCTCTATGTTTGACGACGCTAGGGGCTCTAACGACGACGAGCCCGGCTGTTTGCGCTTTGACGTCCTACAGGACAACGAGGACCCCAATAAGATTCATCTCTACGAGGTGTACAAGGACCAAGCCGCTGTGGACGCCCATCGCCAAGCGCCCCACTATACCAAGTGGCGGGAGACCGTGAAGGACTGGTTCGATGGTGAGATCATCCGCCACACGGCAACGCCGGTGTACCCCTCGGAAGACTCCTGGAGGTAACGCCGCCAAGCCAAATAGTTTTGATTACAACTGGCGTTCCAACACCCGTTTGAAAGCATCGAGGTAGATATCTACCTCGGCTTGGGTGATTACTGTGGAAAGAGCGCCCACCAGGTTCGGTGTGGTCAAGATACCCTCGTTCATCATGCCCAAGAAGACCTGGCTGCGTAACTTGCTGTCTTCCGCCGCTACATCACGATAGTTGTGCACCCGGCCCCCGGTAAAGTGGATACCGAACAGAGACCCCAAGCCAGTGACTTGGACCGGCACTTCCAGCTCGGCGCAGACCTCCCGCACACTCTGGCGCAAGCGCTCAGTTAGCTCGGCCAAGTCCCGGTACACCTCGGGGGTAAGCTGCTCCAAGGTGACCGAGCCGGCCAGCATGGTGACCGGGTTGGCATTGAAGGTCCCGGCGTGGGATACCTTAGGACCCTTTGTGGGGTCGTATAGCTCCATGATGTCGCGGCGGCCGCCGAAAGCGCCCACCGGGAATCCGCCGCCGATTATCTTGCCCAGAGCCGTCATGTCCGGGGTTATGCCATAGTATTCCTGCGCTCCCCCGGGAGCGACC
This sequence comes from Dehalococcoidia bacterium, assembly GCA_965197565.1. GTDB lineage: Bacteria > Chloroflexota > Dehalococcoidia > Lucifugimonadales > UBA3495. The sequence goes on from CBDANK010000004.1 coordinate 1,285,950, forward strand.
CTAAAGCTGATTACCTCATCGAAAATCAGGATAATGTTATTCTTCTTGGTGAACTCCCTCAGCATGGTCAGAAAATCCGGCGAGGCCGGGACCATGCCCACCGATCCCATGACCGGCTCGACGATGACTGCCGCCAGGTCGTCTTTGTTCTCTTCCAGCAACCGTAGCGCGGCGTCGGTTTCGTTGAACGGGATGATTACCACCCCGTCCAAGATGCCGTCGGGCAGACCGGCGCTACTGGGCAGAGCCACCGGCCGGTCGGGGTCGCCGGCCTGCTCTGGATTGACCCGCAGGCTTACGGTCACCGCGTCGTGGGTCCCATGATAACCGCCCTCTACTTTGGCGAACCGGCTTTTGCCGGTAATGGCCCGAGCGGCCCGCAAGGTATTCAACGTGGCTTCGGTGCCCGAGTTGGTAAACCGGACCAAGTCGAAGCTTGGTATCCGCTGGCACAGCAGCTTGGCCAAGCGGACCTGGTGCGGACTGGGGGCATTGTAGACCACCCCTTTTTCCAACTGCTCCCGCACCGCCTGAACAACCGGGCGCGGCGCATGGCCCAGGATCAGGGTAGTCATGGTGTTGATGAAGTCCAGCCGGTCCACTCCATCGGCGTCCACCACATGACACCCGGCGGCGGACTCCATAAAGATGGGGTAAGGGTCCCAGAAAATCGAGTTGCGGCTGTCGCCGCCGGGAAGGTAGTCATGTGCCTCTTCCCAGATGGCACGAGACTTGGGGGTCTTGTCCAAATAACGGGCTCTTTCGTCGTGGGTCTGGGTCATTGCGCTCCCTCCAGATCGGATCCACACCAGTGTAACAGAAGCCGTTGGGGCTGACGACTATTGGCGCGGAGCCGGACATTGCTGTGCCATGACGTAGGCGGGAGTAAATGGGGCAAGCAACGAAAATTCTTGACCTTCCTGTGGAGGGCTACTAAAATCCTTGCAGTGGAGCCTGAGGTCCGGGAGACGCCGCGCCGGATGCCTCTTCATTTTGTGGGGCCACATGCAACCTAAGATTCCGGCCAGTGACAGCCTTTTGCCGCCCTACCGGGTGCTGGATTTAACTAACTCCTTCGGCGTCTTCTGCACCAAACTCCTAGGGGACTACGGGGCGGATGTGATAAAGGTGGAGCCCCCGACGGGGGACCCGGCCCGCCGCAAAGGCCCTTTCCCACAGGATGAACCTCACCTTGAACGGAGCATGTACTTCCTCTTTTACAACACCAACAAACGCTCCATTACCCTGGACCTGGAAAGTGAGCAAGGCCGGGCCATATTCAAACGGCTGGTTGCCAAAGCTGACGTGGTCGTCGAATGTTTCCCGGTGGGCTACTTGAAAGGGCTGGGCCTAGATTACGATTCTCTCAGGGAATTGAACCCGGGGCTGGTGATGGCTTCCATTACCCCCTTCGGCCAGGAAGGACCCTGGAAGGATTTCGAAGCGTCCGACTTGATCGCTATGGCAGCCAGCGGCTACATGCAAATAATCGGCGATCCCGAAGGGCCGCCCATCCGGCAGGGCAACGAGCAATCACATTTTCCCGGCGCTCAGTACGCCGCAGTTGCTATCCTGGCGGCGTTGTATTACCGCGACGCCCTAGCTGGAGAGGGGCAGCACATAGACGTGTCGCTCCAGGAGTCGCTGATAACCTATTACAGCGATGCCCACCCAGCCCTTCTGTGGGAGCAGAGGGAAGAGAATGTTACCCGGGTGGGCACCAACTCCACATTGGTTATTCCGTTGGGCGCATATCCGTGCCAGAACGGCTGGATTTCCGCGGGAGTCATTACGCCCAGGGAATGGGACGGCCTGGCCCAATGGATTTATGAGGTAACCGGCAACGAAGAAGTACTCAACGAGATATATCGAGGCGGCAACCAGGATAGGGCGCCTCACATCGACATCCTAACAGCGATGTTTATCGACTTCACCAGCAGGTTCAAGGTGGACGAGTTATTCCACGAAGGCCAGAAGCGGAACTTAGTCTTTATTCCGGTCAACAATGTCGCCGATTTGCTTCAAGACCCCCAGTTGGAGGCCAGCCGGTTGTGGGTTGAACTGGACCATCCTGAGGTAGGCCGGCTCAAGTACCCGCTGGGCGTCTTCAACAGCGACGAGGTATCCCCAGCCAACACCGCCGCTCCCGTGCTGGGCCAGGATAATCGGGCTATCTACTGTGATGAGTTGGGCTTGGAGGAAGAGGAGTTAGCGGCACTGCGGGCCTCGGGGGTAATCTAGACGCCTCCTCAGCCCACATTAGTGTACCCGCTGCACGGCAACAGGGCAGTCAGCCGGAGTAGAAATGGACAAGAAAGCACTGGAAGGCATCCGAGTCGTGGAGTTCGGCCCTTATGTGGCGCTGCCCCTGACAGGACGGATATTGGCGTCGTTGGGCGCCGAGATAATCAAGGTGGAGACCAACAAAGTGCTGGACGAGATGGCGTTCATCCCGGCTTGGTCACGGGGGGCCGGTCAGCCCGATTTCCAGATACTAAAGAAGCGGATTTCGCTGGATGTTAGGACCCCTCAAGGCAAGGATGTCTTGATGGACCTGATCAAGGTCAGTGACGTGTTCATGACCAACTTCCGGCGCAACGTCCTGGACAGATGGGGTATAGACTTCCCTCAAATCAGAGAGGCCAGGCCGGACATTGTTATCATGTGGCAGACCGGCTTGGGCGGGCGCGGGCCATACCACACCTACAAGTCATACGGCATTCTGGTGCAGCACATGTCCGGTGTATCCATGATGAGCGGTTCGCCAGGGGAACCTCCGGTGACCACCAACTCTTCCTACTCCGACTATCATACCGGAGTATTCCAGCCGGCGGCCATCATCGGCGCACTGCTCCGCCGCCGGTTGACCGGGCAGGCCGCAACCATGGAGTCGTCGATCTTCGGTTCGGGGATGGTCACCTCCGGCCCGGCCCTTCTGGACTATCAAGTCAACGACCGGCTCCCACAGCGCATCGGGAACCGGGACATATCCGCGGCGCCCCACGGCGTCTACCCGTGCCTGGGAGAAGGACGGTATTGCGCCATTGCGGTCCAGACCGACCAGGAATGGGAGGCCCTCTGCCGGGTAATGGGCAGTCCCCCGTGGAGCCTGGAACCGGCCTTCACCGCCAAGTTAAACAGGTCCCGCAACCAGGAGAAGCTGGACGAACATATAAGCTGCTGGACCGCCCAGTTTTCGGCCGACGAGGTTATGCGGAAATTGCAGCAGGCCGGTATCCCGGCCAGCCTGGTTTCTCAGGGGGAAGACCTCTACGCCAGCCCTCACTTGCGAGCCAGGGGCTTCTACCGGCCGACCAAGTACTACCTCGCGGAACGAGGCAAGGATGCCGCCCAGTGGCAGCAAGGCGAAGGCTTGGCTTGGAGCATGCCGGTCCGCATGTCTCAAACACCCATGGCATTCGGCGACTACAGCAACATTGGAGAGGACAACCCCTATGTTTTCGAGCAGCTTCTGGGTATTTCACCTGGGGAAATTAGACGGCTGGCTTCGGAAGGGGTCATGTACTGATGCGTGAACGATAAACTAAACGCTGACCCTTCTCTATCGTCATACCCGCGAAAGGAGACCTTTGCATAACCCCCACCCCCGTCATTGTTATGAAAATAGCCTATTTTCATCCACTTACGTGGCCTTCACAAGGCCATCAGCAATTCCGAACGCAGCGCAGCCCTTCGGCTGCTCTCAGGATAAACTCCGTGAGGAATCTCAAACCTATGTCAGCAAGCACTGGGTCTGTAGCTGGACCGACGCGACGACTCTGGCCCAACGTCTTAGATTCCTCCCTCCGGTCGGAATGACAAGTTGAGCGACCAGTTACGCAAAGGTCTCCTTTCGCGGGAGTGACGAAGGGTATTCTCAGAGGAAAAGCCGGACCTTATGGGTCCCAAATGACTGCAAGCGAGGATAACATGGTCGACTATAGCGGGTACAAACACATCGTAGTGGAAAAATCAGAGGGTATAGCATTACTCACCCTCAACCGCCCCGAGGTCTTCAATGCCACGAATTTCCGGTTGCACAACGAGTTGACCCATATATGGCCGGACATCGGCCGAGACCCCGAGGTCAAGGTTGCTGTAGTTACCGGGGCCGGGACCGCGTTCTCGGCTGGCGGCGACTTTGAGATGATTGAAAAAGCCATCGGCAATTCGGAAATTGTCGCTCAGAATATGCGGGAAGCCGGTGACATTGTTTACAACATGACCAGCTTGGACAAGCCGGTGATCTCGGCCATCAACGGCGTGGCCCTCCGGCCTTCGGGCGGTGGGGGCCGGGCTTGCCGTAGCCCTGCTGGCGGACATCTCCATCGCTTCGGAGAAAGCCCGCTTCACCGACGGCCACGTGCGGTTGGGAGTGGCGGCGGGGGACCATGCGGCCCTCATTTGGCCCTTGCTTATGAGCATGGCCAAGGCCAAGTATTACCTTCTGACTTGCGACTTCCTGGACGGCAAGGAGGCGGAACGCATCGGCTTGGTCAGCATGGTAGTGCCTCATGAAGAATTAATGAACAAAGCTATGGAAGTGGCTCGTAAGCTAGCGGCCGGACCCCAGCCGGCAATCCGGTTCACCAAGAAGGCTTTGAACCAGTGGCTGCGGATGGCCGCCCACACCGCTTTCGATTACTCCTTGGCTCTGGAAATGCTGGGCTTCCTCGGTGATGATGTTGAAGAAGGCTTGGCGGCAGTGAAGGAGAAGCGAGCGGCCAATTTCCCCTCGGCCCGGCAGTAACGCAAGGCGATGGCCTCAGGGTCTTTCAGTTCTTGACGCTATTGTCTGAACTAGGATTCGCTGGATTAAGGGATTCCCAGGATTGAAAAATCCTGTAAGTCCCGGAATCAGAGTTCAGACGGACAACTTAAAAGTCTTGCGGCTCGGCGCGCCGCTTGCCGGCCAGGCGGCGGACTGTCCTAGTAAGGTTGGGCCGGCTCTTATTTTGTGGAGGTGGAGATTCAGGATGGAGGAACCCAGGCTTCCAGGGTGACCGTACGGACCCCTGTACCGATAAGATTGTTGGCCAGCCTCCGGTCAGCCGTGATTAGCTCAATCCGATTCCGCTCCGCCACCACACAAAACAGAGCATCGTAGACCGGTATGCCGGTATTCATCGCAAACATCAAGGCGTCTTCCATCAGAACGTCTTGACCTACCAGCCGGACATCCAGCCTTCTGAGCGCATCTATTGCGGACATCACATCCGCAGCAGATGCGTTGTCACGTCGAGCATGCTTCCACAATACATTGGCGCATTCCAGCAGCACGAAGCCAGGCGCAACTAGCTGAATCCGTGAGGCGGTGTGAAGCAGGGCGATGTCAGACACAGTATCCGAGTGGTCTTCGGGGACTACCAGCTTGATCAAGGCGCTGGTATCTATGACGTAATCGGTCAATGGTCTCGGTCTTCCCTAATGTACTGGAGTGAGCGGTTCAGTTTGCCACCCCACTGCCTTTCCAGTTTGTTCCGGATTTCCCCGGCTTTCTCGATCACGTCATCCACCGGCCTTATGTCTACTTCCACACGCTGACCATCAAACAAATCGATGGACCCATTGAGTATGATGGTCCTCCCCTTGATAATGCCATACCCTTTCATACCACTCCCCTTTGACAGGAAAGTCTACTATCCACAACACTATCCGGCTAGACAATCAGTTTAGCATCCTTGGGCCGCTGCTTCCCGCCGTGAACCGAGGACTCAGGGCAGGGTCTTGGACGAGCTTCCCTATGCCCGCCCTGGAGTTGTAGAATATCCGTGGATCAGCCCCGGACCGTGGGAGGAAGCATGAAAACCGTAGTCCCCAATATGCAGGATTACGAGGCGGCTTACCGCGACGCCAGGTTGGAAGTGCCCCAGTATTTTAATTTCGGCTTTGATGTTGTCGACCGATGGGCCGAGGACAGGACCAAGCTGGCTCTGATCTCGGTGGGCTCGACCGGTGAAAAAGCCCAGCAGCATACCTTCTGGGACTTGAAGATGCAGTCCAACCGGTTCGTCAATGTGTTGAGAAGCATGGACGTGGCAAAGGGCGACAGAGTGTTCATCATGTTGCCTAGAATCCCGGATTGGTACATTGCGATGCTAGGAATGATGAAGCTGGGCGTGGTGCCCATGCCTGCGACCACCCTGTGCACACCCAAGGACATTGAGTACAGGGTAAACCAGGCCGAGGCTGTCGCGGTGGTCACTGACCTGGAAAATGCGTCCAAGGTGGAGGAGGCCGCCCGCACCTGCCCTTCTCTCAAATACCTGATCGTGGTCGGAGGTGAAAAGCGGGGCTGGGTGTCCTTTGACCAAAAAATGGGCGCATCGCCGCCCTACCTGGAAGATGTAGAGCGGACTCGGAGCGACGACCCGCTGCTGATCTACTTTACCTCGGGCACCGTCGGCTACCCCAAGATGGTGTTGCACACCCAGGCCTCCTATGGCATCGGTCATGTGCTAACCGCAAAATACTGGCACGACCTCAATGCCACGGACCTTCAGTGGACCCTTTCGGATACCGGCTGGGCCAAGGCGGCATACGGGAAGCTGTTCGGCCAGTGGACCCAAGGAGCCGCAATCCTACAGCACGACGCCAAGGGACGTTTCGACGCAGGGTTGACTCTGCGAATGATTGGCAAATACGGCGTGACCTCTTTCTGTGCGCCTCCCACTGCTTACCGGATGATGGTGTTGGAGGATTTGACCCAATACGACATGCCGGAGTTACGCCACTGCACCAGTGCCGGCGAGCCCTTGAACCCGGAAGTGATGAAAACCTGGGAGAACGGTACGGGGTTGACCATCTACGACGGCTACGGGCAGACCGAGACCGTTTTGTTGGTGGGCAACTTCCAGTGTCTTCCTGTCCGTCCCGGCTCCATGGGCAAGCCCGTGCCCGGATTTCAGGTGAGTATCGTCGATGATGAGGGAAAGGCGCTGCCTCAAGGAGAGGAAGGCCAGATCGCGGTCAAAGTTAGACCGGAACGGCCCGTGGGCTTATTCCGCGAGTACTGGAAGGACCCGGAGGGTATGGCCCGTTCCTTCGTCGGGGACTGGTACCTGACCGGGGACAAAGGCTACCAGGATGCAGACGGGTATTTCTGGTTTGTGGGCCGGGCCGACGACGTCATCATATCCGCCGGTTACCGTATCGGGCCTTTTGAAGTGGAAAGCGCGTTGATCGAGCATCCGGCGGTTGCCGAATCGGCGGTGGTAGCCAGTCCAGACCCGGTACGGGGCGAGATCGTAAAAGCCTTCGTCATCTTGAAACCCGGTTATGTCTCCTCTGATGAGCTGAGGTTGAGCATCCAAGACCACGTAAGAAGCGCCACTGCGCCCTACAAATATCCCCGGGCTATCGAGTTTGTCTCCGAGCTTCCCAAAACCATCAGCGGCAAGATCCGCCGCGTGGAACTGCGTGAGTCGGAGTTGGAACGGGCCAAAGCGCAAACAACGGAGTAATACCTGACGCTTCTCCATCGTCACTCCCGCGAAAGCATGTCCTCGTACTTGATACGGGGGCGGGAGTCCAGCGTGCCGGGTAGTGGATTCCCGCGGAGGCGGGAATGACAGGAATGTCCGGCTTGGTTGTCGGATAGACTCTTAAGAAGAAGGGGTGGAATTGGAAAGCTTTAGCGAGCAATTGCGGGTTGAGGCCGAGCCCATTTGGACCCGGATTTTCGCTCAACCCTTCTTGCGGGAAATCAAAGACGGCACTTTGCCTTTGGCGAAGTTCCGCTATTACCTGGGCCAAGACTACCTCTACTTGGAGGGCTTTGCCAGGACCGTGGCCCTAGCGCTGGCCAAAGCCCCCGACTCCCGAACGCTGGAGGAGCTTTCCCACCGGGTGATGACTCCTGTCGAACGGCCGCTGCATCACAAGCTGCTGGCGCAAGCGGGACTTACTCTGGAGGACATCGAGAAGGTTGTGCCGTCCCCCACCAATACCGCTTACGTGGACCACATGCTAAAGACCGCTTCCCTTTATGGTCTCGGACCCACCGCCGCGGCCCTCTTACCCTGTCCCTGGACCTACCACGAGCTTAGACACGCCCTGGGCCAATCGGAGCACCCACTATACAGGCAGTGGACCGAGTTCTACGTCTCGGGCTTGCTGCAAGACAGTGTGGATGCTTGGCGGGGGTTTGTGGACGAAGCGGCCCGAGAAGCCGGTCCAAGGGAGTTGGAAACCATGCGAAAAGCGTTCCTGATCAGTTCCCGCTACGAGTACATGTTCTGGGACATGGCCTACCGCCAGGAACAGTGGCCGGTGTAACAATCCGGCGCTTATCGTTGGGCCTCTCTTCATGGGGCCGGGAACAACATTACAGCAAAAAGGAGGGCTGGAATGCCCAAAGCAGCAATCAACGGAATCGATCTCTATTACGAGTCCCACGGCAGAGGCCCGGCGATGGTGTTTGCCCACGGTCGCGGCGGCAACCACATCAGTTGGTGGCAGCAAGTGGCCCGGTTCTCCGGCGAGTACCAATGCGTGACTTTCGACCACCGGGGCTGGGGGCAGTCGGTGGCGTCCTTTGGCTCGCCACTACGGGAGAACTTCACCGCCGACCTGACGGCGCTCTTGGACCACTTGGGCATACAGGAGATGTTTCTCGTAGCCCAGTCGATGGGCGGGCTCTGCTGCCTGGAGTTTGTTTTGGCCCACCCGGAGCGGACGCTGGGGCTGGTCCTAGGCGACACCACCGGAGGGCTAGCCAGCCTCGGGGTGCTGGAAGCGTTGGGCCGCGTTCCTCCTGCTCCCGACGGCCCGGCCCGTACATTGGCCGCCTCCTTCATCGAGCAGCAACCGGGGTTAACCTTCCTCTACCAGCAGGTCCGCGGACTGAACCCGGAGCGGGGCGAGGACGGAGTGATGCCCGGCTTTCGCCGCGCTGATGGGCCAAAGGACCCCGCGTTCGCCGGATGGCAGGTGCCCACGTTGTTAATAGTCGGCGATGAGGACCGCATCTTCCCGCCCGACGTTATCGCCGAGGTGCACAAAGCTATACCCGGCTCACGGATGGAAGTAATACCCGGGGCCGGCCACTCCGTTCACTTTGAAAAGGCCGAAATCTTTAACCGGCTACTGGCCGAGTTCTGCAACGGGGTCCTGGCCGGACGACCCGCGGGAGCGTCGACGGTGTGATTCTCTAAAAATCCCCCATGCCGGTTGAGGCTGGCACCGCGAAGGATGAAAATGGAGGGAGGTGCGGCCTAACTAGCGTCGGTACGCTGATGCCGCCCGATGTAGCCGACGATGACCTTCTTCTCGACGGCCTCCCAAGCGAAGGCAATTCGAATTGTGCCGCGGTGGTAGCCGTTTCCGGTCCCGATATGTTCCCGCAACTCGTGCGACCGATGGCCCACATGTGTCTCGTAGTAATCCTTGTACTTGCCGACTGTGACGTCTGACTGATTGGAGGCGTAGCGCCATCCGCAGGCGTGTCTGAGGGAGAAGTTGAGATCGGGTTCGCCGTTTTCCCCCATCCTAGCATGGTAGTAAGTGGTGGCGAGCCATTCGAGGGCATCCCAGACTTGTCGGGGATTGTCGAAGGGAACCTCGATGTCGGACTTAGAGTTGAGTTGGAAGGTTATCCAGTCCGCCAGATTCTCCTTGGCCAACTGCACCACCTGAGCAACACTCTCAAAGTCGGGTAAGGAGCCATCGACATTTGCCTCCTCCGACTTAACATCTTGGTAAGAGCGCCTCCACATTTCGGCGAGATTCCGGCTTTCGTTAAGATCGCTCTCCAGCTCGCTTGCTTGCTCGGTCAAGTGTCGGTTGCCTGAGTTGAGGCTCTGGTTCTCTGCCGATAGCCGTTCAACATCGGCACGCAGCATTGCTAACTTAGCTTCGACCGCCACATAGTGCTCTTCAGGAGGGAGCGGGTTAAACGCCGGGCCATGCAGCGTCGGCCCTTCAACTTGCGGTTTCGCCAGTGGCGCATGGACTTCCAGTCTCTCGAATTGGGAGAGGATATCGTCGATTCGCTCCTGTAATTCGGAACGGCGAGGGGCAAGCTTGGCTTCCTTGCTGCGGACAGCGGCCATGTGATGCACTGGGGCATATTCGTCTAGCAAGGAAGCCAATCTGTCGATGACCTCGCGGGCTTCTTCAATATCGGTCCAAGGGTGCCGCCGCTGCGCAAGCTTCTCCTCAGCGTTCCACTCGAAAAACTTCAATAGGCTAGCGTGTCGTGTGGCGATGGCTAAGAGTTGTGAATCCAGTTCGGCTGCCTTTCTGACATCGGCCAACTTCTCCTTTCTAATTAACGCAATTGCTTTGGAAAAGTTGATAAGTGGATCCCATTCTGGCGCATCGTGGGGCAGTACCCGCAACGTGTCGAGAATTGGCCCAAATCCGCCCTGCGGTTCATCTGAAACAGTGACCGGGGAGTCTAGGGCTTCCGCGTCAGCCTTCTTCGTGCTACAGTCTTCACCATTCTCAACTGCCGAGATGGTCGGAGAATTGGAGTCCTCCTCGTCAGTAAGCATGACCCCACTGGTGTAGCAACTCATCAGAAGCAGGTCGTCGTCACTAAATTCGGTGCGAAGCTCGATCAGGTGGTCAATCGCGTCTTTCCAGCGTGGGTCGAAGTGACCGATCAAAATGGTATTTGTTGCATAGTCTGGTTCGCCGTCCAAGAGCGATTCATCCCTGAAGTGGGCGTCAACTAGATCACGCAACGGCTGTAGCGACTCTGCCCACACTCTTAATACGGCCCCGGCTAGATAATCGTTATATCGGACGGATGCCGTGACGGGTTCTTGGAGGAGAGGGGTGGGCGCGATGCTGGCGTTGCGGAACCCCTTCACGCTGACGCGGGCATCGACCCATCTATCAAGAGTGGCACGGGCTTCAGCAGACACTTGGTCCCGCTCAGTCAGTGTCCGCTTGACTACCTCAGCGCGATATTCCTCAGTCATCCGAAAGAAAACCACGCTTAGGCCAACCTCCTTAAATTGTGTTGGGTCGTCGTTGAGAGAGTTCCTCATTTCCTCAGCACCTCGGGTCCACTTATCTGCTTCTTATTCACTTATGTTGGACCGTTCGCCGACACAATTCGCTAACCGTATCCCACTAGGACCTCTTTCAAGGTTACACAAGTGCACAACTGAACAACTACGCGTCTCCTCAAACTAAGGATTCCTGTTGCCGCAGAAAGGGCTTGCGGGGGGGTCGGGCTATTCTCAGAGGAATGACGGGGCATTCGCCCCGGTTTCCCTAATCCATCGATGGAACCCGGGGCGGCTTTTGTCTCGACTTTCGATTGAGTGCGATTACGGCGCGGTGGTCCCGGCTCCCCAGCCGTAGGGAATGCTCACTAGGGCCGGTTCCAGTTCCTGAATATTTGTTTGGCCACAGTAAGCCATGCAGCGGTCTATTTCCTCTCGGAGCAGTTCCAGCACGCCGTGGACCCCCGCCGCGCCGTCTACCGCCAAGCCCCAGAACGACGGCCGTCCGATAGCCACCGCCCTGGCGCCCAAGGCCAATGCTTTGACCACGTCGCTGCCTCGCCTGACCCCCGAGTCAACGTAAACCTCGGCCCGTCCCTTGGCCGCATCCACAATCTCGGGGACCATTTCGATGGCGCCCATGGTCATGTCCAACTGTCGGCCGCCGTGGGTGGACACCAAGATGCCCTCAACCCCGTGTTCTACCGCCAGATGAGCATCCTCGGCGGTCCTGATGCCCTTGAGGACCAAGGGCAGAGAAGTCAAGGAACGCAGCCATTCCAGCCCTTTCCAGGTCAAGGGCGGCGCCACCGCAGCGTCCCAGGCCGGAGATTCGTCAGTTCCCGAGGCCTCGGCTTCCCGGTCGGCCATTCCTCGGAAGTTGCCCAAGGGGAAGGACCTAACATAGTTGTTGCGGATGTCCCGTTCCTTGGGACTGGGCGCTGGCGTATCCACGGTCAAGCATATCGCCTTGAACCCGGCCTCTTCGGCCCGGTGCACCAGCATTTCAGTGAACTCGTTACCCCGGTGATAGAGCTGGAACCACAAGGGACCCGTGGCGGCTTCGGAAACCTCCTCCAGGCTGTAGTTGGAAGAGGTGCTGAGCATCATCAAAGTGCCGGACATCCCGGCGGCCCTGGCTGTGGCCAACTCTCCCTCCGGATGAGCGCTCATATGGCTGCCGGCGGGAGAGATCATCACCGGCAGGCTGATAGGTTCTCCGAGGACCGTGGTCGAAATGTCCCGCTGGGAGACATCCCGAAGAAAACGGGGCCGGAGCGCCAATTCTTCGAAGGCGCTCCGGTTCCTCCGGGTGGTGAACTCGTCCATGGCCCCGCCCTCGATGAAGTCCCAGATGTTGTGGGGCAGTACCTGTTTGGCCCTGGCCTCATAGTCGTAAAGGTTTATCGGGTCCATGCGCATGGATACCTCCTGTTTCCTGGCTGTCGGCCAGCATTCCCACAAGGAGAGCTTTCGGGGTGAATCTGAAAAGGAAAACGGTATTTACTGTACTCGCTCTGTGACGGTCTAGCAACCGGGCATACAACTTGAGACCTTTGCGTAATTGGTCGCTCAACTTGTCATTCCGACCGGAGGGAGGAATCTAAGGCGTTGCACCGGAGTCGTCGCGTCGGTCCAGCTACAGACCCAGTGCTTGCTGACATAGGTTTGAGATTCCTCACTCCGCTTCGCTGCGTTCGGAATGACATGGTTGGGGGTTGTGCATCGGAATGACAGGGGTGGGGGTTATGCAAAGGCCTCCAACTTAAAAAGGGCGTCAGGGCTTCGCCGCACGCGCCTTTCAAACCTCTTTTGGGGTAACTGTCCTTCGACTCCGCTGCGCTCAGGATGAGCGGTTCCGGGTTTGCGCTGACCAACCCTGAACAGTTACCTTTTGGACGGGCGGCTGGAAATGTAAGAATTGGTTCAGGGGCGCTAAGGCGCCGTGGTCCCCAACCCCCAACCGTCGGGGATGCGCACCAGGTCCGGCTGCAATTCCCGGATATTTGACTCTCCGCAGTAGGCCAGGCAACGGTCTATCTCCTCGCGTAACAGCTCCAACACACCGTGGACTCCTTTGTCGCCGCCGACAGCCAGGCCCCAGAACAAAGGCCGCCCGATGGCCACGGCCCGTGCGCCCAAAGCCAAGGCTTTAACCACGTCGCTGCCCCGGCGCACCCCGGAGTCAACGTACACCTCAGCCCGTCCTTTGACCGCTTCCACAATCTCCGGGACCGTTTCTATGGCACCCATGGTCATGTCCAACTGGCGGCCGCCGTGAGTGGATACTTGAATGCCCTCGACCCCATGCTCCACGGCCAAGCGGGCGTCCTCGGCAGTCCTGATACCTTTCAGGACCAACGGCAGAGAGGTGAGCGAGCGTAGCCACTCCAGCTCTTTCCAGGTGAGGGGCGGCACCAGCGAAGTCTCCCAGGCCAGCCCCTCGTCGACTCCGGATGCCTCGGTTAGCGGAGTAGACCTGCCCCGGAAGTTGCCCAGTGGGAAGGGCCGAACATACCGATTACGGAGGTCTCGTTCCTTACGACTTGGCACGGGAATGTCGGCGCCCAAGCAGATGGCCTTGAAGCCGGCCTCTTCGGCCCGCCGCACCAGCATCTCGCTGTACGCATAACCGTGGTGGTCAAGCTGGTACCACAAGGGGCCGGTTGCGGCCTCTGCCACCTCTTCCATGCTGCAATTGGACGATGTGCTGAGCATCATCAGGGTGTTGGACATCCCGGCGCCTTTGGCTGTGGCCACTTCTCCTTCCGGGTGGACGCTCATGTGGCCGCCGGCGGGGCAAATCATCACCGGCAGGCTTATTGGCTCACCAAGGACAGTGGTTGAAATGTCGCGGCGGGAAATATCCCGCAGAAAACGGGGCCGCAAGGCTAAGTCTTCGAAAGCCGTCCGGTTCCGCCGGGTGGTGACCTCGTCCATGGCCCCGCCTTCAACGAAGTCCCAGATGTTGTGGGGCAGGAGCTGCTTGGCCCTGGCCTCATAGTCGTAAAGGTTGATCGGGTCCAGGCGCATAGATACCTCTCATTTGGAGTGTCTACCCCCGACCCGCCGGACCGGTCCACGCCCCTGGGATGGGGATTCATGCCTGACGAGACGTTACCTACTCTAACCGCCGGGGATGCCAGTGGCAAGGAGTTGAAGTAATGGTGTTTGAATGGCTATCTTCAAGTGACGCCCGGGTGATAGGCGGACCAGGGAAGGAGGGCATGAAGAAGGAGGGAAGGGCTCGGTTCTTGGCGGAGAGAGGCACAGCGTTCAAGGTAGCGGGCGGCACCGGTGAAGGTTGGGAGGTGGAAACCCGCCTTGGCGACGCGGGAGACGAAGGCCTGGGGGGAGGGAGTGGGCCGTTTTTCCGCTTGGGCGCAGGGCCATTGGGTGCAGAGATCGTCGGCCATGCGTTGAAGCATGAGCTGGGCGTAGGGTAGGGCCAATCTCCGGCGAAGGGAGCGGACGCGGGCTTGCAAAGAGCTAATGTTCATCTGGATTTCTCCTGGGCGGTCCAAAGGGGGAGGGAGGACTCAAGGGCTTGGACCTGAGTGTGGAGTTCCTGGATTTCGTTAAATTTAGTGGAGTAATTGAGGATGGCGCGGATGGCGCGGAGGCGGATTTCCGGGTCTGGATTCTCGAGGAAGTCGCCGAGGTGAAGGACGGCTTGAAGGGTGAGACTCTGGAGGCATCCTTTGGCGAGTTCGGCGGACTGACGTTGTAGTTGGGCGAGTTGGCCGCGAAATTCGGAGTCCTGGAGCCAACGGTGCAAGGTGCGGCGGCCTACCCTGGAGAGGCGGGCGGCTTGGGCGATGGAGGGTGCGGTGGCGAGTATGGGGAGGGCCGATTGCTGGCGTGGTGAGAGGCCGGGTTTTTTTGTTTCAGGGCCATTGTGAGCCATTTTGAGCCATGGGCCTGGGTGGCTTAATAGATTTGGCAGGGTGCTAATAGCTGCCTATTACCAGGGTAAGGAGTGGTCATCCGGCGTGGCAAGGGGGGAGTGTCGTGAGTTTAGGGCCTGTTGACACTAATAGCTGAGGACCGGGCAACCACAAGGGTTGCCCCTACGAAATCCCGTAGCACGCCGGTTGTAGAGGCGCCCTTTGTGGGAGGCTGGACTACCAATCCCTATATAGGAAATTGGTAGTGTCAACAGGCCCTAGGATGAAGGGGGAGGGTGACTGTTCAGATTTGAGGGGTCCGTCGACTTCGCTGCGCTGCGCTCAGGATGAGTGGGTCCTTCGACTTCTCTGCGCTCAGGATGAGCGGTTCCCTGTCAGTGCGCTTACCAACTCTGAACAGTTACGTGTCGTGAGTTTAGGATGAACGGGGAGGCCGCCAGATTCCCAAACTCACCCTGCATAATCAGAATTCAAAGATGCAGCAGAAAGAGGGGGCACAATGGGAGCGACCTATGTGACCGTGGCCATCCGAAACGTGGCCGAGCCGGAACGGGTCTGGGAGGGACTGTTCTTGGTGGACACCGGAGCAATCGATTGCTTGGTGCCCAGACAACACCTGGAATCGATTGGCCTCACGCCCAAGGGCCAACGCCGGTACGGCCTGGCCGACGGCAGCGAAATCCAGTTGGACGTCACCGGCGGGCAGATAGAGTTCATGGGAGACACCACTTGGGGAACGATAGTGTTCGGAGAGGAAACCGCCGAGCCTCTGCTGGGCGTGACCGGCCTGGAATCCGTCGGCATTGACGTGGACCCCCGCAACCAGACCCTACACAGGCTTCCCGCGGTCCGGCTGAGGTAAGCTGTTCCAACTCGGCGGTCCGGGACTCCAGGTTGTCGCCGGTGTGTATCTCGTCAGTACGCGGAGAGACGTGGGAATTTTATGAAAATAGAAATCAGCGAATCCCTCGGCTACTCGTACCTGCGACACGTCAAGCAGTGCTGGTTGGTGCAGACGAACTGGAAAGCCTCGAAGCACTGGGACAGGCACAAGAGCGACGCGGAATTGGCAGCGATGTTCGAGGCCATGAAGAGGAAATTCGACCCAGACGGCAGCGTGTTCAAGAAAACGAAGGATGCCGCGCAGTTATTGAAGCAGGCCGAGATTGATGTCGTCGGGGTTGACCTGAACGGCAACGTCCATGTCATTGAGGTCGCGTTCCACGAAGGCGGCCTGAACTACGGGGACAGCCTCGTCACCCGCAACAGGGTGCTTAAGAAGTTGTTGCGCACCATGATAATACTGAACACCCATCATCCGCCGGAAACAAAGATTCATATCTGTTTTGCTTCGCCGAAAGTGAATCCCAGCGTTGAAAAGCCGCTGAAGGACATCTTCGCCGAGCTGGAAGCAGAATACCCGGAAGTCGATTGGGACCTCATAATCAACCACGACTTCACCGATCAGCTAGTGCATCCCACACTGGAAAAAGCAGACACGGTTGCAGACACTTCCGAGTTGTTCGTGCGCGCTGCGAAGCTCATGGACTTGACTGGAATACCGAGGAACCATGTGGTGCAGCCCATGTCGGAAAAAGCGGACACTTCCTAGCAGTTCGGGGATACCTCGAACCTCCTTGATCTGACCGGGATACATGAGGCGTTATATGAGAGCGCCCGCACCAGCCAAATAACGAACGGAACTCCAGGCACTGAACGTAGCTTGCAGCCGATTGTACAAGACCTGATGAGAACATTGCTCAAGGGCTGGCCCACACTTCTCGATGATGCAGACATACGCAACTTAATCAACCGAGACTACTGCAAAAACAACTTGGGCCTCGAACACAAAATCTTGCGCTTTTACGGATGAGGAAAGCCGAATCACCCGGGCGTTCCGGCGTTGGAGAGACCCCAGAATCCGCTCCTTGTCGAGCACTCCTAACTGCTCAGACTGGCAAGAGTTTATACCTCAGTAGCCACTCAACTGCCCAAACCGGGGGAGACCATCGGGATATTCGCGTCCAGCGCGTCAACCAATTCTTCGACCGCATGACGGAGCCGCCTGAAGGACCGGGAGTTTTTCGAGGCGGCGTCTAGGTCGATGAGAGCGGTTAATTTTGCCTGGTGTTCGGTTTCCCGATAGTTTCTTCGCGGGAGAAGTTGCTTCAACGTTTCCTTGGGGTTAACCGTTGATTCGGGGTTACCCGTATAGGCGGTGACACCGCCGACAACGGATGCAACACTGGCGAGAAACCAGCTTTCATACTCGCGAACGACGCACACCACGGCGATAGGGACGGGACCCGCTCCAGCCCTCCCCACATTCAGGGACCGGGCTATCTCCTCGTTCGGCCTATCACTCTCATTCAGCAGATTCGGGCTGGGTCGCGTAAGCCGCCGCCCAATTGGATACCAAGAGCGGTATTTCTTCACCATCACATCCCAGTCAGATATCTGCAATGGGTTAGTCTACTAATGAAGCGGTTAATTTTGCCTGGTGTTCGGTTTCCCGATAGTTTCTTCGCGGGAGAAGTTGCTTCAACGTTTCCTTGGGGTTAACCGTTGATTCGGGGTTACCCGTATTGACACCGCCGACAACGGACACACTGGCGAGAAACCAGCTCATACTGTCGCAGACTTCGCGTACCAATTCAAGAGCGCAGTCAGAATCTTGGATTCGCTTCCGCAAATTGCCCTTCCCGGTGCAGTTCACCGGCCTCATAACCACAGCATCAAACCGGAGCATCGATTCATGAAGGAGCCTACGCAGCAGCACCGGCACTGCAGCAACATCGCCGGGTCCTTCGACGATGGGTTGAATAGACCTAGTCATTACGAAGCCGCCAGGGATCGAGGATGAAGCCCTTCCATGCGATGAATCTCTCCCGGGGTGAAGAGCTTTTTCATCGCCGCGGCGCGTTGGTGTTCAGAGACCGGTCCGGCGGTTGTCCCACCGTTAACCAGTTCGACCGCCCGGATGCTGTCCACGGGCACTAGGTCAAGAAAGTCCGGGCTGTGTGTAGTTACCAACATCGGCATCCGGAGCCTGGTGGTCTCTTCCATAAGTTCCGCTACGTAGGGCAAGGCTCCGGGGTGAATGGCAAGTTCCGGCTCTTCGATTATGACCAGACCGGGAGGAGGCTCTTGGTACAGCGCCGCCAGCAGACCCAGCAACCGGAGAGTCCCGTCGGATTCTTGAGAGGCGTCCAAGACCGGGCCCCTTTCGCCGCCTTCCGATTGGTGAGTGAACCGGAGGTAGAGGTGGCTGCCCGCAGACTTTACAACGACATCTACGACCGCCGGCACCAGAGACTTGAGGGTGGATAGCAATTCATCATAACGTTGGGGGCTTCTTGTCTTCATTTCATACAAAACGGAAGTCAGGTTGCTTCCATTCTCGGCTAGCGGATATTTCAATTCGGCTTGCTGAGGGCGTCTAAGTATATTGGGAAATATGTGGTAGGAACGCACATTCTTCAGTAGTTCCAGGGCCGGCGCCACGCGACCCACCGAGAGATTCGAAGGGAGCGTGCTGTTTTCAATCGATAAGAGCAACGGCCATAACCTGGGCATGGCCAATAACTCAGAATTCATGGTGAAAGACTTCACTAGGTTCGCCAATCGGCTGGCTGAGGGTTTGGTAATCTCGCCGTCCCTTATTTCGTATACCGCCGCCGTGTCCATCGAGTCCTTAGATTGCAGCTTTAGAATCTCGTGCTTGATCCGGTATCCTTTGTCCGCCGTTACCTGTAGAGAGAATTCGTACACCACGCAGCCATCTTCGATTTCGATCCCTACTCCCACAGTGATGTTTTTTTTCCGCGCTGTGTGCTTCACCGCCGATTGCCCTCGTGCCGTCAACGTTGAATCAAGGCCGTCCCGGACGGCGTCTGAAACAAATTTGGGTATGTCGGCTATGTTGCTTTTCCCGGACGCGTTCGGTCCCACCAACACCGTTAGAGGGGACAGATCCAACTCAAGACCTTCGATGCTTTTGAAATTCTTGGCCCAAATCTTAGTAATTCTCGGTAGGTTATTCGACTCTTTGTTCATACCGTATCCGCCCATAGGGGCAATGTGATTGCAGCATACCCTAGTCGGCCAAATCAAAGGGGCGGACTTCATGCCCGCCCCCTTTGCTTCCGCTGCGGTCCTGGCTTGCCGCTGCTAGTCGCGCATGGTGAAGGGGACTACGCCGGGCATCCACCACTGCTCCCAGCTTTCGTCCACCTTTTGCTGGAAATACTGGATGTCCTCTTGGGTCAGGTGGGCGAAGCGGCCCTGACGGGTCAGGTACTGTTCCACCGGCTTTCTAGCCCGGATGCCCCTAGCAATGGCCCGGGACGGCCCGTTTAGAATCAGCTCGCCGTCGGCTATCTCGTACTGGACCCAAATGCCGGTCTCGATAGCCAGCATTCCCAGCTCGTGGGAATACTTGGGGTCATAGTCCCAGCCCTTGGGGCAAGGGTCGATGCTATGAATGAAGGTGGGGCCGCCGATGGTCAAGGCCCGCCGGATCTTGTTGGTAAAGTCCAGTCCGTAAGAGGCGCAGGCGGTGGCTACGTAGCGGCAACTGGGGTGTCCCGTGGCCAGCATGGGCACGGTATTTTTCTTCCAGCGGGTGTTCATGATACGGTGCTTCTTGCCCGGAGGGCTGAAGGTACTGTTGGCCCCCCAGGGTGAACTGCCCGATACCTGAATATCGGTATTGGCGTAGGACTCGTTGTCATACATCAGGATCAGCAGGTTGTACTCTTCGTGCTGGAGAGCGGCGGATATGGCGGACAGGCCCATATCGGCGCCTCCGCCGTCACCGCAAAAGGCGATAACGTTGATGGGCTCCTGTTTCATTTTGCCCTTGCGCATCATGGCGGCCAGACCGGCGGCGGTGCCGGTGGCGGCGGAACCCGAGGACCCCAACTGGGTGTGCATCCAGGGCACCACCCAAGGGGTGCTGTAGTAGGTGGTGTTGGCCACGTACATACAGCCAGTGCTGCCCACTACAATGGTCCGCGGTCCGGCGGCCTTGATCATCAGCCGCATTACCAGGGCGGACTCGCAGCCCTGGCAGGTGCGATGGCCGGAGGTGAACTGTTCGGCTAACGGTATGTTCTTGACGCCCTTAATCTGAGGAAGCTCTTGCACAGTAGTCATCTTTTCTACTCCCTTACACCTATCCAGGTTGATTCTTGCTCCACCTTGCCCGTATCCGCCGCTTTCTGGACGGTCTCGACCATTTGATTTACGTCATTCACCCGGATCTCCCGGCCGCCCAAGCCGGCAATGAAGTTCAGCATCAGGGGCCGTTTCTCCAAGGGGTACAACGCCGACCGCAGTTCGTTGTACAGGACCCCGGCAAAAGACGGGGAGCCGAAGGAGTAATCACGGTCGATTACACATACCGCTTTGCAATCGCCCAGGGCGCGTCGGACCTCTTCGGTGGCAAAGGGCCGGAAAAACTTTATCCGGAGAAACCCGATCTTCCGGCCTTGCTCCCGCAGCCGCCGCACCGCCACCCGCACCGGCAAGGCCAAAGTGCCCATGCCCACTATGATGATTTCGGCGTCTTCCGTCATGAACTCTTCGATGAACGGGCTGGGGTCGCCCCGGCTAAAAACTCCTTTGAACTCGTCGTAAGCCTCTTGAATCACCGATACCGACCGGCGCATGGCTTCATCGGATTGACGCCGAATTTCCATGAGCCAGTCCTCGTTCACTTGAGGGGCGACGGTGATGGGATTGTCCGGGTGTAGCTGGAGCCGGCCCCGGTCATAAGGAGGGAGGAAGCGCCCCACTTGCTCGCCGGTAGGCACCTGCACAATCGCTTGGGAGTGAGTGAGGAAGGAACCGTCGCAACTGATAGCAAAGGGCAACAGGACCCGCGGGTCCTCGGCTACCCGCCAGGCCAGCAGGGCAGTGTCCAGGGCCTCTTGGGCCGTCGCCACCCAGTAGAGCATCCAGCCCAAGTCCCGCACCGCCAGAGCGTCGTTGTGCTCGACGCCAAAGGCGCCGGGGTCGTCCAGGGCCCGATTGCCCACCATAGCCACCACCGGCATACGCAGACCAGCGGTGACGGTTATAGCCTCGAAGGCATAGAACCAACCCACCCCGCTGGAGCCGGAGAAAGTCCTGGCTCCAACCGACGAGGCGTGCTTTACGATTTCGAACTGGGAGTGCTCGCTCTCGGCCACGATGAAGTCGCAATCGAAAGCGCCGTCCGCTTTCAGCTTGGAGACGTACTGCATCACGGTGTCGTAAGGCCGTATGGGATAGGCGGTGATTACGTCTACGTCGGCCAAGGCGCAGGCGGTTGCGATGGCTTCGCTCCCGCTGATTAGCTCCTCACGCTCCGTTTGGAACAACTGTTGCTCTACTGTGGTCATTAGTCCTCCCCCATGGCGGCGATCTCTTCGGCGTATTGCCCTCTTTGATGGAAACCGTGGGTGCGAGTCTTTTGTCTTTGATCGTCAGTGAGGGCCGTCATCCACTGGTTGTAGGACTCTTTGTCTTTCTGCCACATCTCCCACTGGCTCTGGTTATCGTTGAATTCGGCTTCGTTGACCATAGTCACACATTCGGGCACCGGGCAGACCGCCTCGCAAACGCCGCAACCGCAGCAGGACTCCATATTGGCGTCATACAGGCCGTCGGGCGTAACGTCGAAGCAGGTGTCCGGGCATTGGAGCCAGCACAAGGTACACTTGATACAGGTCTCGAAGTTGATAACCGGGCGCATGGACCGGGTGCTGAACTTCTTGAAGACCGCGCTCCGGACGGGCTCGTAGCCGGCGTCTCCGCCCCGGAAGCCCCCGCCCTGCTCAATACCCCTGATTACCAGGCCCTCTTCCATTTCCTTCCAACCGGGCAACTCGAAGCTGAATGGGACCTCGGACTGGCCCTCCCCCGGCTCCACCGGACGGATGATGGCACGGTCGAAGGCTTTTTCCGCTGAGGCCACTTTAGCATCGCTATTCCACTGTTCCCGGATAGCCAGCAGCATGGAGTCCAAGGAGACTAGCTGAGGGCAGACCCGGGCCAGGGCGCCCAAGATACGGACATCGGTGTGGTCATCTTTGTAGACCCATAGCCCGGAGAAGCTGACTGTGCCGGTAACAACCGCCAAATTGTAGGGCGTGTCTTTCTGGTGGATGTCCTGAATCAACGATTCGGGGTCTTGGCGGGAGGTTACGATCAATGTCCCATTGGGCTTGGTGAGGGCGTTGATGGGTTGAAGGCCGTACCAAGCCCAAGACTCGACTCCCTTGCACATGGTGTCGTCGACGTTGATGGTTACGTCAACTTCTGAAGCCTCATAGACGGCCAGGCTTTCTTCCAGTTCCTCCGGGCTGTCGGCCACAATGGCGAATTGCTTGGCCGGGATACCGTTTCGCTCCGGAGAGTCGCCATAGCGGCCGAAAGCCGTTCCGATCTTGCCTTCTTTCCTGGCCGCGAAAACTATGGAGCGGACGATGTTTCGAGCCAGACTTTTTTGAAAAATGCCCCGGTACACCACCTCTATGGCTACTATGCTCATAAAACTCCTCCGTAAGACCTAGGTCTAAAGTACCTGGACCGGTTTCCCCGGTTAGCTTTCAGCACCCAAAACAGCGTTTGTCACCTTCATCCTGCTTTCCGGCGCACTCCCCGTCAATGTCTCCCTGGTACGAACCTCCCTCCTGTTTAGGAGCCTGGGAGCGCGGGAAGCGAAGTCCGGCGCATTTCCAGGTCGCCATTGGGTAGGCGAGTGGGAAGCTCGGGCCTTGAAACGGCCGATGCCTCCACCGAGGCTAGATGATGGTCCATCGCTTGTTTTGCCCCCTCGGCGTCGCGGGCCTCGACCATATCCAAAATCTGCCGATGGGAGGCCAAAGACCGTTGCGGCCTTCCGGGCTGCTGAAGGGAATAATCTCTGGAGAGACGGAGGATGTCCTCCACCGCACTAACTACTTTAACCAACGCAGAGTTGTGGGTGGCGGAAGCGAGAGCGAAATGAAAGGCAGTATCGGAGTCGACCCCGGTCTGCCCTCTCGATATTTGCTGTTGCTGCCCCTTTAGGATTTCCTCCATCTGTTCTATTTCCTCTGGACTAGCCCTTTGGGCCGCCACCGCGGCGATTTGAGGCTCCAATAGATGCCGCACCTCGAAAATCTCCGGCAATGTCTCGTCGCCCGAACTCAGGGTGGTGGCGATCAAGGCCACCACCGACTCCAGGTTCTCGGTGTTGATAAAGGTCCCGGCTCCCCGTCTGCTGACCACCAGACCCTGCAGCTCCAACGACCTGATGGCCTCCCTAACGGAGCTGCGGCTGACCTTGAACTGGCCGGCCAAGGACCGTTCCGAGGGCAACCGGGCACCGTGCTGCAATACGCCCCGTCGAATCAAAGAATGGAACTGCTGCACGATGTCCTCGTGCAGCCTGCGCCGACGGACCCTTCGAATTCGCTCTTGCATCACACCAAGTGGTCAGACCAATTTCAAGACAGGCTTGATTATACATCCGGAATATGCCATGTCAAGAAACCGGGTGGGGCGGCAAGGCAGGCGCGGCGCGGAAAAATCCCCCTTAATCCCCCTTTGCGAAAGGGGGAGACCGGTGTAACTATTCGGGTTTGAGGGGTCCTTCGACTCCGCTACGCTGCGCTCAGGATGAGCGGTCCCGGGTTTGCGCTGCGCTCAGGATGAGCGGTCCCGGGTTTGCGCTACGCTCAGGATGAGCGGTCCCGTGTTAGCGTGCTGCGCTCAGGATGAGCGGTCCCGGGTTAGTGTGCTGCGCTCAGGATGAGCGGTCCCGGGTTAGTGTGCTGCGCTCAGGATGAGCGGTCCCGGGTTAGTGGCTGCGCTCAGGATGAGCGGTCCCGGGTTAGTGTGCTGCGCTCAGGATGAGCGGTCCCGGGTTAGTGTGCTGCGCTCAGGATAAGCGGTTTCGTGTTAGTGTGCTGCGCTCAGGATGAGCGGTTTCGTGTTAGTGTGCTGCGCTCAGGATGAGCGGTTTCGTGTTAGTGTGCTGCGCTCAGGATGAGCGGTTTCGTGTTAGTGTGCTGCGCTCAGGATGAGCGGTCCCGGGTTTGCGCTGCGCTCAGGATGAGCGGTCCCGGGTTAGTGTGCTGACCAACTCTGAACAGTTGCCCCCAATCGGTAGTGTCTCAGTTTGACCTACTGTTCAAGGTAATTCTCAATTAAACTGAGACACTACTAAACTGAGACACTACCCCCCAATCTTCTACCTGGTATGGGCTGGGGTGGAATAGTATAATCCGAGGCTGCTGGCCAACTACCACAGCGAGGGCTACAACACTCCAAGAGGGCCTATTGCTTTGGATGATGTGATAGTGGTGGGCGCCGGTCCAGCCGGCAACAATGCAGCCTTGGGTCTAGCCTCCAAGGGATTCAAGGTGACGGTCATAGATTCCCGGCGCAACATCGGTGAAAAGTTGTGTACCGGTATTATTGGCCAGGAATGCGCCCGCCGTTTCCCGATAGACCCTGGGTTGGTATATCGGGAGGCGTCCTCCATCAATGTGATCGCTCCGTGCACTGGTTACGTCCGCTTCGAGGCGGCTACTCCACGAGCCCGGATTGTCGACCGGACGGCTTATGTGTCATCCTTCGCCCGGCAAGCCCAGGCGGCCGGAGCAAACTACTTGTTGGGGCAACGGGTGCTCAGGGCGACGCCCGAAGCCGATGGAGTGGCGGTTGACACCGACTCAGGCAGCTACCGGAGCCGGGCACTGGTGCTGGCCAGCGGATTTGGCTCTCCGCTGACCCGCCAGCTTGGCTTGGGGGCAGTGTCCGATTACGTCACCGGCGCCCAAGCGCAAGTGTCTACCAATGGAGTCTCTGAAGTGGAAGTCTCCCTAGGCCAACGGGTAGCGCCAGGTTTCTTCGCGTGGCTGGTCCCCACCGCTCCGGGGCGGGCCTTGGCCGGGCTGCTGGGGCGCCGGAGCGCGCAGGCCCGCTTGGGGGACTTCATCGACTGGCAACGAAAGGACGGCAAAATCGAGGCCGTCACCAGCGGCGCGGCCTGCTGGGGAATTCCCTTGCGCCCACTTCGGCGGACGTACCGGGACCGTGTGTTGGTGATAGGGGACGCCGCGGGCCAGGTTAAGCCCACCACCGGCGGGGGAATTTATTACGCCTTGCTGGCAAGTGAAATCGCTGCTGAGGTCATATCCGAGGCGCTGACCGACAATGACTTGTCGGCGGCCCGTCTTGGCGTGTATCAACAGCGATGGAGGTTGTTGCTATCCCGGGAGCTCGAGGTCGGATACTCGGCGCGCCGCATTTTCGAGACCCTCGACGACCGACAAATAAGCTCGCTGGTCCGCCAGGCCGCCGCCAGCAGCATTCGCCACGACTTGGCCAATGCGCCGGACGCATCCTTTGACTGGCACAGCCGGTTGATCGGGAAGGCCGTGGGCCATCCGGTACTCGGGGGGGCGTTGCGATTGATCAACCCTCTCTTGGCCCGTCTTCCATAACCCGCTTTTCCTCCTCATGCGGCGCCGGGCGGCGGGACCGGGTCTTGTATCTTGAGGTTGGTGCGGAAAATCTCCGGTGAGGAGTGATTCAGGGTGCGGCAGACCGGTAGGGTCTTGGTCATGGCAGGCCGTCTGAAAGCATGGTCGCCGCGCCTTTCCCCAAAGAGCCCGGACAGTTGCTTGGGCTGACAAGCCCGCATTTTGCAAGAACGGGCCAACCCTTGACCGGGAGGGAATATGCAGCAGGAAGCCATCTACGCAGGCATCGACGTGGCCAAGGACCGAGTGGATGTGGCCCTCCGGCCTTCGGGCGCCGCCTGGAGTGTCGCTTACGACGAGGCCGGGGTCAGCGGCCTGGCACGGAGTTGCAGTCTCTGCACCCCTCGGCAGTGGTCTTGGAGGCCACTGGCGGCTTGGAACTCCCCCTGGCCGGCGCCTTGGCGGCGGCCCTGCCGGTGCTGGTGGTCAATCCCCGTCAGGTGCGCGACTTCGCCAAAGCCACCAGCCGACTGGCCAAGACCGATGCCCTGGACGCCCAGGTTCTGGCCCATTTCGCCGAGGCGGTACGTCCGCCGGTCCGTCCCCTGCCCGATTCGGACACCCGGGAACTTCATTCCCTGACCACCCGGCGCAACCAGGTGGTGGCCATGCTGGTGGCGGAGAAGAACCGTCTTGGGCCGGCCAGCCGCGCCGTTGCTCCACGCATCCAGGCTCACCTCCAGTGGCTGGAGCAGGAACTGGACGACTTGGACGAGGACCTGCAGCAGACGCTGCGCCGGAGTCCGGCATGGCGGGAGAAGGACGAGTTGCTGCGCTCCGTTCCTGGCGTGGGGGAACAGCTCTCCCTGGTGCTGCTGGCCCACTTGCCGGAACTGGGCACCATGGACCGGAAGCGGATAGCCGCCTTGGTGGGAGTGGCCCCGATGAACCGGGACCGCGGGACCATGCGGGGCCGGAGAACCGTGGCCGGAGGGCGGGCCCGAGTCCGGGCCGTGCTCTACATGGGCGCCTTGGTGGCCAGCCGGCACAACCCGGTGATCCGCAGCTTCTACCAACGGCTGCTGGCCGCCGGCAAACCCAAGAAACTGGCGCTCGTCGCCTGTATGCGCAAGCTGCTCACCATCCTCAACGGCATGGCCAAGAGCGGTCATCGCTGGAACCAAAACCTCATCAAGTCTTGAGATCAAAGACAGTTGCTTTCGGTTTTTATATTGGAGTGGTGCAGTAACCCCTATAACGTCATTCCGAGGAGCCCTTCGACTTCGCTCAGGATAAACTCAGCGACGAAGAATCTAAAAGTCTTGATTGGAGAATCAGCCTCGACTTGCAAGAGCGATTTTAGACCCTTCACTCCGTTCAGGGTGACAATTAAATTAAAAGACGGGATGGCAACTAAAAGACAGGGTGGCAGTTAAAAGGCCCTGTGGCGGCGGGGCCGGGGCTATCGCACTAGAAACAACCCATCCGTCACTCCGGCTTTCGCCGGAGTCCAGAGGCCGCTATGTGGGCGATTGCCGTGACGGTATTGGCGAATTAGGGGCCTGGATTCCTGCCTTCGCAGGAATGACGAGAGCGATTCAGTCCAAATGCGATAGCCCTGCCCGGCGGAAGTTTCCGGGTTGCGCTATTCTCCAGCCTTGGCAGACGAAAGTGCTACTATATAACCATGTCGGCGCGTGGCATACTCCGGACCTTGTGGCTCCTCTTGATTTTGCTCTCGATGCTTGGAGGGCTGGTGGGGCAATCTCTGGCCCAGGCCCAAGAGTCCAGCGTCCTGTTGATCAAGGTGGACGGCGTTATCAACGGCGTAAAGGAGCGGTTCATCTCCCGGGCCATTGACAAGGCTGTGGAAGAAGGAGCGATCCTGGTGGTCATCGAGTTGGACACACCCGGCGGCCTGCTTGATTCCACACGAAAAATCGTGGAGGAACTGCTTGAAGCTCCGTTGCCGGTCGTGGTCTACGTCTCCCCCCGGGGCGCCCAGGCCGGTTCAGCGGGCACATTTATTACTGCGGCAGGCCATTTCGCGGTGATGGCCCCCGGAACCAACATAGGCGCCGCCAGTCCAATCTCCGGGACCGGAGAAGACTTGGAGGACACCCTTGCCAGCAAGGTGGAAAATGACGCCGCCGCCCTCATCCGCAGCATCGCCCAGGAACGTGGCCGCAACGAGGATAAACTGGAAGACACGGTGCGAAATGCTGCTTCTTTTAGTGCCAAAGAAGCGGTCGAACTCAACGTAGTAGACTTCATTGCCGCTGACTTAGACGACCTACTGGTCCAATTGGACGGGCAGGTGGTGGAGACAGCCGCAGGGACCCGCACCCTGGACACCCAAGACCTGACCAGCCGCCGGCTAAATAAGAACCTCCTGGAAAATTTCCTGGAATTCATCTCGGACCCCAACGTTTCCTTCATTCTCTTTTCAATTGGCGGGCTGGGCATCGTGGTCGAGCTTTTTAACCCAGGCCTGATAGCCCCCGGTGTGATTGGCGTTATCGCTCTTCTGCTGGCCTTCCTGGCCTTTGGCAACCTGCCGGTCAACTGGGCGGGAGTGGCATTTATTCTTGTCGCTATCGTGTTGGTAGTGCTGGAGATCGTGGTGGCCGGCTTTGGTATCCTCGGGGTCGGCGCCATAGTCAGCTTCATTGTTGGCGGGGTGATACTGTTCGGCGGCGACTCGCCGACCATGCCCTCGACACCGGTCAGCCGGTGGCTGGTCGCTGGCGTAGCCGGGGCATTGGCTTTAACATTGTCGTTCGTAGTGTGGATGATCTATCAGTCCCGCCGGGCCGGAAACCAGTCCCTGCGGCCCTCCCTGGTTGGCATGTCCGGCACTGTCACCGGAGAACTGGCGCCTCGCGGGATAATCAGGGTGGGAAGCGAAACCTGGACAGCGATTAGCGAAGATGGTAACGTAATAAGTGTGGGGGAACCGGTCAAAGTTTCCAAAGTCGACGGCTTAATTTTGACCGTTTCCCGGCAAGATGAAGAGGATGCATGATGGTATCGCGTTGGTGTTTTAGGAGGCCAATATGGCAACTGGAATCGTGATCGTTCAGCAGTACCAGAGGATGGTGGTCCAGAAGTTCGGCACTTTTGTGGGGACTAGAAGGCCGGGGTTTCATTTCTTGATACCGATGATGTACAGCGGCACCAAGGTGGACCTGCGGGAGCGGGTGGCCCGGGTGCCCACCCAGAAGTACATCACTTCGGACAACGTGGTAGTGGACATGGACTTCGTGATTTACTACCGCGTAATGGACGAGCTGGCGGAAAGAGCGGTCCTGGAGGTGCAGAACTTCGAGTTGGCCGTGGTCAACCTGGCTTTTGCTACTCTGCGCGCGGTTATTGGCTCCACTACACTAGCGGAAGCACTAACCGAAAGGGAAAGGATCCGGGACCAGTTGCAAGTCCGAATGGACGAAGTCACCGAACGCTGGGGGGTCAAGGTCTCTCAGGTGGAAATAAACGAGATCGATCCTCCGCCGGGCGTAAAGCAGGCCATGGAACGGGAGAAGTCGGCCGAGGCAATAAAAACCGCCGAGATCACCGAGTCAGAGGGGCAGCGACAGGCCCAGATCAACCGGGCCGAAGGCGAAAAGCAGTCAGCGATCCTCCAGGCCGAAGGGCACCGGCAGTCAGAGATTCTGCAAGCGGAAGGGGACCAGCAGGCGGCGATTCTCCGCGCCGAGGGATTCAGCGGCGCTTTGGACCGGATTTACCAAGTGGCAAATACCGTGGACGCCAAAACCATGAGCCTCCAGTACTTTGACACCCTCAAGTCGCTGGGAAACAGCCCTTCCACCAAGTGGATATTCCCAATGGAATTTACCTCTATGCTGTCTCCCTTTCTGGGCATGGGCTCCAGGAGCGGGCCGCAAAATGACGGCGGCGACGGGACAGCTTAGCCTACATTAGCAAGACGGTACCGAGTAAGACGGTCCCGGAAACAACCAGGGCCAGTCATTCTTACCCGATCAACGGGAAAGAGGCTGGCCCTTTTGGTTGCTGTTAATCCACCCCTGTCACCCGTTGGGCCGGATCAGGCCAAAGTTCCCGTCGTCCCGTTGATACATTACGTTGTGGTCGCCGGTGTCACTATTGAGAAACATGAAGAAGTGATGCCCCAACAGTTCCATTTGAAAAGCCGCCTCTTCCATGGTCATGGGGGGCATATCGAAGCGCTTGATCCTGACCTGACCTCCATCCGCCAGTTGCGCCACTTCTTCATGGTTGGCCGCTTGGCTTGCTCCTTCGGCCTCCTGAACTCTTAGGGGCGGGGCTTGCCGGGCCCGCTCGCTGCGATAGGTCTGCCCTTTGTACCGCTCTATTCGACGGGTCAGCACTTCGGCCGCCGAGTTTATCGCGGCCCGGGCGTTGGGCGCTCGTTGCTCAGCACGGAGGATGTACCCGCTCACGTCGAGAGTAATCTGGGCCACGACCCGGTCTTCCTGGGCTCTGGTTGCTTCTGAAGCCAACTCCACCGCGGCTCTGGTCAAGCCGGGAAGGTGCCGGCCCAGTTGCCCCAATTTCTGGGAAACATGATTGCGGACTTGGCCGCTAATTTCCAGGTTCCTGCCCTGTATCTCCAACTCCACCACCCGGCACCTCCTAGCGGAAATATAGCTGTCCGGGCCAATTGCGTTGGCCTATTATTAAGTGTAGACAGCAACCACCGTTAGAGCAAGGACAGCCGTGCTTCATTCAGGGTCTTTCGGCTAGGCTCAAGATAAACTCCTTTTAGATGCTCGGACCAAGTTCTTGGTGAAGAGTTTTAGATTCCTCACTGCGTTTCGGAATGACATGGGGTGGGGGCTCGAAATGACATGGCTGGGGGCTCGAAATTGCTGATGGTCTTGTGCAGGCCGCGTGTGCGGATGAAAATCGCCTCTTTTCATAGCAATGACATTTTCGACAATTGAAAGACGTTGGGGCTTTATTCCCTGAATTTTTGGGATGTTAACCAGCCAACTTGGGCAACACCAGCGTACCCTCTTCCGGCGTGCCCAGCACGTCGGTGGCGCACCGGCTGTGCAGCAGACCGGTGTAAGCATTGAGCACCGCGTCGCAACCGTTGCGGTCGAGGCCCTTTAGATGAGGGCCCAGCCCGCCGATTAAGGGCAACAACCGTTCTTTCATAAATGCCAAGCTGGCCGCACTGTTTTTGGGAGGGACCCTGTCTCCAAACAGAATCACCTTGGTGGCATGAGGATAGGTCTCCATCACGTCAAAACCCAACTCGCGGAGCCGGCGGCTTAGGGCAATACCCCGATATATCAGGTTACGTATGATGGAGCCTTTGTTGGTAAAAAAACAGCTTATGCCCATACGGGATAGTTCCAGTTCCAACAGCCTCCCCTTGCGTTGAGGTTGCTCAACACAACAGGAGCAAGATGTTTCCAAGCAACACAAACCCGACGGGAGGCCCAGTGGGGCGCCAATAGTTATCATCTCCGGCTCATGGCGCTGGGCTATCTCAGCCAACTCCTCATCGTCTCTAAAAGTATTCATAAATGCGATTGTCGATAGGGGGTCCAATGCCACCACTGTACTGCGGCGACGAGGCGAAGCTCTTAGGTCGACACCTAGAATCACCATCTAATTTCTCCAATGCAAAAGCGAGTAGTCTAGGAGAGTTTCGGGGGAGACGCGGAATGTGGAAAATTACTTGGGGGGTGGAGCAGAGCCGCCCGCCGCTGGCCGGTCCGGAAGCTAGTCGGGTTCGTCCAACAAAGATATAAGCCAGTCCGGCTTCGAGCGAGATGAATCGATAAACCGAATGGCCGCGGAATAGGGCTCGGCTCTTTTGTTGACCACATCTTCCAAAGTGGCAATCAGGGCCGGGTCTCGTTGAACCAGTGCCTTAAGCCGCCGGGCCATTTCCTCCTCCACTGTTTCCAGAAATTCCTCTTGCCGCCGCAGCCCGCGACGCTTAGTTAACTGGGAGGAGGCAGTTAGAAATTCTCGGTGTTCCTGGATTTGGGCCCACAACTCTTCAGTTCCCTGGCCTAATTGGGCGGCGGTTAGCAATACCGGCGGCACCCAAGCCGGATGGGCCATTGCCAAATGAAGGGATGCAGTGACGGCCGCCGCCATTTGGCCGGCGCCTTCCCGGTCCGCCTTGTTAACCAGGAAGATATCCGCTATTTCCATCACTCCGGCTTTCAGTGTCTGAATAGCGTCTCCCGACTCGGGCATCAGGGCCACTATTACTGTGTCAGCGACACCCACTATGCCCAGTTCGGTCTGCCCGACACCCACCGTTTCCACCAGGATTATGTCGGTGCCGGCGGCATCCAGGAGACGTACGATACCTTTGACGATCCGAGGCAGTCCCCCCGCTTGTCCTCGGGCGGCTACACTACGGATGAATACCCCCGAGTCCAAATAGTGGCGCTGCATCCGCACACGGTCACCGAGCAAAGCGCCGCCGGTGTATGGGCTGGTAGGATCAATTCCAATAATGCCGGTGGTCAGTCCTTGAGTGCGCAAAAGCTCGGTGAGCCGGTCAACAATGGTGCTCTTTCCGGCACCGGGCGGTCCTGTGATGCCGATGACGTAAGCCCCGCCGGTGTAAGGGTCTATGGTCTTTAGGACCTCTGCGGCTTGGACGTCTCTCCGCTCGAGGAGAGTGATTAGCCTGGATAGAGTCCGCTGGTCTCCCGCCAACAACCTCCGGGCAGCTTCCTCCATTTAAGAGGGACTCCAGTAAGAGGGACTCCAGGTCCAGGGATGGGGTCGGAAACAGCGATCAGTGTGACTCGTTGGACTCTAACACCCTCAAATAATCACGTCAAGAGAATTCCCTAGCCACTAATTTCTGGAAATAGCGTGAACAGCCGGTGAATGTTACGTGTAGCCTTACCTCGATAGGGGCAGGGGCAACAAATATTATCCAAGATATAGCCTTTCATGCAACTATTTCAGCAATATGGTAACTGTTCAGATTTGAGGGGAACCGGCCCTTCGACTCCGCTGCGCTGCGCTCAGGATGAGCGGTTCCCGGTCAGTGTGCTGCGCTCAGGATGAGCGGTTCCCGGTCAGTGCGCTTACCAACTCTGAACAGTTACCAGCAATATATTTCCCGAATAAATGCCGGGCAAAATCAGGGAGATTGCAAAATTGCCCAACTCTGATGGGGGGACATGTCTAAGCCGGGGCAGGCTCTAAGCGACTCTCCAATATCACCCCGAGCCTTTCGGCCAGGCTCAAGATAAACTCCGCGAGGGGTCAGGGCTATCGCATTTGGATTGAATCGCTCTCGTCATTCCTGCGAAGGCAGGAATCCAGGCCCCTAATTCGCCAATGCTGTCACGGCAATCGCCCACATAGCGGCCTCTGGACTCCGGCTTTCGCCGGAGTGACGGATGGGTTGTTTCTAGTGCGATAGCCCTGCGTGAGGGGTCTAAAGCCCTTGACTGCATCCCCTTTTCTTAGATTCTCAGACCAGGTTCTTGCTGAAGGCTTTTAGGGCGTGTTGACACTAATAGCTGAGGACCGGGCAACCACAAGGATTGCCCCTACGAAATCCCGTAGCACGCCGGTTGTAGAGGCGCCCTTTGTGGGAGGCTGGACTACCAATCCCTATATAGGAAATTGGTAGTGTCAACAGGCCCTAAAACCTTGATCGGAGAATTGGCCTTGCCTTGCAAGAGAGATTTTAGACCCTTCACTCCGTTCAGGGTGACAATTAAAAGACCCTGGGGGGCCTAGTGGCGGAAAAATTGATTGCCCACGCCTCGGCCGTGGGAGGTAACTAGGAGGTCGGGCCGGTTGCCCCATCGCTTGAGGAAGCGGCCGAAGTTTTTGCGGCTCAACTCGTCCCGCTGGTTCTCTTCCAGCTCGATCCACTGGCGGTGCTCGTGACGAACCAGGGGCAGAGTGTTGTCGGCGACGATGCGGTAACCTTTGTCTTTAAATTGAAAGCAGTAGTCAATGTCCAGGTTGCGGTAGAAACGGAAGGCTTCTCGCATCAAACCGACCTGGTTGACCGATTCCCGGCGGAACGCCATGCAGTAAGCTTGCATGGCGTCGGCATCGCCTTGGGGCACTTCTTCATGGAAGTGCTGTAGGTCGTCGGTAGTGAGCCCGTATGGACCAAAAATGCCCACCGTCGGGTCTGCCAGTCGTTGGGCGATGGAATCAAGGATACCGTCAACGATTTCTGCGGAGCCGTCCAATATGACTATGTTGGTTCCCAGGCTTTGTTTCAACCCAATGTTCTTCCCGGCGGCGTCGCCAAGGTTGTGGTCGCAGTGGATCACCCGCATCGAAGGCTGGCCGGCCTGAAACTCTTCCAGCCGCTCGGCGGTGCCGTCGGTGGAGCCGTTGTCTATCACGATGATCTCCGCAGTGTGGCCCTCTGAATGCCTTACCATGCTGCGGAGGCAACGTTCCACATCATCGGCGTAGCCGTAGGCGTTGAGAATGAAAGTGAAATCGTACTCATCGGGGCGATGCAGGAAAGACTCCAATTCCCTGGAAGATGAAACCGAGGGCCACCGTTCCAAGCGCTGTTCCAAGGCGGTCTTGGGGCGCACTCGGACCTGTTTGGAAGTGTCCTGCACCAGGTAGCCCTGGGATAGCACGTCGGCGCGAATCTCATCGGCTGGCTCGTATTCGGTTTTCTCCCGGAGTACAGCCCGCCGGTCGACGGCAGCGGTGACTGTCTCGGGAAGGTCATAAGAAACCGGCACTGATTCCAGGTCCAAGCCAAAGATCCGGTCGAATTCCAGAAGCAGCGACAGTTTCGCTTGGTCCGGCAATTCAGAGTTGACCAGTCCCCAAGTCAACGCCAGTGCTCCGGGGAGGTCCAGATCGTCCTCCACGGTGGACCAGAACCTGCTGCGCCATTCTTGGGCATCTTCCGGCAGGTCGAGCAAAGGAGGCAAGCTCTTCCACACCCATGCTCGGTGGCGTAAGCCGGTCAGTGCTTTCTCCGCCCCTCGAAGGGAGTTGAAAGTAAAATTCATGCGGTGGCGATAGCGCACCGTCAAGCACAGATAACGGAAGGCCAAAGGATCGAATCCGCGGGATATTAGCTCATCCAACAAAAATACATTGCCCGAAGACTTGGCCATCTTGGCCCCATCGGCCAGAAGGTGCTGGGCATGGACCCAATATCGTACATGCTGCTTGCCGAAAGCGGCTTCGCTCTGGGCGATCTCGTCTTCATGGTGGGGGAAAATGTTGTCCACACCGCCGGTGTGGATGTCGAACTGCTCGCCGAGATACTTTTCCGCCATAGCCGAACATTCGATGTGCCAGCCAGGGAATCCTTCCCCCCAAGGACTGTCCCACTTTACATCCCGGCCCGGTTCGGCGGCCTTCCACAGAGTGAAGTCCCGGGGGTCCTGTTTCAGCGGGTCTGCCTCGGCCCGGACGCCCTCCAGCAAGTCGGCTCCGGTATTGCGGGAAAGCTTGCCGTAATCGTTGAATTTCCTGACGTCGAAGTAGATGTTGCCCCCGGCCTGATAAGCATGGCCGTTGGCCATCAGCGTCCCCACCATAGACAGCATTTCCGGCACGTGCTGAGTGGCCCAGGGGAACACGTGGGCCGGGAGAATATTGATCCTTGCTTCGTCCCGGTAAAACCGTTCGGCGTAAAATTGGGCGATGTCCTGAACCGATTTTCCCTCCGCCAGCGCAGCCAGGATCATCTTATCGCCGCCGCTCTCCACTAGCTCTTGGCGCATGTGGCCGACGTCGGTGATGTTTTTGACATGCTGGACTTGCTGGCCGTTAGCTTCCAGCACGCGGCGTATCCAGTCGGCCATCAAATAGGTGCGGAGGTTCCCGATGTGAGCGTCCCGGTAGACGGTGGGTCCGCAGGTATACATACGAACCCGGCCCGGCTCGATAGGCTCAACCTCTTCCGTCTTTTTGGTGAGGGTGTTATAAACCCGTAGCAACCCAGCCCCCTTGCCGGCTAGTATATCGGCAGTTTAACACGTATCTGGGGAAGTTTGCATCTATTTGTCGCAGATGGCAGGGTTCAGATTTGAGGGGTGACTCACCTCCGTCGTCCCGGCGCAGGCCGGGATCCAGAAAAACCAAGCTGCGGAAAGCCTTGAATCCGTAGCTGGCCCCTAGCGAGGACTTCCTGGACTCCGGCCTTCGCCGGAGTGACGGGTTCGGAGGGCCGGAATAATCCCCCAACTCTGAACACTTACCACAGATGGCCCAGGGCAATCGCATTTTGGCAAAATCGCCCTGATTAGGATATACCTGTTCGCTGCCGCGTCACCCTGAACGATAGTGAAGGGTCTAAAATCCTAGCAGTAAGCACGGTTCTGGACAGCATAACATTTTAGATTCCTCCCTCCGGTCGGAATGACAGTCGTTTGAGTCTCGGAATGACAGGCGTCTGAGTTAGAGTGATAGTAGGAGTTGTATTTCTAATGCGATAGTCCTGGCAGATGGCCCCATATGGTGTAGACTATCCATATTTCGGATATTTGGCATCGATTAGTATGTCTTGACAGCATACGAATGCTAATATAAATATATTCAGAAATATAGGTATAGGGTCTCTACTTAGTTTAAGGGGCGGGGGTTTTATAATTGTCTTGGGGCCCATCATCCGGCACATTGAGCACGCCGCCACGGTCACTCTGAGCCGTATCGGAGAATCGGCCTTGGCTTGCAAGAGGGATTTTAGACCCTTCACTCTGTTCAGGGTGACAGTTAAAAGACCCTGTTTAAGGGGCGGGGGCAGGGCTATCGCACTAGAAACAACCCATCCGTCACTCCGGCGAAAGCCGGAGTCCAGAGGCCGCTATGTGGGCGATTGCCGTGACAGCATTGGCGAATTAGGGGCCTGGATTCCTGCCTTCGCAGGAATGACGAGAGCGATTCAGTCCAAATGCGATAGCCCTGGGGTCGGGGGCTAGTTTCAAGACCGACCAAGGGTAGTCAGACACGAGGCCTTTCGGAGGCAGTATGACCAGCCATCCAGGCTCGTTTCACCCCAGCAACCGCAAGGAGATCACCATCTTGGAATGTCCCATGGACTCGATGTATCTGCTGCATAATGCTTTGCGGGATGAGGCAGTGGAGTTGGAAGAGTCGGTGCAACGATTCGAGGCGGGGGATAGTCTCCAGCTTATCCGTCAGCAGTTCATGAAGTGGGCCGCAGCCCTAATGTTTCACGCCGAACAAGAAGACCAGTACATTATGCGCCGGTTCGCCGACAGCTTGCCGGTTAGGGACAGCCACAAGGAACATGCCCAAGTAATTGATCGACTTGAGTCCGTGGTCGGTGTTTTAAGTGAAGAGATCGGCAAAACCAAAGTAATTGCTCGTACGCAACGTCACTTATTTGGCGCGGTGGTGGCGGCCCGGATTGCTCAAGATGACCACCTGGAAAGCGAAGAAGCTTTTGTTCTACCGGAAATCCAAGAACGCTGCGACGATGCGGGGCAACTGGGGTTGGTCCGGCACCTTTTCATCGATCGTGAAGCCGCCGACCCATTGTGGGTCGTCGACTGGTTGACACCCCATCTGACCTCCAACGAACAAACGCTCCTGTCCAACTTGGAGAAAGAGATGGCCGCCCTCACCTGACCACCCCAGCGCCGGGAGACTATTTTAGGTGAGCGCGGGTGAGCGCGGTCAGTTCTGAACCTTAGTTGGTCAGCAAAGCAACTCAAGCCGAGATAGTCACTCAGCCCGGCGGCTGAGCGAATCGTTGCGGGTCGAAGGGTCCGATAGACAGGGCGGTGTTGCCTTGAGTGATCAGATCCGCTACTGCCTTGCCCATTGCCGGGCTCAGCGCAATCCCCTTCTTACCGGCGCCGGTGGCCACGTAGACGTTTTCCCAGCCCGGCGCCCGGCCAATGATGGGCAACCAGTCGGGAGTCACCGGACGGAGACAAGCGGTTTGCAGCTCCAGCCTGGCTTGGGCGATGCCGGGTATCAGCCTCGCTACACCATCGAGAATGCTCTTTCGAGCGGAGCCGCTTGGCGCGCGGTCGAAGCCCTGCCACTCTTCGGTGGTGCCGCACCACACCAGGCCGTCGGGCTTGGGGCGGAGTGACGCGCCGGCCCCCAGAACATCTCGTTCCAGTGTCCTGCCAGGCAACTCCAGACGCAAAAGTTCCCCTTTAAGCGGGTCCACCGGCAAGTAAAGGTCCAACCAAGATTCCGCCAGCCGGGCCCAGGGACCCATTGCCAGGACCACGTGTTGGCAGGAGACTTGCGAGTCTCCTACCAAAACTCCAGTGACGCGCCCATTGGATGAGGTCAAGCCTCGCGTGGCCCCGCAATGCACTGCGGCCCCAAGCTGCTCGGCAGCTTGAGCCAAGGCGAGGGTGTACTTGTGGCTGTCCAAGGATACGCTCCCCAAGGTGTTCAGTCCCCCGATGACGCTAGGGGCAAGGCGAGGCTCCAAGTCCCGGATTTCCTTGGCGTCCAGCCAGTGCGCCGCGAACCCGTCGGCCCCAGTGAAACCGTCAAAGACCTCTTGGAGCCCGGAAAGCTCCTCTTCGTCGAAGGCGACCCTAAGTTGGGAAACGGTCCGCCATTGATAGTCGACACCGGTCTTGGCTTTCAAATCCCCGTACAAGTCCCGGTGTATATGGAAGGACTCCATAGCCAAGGGTCCTAGAGGTCCGGGGATACCATTTCCTTCCAAGGGACTCACTGCCCCGGCGGAAAACCCGGAGGCTTGTGAGCCTATGCCCCGGTCCTCGATGATTGTGGCTTTAACCCCGGCCAGGGCCAGGTGATAAGCTACAGAGCAACCTGCCGCCCCACCCCCCACAATGACCACGTCGCTAGATTGTTGCATATGTTCCGCCCCTTTCTTCTGGTGAAGCCGCGGGCCAGCGATGGTTGGACGCTTGCATACGCGGCCGGCACCGAATGCTATCCAGTCCCAAGGGAGCCAAGATCACTCCTCATGGTAACTGTTCAGATTTGAGGGGAACCGGTCCTTCGACTCCGCTGCGCTGCGCTCAGGATGAGCGGTTCCCTGTCAGTGCGCTTACCAACGCGGTTGCCTGTTAGTGCGCTTACTAACTCTGAATAGTTACTCTTCATAGAGATATATGGCATCCCGCCCATGACATAGGTAAAATATATTCAGGTTAACGAGAGGTGTCTATGCCGGTCTACGAATATTATTGTGAGAATTGCAAGACCGAATACGAGGTGATACGCCCCGTCTCACAGATGGACGAGCCGGGCCGGTGCCCAAACTGCGGACAACCGGGGCAAAGGTTATTGTCCTACTTTGCATTCAAGTCCAATACTTCCAGCGCGCCGAAGCTGCGGCCGCCGGCGCGGCGTCCTTTTCGGTCCCATAATAGAGAAGAGTCCACCACGCCCGGCGAAAGCCCGGCGGCTGAATAAGGGGCCAGGTCAACGATTCAACGGGGCCGCGCCGCCCCGCTCGGCATTGCAAACCATGCAGGCGCAGGCTGAACGCAAAAACCGGTAGGTGTAAATACCGGTGTAGTGGGCATCGCTCCAGAGAAACTGTAGAGCGTAATTTCCTACTTGCATGTGATCGATGGCCCGCACGTCCTGAGGAACTCCGTCGGGGTCTAGGCGCGGCCTACCGCTCATTTCGTCAACACAGCTAGCGCACTGGCAACGGAGCCGGAGATAGCGGTGGGGATACACCCCGCGATGCCCGTCATCCCACAGGACCACGATGGCTTGGTCCTCAATTTCGACTTCTTTAGGAAAAACCGCTTCCTGCATATCTCAGTTAGGAACCTCCGAAGTTTGAACGTCGGCCAAACGGGCTGGCCGGGGCAACTCGTCGGGGTCAATGGGAATCTCGATGATGCTGGGGCCATCGGCCTGCAACGCTTCCAAGAAAGCAGGCCCGATGTCTTCCGGACGCTCCAAGTAAAACCCGGTCCCACCGAACAACTCGGCGTACTTGTCGAACCGAGGGTTGACAGTGTCGGCGCCCACGTACCGCTCGTTGAAGGCGTGGCGTTGATAAGCCTTCTCCGAGCCCCAAGAGCCGTTGTTCAAAATTACCGTAACCACGTTCAATCCATAGCGGACCGCTGTCTCAAACTCCTGGGCGTTAAACAGGAAACCGCCGTCGCCGTTGAAGTTGACTACCGGGCGGCCGGGGGCCGCTAGCTTGGCTCCCAGAGATGCGGGAAAGCTGAAGCCGAGACCTCCCAGGTCCAGGGAGGTCAACAAGCTGTGCGGCTGGTGGAAGTATAGACGGTCCTGCCCAAAGTTGGGACTCAGCCCAGCGTCCAAGGCTACGATGGCGTCTAAGGGCATAACCTTACGAAGCTCCGCATAGACCCGCTGCGGCTTGAGGGGGGTGGAATCCAGCCGGCCCTCCTCCTCCAGCCGTTCTTTCCGCCGGGCGGCCCAATCACCAATGTCCTCCAGCCAATCCGGGTTTGGCCGGGGCTCAACTTCCTGGACCCGCTGGATAAGGCCTTGGGTTACTGCCTTGGCGTCCCCCTCGATGCCCACCGTGACCGGGTAATTACGGCCGATCTCTTGCGGATCGATTTCGATCTGGATGATTTGAGCGTCGGGCGGGAGAAACCGGTTGTCGTAAAAGGTGGTGGACTGCCCCAAGCGGGTGCCAACGGCAAGAACCAGGTCGGCCCGCCGGATGGCTTCGATGCCTTCCACCGAACCCAGGCGGCCCAAGTGGCCAAGGAAGTGAGGGTGGCCGTTGGGCACAGCGTCGGCCCGTCCATAGGAGGTGATTATGGCCGCGCCAAGGAGATCGGCCAGCCGGGTCACTTCCTCGGCGGCGTTGCTCCACTGAACGCCTCCCCCGGCCAGTATCACCGGCTGCCGTGCGGCTAACAGCAAGTTGGCCGCTTTCTCAACGAGGTTCCGGTCGCCCGGCCCTCTGGTCTGGCCGGAGCGATAGGCGTCGGGAGGCAGCAAATCAAACTCCAATTCTCCGCCCGGCAGCAGGTCCCGTGGAATATCCAGCAGCACCGGCCCCATTTTCCCCGAAGTAGCCACCCGAAATGCGTGCCGCATGGCGTCGGGCAGCCGCTCCATTTTGTTGATTTGGAAGGCGGCCTTGGTGATGGGGCGGAATAGGGATACTTGGTCGAACTCCTGGGTAGAATTCCGGTGTTGGTGGTCGCGGGATGCCGAGGGAGCCAGCACTACTACCGGAGAGTGCGCGACATAGGCCGATGCGATACCGTAGGTCAGGTTCAAAACTCCCGGGCCGTTGGTGGCCAGGCAGACGCTGGGAGACCCAGAAATTCGGCTGTAGCCGTCGGCCATCAAGGCCCCGCCTTGCTCGTGGCGGACTCCGACAAATCGGATATCGTCGCGGTCGTACAAAGGGTCGAGGATGTCTAGGAAGGAGGAACCGACGATGCCGAATATTTGGGATACTCCTTCTCGGCGAAGCAGTTCAATTACCGCCTCGCCCGCTTTAAACCGCTGGGCCAAACCGGCCACCTCCTATATGTTTTCAACTGAGGACCGGGCAACCACAAGGGTTGCCCCTACGAAATCCCGTAGCACGCCGGTTGTAGAGGCGCCCTTTGTGGGAGGCTGGGCTACCAATCCCTATATAGGAAATTGGTAGTGTCAACAGGCCCTAGTATCGAGCCATTGGTCGCACGGGGCCAATGCAACCCGAAATGTTTCCTTTTTAGAGTCAACCATGGCGGGATGTCATTGGATAGGCACTCAGTCGAAGTGATACAACTTGGCGGTGTTTCCTCCGGCAATTTTCGCTTGCTCTTCCTCGGGAACGCCTTCCAGGATGTGGTCCAGAATCTCCCGGGACTTAGGGAACGTGGACTCGGTGTGAGGGTAGTCCGAGCCCCACACTAGAGCGTCCACCCCGACGTGGTGGCGCAACTCAATGCCCAGGGCGTCCTCTTGGAAACCGATGAATATGTTGCTTCGGAAGAAATCGCTGGGTAAGGCCCCTCCCTTGAAACGGCGTTCCTGTACTCCGCTGGACCTCTGGGTGTGATAGTCGTCCATGCGGTTCATAAAGTAGGGCGCCCAGGAGACCTCGAATTCGACGGCGCCGACTTTGAGCTTGGGATACCGCTCGAATGCCCCGGAGAAGATCATGGCGGCTATGGACTCCCGAGGAGCGACCTCCCTGGTTGACGCAGCAATAGGACTGAAACTCGACTGGTCCATACCATCTTGGTCCGGTCTCCAACGCACGGTGCCGGTATGCAGGCTCAGGGGCATATCCAGGTCTTGGGCCGCGGCCCACAGCCTCTCATAGCTGGGGTGGTCGTACCTCAGCATGGGCCGTACGGCAATCATCGCCCCAGCCAGGCCCAATTTCGCCGCCCTTTCCAATTCCTGCACCCCGTCATCCACCGAGTCCACGTTGACCATGGCGATGCCTTTAAGACGGTCCGGGTAGGGACTGCAAAATTCGGCCAAGTAATCGTTATAAGCTCGAAATACCGCTGAAAGCAGGTCACTGTCGGGAACCAGCCAAAGGGTGAGTCCTTGGGAAGGATACAGGACACCGCCGGCAATGCCGTCCAGGTCCATATCTTCCACGTGGGCGTGAGGGTCCAGTCCTCCCAGAGGAACCGTTTCCATGACACCCTTACGCTCCAGCTTCTCGGGTTCCTCGAAGCGCACTCCCGCTTGTTGGTTGGTTCCGATATTGCCGAAAGCCACACCGTCGCAAACCCACTGCTCGTACTCCCCATCGGGCACAATGCGCGGCGCTCGGTCCTTGAATTTCGAGTCTATTCGCTCCTTCCAAAGATCAGCGGGTTCGATGATGTGGGAATCCGAGGACAAGGCTAGGTAATTAGACATGGCTTATCCTTTCCTTCAATTCTGGGGTGAAGCTATGGACGCCTTTGGATTGGGCTAAGGGTTAACTCAGTTTATCACAAAGTCTATGGCTTCAAAATTCAGGGTCTTTTCATTGTCACCCCGAGCCTTTCGACTTCGCTCAAGATAAACTCCGCGAGGGGTCTAAAGCACTTGACTGCATTCCCTTTCTTCGATATTCGGACCAGGTTCTTGCTGAAGGTTTTGAGATTCTTCGCCTACGGCTCAGAATGACAGGGGTGGGGGTCGGAATTGCTGATGGCCTTGTGAAGGCCACGTATGCGGATGAAAATAGGCTGTTTTCATAACAATGGCTATGGCTTTGCGAAGGCCACATTAAAAGCGCAGGGTTACGGCGTGGAGCGGGCCTTCGCTGAATTCCTGGCCCGCAAGGGGCGGGGATGAAGGCCCTTACCCGGAAATGGTTCCCTTGGTGCTGGGGACTTGCTTAGCGGCCCTGGGATCGGGCTCCACCGCATCCCGCAGCGCCCTTGCCAAGGCCTTGCACAACGCCTCGGCCTTGTGATGGGGGCTTACGCCAGCCAGGACCTTGGCGTGCAGATTGATCTTGCTCTCGATGGCGAAGGACTCCAAAAAGTGCCCGATCAAGTCGCCGGACAGAGTTTCCACCATAGTGTCGTCCAAGGTCGTCTCCACTACCGCGTAGCCGCGGCCGCTACAATCCACCGCCACCAAGGCCAAGGCTTCGTCCAGAGGCACAATGGCGTGACCCATGCGTCGGATGCCGCGAGCGTCGCCCAAGGCTTGACGAAAAACCCGTCCCAGCATGATAGCCACGTCTTCCACCAAGTGGTGCCAGCCGGTTTGGACGTCACCCTGGGCATTTAACCTTATGTCAAGTAAGCCGTGGCGGGCCACTTGACTGACCATGTGGTCCAGAAAGCCGTTGCCGGTATTGACCTCGTATATTCCCTGGCCGTCCAGGTCCATGGACAAGCTTATCCTGGTCTCGCCGGTCTCACGCTCCATCGCCGCGGTCCGGCTTTCCACCAAGACCGGCGGCCCGGCCGAGTCTTGCGAGTTTTGCTTAGACGAGACTTCGGTCATGCCGCAACCAGTTCCCGGAGAGCGTCGACGACCGCATCGGTCTCGGCGGGCAGGCCAATGCTGCTGCGGACGTGGTCTTTGAGCCGCTCCGAGCCGAAGTAGCGCAGGAAGATGCCCCGGTGGCGCAGGTTCTCATAAATCTCTTTACCCCGTCCCTTGGGCAGTTGAATCAGGATGAAGTTGGCTTGAGAAGGCCAGGCCCTTATCCCTTCGATGTCCCTCAACAGGGCCATCATCCGGTCTCGCTCGGCCACAATCTTATCTACCCGCTCCAGCAATGTTGGGCGGTCTTGCAGAGAGGCCAACAGGGCCACTTCGGCGGCCAGGGTTACGTTGTAGGGGGGCTTGACGCTGAACATCATCCGGGCCAAGTTGGGTTGCATGATGCCCAGGCCCATGCGCAGCCCGGCAAGCCCGGCCCACTTGCTGAAGGTGCGGATAACCACCAGGTTTGGGTATTCTTGGAGCAGCGGCAGGAAGGTGGCGCCGCAAAACTCGTAGTAGGCCTCATCGACCACCACCAAGAGACCGGTATCGAGGAGACCGCGAATCTGGGCTTCGGTAGCGACGTTTCCGGTGGGATTGTTAGGGGAGGGGATGAAAAACCCCTTGGTCTTGGGAGTGACTGCCAGCCGCATGGCTTCAACTTCTATCTCGAAGTCCTCGTCACGCTGGACCGAGATGGCTTCGCCAGCATTTATCCCCGCCGCGACGGCATACATTCCAAAGGTGGGAGACGGAATGACGATGTTCTCGCCGGGGCCTAGGAACATGCGCATGAGCAGGTCGATAATTTCGTCGCTGCCGTTGCCTGCCACGATCTGCTCCGGAGGCATTCCCACATAGTCGGACAGGGCTTCTCGAAGTTTTCTCTGGTCCGGGTCCGGGTAGTAGTTGTAGTTCTGAAAGCGGCCCAAGGCTTCGACCACCTTGGGAGACGGTCCAT
Source organism: Dehalococcoidia bacterium (assembly GCA_965197565.1). GTDB lineage: Bacteria > Chloroflexota > Dehalococcoidia > Lucifugimonadales > UBA3495. Next base: position 1,330,096 of record CBDANK010000004.1, read on the forward strand.
AGGGGTTCTCGTTCCCGTTTAGCCGGACCACCTTCTCCGCCGGGATGCCGGCTTGTTGGACCATCGCTTCCATGGGACTGACTCCCTGGTAGGGCTCCAAGCTGCGGATGTGGGGCAACATCAGGTGTTTAACGTCACTTTCGGTTTTCACAGCAAGTCACTCTCGTACTTCCGCATTCAAGCTATCCAAACGGAGCTGGACGGCTCCGGCGTGACCATCCAATCCCTCGGTTTGAGCAATCTCCACGGCCGCCGGGCCCAACCGCCGGAAGTCCGCCGGGCTCAGGTCCACCACGGGCATGGTGCGCAAAAACTGGTGTACGCCGAGGGCGGAGCTAAAGCGGGCGGTGCCGCCTGTGGGCATAACATGGCTGGGGCCGGCGACATAGTCTCCCATGACCTCGGGGGAATACTCTCCCAGGAACAGTCCGCCAGCATGCCTGACACGCTTGGTCCAGTTCCAGGGGTCCCGCAGCATCAAGCAAAGATGCTCCGGAGCGATGCGGTTGGCTAGGTCCACCGCTTGGTCTATGTTGTCAACCAATACCGCCCGTCCCTGCCGCTCCAACGCTCCCCTGGCTACGTCCCCTCTGGAACGGGAAACCAACTGGCGGTCAAGCTCGTCTTCCACTCGCTGCACCAAGCCGGCGGAGTCGGTGATTAGGATGGCAGTGGCCAAGGGATCGTGCTCGGCTTGCCCGATGAGGTCGGCAGCGCAGAATGCGGGGTTGGCATTCTCATCCGCGATCACGATGGTTTCGGTGGGACCGAAAACGCCGTCGATATCCACGTGACCCTGCACCAACTTCTTGGCGTAAGCGACGAATACGTTTCCAGGCCCGCAAATCTTATCCACTTTTGGCACCGACTCTGTGCCGTAGGCCATAGCGCCTATAGCGGGAACTCCGCCGATTTGATATACCGCATCAACGCCGGCGATTTCCGCCGCCGCCAAGACCGCCGGATTCAGCGGCTGTCCCCCTTGGCTGGGCGTCGTAAGAATAACCTCACCGACCCCGGCAACACGAGCCGGGATGGCGGTCATGAGCACCGTTGACGGATAGGCGGCAGTGCCGCCGGGAGCATACAGCCCAACCCTCTCCAGAGGCCGGATTAGCTGGCCCAGCCCCTGTTCCTCATCCATGAACTCTTGAGGCATGACCGCCTGATGAAACTCCCTCACCCGGCGGGCGGCGAGATGCAGTGCTTGACGAACTTTCTTGGGGACCTGGGCCGATGCCGCCGCAACCTGGGCGGGGTCCACCCTTATCGTTTCCAAGTCAACGCCGTCGAGGGCGCGAGCATAACGGCGCACTGCGGCGTCGCCTTCCTCGCGGACCTCTCGCAGCATCCGGACCACGGACTGTTCCGGAGTCACGTCTTCCCCAAAGACTTGGCGGGTCCGGGCAAGTACGGATTCCGGAAGGGCGGCTAGGTCCAAGGGGTCTACTCGGGCCAGGACCCGCTGGATTTCCTCGGTTCCTTGAATTAGGTTAAGCTTCACCGGTAATAAGCCTCATCTCGACAGCCCCTCACTTTCAAGAGCGAGAATTGTTTCCGGCGCACCAGAAGATAACGCTGCTGATGCGGAGTTGAAATAGCGTACTTTACCCAAGTTGGGTCTCGCCCCAACGTTCCCTCACTTGGGCCAGGGTTTCCTTGAGCGCTCCCTGTTGATAGGCGTCGATCTTCACTTGGGGTAGTTTTTCATAGATTCGATTCAAGCTTTCGGGCATGTTCCGGATGAAGTTGTCTACGGTATTTTGCACAGAGTCGCTGTCCCGGTATATGCGGTTAAGCGCCCGTTTCAACCGGTCCCAGCTAAATTCCCAACTGAGGAAACGGGACACCCAGTTGCGCCATTCCTCCAGATGGACTTCATCAAGAAAGCCCACGTCGACGCCAACGTGGGCGTTGGTCAACACCCGGCTGTCTTGGACCAGGTCTTCCATCCTGGATAATGCGTTGCGGTCCATGTCCAGTTGCAACGCCCGGTCCCAAATGTTGGCCTCGACCTCAGTACCAGCAATCGCGCCGTTTCCTTGCGGCGGGTCGAAGTGGGGACGATATATCTGGCTGATCCAGGCTTCGTCGGCTACCAGGTGGCTGATGTAGCCGATCAGGAAAGCCCCCGTCGCATGAGATAGACTTTCAAGGTCCGCCAAATGTGGATGGAGACGGAACATGGTACGAGCGCCGGCGCCCACTTCATCGGTAGAGAGTTGGGCAAAGTGGGTCTGTTCTCTTGGCCACTTGGTCATGGCCCTAATGTCAGGCGCAGTCGAACCCAGGTACAGGCTGCCGGCGTGGTCTTTGACCCAACCCCAGTCCAAGCGGTCGGCGACGCGGCTGGCCAAGTATATGTGTAGTGGCAAGTTAGGCATATTACCTTGAGCTTTTCCGGTCTCTGTGTCTAGAGTTCAGCCCTCAACTGATCTCTGACCGTCGCCGGTCAAATCGCAGGGTCTTTTCATTCTCGTACATGTCATTCTTCGCCTACGGCTCAGAATCTAAGAACCTTCGGCAAGAACCTGGTCCGAGTACCGAAGAAAGAGAATACAGTCAAGGATTTTAGACCCTTCACTCCGTTCAGGGTGACAATGAAAAGACCCTGGGCCGAACCGACTCTTAGGGGCCTCGCGGAACAGGTTAGGGACCTCGCTGGAATAGGTTATGGTAAGCCTGAGAATGGCCGTCGAACAAATAGCTGACCTGAGAAGCCGCGACATCCACCGCCCCGCAGTCGCGCAGGTGGTCTACGGCCTCCAAGAGTTTTTCTTTTTTTACCAGCAGGCTCACACTGTGCCAGTCCTGCTCCTCGACATTATAAACCCTGGCGACAGTGGGGCCTCGCAGTCCTGCTAGACCGGGCCGGGCCAAGATGGCGGCGCCCACCTCTGAGGCAGAGGCGCCTCTTACGTTGGCGGTCAACCGGTAGAATGGTCCGGCCTGCAAGTGAGCCTCCATTAGCTCCACCACGGACCGCGCTAATTCAAGCGCTTTTGGCGAGGCGGCGAGAAGCAATGGATTTCCGATGAGGCAAGACTGGGAAGTCAGAATGGTCCCTTCCTCCAGAGTCTTGAGCCTGTTTTCCCGCAAAGTGGTGCCGGTGGATGTAATATCCGCAATGAGGTCGGCATAGCCCGCAGCCGGGGCCGCCTCCAGGGACCCGGAGGCGGCTACCAAGGTAAAGTAGTTGATACCTCTGTCGAACAGGTACTGTCGCAGTAGCCGTGGGTACTTGTTGGCAATTCGGAGCTGTTTTCCTGCTTGGCGAAACTCCAGCGCTAGGTCGGCCAAGTCGGACACCGAAGTCACATCCAGCCAAGACTCGGGCACAGCCAGGACTAATTCGCAACGTCCAAAATGCAAGTCGTCAATCAGTGTGACCACCCGCTTCTCATCATTGCGGTACTCCAGATACCGGTCCATTCCGGTAATGCCCAGGTCTGCGCTGCTTTCCTCAACCTTCTGGGTGATGTCGGCCGTCCGTTGAAACAACACCTCTACCCCGGGCAAAGCGGGGATTTGGCCTGTATAGCTTCGTGCGCTGGGGCGAAGCACGTTCAATCCGGAGTCACTCATAAAGTCCAAAGAGGACTGGTACAGTTCGCCGTCGCTGGGCAGCACCAGCCTCAAGGCTGCTTTGGAGGCAAGCCGGTCCCTCCGGCCGCTATCACTCCACCGCATGGGCCGCGCGCCGTCCGTCGTGGTGAACCAACACTACTTGCGTCATCCCTTTTTTTCTTGCATAGGCCAAGGCCCGCGCCAAGTCGAGACCGCCAACCTCCAACTCAGTTAAAAGTCCCTTTCCCCGCAGTTCCTTCGCAGCAAGGAGGGCCTGATTGCAGCTTTCGACATCAGCGGCAAGCACAAGGGCCTGGGGGCGTCCCAGCGGCGTGTTGCCGCTTTTTCGAGCCCACCCGGATAAGGCCAAAAGAGCCTCGAGATGATAAGCGAAACCCAATGCCGGGACCGTCTCCCAGCTTCCCAGGGAGCGGGCCAGTCCATCGTAACGCCCGCCCCCGCCCAAGGAGCCGGCGCAGGCCGGGTGCTTCAACTCGAACACTATCCCATTGTAGTATTCCAATCCGCGAGACAAGCCGAAATCCAGGACCAGATGGCCGGCGATTCCCGGGTCCGGTGTAAGCAGTTCCAAGAGCTTTGACAACCGGAGGAACGCGGCAACATCGGCACCAGCGGCCCTGACCACATTGCCCACAGCTTCAAGAGCCGTTTCGGGTTCCCCTCGAACCGCAGCCAAGTCGCTGGCTAACTCCAGTCCGCGGCGCAATTTATCCTCACTGTCAGTGCCCCGCAGCTTGCGCAGAAGCCGGTCCACCACCTCATCCGGTTTACGCTGTCCCAACTGGTCGGCGGCGCCCCAGTGCAGCAACCCCCTTAGCACTACCTTGGCCCGGACCTCATCCAAGCCCTCGATAGCCTGACTCAGGTATTGATCTTCGCCGTTATGATCAGTCAAGTACAACCGGGAAGCGTTTGACAAAACACTGGAGACCGCTTGGCGGCCGCCGCTTAGCCGGGGCAAGCCGCTGATGATGAAAGACCTGGCCCGTTCCGAGACACCCACCGCATCCAGCACGCTATTGAGCACGTCCAGGTCGGCCAACTCCAGCCGCCAATCGGCCACTCCCGAGTGGGAAAGCACCTGAGCGGCGAGGCCCAAGACCTCGACATCCGCCATCATACTGGAGGACCCAACCAGTTCCGCCCCAATCTGAGTGAACTGACCGCTGGACTGCGGGTTGGAGGCCTCACGGCGGAATACGGGGCCGGCGTACTGCCAGCGGGCCGGTAAATCCATCTCGTCGGGGTGTTCCAAGTAATGCCGCATGATGGAGGAGGTGAATTCGGGGCGTAGGCTCACCGGGCTGCTGCCGTGGTCGGTGAAGCTATAGAGGCGGGAAGCCAACTCCCCGCCGGGCTTTCGAAGGAATAGCTCCGTGGGTTCCAGGATGGGCGTTTCCAGTTGACTGTAGCCGAAGCCAGCCATCAGCTCCGACAAGCTGTCTTGGAGGCCGCACCTGATTCGCCACGATTCATGGGATACGTCTTGCATCCCCCGTAGGCGAGATACGGTATTGGCGGGTCCGGTAGGTTCACGTTGCATTGCGATTGGCGGACATTGTACATCAGCGTATTTGAGGCATCAAGCAAGATCGCAGGCACTGCCAGGGTCTTGTATCTTGAGGTTGGTGCGGAAAATCTCCGGTGAGGAGTGATTCAGGGTGCGGCAGACCGGTAGGGTCTTGGTCATGGCAGGCCGTCTGAAAGCATGGTCGCCGCGCCTTTCCCCAAAGAGCCCGGACAGTTGCTTGGGCTGACAAGCCCGCATTTTGCAAGAACGGGCCAACCCTTGACCGGGAGGGAATATGCAGCAGGAAGCCATCTACGCAGGCATCGACGTGGCCAAGGACCGAGTGGATGTGGCCCTCCGGCCTTCGGGCGCCGCCTGGAGTGTCGCTTACGACGAGGCCGGGGTTAGCGGCCTGGTATCGGAGTTGCAGTCTCTGCACCCCTCGGCAGTGGTCTTGGAGGCCACTGGCGGCTTGGAACTCCCCCTGGCCGGCGCCTTGGCGGCGGCGGCCCTGCCGGTGCTGGTGGTCAATCCCCGTCAGGTGCGCGACTTCGCCAAAGCCACCGGCCGACTGGCCAAGACCGATGCCCTGGACGCCCAGGTTCTGGCCCATTTCGCCGAGGCGGTACGTCCGCCGGTCCGTCCCCTGCCCGATTCGGACACCCGAGAACTTCATTCCCTGACCACCCGGCGCAACCAGGTGGTGGCCATGCTGGTGGCGGAGAAGAACCGTCTTGGGCCGGCCAGCCGCGCCGTTGCTCCACGCATCCAGGCTCACCTCCAGTGGCTGGAGCAGGAACTGGACGACTTGGACGAGGACCTGCAGCAGACGCTGCGCCGGAGTCCGGCATGGCGGGAGAAGGACGAGTTGCTGCGCTCCGTTCCTGGCGTGGGGGAACAGCTCTCCCTGGTGCTGCTGGCCCACTTGCCGGAACTGGGCACCATGGACCGGAAGCGGATAGCCGCCTTGGTGGGAGTGGCCCCGATGAACCGGGACCGCGGGACCATGCGGGGCCGGAGAACCGTGGCCGGAGGGCGGGCCCGAGTCCGGGCCGTGCTCTACATGGGCGCCTTGGTGGCCAGCCGGCACAACCCGGTGATCCGCAGCTTCTACCAACGGCTGCTGGCCGCCGGCAAACCCAAGAAACTGGCGCTCGTCGCCTGTATGCGCAAGCTGCTCACCATCCTCAACGGCATGGCCAAGAGCGGTCATCGCTGGAACCAAAACCTCATCAAGTCTTGAGATCAAAGACAGTTGCTTTCGGTTTTTATATTGGAGTGGTGCAGTAACCCCTATAACGTCATTCCGAGGAGCCCTTCGACTTCGCTCAGGATAAACTCAGCGACGAAGAATCTAAAAGTCTTGATTGGAGAATCGGCCTTGACTTGCAAGAACGATTTTAGAGCCTGTTGACACTAATAGCTGAGGACCGGGCAACCACAAGGGTTGCCCCTACGAAATCCCGTAGCACGCCGGTTGTAGAGGCGCCCTTTGTGGGAGGCTGGACTACCAATCCCTATATAGGAAATTGGTAGTGTCAACAGGCCCTAGTAGAGCCTCACTGTTGTATTGATGGGTATAGGGACTTGAGCTTGATGCGGGCGTCCTCGGTTGTGAAGCGCCAGTCCACCTGAATTACGTCCCGGTTCCGTTGGTCCTGCCATGCGCCTGTTTCCCGTTCCAGGACTTCCTGGCTGGGTATCCGGCGATCCAAGCACTGCCGCGCCAGCACCCCCAGTTCGATCTCGGCCATATTAAGCCAACTCCCGTGCTTCGGGGTGTAATGTATCTCCAGCCGTTGGGCAATGCGCCGTGCCTCCGCCGGCTCGAAAGCCTGGTATAGGGATGCCGGATGATGGGTGTTCAGGTTGTCCATCACCAAGACTATCCGCTCCTTGTCGACATAGTCCTCGTCCACCAGTTTCTTGACCACCCGTGCCCAGTCGGCCTTGGTGCGCCGGTCCGTGACCTCCACCCGCCGCCATCCCTCCAGGGGCGCGAACAGCATGAACAGGTTGCTCACTCCGTTGCGTTGATATTCGTAATCGTATGCCATGGCTGCCCCCGGCCGCGACGGACGGGGTTGGCGGGTCTCCTGCACCAGTTGCTTGCTGGTCTCGTCCAGACACACCAGCACCTCCCCCTCTCCGTAGGGACGGTGATAGACCTCCAACACGTCCTCCATGCCGCACACAAAGTCCGCGCTCCCTTGGGGCGGGAGGCACCAGCATTCTTTCAGCCAAGGCTTGAGTTCGTTTTTTTCAGAGTCCGGCGCACCGTCTCTGTGCTGATGCTATCCACTATCTCCTGCGCCACCAATCCATCGGCCAGCATTTGCAGCGTCCAACTGACCCGTCCCTCCGGCGGTTGAGAGCAGGCCAAGGCTACCAGGTGGGCCTCACCCTGACCATCCAGCTTTTTCTTGCGGCGCTTTAGCTGCTGTTTGCGTCCCAGGGCTGCCTCCAGGCCCTCCTCCACGCACCGGCGGCGCACCCGTTCCACCGTGGCGCTGCCCACCTTCAGGACCCAGGCTATATCCTCGTCCCTCATTGCGCCATCAACCTGGTTCTCATCGCTAAGCAGCAGAATGCGGGCGTGAGTCTGCTTGTAAGCCGCCGCCCAACCCTTGGACACCAATCCCTTCGGTTCCTCCTGTTCCTCCTCCGTAAGTCCCACTCGGTATTTCTTCATCATCACATCCATCCCCGCTTCCCGATTTTCTTTTTTGACTGCTAACCCATCATATCTCACCAGCCATCATTTCAATGATGGTCAGCTACTAAACTAAAGCCAAGGTGAAATGTACATATCGCTAGACCGCACTGTCAGTGGCGACCCAGTAGGGGCCCAAAGGTGAAATGAGGAGCTGCGGAGTCCTTTTGGTTGTCTTCAAGACCCCGAAATGCACATCCCACCTTGGTATTGGTTTAGTACTACAGTCGCATATTTGACAGGCGGCGTTTGTAGTGGCATTGCCGGGCTCTGGCTTGGTGGCGCCGTCTCCACCAGGACCAGGACAGGATGAAATCAGGCAGTTGGTTCTCGGTCCATACAAGGCGGGTCAGCAGCCGGCGCACCTCCGGGAGCGTCATGGGAATCAGTGCGTCATCCGGACCGTAATAGCCCCCCTTTCTACCCCTTCCATGGCCTGATGCTTGATTACGGACAGATACGCCTGCGCCAGCATCGCCAAGGTGATGTGCCGGTACCAGCCGTCCCACCGCCGCACCTCGTACTGGTCCAGTCCCACCTGTCCCTTGGCCTCCTCGAAACACTCCTCGATGGCCCACCGGGTCCCAGCCACCCGCACCAGTTCCTCCAAGGCCGTTCCCGCCGGGCCGAAGCATAGGTAGTAAGCCAGTTCCCCGGGCTTGGCTATGCTGCGCCGGGCCAGCAGCCAATACCCCTTGCCCGGTTCTCTCAGGGGCCGGATCTCCACCAAGGCCCAGTCGTATACCCTGGGCCCCTTGGCCCCGTTGCCGGCGCTGCACCTGGTCCAAGCCAACTCGTCAACCTGTGACGTTAGCCGGTCAGCCCGCACCTGACGGGGACCCTTGTCCGTCAAAGCCCACAGCTTCTCGTTGCTCCTGATGGCCAGCACGTGGGGAATTCCCTCTCGCTCCAGCCACAGCCGCAGGTTGCGGTCCTTGCCATAAACCTCAGCTCCGGCAACCCAGCCGAAGGGGACTCCCGATGCCAGCGCCCGCTCCAGCATTAGCTGGGCCAGTTGCGGCTTGGTCCGAAAGCCGACACTCTCCGGCACCCCGGCCTCCCGCCGCCGCTCCCAGTCCTCCGCCCATACCTGGGGCAGGTACAGTTCCCGGTCCAGCAGGGTTCTGCCCTTGTATCTTAGCTTGGAGGTGGATAGTTTTCTTTCTTAGGTGTGCGGGGTGCGGCAGACCGGCCCGCCCTGGGTCATAGAAGACCGTTGTCAAGCTTGGGTCGCCGCACCCTTTTCAGAACAGAGCCGGCACAGTTGCCTGGGTCAACCAAGCCCGCATCTGGCAAGGACGGGCCGACGGTTCGCAGGGAGGTTCTCATGGAGCAACACGGTATCTACGTAGGGATCGATGTGGCCAAGGCCCGGGTGGATGTGGCCATCCGTCCTGGGGGAGACCGGCGTGAGGTCTGCAACGACCAGGCCGGGACCGCGGCACTGGTGGCCCAGATGCAGCAACTCAATCCCGCAGCCTTGGTGCTGGAGGCTACGGGTGGGCTGGAACTGCCCTTGGTGGCAGCCCTGGCAGCTGCCTCCCTCCCGGTGGTGGTAGTCAACCCTCGCCAGGTGCGGGACTTTGCCAGGGCCACTGGGCGGCTGGCCAAGACCGATTCCCTGGACGCGGCGGTCCTGGCTCACTTCGCCGAGGCCGTCCGTCCTCCCCGACGTCCTCTCCGGGACGCCGAGACCCAGGTCCTCAGCTCGCTGGTGGCCCGCAGACAACAGGTGATGACCATGCTGGTAGCGGAGAGGAACCGACTCTCCAGTGCTACTATGGCCGTCCGGCCCAGCATTGAGGCCCACATCGCCTGGCTCAAGCAACAGCTGGACGACCTGGACCAGGGCTTGCGCCAGACCCTCCGCCAGAGTCCTGTATGGCGGGAGAAGGACGACCTGCTGCGCAGCGTACCCGGCATCGGAGACCAGATCTCTCTTACCCTTCTGGCATACCTGCCCGAACTGGGCACTCTCAACCGCCGACAGATCGCTGCCCTGGTGGGCGTGGCTCCCTTCAACCGGGACAGTGGTGCCCTGCGGGGCAAACGCACCCTCTGGGGTGGACGGGCCAGGGTCCGCACAGCCCTCTACATGGGGGCGTTGGTAGCCAGTCGCTTCAACCCGGTCATCAGGGACTTCTACCAGCGCCTGTTGTCTGCCGGCAAGCCGAAAAAGCTGGCTCTGACCGCCTGTATGCGCAAGCTGCTGATAATCCTCAACTCCATGCTCAAGTACGGCTCGTCCTGGAACCACCCGGCCGCGAAGTCCCTCACCCATTCCTATTGACTTTCAAGACAGTTGCTTGGCACTGGCATAGGCCAGGAAAACGCCAATTTGACAGTTCTCGATCCGTCCCGCCGTCCCGCTGTACTGCCGCTGCACCCCAACCGACTTCTCCCCTTTCTTGAGGAATCCGGTCTCGTCCACCACCAGAACTGCGCCAGTGTCGGCCAGATGCTCCATCAGGTAGTTTTTCAAGTCATCGCGAACCAGGTCCGCGTCCCAACGGTAGTTGTACAACAGGCGCCGCACCCCGTCGGGAGTTGCGTCGCCAGCTTGCTCCGCCAGTTGCCAACCGTTCTTGCGCTCCACTGGACTGAGCAGACCACGCAGGTAGTCCAGCGCCCGCCGGCGCGGCTCCGGACGCCGGAACCGCCCCGCTACACACCGGTATACCTGTTCAATACCCTCGGCCCACCGGACCACTTCCTCAACCTCGTCCCTAACCTCATTCCTGCACGCTGCCACCGCCACACCTCTTCACCAAGTGATGGCCTATTCTACATTGTTAATCTGCAACTGTAGTACTAGACCCTTCACTCCGTTCAGGGTGACAATAAAAAGACCCTGGCCGTTCAGGGCTATCGCATTTGAACTGAATCGCTCTCGTCATTCCTGCGAAGGCAGGAATCCAGGCCCCTAATTCGCCAATGCTGTCACGGCAATCACCCACATAGCGGCCTCTGGACTCCGGCTTTCGCCGGAGTGACGGATGGGTTGTTTCTAGTGCGATAGCCCTGCCCGGCCGTTGAAAGACCCTGACCGTTAGTGACGCCGACATAGGGGGTTTTGACGCGAGGGAATTTCCGAAAACCGGCGAGACGAGATAATAAACTAAGGGTGTGCGTTGAGACCTCCGTCCACGTACACCGGCTGGCCGGTCACGTAGTCGCAGGCCTCGGAGCAGAGGTACACGAGCAATGGCCCGATTTCCCTGGGATGCCCCTTCCGGCGAAGGGGTGTGAAGCGGACCAGCAGCTCTTCCTGCTGCACCTCCAGTGGGATGTCTTCGGCCGTATACCAACCGGCGCCCAATGCGTTTACCCGGATATTGCTTCGTCCCAGTTCCACGGCCAGAGACCGGGTCAAAGAAAGAACGGCTGCCTGGCTGGCGGCAAATGCCGAGCCGTTGATCATACCCCGCTCAGCCAAAATGGACACCAGGTTGACAATCCTACCGTACTGCTGTGATTGCATACGACGGGCTGCTTCCTGGCAAAGAAGGAAAGTTGCCCGAACGTTGCGGGATTGAACCTCATCCCACTCTTGGGCGGTGATCTCATTAAAGGGCCGGGCCAACACGCTTCGCACATCGTTCACCAAGATGTCCACCGGCTTTCCCAGTTGGTCAAAGGACCTCATGGCTTGGGCCAAGTCCGACGGCCCCCTTCCCCCGATATCAGCCACGGTGCCGCCGTGGGCTCCTGGGTATTGGCCCAGTGCTTCCAACACCGGGTCGAGCAGGCGCTGCCGACGGGCCACGGTAAAGACCGCCGCGCCGGCCTCAGCCAGTGCTTGGGCCAAAAAGGGCGCTTGGTCGCCGCCGGCGGTGTGCAAAATAGCAGCCTTGCCCGATAGACTATATTCGGAGAGTAGGGGCATGATGTGTCTCCTCCAGCTTCCAGCTTTCAACAGTCAGCCAGCGGCGGTCTAAACTTGACCTAGCGGCCGACCACTTGGTTACGGTTCCAGGGCCTCAACCGGAGCGTGGCCCGTGGGATTGATTCCGGCTGCCAGGCCGCCACCGTCGGCGATGATCATTTCCCCAGTCATGTAGTCAGAAGCGTCCGATGACAAAAACACGGCGATGGGTCCCAGGTCCTCGGGGCGGCCCAACTTACCGATGGGCAGGAACTCCCCCGACCGCGGCAGCGTGCCGCGCATCTCAGAATCGGCGACAGTAGTGGGGATAAAGCCGGGCACGATGCTGTTGGCGGTGATCCCGTATCGGGCCAGGTTGAAAGACAGCACCTTGGTCAGTTGGATCATTCCCCCTTTGCTGCAACAGTACATGTAAATATCCCGGCCCCCCCTCATGCCGAACCCCGAGGCCACGTTGATGATCTTGCCTTTACCCTGGTCTACCATGGGCTGAGAAACCGCCCGGGCGCAGTAAAAGGCCCCGGTCAGGTTGACGTCCATGACCCGCTGCCATTCATCGTTGGTGATGTCCCACAATGGCTTGCGGACATTTTCCTGCCCCACCGCCCCGGCGTTGTTGATCAGCACATCTATGCGTCCGAAACGGTCCAGGGTAGTGGAAATCAACCGGTCCACCTGCTCAGAGTCGGATACGTCGGTGGGGATGGCCAAGGCTTTCCGGCCCAATTCCTCCACTTCCCTGACGGCGCTTTCGATGGGCCCCGGCCGGCGTCCGGCGATACACAAATCGGCGCCAGCGCGGGCTAGAGCCCGCACCATGGCCAGGCCCAGCCCAGTGCCGCCGCCGGTTATGACTACTGTTTTCCCTTCCAGGTCGAATTTTTCCAGCATACAGTCCTCATGTTTGATGGTGACTCAAAGACACATCACCGGCCGTCAAAGTAACCATCCGGCCGTCTTCCAGACGCAGCTGAAGGTTGCCTAGCTCGTCCACGCCTTCGGCCAGACCGGTGTAAGAGTCCCCGCTCTCCCGGGCGTGTACCCGTTGGCCCAGGGTTTCCAGCATCGACTTCCATTCCGAGAAGACCGGTCCGCCTTGCATAACTTGTAGGTACAGGCCGTCGAGGTCATGCAGTAGTTGACGCAACAGGTCCTCCCGGGAAACAGGTTGTCCTACAGCCGTATTCAACGAGGTGGTGGAATCCCTAATGTCGCCAAGAGTTTCGACATCCAGGCCGATATTGATCCCGATCCCCAAGACAGCGTAAGCTACTTGGTCTCCTTGCACCGCGCTTTCCACCAGAATGCCGCCGACTTTTTTGCCGCCCAGCATCACATCGTTGGGCCACTTGATCCGGGGGTTGGACCCGGTGCAAGTCCGAATGGTCCGAACAGTCGCTACGCCGGCCAGGATACTGATCATTGGCAGGGCTTCCAACGTGGGCCGGAAAAGGACGGACAGATACAGGTTCCCTTCGCTGGAAACCCAGTTCCTGCCTTGGCGGCCGCGCCCCGAGGTCTGGTTTTCCGCGATGACCACCGTGCCTTCGTCGGCGCCTGACTCAGCCTGCCGGGCGGCTTCGTCCATGGTGGAAGTGAGTTCTTGGAAGAAGAGGAGCCGCTTGCCCACAATCCGGGTAAACAGCCCACGGCGCAAGGTTGCTGAAACTAGGTTCCCAGACATTGCAAGCCTTCAAGCCAAATTGGAATCAATAGGGAGGGCCGTCTTAGACTCAAGCCGTTACCCCAGCATGGAAGCATTTAATGACTTACGGACGGCCTGAAAGTCGGCCTCACTCAGTTCTCCCAAGCGGCGCAGCACCAAGGGGGTCTTGACCGTGGCCAGCCGGCACCGGACCAACGCGGGGCGGGGCAAGTTGGCCTCTCTCCAACCTTGGATAGGGCAGTCCCCAGGACGGGCGGCGGCGGTCACTCGTCCCGTTATCTGGGCTATGACCAACTCTCCGGTAGTCTGATTATACTCAGTGGAGCTGATCACCAGCGCAGGCCGCTTCTTCCCGCTGGCCCTCTCGCGAAAGGGGTAGGGGACCAGTATAACGTCGCCCTGCTTATAGCCGGTCATAAACGGAGTCCTCTTCGCTGTCCCAGTCCTCTCCGAAAGCCGGTTCGGAATGGGAAGCGAAGCCAGCGGACGTTCCCATTTGTCCCAGGTACAATTCACGAATGGCCCGGTGGGTAACCCGGTACCAAGTCCGGCCGTCGGCGCCTTGCCACACGTCCAAGTATTCCGCTCCCACCTGAGCCCCGATCCAAGCATGGTTCATGGAGCGCTGGTCCAATAGCTCAAACAGGCGACGTTGGTCCATAGCCCCAGCAACATGAACCTGCTCCAGTAGCTCGCTGCGAGCATCGTGGGGCCGCATTTCCGGGACCTGAGCTTCCATCTTCCGCACCAAATCTTCCAGCCGCCGCAGATTGCGCTGAATTCCTTGTATATAGCGGTGCGCTTGCCCTCTGGGCGGGCTGGTCATGTACTCACCTGGTCCACATTTCTTGGTCTATGCGGCCAACTGTTGTCTTACCCTAAAATCGAATAACTAATGAGTCACCAACCGTGCTCCAGCTTGTCCTTGAGCACATCCACCAACTGGACTATGGGTACCCGCATCTGGTGCATCGAGTCCCGTTCTCGAATGGTGACACCGCGGTCTTCCAAGGTATCAAAGTCCACCGTCACGCAATAGGGCGTGCCGATTTCATCCTGCCGCCGGTAACGCCGCCCAATGCTCTGAGCGTCGTCGTACTGGGTATTGAAGTTTTTGCGCAGTTGATTGTAAACCTCCCGGGCGGCGGGAACCAACTTGGCGTTTCGGCTGAGCGGCAATGCGGCCACCGTCACCGGGGCCAGCTTGCGGTGTAGGTGCAGGACCGTCCGGACCGTATCCCCGTCCGGCTCTTCGTCGTAGGCATCCAGCCAGAAGGCCAGAGTAGCGCGGTCGACTCCGCCGGAAGGTTCAATGACGTAGGGAAAGTATCGATTGTCGCCATCCTCAGCCGCGTCGTCGAAGTAAGTCATATCCTGGCCGCTGGCCTCGGCGTGCTGCCGTAAATCGAAGTCGGTGCGGTTGGCAATGCCTTCCAGCTCGGCCCAGCCCCAAGGAAACCGGTACTCGATGTCGTAGCAATCTTTGGCGTAGTGGGCCAACTCGTCGTCGGCGTGCTGGCGCAGACGCAGGTTTTCCGGCCGGATGCCGTAGGCCAAGTACCAATCGAAGCGTTCCTCAATCCACTGGTGAAGCCACTGGGTGTCGGTGCCCGGTTTGACGAAGTACTCGACCTCCATCTGCTCGAATTCGCGGGTGCGGAAGGTGAAGTTGCCCGGCGTTATTTCGTTGCGGAACGCCTTGCCGATCTGGCCGATGCCGAAGGGGAGCTTCTTACGAGTGGAATTGACCACGTTTGGGAAGTTGACGAAAATGCCTTGGGCGGTCTCCGGCCGCAGGTAGACTTGGTGGGCGGTGTCCTCCGCCGGACCCATGAATGTCTTGAACATCAGGTTGAACTGCCGGGGGTTGGTAAATTCGCCGCCGCACTCAGGACAGAGTTCGGTGGCCAGGTCGTCAGTCCGGAACCGAAGATTGCAACTGCGGCACTCCACCAGAGGATCGGCGAAATTCTCCACGTGGCCACTGGCTACCCAAGCCTGGGGGTGCATCAGGATGGCGGCGTCCAACCCCACCATGTCGTCACGCTGGACGATTACCGAACGCCACCAGGCTTCCTTGACGTTACGCTTAAGCTCCACTCCCAAGGGACCGTAGTCCCAGGTGGAACCCAAGCCCCCATAGACTTCGCTGCTCTGAAATACAAAGCCCCGTCGTTTAGATAAGGAGATTATCTTGTCCATGTCGGCGTAGGGTAGAAACCGCGGCACTTGTTTACTCCCGGCAATCAGCGGTCAAGTTTCATAGCCAAAACATCCGTGTTGCCAACCTGACTTAGAGAGTACCAATTCGCCCAGATGATGTAAACAATTCCGGGAATTCAAGCAGGGGCTGTCGTTTTCTGTCGCGCCTTAGGCTATGCGGGCGCTTATTCTACACGAATACCCGGCTGGCTGGAGGACGGCAGGCGCAGGCGCACCGCTTGGGCCAGGCCGTCGGCTTGGAGGTCGTCCAGCTTAAGATATTGAGCTCCCATGGCCTCGGCTATAGGCCCGGCCAAGCCAAACTTCAACATGCCAACCTCGGTATCGACGACCACAGCCGGGATGTGGTGCTCTCTAAACAGGGACGCCACTTCTTTGACTTCAAACACGGCAAGGTTGGGTTCATTGGCCCCCGCGGCGGGGACCGAACCAGTCTCGTTTTGGGTCTCCCCTATGCTGACGTTGGCCCGGCCGTCAGAGAGAAGGACCATCAGGGGCAAGAACTCCGGGTCTTTCAACCGCTCCGCCTCGAAGACCTGCAAAGCTAGATAAAGACCGCGGCTAAGCGGAGTACGCCCTCCGGTGGGCATATCGGCCAAACGGACCCGGGCCAGTTCCACACTGCCGGTGGGCGGGAGCAGCAGCTCCGCTCCGGTCCCCCGAAAAGCAATCAAGCCGACACGGTCCCGGCGCTGGTAGGCGTCGATAAGCAAAGATAGGACCGCGCCTTTTACCGCCACCATCCGGCGTTGCGCGGCCATGGAGCCGCTGGCATCCACGACGAACAGGACCAAGCTCCCGGTCTTGGACTCCCGTATTTTCTCCCGCAGATCCCACGGTTCCAGCAGCACTGCCGGAGCAGAGGCTGGGTAAGCTGCGCTCCGTCGCGCTCGTTGATGCGGGGCAGCCGCCCTCAGAGTAGCGTCCAAGGCCAGGTCGGTTACTTTTCCTTCAGGAGGGCCGGCCCCCACGTAGCGTCCGACAGCGACGCCGCCGACTGTCTTACTCCGCCGCCCCGACCCTCGCCGGGGCCGCTCATCCGGCGGTTGCACTTCGATGGGCAGTACCGGGAATGGACTGCCGACCTCGAAGTCCTGATCGTTCAATTCGGAATGGCCTGAACTTGCTTCTTCCTCGGGGTCGCCGGGCGCAGCGTTTGGGTCGGAATACTCAGGCTCTCCTTCGTCCATGCTTTCGGAGCCGGAGTTTCCTTGGTCGGAAGGTTCCCGCTGCCGTTGCCGGTCCTGAAACTCCTGGACCATGGAGTCCAACTGCTCAGTGGCCAAGTGAGGCTGTTGAAAGGGTTGGCGCCGTTGCCGGTGAAGCAGCGCCAACACAGCAGCTTCTTTAACGTCCTGGGCGGACACTTTCGTCCTGCCTTCATAGGCGGCGACGGTGCTGGCTGTTTTGTACATCACGATGTCGCCGCGCATCCCGTCGACCTGGTACTCGGCGCAAATGTCGGTGATAAGCTCCAGGATGTCGGGGCTCACTTGGACTTGCGGCAAAAGCTCCCGGCTCTCCAACAACCGTTGGCGTTCAAGCTCCTCGGTCTCTTGCCAGCGATCCATAAATTGATAGGGGTCGGCTTCGAAGTCGATGCGCCGGCGGACAACCTCGCGCCTCTCGCTTGAGGGGAGAGTTCCCTCCACTTCCACCGCTAGACCGAACCGGTCCAGGAGTTGGGGGCGCAGGTCCCCTTCCTCCGGGTTCATGGTCCCCACCAGGATGAACTCAGCGGCGTGGCTTATCGAGATTCCTTCCCGCTCCACGTAGTTCCGGCCCATGGCGGAGGCGTCCAGCAGCACGTCGACCAAGTGGTCGTTGAGCAGGTTCACCTCGTCGATATACAGGATGCCCCGGTGGGTAGCCGCGATAAGACCGGGTTCAAAACTCCTGTCGCCGGACTTGATGGCTTGCTCGATGTCCAAAGAACCGACCAGCCGGTCCTCGGTGGCCCCCACCGGCAGGTCCACGATGCGCACCTGCCTGGCCACGGCCAAGTCGTCGTTGGTCTCGGTCTGGCACCATTGACAGAGGCCCTGACGAGCGTCGGGAGTGCAGCTATAGGGGCAACCCCTAACCACGCTAACTTCCGGGAGGAGCGCAGCCAGGGAGCGGACCGCGGTGGACTTGGCGGTGCCTTTTTTACCCCGGACTAGGACTCCGCCTATCTTTGGGTTGAGGGCGTTGAACAAAAGCGCCCGCTTCATGGCGGTTTGTCCGACAATCGCAGTGAAAGGAAAGCGGGGCTCTCGTCGTTGTTGCAAGGTTTTCTCTCCTAAGCTAGTTTATCACGGCAAAGGGCGGCTCACTCTACGGCTCACTCCATCTAGGTTTTGCTTGTTGGACCCATCCAGGTAGAAGTTGATGCGGGGCCTGCCGGTTAACGGGTGCGTATCCACAGTAGTCCCAACTCCGAACACTTGGTGTACCAGTATTCCCTTGTGGGGGTTGCGGCCCAATCTCACGCTTTTGCTTCCCACAAAAAAGCCTGGCCGGAAGGCCAGGCACATAAATCAAAATGACTCATACCTCCTGTTAACGGCGCTATTCTACTGCATTTGGGTACCAGCTTCAATTATCCGGCTGGAGGCTATAGGGCATGTGCAGTAACTGTTCAGATTTGAGGGGAACCGGTCCTTCGACTCCGCTGCGCTGCGCTCAGGATGAGCGGTTCCCTGTCAGTGCGCTCAGCAACTCTGAACAGTTACCATGCTCTGAACAGTTACCCTACGCATATGGGCTTGACATCGGACTCTGGTGGGGGCATCATAGAGTTGCTACTCGGTAACTTTTACAATTGAATTCTTAGGTACAACGGTGGGAGTGCCCTTCGCAGGGCTTCAACGGGGAAGCTGGTGTAAGTCCAGCGCTGTCCCGCAACGGTAGGTCTCAGGATTATTGGTCGGCAGTCCTGGGGCGAGTCCGGTCCACGGCTTCCATCGACATCTTGGCCTTCGAGGAAAGGTACTGGAATCGTCCGTGAACCGGTTGACCCCGTTCCATCCTGGAAGCGGGGTCTTTTTTGTTTGGATACTTGACAGGGAGGCTATAGCCAACTTGGAACGCTTACTGACAGTCGTCGCGTTGGGGGTCGCGCTTATCCTATTGGCGGCTTGTTCCGCCGACCCCACTCCCGTGCCCACACAACCGCCGCCGGAGCCTACCAGTGCTCTGCTGTCCACAGCGACGTCCCAGCCTACCGCCCCGCCGCCGACAACCGCCGCGCCGGAGCCTACCAGTACTCTGCTGTCCACAGCGACGTCCCAGCCCACCGCTCCGCCGCCGACAACCGCCGCGCCGGAGCCTACTTTTACACCTTCTCCTACTCGGCCCGCGCCGTTCCGGCTTACTTTGGAGGACTCAAACGGCAAGGAGGTCATGTTCGACGCTCCGGCGGAGCGCATCGTAGCTCACGACAGCGCCGCCGTGGAGACGCTCTTCGCCATCGGTGAGGGCCACCGGGTGATCGGGACCCACTCGTTCGTCAATTATCCTCCGGAAACGGAGTCGATAGTCAAGGTCGGCGACGCTTTCAACATGGACATCGAGGCCGTCGTCGCCTTGGAACCCGACTTGGTGTTCGTGTTCTACGACCGGTTCAACGATGACTTGGAGCGGGCCGGGTTGAAAGTGCTCTACAGAAAGAGCCTTTCCGACGACTTCACCAAGATCCCGGACATCATCGAAATGTGGGGTGAAATCACCGGCAGCGTCGACGCGGCGGCGAAGGTGGCTGCCGATTTCGAACAACGGGTCGCCGCCATCGAGAATGCTTTGCAAGGAGTCGAGGCCGGCCCGTCGGTCTTTCAAGACACCGGTGGGTTCTGGACTCCAGGCCAAAACACCTTGATGCAGGCCGTGTTCGATCTGCTCAAGTTGGACAACATCGCTTCGGGCTTGACTGGCTACCAGCAGATCAGCCCTGAAGTCATCGTAGAGAAGGACCCGGAGATCATCATCGGCGACCCGGAAATAATCAAGAGCGAAGCGGCTTTCAGCCAGGTCCGAGGTGTGCTTGATGACCGAATTTTCACCGCCAGCACCAACGCGCTAAGCGTGGCTGGACCACGGTTTATTGAGGGTGTGGAGGAGCTGGCCCGCTGGGTCTACCCGGAGATCTTCCAGTCCGAGGAGCAATAACAAGCGAGCATGGCTGAAGGCGCCAGCAGAAGGACGCCGGGCATTGAGCCCCTTAACCTCGGCAAGATAACCGCGGGCCTGGTTGGCCTGCGTTATCCGTGGTGGCGGCTGGCCATCGGCGGAGCCGTATTCCTGATCGCCGCCATATTTGCCGCCAGCCTGGGCTCCGTGGACATTCCCTTCCCGTCGGTGGCATTGGTCTTCCTGTCGCGGCTGCCCGGAATCGACCTCCCCGCCGACACCCCGGCTACTTGGGACACCATTCTGTGGCAGCTTCGCTTTCCTCGGGTGGCTCTGGCGGGGATCGTGGGCGGCGCACTGGCCATGTCGGGCGCCGCTTACCAGGGACTGTTCAAGAACCCGTTGGCCGACCCCTACCTGGTGGGCGTCGCCTCCGGGGCCGGGCTGGGGGCGACCGTCGTACTATTGACCGGGGTGCCATTAATGATTGGGGGGTTCAGCTTCCTCCCCATCGCCGCCTTCGTGGGAGGAATAACTGCAGTGACCTTGGCCTATAGCATCGCCCGCAGTGCTCAGGGCACTCAGCTCACCACGCTGATCCTAGCCGGCGTGGCCATCGCCTCCCTGGTAGGAGCCGTGACTAGCTTGCTGATGATCCGGAGCGACCCGGAACTTCGCCCGGTCCTTAGCTGGCTGCTTGGCAGTTTCATTGCAGCGGAATGGAGCGAAAGCGCCATCGTGCTGCTCTATCTCGCGCCCTGCTTGGCGGTGCTGTTGGGCTTTGCCCGGATTCTCAATGTGCTCCAATTGACCGAGGACCACGCCTCGATGCTGGGCGTCGACGTAGAGAAGGTGAAGCTATTGCTGATCGCGGCGGCGACCCTGGCCACAGCGGCCGCGGTGTCATTCACCGGACTCATTGGGTTTGTGGGACTGATTGCACCCCACGCGGTGCGGCTGGTCTGGGGCTCAGACTATCGTTTTATCCTGCCAATGTCCGCCATTGTGGGGGCCACCTTTCTGGTGCTGGCCGACTTGGCAGCCCGGACGGTGGTGAGCCCGGGAGAACTACCGGTAGGAGTAGTCACCGCCTTCTGCGGCGCGCCCTTCTTCCTGTATCTGTTGCGCAGCCGCCGCGCCGGGATGGTCTAAGCGTGTCAACCACCCTTCGACAGGCCCAGGGCCAGCGGTAAGGACGATTCAGCATGGCACGTTTCCCATTCGCTCCAAAAATCCACGAGCAAAAAACCGGCCGCTCTGAGCGAAACGCACTTGAGGTAGAGGCGGAACGGGGCGGAGCCGGTGGTTCCTACGCCGGGGTCGGCGTGTCCGGCGTCTGGTACTCCTATGGTGACCGGCAAGTCCTGTGCGGGTTGGACCTCAACGTCGAGCAAGGAACCCTGATCGCGCTGGCGGGGCCCAACGGGGTGGGCAAGTCAACTTTGCTCCGGATCATCGCCGGAGCATTGCGACCGTCGCAGGGCAAGATTCGGGTGAAGGGCAGAGACATAACGCCCCTCTCCCCCCGAGAGAAGTCGCGGCTGGTGGCAGTTGTTCCGCAAAACCCGGAACTTCCCCGAGGCACGGCGGCGTTGGAGGTGGTACTGATGGGGCGCAACCCCCATCTGGGGCTGCTGTCTTGGGAGAGCGCGGCCGACGTAGAGGTTGCCTTGTGCGCCATGCGCCGCACCGAGTCCGAGGAATTCTTCGACCGTCCCGTACACCAACTGTCCGGAGGGGAGCGTCAGCGGGTAGCCGTGGCCATGGCGCTGGCCCAAGAGACGCCGGTGTTGCTGCTGGACGAACCTACCGCCAATCTGGACTTGACCTACCAACCGGTGATAATGCGGCTACTGCAGGAGCTAGCAGCCTCGGGCCAAACGGTCGTAACCGCCATTCACGACCTGACATTGGCCG
This sequence comes from Dehalococcoidia bacterium, assembly GCA_965197565.1. Classification (GTDB taxonomy): domain Bacteria; phylum Chloroflexota; class Dehalococcoidia; order Lucifugimonadales; family UBA3495. The sequence goes on from CBDANK010000004.1 coordinate 1,351,706, forward strand.
GCCAGTTCTGCGACGCCATCGCGCTGATGTGGAACGGCCGGGTGCTGGCCTTCGGCCCCCCCGAAGAGGTCATTACTGCCGGGAACATCAAGCAAGTCTACGGCGCCGACACCATGGTGATAAGACACCCTCACAACGGCAGACCCATAGTGCTCAACTACTAGCCTTCTCAGCCCCGCAGCCAACGGAAAGAGTATAGTGCTCGCCGTTATCCGACGGACTGCCTTGGCCGCCGGACAAACACTATACCCTCGCGGTTTACGTACCGGTCCCGGAATTCTTCGAAGGCTTTTAGTTTTTCCGGCTGAAGCTCGGTCCGATTGAAATCGGTGTCCAAGTATGGGTTGGGGAAGTAGCTTCGCAGCAGCGTCTCTTCCTTCGCGTTGGAAAAGCGGACGTAGTAGGAGAGCAAGTCGCCGTGGCTTTCAGCTTCAACGAACTGGATGCCGGTGATTTTGTCGAGGCCGACATGGAAATGCCAGTTGTCGGCCTCCAGGGTGATGTAATTGCCGCTAAGCTCAGGCTCTTTAATTCCCTTGGAGTTGTTTTCGCTGACGACCTCCCCACCGCCGACGACCCACATCATCTCATCATCTTTCGCCAATTCCCGGAGCAATTCCAGTGCTATTTCCACAGGCCGCCTCCCTGACTATCTTGTTCGTCAACGTCGTTGGTTTACCGGGATTTTACTCCTAGGCCCTACGGTTTTCCACCAGAGGTTTACGCGCATAATTGTTCAGGCTTGGAGGGTTATTCTGACCTTCCGAGCCCGTCACTCCGGCGAAGGCCGGAGTCTAGGAAGTCCTCGCTGGGGGCCAGCTATAGATTCAAGGATTTCTGCGGCTTGGTTTTCCTGGGTCCCGGCCTGCGCCGGGACGACCGGAGTGAGTCACCCCATCAAGTCTGAACAGTTACTTACGTGCCGGCGCGGCGGGCCGGGTCCCGGATTTCCTGCCGCGCCTCCAAGTCCGTCTCCAACTCCAGGTATAGTTCCTGAAGTTTTTGCTTCATATCCTCCGGCGGCTCTTCCCAGAGGCCCCGCTGTATCGCCTCCAGGAGCCTTTCAACAATCCCTTTCAGTGCCCAAGGGTTGCTCTCCCGGAAAAACTGTTGAGTATCCGGGTCGAAAACGTAGCTTTCGGTCACGTCTCGATACATCCAATCGTCCACCACTTGGGCGGTGGCGTCGTAGCCGAACATATAGTCGACGGTGGCCGCCAACTCGAAGGCCCCCTTGTAGCCGTGGCGCTTCATGGAGCCGATCCACTTGGGGTTGACAACCCGGCTGCGGAACACCCGCCGGGCCTCGTCCTGCAAGTCTCTGAGCCGAGGGCGGGAAGGGTCTGAGCTGTCACCCAAATACTGCTTGGGGTTGCGGCCGGTTAAAGAGCGGACTGTGGCGATCATGCCTCCGTGGTACTGCATGTAGTCGTCGGAGTCGAAGATGTCGTGTTCCCGGTTGTCCTGGTTCTTCGCGGCGATGACAATCTGGCCAAACCGCCGCCGGAACTGCTGAGGGGCGCTCACCCCTTGCTCCTGCCTGGTGTAGGCGTAACCGCCCCACGCGGCGTACACCTCGGCCAAGTCATGGGCCGTTTCCCAGTTCCGCTCATCCAACACCGGCAATATTCCGGCGCCGTAGGTCCCCGGCTTGCTGCCGAATACCCGGTATAAAGAGGCTGCCCGGCTATCCGCGCCCGGCGGCCTTCCTTCCAGCCCAGGGAGAGGTCCGGACTGTGGGGGGGTCTGGCCGAGGTCCTCTCGCAGGTGTTTGACGACCATATTGTCTTGGGGCGACTCATCCTGGGAGGCCGCCATTTCCACTGCTTGGTCTAACAAGTTGATCAGGTTGGGAAAAGCGTCGCGGAAAAAGCCGCTGATGCGGACGGTGACGTCGATGCGGGGCCGGCCCAACTCGGCAAGGGGAATCATTTCAAGGCCCAATACCCGGCGGCTCTCCGGTTGCCAGACCGGACGCACTCCCAGAAGATGGAAAATCTGGGCTATGTCGTCCCCGTGGGTACGCATGGCCGAGGTGCCCCAGACCACCAGGCCGACCATCTCCGGATAATCGCCTTCCTCGGCCAGGTACTTTGCCAACAATCCTTCGGACAAGCCTTTCCCCATCTCCCAAGCGGCTGGCGACGGGATGGTCTTGGGGTCCACCGAGTAGAAGTTCCGGCCCGTCGGCAGCACGTTGGCCATTCCCCTGGTGGGCGCGCCGCTGGGTCCCGCCGGAACGAACCGGCCGTTCAATCCCCGGAGCAGATTATCGATTTCGTCGGTCGTGCGCAGCAGCGCCGGATGCACGGTGGAGGCGGCGTGTTTCAACACCGTCTCGGTCTGGTGATCGGCGCGGCCAACCAGACTGCGCACCAGCTTGGGGACCTCTTCCAACCGGAAATCCATCGACTGGAGATTGTGATAAGCCTGACGGCAAAGCATCTCCAACCGCTCCACAAGGTCGCCTTGGCTGCGCGCCGGGCTCTCCGGCTCCATCCGGGCCAAGACTTGGGGAACTTCCCCTCGCAATGGCAAGCCCGGCTCGGACTGAAGGCTTTCATAATCAAGGCCCAGGGCCTCGGCCAGGGACCTCCGCAAGCTGGGCACGCCGGCGCTATCCAAACGGCTCAAGGCGCAAAGCAGCCCGATGAGTTGGTCGCCTTGGGGCACTTCTCCCAAGGTGTGTAAGCCGTCTCTAATCTGGGCGTCTTTTATCTCGCACAAATAGCCGTCGATGGCCAAAATGAAGTTGCTAAAATCTTCGGGATGGGAGTCCTGTCCCAGGTCCCGGTGTAGCTCGGCCTGCTTCACCATCTCCCAAATCTGGGCTTCAAGGATCGGCAGCTTGGCCGGGTCCAAGGTCTGGCACTGGTAGTGCTCGTCCAAGAGTTGCTCCAGCTTGGCAATGTCGCCATAACTGTCGGCCGTGGTCATGGCCGGGATCAGGTGATCGACGATAGTAGCGTGAGCCCGCCGCTTGGCCTGAGCGCCTTCTCCGGGGTTGTTGATAATGAAGGGGTAAAACAAGGGGATGTCCTGCAAGGCCAACTCCGGATAACAAGACGAGGACATTCCGATGCCTTTGCCCGGCAGCCACTCCAGCGTGCCGTGTTTGCCCACATGAATCATGGCATCGGCCCGAAAAACATCCCGGATCCACCGGTAGTAAGCGATGTAGTGGTGAGTCGGCGGCAGGTCGGGGCTGTGATAGACAGCGATGGGGTTCTCCCCAAACCCGCGGGGGGGTTGCAAGCCGACGAACACGTTGCCCAAGTCTATGCCAGCCACAGCCAAGCTGCCGTTGCTGCGGTAGACCTGCCCCGGAGGCTCCCCCCAAGTCTGCTGAAGTTCCTCCCGCACCCCTTCCGGGAACTCTTGATACCACTGCTTGTATTGGCCGGCCTCAACGTGGCCGACAGCCAGCCGGAGTTGCTCCTCGGTCAAGGAGTCCCGGTCGTTGCTGCATCTTTCGATGATCCGGTGCACCAGTGCATCGCCGTCTTCCGGAATATCCGTCAGGTGATAGCCCGCTTGCTTAAGGGCTTGGAGGAGGCGGATTACCGACGCCGGGGTATCCAAGCCCACAGCATTGCCGATGCGGGCGTCCTTGGTAGGATAGTTGCTCAGGATAACCGCAATCCGCTTGTCGGCGTTGGGCTTCATCCGGAGGGTAGCCCACTTGATAGCCAAGCGGGCCACTAGATCCACCCGGTCGTCGCGGGCGACATAGCGCTGCAGCCGCCCGTTCAGTTTGGCGGAGAGGGGCGACCCGCTTTCTTCCTTAAAAGATATAGGCACCGAGATGATACGCCCGTCGAACTCGGGCAGCGCCACACTCATAGCGGTGTCGATGGGACCCAAACCCAAGGAGCTTTCCAGCCACTGCCCCGCCGTCCCAGTGCTCACAATGGCTTGAATGACCGGCACGTCCAGGTTTTCCAATGCCTCCAGGGCCCCTCCGGAGGCGATGGTGGGGCCTTCTTTGCTCAGGTCGCCCAAGGCCATGCCCATGGTGTTGATAATACAGTGCACCCGGGCCGAGCCGTCAGGCCGGGCTAAGAGTTGTGACAGGATCCGGTTGGGGCCTTCCATCCCATCGGGATTGTGCTTCAGGCTGTAAGAGAACACGGGCAAAACGTTGGCGCCCAGGTCTTCCAAGCGGCGAATGAGGGCATCCACCGCTTGCAGGTTGCCGCTCATCCAGTGGGCGCGGTAGAAAAGAAAACCGATGGTAGGGCGGTCGTCCCGGAAGTGTCTACCGGCGAAATCCTCGGGGTCTACCGGTTCCCGCAGGTCGGGGTGGTAGATTCCTTCCCAAGGGACGGGCGCAGGGGCCTCGTGCCCGTAGCTGGTGCCCAAGTAGGAATCGCTGAGGAACAAGAAAAGGTTTCGGAGGTTGTCGACACCGCCCCGGATCAGGTAAGAGAAAACGGCTTCGGCCTCCGCCGGCGGCACCGAGCAGGCAGCGATGAGGTCCTCGTCCCACTCAACGTGACCGGGGCAAGCGATCAGGGGAATCCGGCGGGAACGGCAGAGCCGGACCAAGGGGTCGAAGGTATCGGGCATCGCCCGCTTTCCGCCCAGTAGACGCAACACCACCACGCTGGCTTGGGCCGACGCATCGAGCAAGCGGCCGGGGTCTTGAGTAAAATCCGACGCCGAGGGATTGAAAGCCTCTACCGGAGGAAAACCGGGGTGTGTAATTCCGGCAAGAGCGCGGTCGGCGGTCAACAGGTCCGTATCGGCGGTGGTGACGAATATTATGGACTTTGGTTCGGGCAAGTGCCGCTCTCCTTAGAGGACGCTGTCGTCGCTGGCGGTCTTGGGGAACACCATGATGCTGAGGTCACTGTGCTCGTTGGCCAGCAGGGCGCACTCGGCCAAAGAGCCGGTCCACTCTTGCTCACCCTCTAAAGTCAAGCGCTGATAAATATGCAATTGACGCTCTTCCGGCACGCCGGACTCCAACAAGCGGGCGGCGATGGCAGGGGGCATCAAGTCCCAAGGCCTGGGAAACAAGATTAGGTGCCGCCGGTCTTCGCCGAGGTAGTGGACCACCTCTTCCAAGTCCCCGGTGGTGTCACGGCGTTGGTGCAGGGTGACAAATAGGGCGTCTTCCAGGAATATACCGGCCCTGGCGCAAGCGATCTGGACGGAGCTGACGCCGGGAACAAGGCGCACCCGGTCGGCCCGGCCTCGCACCCGGGCCAGAAGTTCCTTGGCGGATACATTGAAATCGCCCCAGCAACATACGACACAGTTTCGTCCCAAGCGGGCTTGGGCGGCAACGTATTCCAAAACCGTTTCCTGGTCCCGGTAGCTCATGGGGCACACCTCGGCCCGGTCAAGCCAGAGGCGCACCACATCCAGCACTGTTTGAAAGCCGGCCACCAAGTCGGCTTGTTCCAAGACCTCCCGCCCCTGCAAGGTCAGCAGGCTGGCGTCCCCCGGTCCAACCCCCACGATAGTAAGCGAAGCGCAGCCGTTGTCAGAGACCATAAAATTCAAAATGACGTTTTCCGAAGAGTGAAAAGACCCTAGGGCCAGAGGTAAATATCTTAACGGGTCATAGTCAAGACAGGGGATACTCTAAACTAGAACATAACCCATGTCAAAATGAGATACTGCTTCAAATTTGAATTCAGTTGACATCTCTACGGCTAATTGGTAGAGTAGGGGCCTGTTGCTAATAGAGCAGCGTGGAGTAGCTATGCCTACTGTGAACCAACTAGTTAGGAAGGGACGCCAGCCTGTCCGTAAAAAGACCAAGGCTCCCGCGTTGCACTGGGTCCAGAACTCATTGCGCAACCGGGTAAAGTGGGGGCCGGGTTGTCCGCAGCGGCGTGGTGTTTGCATCCAGGTGCGGACCATGACCCCCAAGAAGCCTAACTCGGCCCTTCGCAAGATCGCCCGGGTGCGCTTGACCAATGGGGTGGAAGTTACTGCCTACATCGGAGGCGTAGGCCACAACCTCCAGGAACACTCGGTGGTGATTGTTCGAGGAGGCCGTGTAAAAGATCTTCCGGGTGTTCGCTACCATGTGGTCCGCAGCGCCTTGGACTGTGAAGGGGTGCAGGACCGCCGGCAAGGACGCAGCAAGTACGGGGCCGACAAGCCCCGCTCCGCCTAAGCGGGTTTCGACCGGCTTCAATTCCCCAGGCTTCTCATTAGGATTAAGCTAGGTGTGTATCTATGTCTAGGAGAAGACGCGCCGAGCGGCGAATTGTGCCGCCCGATGCCAAGTATAACAACGAGGAACTAGCCCGGTTCATCAATAGAGTCATGCAGAGGGGCAAGAAGACGACCGCCCAGCGTATTACTTATTCTGCGTTTAACGCCATCCGGGACCAGTCTAACTTGGACCCGTTGGAGGTTTTCCAACAGGCATTGAGAAACGCAACCCCCTTGGTGGAGGTGCGGCCGAAGCGGGTTGGAGGCGCAACTTACCAAGTGCCAACGGAATTGCGCCGGGTCCGCAGTGAAGCCCTGGCTATGCGATGGTTGATCCGGGGCGCCAGGTCTCGCAAGGGAATGCCAATGCGAAACGGCTTGGCCCAAGAGTTGATGGAAGCTGCCCGTGGTGAAGGCTCGGCGGTGCGGCGCAGAGAAGAATTGCACCGGATGGCCGAGGCTAACCGGGCCTTCGTACATTATCGAGGCTAATCGAACAGGGCCTCCCGTGGGCCTGCGTATGAACAAAGAAGTTTATTCCATAAATAAAATCCGTAACATCGGGTTCATTGCTCACATCGACGCCGGCAAGACCACAGTCACCGAGCAGGTGCTGTTCATAACAGGCCGGATTCACCGGCTGGGCGAGGTGGACGAGGGCACCACCGCCATGGACTGGATGCCCCAAGAGAAGGAGCGGGGCATCACCATTACCGCTGCTGCCACCAGTGCCTATTGGCGTGACCACCGGGTGAACATCATCGATACACCGGGCCACGTCGACTTCACTGCCGAGGTGGAACGGAGCCTTAGGGTCCTTGACGGCGGGGTTGTCGTATTGGACGCGGTGGCCGGTGTCCAGTCTCAGTCGGAGACCGTGTGGAGGCAGGCCGACAAATACCACGTTCCCCGGATTTGCTTCGTCAACAAGATGGACCGGGTGGGGGCAAGCTATGAGCGCACCATAGAGTCCATAAGAAGGCGTCTCCGAGGCAATCCTGTGGCCGTCCAGCTACCCATCGGCGTGGAGGCCGAACACCGCGGCGTCGTCGACCTTCTGAGTGGGTACGCCACTATTTATCCAAACGGGAAATGCAACGGACACCACGGCGAACCTCCCGAACAAACCGGGGTGCCCTCTGAATACCAGCAGGCTTTTGACCAATACCGCCAGGCCATGATCGAGAAGATCGTGGAAACCGACGAGCAGTTGCTCATACAGTACCTAGAGGGCGAGCAGATCGAGGAAGAGGCGCTGCGCCATGCCTTGCGCCAAGCCACCATCTCGGGGGACTTGATACCGGTGCTTTGCGGAAGCGCCGCCTCGGGCAAGGGCGTCCATCCTTTGCTTGACGCAATCATCAGTTACTTGCCGTCTCCCCAGGACATACTGCCAGTGGAAGGGGTTGAACCGCACAGCGGCAAACGGGTACTGCGATTCCCGGATGAAAAGGCCCCTTTTTCCGCTCTGGCGTTCAAGGTTTCCACCGACCCATTCGTGGGCCGGTTGGTTTTTCTAAGGGTGTATTCGGGAAAGGTCGAGTCCGGGGCTTCGGTGCAAAACGTGACCAAAGGACACCGGGAGCGGATGGGACGCTTGCTGCGTATGCACGCCAATCACCGGGAGGAATTGGAAGAGGTCAGCGCGGGCAACATTTGCGCCGCGGTGGGGCTGAAGAACACCTTTACCGGCGACACTATATGCGTCACCTCCCAGCAAGTGTTGCTTGAACCGCCCCAGTTTCCTGATCCCGTAGTGTCGGTAGCCATTGAACCGATGACCCGTGTTGATCAAGACCGGCTCACCGATGCTCTTCGAAAGCTGGCCGACGAGGACCCTACCTTCGTGATCAATTTCGACAGCGAAACCGGGCAGACGGTCATCTCGGGCATGGGAGAATTACACTTGGACGTGCTGGTGGACCGAATGCGCCGGGAATTTAACGTGGAAGCCCACGTGGGTAAACCGCGAGTATCTTACCGTGAGGCGCTCACCAAGCCGGTACGGTGCGAAGGCAGATTCATCCGGCAGACGGGGGGCCACGGGCAGTTCGGCCATGTGTGGCTGGAGTTGGAACCCTTGGAGCGGGCCGGCGGCATCGTGTTCGAAAGCTCCATCCCCGGCGGCCGTGTGCCAAGGGAGTATATCCCAGCCGTGGAGAAAGGGGTGAGGGAGGCCCTAGGGAACGGACCTCTTGCCGGTTACCCCGTGGTGGACCTGAAAGTTACTCTGGTTGACGGCAGCTACCACCCGGTTGACTCCTCAGAGTTGGCCTTTCGGAGCGCCGGCGCGATGGCCATCCGGGAAGGAGTCCGTAAGGGAGCCCCGGTCCTCTTGGAACCTATAGTTGATCTGGAAGTGGTTACGCCGGGGGAGTTTCTCAGCGAGGCGTTGGCGGACCTGGGTAGCCGCCGCGCCCAGATACGGACCATAGAAGGGCAAGAGGGGGTGCAGGTAGTGAGGGCATTGATTCCTTTGGGAGAAACCTTTTCTTACAGCACCGCCTTGCGGTCGGCGACCCAAGGACGCGCCACTTTTACCGTGGAGTTCCGTCACTATGAGCCGGTTTCTCAGAACGTGCTGACCTCTATGGTCAATATAGTGTAGTTGGAGAGGGGCTAGCAAAGCATGACAACCAGGCAGAAGGTACGGATAATCCTCAAGGCTTTCGACCACAAAATGCTGGACTTGTCCGCCGGTCAGATTGTCGAGACCGCAGAGCGCACCGGAGCCAGAATAGCCGGCCCGGTGCCTTTGCCTACCCATATACGCCGGTTTTGTGTGATCCGGAGTCCTCATGTGGACAAAGACTCGAGGGAACACTTCGAAATTCGGACTCACAAGCGACTGATTGACATATTGGAACCCACCTCCAAAACAATCGACTCTTTGACGCGGCTTAATCTCCCGGCGGGAGTGGACATTTCCATTAAATTATGACCCAGGCTGCAAGACGCGGGTACTTAGGATGATACAAGGGTTTTTAGGCAAAAAAATTGGAATGACCCAAGTGTTTCGCGACGACGGCCGAGTGATTCCGGTCACCGTCGTTGAAGCCGGGCCCTGCATTGTGACCCAGATCAAGACCCAGGAGAAGGATGGATACGAGGCAGTGCAGTTGGGCTTCGGCGAGGTCAAACGACTCAATAAGCCCAGGGCCGGGCACTTGCAAAATAGGTGGAATTGCCGCTACTTGCGGGAAGTCCAAGCCGATGACGTAAGCGAGTTTCAAGTCGGCCAGACCATCGGCGTGGACATTTTCGAACCCGGTGAGGTCTTGGACGTGGTCGGGAAGTCCAAGGGACGGGGTTTCGCCGGCACTATGAAGCGCCACGGATTTGGCGGAGGGCCTCGCACTCACGGTCAGTCCGACCGGTCGCGGGCGCCCGGGTCAATTGGCGGCGGCACCACCCCAGGAAAGGTGTTCAAAGGGCTGCGCATGGCGGGACACATGGGAAACCGGCGGATTACGGTAAAGGGGCTGGAGGTAGTCAGCATCGACTTAGACCGCAATCTGTTGCTGCTCAAGGGCGGCGTTCCCGGAGCGGCCAATGGGCTGCTGTGGATTAGACGCAAGATGAATCAGGCCTCCAGCCGGTAAGGAACCGTCTACGATTATGGATATTCCGGTGAAAAATCAAAACGGCGACACCTTGGAAACCATCCGGTTGGACGATGCCGTTTTCAATGTGCCCATGAACCACTCCTTGGTGCATCAAGCACAGGTCATTTACCAGCTCAACAAACGCCAGGGTACTCACGACACCAAGACCAGGGCCCAGGTGTCCGGTGGAGGTCGAAAGCCCTGGATTCAGAAACACACCGGACGCGCCCGCCAAGGGAGTATTCGCGCCCCCCAATGGCGGCACGGCGGTGTGGTGTTCGGGCCCCATCCCCGGGATTACCGCAAGTCTATACCCCGCCGTATGCGTCGACTGGCCCTCAAGTGCGTCCTCTCCGACAAAGCCCGGCAGGATAAGCTGGTTTGCTTGGATAGTATGGACGCTGTCGACGGCAGGACCAAATCGATGGTCGATCTTTTGCAAAAATTGGCTGTTTCGGGTTCCATCCTGATGGTGACCCGAGACGTCGAGGAAAGGGTGGTCCGCGCTTCTCACAACCTGCCCAAGGTTTGGACACTGCCGGTAACCCTGTTGAATGCCAATGAACTGCTTCGCCGGGAGACGTTGATTATGACGGTGGCTGCCGCCAGGTGGGCGGAGGAGTTCCTAGCCGCGGCCCCCCACGGAAGGCGGGGAGTCCGGGGAGAGGCGACGGCCCCGGTTGTGGACGGCGACAGGACGGCCGTGGAGGACCAACCCGCCGGCCAAGCGGGGACAAGTGCACCCGAAGCGTCGGAGAGTTCACCCAGCCAAAGCGAGGCCGACGCAGAGGAAAAGAAAGAATAAATGAATATCAATCAGGTCCTGGTCAAGCCCACCATCACGGAAAAAAGTACAATCCTTCAAGAAACCGGCAAGTACACCTTTCAAGTAGCGCCCCGGGCAAACAAGGTGGAGATCAAAGCCGCTGTGCAAAAAAGCTTCGCCGTTACTGTTGTCGATGTCAACATCACTAAAATCCACGGTAAGCGCAAACGTTACGGCCCGAAGCTCTCTAAACAACCCGATTTCAAGAAGGCGGTAGTAACTTTGAGGCCGGGCGACCGGATTAATATTATCGAAGGGCTTTAAAGCCCAGTCGTCAAGGAAGCACAAGGAAAACGAAATGCCGCTGAAAAATCTAAGGCCGGTTACTCCGGGGAGCCGCAATGCGGTACGGCCATCATTTGAGGAAATCACCAGCCGGGAGCCGGAAAAGTCCCTGCTTTCACCCCTTCCCAGCCACGGCGGCCGAAACAACCGGGGCCGGATCACTACCCGCAGCCGCGGCGGTGCCCAAAAACGGATGTACCGTCGCATCGACTTCAAACGCTTGAAGGACGGCGTTCCCGCTAGGGTAGTTTCCATAGAGTACGACCCCAACCGCACTACCCGCATCGCCCTGGTTTTCTACGTCGATGGTGAAAAAGCCTATATTTTGGCTCCGTTGGCTTTATCGGTGGGCGATTGGGTGGAATCTGGCTCGCAGGCCGAGATTCATCCGGGCAACTGCTTGCCCCTGCGAGCGATTCCCACAGGCACTGTCGTCCACAATCTGGAGATGACTCCAGGTAGAGGAGGACAGTTGGCCCGCGGCGCCGGTGTGGGAGCCCAAGTGTTGTCGCGGGAGGGTGAATACGTCTTGGTCCGCCTGCCGTCCGGTGAGATGCGGCGGTTGCTGTTAAATTGCCGGGCCAGCATCGGCCAGTTGTCCAATCCGGACCACAAGAACGAGAGCCTGGGAAAGGCTGGAGCCAGCCGCCATCTGGGCCGGCGCCCCCAAGTGCGGGGTGTAGCCAAGAACCCGGTCGACCACCCCCACGGCGGGGGAGAGGGCCGCTCACCCATAGGTATGCCCGGCCCCAAGTCGCCTTGGGGTAAGCCGACCCTGGGTTACAAAACTCGGCGCAAAAACAAGGCCAGCAGCAAGTTCATTATGCGCCGGGGTAGGAGGCGGTAGTATGTCTCGGTCGGTGAAGAAGGGGCCGTACGTGCACCCCAAGTTGAGTAAGAAAGTGGAGACGGTCCAACGTTCGGGGGTCAAGACGGTGATCCGCACTTGGTCTCGGGCCTCAATGATAATGCCTGAAATGGTGGGGTTAACCATTGGGGTCCACGACGGCCGCCGCCATGTTCCGGTGTTTATAACCGAGAACATGGTGGGGCATCGCTTGGGTGAGTTTTCACCCACTCGGACCTACCGCGGCCACGTGGGGCGGACGGAGCGCTCCAGCAGGACAAGGTGAAGCAGTGCCTCCAGTACGGGCGGTAGCTAAAAAAATAGGCGCTTCGCAAAAGCGGCTAAAGCCCATTTTGGACTTGGTCCGGGGCCAACGAGTGCAAGACGCTATGAACACGTTGCAGCTCTTGCCGTCTCCTTGGGCCAAGACAGTGGCTAAAGTGGTCCAATCGGCCGCCGCCAATGCGGAAAACAACATGTTCATGAACCGTGACGCGCTGCGCATCATCCAGATTACTGCGGACAACGCCGCCTCGCTTAAGCGCTTCCGCCCTAGGGCGCGAGGGCGGATAGGCCGGATAACCAAGCGTTCCAGCCACATTATTGTGGTGGTCGACGAAGAAGAGGAGGAGGAGGCTTAAGGCATGGGCCAAAAAACCCATCCCTATGGGTTCAGGTTGGGCATAATCAAGGACTGGAAAGCACACTGGTACGCTCCCAACACAGCCACTTACCGGACCCTGGTGCTGGAGGACCTGCGCCTGCGCGACAGCATCAAAAGAGAGTACGCCCCTTTTTCCGATGCCGGGATCTCCAGGGTGGAGATCGACCGCGGGGCTCAAGACAGCGTTATCAACATCCATTCGGCCCGGCCGGGCATCCTCATCGGGCGCGACGGTGAACGGGTTAAGCAACTGCGCAGCCGGCTTGAAGGCATCACCAAACGCAAAGTGCAATTGAATATTATTGAGATCGGTCAACCGGAAATAGACGCTTACCTGGTGTCTCGCAATATCGCCGACCAGCTAGAACGGCGGGTTGCTTACCGCCGAGCCATGCGGCAAGCAGCCCAACGAGCCATGCAAGGGGGCGCTGAAGGGATCAAGATAATAGTTAAGGGCCGCATCTCCGGTTCGGAAATCGCCCGGGTGGAAAAGCTAAGGCTGGGCCAAGTACCCTTGCATACGCTGCGGGCCGATATCGACTACGGCATAGCGGAAGCCAGTACCGCCATGGGGCGCATCGGCGTCAAGACCTGGGTGTATCGCGGGGAGATTTTGCCGCCGCCGCCTGAGGAGGTCGAGGAGTTGGAAACTATCGAAGTGACCGTTCAGGCAGACGAAATCTTGGACTCGATTGAGGAATTCTAGAGGAGCTAACAATGCTACAGCCCAAAAGGAGCAAATTCCGAAAGATCATCCGGGGCCGGCGCAAGGGTGCGGCCACCACGGGATCGACGGTATCTTTTGGCGAATTTGGCCTTAAGGCTCTGGGGGTCGACTGGATTACAGCCCGCCAGATTGAGGCGGCCCGGGTGGCTGTCACCCGCCGCCTTAGAAGGGGCGGACAAGTGTGGGTGCGGGTCTTCCCGGACAAGCCGGTGACCAAAAAGCCCGCCGAAACTCGGATGGGCGGCGGAAAATCGGGCGTAGACCATTGGGTGGCGGTAGTTAAACCGGGCCGGATACTCTTTGAAGTGGCCGGTGTGCCAGCCGAGGATGCGATTGAAGCCCTGCGGCTGGCGTCTCACAAACTACCCATCCCCACAAAGACAGTACACCGCGACCGGCTGGCGACTGCGGCCGGCGGGACTGGTTAGGGGGACGCTGCGGTGCGGATGCACGACATAAGAGAACTGACCGACCAACAACTGAGGGACGAGTTGAGCAAAGCCTACCGGGATTACATGAACCTCCGGTTCCGGGCAGCCACAAACCAATTGCCCGATACTAATCTGCCCAAAATAACCCGGAAGTCTATCGCGCGGCTGCGCACGGCAATGAACGAGCGCGGCCTGACGGTCAATTAGCCATGGCTAAAGCGATGCGCAAAGTCCGCACCGGCTTGGTGGTGCGCAACGTGGCGGACAAAACAGCGGTTGTGGAGATGGTGTGGAAGCAGCGGCACCGCTTGTACCGAAAACAAGTGCGTCGGGTGGCCCGGTTCCACGTTCACGATCCCCTGAACCAGTGTCAACTGGGAGATACGGTCCGTATCCAGGAGGTTAGACCCGTATCCAAGACCAAACGTTGGCGGTTGCTGGAAGTCTTGGAACGCCGCCGGGTGGCCGAGGTGCGGCCTATCGAGCTAGAAGCCGATGCGGAGATTGTGACGGCTTCAGAAGAAGCAGCCGAGCCGGAAAACAAAGAAGCCGAAGAATCACCGGCAGACCAATATGGAGACGACGGTGATTCCATGACGGAAGGCGAGGATTCAGAAAAGTGATTCAGACCTACACACGACTCACTGTGGCGGATAATAGCGGGGCCAAAGTCATCCGGCTGATCAATATCCCAGGGAGCAGCAACCGGAGGTTCGCCGGCATCGGTGATGTGGTTGTGTGCAACGTCCGGGAAGCCAGCCCCAATTCACCTGTGCGAAAAGGAGAAGTGGTAAGAGCGGTGGTTATACGCCAGGCTCAGTCTCATCGCAGGGAGGATGGCACCTATATAAAGTTCGACGACAATGCGGCGGTATTGATATTGGAGAACCGGCTGCCCCGGGGCACCCGAATTTTCGGGCCGGTAGCCCGGGAGCTGCGGGAAAAAGGCTTTATGCGAATCATTTCCCTAGCCCCGGAGGTGGTATAATGCGCATCCGAAATGGGGATACGGTGCTGGTCATAGCTGGCAAGGAAAAGGGTAAGACCGGGCGGGTCGACCGGCAGTTGCCCAAAGAAAACCGGCTGGTCATAGAGGGTGTGAACCTGGTTACCCGCCACGTGCGCCCCCGTCCCAACGTCAGACAGTCGGGGCGGATCCAGCAAGAAGCGCCCATCCACATCTCCAACGTAGTCCTGATTTGCAATAAGTGCAATCAACCGGTTAAGCCCGCCGTAGTCCACCTGGAAACCGGCGACCGGGTCAGAGGCTGCCCTAAGTGTAAGGAAGTGATTGACGATGCCCGATGAGGTCCAATCTGAAGAGCAAGCCCAAGCCGCTGCTGAGACAGCCGGCAACCAACAGGCGGAGGCCCAGGCTGCCAGCCCGACTCAAACCCCGGTGAAGACGGAAAGCGAGCCGGCCCAGCGAGCCCCCCGCCGGCGGAGGGCCGCCGGAGGCGCCCGGTCTTCCCGAAGCCAGCGGGCGGCGGCAACGGCAGTGGCTGAGGAGCCGGAGGTGGATGAGAGCCCCCCCCAGCCCCGGTTGCTCGATACTTACCGCAACGAAATTGTGCCTGCTTTGATGCGGGAGTTTAGCTTCGACAACCCCATGCGGGCGCCGCGTATAAAAAAGATAGTTTTGAATATTGGCGTAGGAGAAGCTCTGACCGACAGCAGGGCGATGGAGGGCGCAACCCGGGACCTGATGAACATCAGCGGCCAGAAACCGGTGATCACGCGGGCCCGCAAGTCCATTGCCGGTTTCAAAGTAAGGGAGGGCAATCCCGTAGGCACCTCAGTGACTCTGCGGGGCGCCCGGATGTACCATTTCTTGGACCGGTTAATCAACGTCGCTCTGCCCCGTATCCGCGACTTCCGGGGAATTGCCCGCTTGGGGTTTGATGGGCGAGGAAACTTTTCTATTGGCATTAGAGAGCAAATCATCTTCCCGGAGATTGACTACAACCAGATCGATCGAATTCGCGGCCTGCAGGTTACCATAGCCACCAACGCCCCCAACGATGCCGAGGCGATACGTCTGCTGGAACTGTACGGCATGCCATTCGTTCGTCAGACCTAAAGGAGCCTTCTTGGCTAAGTCGTCCAAAATTCAGAAATGGTTAAAACCAAGCAGATACCCAGGACGGAACCACAGCCGGTGCCACCGTTGCGGCCGCCCTCGGGCCTACATCCGGCACTTCGGCATCTGCCGTATTTGTTTCCGGGAGTTGGCGTTATCCGGTGAATTGCCCGGTGTGCGCAAGGCCAGTTGGTAGCAGAATCAGGAACAGGGCGGGCCCTGATTACAGAGCGCATAGACAATATATTTAAATCAGCCCAGAGGAAAACGGAATCATGCCGGTGACCGATCCAGTCGCGGACATGCTAACCCGGATTCGTAATGCTATACAGGTGCGCCACGAATCGGTGTTGGTCCCGCATTCCAAGTTGAAACTCGCCATTGCCAAGATTCTTAAAGAAGAAGGCTACATACGGGACTACGATATACCGAGAGGAAGGGCCCATCCCACTCTCCGGGTGCATTTGGCTTATCGGGAAAACCGGGTCCCGGCCATTACCGGGTTGAAACGAGTCAGCAAGCCGGGTCTGCGGGCCTATGTGGGTAAAGGAGAGATACCCCGGGTCTATGGCGGCCTTGGACTGGCCGTCCTTTCCACTTCAAAAGGGCTCATGTCGGGACGCCATGCTTGGCGGCAAGGCATTGGAGGGGAGTTGCTCTGCTATGTCTGGTAACGACACGAATAATCTCAAGACCCAAAACCGAACGCTCTCCCGCATCGGCCGAAGGCCGATCCCGGTCCCGTCCGGGGTGGAAGTGAAAGTCGGCTATGGAGAAGTGACGGTCAAAGGACCCGGCGGGACATTGACCCAAAAGTATCATCCCGATGTAGTTGTCAAGGTAGAGGACGGCGTCGTTGTAGTAGAGCGTCTCTCGGCCAGGAAGTTCCATCATTCGTTGCATGGGCTGACCCGCAGCTTGGTGGCTAACGCCATCACCGGGGTTAGTGACGGCTATAGAAAGACCCTGGAGTTGATGGGAGTAGGCTACAGAGTGCAACAGGCGGGCGACGGCGTCATCCTCAACGTAGGGTACAGCCACCCGGTGGAAATTCACCCGGAAGAAGGGGTGACCATGGAGGTGGAGGGCAATAACCGGGTGCATATACGGGGGATCGATAAACAGAAAGTGGGTGCCCTGGCGGCCAAGGTCCGCCAAGTCAGGCCGCCCAACGCTTATAAAGAGAAGGGGATACGATACCAGGGTGAAGTACTGCACTTCAAACCGGGGAAAGCGGCAGGCCGCAAAGCCTAGATATGCCTAGAGATAAGGACTCTCGTAAATTCAGAGTGGTGCGCCATATCCGGGTCCGGAGAAAGGTGAGAGGCAGTCCGGAACGCCCCCGTTTGTGCGTGTTCCGAAGCTTGCGGTACATTTACGCGCAGGTCATCGACGACAGCACCGGCCACACCTTGGCGGCCGCCAGCAGCGTCGAGGCGGCGGCCGCGGGCGCCAAGAGCCGCCCCAAGTTGGCAGTGTCTCAAGCCGTAGGGAAGTTGATAGCGGAACGCACCCTGGCCAAGGGCATTTCCCAGGTAGTATTCGACCGCGGCGGTTATAAGTATCATGGCCGGGTGAAGGCACTGGCCGAGGCTTCGCGGGAAGGCGGGCTCAGATTTTGACGCAGTGCCCGCCGAATCACCCGCTTACTCACCTGCCCACGAGAGGAGGACCGGCTTACTAATGGTTACGGCGTTCGATAGGGGCCAATTTGGCCGAGCACGGGAGGACGATGCCGGAGGGATGTCGGAGCGGGTGGTCTATACCCGCCGTATCGCCAAGGTGGTGAAGGGCGGCCGCCGTCTTAGATTCAACGCCCTCGTGGTGGTGGGGGATGGGGAAGGCCAAGTAGGAGCAGGACTGGGAAAGGCACTGGTTATTCCAGATGCGGTCCGTAAAGGCAACGCCATCGCCCGCCGCAATATGGTCCAGATTCCGCTGCGAGGAAGCACCATTCCTCAACAAATCACAGTTAAGAAGGGCGCCACCATCGTCCTGATCAAACCGGCCAGAGAGGGCACCGGGGTTATCGCCGCAGGAGCCATGCGGGCGATGCTGGAATTGGGCGGGGTGCGGGATGTGGTTGGCAAATCCTTGGGTTCAAGGAACCCGATAAATATCGTATACGCCACTATGGAGGCGCTGCGACAGCTTCGAGACCCGGAACAGGAACTGGCCCGGCGCGGCCGCGGCCGCCGCGACGGCGCCTGATATACATCCTCCAACCTTATTTCAGCGAGTACGTGTTGACCACACAGCTAAAAATTACTTGGAAAAAAAGCTGCATTGGCAAGCCCCAATCTCAGCGGAGAATTATACGCTCCCTTGGCTTGCGCCGGCTGCACCATTCGGTCGTCCACATGGATACGCCGACCATCCGCGGGATGGTGAATAAAGTGATCCACCTGATTGCTGTGGAAAAACTGGAAGCAACCGGCTGACCGGCGAGGTTAATCCGATGATGGAACACCAATTGGTCCCTCATAAAGGGGCGAGAAAAAACAGGAAGCGGGTTGGCCGGGGAGATGCTGCTGGGCAGGGCAGCACTGCCGGCAAAGGAATGAAGGGCCAGAAATCCCGGTCTGGCGGCGGCCCCCGGGTGGGCTTCGAGGGAGGCCAACTGCCTCTCACCAAGGGCCTGCCGATGAAGCGGGGCTTCACCAACCGGTTCAAGACGTACTACTCCCTAGTGAAAATAGCTGCTCTTGATAGTTTCGACTCGGAAGACAGCATCACCCCCGAATTGTTGCACCAACGGGGATACCTGCGGAACCTAAAGCAGCCGGTTAAGATCGTGGGGGACGGTGAGATTAGCAAACCCCTCACCGTAGCGGCCCATAAGTTTACGCGCTCCGCCCGGCAGAAGATTGAGGCGGCCAAGGGAAGGGTGGAGGAGCTTTAGGCCAGATGATATCCGCGGAGACCCAGGGTGGACGCTTCCCCCGCTTGCTTCAGGCTGCCATAGACGCCTTCAGCCTGCCGGACCTGCGGGGTAAAATCCTGTTCACCTTGGCGATACTGGCCCTGTATCGCTTTGCCGCCCAAATCCCCATACCCGGCATTAACAGCGCCCAACTGGATAACCTGTTCGACAGCAACCAGTTGTTGGGTTTCTTGGACCTTTTCAGCGGGGGCGCCCTGCGGCGCATGAGCATCGTGGCCTTGGGCGTCTTCCCATACATCACCGCTTCCATTGTGATGCAGTTGCTTACCCCGGTGATACCGGCCCTCCAGGAGCTTTCCCGGGAGGGGGAGTCGGGCCGGGCCAAGATGAACCGTTATGTTCACTTGCTTACCGTGCCTATTGCCTTGGCCCAAGGGTATGGACAGCTGATGTTGTTGCAGCAGAGCAACGTCTTCGTGGATGCGTCAGGAGTCGCGCTATTCACCGTCGGATTCAGCGGAGACTCTTTATTGCCCACCCTTGCCGCTCTCACCTCCATCGTGGCCGGGACTATGTTCTTGGTCTGGCTGGGAGAACTAATCACCGAGAAGGGCATTGGCAACGGCATTTCTTTGATAATTTTTGCCGGAATCGTGGCCGGCTTCCCGGGCCTTCTCGCCCAAGGATTTTTGGACCGGGACAACGTATTGGGCATCGGGTTCTTTGCCATCATCGGCGTGCTTATAATCGCTCTCATCGTAATGTTCAACGAGGCCCACCGTCGTATTCCAGTCCAGTACGGCCGCAGCATTTTTCGAGGCGGGCGGATGTACCGTCAAAGCGGCGCTACCTATTTGCCATTGCGCATAAATTCTGCGGGTATGATCCCCCTGATTTTCGCTTTCTCCATCGTGATCCTGCCGGGCACGGTGGCCACTTACTTCGCCACCAACTCCAGTTGGATCGGCGACGTGGCCCGTTTCTTCGCTGATATCCTGGTGCCCACCTCACCGCTCTACTGGATCATGGTGTTTATCCTGGTAGTGATTTTCACCTTTTTCTACACCCTGGTGGTGTTCAATCAGCAGAACCTGGCGGAAAATCTGCAACGCAACGGGGGGTTTGTGCTGGGGATCCGTCCCGGCAAGCCCACTCAAGATTACCTTAACCGGGTAATCGTCAGAATCACCATGGGAGGCGCCATATTTTTGGGGTTCATTGCCATCGTTCCTTATTTAGCTTCCCTGGTAACCGACGTGCAAGCTATTTCCCTTAGCAGCACCAGTCTGTTAATCATGGTTGGGGTTGGTCTGGATACCCTGCGCCAGTTGGAGGCGCAACTCATGATGCGTAATTACGAAGGATTCTTAAGATAGCTTTGGCTCAAGAACCTCGACTGGTATTGTTCGGTCCCCCAGGGGCGGGGAAAGGCACCCAGGCCCAGTTGCTACGGGACCGGTGGCGGGTGATTCATATCTCATCCGGCGATCTGTTCCGCCGGAACCTCCAAGAACAGACTCCCTTGGGCCTCAAGGCTGCGGAGTTTATGAACCAGGGGATATTGGTGCCCGATGAGGTGACCATCGACATCGTCCTAGAGAAGGTGCTCTCCTTGGCGGCTAAGGAAGGGTTTATCCTGGACGGCTTTCCGCGCAACACCAATCAAGCGCAAGTCTTGGAAGAGGCCTTGGAACGACGCTCCCGGGGTCTGGACAAAGTGGTGCACATCGACCTACCGGAGGAAGAGTTGTTGCGGCGGCTTGGCGGCCGCTTCATTTGCCGCCAGTGTCAGACCCCTCAAAATATTGACCTGGCGACCTCGGATGGGGTGGAGCAAGGGCCATCCGAGGCTAAGGAGTTCAAGTGCCCGCAGTGTGGAGGAGGGCTTTACCAAAGGACCGACGATAGCCCCGATGCCGTCAAACGGCGGGTCCAGGTATACCATCAGGAAACCACCCCTGTTTTGGACTTCTACCGCAAAAAAGGCTTGCTGGTGGATGTCGCCGGATTGGGAACCATCCAGGCGGTCAATAAGCGGGTGCTAGCGGCCTTAGGGTACTGATAGGCGGGAGTGGGCGCCGGAACTTTGCGCTGGAGCAAGAGCCTGGTCCGAGTACCTAAGAAAGACAATGCAGTCAAGGGTTTTAGGCCCCTCGCTCCGCTCGGGTGACATGGTAGAGTGGCTCGGGGTGACATGGTGGAGAGTGTTCGGGGTCGAATGATAGAGTGGCTCGGAACCTGCCCCTGGCTTGAACAGGGGGTGAAATGGTGGAGAGTGCTCGGGGTGAAATAGTAGAGTGGCTCGGAGCCTGCCCCTGGCTTGAACAGGGGGGTGACAATGAAAAGACCCTGGGCCGCAGAGAGGACGATTGCAAAGTTGCCCGCTAAAGACCAAATCCGCTCGTGGTGAGCCTGTCGAACCATGAACCGACGGCCCTTCGACAAGCTCAGGGTGAACGGGGAGTGGGCAACTCAACGACTTTGTAATCATCTTGGGCCAGCAGAGGGGCCGGGTTTCCAAGATTCGGAATCCGGAGTAGAATAGCTAGAGTGAAACAGAACCGAAAAATCGAAACCGCGTCCAACTCCGCATCTACTTATACCGGGGGGATCACCATTAAGTCTCCTCACGAGTTGGATATGATGCGCCGAGCCGGTGCCGTCGTCGGGTCGGTCCTCTCGCTTTTGCGGCGTTCTGTCGAACCGGGGATGACCACGAAAGACCTTGACCAAATCGCCTATAAAGAAATAATCCGGCACGGCGCTAAACCTACTTTCAAGGGCTACCGCGGTTTCCCTGCCAGTATTTGCACCTCCATAAATGAAGAGATTGTGCATGGAATCCCAAGCAAGAGAGTGTTAAAAGAGGGCGACATAGTTAAACTGGACGTCGGCGCTACTCTGGGCGGCCTGATTGGAGACGCGGCCATATCCTTGGCCGTTGGGGAGGTAGACCCCAAAGCGGCGGCGTTGATGGACGCAACCCGTCAGAGCCTTCAAGAAGGTATCAAGACATCCCTGCCGGGCAACCGCATCGGAGACATCGGCGCCGCTGTCCAGGAATTCGGCGAGTCCAAGGGCTACGGGGTAGTGCGGGAGTTTGTGGGCCACGGAGTGGGCCGGTTTCTTCACGAGGACCCTCAAGTGCCCAACTATGGGCAGGCCGGAATGGGACCGCTGCTGCGGCCGGGTATGTGCATAGCTATCGAACCCATGCTGAACCTGGGGGGCTGGCGTACTCGAATACTGGACGATCAATGGACTGTGGTGACTGCCGACGGCGAACTGTCCGCCCATTTTGAGCACACCATCGCCATCACCGAAAATGGGCCGGAGATTCTGACCAACCATACCTGAATGCTGTGCCGCTTGGGCGGCAATGGACCGGGGGATAGAGAGCGTATATGGCGAAAAAACAAGCGATCGAAGTAGAAGCCAGCGTCAAGGAGGCCTTGCCCAACGGCATGTTCCGGGTCGAGTTGCCCAACGACCACGAGGTGCTGGCCCACGTCTCCGGAAAGATCCGAATGCACTTCATTCGGGTGTTGCCCGGGGACCGAGTGCTGGTTGAGTTGTCTCCCTATGACCTGAGCCGCGGCCGCATAACCTACCGTTTCAAATAACGCAAAGGTGATATTACAGTGAGAGTTTCCGCATCGGTTAAAACGAGGTGCGACAAGTGCCGGGTAATCAGGCGTAAGGGTGTAGTGAGGATAATTTGCTCCAACCCAAGACATTCGCAACGCCAGGGATAGGGTCAAGACAAGCTTAAGGAGGAGGCAAATGGTTCGTATAGCCGGTGTAGACGTACCGGACCGGAAAAAAGCTCATGTCGCTCTCCGCAGTATCTACGGCATCGGCCCAAACATCGCCACCGAGATACTCACCAAGGCCGACATCGACCCTATGTTTTCGCCTCGGATGAATGAGCTTACCGAGGCCCAAGTGGACCGCATTCGAGAACTGGTGGACCGGGAGTATACCGCTGAAGGTGACCTGCGGCGAGAAATCAACCAAAACATACGCCGCTTGATCGAAATAGGCTCCTATCGCGGCCTGCGTCACCGCCGTGGCCTTCCGGCTCACGGTCAGCGCACTAGGACCAACGCACGCACCCGGAAAGGCCCCCGCCGCACCGTTGCCGGCCGCGGCCGCCGTACCGGAGGAAAGAAGTAGGAAGAGAAGGTTTATGGCCAGAACAAGATCGCGACGCCGAGAACGCCGGAATGTGCCCCATGGGAGGGCTTATATCTATTCCACTTTCAACAATACCCTGATCAGCATTACCGACCCACAGGGCAGCGTCATATCTTCCGCCAGCGCCGGCACTGTGGGATTCAAGGGCTCGAGGAAAGGGACCGCATTTGCTGCCCAGCGGGCTGCGGAACAGGTTGCTCGCAGGGGCATGGACCAGGGTCTACGCCAAGTGGACGTTATGATCAAAGGCCCTGGGGCCGGCCGCGAAGCGGCTATCCGCTCCCTGCAGGGCACCGGGTTGATGGTGACCAGCATCAGGGATGTAACTCCCATTCCTCACAACGGTTGCAGACCGCCAAAACGAAGGAGGGTGTAAGCAGTAGAGCTTATGGGTAGATATACAGGACCGTCCTGCCGGTTGTGCCGCAGGGCCGGAGAAAAACTCTTTCTCAAGGGCGACCGTTGCTTCACCCCTCGTTGCGCCTTCGAACGAAGACGCACCCCCCCGGGGGACCAGTCACGCCGACGCCGCAGACCTTCCGAATACGGCGTCCACTTGCTGGAAAAGCAGAAAGCCAAGTACATCTACGGTGTCTTTGAGTCCCAGTTCCGGCGGTACATGACCGAAGCCTTTAACTCGCCGGGAATCACCGGCATGAACCTGCTCCGCTCTTTGGAACGCCGTTTGGACAACGTTATCTTTTTGCTGGGATTCGCCGATTCTCGCAAACAAGCGCGCCAGATAGTTATGCACGGACATTTTCAGGTCAATGGAACCAAGACCGACATTCCCTCCTACCAGGTCAGGACGGGAGACAGGATCACCTGGAAGGACTCGGTGAAGCTCACAGACTTTTTCAAAGAACGCACAGACGGGATTCCCAAACGCCCGGTGCCGGCTTGGCTCACTTTGGACCAAACCGATATGAGCGGCTCCGTCACTTCAATGCCGGCTGATGAAGACCTGCAGCAGACCATTGATTCTCGGTTGATCGTAGAGTTTTACTCGAGGTAGAAAACCCAATGTTAGACACTTATATCCTTCCTACCACACCCAGTGAGGTAGGACCGGAATCCCTCAAGCCGGCCATTCATGTCTTGGACTCGGAAGACACCTACGGAAAGGTGGCGGTCGAACCCCTGCAACGGGGTTTTGGCCTCACCATCGGCAACCCTTTGCGCCGGATATTGCTCAGTTCCACCAACGGCAGCGCCATAACCTGGGTCAAGATTGATGACGTTGTCCACGAGTACGGGGCCATTCAAGGGGTCAAAGAAGAGGTAATGGAACTGCTCCTCAACGTCAAACGCATCCGTATCCGGGCTCAATCGGGTAGGCCGGGAAAGATGAGGCTGGATGTGTGCGGGGAAGGGCGGGTATGCGCCGGCGATATTTCCACCTCAGGCGATTTCGAAATTGTGAACCCGGAATTGCACTTGGCGACCTTGGACTCAGATGATTCCCGCCTCTCCATCGAGTTCAACGTAGAGCAGGGGGTGGGTTATCAGCCGACCGCCCAAGTAGATGGCACTGCTAATCCACCGGTGGGCGTCCTGCCCGTGGACGCCATCTTCAATCCGGTCCGGAAAGTCAACTACAACGTCAAGCGGACCCGCGTGGGCCAAGTGACGGATTACGAACGCTTGGAGCTTGAAGTGTGGACTGACGGCACCATCAAGGCTGTAGAGGCGGTGCGAGAAGCCGCCGACCACCTGGTTAACCACTTTTTCCTATTTACCAACCTTGGCCGGACATCGCAGGTCTGGACGGAGCGGCCGCCATTGTCCGTTTCTCCCGAGATTTACCAGACCCCCATTGAAAGGCTGGAGTTGTCTCCCAGGACCCTGAACTGCTTGAGGAGGGCCCACATCACCAAGGTCGGCGAAGTCCTGGAAATGTCGGACGAAGAGTTGACGAAGATCCGCAACTTTGGGGAGAAATCATTGGTGGAGTTGAAGGAGAAGTTGGCCGCGCGCGGCGTCGCTTCTCAACAAGACGGGCCGCAGGACAAACTGTTAGCAGCAGGCGAACTCGGTCTTGAGTCCGAGTCTCCTCCGGCTATCGAGGACTTGTCTCCGGCAGACCTTAGAGAACTCATGGGCGATGACGATGCCCCCTTTGGAGCTACGGCAGGAGATGGGGCCGAGTTGGCCCCTGATCAGGATGAGAACGAAGACGGGGAGGACGGGGAGGAGTCCGAGGAAGACGATGTGGAGGAGTCCTTGTAGCCATGCCTTCTCACCGTGTAGCCGGAAGGAAACTCAGCCGGTACCAGAACCAGAGAGTCGCCTTGCTCCGTGGGCTGGCGGCCGACCTGATTCGCCACGAGCGCATTACCACTACTCTGGCCAAGGCGAAAGAGACTCGGGTCTTCGCTGAGAAATTGATTACTCACGGCAAGAGAGGAACATTGCACCACCGGAGGCTGGCCCTAGCCAAGTTGCCGAATAAAGAAGTAATCGAAAAAGTGTTCGACGATGTGGCTGCTAGATACGCAGAACGTCCGGGAGGCTACACCCGGATTGTCAAGCTGGGGCCTCGGCAGGGGGACTCGGCAGCAATGGCGATGATCGAATTGGTCTAACCGGGCCGGTAGCGCACAAGCTCACCGGCACCAACGTGTTGTCCCATACCTCGCCATCAAAATCAACCGAGTTGGAGGTTGCAGACCCCGGAGTCAGAAGGCTTGCCCTGATCGTTGAGTACGATGGGAGTAACTACTCAGGGTTTCAGTTTCAGGTCGGCCAAGCCACTATTCAGGGGGAAATTGAGAAAAGCCTAGCCAGGTTTACCGGCGAGTCGATTAGAATCCGGGCTGCTAGCCGGACCGATTCAGGCGCACACGCTAAAGGTCAAGTGGTGGACTTCCTGACCCGTAGCAGCCATCCGGTCGACTACTTTCCCAGGGCGCTGAACTACTACTTGCCCAGAGACGTCCAAATCCTGAAGGCCCGCGATGCGGCCCTGGAGTTCAACTCTCGCAAGAATGCTGTTAGCCGGACCTACCGTTATTATGTGCTTAATCGGGACTGGCCTTCGCCCTTACTGCGGCACACCCATTTGTGGGTGAGGCAGCGTCTCCAAGTCTCGAGAATGGCTGTTGCTGCTTGTGAATTGGTAGGAACACACGACTTTAGGATGTTTACGGCAGGTTTTCCTCCGGAAAGGAGCGCGGTGCGCCGGGTGCTGCGCTGGGACGTGTGGCAAGAAGGAGAAACCATAATAATCGAAGCAGAGGCCAATGGCTTCCTCCGTCACCAGATCCGCAAGGTTAACGCCCTGTTGATAGAGGTTGGCAAAGGGCGCTTGCCGGAGAGCGCCGTTGGGCAGGCGTTGCGTAGTGACTTGCCAGGATCGGGGGAATATCCAGCCATCCCCGCCCGGGGGCTTTGTTTGATTAAAGTGTCCTATCCCGGTAATTGGCCGGATAACGAAGAATGAGAGGGGTTTTCGACTTGCCCCAAGGATGCATACCGCGATGAAACGGACCAGTACTTACTTTCCCAAGCCGGGTGAGGCGCCCGTCCAATGGCGGGTGTTCGATGCCACGGGCCAAACCCTGGGGCGGATAGCCCGGAATATCTCTGTCGCATTACAAGGCAAAGATAAACCCGCCTACACCCCTCATACGCTCGTTGGGGACTACGTGGTGGTGCTTAACGCCGCTAGAATCCGGGTAACCGGCCGTAAGCTAACGCAAAAGATGTACTACCGCCACAGCGGCTATGTTGGCAATCTCAAGACCTTCCAGTTGCGGGATATGTTGGAAACTCACCCAGAGCGGGTAATTAGGTTGGCGGTAAAGGGAATGTTGCCCCGCAACCATCAGGGGCGCGAAATGCTCCGAAGATTGAAAGTATACGCTGGCGCGGACCATCCTCACCAAGCTCAGGTGGCAGCCGTGCCGGCGGAAAATGAAGGGTAGGTGACAACCTTGGTACAAGCTCCAGCGGAGGAACAATACTACTACGGCACGGGAAAACGAAAAACGTCCATCGCCAAGGTGCGGCTGTATCTGGACGACGGCGGACCTGTTCTGATCAATAGCAAACCAATGGAAGAATACTTCAACTGGCAACCGTGGCAGGGAGTGGTCACCGAGCCTTTCAGGGTCAGCGGGACCGGCAACCGGTTCAGGGTAGTGGTCCGGGTGCAGGGTGGCGGAGTGCATTCCCAAGCCCAAGCCATACGCCACGGTATCGCCCGGGCCCTGGTGGCGTTCGACGAAACCCTCAAGGCCCCACTGCGACGCCACGGCCTCATCACCCGGGACGCCCGCATTAAAGAGAGCAAGAAATATGGGCTGAAACGGGCCCGCCGAGCGCCCCAGTATACCAAGCGGTAGCTTGGCTATAGGCCCAAGTAGTCCACGGCGGCATCCAGCAATGCCGTAACCTTCTCCGGGCGGTCGGCCTCGGCATAGACCCGCAGCAAGGGCTCGGTGCCGGAAAACCTGGAAGCAAGCCAAGCATCGTCGAAAATCAGCCGGCGTCCGTCGATGTCATCAGAACTGCGGACCGGCATCTTTGCCAGTTCCTTCAGTTGGCTGCTTCCAAGCCGCTGGGCAATCCGCTCCCGGTCATTGGGGTCGAAGGGCAGGTCCCGCCTGTTGTAAAAGTGGGGGCCTACTTGGTCAAACAGGTGGCCCACCAACTGGGTTGGTGATTTGCCGGTGCGGGCCATGTATTCCAGCAAGTAAAGCCCACTGAGTATGCCGTCCCGTTCCGGGATGTGGCCCTGAAAAGCAAAGCCGCCGCTCTCCTCACCGGCCATCAGCGCATTGACCTGCGACATTTTGGGACCGATATACTTGAAGCCCACTCGCATCTCGTGTACGTCCACGCCGAATTTCCGCCCCAGCTTGTTTAACATGATTGAAGATGTCACACCCTTGACCAAAGGACCCCGCAAGCCTTTCACTTCGAGTAAGTACAGGGCCAATAGAGAAAACACCTCAAGGGTGGTGACAAAGCGGCCGCCTTCGTCCACTACCCCCAGCCGGTCCGCGTCTCCGTCCAAGGCCAGCCCCACCGAAGGCTTTTCCGACTTGACCCGTTCAATCAAAGCCGCCAGGTTGTGAGCTATGGGTTCCGGTTGTTCCATTCCAGGGAAGGCCGGATTGGGCTGTCCATGAATTTCCTCTACTTTAGCGGGTCCTCCAGATACTATTCTTGGCAGGTAGCCGCCCCCGGCGCCGAACATTGCGTCCACCAGCACAGCCTGCCCGGAATTCCGAATGGCTTGCAAATCTACCAAGACGCCTATGCGCTCCAAATAAGGGGGGTCGGGGTCTATGTCAATTACCAACCCTTGGCTCCGGGCTTGTTCCAAGGGAACAAAGCGAGGGCTTGTGTTGGCTTTGATGGCGGCTTCTAACTGGTCGGTAATCTCCTGAGTAGCGCTCCCGGCATATTCCGGCTTGAACTTGAACCCGTTCCAGATTCCCGGATTGTGGCTTGCGGTGATTACGGCGGCGCCGGCGGCTTGGAGGTGCAAAACGTTAAAACTGATGACCGGAGTGGGCGCAGCTTTCTCGGACAAATAGACCTTGACGCCGTTGCCAGCGCCTACGCTAGCCACTGTTTCGGCGAAATTACGGGACAGGAAACGGGTGTCATAGCCCACTACCAGTCCTTGGCCCGCGGTCCCTTGGTCCTTCAAGTAATCGGCCAGCCCTTGGGCGCACCGGGCCACGTTGGCAAAAGTGAAGTCTTCGGCGATTATGGCGCGCCAACCGTCGGTGCCGAACCGGATATTGGTTGACATGAAGGCTCCTTGTTGGTTGCTCTGATTGATGTGCCTTGATTATAAGTTATGTAAGCCCGAAGTTGACACCAAGTCTGCGCCCTGCGAGAATCGCTATCATCCTATTCTCGCATTCGGGAGGCACCTGTGATTTACGAGTACCGAGTCTATGAAGCGGCGCCCGGCAAGATGCCTGAGCTTCACGCCCGGTTCCGCGACCATGCGCTCAAATTATTCGAGCGGCACGGCGTCAAGAACATCGGATACTGGACGTCCAATATCGGCGATTACTCTGACCGGCTGATCTACATCATAGCGTTCGAGAGCATGGAGCAGCGGGAGCGGGCCTTTGCGGCTTTTGGAACGGACCCTGATTGGCAGCGCGCCTTTAAGGAGTCAGAGGTCAACGGTGCACTGACAACCCGAGTCTATAACACGCTGTTGAACCCTACAGACTATTCGCCTCTGCGATAGTCAACCCGTTGGGGGAGACCATCTTCCGACTCATTCTCACGTGACGGAGGCACCCATGATTTACGAATACCGAGTCTACGAGGCCGCCCCAGGCAAGATGCCCGAACTACACGCCCGGTTCCGCGACCACACGCTGGAAATATTCGAGCGTCATGGCATCAAGAACATCGGTTACTGGACGTCCAATATCGGCGACTACTCTGACCGCCTTATCTATATTGTTGCTTTCGAGAGCCTAGAACAGCGAGAGCGGGCTTGGGCTTCCTTTTCAGCGGACCCCGAATGGCAGCGGGTCGTTGAGGAGTCGCACGTCAACGGTTCGCTGACAACCAGAATATTTAACACATTGTGGAATCCAACAGACTATTCGCCTTTGCAATAGTCTCCTCCGAACCATTCGTCGGCCCAGGGCTGATTCTGGGCGGCAGACTGCTATCCGCCAAGATTTGTCTTGGGCAGTCGGATTGCCCGGCGGACGCGCTCCTCAGCCCGGCTGATTGGGTTGTCTTCCTCCAGCAATTGGTCCAATAACGGACGAGAAGGGAAACCCAACTGGACTTCTAGGTCCAGCGCATCGGCGAAGGCCCCATCTGCAATCTCCTTAAGCACTTGCTGATAGCCCCGCTGGCGGGATTCCCTGTCGAGGGCCATGAACCGCACCATTCCGCCGTAGGCCGCGGTGAAGCCGTGGAGCTTAGCTTGTTGGAAAAATCCTTGTTCGGCCATAGCTTGAAGAGAACGGCCCATTTCTCCGGACATATACAGTTCCAGCACTAGGGCCTCCGCTGGCAGCCCGGCCTCTACGCCCACCTGAAAAGCGGCAAGAAGAGCGTTGGCCAGGTCCGGGCCTACCGTTTGTTCCACGAATAAGTCCAGGTACGCTTCCTGGGCCGCGCTGACTTGAATTGCCCCTGCCCGCAGGGAGCCGACGGCCTTGGCCAAGGCGCAGAGAATCGCCCAGCCCCGGCCGGTGGCGTCCTGCTCCAAGGACACGAAAGAAGGGAATCCCTGACCGTTCCGGTATAGTTCCCGGACCGCGGCGCCCAACATGCGGGGTGCTAGGAGCAGCACATCCAGGCCCGGCTCGGGTCTAATTCGTTGGAACGCCAGGTTGAATCCGGAAGCAAAGACCAAGGCGCTGCCCGGCCGGAGCGCGGGCGAAAGCTCCTCCCGGTAAACAGCCGCCGCTAGCTCGTCGGGGAGAAGAGCAAAAACCACATCTGCCGCCGTCGCGGCGGCAGCGGCGGACTTGACGATAAACCCGTCAGCCTGGGCCGCGTTCCAAGCGGGTCCTGGGAGCTCGCCTATTACCAAGGGGCCTACGCCGCTGTCTCTCAGGTTAAGGCTAAGGGACCGCCCCAGGTTCCCGTAGCCTACAACGGCGATCCGCTTGCCCTCAAGGCAATCTAAATCCGCTTCCGCCTCCTGAATGAAACGCGGGTCAGGTCCCTGGTCCATGAAACTCAGCGCACGCTTGGCGGTAGCTATCCAGAAAGGGCTTCAATAGCGGAGTGAACTTACTCAAGCTTAATGGGGAAATGCCTTCAATGCGCAGCTTGCCCATCAGAAAAGCCGCGCCAAAATTTGTTTTTCCGTATGCAGCCTGGTGGAAAGTAGCGGCATCCATCGAAAAAACGCTGTCCACCGGGCCCTGCCATTCCCGGAGGCAGCTAATGTCGCCGGCTTGGTCTACCAGGAGATATATTTGTAGTCCACAGTCTTGAAAGTCCCAGCGCAACGAGCGGAATACCTCGGCCAGTTCCTGAAGGACACTCTTGGGGGCATTGCGGCCCACAAGCTGGATAGTGCGCTGCATGACCTCCGGGAAGCTCTGGGCTCCAGGAAAGAATTGATCCGTCAAAAGAGGTCCTCGGGACCGACGTTATTATGCGGCGGGAGAAAGGCCTGCTTCAGCCCGCAAGATGTCGGCCTTGTCGGTCCGCTCCCAGGTCAAGTTCAGTTCCTCCCGGCCAAAGTGGCCGTAAGCGGCAACCGATTGATAGATAGGGCGGCGCAGGTTCAGGTCTTGGATGATGGCCGCGGGGCGCAGGTCGAAATGCTTAGCTACCAGGTCATGGATGGTCTCACTGTCAACCCGGTTAGTGTCGAAGGTTTCCACCGAGACAGAGATAGGGTTGGCCATGCCAATGGCATAGGAAACCAGCACCTCGGCCCGGTCGGCCAAGCCGGCCGCCACCAGGTTTTTGGCCACATACCTGGCAGCGTAGGCAGCCGAGCGGTCAACCTTGGTGGGGTCTTTGCCGGAAAAAGCGCCGCCACCGTGGCGGGCGATGCCTCCATAAGTGTCGACGAGTATTTTCCGCCCGGTGAGGCCGGTATCCCCTGCCGGGCCTCCGATCTCGAACTGTCCGCTGGGGTTCACGTATATCTTGGTGTTGTCATCAAGCAGGCCGGCCGGAATCACCTCGCGGATCACTTGCTCCGTGATATCCTGGGTAATTTGCTCATTATCTACCTCCGGCCCGTGTTGCGCGCTTATCACCACTGTGTCCACCCGGTGAGGAACGCCGTGGCGGTACTCTACGGTTACTTGAGATTTGCCGTCG
Source organism: Dehalococcoidia bacterium (assembly GCA_965197565.1). Lineage (GTDB taxonomy): Bacteria > Chloroflexota > Dehalococcoidia > Lucifugimonadales > UBA3495. The sequence goes on from CBDANK010000004.1 coordinate 1,383,213, forward strand.
GGCCGGAGGTAGGGCAACACTCCTTCCTTCCGGACAATGCTAAGCCGCTGGACCAGTTTGTGGGAGAGACTGACCGTCAACGGCATTAGTTCAGGCGTCTCATTGCAAGCAAAGCCAACCATCATCCCTTGGTCGCCGGCGCCGATGGCGTCCAAGTCTTGAGAATGTCCGTCCTCCTGGGCCCGGTCTCTCACTTCCAGGGCCCGGCTGACCCCGGCGTTAATATTGGCGGACTGTTCCTGAATGGAAACGGTCACGCCGCAGCTTTTAGCGTCGATACCGTAGTCCGAGTTGACGTAGCCAGCTTTGCGCAGGGTTTCGCGGACGATCCCCGGCACGTCCACATAGGCCGAGGTGCTAATCTCACCCATTACCACCACCAAGCCGTTGGTGACGCAGGTCTCACAGGCCACCCGGCCCATCGGGTCCCCACTCATGACGGCATCGAGGACCGCGTCGGAAATCTGGTCACACAGTTTGTCGGGGTGTCCCTCAGTAACCGACTCCGATGTGAGCAGGTATTTGGGGGACTCGTTAAACAGTAAGGCCATTTGAACTTCTCCTATAAGGGCAGGGGCTTACGTCCCTTCTTCCCAGCTTTCCTGGTAGCGTTGTTGTTCGGCAGTGAGAGTGTCTATCCCTATTCCCAGCGATTGGAGTTTAAGGCGCCCCACCTCGGCATCGGTTGCCTTGGGGACGCTATGCACTTTGGGAGAAAGCCGGCCTTGATGCTGGACTATGTACTCGACACTCAGGGCCTGATTAGCAAAGCTCATGTCCATCACCGCCGATGGATGACCTTCAGCCGCCGACAGGTTGATTAATCGCCCTTCGCCAAGGAGATATACCTTGCGCCCGTCTGACAATCGGTATTCTTCGACGAATGGCTTTATTGAGCGGCGGCCGACAGCCATTTCTTCCAGAGCTGGGATGTCGATTTCCACGTTGAAGTGCCCGCTGTTGGCTAAAATGGCCCCATCGGACATGACTTCAAGGTGTTGCCGGCCAATAGTGTGAATCCCTCCGGTTACGGTGATAAACACCTGCCCCACTTTTGCGGCTTCGACTCCCTTCATGACGGTGAAACCGTCCATGACTGCTTCCAAGGCGCGGACGGGATTGACCTCGGTGACAATGACGTGGGCACCCATTCCCCGCGCCCGCGACGCCACACCCCGGCCGCACCAGCCATAGCCCGCCACGACCACGCGGCGTCCGGCCCATAGAATATTAGTAGCTCTGGTGATGCCGTCCAGGGTACTCTGTCCCGTGCCGTAGCGGTTATCGAAAAAGTGCTTGGTATCGGCATCGTTTACCGCTATGATGGGGTAGCGCAGCTCATTGTCGTTGGCCATCGCGTTGAGGCGTATCACGCCAGTGGTGGTTTCTTCGGTCCCTCCCACCATATTGCCCAGCAAATGCTTGCGTTGGCGGTGTAGAGTGGTCACTAGGTCGGCGCCATCGTCCAGGGTGACTTGGGGCTGGGAGTCCAGCGCCGAATAAATATGCTGATAGTAGGTTGTGTCGTCCTCACCCTTGATGGAATAGGTGGGTATGCCGTATTCCCGCACCAAGGCGGCGGCCACATCGTCCTGGGTGCTCAATGGATTGCTGGCGCACAGAGTTAAGTCTGCCCCGCCTTCTTTGAGGGTCAAGGCTAGGTTGGCGGTTTCGCTGGTAACATGCAGACACGCCGCTATCCTTATTCCGGCAAGAGGTCTTTCCCGGCCAAAGCGTTGGCGAATCAGGTCCACGACAGGCATCTCCCGCGCCGCCCACTCTATACGGTTGACGCCGTCTTGAGCCAGGGACAAGTCCTTGACGTGTCCGCTTCCTTGTTTCGAGGCCAATAGCTAACTCCTTTGGTACAGCCCGGATATGTGGACCAAGAGATGTGACGCCTAGGGTTCCTCACCGTATGAAGTAGGGTGACCGCCGGCAATCCAAACCGGGGTGCCGTCTTCGATATTGTAGAGATTCTCGGTCTCGAAACCCATGGACGCCGCCACCTCGCAAGCCAACCCGCTGCGCACTCCGGCGGCGCAAATAAATAGCACCTTTTTGTCTTGGGGCACTTGATCGATGCGGTCGGATAGGTCGTCGATGGGCACATGGACGGCGCCTTGTACGTGGCCCGTTACCCATTCGTCATCCCGCCGCACGTCCACCACCACCGTGTTGTCCGGGTCGGCATCCAGCATCGACCTCGCTTCGTTTGAATCCACCCTATAATAGGGTTCACCAGGGTCTTGCCGGGACATAATTCTGCCTCCTTGGGTTCAGTCAAGGTAATTGCCTACCACTGGGGCCATCTTTCGTTTGAACTCATCCGACAGCCCTTTTGGCGGGGCGATGATTGCGTTCCTTAGCGCAGTTGCGCAGGCGCAGCGCCGTTCGCCGTGCAGATGGGGGATAACCCTGCGCAACAGCTCTTTAGAGGTGGCTACGTTCTTTCTCAGGTTGCCCACCACCATTTCGGTAGTTACTGTTTCCGTTTCTTCTCGCCAGCAGTCGTAGTCGGTAATCCAAGCCATGGCGGTGTAGCAGATCTCCGCCTCCCGGGCCAGCTTGGCCTCGGGCATACCGGTCATGCCGATTATATCCGCGCCCCAGGACCGGTACATGAAGGACTCAGCACGAGTAGAGAAAGCGGGCCCTTCTATCACCACCAAGGTGCCCTCCGGGTGGACAGTGACTCCCAACTCCCGGGCCCTGTGCTGCACCACCCGGCTGGCAGCGGGGCAGTAAGGATCCGCCAGGGCAATATGCACCACCATGCCCTCATCGAAGAAGCTGGTTTCCCGTTGCCGGGTGCGGTCGATCAACTGATTGGGTACAACCAGGTCCAGGGGAGCAAACTCCTCTTTCAGGCTGCCAACAGCGCTGACCGAAATAATCCGCTGCACACCCAAGCTCTTTAGTGCGTAGATGTTGGCTCGGACCGGTATATGGGTTGGGTTAATCCGGTGTCCCCGGCCATGCCGGGGCAAAAAAGCCAATGGAACCCCGTCCAAAGAGCCCAGCACGATGGCGTCGCTTGGTTTGCCGAAGGGTGTATCCATCTCGACGGACTCTACGTTGGACAGGCCTTCCATCTCATAGAGCCCGCTGCCCCCGATGACGGCTATGGCGGCTTTTCTATTGGTCATGGTTCAGGCCACCGTTCCAACGCCCACGGCAAGGGATAGGCTCTCGTGATAAGGCGGCCGGGATACTCCCGCTTCGGTAATGATGGCACTGACATACTGGCAAGGGGTCACGTCGAAGGCGGGGTTTATGACCGTAACCCCTGGCGGAGCCGTAGGCACCCCTTGGATATGGGTTACTTCCTCCTCCGGCCGCTCCTCGATTTGAATTTCTTCTCCGGTGCTCAAGCCCAGGTCGATGGTGCTGGTGGGAGCCGCCACGTAGAAAGGTATATTATTCTCCCGAGCCAGCACAGCCAACGAATAGGTACCGATTTTGTTGGCAGTATCTCCGTTGGCGGCGATCCTGTCGGCGCCGGTGATGACGCAGCCTATGCGCCCCCGTTCCATCAACATTCCAGCGGCCGAGTCCACAATCAGGGTAGCGGGGATGCCCAATTGCTGGAACTCCCAAGCGGTTAAGCGCGCCCCCTGTAAAAATGGGCGTGTCTCGGTGTTGTAGACTTGGAACCGCTTGCCTTCTTCCCAACCCGCCCGGATCACTCCCAGAGCAGTGCCAAATCCGGATGTGGCCAAAGCCCCGGTATTGCAGTGGGTCAATACGGCGCTTCCGTCCGGCAACAATTCTTTGCCGAAGCCGCCCATGCGCCGGTTGACTTCCTCGTCCTCCTCCTGGATGCGCCGGGCCTCAGCCAGCAGCCTTGCCGGCGTTTCTGCCGCGTCTCCCTCGTCTTCAGCCTGCCGCAGCATACGCCGTACCGCCCACCGGAGGTTGACCGCGGTGGGGCGTGCGGACGCGATTTCGGCAGCCGCTTCGTTGAGGCGCCTCAGGAACTCAGGCCGGTCTGCTGCTTCGATCTGCCTTGCAGCCAGGGCCACAGCGTAGGCCGCCGTAACACCGATGGCGGGAGCCCCTCGGACCCGCATATTCCGAATCGCCTCCACCGCTTCCTGATAGCGGTGGATCACCAGGCTTATTTGTTCTTGGGGAAGCCTAGTCTGGTCCAGGAGTTCCAGGCTGTCCCCCACCCATTGAATCGGTCTAATCTCCGTCAACAGTCCCTATCCCTATACCGGGTCTTGTTGAAGCCATTAAAAAAGCTTCTCATGGTGAGGCTTCGTCGGGCCGTTCCCTCTGCCGTTCTGGAAGCTCAAAATCACCCCAAGCCCCTCATCTTTCGTCCTTCCAGCCTGCGCCGGAAGACCGCCGGAATCGGCACCGTATCCCACTCCGGGTCTAACCCCAAGGGAGACTGGTTGCCAGGCTTCGTCGGGCCGTTCCCTCTGCCGTTCTGGATAAAGGGTTTCAGTTGCCTTTTCGTTTGTTAACCGGAATCATGGTACTAAGGGCGGGCGGGCATGTCAAGGCGGATAGATGCGCCGGTCTCGGTTGACAGACTTTCGGCTGCCCCAACATAATAGGTCCAATGCCCTGCCTGCAGAAGTGCTGAAGCACTATCGATAAGGTTCTCTGACCAGATGACGGAAAATGGGTAATGGCGCATTCTAGGCTCGTTTATCCTGGTGATGACCTGGGCTTGTTTACCGATCTGTACGAGTTGACCATGGCCCAGGCTTTCTTCAATCAAGGAATGTTCGCTCCAGCCACCTTCAGCCTGTTCATTCGCCAATATCCGCCCCACCGGGGCTATTTGGTTTTCGCAGGACTGGAGGACGTGCTAGAGTACTTGACCGCCCTCAGCTTCAGCAACACCAGTCTCGAATATCTCCTCTCAGAAGGGGTCTTCTCCCAGGATTTCCTGGATTACCTCGGCGGCGTCCGTTTCACCGGCAGCGTCCGGGCCATGCCGGAAGGACAATTGTTCTTTGCTGATGAACCTGTTCTCGAAGTCACCGCGCCTATAATAGAAGCTCAACTAGCCGAAACCTTCATCATCAATCAGCTAAATCTTCAGACATTGTTAGCGACGAAGTCCGCCCGGTGTGTTTGGGCGGCCCAAGGTCGAACCTTGAGCGACTTCTCCTCACGCCGCACCCAGGGCGTGGATGCGGCCCTCAAGATGGCCCGCTGCAGCTACATAGTGGGGTTCGAATCAACCAGCAACGTGTTGGCTGCCCAGAGATACGGCATAACTCCCGCCGGGACCATGGCTCACTCCTTCATATCCAGCTTTCCATCCGAGTCCGACGCTTTCCACTCCTATGCCCGCGCCTTTCCTACTCGGACGGTGCTGTTGCTGGACACCTACGACACCATAGCCGGAGCCGGCAAGGCGGTTGAAGTGGCCAAGGAATTGGAAGCAGACGGCCAGCGTCTTTTAGCGGTCCGTCTGGACTCCGGGGACTTCGACGCGCTCAGTAGAGAGGTCCGCAGAATATTGGACGAGGCCGGACTCGGCTACGTGAAAATTTTGGCCAGCGGCGGCCTCGACGAGCACCAAGTGGACCGGCTGTCGCGTGACGGCGCGCCAATCGACATTTTCGGGTTGGGGACCAAAGTGGGCGTCTCCGCCGACGCTCCTTGGTCCGACATGGCGTACAAGCTGGTGTGCTACGATGGGCGTCCGGTAATGAAGCTGAGTCCGGAAAAAACCTATCTGCCCGGAGCCAAGCAAGTCTTCCGGTTTAAGGACTCCGCCGGGCAATTCTCGCGGGATGTCATCGGCCTACAGGAGGAGAGAATACCGGACGCTGAACCGCTATTGGTCCCGGTGATGGCCCAGGGCCGCCGGATAGGACCCATGCCAGCGTTGCAGGAAATAAGGGCGCTCTTCTGCCAGGAATTTCTTAACCTGCCTGACCGCTTCAAGGCACTGGAAAGCCCGCCTCATTACCCGGTGGCGGTTAGCCCTAGTTTAGAGGAGCTTACCGCCCAGGTGCAGGAGGAAATTCTTACAGAATGAAGATCGCGGTCTGCATGAAATACGTCCCGGTCCTTGCCCAAGTAAAGTTCGACTATGAACAGAAAACCATTCTTCGAGAAGGAGTGGCGTCGGAAATAAATCCTTTCGACCTGCTGGGCTTGGTCCGCGCTGTACAGCTCAAAACCGGCACCGAAGATGAGGTGGTGGTCATATCCATGGGGCCGCCCCAGGCCCGGGAGGGCTTGGTGCAATGCTTGGCCTTGGGAGCAGACCGGGCGGTGCTTCTCACCGACCGGGCCTTGGCCGGCTCAGATACTCTTGCGACGGCACGCGCCCTTTCTTTAGTGCTAACCAAAGAAGGACCGGACTTGATTATTTGCGGGCGGAACAGCACCGACGCAGAAACAGGCCAGGTGGGGCCGGAGATCGCCGAGCTAATGGGCATACCCCACATCAGCCAGGTACGGAAACTGAACCGACAACGCGGCTCCCGCAGCATTGTCGCTGAGCGAGTCACCGATGAAGGGTATCAGGTCATCGAGAGTCCGCTTCCGGCTTTGGCTTGTGTTACAGAGGGGGTCGCTCCGGAAACGTATCCCAGCCGTGAGCAAATGGCCGAGGCTCAAGAAAGGCCCTTGGAGGAGCTGAATTGCTCCCAACTCTCCAGCGACTCTTCCCAGTTCGGATCGTCGGGGTCGCCCACTTGGGTGCAGGACATCCGGCTGGTGGAGCCGGACCGGTTGGCAGTGCTTGTTCAGGGAGAGAGCCCCTCCGACGCGGCCCAACAGATGGCTGGATTGCTACAAGAACGTTTGAGGCAGATAGCAATAGCCGATGGCGGTTCAGGACCAGCGTCATCCACCACCCGGTTTCCCGAGGGCCGGGACAAGAGCATCTGGGTAATAGCGGAAACATTCCAGGGCGGCCTGCGCCGGATAACCCTGGAGATGTTGGGCAAGGCCCGGGAGCTTACCTCCTTCACCCAAAGCGAAGTGGCGGCCGTGTTGCTAGGCCCTCCCCAAGAGTGCTTGAACGAGGAGTTGGCTGCTTGGGGAGCGGACCGGGTAATGGTATTGGACACTTCCGCCCTTGGCCCGGTTTACAGCACCCGGGTGGCCCACACCTTGGCAACGGCGATTGATGCTGCCCGCCCTTACGCCGTCCTGTTTGCTTCCACTGCCGACGGCCGGGACCTAGCCTCCCGAATAGCCGCCAGGTTGGGCTTGGGGCTCACCGGCGACGCCATCGATTTAGAGGTAGATGAACAGGGACGGTTGGTGCAACTGAAGCCCGCTCTTGGGGGCAATGTTGTCGCTCCCATCCTCTCTAAGACGCTGCCCAATTTGGTCACCTTGCGGCCCGGTCTTTTGACGCCCATCGGACCCGAAGCACACGCTCAAGCCGCAACCGAACAGATCAATGCGCCGGGCTTCCTGGGGTCCGACATAGCGGTGCTGGAGGAACACTTCCAGGAAGACCTGGGAGCTATTGCACTGGTCCAAGCCCCCGTGGTGTTGGGCGTTGGCATGGGTATCGGTGGACCGGAGAATATTCCTCAGATTTCCGGTCTGGCCGATTCCATCGGCGCTACTCTGGCCACTTCAAGGAATGTCGTCCACGCCGGTTGGCTGCCTCACCAGATTCAGGTGGGCATCAGCGGCCGTAGTATAGCTCCCAAAGTTTACTTGGCGGTGGGAATCCGGGGCGCTTTCAATCATACTGTGGGGATACAGAAGGCCGGGGTTATCCTTGCGATAAACCGAAACCGGCGGGCCGCTATATTCAAGGCTGCCGACTATGGCATCGTCGGCGATTGGAAGGAATATCTTCCGCCGTTGGTGGAGGCCCTTAGGCCGGTGTTGGCCGATTTGACCTGATTCAGTTTCCACAACGGCAGGACATGCCGCGCCAACGCTAAAGGCGTTGAGCTTCCGGGGACCCCGCCTCGGCATCTTACCAGGGTCTTTCCATTGTCACCCCCTGTTCAAGCCAGGGGCAGGCTCTACGCCATTCTCTAATGTCACCCTGAGCCTTTCGACTAGGCTCAAGATAAACTCCGCGAGGGGCCAAACCCTTGACTGGATTCTCTTTCTTCGGAACTCGGACCAGGTTCTTACTGAAGGTCTTAGGGCCTGTTGACACTAATAGCTGAGGACCGGGCAACCACAAGGGTTGCCCCTACGAAATCCCGTAGCACGCCGGTTGTAGAGGCGCTCTTTGTGGGAGGCTGGGCTACCAATCCCTATATAGGAAATTGGTAGTGTCAACAGGCCCTAGATTCTTCGCCTACGGCTCAGAATGACATTTCAGAGAATGAAAAGGCTCTCAGCAGTAACTGTTCAGATTTGAGGGGAATCGGTCCTTCGACTCCGCTGCGCTGCGCTCAGGATGAGCGGTTCCGTGTCAGCGCGCTCACCAACTCTGAACAGTTACTCCCAGCATCTTACTCTTGACACCGTTGGCCGGGCACACGAAAATGGCACGTAAAGCCGCTTGGCTGACGCTTAACTGTGTTGGCCGGGTGGGATTGTCAGTCAGCCGCCAACGGGGTCCCAAACTTCTTGATTATTTAGTTGGATCCGGTAGAGGTATGCCATGGACTTTGGATTCACGCCCGAACAAGAGACCCTGCGCCAAGAGGTCATCCATTTCATTGAGGAAAACGTCACGCCCGAAGTGATGGCCGAAGTTGAAACCTCCCTGGAGGGGGGCCGGGGGCCCCATCACCAAAGGCTATTGAAGAAGGTGGCCGACAGGGGTTGGGCGGGCATTAGCTGGCCCAAAGAGTACGGCGGCCAAGATGGGAGCCGGATTGACCAGTACCTCGTTGAAGAGGAGTTCAACCGCGTTGGGATATCGGTGGGCGGGGCCGGCAGCGGCGCGCCCGCTATATTGATGGCGGGCACCGAGGAGCAGAAAAGATACTTCCTCCCCGGTCTCATCAACGGAGAAATCATCTTTGCTTTGGGGTTCACCGAGCCCCAAGCCGGAGCAGACTTGGCCGGGCTGCAGTGCAGGGCAGTGCGGGACGGAGACGACTACGCGATCAACGGACAGAAAATGTTCACCTCGGCGGCCCACTACGCCACTCATATTTACTTGATGTGCCGCACCGACCCCGATGCTCCCAAACACAAAGGCATATCCATCTTCTTGGTTCCCATGGACACGCCGGGCATCACGGTGCGGCCCCTCTGGACTATCCAAAGCGATCCTCCGGCGCCGTTGGCCACGACCTATGGGATGCCCAGGACCAACGAGGTCTTCTTCGAAGACGTCCGAGTGCCCGCCTCAACAATGCTGGGTGAGGAGAACATGGGCTGGTACGTGGGGGCCATGGGCCTGAACCTGGACAGGGTCGGAGCCAGCAGGTACCTGATTTCCGTGCGCAGGGACGAGGACATTATCAACTGGATCAAAGACAACGAGGTTGACGGCCGTTCCTTGGCCGACGATCCGGCCATCCGGGACCGGCTGGCCGAGCTTTGGATCGAGGCCCAGGTCTGCCGCCTGATGACCATGCGCAGCATGTCCTTGGTGGAAAAAGGAGGAAACTTCACCTACGAAGGCTCAGCGGAAAAGGTCTGGGCCCCGGAACACGGGGTCAGGACCACCGAAACCATAACCCAGATTCTGGGGCCGTACGCCCAGCTTTTGAATGGCTCCGAGGGAGCGATTGAAGACGGGCTGTTCGCCCACAATGTAATGGGCTCTTTTCAGTCGGGGATCAACCACGGCAGTGTCCAAGTCATGCGGGACCAAATGGCTCGTCGCGGCTTGGGTATGCCCCGAGGTTAATTGATTCGAGGAACCGTCATGGATGTACTGCCATCTGAAGAAGAACAGATGCTGAAAAACCTAGCCAGGGAGTTCTTGGAATCGGAGTGTCCGCCCGGTCTTGCCCGGGCCATGGAGGCCGATGAACTGGGATACCCTCCCGCTCTCTGGAAGAAAATGGCGGAGCTGGGCTGGTTTGGCTTGGCTCTTCCCGAAAAGTACGGTGGGCAGGGGATGCCTTTAACCTACTTGGCCATCATCATGGAAGAGGCGGGCCGGGCCATTGCTCCAGTGCCTTTTCACAGCACGATGACCGCAGCCTTGGCCATTGCCAAGTATGGAACGGAACAGCAGCGCCAGGAGATTTTGCCGGCAGTGAGTCAAGGGGACTTGATCTTAACTTGGGCGTTCACCGAGGCTGATCCCAGGTTTGTTCCCGAAGGGATTAAAGCCGAGGCCGCGGCGGACGGGGACCATTTGGTTCTAACCGGTTCCAAAATGTTCGTGGACAGCTTTAACATCGCCCAAAAGTGCCTGGTAGTCTGCCGCACCAACCAGGCCTCTTCAGACAATGAAGGCCTTTCGCTGTTGCTGGTGGACACCGGCAGCACCGGGATATCCTACAACGTCTTGACTACTCTGGCCAAGGACAAGCAATGCCGGGTGACCTTCGACAACGTCAGAGTGCCGAGGGCCAATCTGATAGGCGGGCTAAACCAGGGCTGGCCCATCGCCCAGTGGATGTTGGAAAGGTCCACTGTCCTGCTCTGCGCCCAAATGGTGGGCGCAACCAGGAAAGACGCCGAGATGGCCATCGAATATTCCAAGAACCGGGTGGCTTTCGGCCGGCCTATAGCTTCTTTCCAGTCCATCCAGCATCTTTGCGCCGACATGACTCTATGGGTGGACGGCGCTCAACTCTTGACCTACGAGGCCCTCTGGAAAATCGATCGGGGCGTGCCGGCCGGTATCGAAGTATCCCAGGCCAAGTCCTTCTGCAACGAAAAGTGCGAGGCGGTGGTCCGATCGTCTCAGACCATCCATGGCGGCATAGGTTTCATGATGGAGTTCGACCTTCACCTGTGGTTCCGCCGCGTCTCGGCTTGGTCCATGCGCTTGGGCACCAGTTTCGAGCACCGGGCCAAAATAGCCGAGGCACTGTTGGACCAGCCGGGCCGGGTACGTTTGGGGATGCCCTTGACCCCTGTGTCTTGAAAATGCCCCAGCGGCGTAAATACTTTTTTGGAGTTTGACTGATGGCCAAGGACCCGGTTTGCGGGAAGGAAATCGACGAGGCTCAAGCGCGCAGCGAGACGGGCCAGACCATGCACGGCGCTTCCGAGGTTGACCCTCGACAAGGGACCCGGATGTTTCATAACGGTTCGTGGCACTACTTTTGCGGCTTGGAGTGCCGGAGCAAGTTTATGACCAGCCCGGAGACGTACACTTAGCAGACGGGGATTTCCGCGCCAGCCGGCAATGGGCCTACTAGGCGCCGCGTCTCTCGACTTCCAAGCAACTCGAAAGAAGAACCCTTAGCTACACTCTCTCGTTCCATTGCTGGTAAGACATGCTCCTTTTTGACGAGCCCCGAAAACGAAGACGCTTCTCAGAAATCCGCAATGCGTTGTAAGAAAATAGCGTAAAGGGGGATAACTATGGGAAAGCGGTCCCGGCTCGCCATACCGTGTCTTGAATTTAGACCACCACCATATCTTCAACGACCAGAGAGTGTCCAACAGCGTGGAGGGCCTTCTCGACCTGGCTGATATGAGACTGATGCATGGGGTCGACAATCCGACGGACCGCACTCTCGTACAGACCCAACTTGGCGGCGAGGGCAACGTTGGTAATTTGCTGCTCGCGCATGGCAGTGTAGAGGGTCAGCTTGGCCGCTATGAGGAGAGGCACCGGGATCAACACTTGCCCGACGGCCAAGGAACTGGGCCAGGGATGTCTTCATGGAACTTGACATACCCGCTTAAGGCTACGCCCAGGCAGTCTTCTGCCATCTCCAGGGCCTCTTCCCAAGACCAACCGCAAGCATTAGCACCGTACACATCGGGGAAAGTCGCATTGTAGGCTTTCCGCCCCGACACTCTCTCCTCTTCTTCGTCGCGGACGATATTGCAGGGGTAAGCATATCGCATGACTAGAACTCCCTTTTGTCGATATTCAAGTCCTTGAGCATAGAGGCCAAGGAGCCCCCTCTCGGAAATAAAATAGGAGGGGCGGCCAAGACAATACCTTGACCGCCCCTCCTATTCGTATCGATCGTTGGCGGGAGAGGGGACTTCTACGAGCTTGCTTCGTAGGGTTGTAGCTGGACTTCGTGCAACGCCGGTATCACCTCTTGGCCCAGCAATTGAATGGAGCGCATCACATCCTTGTGTTGCATAGCCCCTTCGTTGCCGTACAGAAGCACATATCCGGGATTCAAGCCGTTGATGACCTCGGTGAGCTTCTTTGTGACGGTATCAGGAGACCCGACTATTATGTTGCCTACCTCCTGTAACCCCTCGTAACTTAACCCTCGGCCCACTCCGCCGGCTCCGGCAACACTGTCAGTGGGGCGTTGGGCTTTGACCGCAACCGAGGCCCTGGACTGGTACCCAGGCGGGTCATTGTGCTCCAGCGGGCCACGGTCACGGTGGCCCCCGGTCCAAAGGAACTCCCGGCCGGTCTCAATGGCTTTCTCATCGGTGTCCGCCACCAGGCACCGGAGCAAATATCCGAAGTGCTCCGGTCCCGCCTGGTACCCTTCCTCCTGGGCCGTTTCGATGTAAACCTGCTTCAAGTATTTGGTGAATTCCATCAGAGCGCCCAGGTTCATGTACGGATGACCGTGCTTAGCGGCCCAGACGACACTCTCCGGGCTGCCCGTTCCGGGGAACCAAATATCCGGCCTAGGTCTCTGCATGGGCACGACCCAGGGATTGACCACCCGGTACTGGTACCAGTCCCCCTCGAACCGGAAGGGCCCCGGCTCGGTCCAGCACTTGATGATTAGATCGTGGGCCTCTTCAAACCTGCCCCGGTTCTCGGTGGGAGAAATACCCGCGGCCAGGGTCTCCACGGCGGTGCCCCGAACGAAACCGGAAATTATTCTGCCTCCGGAATAGCAGTCCAACATCGCTATTTCCTCAGCGATTCGGACGGGGTCGGTGACCGCGATGACATTGCCCAAGATTGCGATCTTAACGTTTTTCGTGATCTTGGCTATCACTGCGGCGTCCAGGTTAACCGATGCCTTCATGCACCAATAGGAGGCGTGATGCTCATTGGTCATGATGCCATCGAAGCCAACCTCATCCGCCAACGCATACTGCTCGTGGTACTCGTTGTAGAGCCGGTGCGCTATTTGGGGGTCGAAATAGGTATTGGGAAACCCCAAGCGCCCGGAATCGTACTTCTCCAGGTCCTGGTCGTTGACCGCACCGTAGGGTTGCTCGGAAAACCAGTAGATTTCAGCCTTGTCCTTGGGCCGGGCCAGTTGCTGAACCATCAGTTACTCCACCTTCCCGCGTACATTTTCCGGTGCATCCAAGCTCCAGCCAGGCTCAATACTCGTTGCCTCGCGAAGGGCTGAACGCATTGTGCGACCGTGGGCCGGACCAGGTTGCTCACTCGTATGGTTGAAGTTTGACTTCGTGCAACGCGGGAATGACCTCTTGACCCAGCAACTGAATGGAACGCATCACGTCCTTGTGCTCCATGGCTCCTTCGTTGCCGTAGATATGGATATAGCCGGGGCTGAGTCCTTCGATCATCTCGGTCAGCTTTCTGGTGACGGTATCAGGGTTTCCAACTATGATGTTGTTTACTCCCTGTAGCTGTTCGTAGCTAAAGCCAACGCCAAGCCCACCGCCCCCGGCGACGTTGCCAACAGGGCGTTGGGCCTTCACCGCGACGGCGGCTCTGGACTGGTATCCGGGAGGATCGTTATGCTCGACGGGACCGCGGTTGCGGTGGCCGATGGTCCACATGAACTCCCGGCCGATCTCAATGGCCTTTTCATCGGTATCCGCCACCAAGCAGCGGAGTAAATAACCGAAGTGTTCCGGGCCGGCCTGGTAGCCTTCGTCGCGGGCGGTGTCGATATAAACCTGCTTCAGCCACTTGGTGGTGTCCACCAAGGCGCCCAGGTTCATATAGGGATGGCGGTGCTTGGCGGCCCATACCACGCTCTCCGGGCTGCCGGTCCCGGGGAACCAAATGTCCGGCCGGGGCTTCTGCATCGGCACTACCCAGGGGTTGACCACCCGGTACTGATACCACTCTCCTTCGAACCGGAAGGGGCCCGGTTCGGTCCAGCACTTGATGATTAGGTCGTGAGCCTCCTCGAACCTGCCCCGGTTCTCGGTGGGAGGGATGCCCGACAACAGGGTTTCCGCAGCGGTGCCTCTGACGAAACCGGAAATTATCCTGCCGCCGGAATAGCAGTCCAGCATCGCTATTTCTTCGGCCATGCGGACGGGGTCGGTGGTTGCGATGACATTGCCCAAGATGGCAATTTTGGCGTTCTTAGTCACCTTAGCTATTACTGCGGCGTCCAGGTTAACCGAGGGCTTCATGCACCAATATGAAGCGTGATGCTCGTTGGTCATGATGCCGTCAAAGCCGACCTCATCGGCCAGAGCGTACTGTTCGTGATACTCGTTGTACATCACATGAGCTTTTTCCGGGTCGAAGTAGGTGTTAGGGAAATCAAGGCGTCCGGAAACGTACTTTTCCAGGTCTTGGTCGCCGACTGCACCGTATGGCTGCTCGGAAAACCAGTAGATCTCAGCCTTGTCTTTGGGCCGGGCTAACTGCTGAACCATTGCTTATTCCTCCCTTTACTGCTGTATGTTTGATGTCTCCAATACAAAGCCATCCGCCATGCCCATTGGCCCAAGTAGGACGGGCCGATAGTGCCGCGCAGGCTGAATTTAGGCCAGCGATATTCGAATCCAATGCCTTTTCGCGTACAGCATTATAAACGCACCTCAATACGGCATCAACCATGTTGCTTTGGCCCCCAGGGTCTTTAGATTCTCAATTCCTATGACAAACCGTGGGGCAACCCAACGGGCAACCACAAGGGTTGCCCCTACCGGGAAACACACCGTCCGGTGTAGGGGCAGCCCTCGTGGCTGTCCTGGGTGGAGAATCGAAAGGCCTTGGCCGTGACCAAATGCGGGATTGTGCGCGTGGGGCCGAAGTTGTAATATTCGGTTGCTCAATACGATAACCGATGGGGGTCAAGAAATGGCGCTTACTCTTGATGATGCAAACCGGATGGTGCAAGCGGCAATCAGCAAGGCCAAGGAACTCAACGTCAACATGAGCATAGCAGTATGCGACGCAGGAGGGCACCTGCTGGCTTTTGGCCGCATGGAAGGGTGCATCTGGATCAGCTCTGCCGTTGCCCAAGGCAAGGCCACTGCTGCGGTTGGGTTCGGCCGGCCCAGCAGCGCCATTCAAGCGGACTCGCCCGTTATCCAGACCATTATGGCCGGCCAAGGAGGACGTATGCTGGCTGCCCAAGGCGGGTTGCCAATCTTCCGGGAGGGTCAGCTAATCGGCTCCATCGCAGGGAGCGGGGCCACCGGCGAGCAAGACGAAGAGTGCGCCCAGGCCGGGTTAGACGCCCTTTAGAAAACTATGGCCGGCGGGACCTGCTGTTTCGAGTCAGTTCTCAAGGGGCACGGCGGCCCACAGTGTAACCGGGGCCGCCGCGAATCCCGACAACAGAGGTCAGTTAGGTAGCACTGCCACGGTGCGGATTTCTCCGAACTCCTTTGGCAGCTTGCGCCACTCGTCGCCCCCATCCTCGCTAACGTACAAGTATCCGAAGAGGCTGGCGGCGACGATCACGTTGGGCCGCTCCGGGTGTGTTCCCAACCAGTAGATCAGTGAATTAGGCTCAACCGGCAAAGAAACCGGCTCCCAGCTTCGTCCGGCGTTCTTGGTCCGTTGCACCACGCCGGACATGCCGGGAATCATATCTCCGTTGCCAACGAACATGACATCGGGGGCATCTGCTTTGATGAGCATACCCCGGCAGTAGGAACGGGCATCATTCTCGTTGAACTTGGGGAAATAATGGTAGTCCCAACTTTCGCCTTCGTCCTCGCTGGTGGCGATACCGAAGGGACTGGTGCAGTACACCGAGGAACCAGCGCCGGTCTTAAGGGCCATACCATGAATATCGCCGTGGAACGGGTCGGGGCCCAGGTCGGGCAAGTGCACCCAGCTATCGCCGCCATCCAGGCTCTTGTATACCCCGTCTACTTCTATTCCAGCCCAAATGGTGCGATGGTCCCGGGGGTCGACGATCATGTTGGTGGTCCGGGGAGTTCCTATGGGGCAGTTCATATTGACTCCCATAGACAGTTTGCTCCAGGTTTTGCCTCCGTCTCTTGAGCGGAAACCCTCGGGCCGGGTGCCGGCAAATATGGTGTCCGGGTCGGTGGGGTCCACGGTAACCGACCAGATCTGAAGGTCTTCCATAGGGGAGTCCAGCTTCTCCCAAGTGGCCCCGTTGTCTTCGCTGCGAAATATCCCCATGTCAGAACCGGCCAGAACCCGGTGTGTATTGTCCGGATATACGCACAGTGCCCTAACGTTGGATTCCCCAGGTATGGGTTGCCTGATTTTAGTCCAACTCTCGCCACCGTCGGCGCTAACCCCCAAGCCCTGGCCCACGGTCCCGATGAGGATAGAATAATCTGACGCCATGTCCGACCCTCCTTGTGTTTAATATTGGATTAGGCAACTGCCGCTTCCTCTTTCTGAAACCGGGGCATAACCCGCTCGGCGAAAAGCTCAAGGCCGCGATATGAGGATTCGAAGGACTCTATGGGGTTGGGCCAAAGCATGAGGTGCTGGCAATTCAGCTCGGACCGCAGCTTATGAATCCTTTCGGCAACGTAATCGGGTGAGCCGACCCAGATGACCTCCCGCTCCTGGAGAAAATCGAACCAATCGGCGTTCAGGTCATCGTCGGTTAGCTCCTCGTCGGCCGCAATCATTCCCTTTCTTGCCCATCCTTCCCTGATGCCCGTAACAAATGAGAAAAAGGTGTTTATCTGAGGCCGGGCCTCTTTCTCCGCTTGCTCCTGAGTCTCGGCGATGTGGACCGGCTTCAACACGTTGAGCGTCTGACCGTTTGCGGTCTGGCCCATGGGAATGTCCCGGCCATGGATTCGGGAGGCCGTCTCCTTGTATACGGTCCAAGCCTCCCTCAGCCCCTCGAAAGTGCGAAAGGCGGCTGTGACGGCGTGTCCTTTCTCGGCGGCAAAAGCGTAGGACTCCGTAGCGTCCGCGGCTTGCCAGATAGGCGGGTGGGGTTTCTGATAGGGCTTGGGGGCGACCCCCAAGGCGATTAGCTCGCCATCCGGCCCGTAGTGGCTGGAATCACCAGCGTAGATACGGGGGTCGGGCTCTTTCCAGCCGGGCTGGGGAAAGGTGTAGAACTCCCCCTTGTGGGTGAAGGCGTCCTGGGTCCAAGCCTTGATTAGGACCTCCAGCGTTTCCTTGAAGAGGGCGTAGTTCTTATCCTGGTCCCGCCTGTCTGCGTTGACGTTGAACTGGAGGCTGGCGCTGGTGTTGGTGCCTCGGGCTATTCCTACGTCCAACCGGCCTTGAGTGATCTGGTCCAGCATCGCCAGGTCTTCAGCCAGCCGGATGGGGTGCCAGTCGGGTAGAATGCAGGCACTCTGTCCGACCCTTAACCGCTTGGTGTGGGTCGCTAGGTGAGTGCCAATGAGCACGGGGTTGGAAGGAACACAGGCTCCAAGATTACCGTCATACGAGAAGTGGTGTTCTCCAAACCAGACAGCGGTGAAGCCTGCCTCGTCGAAAAGCTGAACGGTTTCCCGCCATTCACCGATTATCTTATCCGCAGGGTAGGTCTCAGGCTTGGAGAAAATGTGGTAGTTGACATTGCCGTCAAAACGCATGATTGCTCCTCCTTCAGTGCATAGTCCATAATGCCCCCGGCAAAGAGCTGTCGTCGAATGTCGGAAGCAGCCGGGTAGTGCAACTAAATCAAATTAATCGCCGTTGCCGGGATTTTTCTCTCTCAGTTCAGCGCGCAGCAGCTCGGTGCTTTCCAGGTCAAGCTCCAACTTGTCAGGATCTATGACTACCCCGTATTCCCGGCGCACGTGGTCCACGCTTAGTTTTTCCTGTTGGACATCGTCCAAGACCGCATAAACATCCCGGTCCAAGGGGTCGCCGTATCCCCCTCCCCCTGCCTGGATAAAGCGATACAAGTCTCCCTTTTTCAGAGTCATCAAGTGCTTGCCGGGCAATACTTGCATGTCGGTGTCGGGATTGAGGTAGTTCCTGGTGGGGCTGCCGGGCTTGCCGCCTTGCACCCCCCAGGGCAGGAAGTCGGCCCGGTCGGAGCGCAACTGAAAGGTGGCTTCTTCAGCCAAGACGCGGAAGTCGCGGGTGAGGGCCAAGCCGCCGCGGAATTCGCCAGGCCCGGCGGTGTCGGGGTACAAGCCGAAGCGTTCGATCATAAGCGGCTGATCAGCCTCGATACTTTCCACCGGGGTGTTGGCCATGTTCAGTGCCGGGGAGGATATCCCGTCGGCGCCATCGCTAAAGGGACCGCCACCCCGAGGCCCGTCGTTGTTGAACTCCAGGTAGACCCAGGCTTTTCGATTGGGATGGTACCCACCGAAGCTGACGCCAATTTCGCCGCCTCCCCAAGCAGCGGGGACCTTCCCTGGCATTGCTTGGGCCATGGCCCCAAAGAGGGTGTTGCATATACGGAAGCCAGACATGCCCCGGGCCGCCACCGGGGCCGGGTGTTGGGGGTTGACGAAACACCCTTCCGGCGCAGTTATGTTAAATGGCCGGAAGAAGCCGCTGTTGGATTGGATGGCCGGGTCGATAACGCATTTCAGCACAGTATAGACGTTTGACTTGGTGTAAGCGAAATTGGGGTTGATCGATCCCTTGGCTTGGGGCGAAGTCCCTTCGAAGTCCACGAACACTTCGTCCCCGTCTATCTTGAGCTTGGCGTGAATGGCTATGGGCTGAGGGTCGATGCCGTCGTTGTCTATATAGTCGGTGAACTCCCACTCACCGTGGGGCAAGGACGCTATCTCCGCCCTGGTTAGCCGCTCGGTGGTATCCAAGATGTCGGTCATGTAGCTCTTCAAATCTTCCAGGCCGTAGTCGTCAACCAAACGAAGCAGGTCCCGTTCGCCAAACCGCACCGCCGCCAGCAGGGCCCGGACATCGCCCAGCACCTTGTCCGGCACCCGCACGTTCTTTTCCAGAATCCGCCACACCGCTTGGTTTAGCTCCCCTTTGTCGTACAGCTTCAAAGGCGGCAGGATCAACCCCTCTTGGAAAATCTCGATGTTGTCACAAGCATTGCCGCCGGCAACGCGGCCGCCGATGTCGGTCTGGTGACCGATGCAGCAACTCCAGCCCATCAAGGTATCGTAAGCAAAGATGGGTTTGAAGAGGAAAATGTCCGGCAAGTGACTGGCCCCTTCATAGGGGTCATTGTTGGCGAACACGTCTCCCGGGTGGACGTCATCACCGAATGCTTTCATTACCCCTTCAAGCGCCGGGGCCATGGACCCCAAGTGGGGAGGAAGGGTGAGACCCTGAGCGACCTGCTGGCCGTCGGCGGCGAATATGGCCGTGGAAAAGTCCATGCCGTGCTTTATTACCGCCGACCGGGCAGTGCGCACCACGGTCAAGGCCATGGTGTCGGCGATACTCATCAGGGCATTTTTAACGATCTCCCGGGTAACCGGATCGGTTGTCTGCTGCATGAGGCGCTCCTTGGGGATGCTTGTCGGCAAATGCTATTTTTCCAGAAGGATGTTCCGCCACTGGTCCACCGATGCCCGCCATCCTGACGGGACCACGGTGGTGGAGTCGTATTCTTCGATAATCAGGGGACCGGCGCTGGCGTTGGCGGCAAGGTCGCTGCGGTCTACGACCGGGGCATCGGTCCATCCGTTGGCGGGTCCGAAATAGACCCGGCGTTGGGAGTCGCCCGATCCTCTCGTTCCGTCGGGGAAGCCCAGCCGCTCCGGGACTCTCGACTCTTGGGACAAGCCCCGGGCGATGACCCTCAAGTTAACCAGTTGATAGGGAGCATCCGTCCGATAGCCAAAGCTCTTTTCGTGTTCCTCGGCAAAAGCCTCTCCCAATAGCGCAAGGTTTTTTTGGTCGACCTTTCCTAGGGGCATCACCACAGTCAGCTCGGACAATTGCCCCTCGTACTTCATGTCCACCTGGGTAACGATCTCTTGGGAGGGTCCATCGAAGCCCTCGGCGTGCAGTTGCTTCCTCCCTTCCTCCCAAAGCCCTTCCAGGATGTTCCCCAGTGCCTCTAGGTCCAATTCGTCGAAGGTCTTGAAGTAGGTCTGAACGAAATGATGCTCCATGTCGGCTACCAGCAGTCCAAAGGAGCTAAACACCCCTGGGAAAGGCGGCACGACGATGCGGTTTATTTCCAGCATCTCGGCTATTCCGGCGACGTGGACCGGGCCGCTGCCGCCAAAGGAAAACAGCACAAAGCGCCTGGGGTCCCGTCCTCGTTCGCTGGAGACTGCTCTCAGGGCGCGGGCCATATTGGAGTTGACCAAGAGGTGTACGCCGTGGGCGGCGTCTATTTCCGAAAGCCCAAGGGGCCCGGCCACGTCCCTTGAGACGGCCTCGCGGGCCAACTCCAGGTCTATGGGAAAGTCCCCGCCCAGAAGCTGCCGGGGATTCAAGTACCCCAGCAACACGTCGGCGTCGGTAACCGTGGCCTCCCTGCCCCCAAGCCGGTAGCAAGCGGGTCCAGGCACTGCTCCGGCGCTTTGAGGGCCCACCCTAAGCGACCCGCTGCGGTCGACGGAGGCGATACTGCCCCCGCCAGCCCCAACCTCCGCCAGATCAATCGCCGGCACCCTCAGTATATGCCCCGAGCCCCGGAGCAGCCGGTGCCCCACGCTGATGCCACCGCCCACCTCGTATTCCGGGGCCTGCAGTATTTCGCCGTTTTCGATGATCGAAGCCTTAGCGGTAGTGCCGCCCATATCAAGGGTCATCAGGTTGCTTTCGCCGAGACGCCGGCCCAAGTGATAGGCCCCAACGACCCCCGCGGCAGGACCCGACTCAATGCAATATACGGGCTTTTCGATAGCAATTCCGGAGGTGGCCAGTCCCCCGTTAGACTGCATTACGGTTATAGGCACCTTGATCCCCAAGTCCTGCATTCCATGGTTCAAGCGGGATAAGTAATTCCCCACCACGGGACGGACGTAGCAATTGATCACCGTCGTGCTGGTGCGCTCGTACTCTTTCATCTCGGGGAGAAGGTCGCTGGAGAGGGTCAGTGTCACTCCTGGCGCCCGGTCGCGGAGCACCTCGCCGATGTATCGTTCATGGTCTGGGTTGGCGTAAGAGTGAAGAAGGCAGACGGCCACCGACTCCACGCCTTCCCGGATAATCCGGTCCACAGCCCTCTCAACATCGGAAGTTTCCAGCGGCTTCAGCACCTCTCCCTTGTAGTTGAGCCGCTCCCGCACTTCCAGCCGCAACTGACGGCTTACCAGAGTGGGAGGTTTCTCGTAGTAAAGATCGTAAAGCCGGGGGACGCGGTTGCGGCGCAGTTCCAGGACGTCACGAAACCCGTCGGTAGTGATCAGGGCCGTCTTGGCGCCTTTTTGCTCGATGATGGCGTTGGTGGCGACAGTGAAGCCGTGGCTGACTTCGGAGACAGCCTCGGCCCCGATGTTGAGCTGGGAGATGCCGTCTCGGACTCCGTCAAGTACAGCCCGGCTGTAATCATCTGGGGTACTGGCTATTTTTTTGGCCAGCACGGTGCCGTCGCGGCCAAGGAACACAACATCGGTAAAAGTGCCGCCGATGTCTACACCGACTCTAAATTCCGCCATTCTCTGCTTCGCTAGGGAAGGATGTAGCTGATTATACCCACGGGGGTATACCGGAGCAAGCGACCAGGGCAACAGGCAACAGGGCAACCACAAGGGTTGCCCCTACATTTCGACATCGTGACCATCGTAGGGACGCCCCTTGCGGGCGTCCAGCTCATTCCGGCGCTCCAAGCCCGTCATTAACATGAAAATAGAGGGTTCAACCACCGCGGAGTTTGTAGGGGCGATTCGCGAATCGCCCCTCGGCAAGGCCATAGGAAATTCCCGGAAAAGTGCGGACCTCTCTGGAACTACTGGAAAATTGTCCGTGTTCCGCTGGTTTGAACTAGAGGCCCTAAGATACAATCGGTTTCGGGTCAGCCTCTTTCCAATGCCAGGAGGCCCTCTAATCTCGGGTGAGGTGGTGTTTCCATGTTGAAACTACTATCCTGCGCAGCCTTTTTCCTGCTGGCGGTGTTGCTGGCGCCAACCCAACGCCGACGCCGGCCCCCACGGCTACGCTCGTTCCAACTTCCACCCCAGAGCCTACACCCACGGCAACGCCCCCAGTGGACGAGGGTGACCAGCAAGCGGCTTCCGGGTCCGGAACGCTTGCCCCTCTTAGTATTACAGACCCCCAGGCGTTGATGTCTGGAGTGTCGGATGCCGAGCAGGCATGTCTCTCGGAAAATATCGATCCAGACGGCCTCATGCTGCTGGTGGAAACCCCGGAACTGGCCACGGGCGAAGAGGCAGCGACCATGATTGGATGCTTGGAGCATGAGACGTTGCTCAGGTTGTTCTTAACCGCGGTCTTGGAGCAGACCGGGCCGCTGAGCGCCGAGTCCTCCGCGTGCATTCGCGACGGCTTCGCGGATATAGACTTGGCCGCTGTAATGATGGTTACCGGGACCGAGTCCGGTGAAAACCCGGAGGCCGAGGCCGGCATGATGGCAGGCTTCTTCTCGGCTCTCTCGTGCCTGAATGAGGAGGAATTTCAGGCCGCCAGCCCCGCCCTTGGAATGAGCCCGGGAGACCTCGAGGGCTTGCAATGCTTGATGGAAGAGTTGGGCGGAGCGGAAGGACTGGCGGCGCTCATGCAACCCGACGCGGGCCCTCCTATCGCGCTATTCAGCGCGGCAATGAGTTGCAACCTGGAACTGTCCGGAGAGCCGGTTCCCTGACCGGAGCGGCTACACCCCCCTAAGGGAATCAAGTAAGCTGGCACAGGGTTTTCAATAAGCCTTATCCCAGCTTGTTGCGGTTCGTAGCAGGTTGCCAGGCTTGTATGATGGCGGTTTCCAAATCCAAGGTCTCTTGGAGGCCCTGGGTGAAGGACGCCGAGAACATTACGATGTCAGGAAACAGACGTAGCTGGCGAGCTAATTCGGGGTTGGTCTCATTTTGAAGGTGTTGCAGCAGCCGCTGCCGGACGCAGGCGTGGGACATACCCACGTAGATACACTCGTACCCAGCCCCGATTTCCGAGGGGAGCCACAAGGCGTAAACCCCGGTGCGGTCCCTAGGCAGGCCGCGAACGGAGTCGAGGGTGAAGTGACGCAGTTCCCGCTCCAGTTGGTACTTCAAACCGAAGGGCGTGGTCTGGCTGTCTTGAGCCTCCGTCATGGCTAGACATTCATCCTGCCCTGTTCAGACTGCTGCGCTTTGGCCTGAATCGTGGGCCACTCGGTGACCAGGTTGTTGAACATTACCGAGTTGCGGGAGTCGCCCTTGCGGTCGTAGTGGTTATAGAGAATGCGGGCCAGTCGCTCCACCGACTCGGCATTGCTGCCCATCGCCCGATACACTTCTGCCGCACCCTCGGTGCCGCTCCCGCCTTGGCCTTCCAAAGTCAGGTGGTAGGCTATGCGGAAAGCGCCCTCCCACGCCGTCATTTCCCCCAGCCGGAGACGGCGGTCGGGTCCGTATTCTTCCAAGGGGAGAAGCTTCACTACGCCTGCGGTGGCGGTCAACAAGCCGCTGCCGTCGCGTAGCTCTTCTACCGACACGTTCTTGGCCCGGGCCAGAACCTCCCCCTGGTCGTAACTGCCTTCGTTGAAGTCGTGTTCCCTAAGCCAATCGAGGCAGAACCGGGTCTGGGAGTCCAGGTCGCCCTGCTGCCGCTCGTCGTACTCGGCGATGACCCGGTTGATGGCCGCCAGTGCATCCCGCACTGTCACCCGCTCCCCGCTGATGGTCTCCACCCGGCGGTAACGGGAATAGACCTGCATCCCTGGTCCGATGGCGGCCTGGGCCAAGTCCACCGTGGGGATGTGGCCTTCATGGGTAAGCTGGTCTAGAGCTTTCGGCAACTCCGTTTCCAGCGCGTCCAAGAATTGGCGTCGTGTTGCGGTTTGTGCGTCCTCCGGGCGGGGGCGGCAAACTAGAACCACTGAAGATGCAAGAGAGTTGGAATCTATGGAGCGTGGCCGATTGGCTCATTCCGTTCGCATCGGCCACGTTCCGACTAGCTGGAATCCAGCGTTCACCAGTGCTGTTAACATGGTTTCCCAGCCAGTGGACGTTCTTCCCTCTCGTTGTTCGTCATGTTGCTTGTATGCGTAGAAAATCGATGAAGGGAACTCTAGGCTACAACGGTCCTTTACCAATGACAACGTCTTGCTCAGCAAGTTCTCGAAACGCGCACGTGAATTATCGAACCGGGAGTGAATGGCGGTCATTTCCTCTTGTTTAGGTGTCGAAATTCCGGCGAGCAAATCTGGGTAAATGTCTCGTAACAGCGGGCGAAGCCATACGTAAAAAAATCGGATAGGTCGGCATAGCTGATGTTGTCGTAGTAGGGTGGGTCGGTAACTATGACAGGACCATCTTGAGCATATATGGTAGTGGATGCGTCGGCTTGGTAGCATTTCCCACTGTTCACGCCAACAGTAAGGTTTCTCACAACTTCGGCTATCCACTCTATGTGTCCCATCCAATTCTGAGATGCGTCGGACAAAGGGTTTGTTTCGGCGAAATCCCATACCATCTAAATGGCCTGGCGCGTGAAAACTCCCTCCACAAAGTGGAGGGAGTTTCGCCATCTGTTGAATTTAGAACTAGCGTTCGCTATCTTGCCAATGGCCAACGCTATGTAAGTGCGGACGGCATTGGCGTAATTCGTATCTCCTCCGTATTTCATCACCATTTCACCAACTTCCATTAGTAGGTTGGTGAAGGTAGTCAACGCCAACAATTGCCGCTCTGTAAATAGCTGGTGCCATTCGATGAAACCGTATCTCTGTATCCTAAAGTCGGATGCTTGTTGGGATAGGCTACCGTTAGGTCGCCGAGGAGGTTCAGATGGTAAGGTTGCACGAATATGCTCATCAGTTGGTGACAGGAATAGCCGTTTTCTGTTCCCTTCGGCGACAACGGCGGTCATCAGCTCACCCATATTGCCGGCGCGAGCCTGCTCCCGGACGTACTCTAGGGGGACTGTGCTTCCGCAGGCGACGCATGTTGCTCCGTTGCGATTAACCGTTCCCTTGGCAGGTACACCTTCGCTATGGTTTTGCACCTCAAAAGAAATGGTCTTAGCGACATGGTCAATAACGGGCTTCATCCAGTGCTCATTGCCGCTCTTCTTTGACGCTTGGAAAGTCGTGGTTAAAGGCATTGCTACACCTCAGGCAGGGTTAGGGCAGGGGGCAGTGTGGGCCCAAAGCCAAGCAATGGCCGTGGCTTCGTCGTTATTGGGTAGCTTGGCCTTCGGGTAAAGGTTGCTGATACGGTCACAGGCCATTCCCTGGATCCGGCGGCCATAGTAGCGGATGTCATCGGCCAGGCCCGCCGCCCCTCGCCAGGCAACTTTCTGGGCCTTCTTACCCTTGCCGACGGTCATGCCCATGGGGTCGGCGTCGGGGTTCACCGGCGGGCAGTTGGCGAATTTGGGCGGGAGTTCGATAAGGGCCTTGGTAATCAGAACGGCCACCGGGTTAAGGTCGCTTCCCACCGCCCGCATCCCCAACCGCTGGGCTTCCAGAGGGATGGAACCGCCGCCGCAGAAAGGGTCGTAGATGGGGAGGGCCTTGTCTCCCAGGTAGCGCAACACGGCATCCGGATTACCCAAGTCCAGCGGGGTTTCGCCCCGAGAGCGGGCCACGGAGCGCGCAATTTCCCATCTTGCCTCGGCCAGCAGGTTAGCGTCGTTGCTATTTTCCCAAACCACCAGCCGCTTGATGAGTTCATGGAGGCGGTCCCGTTCTCTCCGTTGTGTCTCCTCGTCAGGAAACTCTTCGGTGCAGTCAATGGGATCGTCCACCATGCTGGCGAAAATCACGGCGCGGCAGGCTGCCAGAGGACGGCGTGCCCACCACAGGTGCAGGGTGGATGGATGTCCGTGGCGGATAGACTTCTCCCTGGCCGACTCCCGGTTGATGTCGTCCAGGGGCAGGTCAACCTCAATAAGCTTCCTGCGGTAGGAAAGTTGGGTAGTCATGATTATTCCTTCAGCCTATTTTCCGGGCACTCTGATTCCGGCTTGGCCAGGATGACGGACCAGCGGCGGGACAGGTATCAAGGATTGCCTGGCTGGTGTCGTATCTGCACCGTCCAGAGGCCGGGCGGCCAGCTATCCCATATAGTTGCGCTGCGGGCGATGAATTCAGCCTTTACATCGCGAGGCTCGTAGTCGTGGATGCGAAAAAGAATTATGCCGTAGGGGCCGGCCTCGCGCAGCAAGGCGACAGCTCGCCCGGGCATATTTTCGTCGGCCAGTATTCTCACTGGCCCCGGGCCCGGTCGGCCTCGTCCATCCAGGCATTCAGGTCCGCCCATGTGAAGTTGGATAGCTTGGCGCCGGTGGCCTTGTAGCGGCGGCAGGCGTCGATGTCCTCCGGCGTGATATGCGGGTAGTCCAGGATGATACCGGCTTCATCACCGCCGGCTTCCAGCAGGTCGGTTATCAATTCTACGGAGATTCGAGTGCCTTTCACCGTGAGTTTGCCAGCCAGTATCTGCGGGTCTTTAACGATCCGGTCCTGCCAGTTGGGGTGTTCCTTAGCTTCAGGGGCAGTCATGGCGACGGTCTCCTTGGTTATGGGATATGGTTCCATGCTGTTTATGGGCAGGGAAGTCGTCAATTCTGGCGGTGTGCTTCCTATGCGGAGTCGGACTCGTTAAACTCCAAGCCGAGTTGGGCGCTATTCTCGCGCACCGAGCGAATGATGCCATCGGAGAAGCCATCGGGCTTGCTGGCAGAGATGGTAATTTCCACAGTGATTTCGCCGCCGTCGTTGCTCAGATTGCGGATAATCTCCTCCCGGAGAGCGTTGATGTCATCCAGAGATATATTGGCCCCGGTGGTCTTGCGGGCCACAATGCGGCGGGTGGGATGTACTGCGGGCTGGGGCGGCACATTCGGGAACAAGGTCGTATTAGTATTGTACGGAGCGCGTTCAACTGTATGGGCCTGGGTTGGGACTTCCGCCGGGAGCGCAGGGGGAGTTTCGCTCCTCTCCGCTTCCTTCTGACGGGCCGCCGCCTCGGGGCGGACCAAGAAACCCGGTCCAATCTGCCGAATAGCAAGCCCAGGGTCGGGCATAGGTTCATCGTAGTGCAACCCGTTGTATTTGTCCCCACTGTAGCCGTCGGCGTACCCGAAGGCCGCCTGCTCCACTCCATGCCGGATGCACTTTTCCAGGACCTCCCGGTTACGTAGCCGGTGCAGGTAAACGTTGGTCGTGAGCAGGTTCCACAGGTCGTCGACGCTGATGCGCTCGCTGGCGTCTTTCCGGTTCCAAATATATTGCTGCAACATGCTGGCGAGGGACGCTGGGGAGATGCTGTCCACCAATGCCTCGTCCTCAACGAACTTGTCGAAGGCGCTGCGGAAGATTTCGCCAGTGACCGGGGCATCGGTCTGGGCCTGGCTGAAGTCGTACTTGGCCTGTTGCGGGTCTCGCTGGAAGGGCTGCAAAATCCATCGGTAGGCGCGTACCAGGGCAGTTGCCACGTTTTTATCGGCGTTGCTGGTTTCCGCCCTAGCTTGGCCGAGACGATTGCCGGTCAGGTTCGAGATTCTGGCCTCACCGTTGATTATGGAGTCCCAAGCCAGGTATTTTCTGGCCTCGCTCTCAAGTTCCGAATCTCGTCCCGCTTGGCAGTCAGGAATAGGAGAGTATTGCGGCGGAACCTGGGGGAGTCGCCCCGTTGCTCAAGGATTTTCAGGGCTTCCGGCGTCGCGGTGGCGTCAGGGCTTCCGGCGTCGCGGTGGCGTCATCGGCCGAACGGGTAGGCAGGGACAGGTTGGGGGGCAACACGACCAGCCGCACGGCGTCGGTGTCGGGTACATCGGCAGAATTGTTGGTGTAGAGAATAACGTCCGCCCTCCGGTTCCGCGCCTCCTCCAATTTCTTGGCAATATGGTCGTCAATGGCTCGTTGGCTGAGGACATTGGCCCGGTCGCTGGCGACCTTATTCAGGTTCTCCTCAGCATGGAAGTAGTACCTGCCATCCGCGTGGTACAAGTAATAGAGGTCGCCGGTCATTCGGGCCAAGGCCTCGTTGTAACGGGCGTAGCCATGTCCTGGCTGAACAACTCCCAAATGGACCTGCCGGGGGTCTATGCCCCTAGTGGCGCCGCCACGGGCGCTGCCCAAGAACACCGTGCGCGCAATGCGCCGGGCCGCTCCCCCGACCTCGGAAAAGCGTTAGGAAGCCCTGTCAATGTTGTCGGTCCGGGAATTGTCGCTGTCCACTTCCGACAGGACGGGACCCCACTCGCCGGGCAGCAGTCGGTTAAACTCGTTAGCCAGCCGTTCGTCGCTGAATGGCAGGTTGCCCGGCATTATCAGCGGAGAGGGGTCGCTGCTCAGGTAGAGGCGGCTGACGCAGTCGGCCATCATCCGTAGGACGCCCCGGGTGCGTTGGAACCCCGGTATGGATGACCAGTCGGAATAAAGCCGGTCAAATATCTCCGGGTGAATTGGGTAGCAAGCCTTCACGCGTTCCAGGTAGTTCCGCTCGGTGACCCCCTGAGGATATTCGGCCCGGTCGTGGGAATACATCCTAACGAATGCTTCGCAGGTCTGGTCCCTGGCTGCCGGGTCGGCAATCTCGTCGAACAGCCGGCGGCGCACTACCTCAAAAGCCTCGTTGACCGCCAGTGGTTCCCAAACCGCCTCGATGCGGCCCATCAGGCTGTCCAGACGGTCCGGCACCTCCGGGTCGTCTTCCTCAGTTTCCACACGTTCCAGCAAACTGCCCAGACGGTCCAGAGCCTCCGCGCCGACAGCACCGCCGGCCTCCACCCGGCTCTGGGGTAAGGTTATCACCAAGGAGACGGTGCCGCTTCGCCTAACTGATTGGGTCAAGGCCTGGATGAAGGTGTAGATGCTGTCCTGGGTGGGGCCGGCGTTGCGGACGTAGGCCACAGTTCATCAATCAAGATGACGCAAGGCCCAACGTGGTCGAACAGGGCGTCTAGCTGCCTACCTCCCGGAGCAGTACCCTGACGGGCGGCTTCACCAATAATGTCGTAACCTCTCTGACCGTCCAGTTGATAGGCCATGACACCCCAGAGAGTGTTGAGCGGGTCGCCCTTTTCCTGGGTCACCGTGGGGTCGGTTACGGCCAAGTAAGCACCGTCCAGCACGGCCACTTCGCCCAAGCCGTCGGGGTGTTCGTCGTAGCCCGCCTCCTCCAAAATGGCGCGTATTTCCTCGCCAACTCGGGAGCCGCCGCCTACCTGGGTGTTCAGCAGGGCGCCGGCGTTGCGCACCAGGTGGTAGAGGGCGATGAGGCTGTGGGTCTTGCCGCCGCCGAACCCGGTCTTAGTCTGAATAACCGGGTCGCCACCCTTCCCGGCTAAACGTTTCAGAGCGTTGACCAAAAGCGTGCGGATGCCAGGGGTTATGTAAGTATGATCGTAGAAGTCGATGGGGTTGCCATACTGGGTCGTGTCGGCTCGCCCGTCATACACTTGCTGCAGGTCCGCGGCAAACTCCGCCTGCTGGTAGCTGCCCTGAGCAACGTCCTGGTTGGGACGGATTACCTCCCGCCAAGGCTTGAGATTGGAAACCGAACGGGGCTGTTCCCCAACCTGTTGCTGGTTGTTCCCGGTATTAGGTTGAACTGCTGCACCGGCCCTCGGTCCGGCGTCGTCTTTGGCAGAAACGGGAGCTACAAGCCGTGCCCGGATGTCTTCCACCGCCTTCTTCTGTTCCGGTGTGTTGATGTTTCCCAACACGTTGGCGATGTGATAGATATGGACGCTGGCGTACTCGGCTTCCAAATCCTGGGCGCCGGGATGCGACACTTGATTCCGCGCCCGGCTGATTAGCCACAGTTCGCTCTGAATGGTCCGGTCATCGCCGAATACTTCGGAGAATACGTCACGCCAATGTCTCTGCACCAGATGCGGGAAATCGTTGACGTCAATCACGTCCTCAATCCTGTATCCTTGACGCAACTTCTGATTCACCTCATCAACCCGCCGGTCTCCCAGGGCAGTGCTGATGGCCCTTTCTACCGTAGCACCGGGCACTCGTCTCAGACGGTGCAGTACGAACGGACGCATGGCGTCCCGGTAGATGTCAATGGCACTGGAAAGGGCGTCTTTATTAGGGCGAATTGTAGTCACCATCGGATATGAGCCTCCGTTGCAACCATGCTGTTGTAGCTTCTTGGCTTCATCTCATATGTCCAGTATGCGAAGTTGAGCACACCATTTTACCGGTGCGGTTGTAACCCCGACCGGTCATTCCGTGACGATGCTGTCCAGGGTAACCACCGCGCCCCCGTGCTCCGTTTCCGCCAGCGCATTTACGAAACGGGCGTCTGCCGTTACCAATGTCGCTCCTATCCGATATGCCAGGGCAAGATAAACGCAGTCATATACCGGACGGTCCAGCGCCAAGGACAGGCGGACCGCGTCGGCACATATGCCTTCATCCCCGACCCAACTAACGGCCATCTCGGAAATGGCGGCAGCCAACACCCCGGCCCGGCTTCTCTCTATCTCTCCCATGCGGACTTTTCGCCACAACGCATTGCCGACCTCCGACGCCATCAGCCGAGGAGCGAAAAGCTCGTGACTCCCTTCAAGCAAGCGGTCTGCGGCACCGGAGTATTCCTCCTCGACAAGCCACTTGACGGCGACACTGGCGTCCACCACCAACCGCATTATGCGGACCTATGCCCGCTGTCGCGGTCTTCCCTGATCAAAACATGCGAGGAGGTTTGAGGCTGGTCTTCGGTTTGTTCCCGCAGACTCTTGGCCAAAGCTCGGAACGTCCTGACCTTTTCCGCTATGTCGTCCTGGGCGGCCTGTTCTAGAATGTGGCGGACTTCGCTTTCCAGGGAACGATTGTTCTCAGCGGCGCGGCGCTTTAGTTGTCTAACGACTTCATCATCCAAACGTCGCACATTAACAGTTCCCATAACCTACCCCCAATTGATTGCTAACAATATGATAGCATTATTCTAGCGGGGACGCCCCCGAGCCGCCGCCGTGGTTCCAGAGATGCCGGCCTGTGGCCAGACCGACTACTACGAAGAGTGAGTCCACGATGGGAAAGTAGACCATGTGCGAGGTTACGGCTTCCCCGGTCTCGCTGTCGGGATTCAAGGTCCAGAGCCACTCCCAGAAGAACAGCATGGTCAGCACGATGGCTCCGTAGTAGGTCATGCTGGTCCGCATGTGTTCAAGGGCACTGGCTTTCGCT
This sequence comes from Dehalococcoidia bacterium, assembly GCA_965197565.1. Taxonomy (GTDB): domain Bacteria; phylum Chloroflexota; class Dehalococcoidia; order Lucifugimonadales; family UBA3495. Next base: position 1,414,514 of record CBDANK010000004.1, read on the forward strand.
CTCCCCAGAGCGCATCTTCGCTGGTAGCTCGCGACCAGCGCCACAAACACCGCAACCGCCATGAACCAGTTCAAAATCTTCCAGATAGAGTACTCCGGGGACCCGTCGTGGTACACCGGCGTGAGTATGAGGTTGAGCGCCACGGCAATCGACGTCGCCACGAGAAAGGCTGCCAGAATTCGCTTTACTATGTCTATCATTGCATGATGCCTCCTTGGAGTTGGCTTCTGGTTCAACTCTTCATAAGGCGAAGGTTATCGGAGTCCCGCCGCCCGCTGGTAAACGGACTTGGGATGTTACTGGCCGGACTTACCGCCCTTGGTGCTCAGGTACTCCCTGAGAAAAGCCCGGTTCTCGTTGAACTCTTCCCGGTCTTCCTCGGAGATATAGGGGTTGTCGGAGGCGGTGGCGTCCAAGGGAGTCGTTCCGAAGACGTTCTTCGAGTTCAAGTCCGCTCCCGACTCGACTATGAACACTCCCATCTCCTTGATGCTAAAGAAGGCTGCCCACTCGAGAGGCGATCCCTGGAACGCATCCCGTGCTCTGATGTCGATGTCCGCGCCGTTGTCTAGGAGAATCTTGGCGATCTCCTGGTTGTTCTTCAGGACCGCCAGGTGCAGCGCGGATGCTCCAGCGGCGGGGAAGCCCGGCGGAATGAACGTCTCATTGGGGTCCGTGCCAACTCCATGTGGTCCCGCGCTACGTCCGCGTTGTCCTGGTCTATCGCTTCCAGCAGGGACATGCTTGGATAGCCGGACTTGCCGCCCTTGGTGCTCAGGCACTCCCTGAGAAAAGCTCGGTTCTCGTTGAACTCTTCCCGGTCCTCCTCGGAGATGAAGGAGTTGTCGGAAGCGGTGGCGTCCAAGGGAGTCGTTCCGAAGGCGTTCTTCGAGTTCAAGTCCGCTCCCGACTCGACCAAGAACACCCCCATCTCCTTGATGCCAAAGAACGCTGCCCACTCGAGAGGCGATCCCTGAAACGTATCCCTTGCTCTGATGTCGATGTCCGCACCGTTGTCTAGGAGTATCTCTGCTATCTCCTGGTTGTCCTTCAGGACTGCCAGGTGCAGCGCGGATGCCCCGGCAGGGAAGTCCGGCGGAATGAACGTCTCATTGGGGTCCGTGCCGGACTCCATGTGGTCCCGCACTACGTCGGCGTTGTCTTGGTCTATGGCGTCCAGCAAGGACATCCTTGGAGGCTCCGGTCCGCAAGCGAATGAAGCCAGCAGAATTATTGGAATCAGAACTGCAATACTAATCGCAGCCCTCTCTAGCATGGCTGTCTCCTGCCTTGAGCATCAGGGAGTAATCGAACGGACAAACCGTAATGGCGTCAAGACGAGGTTACTTGTAGGGTACATCCAGTTCAAGAGGGGGGCTTTTCAAGAACCCTCCAGCGATAGTCGACTGGGAATACATCGCTGGCGTCTTCCCTTTGGAAAGCGGAAGATCACCTGCCGACTACCGGCGACAGTCACCGGCCAGAAACCTTCAAGACCGCATCTCATCTGAGCAGTTACGAATTGACTTCAGCATTTGCCGTGGACACACTGTCTTGTCATACTTGCCAGTATGTTACGACTTTACATCGGCAAGAATCACCAGAGTGAGACCGTCCCAGTACAGAGCGTGTTCCGATTGGCAGGCAGCGACGAAGACGCTCTCACGTTTGGCTTGGGATTTTTGCTTGCCCACGACCCGATTTTCTGCGCCAAGCTGGTCAGGTCTTGCAGCATTACTCTGCCCAAAGCCTTCAAACGTAGCTACTCCATCCACTTACAGGAAGTAACCGAACCGGGTTTCGGTCGCAGAGACATCGTAGTTGAGGCCGACGGGACTCGTATCGTCCTCGAGGCTAAGATTGGTGGCACTATACCGACTGCTCACCAACTCCTCAAGTATGCAGCTGAATGCAATCTATGGAATCGATACGCGACACGCGCAATCATTGCTCTCACTCAGGTCGAATTACCACCTGCGACGAGAGAAAAAGTTCGCGTTACACTTTCGAAACAGGGGGTCTGCTTCTACCACATGCAATGGCATCAGATCCTTGACCTTGTCATACACTATAAGCCTTCAGATGATTCAAAGGTGTCTCGATATCTTTTTCATGAGTTCGAGCACTACAAAAAATGGTCCGAAGGGTTGTCCATGCTTCGCAAACGCGCCGAGGAAGAGGGATTTCTGAACGATGAGGTACGCCTCCTCTTTTTGGATCGCCCAATATGCATTAGGACGACACCATTGAGCAAGGCGAATTTCAATAAGACAGGGGCATCTAAGCCTATTCCTAATCAGATACCTAAAGGGTTCAGCTTGGGATTCGATGATCTGCTGAAACTTTCTAGAGTGCCAAGCTCAACCTGAGGACGAAAGGTTCTTGATTTTGTCCAGTTTGTGGTGGGCCAAGCGGAACTGCTAGGGCGTACGTCTCAAGTCCGGGATTCGCTTCATGACTCTGGCGAGCACCCTCGCATAGGCCAGGGTAATTGGAAGCGAGTCATACAGGGAATCGTTATTCCAGTTCATCTTCGTGAGCCCCAGAATGGCGCGAACACTTTCATCCCACGGGCCATGCCCAGCGTGCCGGACCAGCTTAAGGGGTCTGGGTGTACCGCGCGAGCCTTTGAAATAAGAACCCTGGCTGCCAATGTTCTTAACGTCCCCATGGGTCCATACTAGTGCTTCACGGGGTGAGGTCCCGATTGCAGTACCTCTCGAAACGGGGAACCCAGCGGCCCTTCCTTTCCTTGCACCGCCTGAGCCCGGATCAATGCGTGAGCAAGATTGAAAACGGTCGCGTCGAACCTCCCAGCGAAGGCGTCCTTCAACGGATTGCCAAAGAGTTGGCAGGCAACCCGGTTGTTGAATCCGCCATCAGCGACGTTGAGCTTACCAGTTGGCCCAACCTGTACAGGTTGCGAAATCTCTTTGAGGTTACTATTTCTGCTTTAATGATAAGGCTGGAACGGCTGAGTGTCCTTTACGTTGCTACCGACGGACAGCTTTACCCTTCGTTGCAGGAATACCACGGCCAGACACGACTGGCGCTTTAGGAATCCGGCCCTTCAAATGGTGGTCTTATGACTGCCCCAAAAGAGGCGAATCATGGAAAACCCGTTTTTTGACCGGCCCATAATCAACTCGCCATACGAATATCCCTCTCAACACTGGGAGTTGGACGAAGAAGGCCAACCGACTCAACAAATCATAGAAAGCCGGAGAGGGGCCGAATTCGTAACGCCAATTCCCAAGCCCAGGCAGAGGGGAAGGGCAAGGGGCGGACAGCAGCAGTTTGTCATCGACGAGGGATTGGGCCTGTCCACCCAGGAGCAGCAGTATGACGTTACGGCGGCGGTGAACGAGATTCGGCGGCATGTTGACCAGTGGAGAAACATTCCCGGTCCGAACAACTGGGGGGTAACGCCGGAAACGGCCCGGTTGCTTCTGCATTGGCGGCAGTACAACTTCAGTCATTACCGCCCATTCTTCTGCCAGGTCGAAGCCGTAGAAACCTTGATATGGCTTACCGAGGTTGCGCCCAGGCTCAGTGCGGCGGACAGGAGGGTCCTGGACCGGCTGGCCGATGTCAATGAAGAGGCTAACCCGGAATTGCTTCGGATTGCGTTGAAGTTAGCCACCGGCGCCGGTAAGACCACCGTGATGGCCATGATTATTGCTTGGCAGAGCATCAATGCCGTCCGGCATCCCAACAGCCGGAGGTTCACTCGCGGCTTCCTGGTGGTGACGCCTGGGCTCACCATCAAAGACCGGCTGCGAGTGCTCCAGCCCAATGACCCGGACAGCTACTACGCCAGCCGGGAGTTGGTCCCCGGCGACATGTTGAAAGACCTGCAACGGGCCAAGATAGTCATCACCAACTACCACGCCTTGCGGCAGCGTGAGCGCCTTGAAGTTTCCAGCGGGGGACGCGCGCTGTTGCAGGGACCGGGAAGTCTTCTGGAAACCTTGGAAACCGAAGGCCAGATGGTCCAGCGGGTCATGTCGAAGCTTATGGGCATAAAGAATGTAATAGTGTTGAACGACGAGGGACATCATTGCTACCGGCGCAAGCCGGGTGATGACTACGAAGGCCCGTTGACCAGGGAAGACCGGCAGGAAGCCGACCGGAACAACGAAGAGGCCCGGGTGTGGATTTCCGGCTTGGAAATGGTCAAGCGCAAGCTGGGCGTACACCAGGTGGTGGACCTGTCGGCCACTCCTTTCTTCCTGCGCGGCTCCGGTTACGCCGAGGGCACCCTGTTCCCTTGGACGGTGAGCGACTTCTCCCTGATGGACGCCATTGAATGCGGCATCGTCAAGCTTCCCCGGGTCCCGGTGGCCGACAACATCCCCGGCGAACAGGTCCCGGTCTTCCGCAACCTGTGGGAGCATATTCGCCAGGACATGCCCAGAGCGGGACGGGGCAAAGCCGACAACCTGGACCCACTCAACTTGCCCACTACGTTGCAGACGGCCCTGGAAGCTCTCTACGGGCACTACAGGACCACTTACGAGCAATGGGAAGCGGACAGGGCGACGGTGCCGCCCTGCTTCATAGTGGTCTGCAACAACACTTCGACCTCCAAGCTGGTCTATGACTTTATCTCCGGCTTCGAGCGCGAAAACGAAGACGGCTCTACCTCGCTGCAAAACGGGCGGCTGGAACTGTTTCGCAACTTCGACGAGTACGGTAACCGCTACTCGATACCCCGCACCCTGCTGATCGACAGCCAACAACTGGAGTCCGGCGACAAGCTCAGCGATGATTTCCGCCGGGCCGCAGCGGAGCAGATTGAGCGGTTCCGCTGGGAGCGTCAAGAACGTTCCGGCAACCGGGAGGAGTCGGACAGCATCACGGAGCAGGAACTGCTGCGGGAAGTGATGAACACCGTCGGCAAAGAGGGGCGGCTGGGCGGGCAAATTCGCTGCGTCGTATCGGTGTCCATGCTCACCGAGGGCTGGGACGCCAACACGGTGACCCACGTCTTGGGGGTCCGGGCTTTCGGCACCCAACTGCTGTGCGAACAGGTGGTCGGGCGGGCGCTGCGGCGCCAGTCCTATGACCTGAACGAAGAGAACAGGTTCAACGTCGAGTACGCCGACGTGCTGGGCATACCCTTTGATTTCACTGCCCGGCCGGTGGTGGTCGGCCCGGGCAAGCCGCGCCAGACGGTACACGTCAGGGCGATGCACCCGGAGCGGGACCACCTGGAGATGACCTTCCCCCGGGTTTCCGGCTACCGGGAAGACCCTCCCAAGGAAGACCTGGTTGCCAACTTCAACGAAGATTCCAAGTTGGACTTGACGCCGGACCTTGTGGGTCCGACGCAGACCAGGAACGAGGGAATCATTGGCGAAGGCGTTGACCTGAACCTGGTCCACACCGGCGACCTTCGCACTTCCAGCCTGGTGCTGCACCTGACCAAGCGGCTGTTGGAGACCAAGTGGCGGGACCCCAACCAGGACATCAAGATGCACCTGTTCGGCAAGCTGAGGAACGTGGTCAAGCAGTGGCTGGACACCTGCTTGGTCTGCCGGGGCGGGACCTACCCGGCCCAGTTGATGTACCAGTCATTGGCTGACATGGCCTGCAACCGCATCACCTCCGCCATCACCAGCAAGCAGGGCGAGCGGTCCATCAAGGCGCTGCTGGACTCTTACAACCCCACCGGCTCGACGCGCCATGTTAACTTCACCACTTCCAAGACCGGTCTCTGGACCACCGACTCCCGGAAGTGCCACGTCAACCTGGCGGTGCTGGACAGCGATTGGGAAGCCGAGTTTTGCCGGGCGGTGGAGTCTCACCCCTTGGTGAAAGCCTACGTGAAGAACCACAACCTGGGCTTGGAAGTCCCCTACCTCTACGGCTCGACTCCGCGCACTTATATCCCCGACTTCATCGTTCAGGTGGACGACGGTCAAGACGGTCCTCTGAACCTTATCGTGGAAATCAAGGGCTACCGGGGCGAGGACGCCAAGGAAAAGAAGAACGCGATGGAGGCCTACTGGCTGCCCGGCGTCAACGCTCTGGGCCAGTACGGACGCTGGGCCTTTGCCGAATTTACCGATGTTTACGACATTGAGGCCGGCTTGCAGTCGCTCATTGCAGACACATTGCGGCAGCAAAGCGGCTCCGATTCCGAGAGTTACGAAGGACTCAGCTTCAAGGAGATGCTCGTGGCTGGCCCGTCCTTTGACGACCTCGATCTTACCCGGCCTCCGGACTACGGACGCGATGTTTCATTTCTGTATGACGGTCCCGGCGAGCCCTCTTAGTGTATTTGCTCGACACCAGCGTCGTCTCAGAATTGCGCAAACGGGACCGATGCGACGAGAACGTGATGGCTTGGTACACTGGCATTTCGGACGATGACCTGTTTCTGAGCGTACTGACGCTGGGCGAAATTCGCAAAGGGATCGAGCTAGTTCGAGCACCGAGTTGCTCAATCCCTTCTTGGACCCGCCGGAGGTACGTAAAATGCCCAGGCCCGGAAGGACCCGCGCCGCCATCGGCAAGTCCATTTGATTGATTCCTAGTGATCGAGGAGGGCGCCATGGACCCGCTGGAAATGAACATAGCTGCCTACGGCCATATACGGGAACATCTGGAACTACAACATCGGGGTGATTGGGTGGTCTTGCATGACAGGAAGCTTGCCGGTGTCTACAGTTCTTACGAGGAGGCCCACAGAAAAGCCTTGGGGCAATTCGGTCCCGGCCCATACCTCATTGCAGAAGTAGGCGGGGAATGGATAAACCGGCGTGTGAAAGAGGTGCGGGCCAAAGCCGCCAAGTGGCTGGCTGACGCAGGCGGCAGCGACCCTGATGCCCAGTACACTCCACGACGTAGAATCGAGCCTCGACAGTGATTCTTGTAGATACCGCCGTCTGGATTGACCACATTAATGCTCCGGTGCCTGAGCTTCTGCACCGACTGAGCGCCGGCGAAGTTCTGACCCATCCGTTGGTCATCGGTGAGATTGCCTGTGGCACAATTCGGAATAGGGCAGAGGTCTTGGCCCATTTGCAGTCTCTTCCCAGAATTGGGGAAGTAGCCCATGTCAGGGTCATCGAAGAAATTGAAACGAACCGGTTGATGGGGCGCGGCATCAGCTTCATAGACGCTCACCTGATCGCATCCGTCATACGCGACGGCTCCGCATCACTATGGACGAGAGACCGGCGGCTGGCGCAAATTTCTGAAGAACTGGGAGTCGCTTATCCCGAACATCTCCAATAGGCAAGGAGGAAACCAATATGCCCAGAGCAAGACGCAACCGCAGCGCCGCCGGCAAGTCCCCGGGCAAGTCCGTAGAGACGCTGCGCCACGAGCAGGACACCCGCACCAACATCCCCACGGCGGAGTACCAGCCGCTTATGCGGAAAGAGGAAGCCTCGCCCATCCGGGCCGCCTACCAGCGGCGCAACCTGGACCTGGACCCTCAACTGGTCTGGCGGGGCAAGGACGAGCAGGACCTGGCCGACCTAGTGGTGAGCGTGCCGCCCCTCTACATCCAGGAGAAGGTGCACCCGAAAGTCCTCATAGAGGACCTGGTGTCCAGTAGCCAGTGGTCAGCGGCCAGTAAGCGCGGGAATGACCGGTCACCGGACACTGACCACCGGCAACTGGACTTGTTCGCCGACTTCAACGGGCTGCCCGAGGGGGCCGACCGGACGGAGTTCTACCAGCACGAGGGGTACTGGCAGAACCGCATGATCCTGGGCGACAGCCTGCAGGTGATGGCCTCCCTTTCCGAGCGGGAGGGGTTGCAGGGCAAGGTGCAGTGCATCTACATCGACCCGCCCTACGGCATCCGGTTCAACTCCAACTTCCAGTGGTCCACCACCAGCCGGGACGTGCGCGACGGCAACCGGGAGCACATCACCCGCGAGCCGGAGCAGGTCAAGGCTTTCCGGGACACTTGGCGCGACGGCATCCACTCCTATCTGACCTACCTGCGCGACCGCCTAACCATGGCCCGCGACCTGCTGGCCGACTCCGGCTCCATCTTTGTACAAATTGGGGACGAGAATGTTCACCGGGTGCGGGCGCTGATGGACGAGGTGTTTGGAGAGGATAATTTTGTGTCCTTGCTGACGATTCAAAAGACTAAACCGAAGCCAAGATGAAATGCGCAGATGGTGGGGGTCAAACTACGGAGCCGGGTCATTCTCCAAGTACGGATGAGCGGGATGCACCAGCGCAACCCAGCTGTTCATCGTCTCCACTTAAATGTACATCCCACCTTGGCTTTAGTTTAGTAGAGCCTCACTGTTGTATTGATGGGTATAGGGACTTGAGCTTGATGCGGGCGTCCTCGGTTGTGAAGCGCCAGTCCACCTGAATTACGTCCCGGTTCCGTTGGTCCTGCCATGCGCCTGTTTCCCGTTCCAGGACTTCCTGGCTGGGTATCCGGCGATCCAAGCACTGCCGCGCCAGCACCCCCAGTTCGATCTCGGCCATATTAAGCCAACTCCCGTGCTTCGGGGTGTAATGTATCTCCAGCCGTTGGGCAATGCGCCGTGCCTCCGCCGGCTCGAAAGCCTGGTATAGGGATGCCGGATGATGGGTGTTCAGGTTGTCCATCACCAAGACTATCCGCTCCTTGTCGACATAGTCCTCGTCCACCAGTTTCTTGACCACCCGTGCCCAGTCGGCCTTGGTGCGCCGGTCCGTGACCTCCACCCGCCGCCATCCCTCCAGGGGCGCGAACAGCATGAACAGGTTGCTCACTCCGTTGCGTTGATATTCGTAATCGTATGCCATGGCTGCCCCCGGCCGCGACGGACGGGGTTGGCGGGTCTCCTGCACCAGTTGCTTGCTGGTCTCGTCCAGACACACCAGCACCTCCCCCTCTCCGTAGGGACGGTGATAGACCTCCAACACGTCCTCCATGGCGCACACAAAGTCCGCGCTCCCTTGGGGCGGGAGGCACCAGCATTCTTTCAGCCAAGGCTTGAGTTCGTTTTTTTCAGAGTCCGGCGCACCGTCTCTGTGCTGATGCTATCCACTATCTCCTGCGCCACCAATCCATCGGCCAGCATTTGCAGCGTCCAACTGACCCGTCCCTCCGGCGGTTGAGAGCAGGCCAAGGCTACCAGGTGGGCCTCACCCTGACCATCCAGCTTTTTCTTGCGGCGCTTTAGCTGCTGTTTGCGTCCCAGGGCTGCCTCCAGGCCCTCCTCCACGCACCGGCGGCGCACCCGTTCCACCGTGGCGCTGCCCACCTTCAGGACCCAGGCTATATCCTCGTCCCTCATTGCGCCATCAACCTGGTTCTCATCGCTAAGCAGCAGAATGCGGGCGTGAGTCTGCTTGTAAGCCGCCGCCCAACCCTTGGACACCAATCCCTTCGGTTCCTCCTGTTCCTCCTCCGTAAGTCCCACTCGGTATTTCTTCATCATCACATCCATCCCCGCTTCCCGATTTTCTTTTTTGACTGCTAACCCATCATATCTCACCAGCCATCATTTCAATGATGGTCAGCTACTAAACTAAAGCCAAGGTGAAATGTACATATCGCTAGACCGCACTGTCAGTGGCGACCCAGTAGGGGCCCAAAGGTGAAATGAGGAGCTGCGGAGTCCTTTTGGTTGTCTTCAAGACCCCGAAATGCACATCCCACCTTGGTATTGGTTTAGTAGCCAAACAGACAAGAACCTTTCGTCAGTCTCTGATTACCTGCTTTGGTTCGCGAAGAACGAAGTATCTCTCAAGTTTAGGAGACCGTTTTTAGAAAAAGGAACTGACTTTACCGCTGGAGGTCAATACTCTCGGCTGCAACTGACAGACCTCAGCCGAACCTCTATGACAACCGAACAACGCTCAAACAGGTCAAATCTTCCATCTGAAGCCAAGATATATCGCCACGATACTTTAACGTCTCAAAGCGGAGGTCAAACGACCGGGTTTGAATTCTTCGACCAGGGCCGTACTTTTCACCCTGGTAGAGGTTTTTGGAAGACCAACTTCACTGGATTAGCTCGTCTTTCACGTTCTATGCGGTTAGGACACGCTAGGAATAGCTTGAGCTATATCAGATTCATTGATGATTTTCCTGTTACGCCGGTGGGAAACCTCTGGACAGACACCTTGACCGGCTCTTTCACCGAAGACAAGATTTACGTTGTTCAGACCGCGCAAAAGATCATCCAGCGCTGCATCCTGATGACAACCGACCCCGGTGACCTGGTGCTGGACCCCACCTGTGGCTCCGGCACCACCGCCTACGTGGCCGAGCAGTGGGGGCGGCGGTGGATTACCATCGACACCTCCCGCGTCGCTTTGGCCTTGGCCCGCGCCCGCATCATGGGCGCCCGCTACCCCTACTACCTGCTGGCCGACAGCCGGGACGGGCAGGTGAAGGAAGTCGAACTCTCCCGCCGCGCCCCGTCGGAAATGCCCACCTACGGCAACCTCCGGCAGGGGTTCGTCTACGATCGGGTGCCCCACATCACCCTGCGGGCCATCGCCAACAACGCCGAGATCGACGTCATCTGGGAGAAGTACGAGGAGGAGTTGGCGCCGGTCAGACGCCAGTTGTCAGTGGCTAGTGGACAGTACAGTGACCAGGCGCCAGTGGCTAGTGGGCAGGAGGCGGAGGGCTGGTCACTAGCCACTGACCACCGGCCACTGGAGGAGTGGGAGATACCGCGAGAGCGTCCCGGCGACTGGCCACCGACCACCGAACACTGGCTCACTGACTACTGGACCCGGCGCGTCGCCCGCCAGAAAGAGATCGACGCCTCCATCGCTGCCAAGGCCGACTACGAGTACCTGTACGACAAGCCCTACGAGGACCGGAGCAAGGTCCGCGTCGCCGGCCCATTCACTGTGGAGAGCATCTCGCCCCACCGGGTATTGGGAGTGGACGAGAACGGCGACGTTATCGACGGTATCGCCGAACCCAAGAACGGCTACGAAACCGGCTACGACTTCGGCCAAATCATCCTGGAAAACCTGAAACGCTCCGGCGTCCAGCAGGCCCACAAGGAGGACCGGATAACCTTCACCTCCCTGACCCCTTGGCCGGGGCGGTTCGTCTGCGCCAGTGGTCAGTATTCAGTGATCAGTGGTCAGTCGCTGGAGGGGCCCGGGGAGGAACTGAACACTGACCACCAACCACTGGTCACTGCCGGAATTTTCATCGGCCCGGAGTTTGGCACGGTGTCCCGGCCCGACTTGGTGGAGGCGGCACGGGAGGCGGCCGAGTGCGGGTTCGACGTGCTGATAGCCTGCGCCTTTAACTACGACGCCCACACGACGGAGTTTGAGAGCCTGGGCCGCATCCCGGTGCTGAAGGCCCGGATGAACGCCGACCTGCACATGGCTGGCGAGCTGAAGAACACCGGCAACGGCAACCTGTTCGTCATCTTCGGGGAACCGGATATTTCAGTGGTCAGTGGCTAGTGACCAGTGGTGGGAGGATGGTTGCGAATTTTGAGCACGTTAAAGAGCTATCAGGACTTGGAAGTTTGGCGGAAATCAATGGAGTTGGCAGAGATGGTCTATCGCGTCTCCGCGCAATTTCCACCGGAAGAGAGATTCGGGTTGACCGGACAGGTTCGCCGGTCAGCGGTCTCGATAGCAGCCAACATAGCGGAGGGAGCGGAACGTCACGGGACGAGAGAGTTTCTGCATTTCCTGGGGATAGCCAGCGGTTCCCTGGCGGAAACGGAGACGTTTCTGATGCTGGCGCAACGCCTGGGGATGACCGGGAGGGAGCAAGTCAATCCGCTGCTGGCTCAGGCATCGGAGGTTGGACGGATGCTCAACGGGCTGAAACGCTCGCTACGGTCCAGAACTTGAAGGGCACGGACTTCCCCTTATCACTGACCATCGGCCACTGGACACAAGCCACTGTGCATGGCGTTGACGTGTTCCACCCCAACACCGGCGAGGTGCGCAGCGACGGCCCGGAGGGCATCGCTTGCTGGTTCATCGACACCGACTATAACCAGGAGAGCTTCTTCGTCCGCCACGCCTACTTCCTAGGCGCCGGCGACCCCTACAAGTCGTTGAAGACCACCCTCCGCGCCGAAATCGACGAGGACGCTTGGGCCACCCTGAACAGCGACACGTCGCGGCCTTTTCCGCGCCCGGAGTCGGGGCGGATTGCCGTCAAGGTCATCAACCATTTGGGGGACGAGGTTATGAAGGTGTTCCGGGTGGGGTAAACGGCGCCTTATCAAACCCATTTATAGCAAAATTAGGCATGTTATGGTTTTATTGTAATTTAGCTAACTTTGCTATAGATTAGTGCTATGGACCCGATACGCAACCCGTACGCGCCGGGCGCGGGAACTCCACCACCCGAACTTGCTGGCCGCGATGAGATCCGTTCCACCGCGCACATCGCATTAGAGCGGACTAGAATTGGACGCCCCAGCAAGAGTCTTTTGATGGTCGGCCTGCGGGGCGTGGGAAAGACCGTGCTGCTGGACCGCATTCGGGGAGACGCCGAGGGCAGGGGTATTTGCACCCTGCGCATAGAAGCGCCTGAAGGCCGTTCCCTTCCATCCATTCTGGCGCCTCAACTGCGTATTGCGTTGCTGAAACTCTCGAATAGAGCGGCCGCCAAACAGTTAGCGCAACGTGCGCTCAGGGGGCTTGCGGGATTTGTTAGAGCCCTGAAGGTGAAGTACCAGGACATCGAGGTGGCTCTGGACTTCGACTCCGAACCCGGCTTGGCGGACAACGGGGACTTGGAAATCGATTTGCAGGAGTTGTTGGAAGTTGTCGGCGAAGCCGCCAAGGCAGATGGGACTTGTGTAGGGGTCTTCATAGACGAGCTTCAATACGTGAAAGAGGACGAACTGGCGGCGTTGATCACTGCATTGCACCGGACATCGCAACGGCAACTTCCCGTAGTATTGCTCGGCGCCGGTCTGCCCCAAGTGCGGGGCCGCATGGGAAAAGCCAAGTCCTACGCCGAGAGGCTTTTCGAGTTCCCTGAAATCGGCCCGTTGTCCGATGAAGATGCGAGGCTGGCTATTGCCAAGCCCGCGGCCGACGAGGGAGTGGAGATCGACGCTGCCGCTCTGGACGCCATCGTACATCAGACGCGATGCTATCCTTACTTTTTGCAGGAATGGGGTAAGCACGTATGGGATGTAGCCGAGACGTCGCCTATCACAACCTCTAATGTGGAAATTGCCTCCAAACAGGCCGTAGCTACTCTCGATGAGAGCTTTTTCCTCGTCAGGTTTGACAGACTGACACCGTCGGAAAAGAAGTATGTACGGGCGATGGCTGAGCTTGGGGCCGGGCCTCATCGTTCCGGTGATATTGCCAATGAACTGAAACGTCAAGTAAGCTCCTTGGCCCCGACCAGAAATCAATTGATCACTAAAGGAATGATTTGGAGTCCCAGCCACGGCGATACTGCTTTTACGGTCCCAATGTTTGATGAGTTCATGTTGCGCATCATGCCGGGCAATGACTGGCGCTAACCCGCATAGCAATTGATGCAATTCCGCATAGCCGACACATTCACTGCCAGTTTGGCCCGCCTCACCAACGAGCAGCAGAAGGCGGCCAAGACTACCGCCTTTGACTTGCAACTCAATCCGGCCCAGCCGGGCCATAGCTTGCACCGGGTCACTGGCGCGAAAGACCCCGACTTCTGGTCGGTTCGGGTGAATTTGGACCTGTGCATCATTCTGCACCGGGCGGGGGAGAACGTCGTTCTCTGCTACGTAGGCCGCCACGACGACGCCTATAAGTGGGCCGAGCGTCGTCGGCTGGAGAGGCATCCAACCACCGGCGCCGCCCAACTGGTGGAGCTTCGGGAGGTTGTCCAGGAGATTGCGGTTCCCGTGTACGTAGAGGTCGAGGCCCAAGCGCCGCCAAAGCCGGCGCTCTTTGCCCACCTGCCGGACGATCAACTGCTGGGTTACGGGGTGCCGGTGGAATGGCTGGGGGATGTCAGGGCCGCTAACGAGGACAGCGTGCTGGACATCGCCGACCACCTGCCAGCCGAGGCGGCCGAGTCGCTGTTGGAACTGGCTGTCGGCAAGACACCGCAACCGTCCCTTCCCGCGCCTTCCGGGGCCGACCCCTTCAGCCATCCCGACGCCCTGCGCCGTTTCCGCGTCATGCGAAACGTCGAAGAGTTAGCAGAGGCCCTGGAATATCCCTGGGAGAAGTGGACCATCTTCCTCCATCCGGCTCAGCTAGGTCTCGTGGAGCGTAACTACAACGGGCCAGCCAGGGTTTCCGGCTCTGCGGGCACCGGCAAGACTGTCGTGGCCCTCCACCGGGCGGCATTCCTCGCCAAGTCCAACCCGAAGGCCCGTGTTCTGCTCACCACCTTCTCCGACGCACTGGCGAACCTACTGAGGGCCAAGCTAGAACTGCTGACTCATCAAGAAGTGCAGCCAGACGGAAGAATCGTGGTGGACTCCCTGGATGCCGTTGGCCTCAGCTTTTACGAGGCCACGTTTGGCCCGGCAGGAGACCATTGGTGCCCTTGTCGAAGACGCCGCCAGCAAGGAAGGGACCAATTTCTCCCGGACCTTTCTCCTGACGGAGTGGGAGCGAGTTGTGGACGCCTGGCAGTTGGACACTTGGGACGACTATCGTGACGTAGCGCGCATCGGCCGCTACCGCAGGTTGTCCGAAGCACAGCGGAAAACCGTGTGGCCGGTCTTCCAGCGGGTCAAGTCGGGCTTGCGAGAGCTGGGGCTATTGACCAAGGCCGAAATGTTCGGGCGACTGACCCACTGCATTTCACAAACTGACCATCCTCCTTTCGACTTCATAGTGGTGGACGAGGCCCAAGACGTGAGTGTCGCCCAGTTGCGACTTCTAGCCGCCCTCGCCGGTGGCCGTCCCAATGGCCTCTTTTTTGCCGGCGACTTGGGTCAACGCATCTTCCAGCAACCTTTTTCTTGGAAGGAGCTCGGGGTTGACGTGCGGGGCCGTTCCCAAACTCTGCGGATAAACTACCGTACCTCGCACCAGATCAGGACACAGGCAGACCGTCTCCTGGACCCGGAAATCTCCGACGTTGACGGCAACCTGGAAGAAAGGAAAGGCACGGTCTCGGTGTTCAACGGGTCAAAGCCGATCATTCAAGTCTTGGACGACGAAGAGGTTGAATCCATCACAGTGAGCGAGTGGCTGACCGCCCGAATCTCCGAGGGCCTGCAACCCGGCGAGATTAGCGTATTTGTCCGGTCGATGGACCAGATAGAACGGGCTGTGGCAGCGATTAAACGAAGCGGCGTACCTCACTCCGTGCTTGATGCAGACATGGACGCGGAGGAAGGCTGTTTGACGGTAGGCACCATGCATCTGGCTAAGGGTCTGGAGTCCCGCGCCGTGGCGGTAATGGCCTGTGACTCGGAGGTTATTCCCCTCCAGTCCCGAGTGGAATCCATTGCGGACGAAGCGGACTTAGAGGAAGTTTACAACACCGAGCGAAACCTGCTCTATGTGGCCTGCACCCGCGCCCGGGACCACCTGTTAGTTACCGGGGTGGAGCCAGCGTCGGAGTTCTTGGACGATTTGGGTTATACAACTTAATAGCCCTCACCGGGTTACCAATAGCCAGAGTTCCGCTAGGGCCAGGAAAATCGCTTGCTGGAGGGAGTCGAGGCCGGCGGGCCTCCGGCGCATACGCATGGTCTCCACAAGCTCTATCAGAGTTTGAAGAAATGCGACCAGGAGTCAGGTATGCGATGTTCGACCGCAGGCATATCTATTACTCCAACGACGACAGGAGCAAGAAGCAGTCCGTCTGCTGGTACATGAAATGGCTCTTCAAGGAGCAT
This sequence comes from Dehalococcoidia bacterium, assembly GCA_965197565.1. GTDB lineage: Bacteria > Chloroflexota > Dehalococcoidia > Lucifugimonadales > UBA3495. The sequence goes on from CBDANK010000004.1 coordinate 1,430,296, forward strand.
ACGACTCGCCGCAGTGCCCTAGAAGAGGCGGTACGCCAGAATTTTGCCCTTAGAGACGATGATGAATTCGTCAAGTAAACTCTGGCCGACGCCTATAACCACCTCCGCCAGTCTAAGGACCCCGCAGTCATTTACTTCCTAATCACGCTGAGATATTTACCGAAAGGATCCCAGATAAAACACCCGGACGCCGTTCCTGAAGTCCAGTGGTTTGGCCAAAACCAGAGGGGTGGTGATGACGCCAGCCGGCACTTGACTGGGATTCATAGAAAAAGGCGGGGATGGTGCATGGGGGACCGAGCCCCAGGAAGAGGGGTTAGTACGGGTATCGGACATCGCCAAGAATTTGGCAGATGCCAAGGTCTACCTGGTCAATCGTCTCACGAGGCAAGTCATCTAATTAAGGAGGGGAACGGCAGGCAGCAAATAAGGCCCGCATACATGGGCAGTAAAGGGGGGAGACCTGGAAGGCGGTGCTCCCGGGGCTGGGCCTGGCGGCGCATCAAGAAGGCCCCCTCCGGCGGGCGGTCAGGACCCCCTGCTGATCAAGGAGAAGGTTTCCAGCATCGCCTGCCAGGCCGAGCTGGAGGTCACCGCCATCCTGCCGGAGCACGGCACCGAGCAGCGGGCCAGGGAACCGCTACGCAACGTGGCCGTAGCCTACGCCCACTACAACAACCCCGCCGGGACCAGCTTCGAGGCGACCAAGGTCCGCCCCGCTGCCCCCATTCCGAGCCCTTGCCCCCGGTAACGGGCACGCTCCGCAGCCGCAACGTCCTGGGGGCGGGAGACGGCGACCCTACGGCACCCCCTGGGGCCGGAGGACCAATTGCACATGGTGCAGCGCTCCGGGGCGAAGGTCCTGCCCCCGGCCGGGAGGGTCCCCGGTAGCGCCCCCATGGGGGATACGGTGGGCGGCAAGCCACGCCGGTGCTTCTCCCCGGACACCAACAGCCGCCACCACCTCTACGTGGCCCGCACCCGGATGGGCAGTCCACCCTGATGCAGAACACGGTGATGCACAGGATGCGGGAGAAGGCGGCGGGAAGGGACGACGAGGAACTCATACCGGGGATCAACCTGCTGGACACCCGGGTCTTCCACGACAGGGACCGCACCACCGAGTCGGTGGTGCGGATCGCCCGCGGCCTGTGGGACCAGTGGGGACTCCGGATGCAGTCCATCCTGGAGCACGCCGTCAAGAGCCTCCACGAGTACAACCGCCACCCGGACACCCGGGAGGACCGCCAGCTGACCATCCTGGACGGGCAGCGGTTACTGGCGGACTTGGAGTTCCGGAGGGAAGTGCTGCGTCGGGTGGATGACTCCTACGTGTTGGCCTAGTTGACCCAAGACCTCACCGGCTGGACCCGGGAAACCCGGTCCAACGCTCTAGCTCCGGTGCAGACCCGCCTGGCCTACTACTCTTCCTCAAAGAAAGCGTGCTCCATCCTGGGCCAGCCCCGCTCCACCATCGACCTGAGGCGGGTCATTGCCGAGGGCGGGGTGCTGCTTATGCTCAGGTCGTTCCCACCGACGCCTAACCGATGAATCCTAACCTCCAAACCAATACTGAGGAGGGAGGTCAAGGCGACTAGGTTTAGCACAGCCTGATGTCCTAAACTAAAGCCAAGGTGGGATGTGCATTTGGGTGGTGCTGGGAACCGGGTTGGGAGTTTTGCAGTAGCTTCTCGGCCCTTAAGTGCAGGATGGTCCGGCACCGCTGTTTGACCTCATCCTTCCTCCTGGACAGGCGGGCGAGGAAGCCGCTCACCCTCTCCTGCACCAAGGCTTTAGTTCCCAGGCACAGGTTCCCGGTGGCTTCCTCTCTCACCCATCTCCAGACCGCCTCGTCGGCGTTGAAGTCCGGGCTGTACCCCGGCAGATTCACCAGCCGCAGGTTCAGACCGGGGGTCTCCAGGTATGACCGCATCGCCGGGCCACGGTGCGCTGGCGCGTTATCCCAGATCACGTTCAGACGCCCGCCGTACCTCTCTCTCAACTGCTCCAGGAAGGCTGCGGATGTTCCGCTATTGCTGTTCCCCTCCAGTTCCATCCATTCCACCTCGCCCGTCTCCAGACACACTGCCGAGTAGTAGCTGGCCTTCTCACCACGGCGCGGGCTGGTCGAGTCCACCAGGGCCGGCTCTCCCTTCAGCGCCCACTTACCCCGCAACTCAGCGTCCGCCCGGAAGTGGGCCTCATCAACGAAGAAGATCTTCTCCCCGGTCTCTTGCGCCTCACACGCCAGGGCAGCGTACTCTGCCACGAAGGCCTCTCGCCGCGCTTCATCGGCCTTGACCAGCCGCTTCTTAGGACGCTTGAGCACGAATCCCAGGCGGTGCAGCCAGTTCAGGCAGCTGCTGCGGCTCAGGCTGATGCCGAAACGTTCCAAGACAAACTTCCAGACAGCTTTCCAGTTCCAGTTGGCTAGGCCGATATCCACATTGGCAGGCAGTTCCTGCACCGCCGCCTGCTGCGCCTCTTCCAGGGCGGGGGGGGGGGAACCCCCGGACTGCTCGAAGGCCAAGGCCGCAGGACCGCCTTCGCCGAAGGCGCCAAGCCACCGTCCTATGCTATGAGGATCCCGTTCCAGCGCCTCGGCCACCGCCGAAGCGGTCCAACCCTGGGCTAGCAGCCAGAGAGCGTGCCACCGCTCCCGTTCGCGGGGCGTCGGAGCCAGAATTAGCCGCCTGCGCAGACCGGACACATCCATTTCCCACTGTTCGAGAAACCGGCTTATCTCTCCCATACCCAACACCGACCACGCTTCTAATCGCCTTGTAGCCTATGCAACTCCCCCGATTTTATCGGATGCCTATGCAGGTTTCACCTTGGCTTTAGTTTAGTAGCTGACCATCATTGAAATGATGGCTGGTGAGATATGATGGGTTAGCAGTCAAAAAAGAAAATCGGGAAGCGGGGATGGATGTGATGATGAAGAAATACCGAGTGGGACTTACGGAGGAGGAACAGGAGGAACCGAAGGGATTGGTGTCCAAGGGTTGGGCGGCGGCTTACAAGCAGACTCACGCCCGCATTCTGCTGCTTAGCGATGAGAACCAGGTTGATGGCGCAATGAGGGACGAGGATATAGCCTGGGTCCTGAAGGTGGGCAGCGCCACGGTGGAACGGGTGCGCCGCCGGTGCGTGGAGGAGGGCCTGGAGGCAGCCCTGGGACGCAAACAGCAGCTAAAGCGCCGCAAGAAAAAGCTGGATGGTCAGGGTGAGGCCCACCTGGTAGCCTTGGCCTGCTCTCAACCGCCGGAGGGACGGGTCAGTTGGACGCTGCAAATGCTGGCCGATGGATTGGTGGCGCAGGAGATAGTGGATAGCATCAGCACAGAGACGGTGCGCCGGACTCTGAAAAAAACGAACTCAAGCCTTGGCTGAAAGAATGCTGGTGCCTCCCGCCCCAAGGGAGCACGGACTTTGTGTGCGCCATGGAGGACGTGTTGGAGGTCTATCACCGTCCCTACGGAGAGGGGGAGGTGCTGGTGTGTCTGGACGAGACCAGCAAGCAACTGGTGCAGGAGACCCGCCAACCCCGTCCGTCGCGGCCGGGGGCAGCCATGGCATACGATTACGAATATCAACGCAACGGAGTGAGCAACCTGTTCATGCTGTTCGCGCCCCTGGAGGGATGGCGGCGGGTGGAGGTCACGGACCGGCGCACCAAGGCCGACTGGGCACGGGTGGTCAAGAAACTGGTGGACGAGGACTATGTCGACAAGGAGCGGATAGTCTTGGTGATGGACAACCTGAACACCCATCATCCGGCATCCCTATACCAGGCTTTCGAGCCGGCGGAGGCACGGCGCATTGCCCAACGGCTGGAGATACATTACACCCCGAAGCACGGGAGTTGGCTTAATATGGCCGAGATCGAACTGGGGGTGCTGGCGCGGCAGTGCTTGGATCGCCGGATACCCAGCCAGGAAGTCCTGGAACGGGAAACAGGCGCATGGCAGGACCAACGGAACCGGGACGTAATTCAGGTGGACTGGCGCTTCACAACCGAGGACGCCCGCATCAAGCTCAAGTCCCTATACCCATCAATACAACAGTGAGGCTCTACTAGCGGCCTTGGATTAAAGGCCCGCCAGTAATAAGGATCAGTACCCGGCATCTCAGTGGGAAACGTCGCGAGGTCCTCTAGGAGCTGCTACAGCTGCGGGAGGCAAACTCGAACGAGAGGGAAGGCGCTGACGACGTTCCATATTTGTGGTGGAGCTGGAGGGGCTCGAACCCTCTACCTCTTCAATGCCATTGAAGCGCTCTCCCAGCTGAGCTACAGCCCCAATAAAGGCCAAGGAATTGGCCTACTTACCAATATAACAACTGGGCCGGAGGCCCGCAACCTTTATCCTTGCCGGAGGAACTTCACCACCCGCCGGGTGCGGCCCCAGTCGCCGGGCATAACCACGTACAGGTCTTTATGGGAGTCCACCCAGATGCCGTGGCAGGACCGGTGGTCCATCGAACCCCACTGGGCCAAGCGTTCCCCTTCAAGGTTTAGAATGCTCACCAGCCCGCCGTTGTGCTCCGGAATGTAAACAGCGTCTTCGTCGTCCACGTAAAAGAGGGCGGGGCCGATCAACTGCACCGGCCAAGTCTCCAGGTGCTCACCGCTTTGAGTGAATACCTGGACCCGGTCATTCTCCCGGTCGGCCACCAGTACCCGTTCTTTGCTGTCGATCCAGACACCGTGGGGCAAGTTGAATTCGCCGGGACCGGTACCGGGCTCTCCCCAAGACAGAAGGTGCTCGCCAGCGGGCGAGAATTTATGGACCCGGGCGTTGCCGTAGCCGTCGGCGATAAAGACCTCGCCCTGGGAATTCAAAGCGATGCCGGCGGGCATATTAAATGGGTCTCCTCCGTGGGTAACGCTTTGATAGGCCGTTGAGCCCAGGTCGTCGGGAGCCACTCCGGTATCGGAGCGGTAGCCCTTGGTCCCTATTGTCATCAAGAGGCGGCCATCGGATGTAAACTTCATTATCTGGTGATTGTCTCGGTCCACCAGCCAGACGTTGTCCTCCCGGTCTAACAGGATGGCGTGGGCCATGGCGATGAGCCCGCCGCCCCAGGAAGACAGGAAATTGCCCTCCCGGTCGAAGACGATAACCGGATGGTCCGGGTCCCGGTTAAAGCAATAAATCCGGTCCTGCGAGTCACCGGCTACTGCCGCCGCGGGCATATCCCATCCTTCGGGCAGTTTCGCCCAATCGTCCTTGACTTCGTAGGTATATTTGCCTGTCCCCACAATCTTGGTGCTTGTCACAACTTTTCCTCCTAGAACTTGGCTAATGGAGCGTTTGCTAAGCTCCAATGCCAGGAGTTTTCACCCGGAAGCTGTACAAGGACTGGCCCGGAGCGGTGTACACCGTGCGAAGGTCGGACCCGCCGAAAGCGATGTTGCGAGGCACCTCGGGCCCCCGGATAACGCCTAGCTTGTTGCCTGCCGGGTCGAATACCCAGATGCCGCCCGAGCCGGTGCAAAAGACCCTGCCTTCGACATCCACCTTCATACCATCGGGCACCCCCCGCTCCGCGGAGGACATATCTGCGAAAACCCGGTTGTTGCTGAGAGCCCCGTCGGCGGAGACGTCGAAGGCGCGTATCTTCCGGTGGGCGCAGTACTCGCCCCGTTCCTCTTCTTGCAAGCAATCAAGGCTGGTCCGACTTATAGCAACATACAGGACCGACTCGTCCGGAGAGAAGGCCAACCCGTTGGGATACTCGCATCCATCGGTAGCCAGATGAAGCTGGCCATCGGGGGCAATCCGAAACACTCCAGCAAACTCGTACTCGCGGTCTTCCGGCGGGACCCGCAACGATGGGTCAGTAAAGTATATGCTGCCGTCGGAGCGGCACACCGCGTCGTTGGGGCGGTGCAGCCTATTGCCCTGCCAGCGGTCGGCAATAGTGGTGACGGAACCGTTTGCGGCCATGCGAGTAACGCTCCTGTGCGCACCCTCACACATAATCAAGTCGCCGTTGCGGTCCAGTGCACAGCCGTTGCCTTGGCCGGTATTTTCCCGCAGCACCGAGACCCCATCCTGCTCATCCCAGCGGAGGAGCCGGCTCCCGCTCAGGTCAACAAAAGTGAGGTAATCCCCAGGATGCCAAAGGGGGCCTTCAGTATCCCCAAGGCCGGCGGCCAATAGGATATGTTCAGGCGACTCGAGGATTCCAGACAGGTCTTCGGCCATGACGGGACTCCTGTTGCGTAGGGTGAGGCCGCTGGCGGGATTATATCAAGCCCATCCGACAGTGTATATTCTCCACGCTCTAGTGGATATGTTGGGATATGGTCCGGTTGAAGCGTATTGGCCGCAGCCCGGCGTTGCTTTGGCTCCATACCTTCAGAATATGGCGATGGGGTTCACCGGGGAGCCGGTGGTGTTGTGCAGGCGCAGCGGGCCGATAGACACCATGAACTCCCAGCGATCCCGTTCCCGGCAGGCTGCCGATAGTTCCTCCAGGTTGGCGTTGTCCAGGATCCAGATGCCCATGGCCGTAATTCCCACTTGGTGTATCGGGCTGGCCACACGGGAATACTGGGGAGGGTTGACGTCGTTCCCGGTGTCGGAACCCAATACGGCGATGCCCCGCTGGTGAAAGAGGGGTAGACAAGCGGCCTGGCAGGCGGTACTGCCGTGGGACCGGTCCACGGGACCTTCTACGTTCCGGCGATGCAACTGACCGGTGCGTATCAGCAGAATGTCGCCCTCTTCAACCTTGAATCCGCACCGTTCCTCCGCGGCCAGAATGTCCTCGGGCATCACCCCCTCGCCCCGCTCCACCCAGTCGATATTCCGGACCATCGGCACGTCTACGAGGACACCCCTGGAAACTATACCGTTTTTTGCTTCTTCCACCGAGCCGAAGGTGGCGCCCAAGCTGGTGGACACCAAGTGGGCCGGAAATCCGTTGTAGGTCTTTCCCTCCCAGAAAAAGTGGGCCAAGCTGTCCACGTGGGTCACAGTGACTCCATGAAATATCATGCCGAAATAGTCGGCGGCAGCGGGATAGGCGCGAGGGCTGACCTTGTCTCCACTGGCCCACCCTTCTCCGCTTTCCACCATAAAGTGGACCGGCGGATTGGGCGCATCTGCGCTGGCCTCAAAACTGACGGTCCGGGATAGGCTGACCTGAACGCCCTCTTTCACCGTTTCGATGGCCCGTTTCGTCTTCTCCGGGGTGATTAGGTTGGGCGTCCCCAATTGGTCTTCGGCGCCCCAACGCCCCCAGTTGGAGAGAGACTTGAAATAGCCCAGGACTTCTTCTTCCGATGGGATGTTTGCTTGCATGGGTTTGTTCCTTTCAGTTTGGAGATCAGAACTAAGCGGTCGGTTGTTGTCACACTGGTCTGACGCTGGGCAATGAGTGATGAGGCCCGCGGACCCTCAAGCGTCCATTGGGGTCGACAAGTGTAGGTCCAGGACGGCTTCGCACCAGCGGGCCGCCGCCAGCAACCGGGACTCCTGGAAAGGGGCGGCTATCAACTGCATCCCCAAAGGCAGGCCGGACTCGGCTAGGCCCGAGGGAACGGTTATGGCCGGGAGGCCGCAGGAGGTCCAAGGCCCTTGAAACATAGTGTTGCCGGTGTTGGTCAAGTCGGCCAACGCAGGCGTCGGAGTAGAAGGGGTCAGCAACAGGTCAGCCTTTTCGGACAGCAACTCCATGTCGGTGATGAATTGCCTGCGGCGTTCCAAGGCGCGGGAGTAGCTGACGCCGTCGGTTTCCAAACCAAGACGCAGCATCTCCCGCAACTTGGGCTGGTAGTCCTGAGCCTGCCGCTGGTACATTGGTTGGTGGAAGCTGGCGGCCTCTACGCTCATAATCGTGCGTTGGTCCTCGATGGCCGTGTGGATGCTATCCGGTAGTTGAAGTTCCTCCACAGTGGCCCCGGCACGGCTCAGGCGTTCCACTGTCTCGCTTAAATGCTGCCTGGTTTCCGGGTCAGCGTTGTCATGGAAGAACCCCCGGAGCAGGCCGATGCGGGGCGCTTTGGGCGACTCCAGCGCCGCCAGGTAGTCAGGCACTTCACGGCGGGAAGCAACCGGGTCCTCCGCGTCGTGGCCCGCCATGACTTGCAGAAGAAGCCCGGCGTCTTCCACGGTGCGGGCCATCCAGCCCATGGTGTCGAGCGACCAACTGACGGGGATAACGCCGAAGCGGCTAACCCGTCCGTATGTGGGCTTGAAACCAACCACCCCGTTATAGGAGGCGGGCCGCAACACCGAGCCGACAGTCTGGGAACCCATAGCGGCGGGGCACATTCCAGTGGCCACCGCCACCGCGGAACCGCTGCTGGACCCTCCCGGAGTGTGGGCCGCGTTCCAGGGGTTTATAGTTGGCGACGGGTCCATGCAAGCGAACTCGGTGGTTACCGTCTTGCCCAGCATGATGGCGCCGGCCCCTTTTAGCAGGGTCACTGTGGTAGCGTCGTATGTGGGCACGAAATCCGCGTAAACCTTGGAGCAGGCGGTGGTGGGAATGCCGGCGGTGTAGTAAATGTCCTTGAGCCCGATGGGCACACCGTGGAGGGGGCCTTTGCCGGCGCCGCTGTCTAGGTCCGCCCGCTTTTGCTCCGCTTCGGAGATCACCGCCTCCCGGTCCAGGTAAACCCAAGCATTCAATCGAGGTTCAAGGGAGTCGATGCGGCTTAACAAGGATTCCACCAAGTCTACGGGAGACAGCGTCCGATCCCGGATGCGGCGGGCCGCCTCGGTAGCTGTGAGCTCGTGGGGTTGTGACATTTAGGCCTCCTCCAGCCCCCGCTAAGAAGCCGCCACCGGCATCATCTTCGCTTCATCAGGTTTTTTGAACAAGGGCATCACCTTGGTGGCGAAAAGCTCCAGGTTGCGAAGGGTCTTCTTTTGATGCATTCCACGGTGGGAGTAACCCACAAGCAGATATTCCAGATGGCATACTTCTTGAAGCTCGTGGACCTTCTCCGCCACTTGGCCGGGGGAGCCCACCAGCAGGTTGCGCGGCTCCAGGAAGTCCCAGTCCAGCTTTGTGCCGGGTTTAAGCTCTTCACCAGGGTGGGTAAACACCTCTCTGCCCCGGAAGGGGTCGTTATAGAGGAAGGCGGACATGATTCCTTGTTCAGCGTCACGCCGGGCCTCCTCCATTGAGGAAGCGACATAGGTGGGGCGCATCACCGCTTGGTCCTCTCCCAGATTGAAGGGCCGCCCCTCCCGCTCCGATCTAATCTTTGCGTACAACTCCATCCGTTGTCTCAGCCTGAGAGGCGGAGGCTGGGCGTAACAGGCCGTCAATGCCAGTTCGGCGGCGGTAGTGACGGAGCGGTCGGTGGAGACGGTCATCCACAAAGGGGGGTAGGGCTTCTGGTAGGGTTTAGGAGTCACCCGCAGCTTTACTACTCGGTCGCCTTCCTGCCATTTGGGATTTGACGGGTATAGAGGATGCGAGAAGACGGTCCCGGGCGCTGGAAAAGTGAAGTTAGGCCCTTGGTGGGAGAAGTGCTCCTCGGTCCAGACTTTCTTTACGACCTCTATAATCTCCCGGAACAGCTCTGTGTTCTCTTTATCCTTTCGCGGGTCGGCATTAGGATGGAACTGGGGGCCTTCGTAGGGCCATACGCCTCTGCCAAAACCCACTTCGATTCTACCCTTGGTCAAATTGTCCAGGATCGCTAAGTCTTCAGCCAGCCGGATCGGGTGCCACCATCCCGCAATGTTGCCCATCTGACCGATACGTATCCGGCTAGTCCGGGCTGCCAGGTCTGCTCCCAGCAGGATAGGATTCGGCATATCGCCCGGTTCGTAAGGGCCAAAATGATGCTCACCCAACCAAATAGCGTCATACCCCAACTCTTCAGCCAAGGCTGCCTGCTCTCGGAGGTTGTCCAACTGCTGCACGGGTGTTGTGGCTTGACCCGAAGAATCCGCTACCATAGTAAATGCACCAAACCGCATGATGCTCACCTCATTATTTGAAGCTGTGTTTTCATCCTATCCATCGTCTGCCGAGACCAGCGGACAACCTGGCTGAATATTCCCATCGTAAGAAGAAGATACTCTACCGGGGTCATTCCGTCCAGAGCCGCTGATATAATCACATTTATAATCGCATCGCATAGAAAGCGGATTAACTATCGGGAGATTTGCTGAGAGGTGCCACCATGGTCCAGTGGACCGGAGTTATCCTGGCAGCCGGAGTTGGCGAAAGAATGAAGTCCCGCATCCCCAAAGTACTTCACCCGGTGTGCGGGAAGGAGATGATTCGCTATCCGGTGGAGCTGTTGCGCCGGTTGGAAATCGACCGGATTATTGTAGTGGTGTCGCCGGATAACGGCCCGCGGGTTAAAGGCTTGCTGGGGGATGCGGCGGAGTACGCGGTGCAACCGGAGCCTCGAGGGACCGGCGACGCCCTGGCCTGTGCCCGGGAGGCCCTTGGCAGTAAAGCCGGCAACCTGCTGGTAATGGGCGGGGACTCTCCACTGGTAGGAGATGATTCGGTAAAGCGACTGAAGGCGTCCCACCTAGACCCGGGCAGCGTTATGACCGTTCTGGTTGGGCAAGTCCCGTCGTCCAATGACTGGGGCCGGGTAATTCGGGACGGGTCTGGACAGGTCAATGCTATTGTAGAGGCGGTCGATAGCAATCAAGCCCCGGATTCGCCGGGGGAGATCAACGGCGGAGTCTACTGTTTTTCGGCTCCCTGGCTGTGGGAAAACATGGAAGGAATCGAGCCCGGTCGTAACGGCGAGCTGTACATCACGTCGTTGGCCGCCATCGGCGCTGCCGCAGGCCACAAGGTTACGGGGGTGGCTGTCGAAGACCCTGCCGAGTTGCAGGGGGTTAATAACCGTGTCCAGCTTGCTCAAGTGGAAGGGGCGCTACGCCGCCGGATTTGCCGAAAATGGATGCTGGCTGGCGTCACCATGACCGACCCGGATTCGACGTACATCGACGCCGAGGTATGCATCGGCCAAGACACGCTGCTCTTACCCAACACCATACTGTTGGGCAGGAGCACAATAGGGGAGGACTGCCAAATTGGACCCGGATCGTCGATCCGGGACTCGACCGTTGGCAATGGATGCCGGGTTACCGCTTCTATGTTGGAAGAGGCTACTATGGAAGACGGCGTCGACATCGGCCCATTTAGCCACCTGCGCCCCGGAGCTTACCTGGAGTCGGGGGTCCATATCGGCAATTTTGCCGAGGTCAAGGAGAGCAGGCTCGGATCAGGAGTGATGATGGGGCATTTCGGATACGTTGGGGACGCATCCGTCGGCGCAAACGCCAACTTGGGCGCGGGCACGGTCACCTGCAACTACGATGGGAAGGATAAACACCGCACAGTAATTGAAGCAGGGGCCTTTGTAGGTTGCGACACCATGCTGGTGGCTCCAGTAAAGGTTGGCGCCGCGGCTGTCACCGGCGCCGGGGCCGTCGTCACCGACGATGTACCGCCGGGTAGACTAGCGGTTGGTGTTCCTGCTAGAATTAAGCGAAAGAAGACAAGCACCGACTGACCTCCTGTGTCACCTGCCTTCGAGCCCTGTTTTGGGGCCGACCGGACCCGGGAGGGGTAAGGTATTGGACACAGACAGCTTACCATCAGCCCTGGTTTTCGCTGCATTCCTCCTCTTCTTCGCTTACTTGAGCTTGGCCCACCATGCCAACGCCCCTTCCAATGCGACCGTGTCGTTGAACAAAACGGCCCATTGGACTGAGTCTGTCGTTTCCTGGCTTAAGTATGCTTGTGTGATTGCTGCTGCGCTGTCGGGCTTGGCCTTGGTCCACAGTACCGGCGTCTTCGGTTGGTGGCCCGCCTCTTTCCTTGCCCTTGCCCTGCTGATCTTTCTGGTTGCCGTCGACCGGACGGCCGGATCAGCAGTGGGCCGCCGGGTTAGGTCAACTGCCCGTTGGGGGAGGGTCCTGGGACGGTTGGCGCCGGGAGCCAGAGAGCGCGGACTCTCGGCAGTGAGCAATGGCGACGCTGGTGACAACGGGGCGGCAGACCCCTTCAGCGACCCTTTCCCAGAGCGAGAGGAGCCGGCGATCACTGCGGCCGATCTTATCAGCTTGGACCAACATGCCCGCGAGATGCTGCGGTCGATATTACGCTTGGACGTAACCACCGCCCGAGAGATCATGGTCCCTCGATTGGATATGTTGACTGTGGAGGCAGACGCCAGCCTGGCCCAGGTCTGCAATTTGATGGTGCAAGGCGGGCACAGCCGGTTGCCGGTATACGAAGACACCATCGATAGCATATTGGGCATCATCCACTCCAGGGATGTCCTAGCGGCTATGGCCGGTCAAAACTCCCATGCCAGTGCCCGTGACCTGGTGCGGCCGGCGTTTATTATCCCGGAAACCAAACGGATAGACGGTCTTCTGGAGGAACTGCAAGGCAAAGGCGTTCAAATGGCCGTAGTGGTCGATGAGTATGGGGGCACAGAGGGCCTGGTTAGCATGGAGGACGTGCTGGAGGAAATCGTCGGTGAAATCGAGGACGAATTCTCCCGTACCAGAGACGCCGAAATAGTCCGTTTACCAGACGGCGCCGTGCTGGTGGACGCCGGCGTAACTACTGACAACGTGGAGGAAATGCTCGGCATCCGGATCGACAGCACCGATGTGGACACCGTCGGCGGATACGTTTATCACAGTCTGGGCAAGATCCCCCAGTTGGGCGACGTGGTAGTCACCGACCATCTGTACATCGAGGTGGTATCCATCCTGGGCCGGCGTTTACGCAAGTTGCGTATACAACGAATCGAAGACAACGGTTCTGACTCGACGGGTAAGTAGAAACGGTTTGCCAGCGGCGGAACTTGAGCGGCTAAGAAATGGGCACCCCCGGGACCGACGCCTGTTGGGCACCTGTTGAATGCGGGAGGTCGTTCAAGAGTTGCTCTTCTGAGCAACCAACTCCCCCGTTATGATCAACCGGTGGTCGTAAACCCAGCGAGGCAGACATGACACCAGGTGAATAGTAGCTTCCCCAGTATCATACAACTCTATTTCCTCTTGGGGGACCACCCGGGATGAGGTAGCGCGGTACAGGAACTGTTGTTCACCATTATCCGTGATGATGAATACGTCCTGGCCATTGCGCAATTTCTCGGGTATTTTGCCCAGGTTGAAAAACACCGAGCCTTCTCCAAGAATCGGGCTTTCAGTGTGACCGAAAAACCATGAACTTCCTATCTCACCAGCGTTGGCCGTTTCGGGGATATGGCCAATTGTGTTGGCGGGAGTTTCGTAGGCCCGGCTCCCGCCCAAGTCCAATATCTCCAGCTCTTTAACCAGGGAATCTATACCAATCGCGGGCACTCTGAGCCGGGTGGCGTTGGATTGGACGCCGTCAAGGGGCAGATGGCCCGAACCTATGGGAGTAAAACCCTGTAGGAGCAACGACTCTTGATACGCTGAGGGCTCATAAGCCAAAGGGTTGCTCCAATAGCCGGCTGCCAGTGCTGCTCCTGGGTATAACCGGCGGCCTCCAATAGACGCGGGGGATATGGCGGGCAATAACTTAGCCGGTTCCTGGGATTTATTGGGCCCGTCGTTTCGCCCCGAAGGGGAGAAAGCACCGGCAGTACCGGAGGCCAAGTCACTTTGGCTATCAGGTAAGCCCTGACCAAGCTCGGGAGCGGCCAAAGCTCCTGCGTCCCGGCTCCCTCCCTCGATTGACGCAGGCAAAGCAACGTTTAATTCATCCAGGCCGGCCCGGGCCTTGGCGGCATAAGCGTAGTATGCTCCGCCAGAGGCCAGCAGCAGAGCGCCCAAAACCAGCAAAAATATCCCAGCAAACTTGGCGGACTTTCTTTGAAAACGGCCTCGGAGCAATAAATAATCGTAACCGGCTTCCATGCCACCTCTTTAGCATAGGAAATAGACAACGAATCTTTAGTGATTGGCTTGAGTAGGAAGTCTGTTTCCCGTCATCACAAGCACCCACCAACAGACCCGGGGACCAAGAGGGACCAGCACCAAGAAAGCTATGATTTAGAGGGTACTAACGTGCTCTGGGTACGTTCATGCCGCCAGGGGTGATTGGTTCATTCAAATAGATGTCGCCGTTGCGGATCTTGATGTTGAAGCCGCAAGGCGGATTTGTGCAAACCCATGCCTTGTAATGGACGGAAGCGCCCTGCCCGCCGTAGTCGGATAATGGCACAAGCTGCCCGACATCACAACTTAAACATTTGGGTGTAACCGTCTCTTCCACTGAAACCCCTCCCATATTGACCTGAAGCCGAGTATAGCATCCTACTTTTGGCAGGTACAAGCTATTCTATAGCCCCTATTGATGAGTTCTGAGGGGAAAGCCGACCGTAAAAGCTCGAATTTCGTCCGGCGATGGGAAAAAGGACAGCTACTCCAGAAAATCCTTTAGCTTGCGGGACCGGGTGGGATGACGCAGCTTGCGTAGGGCTTTGGCTTCTATTTGCCGGATGCGCTCCCGGGTAACCCCGAACTCCCGTCCTACTTCCTCCAAGGTCCGGCTGCGCCCATCTTCCAAGCCAAACCGAAGTTGCAAAACCCGGGCCTCACGGTCTGTCAGGGTATGCAGTACTTCGTCCACCTGCTCTTTCAAAAGCTGGAATGAAGCGGCATCGGCCGGCGCCGGCGCGTTGCGGTCTTCGATGAAGTCCCCTAAGTGAGAGTCCTCTTCCTCACCTATAGGCGTTTCCAGAGAGACGGGCTCCTGTGAGATTTTTAGGATTTCCTCCACCTTCTCAGGGCCGATCTCCATGGCCAGGCCTATTTCTTCGGCGGTGGGCTCCCGGCCATACTCCTGAAGCAACCGCCGGTGCTGACGCATCAGCTTGTTGATGGTCTCGACCATGTGGACTGGGATGCGAATGGTCCTGGCTTGGTCGGCGATAGCGCGGGTGATGGCCTGTCGTATCCACCATGTCGCGTAGGTGCTGAATTTGTAGCCTTTACGATAATCGAACTTCTCCACGGCCCGGATCAAACCGATATTGCCTTCCTGGATCATGTCCAAGAGGGCCATCCCCCGCCCAATGTACTTTTTAGCTACGCTGACCACCAATCGGAGGTTCGCTTCGGTAAGGTGAGACTGGGAGCGGGAGGCTTCGGCGTCGACCCGCCTGAAATAGCCCCGGAACAAAGGCTCCATACGCTGTAGTTGGTCCGAGCATCCCGGTTGCCTTAAAGTTTCGTCTATTTCATCCAGTGTGCAGTCTTCCAACACGTCTATGGCATTGGGAGGAAGCAGCCAACTGCTCAGGGACAAGTTGACCACTCGGCCGTACACATTTTCCGGGTATTCACCCATGATGTCCGCCACTGCGGCCAGCAAGTCCAGAGACACCTCGGCATCGATAGCGGCGCGTAGCTTTGGGTCATCGGATATCTGAGACAGAGTGAGGTTGCTGGACAAATCCAACTGCTTGCATAGGGCTACCAGCAGGGGCGAGGCGGCGACTAACCGTCCTAACAGGGTATGAGCGACCTCCCAAGCCTTAGCCGGCCTTCCCTCCATCTCCTCAAATTCCTTTTTCAGCGCGCGCAGGTGTTTGCCGCCTTCAATCTTGCGCGCCAGAACTCGCTCATCGTTAGAGGTCAACAACCGCACCCGGCCTATCTCTCGCAGGTACATCCTGACCGGATCATCCAACACTTCCAGGGTTTCCGCCTCAGGTTCCCACTCCAGTTCCTCGCTTTCAGTTTCGCTGGGCGCGGCGCCGTTCCGATCGGAAGGCTTTTCCTCGGCGGAGGCATCCTCCCACTGCTCGTCAGCGGCTTCCACGACTCCATCGGCAGGCCGCCTGCTCAGGCCATTGCCTCCTTCTATGGGTTCATCCTCTGCGGCTTCCTTCACACCCCGAAATATTTCCAAGATCTTATCGGGCTCTTCCGGCTCTTCCGTCGCTTCCAGAAAGTCCTCCGGATTCAGTTCTCGGCTGTTGCTCCGTCTTACCATCTGCCTATCAACCTCTGCTCCTAATATCCGACATCAACGAGCTACGCTTACTCTGATTTGACTTTAATCGTTGATTCACCTCCAGAACATCCTGGTTAGACACTGCGGCCAAGTCCGGAGGCGTCTCAGCGAATCTGATTCCTTCCTCGGTTTTCAACTCCCTTAAGTAACGTTCCTCCAGGCGATGTACAACGTCTTGAAAAGCGGGCAGCCGCCGGCTCTTATCCAAGGGCGGCAACGCTTTCTGGAGCAGTGCTTCCAGATGCCCGGCCAGTTCCTCGTCGATGCATTCTCGAAGGAACGCACCCCCCGGCGCTCCGCGGCTGTCCCCACCTTCCTGGTCCTGGCGCCGGTCCCATTGATTGAATATCTCCCGGTTCTCCAACCTGTGGAAGTATTCCTGGCGAAGCTCCTGTGCCGCCTCTCCAAGTTCATCGTGTTGAAGCAGCAACGCTAAGCAGTAATCTTCCAAAGGGTCTCGCTCCAGCTTGGCGAAGGGAGACGGCGTGGCCCGCCTCTTTTGAGGCCCCACCCCGCTACGGCGCGCCGCAGAAGGTCTCCCAATGGTCGCCCGGAGGGTGTCTTGGGTAACCCCCAAGCGCTCAGCCAGAGCCTGGAAATAGTGGTCTTGTTGAGCAGGCTCAGCCACGGCCGCGATCAGCGGGAACATCAGTTCCACCATTCGCGTTTTGCCTTGGGGAGTTGAAGGGTCGACTTGAGCCGAGAGAGCGTCAAACAAGTACTCCATTAGAGGCGCCGCTCCCTCAACCAACTGGGCCCAGTGACTAGGGGACCGCTGTATAACGTCGTCCGGGTCTTGTCCATCGGGCAAGACTGCGATTTTAAGCTGCACCGCCGGCTGCCGTTGGTACAACGTAGTGCCTTGGGAGCGGCCCGCAACTGAGGACTGGAAGACCTGCCACGATGACTCCAGACTACGGAGCGTAGCTTGTTGACCCGCCGCATCCGGGTCCAAGGCCATCGTGACATCGGTGGTGATGCGTCGAATTTCTGCCACTTGTTCCTGGGTTAGAGCCGTTCCCATCGAGGCAACCACATTTTTGAATCCATGCTGGTGGGCCGCAATCACGTCCATGTAGCCCTCAACGACCACCAAGCCTTTGGCGCGGGCTTCCTCCTTGGCCAAGTACAGTCCGTATAAAAGGCGACCTTTATCGAAAAGAGCGGTCCTTGGAGAGTTCAGGTACTTGGGGGGAGCGTCGTTGAGAGCCCGCCCGCCGAAGCCGCCCAATTCGCCTCGGCTGTTCCTGATGGGAATCATCAAGCGGTTTCGGAACAGGTCGCGGGCCCACCCGTTTTCGTTAACGCGGACCACTCCGGCCTGTGCCAGTTGTTCGGTGGAATAGCCGGCCCTAGCCAAGTAGTTCTTTAGCGACTCACCGTCGCGTGGGCTAAGCCCCAGTTCGAAAGCCTCAATGGCGTCTCCAGATAGGCCCCTTCGCTCCAGGTAGCCCCTGGCGTCTGCGCCTTCCTTGGAGAACAAAAGCCCCTGAAAGTAGGTCCGGGCAGCCTCGCTGATCTGGAGGACAAATCCTTGTTCGGACCGGTGCTGGCGGTCCGGCAAAGCAACCCCGGCCTGTTGAGCGAGTTGCCGCAACGCCTCGGCGAACTCCAGGTTTCCGGCCCGCATGACGAAGGAAAAAACATCTCCACCAGTGGCGCAAGCCCCGAAGCATCGCCAAGTCTGTCGGTCAGGGAAAACATGAAATGATGGAGTCTTTTCCTGATGAAAAGGGCAGTTCGCTTTGTAACTGCGGCCCGATCGTTGTAGAGGGACCTGCTGGGAGACAACTTCCAGAATGTCCAGCCGCCCCTTGATATCGTCTGCAACGGTCATCTCATACCATGCCAGCCAGACATCACGTATATTAATCTCCCGCCTATTCCACTCACCCAAATCGTCGGATTATTTATTTCAACCGTCCCAACTGATTGGAGTTAGGCCGTCTAAATCAATCCTTAGTGACGTAGAAGTACCCAGAGTATATTGTATCACTTTTAAGGCTGATGGGGGGTCTTACCGCATCACCAAATATTAAGCGCGATTGCGCCGACGATTCATAAGTGTGGCCCAATATAGTGTTGGGGAGTCCCCCGTTGACGGGGCGTCATATCTTTAGACGATATGGTCGAGCCTAAAGGTTAGGCTCTTGGGGGCCGACGCGCCAGCAGAGGTGAAAGGCCGGTTAAGACAATTGATGGTCCAGTGCCCGCTTTTGCTCAACCATCAGAGCCACTCGGTCGGTGACCGCAGCGTCCAAACGGACAGAGGCCATAGCTTTCAGATCGCAATCGAAATCCAAGTCCCAAGCCAGCACTCGCCGGCCTTGACGTCGAGCCTTCCGATGCAGCTTCAGATTATAGGAATCATTGGCTGGGTCGTACCACTGAGCGTGCACCAGCGAGCTAAACCACCGGGCTCGAATGGGGTAGGGATGCTTCTTGGACCAGATGTAGCCCCGAGAAATACGGGGTTCCAGCCGGCGAAGGTGGTATAGGGCCACGGGGTTGAAGCTGGACACCAATGTGCTGGCCCTGCGCGCGTGGCGCGCTATGGTTTCAGCCACCAAATGGGCGATCTGCTTCATCCCATTGATGATCACTTTCATTTCAACGTTGATGAGATAGTCGCGGGGTAGAGACTCGAAGACCTCATCCAGGGTGGGAGCAGCCTCCCCCTTGAAAGCCGGGTCAAACCAGGAGCCTACGTCCAAAGAGCATATCTCCGCCAGGGTAAAGTTGCTAACCAGCCCCCGTCCGTTGCTGGTCCGATCGAGAGTTCGGTCGTGGAACACCACCAATTGCCCGTCTTTGGTGACTCGGACATCCAACTCAACCCCGTCGGCGCCAGCATCCCGAGCCCGGTGGAAGGCTGGCAAAGTGTTTTCCGGCGCTGTGCTCAGGTCGCCGCGGTGAGCGATTATCAACGGCAGACGCAGCGAGCCCGGTACTATATCCCAGGTGGTTACTCTGTTGTTGCCGTTTATTTCCACGCTCTCTGCCGCGAATTACGGTTTTACTCCAGCCCCTTGCCAGACCGCAAAACCGCTATACATCGAATAACTAGGCATTGAACAGTAAACTACCCGAAAATAAACGTGTCAAGAGGCATAAGTCTCAGAGACCTTTGCATA
This sequence comes from Dehalococcoidia bacterium, assembly GCA_965197565.1. Classification (GTDB taxonomy): domain Bacteria; phylum Chloroflexota; class Dehalococcoidia; order Lucifugimonadales; family UBA3495. The sequence continues at coordinate 1,449,399 of CBDANK010000004.1, forward strand.
ACCCCCACCCCTGTCATTCCGAACGCAGCGAAGCCCTTCGGCTGCTCTCAGGATAAACTCCGTGAGGAATCTCAAACCTATGTCAGCAAGCACTGGGTCTGTAGCTGGACCGACGCGACGACTCTGGCCCCAACGCCTTAGATTCCTCCCTCCGGTCGGAATGACAAGTTGAGCGACCAGTTACGCAAAGATCAAGTCTCACGACCGTCCGACTTGTGCGCTTCTGCGGTAAGGGTTATATTCTGATTGATTGCCGGACCGGGTGTTTCATATCTTGTATCTTGGCTTCACATCGCCACTTCTTCCCAGCCAGTTGGCTTGGAGGGAAAGCCCAGGGAAGGGCGGCGCCGGCTGGAGCACAACATGCAAGACGCTGCGGCAGAATTAGGAGGAGCTATGCCCCGTATCGTGGACTGGCCGGCGCGTATGAAGGAGGTGGCGGAGTTCGTCGGTTTGGGCTCGGCCGAGCTGGATGTGGTGCAGGCTACAAGGCCTTTGGTTTTGAAGCATGGAGAGGAGGTGACTGCCGCGGTCTACGAGCATTTCTTGAAGTTTCCTCAGACGCGGAGGTTCCTCTTGACCGGCGAGGGTCAGGTTGACCAGGACCGTCTGGAACAGCGCAAGCAGAGCCTACTGCGCTGGCTGCGAGGCTCCATCGATTTCAAGATCGACGCCGACTACCCCATACGGCTGCTGGCCACCGGCATCGTTCACAGCCATCCCCCGACCCACCGGGCCCACCTGGGGTCGGTCCCAAGCAGGTACATGCTGGGGACCATCTCTTTCATTCAGACGGCCCTCGCTGAACTGTTCCAGCAAGAAATGAACGACCCAGACAGTGCGATGCACGCAACGCTGGCCTGGAACAAACTGCTGATGGTCCAGTTGGATATTCTCCTGGCGGGATACTTGACGGAAACGCCGACCGAACCGGAAGAAGGGACGCCTTAATCAGGGCATGTGCAAAGTCCCTTCTCCCCAGGGGAGAAGGTTAGGATGAGGGGGAAGCCTTCACACCAAACATGGCTGCTACACCGGGAACGGCCCTCACCCTGGCCCTCTCCCTTTGGGAGAGAGGACGACTTTGCACATGCCCTGACGCCTTAATACGCCCCGCCCGGCTTCACATACCAACCTATATTGGAGGTAACTGTTCAGGTTTGAGGGGAACCGGTCCTTCGACTCCGCTGCGCTGCGCTCAGGATGAGCGGTTCCCTGTCAGTGCGCTTACCAACTCTGAACAGTTACTATTGGAGGGTTGGGAGGTCTGACATTCAGTTAAGGAACGAAACGCTTGGCCGCTGGCAAGAAGCACATCCGAATCCCAGGAACTGCGAGAGGTGATCGGCAATGACCAAGGTACTGGTAATCCAAGGCGCCGGCATGAATATGCGAGGCAAGTCCCAGGTGGAGACCTTTGGCCCCGCCACTCTGGAAGAAATTAACGAGCAGATCCGGGGCTACGCCGAAGGCCTGGGCTTGGAGGTAGAGTTGTTCCACTCCAACATTGAAGGCGAAGTGGTGAACGCTCTCTACGATGCCCACGACCGGGACATCGACGCCGCCCTAATCAACCCGGCCGGCTACACCACTAGCACCGGCCCGCTGCGCGCGGCTATCACCCAGGTCAAGTTCCCTGTCGTCGAGGTCCATGTCTCCAACCCAACCGCCCGCGGCGTGGTGTCCAATATCCTACCGGTCTGCAAGGGCTCGGTGTACGGGTTTGGCGTCTACGGGTATCGCTTAGCGTTGGAGGCTGTCAAACACACGGCTTGATTCTTCATGCCATCCCCGGCAAACGGGGCGTAGACCCGGCCGCCGGAGCGCCGCCGCAACAACGGTAACTGTTCAGACTTGAGGGAGTGACGGGCTTGGAGTGCCGGAATAACCCCCTCAACTCTGCGCACTTACTAACAACGTTGGGTCAGATGGACGGCACTGTGTTAGCTGCCGCAGCGGAGACAGCGAGGCTTCCCAAAAACAGTATCATGTACGTCCGGAGTCGTAAGCAAATAGTCCATCGCAATTCTAAGGACCTTACTTTCGTCGACGATTCTATATTTCTCTTGGGTGGAGCGAATAAACTCCATGTGGTCCAGGTTGAGGTCGATGGCGTAGGTTTCCTTGACACCCGACATATTCCAATCTCCTTAAAGTCCACCGGCCATAATCTGCCAGCCGGCTTTAGTTTCAGGTTGCTTGTGACTTCAGCTATCTCTTAGCGGCGTTGAATCAGGCGCTTCATAGTCTTATTTTGGATGCGCTCACCGGCAGGCGTCGCGGACGGCCTGTGAAATACGGGAAAGCCTCTGGATGTTGGACTGCTCCGCCCTAAAGCCGTTGGTGATATAAGCCATAGCCAGCCCCGATTCGGGGTCGGCCCATCCGACGGAGGTGCCGGCGCCGCCGTGGCCAAATGATCCGGCGGTTAGCTGCTCCGACGATCCCATACGGCTGTCCGCCAACACCATTCCAAGGGTGCGGCGCACCTCCCGCTCCAGGGTATGGTCCATGCCTTCCACTTGCAGCCTGGTGACTTCGTTTACCGTATCGTCATTGAAAATCCGCACCCCGTCCAGAGAACCGCCGCCAGCCATCATAGCATAGAACCTGGCCAGGTCCCTAGCCGTGGCAATACCGCCTCCCGCTGGATGAACCGCTAGGTGTACTTCGGGATTGTTATAGGTCGAAACCATAGCCGGCCGGTCGCAGTCATCCATGGCGTGCAACTTGGACACCCGGTCTTCCAAGGATGCCGGTAAGCCTACATACGTATCCAGCATATTTAAAGGGCCGGTAATCTCTTCCTGAAGGAACTGGCGGATTGGGCGGCCGTCTATCCGCCGGACTAGCTCGCCGATCACCCATCCGAAATTTCGGGGATGATAGGCGATGGTCTTGCCAGGCTCGTAGAGGGGCGCGGCCCGCTCCATGGCTTGAACTACGAAGTCCCAGTCTTGCCACTTATCCCAAGACAGTTCCGAGGGCGTATCGGGAAAGCCGCCCCGGTGGGTCAAGATATGGCGCACGGTGATCTCGGCTTTACCATTGTGAGCAAACCCCGGCCAGTGGTCAGCAACACGATCGTCCCATGCCAGCTTGCCACACTCCCACAGTCGGTAGAGACAGGCCGCGGCCAGTGGCTTGGTGGAAGAGTAAAGGACGAACATTGTGTCGTGGGCCACTGGTTTGTCCGATTCACGGTCGGCCAAGCCGCCGTACAGGTCCAGGGCCTGTTTACCGTGCCGGTATACCGCCAGAACGGCTCCCGGGTGTTCACCCTGTTCTATCTGTTCCCGGAAAAGATTCTCTACCCTTTGAAGAGCCGCAGGGTCCATTTGCACAACATCGGGCGCCACTACCATCTCTTGCTCCTAGCTAAAGTTATCCGCCTTCGGCCGCGAAGGTCGTGCTTCACCGCCCCGGAGCGGAGGAATCACTTGGTTGGACCTGAATCCGGGTTCAGGCCAAGTCATAAGAGAAGTCTCGTCTCGTAAGCTTAGCTCTTCTCCTCTTTTAGCTCTTTTCAAAGGGCAGCAGCGGTATCTCGTGCAACGCTGGCACTACCTCAGTGCCCAAAAGCTCTATCGAGCGCATCACGTCCTTATGGGGCAAATTTCCGTCACTGCCGATCAAAATAAGGTAGCCTGGGCTGAGCTTTTCCACAGTGGCGGCCAGTTTTCTGGTTACGGTTTCCGGACTACCCACCACAATAGCGTTGATGTCCTGTAGCTTCTCGTAGCTGGTCACCGGACCTCCACCTCCGCCAACTCTCCGGGCAGCCATGCCGCTGGCGATACGTGATTGATAGCCGGGAGGGTCGACGTGTTCCGATGGCCCCCGCATTCGATGGCCCTGGGTCCACAAGAAGCCACGGCCGATCTCTTGGGCCCGCTGGTCGGTATCCGCCACCAAGGCCCGAATCTGATAGCCGAAGTGCTCCGACCCAGGGGTAAAGCCCACTTCGTGGGCCGTGTCGATGTAGACCTGCTTCAATTCCGTGGTAAGGTCGATCAACGCTCCCAAATTGATGTAAGCATAGCCGTGGCGCGCCGCCCATATCACGCTTTCCGGGCTGCTGCCGCCAGGGAACCAGACGGGAGGGTGGGGCTTCTGCATCGGCAGCACCCAAGGATTCACTACACGATAATGGTAGTACTTTCCTTCGTAGCGAAAGGGGCCGGGGGTAGTCCAACACTTGATGATCAGATCGTGGGCCTCTTCGAATCTCTCCCGGTTTTCGGTGGGGTCCAGGCCGGCTTGGAGGGTCTCCACCGCACCGCCGCGCACGAACCCGGAGATCAATCTCCCTCCGGAGTAGCAGTCCACCATGGCCAACTCCTCCGCTGTCCTGACCGGGTCGGTGATGGGTATGATGTTGCCCAGGATGGCGATGCGGGCCCTTTTGGTGATCTTGCTAATGACGGCGGCGTCCAGGTTGGCTGAGGGCTTCATGTTCCAGTAAGACGCGTGGTGCTCGTTGGTCATGATCCCATCGATGCCCACCTCGTCCGCGAAGGCGTACTGCTCATGGTATTGATTGTATAAAGAATGGGCTTTCTCAGGATCGAAATAGGTGTTGGGAAAGTCCAACCGCCCCGAGTCGTACCCCGCCAGGTTTTCATCGGTTACATGGGTATAGGGTTGCTGGGAGTGAAAGAAAACCTCTACTTGGTCTTTCATTCGATTTCTATTCCCACCGGACAATGGTCCGAGCCCATGACGTCGGAAAGAATAAAGGCAGCCTTTACATTACCGGCGAATCCTTGGTTGACGAAAAAGTAATCGATTCTCCAGCCTACGTTTCGTTCCCGGGCCCGGCTCATCTGGTCCCAATAAGTGTATTGCTCCGGTTCTTGATTGAACATACGGAGGGTGTCTACATACCCGTGATTCAGAAGCTGGTCGATCCAGGCCCGTTCCTCTTGCAGAAAGCCGGAGGTGTTTTCGTTGGCCTTGGGTCTCGCTAGGTCAATTTCTTTGTGGGCAGTATTCACATCGCCGCAAATCACGACGTTTTGGCCCTCTTGCACGATCTTGTCCGCAAACTCAAGGAAAGCATCGTAGAAGTCCATTTTGTACTTGAGCCGCTCTGCCGAAGACCTGCCGTTGGGGAAGTACACATTGAGCAAAGCAAACCGGCTGTAGTCGGCGCGGAGGACCCGGCCTTCCTTGGCCAGCGCATCCACATTGAACGACGACTCCACTCGCAGCGGCGGAGCCTTGGTGTATATTGCTACGCCACTGTACCCCTTCCTCTCGGCGCAAGAGAAATAGGAATCGTATCCTTCTACTTGCCGGAAGTTTGCCGACAATTGGTCTTCGGAGATCTTGGTTTCTTGGAGGCAAAGGATGTCGGGACTCTCATCAGCGAACCACTGGGGAAATCCCTTCCGGTGAGCGGCTCTGAGACCGTTGACGTTCCAGGACAGTATACGGAGCCCGCTCATTTCGGTCCTTTCCTTAGGCTAGATATGAGGCGGATCATTGACTGCGTCGAAGGCTGGCCGACTTGGACCGAGCTATCAAAGAAGAACTCCTTGGACACTGGATTGGCTGAATAGTAATCCAACGGCTATATCCGCCCGCCGCAGGCTGTTGGTATTATACGATATAGGGTGTGGCCAGTCCGCCGTCAGTAGAATACAGGCTGCCGACGCAATCCGCAACCTGAGCAAGCCATCAGTCAGGGCAATCGCATTTAAAGCCGACCCGACAAAATTGCTTCGCGCCCGGCTCCCAACCATACGCGTTATCCGTAAAACGCGATTGCCCTGAGAGTAGAAGCAGGGCTTTTCCAAAGTCTCTCATTGTCACCCCCGGCCTACGCCGGGGCAGGCTCTGAGCCACTCTGCCATGTCACCCTGAGCCTTTCGACTAGGCTCAAGATAAACTCAGCGAGGGGTCTAAAGCTCTTGACTGCATTCTCTTTCTTAGGTACTCGGACCAGGTTCTTGCTGAAAGTTTAGATTCTTCGCCTACGGCTCAGAATGACATTTTCGAGAATGAAAAGGCCCTGAGAGTAGAAGGTGACTGTTCAGATTTGAGGGGAATCGGTCCTTCGACTCCGCTGCGCTGCGCTCAGGATGAGCGGTTCCCTGTCAGTACGCTTACCAACTCTGAACACTTACAGTAGAAGCCTTTGACTTGGCTGCGGCAACCATGTAGCATACGCTGGGCGTCACAACAACGTGGCGGCCTGTGTACAGAGCCATTCGCCCCGGAGACCAAACCATGACTCTGCAAGGCCCGCAAGAACCGGCATCTCCCTTGACTGGGCCTGCTATCGTTCCCGCATTTGAAAAGGAACTGGACCAGTTGGTCGCCCTCGCGAAAAAGGGTCACCAACCAACCAGCCGGCTCTATAACCCCTCCAACGACTGGCTCATCAGCCAGATGCGAATCCTGCAAGATTTGCCCCTTGCCGAGCAGGAACGGCTGTTGGCGGAGGCCAAGGCGGTCAGCCAGGAGGCCGAGGCGGCCAATGCCGCGGGAAAGGCGGCGGCGCGGGCTTGGCCTGATGTGGCCGTTCGCTTGGATACCGGAGGATTGGGCTGCTTCAGCCAGCTAGGAGTGGTCCGCCGGCCCGATCTCACCCAATATTTCGTCGATGGATTCACCAAGAACCGGGACGCACTGGCTTTCAGCGAGGAGAATCAGGCCCTATTTGCCGAGGTCTTTAGGTATATCAACAGCTACATGGAGCGGCAGTTCGAGTCGGGAGAGACTATCATCCAGTCAGACAGACAGGTCGCGGATGCCCCGGGACGCTCCTTCCACGCTCGACAACTCCTGTTCGGAGTCCGTTATCTTCAGATACCTCTCATGTGGCGCCAGCTTACATTCGACCTACCCAGAGACCAACGCCGCCAAGAACCAAACATCCTTGAGGTCTCAATTCCCCACTGGCTTGACGACCTAGGCCTACCGGAAGACCTGAAGAACCGTGTCAGGGCTGCCGGCATAACCAAATTAGTATTCAAGGCCCCCACCAAGGGTTTGTCTCTCCACTTGGGGTTCGACTATGTCGGCGAACACAAGATGGGGCCGCTGTCCATCGCCATGTTCTTGGTGAAACGGATAGACGGGTTGGCGGTCCAGGCCGCCCTGAGCATGGCCCGGGTCAAGACTCTCGCCGGGGCGGTCAAAAACACTGCGATGGTGACCATAGGCCCCTCCCTCCACGGCAAGAGCACCCTGACCATTATGATCGAACTGGCCAACAGCGAGTTGAGCCGGCATCTGGGCTTGGCCCAAGACCCCGAAGAAGGGGTCTATCCCATGAACGACGACATAGTGCTGCTTCAACCCTTGGCGCAACCCATTGAGACCACGCGGCAAGGGAATGTGGTCACTATCCCTTATGGCATCGACGGCACGGAAAACAATTTCTACGCCATGCCCTTCGGCCTCGATGCGGAAGAGGACCCAATCACCTTCGAAGCGATCCGGGGCACCGACGAGGCCCCTAACACTGAAGAGGTCCTGGAAAATGTGCCGCTCAACCTGGATGAAGGCGTTGGGACGCCCAATTTTCTCTCCAACCCGGTACGCAATATGCGAGTAACTTTATCCCGCTCTCGACTCATCGCCAGAAAGGGGGCCCGACACCTGATCGAAGCCATCACCGACGGGCGGCAGACCGACTCCGTTCACGTGCCTATGGAGAACACCGACCGGGTGTTCTGGCAAGCAGTGATGCGGCAGAATACAATCATACCCCCACTGAGGCGGATTACACTGAATCAGTACATCCGGATATTGATGTACGGGGAAGCCGTACAGATGGGGGCGGCCGTCGGCGCCATAGGCAGACCTTACGTGGAATACTTCTCCGACCCTTTCATCATCGGGTTGGAGGACGACAACGCCAACTTGATGTACCACATATTGCAGGAATTGGAACAAGGCGGTTTGCCCCAGGAGTATTACGTGTTCAACACCGGAGGCGTGGGGGCAGACAGCAATGATGAGGCCAGCGGCCCCTTGTACAAGAAGATACCCAGAGAGCTAACCATGATGTTGCAAGAGGCGCTGCTTCGGGAAGCGGTAAAGTTCGAACACGACTCCGCATTGGGTTCAGATATTGCCGTAGCCATCGTAGACCACCAAGGGCGCGAAGTATTGGACCTTAGGTCCGATTGGCTGCCCAAAGACATCTACGGTGAACAGTATTACAAAAAGCGAATGGTGGAGTTGAGCCGAAGACGTTACTACAGCCGGAACGCCGAGGACAAAGCGGGCATTCTGCGCTATACCAAGGTCTCCAACGACATCTATGACCTCCGGGACATTCCTGCTCCCAACAGCGAGCGAGAGCTGGCCTGGCTCCTGTCCTTTTACTGGAATGTGGACCAAGCCTACAACTCCCTGAGCGAACTTTTACTGCACCTTGGCGAAGGCAAACGTCCCGAGACCCCGGTGACGCAGCAGTTGGAAAAGATGTACGACGCCGGTGTGGCCCAGGGTCTTGAATTGAATGACGAGGGCCGGAAAGCGTTGCGTGGTCTGGGGATCGAAAAAGCCGGCTAAAAGCCTCAAGGCATAGCGGCCAGGCCGCCACGGAGTGGATTCCGTCTTGCCCCGCCACAAGCAACCATGAATGCTAGAGATTAACGCCTGTACTCATCGCCGCAGTCCCCGATCCGATGATACAAATTGCGGGACTTGGCAAGGACCTCCTCTACCAAGTCCAAGTCATCACCATCCAAGGCAAAGTCAAATACTCGTAGGTTGCTCTCCCGGTTATCCGATACACCCAGCCGCGCTCCGATTATAACCCCCGCAACCACGGGGCGGTCCAAGACGTACCGCACAGCGACGTTGGCCGAGCTGACTTCGTGTTTGTCAGCAATCCGTTTGAGAGTTGCCAGCAACTCTTGAAATAAGTCCCATCCTCCCCACAAATCAATCATTTGTTTATATTTCCTCAAGCTGGCGGTGTTCAACGCTTGGTGGCTAGGCTCGGATAGACCCATATATTTGTCAGATAGCAGCCCTCCGCACAGCGTCCCGTAAGCAAGAAGGCGAATGTCGTGCTCCCGGCAATATTGGGCCATCTGTACTTCGGGCCTACGGTCTATCAACGAAAACTGGACCTGGTTGGATACCACCTCGAAACCCTGCTCAACGATGCGCTTCAGGCGCTGGGTATCGAAGTTGGTCAAGCCCAAGTACTTGATCTTGCCGCCGCGGCGCAGTTTGGATAGGTGGGCCAGTGCCTGTAAGTAGTTTTCATCGCTATAATCCCACCAGTGAAACTGCAACAGGTCTATGGATTCGACATCCATCCGGCGCAACGACAGGTCCACGTTCGCCTCGACTAGTTTCTCAGTCATCGGTCCGGGCCTGGGCACCCATTTGGTGAATGCCTGAATGCCGGAGGCTGCATCCTTGCCTCGGGAACTCGCCAACCGGCGTCTGAATTCGCCGATAAAATCCTCGGCCGGACCGTAATGGTCAGCAAGGTCCCAAGTAATTAGTCCGGAATCCAGGTAGCTGAACATGCTCTGTACGGCCGCATCGGGTTCGATGTAGCCGTGAGCACCGGACATCTGCCACATACCATTCAGGAGGCGGCAAATACTTAGGTCCTGGGTGAACTGGAAGTAGCTCTCTTCGGGCAGTTTCATTAGCCTCCGAGACCCTTTGCGCCAAGGGCACGTTAGCAGGCCCGCCTAGGCGGGGTACATCTCCGCCAACAACTCATCACGCCACTTGGCGCCGACGGGCAAGACTTTATCGATGGCCCTCAGATTATAGTAGCTGGGTTTGACACCTGGCGGGTCGCCGCCGTCGGCTACAGTGTCAGCCGCTTGGAGCAGAAGACGCCGGGCGTGGACGATGGCCATGTCGCTGTTGGACAAACTCTCTTTGGTCCGGTCGACGATGCGGCCCATGCTCTCCTGCACCGCTTGGTCCTGATTGTTTATGCCTTCGATGCCGGTGAAGGTCTCGGTCTTCTGGACCTCCCGGTCTATTAGCCAATCGTTTTGTTTGTTGCGGATGTTCCGAAAATCCGGCAGCAGATTACCCGGAGCCCTACCCAGGGTCCGCTCTTCTCGCTCAGCCTGGGTCAGGGCCTTGTCGCCAAAGCTATAGGACCAGTTGTACACCATACAGTTTTCATCGTCCATGGGGACCCACATGTGGCCCGCTATGATGGTCCTGGGCGGCTGACCTTTGAAACCGTACTGCTGGGGCCGGATTTGGGTGAAAGGCATTATGTAATGGTAGGTCCGCACAAAGCTTCCTTGCTCTCCAAGGTTCCGTATGCCTACGTATCGATAGCCATAGTCGGTACGGTCCACTTCCAGGGTTGGCGTTCCGCCGGTGACGAATTCCGTAGACTGGCCGATGCCTGCTCTGGTGGTGCTATCGCTTATGGTCCGGTGCAAGATCGGCGCATGAGCTGTATCGATGCCCCCCTCCAGAGCCTGGAGCCAGTTGCACTCCTGCCAATTCTTGGACACCTGCCGGTGTGTCTCCGCCGTCTGGGTCCACTCGAACTTGGGGTGCGCCGGCGTCCGGTCCGCCGGGCCCATATAGGCCCAGACGATACCGGCAAGCTCCAAGACCGGGTAGGCCGTCAGTTTGACCTTCGTCTTGTAGTCGCTCTCCAGGGACTCGTTCATCATGTCAACGCAATTGCCGTCAACGTCGTACTTCCACCCGTGGTAAACGCAGCGTAGACCGCACTCCTCATTGCGGCCCAAGAACAGGGAGGCCAAGCGATGGGCGCAGAACTCCTCCAGCAAGCCTATCCGCCCGCTGCTGTCTCGAAAGGCCACTAGTTGCTCCCCAAGAAGCCTAACCCGCACCGGAGGACAGTCGGGCTGCGGTATCTCCGAAGACAAAAGCGCCGGCACCCAATAGCGGCGCATCACTTCCCCCATGGGAGTACCAGGGTTGGTCCGGGTCAGAATTTCGTTCTCTTCGCGGGTAACCATCGGCGCTCGTCCTCCTATGAGGCAGTGTTTAGAGAAGGATTCATCTTCACGGCTCGCTGCGGTCCCAGCCGTCTACGGCCCAGTAACCTACCCTGGGCAGGTCCACGGCCGCGGTAAGGCCTTGAGCCCGCTTGAGGCGCTGGATGTTGTATAGGTGAGTGATTTCCTCAAAGTAGATATGTCTTATGGACGCCTCAAGGGTCATGGCCTCTTTATTCGGCTCTCCGGATACAGTGAACCCGGTGGAGTGGGCTTTCAACATCAGGTCCCATTGAGGGGACATGTCCATATGGTAGGTGTGACTCCTGAGAAAACCGACCTCCCGGTCGGCCAGTACCCGGCGAGCCAGGTTTATGCCGCCCAGTAGTTGCTCCATGATAACTGGCAGGTCCCAGTATTGGTTTTCGTCCATGCGGCGGTCGAAGTCCGATTGGGCTATGCCCTGTACATCCCGCACCCCGTGGCCGCCATCCGGAAACAGGGCGTCGCCCCACCGGAGCAGCAGCCACCGATAGATCAACGACGCCATGTGGCTCAGTTGGCGTCGAATGCTCCAAGCACTCCACTCCCAACGGTCGGAAGTGAAGTCAAGCTCCTGATCCGATAAGCCCTGGACTTCGGAAGCGATGAGGTCGTATAACGTTTCGTACTCGGGGAACAGGGCGCTCCCCGGGGAACTGTCGGCAATGGACTGCTGGGGCATCAGGATCCTCCCATCAACTATTAGTTATGCACTTCCCACGAAGCGCGGCTTCCGCAACCGACACCTCAGTAGAAACAAATAGAAAGGCGCATCAGATGGCGAGGGCCACCTTATGGGCATTGTAAGTCGCCATCTCAATATCCCGGGGTTGGGCGCAATCTCCCACGGCATCCAGAGCCTTGATTTTGCCCCTGAGTTCCTGGTACAGCCCATCGTTTGCTCTGCCGCCCGCGGCTATAACCACTGTGTCTACTGACTCGATGCTACGGGTTATTTTCCGGTTCACCACATGGTAAACTTCCACCGAATCCTCGCCGATGCGGGTCACGCCGGTCATGGGGCTCATAACAACCCCCTTGCCGAGCAGCCGCTCATACAGGTGGTTCCACACGGCGGGATTGATGTAACTTCCCACCCAGGTTAGGCCCGTTACGATCTCCACTTGCTTACCTTGGTCCACCAGAAACTCCGCTACTACGCTGGCCGGCGCTGTGCCCTGGGTGTCCACTATCACCACTCGCTGCCCGGTTTGGACCCCGTCCAGCACGTCGGTAACGCTGACCACGTTCCTCCCCTCGGCTCCCGGTATCTCCGGCAGGTAGGGTTCCGACCCGGTAGCTACAATCACCGCTTGGGGGTTTTCGGCAAGTATACTATCCACGCTGGCTTCCACACCCAATCTTACCTCTACGCCCAGTTTCGGCAACTGGTTCTCCCCGAACCGGATGATCTCTTCAAAGGACTGACGCATGGGCGTTTTCATCACCAGCTTCACTTGACCGCCCAACCGTTCCGACCGCTCGAACAGCACCACTTGGTGTCCCCGTTCCGCCGCCACCCGCGCCGCTTCCATCCCGGCGGGGCCGCCGCCCACCACCACAACTTTCTTCTTCACCGGGGCTGGGCCAGGGTCGGCCCATGCCTTTTCGTGGCCGGTCACCGGATTGTAGATGCAAGTGATGGGCAGCTCCAGCACTTGCCGTCCGGCACAGCTTTGGTTACATGCCAGGCAGGTGCGGATGTCATCCACCCGGCCGGCCTTGGCTTTGTTGGGGAGGTGAGGGTCGGCGATCAGCTCCCTGACCATGCCCACCAAGTCCATTTTCCCCTCGGTCAGCATCTCCTCAGCCAGAGTTGGACTATTGATGCGTCCGATGCCGATAACCGGAAGATTGACCAGTTGCTTGATGCCCGCCGGCCGTTCGGCGAACTCCCCCGGTGCATGATAGTAGGGCGGCCAATGGGGGCGGAAGGCCCTTCCGTCTAACACGGTGCCGACCCATATATTGATGTAGTCAAGTAGACCGGATGTGTCCAGCAGCGGAGCGATGGTCTTGCTGTCTTCGTAATCGATGTTGTAGTCCGCCAGGCCGTCGGCTAAACGCACACCCAAGAGCAGGTCCGGGCCTACGGCATCCCGCACCGCCTGCAGTACTTCCATGAGAAATGTCATCCGCTCCTGAATGGTGTCGCCGCCGTACTTGTCGGTCCTGCGGTTGCTTTGGCTGTGTAGGAATTGGGACATCAGCAAACCGTACCCGACAGCGATCTCCACCCCGTCCAAGCCGCCGCTCCGGGCCCTGGCCGCCGCACTGGCGAAGGCGGCCACCATCTCCTCTACTTCATCAGTGCTCATTTCATGGGGCATGGCCTGAACGTAGCCGAAAGCGGGCGCCGGCACCGCCGACGGGGCGACGGACAACCAATTGCCATCCAACTTCTGCCGCTGCACCACCCCCGCCGCCCTACCTCGATGGATGAACTGCGCCATCACCGGCACCGGAAACTCGTGGACTAACTCGGCGATGCGCCGATACCTGGGAATTATCCTATCGTCTCCGTTGAGAAAAAGGCCTGTGCTGTTCGGATGCACATCACAAGCACCCAGGGTCACCATCCCCGCCCCACCCTTGGCTCGCTCCCGGAGATAGTACCCGTAGTCCTCGGTGGGCAGTTTCTCATCGTCGTAGAAATTGGCGGCGTGGCCGGTTACGACGATTCTACTTTGGAGAGCATGTTTGCCTAACCGGAAGGGGCTGAAAAGCAAGGGAAACTGCTGGGTCATTTCGCCACCTGATTGTTCATCAAGATTTGTGAGGGGGGCCTCAACCGCGGTCGAATTGCAACGCTTGGTCCACGATGTCCAAACCCGCGGCCTCGCTCCAAGCGGAAAGAAGCTGCTGAGTTATGGCTCCGGGGCGCCCATCACCGATCCGGCGCCGGTCCACCACGGTCAGGGGCAAGACACACATGCTGGTGCTGGCAAAAAAGGCTTCGTCGGCGTTATACATATCGTAGGGCTGTAGGTCCTCTTCCGCCAAGGGAATATCCAACTGGCGAGCCAGGTCAAATACCATTTCCCGAGATACTCCCTGAAGAATGCTGCGCTCCCCCGGAGTACGGATGACGCCCTGGTTAACCAGAAACACATTGTACCCCGACCCTTCAGTGAGGTTGCCGTCGGCGTCGGTGAGGATGGGCCAGGCCTCAGGGTCCACGTCTGCCGCTTCCAGCTCGGCCAGGTTCATGTTCATGCGGTTATAGTGCTTTATTTTGGGGTCCAGGACATCGGGGGAATAGCTGCGGGTACGGGTAATGACCCCGTGAGCGCCGCCCTCATATAGAGAGGCGTAGCGGTTAAAGCCGATGGCGTCCACCTTCACGCAAACGGTAGCGGGGCCTGCGCTCCAGGCCCAGCGTCCCGGCCCGCGGGTCACGAATTGGGTAACGGTGAAGTCGCCCACTTCAGGACGGAGGTGTTCGTTGCGCCGCACGACCTCTTCGCTGATCTCGGTCATCTCTTCGGAAGTCAGGCCTGGGTCAATCCGCACCGCTTTAAGGGACCGGTACAACCGGTCTATGTGGTCTTTCATGCGGAAAGTTTTTCCGTTGAAGGTCCGAGCCACGTCGAACACCACATCTCCAACCCGAAATCCCCGGTCCGATGGGTCTATCTTTACCTGGCTGAAGGGAATCCATTCTCCTTTGTAGTAAGTGGTGTAGTCCGCCATGTTTTCCCCCTTAAACGCCTAACGCTTACTGTTTTGTAGTATACATGCAGATGGTCCCTATGTGTTCACCACCGGCCATGGGCGTGAATATTGGGCAGGCATATTACTATGCAACAGTGGGGGTCAATCGGCCGGATGACCTTCGACCTCCACATCAAAGACATGAGTCCCGCCGTCCACTTTGGCGCGGATAACCCTGCGAAGAGGCGCGGTAGCAGGGTCCGGGTTTGCTGGACCGGGGACGGCCTCTCGCAGTGAGGTAACAACCTCGTAGGTGTCGCCATCCACCCAGGCTCGAAACTGGCGGCGAGAAAACACCGTCGGCGGTGTGTCTTTGAGTTCTTGGATCAGGTCCTCTTGCTGCTTCAGGGCTTGGTGCGCTTCATCCACGGCAACCGATCGGAAGGACATGGTATGTCCGGGCATGGCTTGGGCCACCTCGGCCAAGTCGACGCTTATGACAGTGGCGATCTTGGTATAGCCTCCGGTTGTCCCGCGGTCAGCCAGGAGCACAATAGGCATACCGTCTCCGGTCACCTGCACCGCCCCGAAGGGAATCCCATCGGATATGATGTCCGCGCCTCTCTTGTGCTGTATCTGGGGTCCCTGGTATCTGTACCCAACACGATCGGACTGGGGCGTCACTGTATAGACAGCGGAGAGGAAGGTCTGAATCCCCTGCTGGGTGAAGGCGTCCTCCTGAGGTCCCAACACCACCCGCACCGCGTGATTGGCCCCATAGCTAGGAATCTGATCACCGGCCAGCATCCTGCCTTGGACTTGAGTGACGTGCCCTTGTCCGACGGCCAACAGTCTGTCTCCCGGCTGCAGGGCGCGCCCCTCAAGTCCGCCGAGACGGGAACGGGTGTAGGTAGAACGGCTTCCCAACACTTGGGGAACGTCTATGCCGCCAGCGACGGCCAAGTAAGCTCGCACGCCGTCCCGGATCCCACCGAAGGAGAGGGTTGCTCCTTGGGGCATGACAACGGCGCGCCACATAGAAACGGGCTCATCGTCGAGGCGAGGGTTCAAGTCAGCGCCGGCAATGGAGATTACCGTGTCAGCCAGGAACCGTAAGCGAGGCCCCATCACCGTGATCTCCAGGCCGGCGTCTCCTTCCCGGTTGCCTACCAGGACGTTGGCAATCCTAAGAGCGAACTGGTCCAAGGCGCCAGCTACGGGCACTCCGTACCGTTGGTAGCCATACCTGCCCAGGTCCTGCACCGTGGTAAGAAGTCCCCCATCTTGAACCTCGATGACTTCCATTGGCCGGTTATCGCCTGTCCCGGGTTGTAAGCTGATAACTCCCTACTTGGACCTGCTGCTGGATAACATGATAGGTGGTTTCCGTAATAGGAGCGAACCAGATGAAGTCGCCGGCCTCCACCACCACCGGCGGGTCCCGTTGCGGATCGAAAAGTTGCACCGGCGTGCGGCCGATAAGCTGCCATCCGCCGGGACTTTCGATGGGGTAAACGCCCGTCTGCCGTTCCGCAATGCCCACAGAGCCAGCGGGGATGACGGTCCGCGGCGTCTGGAGCCGGGGGGTGGCGATCCTCTCCGACATTCCCCCTAAATAAGGGAAGCCCGGGGTGAATCCCATCATATACACCTGGTAATGGGCGCTACAGTGGATTTGGACCACTTCTTCCGGTGTCAACCCGTTGTGTTGGGCTACGTGAGCTAGGTCCGGGCCGTACTCACTGCCGTATAGGGTTGGAATCTCCACCACCTTGGGGGCATGAAGCGCAGCTTGGTCTAGACTTTGCTCCAGAACGGCCAGCCGCTCCATTAATTGGGGAAGGCTCACTTTCAGCGGGTCGTAGTAGACCAACAGGGAGCGATAGCTGGGGACCAGGTCTATGACACCCGGTATATCCCGGCTCTCGATGGCTACTTGCAGGTCGCGGACCCTTCGGTTGGTGTCGGCAGATATGGAGTCCCCCAGTTCAACGGTAAGAGCTTTGTCACCGGCGGGGAGCAATCTAGCCTGCTGGTACATTGGTTGGCGAGGACCTGACGACGCTACACCAACTGGCTCAGAGGAACAATCTCGACGTCAGCGGACTCCAGCTTTGACCGGAGAGCGGCGGCCATTTCCACGGCGCCGGGGGTATCGCCGTGAAGGCAAAGGGTGTCGGCGCGCACCGGGATTTCCTCGCCGTTGACAGCGGTTACTGTCCCTTCAGTGACCATCTTGATGCTCCGCTCCACCAACTCCCCGGTATCATGGATAATAGCGCCAGGCTTGGAGCGGGGGACCAGGGTCCCGTCGGGGTTCAGGCCGCGGTCGGCAAAGGCTTCCCTTGCCACCCGCAGGCCCATTTCCTCGGCCACGTCGGCCCAAGGGGTGCCGGCCAGCACCACCAAGATCATCTCCGGGTCCACTTCCAGCACGGCCTCGCAGATAGCTTTGGCCAGATCTCCTCCGTCGGCAGCCATGTTATACATTGCGCCGTGGGGTTTCACGTGTTGCAGCTTCTTGCTCTTGGTGAAGGCGGACAGAGCGCCTATCTGATAGACCACGTCGTTTTTGGCCTCTGCCGGCGGCACCGTCATGCTGCGGCGGCCAAACCCTTGCAGGTCGGGAAAGCTGGGGTGAGCCCCAATAGCTACTCCGTGTTCCTCAGCCAGGTTAACCGTCCAGCGCATCCACATGGGGTCGCTGGCGTGGAATCCACAGGCCACGTTGGCCGAGGTGATGTATTTGATCACTTCTTCGTCGTAACCCATCTTGTAGGCCCCGAAGCTCTCACCCATGTCGCAGTTGAAATCGATCTTTCCAGGCATGATAAGTATCCTCCGAAGAGCGCTGGGCGCAACAATCTCTTGAATTGGCTTTATTTTAGCACCGCCTTCAGGAGCGTGCTATACTATCGCCTCGTTTGGCCCCGGACCCGTAGCGCCCGGTATGAAGAAGGGGGATGACCCGTTTGTGACCGGCAGTCAATGGGAGAAAGCCCTGGAAGTCACTGTAGCAGGGGTTGGGACCACCTTCATAATCCTGATTCTTTTGATGTTGCTGGTCCTGGCAATGAGATGGGTCTTTGCGACGCGCTTCATCCAGCGGCAAACAGAGGTCTTGGCCACAGCGGAGGAGACCGATCCCCGGCACGACAGAGCACTGGCGGCAGCCATAGCGGTGAGCGCTGCCTTGGCCGACGATGAAGCCGCCGGCCATCGGGGCGGGCCCGGAGACACCCGGGCCCAATAGAGAGAGGGGATAGTGCCGGATCTTCACGAGTACTTTACTGAGACCGGCATCTATCACGTGAGGTGGGACAATTTCCTGCTCATTGCCTTGGGCCTGGTTTTCATCTACATTGCCGTGGCCAGGAAAATGGAGCCCTACGTCCTGTTCCCCATCGGCTTGGGAATCATCCTTGCCAATCTGCCCCTTAACGCCCTCACCCAGTTGGCCGGCGGCGACCCGCTGGCCCCGGAAGCCCTTCAGAAGTCGGGCATACTAGGTCTAACCTTCCACTTTGCTCTGTCCTTTTGGAACATTCTGCCGCCCCTTATCTTCCTAGGATTGGGGGCCATGACCGACTTTGGACCTCTTCTAGCCAACCCCAAGATACTCCTTTTGGGTGCGGCGGCCCAGGTGGGCATCTTTGTAGCCTTTTGGGGCGCCCTGGCGTTGGAATGGGTGCCCGGGCTGGGCTTGGAATTCACTGCTAAAGAAGCCGGGGCCATCGGAATCATCGGCGGGGCGGACGGCCCGACCACCATCTTCGCATCGGCCATCTTGGCGCCGGAGCTGCTGGGACGGACGGCTATTGTGGCCTACTCCTACATGGCCGGCGTAGCCTTCATCCAACCGCCCCTGATGCGTCTGCTTACCACCAACCGGGAGCGCCAGATAGTAATGAGGACCTTGCGGGAGGTCTCCAAGCTGGAAAAGCTCCTTTTTCCCATAATAGCGATGGTGCTTATCATCCTCTTAGTGCCGGAGGCGGCGCCCCTCATCGGCATGTTTATGATCGGCAATCTGTTCGCCGAAAGCGGCGCGGTCCCCCGGCTCAGCCAAGCGGCCTCAAACGAGATACTGAACGTTGCCACCATATTTTTGATGATCACCGTGGGAGCCCAGTTGTCCGCGGACAAGGTGCTGGAGTTCGAAACCCTGGCGATCTTGGCCTTGGGTTTGGTTGCTTTCGCTTCCGGCACCATCGGCGGGGTGCTGTTCGCCAAATTGATGAACATGATGGTCAGGGAGAAAGTGAATCCTCTGATTGGCTCCGCCGGGGTGTCGGCGGTCCCCATGGCCGCTCGTATCTCCCACGTCCTTGGGCAAGAGGCCAACCCGGACAACTTCCTACTTCCCCACGCTATGGGTCCAAACGTCGCAGGCGTCATCGGCTCCGCGGTAGTGGCGGGCGTCTTCATCTCGTTGTTGAGCTGAAGCAGGATTAGGACAACATAGCGTCTCCGGCCCCCGAGGCCATCTCTCCGCCATCCACCACATAGGTCTCGCCGGTGGCATAGGACCCGGCAGGACTTGCTAGGAACAGGGCCATGCCGGCGATCTCTTCCGGTTCACCGATGCGTCGCTGAGGGCTGGGGTAATTACCCGAGGCCTCCACCGCAGTCACCAGCCGCTGGGCCAATTCTGTCCGGATGAGCCCAGGAGCGATGCAAGAGACCCGTATGCCATGACCAACCCACTCCTTGGCCAGCAACTGGCTCATGTTCATCAGGGCCGCTTTGGATGCGGCGTAGATGCCTATTCCAATAGACGGCCTTACCCCTTCATTGGAAACGACGTTAATAATCACACCGCCGCCCCTTTCGATCATCGACTCCCGGCATAGCTGGGAAAGGCGAAGGGGAGTCCAGACATTAACTTTCATTACCTTGAGGAAATCCTCTTGGCCCGTCTCGCTCAGGGTCGGCATACCGCCGACAGCGGCGTTGTTGACCAGGATATCGACACCCCCAAGTTGATCACGTGTTTCGCGGTAGATCCGCTCCAGAGCCTCATCCTCGCCGACATCGGCTTGGATGGGCACTCCCTTGCGGCCCGTCGTCGCGATTTCCTTCTGAGTCTTGGCTAAGGCATCCATACCCCGGGCCACGATGGCCACATCGGCTCCGTGTTCAGCAAAGGCCAGGGCTATAGCCCGGCCAATCCCCTTGGACCCTCCAGTGATAACCGCTGTCTTGCCATCTAGCGAAAGGTCTACTACAGGCATTAATTCCCCTCTATTTGTCTCTAATCGACGCGATATATTCTAGCAGCGTTGCCGCCGGTAATCTTAGCCTGAGTGGCCTCTAAATAGCCAGCCGGAGCAACCTCAACACTGGCGGGCGCCCGTGATTGCGCTACGTTTGTCGGAGTATGTCAACATATGTTCCTATGATAATATCCTTCATGTCAACTGATTTCGTCACATACGGTGACGATTACTGCTATAACTAGCGTTATTACCTGCTATATTTGACAAGTACCGAATGGCCTGATAGGATTCAACCACTCATCGGTAACTGAACAGCAATCCACCGGTTCACAATCCTCTTATATCTTCATGCAGCTTCCCCGAACAGTAGCTTTGTCGTCTAAAGGAGTAGACCGCCATGAGGTCTAAGATAGCTGGTCCGCATCCGCTTCTGGTCCTGCTCGCCGCGGCGCTGGTGTCCGTCCTCTTCGTGGTGTCCTGCGGCGACGGCGCCGATCCCACCGCAGTCCCCGAGACCGGCGAGGTTCAGGGGGCAGCCGCCCCGGCTGGAACGCCGAAGCGGGGCGGTACACTGACGATGGCGATGGTGGTGGACTCTAGGTCGCTTGACCCGCACCTGGCCACTGGGGTCAGTGACTTGGCCATCAACCAGTCAACCTATGACAACCTGGTCATGATCCAGCCGGACCTTTCCATCAAGCCGGAGCTGGCCACGTCCTGGGAGACCAACGACGACCTCACCTCCTACACCTTCCACCTGCGCCGGGGTGTGAAGTTTCACCACGGGAAGGACTTCAAGGCGGAGGACGTGCTCTTCAGCTTTAACCGGGTGTTGGACCCCGAGCTGGACGCTCCGACGCGGCCCATATTTGAAGTTATCGACGATATGGTCGCTCTCGACGACTACACCGTGCGCTTCGACCTTGTCAGCCCCAACTCGTTCTTCCCGACGACTCTAGCGAACTATGGGGGGAGGATCCTCCCTGCCGACGTGGATGTCTCGCGGCTGGCCCTAGAGGAGTTCGGCACGGGGCCCTTCATGATCGAGGAACACCTGCCGGGCGAACGCACGGTGATGGTGCGGAACCCCGACTACTGGGAGGAGGGCAAGCCCTACCTGGACGAGCTCGTCTTCCAGTTGATCGCCGAGGCGGCAACCCGGGCCGAGGTGCTCAAGAGCGGCGACGTTGACCTCGTATATCAGCTCGAGCCCCAAAGCATCTCCAGTATCGAGGCTAATAGAGACACTGTGGTGTTGGAGGTCGCCAGCCTGTCCATCATTGCGATGGACATGGATATCCTGGTGGAGCCCTTCGACAACAAACTGGTCCGGAAGGCCATGCAAGCAGCGACGGACCGGGAAGCCATTCTCCAAGCGGCGCTGTTGGGGCGGGGCAACATCGCCAATGACCACCCCGTTCACCCCAACGACCCCCTCTTCGCGCCGCAGCATGAACCCCCGGACTACGACCCCGACCTGGCGAGGTCGCTGCTGGAGCAGGCCGGGTACCCGGACGGAATCGACATCATCCTGCACACAGGCGACGTCGGGCCGGGGATGATCGAAATGGCGGTGGCCTTCAAAGAGAGCGCCGCGCCCGCGGGAATTCGGGTCGAGGTCCAGCGGGAGTCTCCGGACCGGTACTGGGACGAAGTGTGGGGGGTTAAGCCGTTCACCTCTGTCTATTGGTGGGGCGAGCCCACTCCGGACTCAGCCCTGAGCCTCCAGTACCACAGCGAGTCTGCTTGGAATGCGCCGAATTACGTAAACCAGACGCTTGACGATCTGCTAGTCCAGGCCAGGGGGGAGAAGTTTGAAGATCAGAAGGCGACCTACGGGGAGATCCAGCGCATTCTGATCGATGACGTGCCGCGTATAGTCGTGGGGTTCCAGCCATTGATGTTCGGTGCGCGCAACAATGTACGAGGCGCAGTCCCCCATCCCCTCAACTGGGCGATCTTCAACGACGCCTGGCTGGACGATTAAGTAATGGTCTTCCAGTTCACGCCTCCTTCTTCCGCTGTTATCATATGTCTACAGGCCGCTGGTTTACAGTTGGTTGAGTAGACTAAAAGCGAGACGAAGAGGTAGCCATGAGCGAATATATCCCCAGCCCCAGGGCATGGGTGGCAGAGCAAGTTGAACTATACGAAGGAAGCGGAGGCACCGACGGTTTAACCTTGAGGGACACGGGACTGCCGGTCATAATTGTCACCAGTCGAGGCTGGAAGACCCGCGCGATCCGTAAGATTCCGTTGATGAGAGCTGTGGACGGGAATAGCTATATCCTCGTGGCGTCACTGGGCGGGGCGCCAAAAAATCCACTTTGGTATTATAACTTGAAGGCGGACCCGGACGTTGAGATTCGCGACGGGACCGAAGTCTATTCAATGCGGGCGCGAGAGGTGGTGGACCCAGCCGAGAAACAGCGGCTCTGGGATATAGCGGTGGAAGCATACCCTCCCTATCGGGAATACCAAGAAAAGACCGACCGGGTGATCCCTGTCTTCATAGCGGAAGCCGTCAAATAGAAAGACCCCACGCGGACCGAATCATGAGCCGCCAAACTCTCGTGGAACGATTCCGCAGAGCCCGCAGCGACCCGTCTTTAGTAGTGCTTGAGGGGTTCCACCCGCTAAAACATGCCATCCGCTTCGGTGCTGAGCTAATCGAAGCGGTTTGTTTGAGCACCGAGGAGTTAGCGAGTTTAGGGGCGAAATTCGCGCCGGACATCGCTTTTCTTGACCAAGTTAGTGTGGTCCCACCCGATGTCTTCGAGGAGCTAGCGCCGGTGTCCCCGCCCACGGGAGTGATCACGATCGCACACCGGCCCACCGTGTCGCTAACCGAAGTGTTGGATAACCCTGCGCCGTCCCCTGTGGTGCTGCTGGAAAAACCCAGGAACCTTCTGAACATCGGCGCGGCCATCCGCGTGTCGGCGGCGGCCGGCGCGGCGGGAGTCATAACCACCGGAGCGCAGGACCCCTGGCACCCGGCAGCCTTAATAGCCGCTGCCGGACTGCACTACGCTCTTCCTGTTGCGCGGGCCGCCGCCATTCCCCTTAACCGCCGCCCACTCGTAGTGATCAGCCCGGAGGGAGAACCTTTGCAGCAGGTGCCGGCCAATGCCATTGTCGCTTTTGGCGGGGAACGCGAAGGCATCAGCCAAGAGCTAATGGCTGCTGCCGAGCAATCCGTCTCCATTCCAATGTGCGCAGGGGTTTCAAGCCTCAACCTGGCTACGGCGGTGGCAGTGGTCCTTTATACCTGGAAATTTACCTAGCAATAAGGGATTTGGTGGGGTGACTACCGGCATTCGACGCCTAAGGGGAAAACGGCCCGACCTTTCTTCGATTGGGGATGTGTGTTGGTAAGCCCTCTTTCAATGGCTCGATATATTCCACGCCGAACCCGCAGCATGTGCCAATTACCTGAACCCCCATATCAACCCACTTGCGGGCCTCGTTCAAGAAGTCCTTGGGGGATTCTCGGTTTTCGATAGTCGTGTCTTGCCATTTTGCCAGCCAGTCCGGCCTAGGGGAATCTGGGTAGGCGCCGATGGGCCCCGGCCACTTGTCCAAAAGCTCCCCCAGACCAGCGGTCGTCTCGGGAATCTCTGCGTGCATAAGGACCATACCGGACATGCCGCCAACCGTCATTACCTCGTCAATGCCTTGGGCCAGGGTAAGGTCCTCCCTCCCGTTATCCGCCATAGTGATGACGCCTTCCTGGACATTCACCATACTGAAGCCGGACCAAACCGGCAAGCCGGAACTCTTCGCCGCTTTCAAGCACAGCTCCCTTGCCGGTTGGTCCATCAGATTCTCCAGCAAAAAGAAGTCAACGCCCTCGTCAGCCAGGTGGTCTACCATCTCCTCGTAGTAAGCGCTCTTGACGGCGGGGTCCAGGTTATACCCGTCGCCGCTCCTGGCTTTAAGGGTCCCGGTGATTGGGTCGCGCCCCACGTGGCGGCCGCTAATTGCGCCCGCCAGATACACCGGTCTGCCTCCAGCCGCCCGTTCTATCGCCTCTCGGGCCAAGTACACCGCACGGATATTTGCTTCCCTGACCTGGTAGCCGTAGCCGGAAGCCTCCAATACATCTCTGTTGCTGGAAAAGGTGTTGGTGGTGATGATGTCCGCCCCAGCCTTTATATACCGCTCATGCATCTTACGCACCGTATGGGGATGGGTAAATAGCGCCTCGGCAGACCAGGCAATCGGGTGCGCCGGGGCTCCCAGCCGGGTAATCTCAGTGCCAATAGCCCCATCGAGGACCAGAACCTCTCCGTTTGACAGCCTCTCTTCAAGCTCCTGATAGCTCACCAGAGCACCCCCTTCTATTGGTCATATACTAGCCGTTGTTGTAGGCCGGATTTCCCCAACAGGGTAAACAAGGCAATTGAAGGCCCGGACTAGTTATCGCCGGGTCCGGCAGCCACGGGGACTTCGGCAAAGGCCGGGATGACCTTCTCCCCGAAGAGCCTGATGGAATTCATAACCATCTCGTCGGACATTGCCCCGAAGCGGAACCTGGCTCCGAATACGTTGAATCCAGTGAGTTTCTGCGTTTCCCTGATCCGTTGAATCACCGTCTCGGGACTGCCCACGTATGCCAGGTTATTGTCCAGCCAAAAGTCGATGCCCGTCCTCATACCCCTGAATATCTCTTGATAGTTGGCCCTTGTCCTGTCCCCTCCATGATCATAGGACCCCAGGTTCGGTATGGAATTGTACTTATTCTCGCCCCACGCGTAGGCTTGAGGAAGGTAGGTAGTCATTTCCCTATGCGCTTGCTCGTCTGTTTCGGCAACGTAGACACATCTGAAGAGGTAGTTGAGCGGCATGGATTCCTCTGTATGCCCGAACTCCCGGCACACCTCTCTGTACTGACGGAAGGTTTCGGCTATTTCATGGTCATAGACAAGAAAATTGCCGTAGTTGGCGCTATTGGCGGCAGCCCACTCCAGGGACTCTCTGCTGCGGCCAGCAAACCAGATAGGCGGGTGGGGTTTCTGGTAAGGCCTGGGAAGCGCAATCGCATTGTTCAACTGCCAATACTTGCCGTCATAGGTAACGCACTCCTCGGTCCATGCCTTCTTTACGATCTCCATGAACTCAGGGAACCTCGTGCGCCGTTCGGAGTAGTCTAGGTTCCAGCGATCCGTTTCAAACCGGTTCGCCCCGGAACCGACCCCAACCTCCAACCGGCCCCGGGATAGCTGGTCGATCATGGCCGTGTCCATGGCAAAGCGCATGGGATGATGGAAAGGGGTGGCAAAGACCATCTGGGCAAAGCGAATGGTGCTGGTGCGCTGGGCCAAGGCGGCCAGATAGACCATTGGAGATTGGAGCTGGCCGAAGTGGACGTTTTGATGCTCGATGATGAAGTGGTACTTAAATCCCAGCTCCTCTTCTAGCTGGACCTCGCGGATCAACGTCTCATAACGGTCCACCGCCTCCGGAACATCGTCGAAGTAGTTAAGCAAGCCCTCCTCGGACACTGCGAAATCTAGCTGCGCCATGATTTACCTCCTATTAGTTTTGAGCAACTTGGCCTTACTTGCCTTGAACACCGATATACACGTTAGACTAATGTACCGCAGGAACCGGTCCAGGATACTAGCTGACGTCGAAACTCATTACACCGAAGGGCCCGCGCATTGGCTTGCCTTCAGCAAACCGGTCGGGCAGGAACGACTCCAAAGAGAAGTCGAGCGGACGCCCCAACACCAAGTCTCTAGTCACCTGCCCCCAGTGGTAGCTGCTTGTGATCCCAGGGTTGCCGACACAGACGTAAGCCCCGTCCCACCCTGGGACGGGTCCTATGGTCGGCAGTCCGTCGGGAGGTATGGGCCGAGGGCCTGCCACGTACCCTACGACTCTACCCTTGGCGAAAGCAGGAACCAGTTTCACAGCATACTCAAGGATTAGCTCGGTAACACGGTGTTCAATGGTGTCGTCAAAGAAGTAGGGCTTTTCTCTCTGGCCGGGCGGGTCCCAGAGATAGGTATCCTGTGTCGTATGGCCTATGCTGTGGACTCCGTCGCCGCGAAGGGTGATAAGCGGGTCGGTCAGGGGCCGGACGTTGATGCCGCGAACATTTAGGCTGGCAATAGGTGACTGATCGCATTTCAAGCGGACTTCATGGCCTTTGATGGCTCGTACGGGCAGTGGCACGTCGAACCACTCCTCTGCCGTCGGAGTCCAGTTGCCCATGGCCAGTACCAAATTTTCGCTTAGGAACCGTTCCCCCGAGCTGGTCTGAACGCCTATGACCCGAGAGCCCTCCTTTACCAGCCCGGTAACGGTGCGAGTACGGGTCTGGGCGCCATATTTGTGGGCGAGTTGACCGTAGGCCATGGTCAAGCGATAGGGGTCAACGAAAGCCCCTGCCATAGCTCCGGTCCGATACTCCGCTCCGTATATCTCCAGCTCGCTTCCCAGGCCGGGTTCCACCTTATGAGCTTCTTCACCGCTAATAAGGTCCACCCCGCCCCAGTCTTTGGCTTGCATTTCCGTCAAAATCTCAATTTTGGCCCGGCTAAGCTCTCGCAGTTCAGTCCAGCCCTGCTCGCTTACCGCTATGGTCAAGTCCCAATCACGTTTCTGATAGAGAACATCGACACCGGACTCCTCGGCAATTTCGGGAGTAACCTCCATCTGAAGCTTGGAACCTTTCCAAATCAGTTGTCCCAATTCGGGAGGATCTACATAGTGGTCCGGAAGCGCGACGCGGCCCGAGCCGTGAAATGAGGTCCCGGTCCCCACGGCGTTCTGTTCCAGGATAGTGACTTTCACCTTCTCCTTGGCGAGGTGGTAGGCGGCCGACGTGCCTAACAGCCCTCCGCCAATTATCAACACATCGGTCTTCTCGGTTGTCATTCCATTACTCCTTAGCCCAATACTTACAGAGCCCAATACTTACAGCAACCCGGCGGTCCCGCAGGCCCACGATTGACCGAATCCATGTCCTCCGTAAAAGTCAGGGAGGGCTCCTCTTAGACCCGCATCCGCAGGTTCTCCGGATCATACAATGGCTCGCCGGCCACCGTAGCCGGGTACCGCCTGCCCAGGTACTCGATTTCAAGGCCCGTCCCGATTTCGGAGTAACTCACCGGCAGGTAGCCGTAGGCGATCCCCTTGCCCACCGAGTAACCGTAGTCAGAGCTGGTTACATAGCCGATCACCTTTTCCCGGTCCAGGATTGGTTCGTTGCCCATAACCACGGCGCCCGGCTCGTCGAAGGTGATGCAGCACAACCGCTGCTTGGCCCCTTCCTCGCGGATACGCAGCAGCGCGTCCCGCCCGATGAAGTCCGCCCGCTTGATCGCAGTCGGCTTCTCGAAAGTCCTATCCCGCATTAGCCCGGCCTCAAAGGGGTTGAACCCAGTATTCAGGTCGGGGCCCCAGAGCCGGTAACCCTTCTCCAAGCGGAGCGACGCGCCGTATCCGCTGAGTCCCGCCGCAATCACACCGTATTCCTGTCCGGCCTCCCACAACAAGTCCCACAGTTTCAGTCCGAACTCCGTCGGAGTGTAGATCTCCCAACCCAACTCTCCCACGTAGGAAATCCGCAACGCCGACGCGGGTATCGCGTCAAGAATGATCTCCTGTACCGTGGAGAAGGGGAAGGCTTCGTTGGACAGGTCGTTGCCGCATACCGACTGCAGCATATCCCTGGCCCGGGGACCCCACAGTCCAATGACGGCCAGACTGGAGGTGATGTCCTGTATATGAACCGAGCCGTTCTCCGGCAGGTGCTTGCGGAACCACGCCAGGTCGTGCATACCTACACCACCTCCCGTGATCACCCGGAAGTGGCTTTCACCCAGCCGCTGGATGGTCAGGTCGGCCACTATGCCCCCGTACCGGTTGACCAACGGCGTGTACACCGCCCGCCCTATGGGCCGGTCCATCCGGTGGACCGTCAGGTACTCAATGTAATCCAGTGCTCCCGGCCCCACCACGTCTAATTTCTGGAAGGCCGTCAGGTCGAACATGCCCACCCGGTCCCGCACCGCTTGATGCTCGGCTCCAATGACCGGCGACCACCACATTTCCTCCCAGCCGGTCCGCTGGGGCACTTCGAACTCCTGCAACAGCCTTCGGTTCGACCTGTACCAGTGCGGACGCTCCCAACCGGCCGCCTCGAAAAACATGGCGCCCAACGCTTGTTCCCGAGGATAGAAGGGGCTGCAACGGTTGTTGCGTCCTTGGGCCCACTGCTCTTGGGGATGGATAACGCCGTAGATCTTCTGAAAAGCCTCGGAGGCCCTAGCACTGACGTGCTCCTTCTTTAGCTGGTGGTCGTGGAACCTGGTGAAGTCGACCTGGTGGGGGTCAATGCTTGGCACACCGTCCACGATCCACTCCGCCACCATCTTGCCGGCGCCGGGAGCGTCCTTCACCCAGATGGCCTCGGCGGCCCAGAACCCCCGGACCTGCCGCGACTCTCCGATGATCGGCATCGAGTCGGGCGTCACCGACAGCAGGCCGTTGAAGCCGAACTGCAACCCGGCGTCTCCCAAGACCGGCATCACCTCAATAACCGACTCCATCGCCGGTGTAAAGTGTTCCTCGGTAAAGGGCATCATGGTAGGCGAAAGCAGGCTGTCTTGGGCAGAGGGTATGTCGTTCGCCTCCGTGATTATTGCGGGGTGCATGTAGGACCCCACCTCCCACCCGTCGTATTCCTGCCGCACATACATGGACCGGTCTTGGTCTCGCAGCAGCGGCCACTCGATCTGCCCGGTTGCTCCCTTCAACTCGGGCACCGGGCTGGTGTACATCAGTTGATGGTGCAGCGGCGACAGCGGTATCGGCGCTCCGGCCATCGCGCCGATAACCGGGCCCCAGACGCCGGCGCAACAGATGAGCAGGTCCGTCTCTATATAGCCCCTGCTGGTGTGCACACCCCGGACCCGGCCCCCTTCGACTTGAACATCCGTTACTTGAGTATTGGGGAACATTCGCAATGCCCCCATCTCCTCGGTTTCATGGACCATTGCCGCCGCGGCGTCAACGGCGCGCGTCACCAGTCCGGCGCTGGGGGTCCACATGGCCCCCTTGATACGCCGGGAGTTCAGGAACGGGAACAGCTTTTTGGCCTCGCCGGGGCCCACCATCCAGGCTTCGATTCCCCAAGACTTGCCGGAGGCCACCTTTCGCTTTAGCTCCCTCATGCGATAGTTGGTCCGCGCTATCTCCAGCCCGCCGGCGGTGATGAGACATGACTTGTCTTGGTACTGCAACGCCGCGTAGAACTCCAGCCCGTACTTCGAGGACTTGGCCATCACCTCGGGGTGGTCGATGGGGAAGGAAAAGTTGGAGGCGTGCTGCGTCGACCCCCCCGGCTCGGGCCACCGGTCCTGCTCGATGATCACTATATCCTTGACGCCTCTCTGCGCCAGATGGTAAGCGACACTGCATCCGACGATGCCGGCGCCGATAATAACGATGCCGGCGCGGTCCGGCAGCGACCTCGATACTGGTCCGGTCGGTGGCGCATCTACCAAAACGTCCTCTCCTTGGTCCAGCAGCTTGATGACCGCCGCGCTTTTCTCTCTTTCGCTAACCTTGCCCCTTGCTGCTTCCGCGGGCTAGAAGAGTCCGGATGCCGCACGGACCAGCCTTAGAGCTACGGCGGTCAATCTTGCTGATTACAACATTAGTCGGAAGGGGCATTTCTTCGAGACCATGGTATCAGGTCGGCCACTCGTAGGGAAGTTGGCGCAGCCGGGCGGATGCGCCTTAGATTTTTGCGGGGACCGGGCTCGGGCCGGATTCGTTTGTTGGTACGAACGAATAACGAACGAATCGGCCGTGGGACTGAAATCCCCCTTCGCCAAAGGGGGGCGGCAGCAGCCGGTTGCCGGTCACCGACACCGGCCCTTCGACTCCACTCCGCTGGGGACGAAGGGAGAGGTAAAGTGGATGGGCTGAATCGCTACTCCCACTAATCCCCGAAACAGGCGCTTGGCAGCCACTACCCATTCTTCAATTTGGGCCATCTTCGCTGCCTTTTAGCCGGAGCGCAACACGGCATGTGTAGTCTGATACATTATGATGCACTTTTCGGATGCTCAGTGGAGTGGCTTTGAGCAATGTTTGGACTGACGAAGAGTCATAGTTGTATATAAGGACATTCTCGTGCTCCGCCAGATAGCTGGCTAATGCCGGACTAGCGCCCTCCAAAAACCTGCCGGGCATAAATATTACGAGGTCGGCTTCAAACCGACGGAGTATGTCGATGCTCAAGCCGAATATGTCTTCGCAAATGTATTGTCCTTCCGGGAACCATTCCTCGGCACGGCTAAGTGCATCTTTGTCTTTATCGACGCCTATTGGGACCTCGACTCCGGCAGCATTCAGCAAACGGCCATTTCCGCAACCCAGGTCAAGGACGCGAGCCGCCCTACTCTGCTTAATTGCTTCGATGAGTGGCGCGTGGGCTTTCTCCATCGCCTCTTTGCTTGGAAACCCATTGTCCCTCCACAAATTCTCCACGTTTTATGAACCTGCGAGTGCTTGCTTCGCCGATTGGTATGCCTTGCTCTGTGTCAGCGCTAGTCCAATGCGCTTCCGGTATGGGAATTCAGTGCCAGCAGGCATTTCGTCCGGGATGACACTGGAGTGTAGGCGGACGAGATGTTTGTCAAGGGCGAAATCACTCGTTGCAACGAACCGTAAAACAGGCGTCTTGACCTCCGCGATCCCGTGCAACACGCTCCATTCCAGAGGCCATGAGAGCACCTGCTCAATAACTTCTCGCGCCTCTGCATCCATCAAAGATATGAAGGAGCGAGCCAGTTCCGCCGACGCTTCGCAGGTGAAGGAACATGGAAGATATGGGACAGCCCTTATGCCTAACCAGCGCCATGTGACGTTCGCTCCGCTACTCCATTCGCGGATGTTGAGGGTTCGTGAGTCCTCGTCAGGCGTGACGCCGGAGCGCATACCCTGGGGCCACGTAGTATCAAGATACCTGTCTCCTACCCATGTCTCGCCGAAAAAATCAACGCAGCAGGCAGGGTATCCGAGCAGCCTTCCCAGTTCGCTATTCGAATCAGGCATATTTCGCAGATTGTCCAAGCGCGTGACAAGGCCGCGATATTTCCACGGCCGGTCCATTGCAAAGTCCTCACGTGCGGAGGCGGCATACTCTGCTGTGCCAGTGTTTTGCAAAGATTGGGGAACAAACGTGAGGCCTCGCCGAGCCAGTCTCTGCGCCGTTTCCGGCATGTCGGACGGGTCTACCTGAATCATCGCTGAAGGACGGATGCCAGCGGCGACAGACTCTACCTCCACCCTCTCCACTTCTTTGCGGAGATGCTGCAACCTGGGTTCCCATTTTTCGCGGACAAAGGAGCTTACCCATGTTGTACGGACGAAATCATGCAGCCTTGTATCTATTCTTTTCATCTTTATCCACTGTCTCCGTGGTCAGTGTAGTCGCCGTGCGATGTGCTGCGAGACTGGCCGGACATATGCAGCAGTTCCCCGCGCACCCAGCCGTTGATGAGCTTATGTTCCAACTCAGTCCGGTTTGCAGACAGTGAAAGCGGTTGCCTGCCCTCCCTCACCAGATCCTGTTCTGCGTGGGCAAACAGTCCTTTCCATGTCTCGCAGTATTGGCTTTTGTTACGCCAATCGTTATCGATAGCGGTTCCGGGGCATTGCCCACGGCACATGAGGAAGAAGCGGCAGTCTTGGCAGCCGCCGTGCTTTTGAGGAGTATGATAGAGGGCTATCTGGCGCTCGTATCCGTGTCCCTGGGCTTTCTCCCAGTTGATGCCTGCCAAGGTAGTCCGTCCGCAGTTATGCTCCATGCCCGTCGGACCGATGCCTTGCACCGCCGACGTATTCAGAGGGTCGCAACCCACCCATACGCATGATGCGCTGCCGTCATCGCCCAATAGCAAGTTGCGGGTTTCCCGGAAAATGTCGAAGCGCAACGTGCCGAGCTCCTTTTCCAGTTCATTGAATTCCAAGAAGGCGTGGAGGTTCTCTTCCACGGTGAGCTCATAGTTCTTACGGACGAAGTCGTTATCGCTCTCCATAATATGTAGGCGCACGTTCCGAAGGCCGAGTCCGTCGAGGTATCGGAACCACTCCTTCATTCTTGGCAGCTTGTCCTTCGTCGCATTGGCCCGGCAGAGCGTGGTGATGACGCCCGAGGTGCGGCCGTCTTTGACCAGCCGTTCTAATGCAGCCTCGCTTCTCGCTGTAGCGCTGCGGGTCTTCGTTAGTGCCAGCCCACCGGGCGTCGTTCAACTCCCCCGGGCCGTCGAGGCTGACCCCGACGTAGACGCCTACGCGGTTGACCATCTCGTGATGCGCCTCGGTGAAAAGGCTGGCGTTGGTTTGCATTCCGGCGTGACCATATGTCTGTTTGGTCCACACGAAGAATTCCTCGAGTTGGGGCAGCGGGAGCAAAAGCGCTTCGCCGCCGAACAGTGTCGGTGCGCTCTTGTTTGACTGCCGTGCAAGGGCTTTTTTGACGGCCTCAAAGTCCCAACGGCCGTCGCTGACATTCCCGGCGTCGCGCATATTGTGCTGATAGCAAAAGGTGCATTGGAGATTGCAAGCCACTCCGGCAGGATGTACTTCAACTGTCATGTGATCTCTCCTCTCAGGCCATATCATTGTGGTCGTTGTGGTCGTCGTGGTCATCGTGGTCATCGTGGTCATCGTGGTCGTCGTGGGGCACCGTCGCATCTTGGTGGTCCAAATGGTCACTGTGATCCCTAGCCGGTAGGTCGTCGTGGTCATCGTAGTCGTCGTGGGGCACTGTCTCGTCTTGGTGGTCCAAGTGGTCGGCGTGAGGCCTAGCCGGTAGGTCGTCGTGGTCGTCATGGTCGCGGTGAGGAACCGTCACGTCACTGTGGTCCAGGTGGTCGCTGTGAGACCTAGCCGATAGGTCGTCATGGTCGTCATGGTCGCTGTGAGACCTAGCCGACAGGTTGTCGCGGTCGGTGTGGTCGCTGTGGGAGGCTGTCACATCGTTGTGGTCGTCATGGTCGCTGTGAGAAACCGTTACGTCACTGTGGTCCAGGTGGTCGCTATGAGACCTAGCCGGTAGGTCGTCGTGGTCGCCATGGTCGCTGTGGTAGGGACCACTCGGATGGCTGGGAGGCAGCGAGACGTCGTTGTGGTCGTCATGGTCGCTGTGAGACCTAGCCGGTAGGTTGTCGCGGTCGGTGTGGTCGCTGTGGGAGGCTGTCACATCGTTGTGGTCGTTATGGTCGCTGTGGGAAACCGTTACGTCACTGTGGTCCAGGTGATCACTGTGAGACCTAGCCGGTAGGTCGTCGTGGTCGTCATGGTCGCTGTGAGACCTAGCCGACAGGTCGTCGCGGTCGGTGTGGTCGCTGTGGGAAGCTGTCACATCTTGGTGGTCGTCGTGGTCGCTATGCTCCCTAGCCTCCAGGGCATCACGGTCACTGTGGTCGCTGTGGGAAGCTGTCACATCTTGGTGGTCGTCATGGTCGCTATGCTCTCTAGCCTCCAGAGCGTCGCGGTCGGTGTGGTCGCTATGATCAGTATGGTCGCCGTGGTCGTCGTGGTCCTCGTGGTCCTCGTGGTCAGTATGAGGCGGCGTGCTGCTCTCCACACTAACGGACACAGTGTCGCTATCAGTCCTTTCCTGGCCGTCGGAGACGGTGAGCCGGAAGGTCAACGTGGCCGGACCCGCAGGAGCAGTGAAAGTAGGTCTGGCGCTTGCGGTGTTGCTGAGGGTGACTGTTGGCCCCGCTGTCTGAGTCCAAGAGTAAATAAGCGTGTCTCCGTCTGGGTCGCTGCTGCCCGTGCCGTCCAAGGATACAGTATCGCCCTCGGTAACGGTCCCGATAGGCCCGATAGCGTCCGCTATAGGAGCGCGGTTGGTTGGGGTAGAAGTGATGCCGGTGGCGCTGACAAAGTCGCTATAGCCCTCAGTGTTCCCGTTGGCGTCGCGGTAGTGGGCCCGTACCTCCACGTTATAGAGGGCGCCGTCAGACGCCAGGTTGGTCAGCGTATGGGACGCGGCAGTCATCGACAAGTTAGACCAGACCGACGTTGTTGCGGCTTTGTACTGTAGCTGGTACTGGTCCGTTGCCGAGTCGAAGCCGGCAGGTCCGGTCCAAGTGCAGTGCAGTTCACCTGGATTGGACGTAGCGGCAACCCGGAAGTTCCCAGGAGCCGCGTAGTCCGGAGTGACCGTGATAGTCACGTCGTCTGTGCCGCTCGCTCCATGGTTGTCGGTGACGGTGAGCCGGAAGCGCAGGGTGCCGGCAGTCTGGGGTGCGGTGAAGCTGGGGTTGGCGGCGGCGGCATCGCTTAGTTTAACTCTCGCACCGGGACGGTTTGCCTCCTGAACTGACCCGAACATCTGGACCCAGTGGTAGGTTAGCGTGTCGCCATCCGGGTCGCTGCTCCCTGAGCCGTCCAGGATTACCGGGTCGTCTGGGGCTACAGTCTCGGGCGCGGTCGCGACGGCCACTGGCGGGCGGTTCACCCTGACCGTCACGGTGTCCATCGCAGTCTGCCCCAAGCTGTCCGTCACCGTCAGCCTGAACGTCAGCCTTGTGGCCTTGGACGGCGCGGTGAAGGTGGGTCTTGCTACTGACGTGCTGCTGAGGGTCACGTCTATCGACCCAATCGGCACCATCCCAGACCCAGTCACCTGCTCCCAGTGATAAGTGAGCGTGTCGCCATCCGGGTCGCTGCTGCCTGAGCCGTCCAGGATTACCGGGTCGTCTGGGGCTACAGTCTCGGGCGCGGTCGCGACGGCCACTGGCGGGCGGTTCACCCTGACCGTCACGGTGTCCGTCCCAGTCTGCCCCAAGCTGTCCGTCACCGTCAGCCTGAACGTCAGCCTTGTGGCCTTGGACGGCGCGGTGAAAGTGGGGCTTGCTACTGACGTGCTGCTGAGGGTCACGTCTATCGACCCAATCGGCACCATCCCAGACCCAGTCACCTGCTCCCAGTGATAAGTGAGAGTGTCGCCTTCCGGGTCACTGCTGCCGCTGCCATCAAGGGTGACGGTGGCGCCGGTGTCCACCGTCGAGGGCGCGCTGATATTGGCGGTGGGGGCTAGTAGCTGACCATCATTGAAATGATGGCTGGTGAGATATGATGGGTTAGCAGTCAAAAAAGAAAATCGGGAAGCGGGGATGGATGTGATGATGAAGAAATACCGAGTGGGACTTACGGAGGAGGAACAGGAGGAACTGAAGGGATTGGTGTCCAAGGGTTGGGCGGCGGCTTACAAGCAGACTCACGCCCGCATTCTGCTGCTTAGCGATGAGAACCAGGTTGATGGCGCAATGAGGGACGAGGATATAGCCTGGGTCCTGAAGGTGGGCAGCGCCACGGTGGAACGGGTGCGCCGCCGGTGCGTGGAGGAGGGCCTGGAGGCAGCCCTGGGACGCAAACAGCAGCTAAAGCGCCGCAAGAAAAAGCTGGATGGTCAGGGTGAGGCCCACCTGGTAGCCTTGGCCTGCTCTCAACCGCCGGAGGGACGGGTCAGTTGGACGCTGCAAATGCTGGCCGATGGATTGGTGGCGCAGGAGATAGTGGATAGCATCAGCACAGAGACGGTGCGCCGGACTCTGAAAAAAACGAACTCAAGCCTTGGCTGAAAGAATGCTGGTGCCTCCCGCCCCAAGGGAGCGCGGACTTTGTGTGCGGCATGGAGGACGTGTTGGAGGTCTATCACCGTCCCTACGGAGAGGGGGAGGTGCTGGTGTGTCTGGACGAGACCAGCAAGCAACTGGTGCAGGAGACCCGCCAACCCCGTCCGTCGCGGCCGGGGGCAGCCATGGCATACGATTACGAATATCAACGCAACGGAGTGAGCAACCTGTTCATGCTGTTCGCGCCCCTGGAGGGATGGCGGCGGGTGGAGGTCACGGACCGGCGCACCAAGGCCGACTGGGCACGGGTGGTCAAGAAACTGGTGGACGAGGACTATGTCGACAAGGAGCGGATAGTCTTGGTGATGGACAACCTGAACACCCATCATCCGGCATCCCTATACCAGGCTTTCGAGCCGGCGGAGGCACGGCGCATTGCCCAACGGCTGGAGATACATTACACCCCGAAGCACGGGAGTTGGCTTAATATGGCCGAGATCGAACTGGGGGTGCTGGCGCGGCAGTGCTTGGATCGCCGGATACCCAGCCAGGAAGTCCTGGAACGGGAAACAGGCGCATGGCAGGACCAACGGAACCGGGACGTAATTCAGGTGGACTGGCGCTTCACAACCGAGGACGCCCGCATCAAGCTCAAGTCCCTATACCCATCAATACAACAGTGAGGCTCTACTAAACTAAAGCCAAGGTGGGATGTGCATTTGCCGTAGGCTTGGAATCGAGCCACGAGTCTTGCGGGAGTGCTTCGGCCCTTGATTGCAGGACTGTTCGGCAGCGCCGTTTCACCTCGCCTTTCCGGTCGGCCAGCCCGGCCAGGAATTTGCCGACCCTGGCCTGCACCGCCACCCTGCTCCGCAGACACAGATTGCCAGTGGCCTCCTCTCTCACCCAGCCCCAGATAGCCTCGTCGGCGTTGAAGTCTGGACTGTAACCCGGCAGGTTCACCAGCTGCAGCATCAGGTCCGGCGTCCTCAGATACTCGCGCACCGGCTCCCCACGATGGGCTGGAGCATTGTCCCAGATCACGCTGAGCGGCCCAGGATGCTTTTCCCTCAGTTGCATCAGGAAGGCAACTGAGGTCCCAGCGTTGCTGTTGCCCTCCAGTTCCATCCATTCCACTTCTCCCGTCGCCAGGCACACCGCCGAGTAGTAGCTGGCCTTCTCCCCATACCGCGGGCTGGTCGAGTCCACCAACGCCAATTCCCCTTTCGGCACCCACTTGCCCCGCAGTTCCGCGTCCGCCCGGAAGTGGGCCTCATCAACAAAGAATATCTTGGCTCCGGTTTGTATCGCCTGCTCCGACAGGGCGGCGTAATCCGCCACGAAGGCGTCCCGCTTGGCCGCATCAGCCTTGACCAGGCGCTTCTTGGGACGCTTGAAGGCAAATCCCAACCGGTGCAGGTAATTCAGGCAAGCGCTGCGACTCAATCTGATGCCAAACCGTTGAGAAACAAACTCCCGCACCACCTTCCAATACCAGTTGGCCAATTCGATACCCGACCTGTCTGGGGAGTGCTGCACTGCCCCTTTCAACTCCTCCTGCTGCGCTTGGTCAAGGGCGGGGGGGAACCACCGGTCTGCTCGAATATCAGGGCCGCAGGCCCGCCCTCGCCGAAGGCCGATGCCCATCGTCCGATGGTGTGGGGGTCCCGCTCCAGCGCCTCCGCTGTTGCCGCTGCCGTCCAACCCTGGGCCAGCAACCAGATGGCCTGCCAGCGCTCCCGCTCCCGGGGCGTGGGCGCCATAATCGTCCGCCGGTGCAAATCCCTGATACCCATTTGCCATTGTTCGAGAAACCGGTCCATCTCCCTCACTCCCATCACCAACCCCTCCCAAACTCCAGCATAGGCCAACCCGGTTCCTCCACAAATTTACTCCATGGTTCTGCGCATTTCACCCTGGCTTTGGTTTAGGTTGCCAAAGGTTATGCCCAACTCAGTTTCGACCAGCGACGCGGGAAAGGCATACCCATTGCTGGAGTCTCCGGCAAAGAACACGCCGCACATGTGGAAGCGGCTAAGATCGTCCGGGTCTTGATATAGTACTGGAGAGCCCGAATCTCCTTCCTCGAAATCGTTGCCGTGAGAGGTTAAACGCATTATCCTACGGTAGACGAAGTTCACACCAGATACAGGAAGCTCTACAGTCGTGCTCGCTTCGCGCACTGTAACGAGCTTCTTCCCGCTGACCGCCCCCACGAAGACCAACGCATCTTCTTCCACGTCCACCGGGTCCTTCGTTCCTTCAACGATAGTCCCAAGGGAGTGCGGTTTGGTGGCATCCTTGTAGTGGTCCGGGTTGTGGACACCGTAGTTGGCCTGTACGTCGTTGTTGTCGTCGTCCTCAACTAACTCGCACATGGCAGCATCGAGGAAGTTATCGATCTTGCCATCATCGTTGGGTAGCTCTGGCATTTTCCAGTGGGCAGTTTGTCCTACCTTCCTGTCGGGGTCCGGGGTGTATCTACCTTCGGCGGGGTGGGTGTCCTGATATAGCTCCGCGGCAGTAGTGATGGTCGTGTGGGGTTTGGCTAGAATGTGGAGGTTGGTCACCAGCACCTTCTTCTTATGATCGGAGCGGAGAGTGGCCAGCCCTGTCAACGTTCCCTCACCTCCGGTAGGATGACCGATGATCGATATACCGGCCATGAGGGGACGGTGGTATCCCAAACGCTTACCCATCAGTCGGGGTTGGTCTTGCCCCTCCTCGTTGTCTTGGACGTCTTGAATAGGTGGGGTTCTCCCGTGTTCTTCAGTGCCTATGGTCATTATCTCTCCTGTTTATTTGTTCTCAGGTTATTCAGTTACCAGGTGTCAGGGTCGGGCAGGGCTTTACGCCGGGACCTGGTAACTGCTTCCAGAGTTGAATGGGAACACCCTCGATCTGGCGAGGTATCGGTTCCCATCCAGGCAGCGAGTAGTGCGGCTCCTCCCTATCACCGTAGACTCGGCAATCGACAAAAATGACAACGCCGATCGGTCCGCTGTGGTACCACCCGTCCTCATCGAGCGTCTCTTGGATGATGATGGAGGAAGCTCCAGGTTGCCGCCCGAATAGGTCGCGATATTTGAGAGCTACCGCCACAGCCCGTTCTGTCTGCTCTTTCCACTTGGGGTTGGCCTTCTTTTCCTCATCAGACGGAGATCCCAAATAGATTCCCAACGGCCCAGGCGTGAATCCCAACTGCTCCAACTGCTGAGGCGTGAACGTGGATCTCTCAGGCCCGCCGCAGGATGCTGCCAGGAAGCACAAGCACAGGGCGACTAGGGCGCAGATCAAGAGTGGCGGCCGTTTGGAGCACGATGATATCAACATTGCAAACATTGCTCTCCTCCTTTAGTTGGATTTGGGATGCCCGTTATCACCCATCTCCTTTGGATTTTAGACTGGTGTGACCCAAAGGCAGCCAATCTTCTGTAGAACATATATTCTATTTACACCGGTGTCACCCAGTCTGCCAAGGGGCATTTGTCAGTAAGTGAGTAGAAGGCGCCGGGATTGGCGCATCCGTAAGTGTTCCCAGTGGGGTAGGCTCAGATGTAGGTTATTCGGCGCAGGGATCGGGACGGATTCCTACCAGCTTCCAGAGTTGAATAGGAACACCCTTGATCTGGCGAGGTATCTGTTCCCATCCGGGCAGCAAATACTGCGGCTCCTCCCTAACACCGTAGACTTGACAATCGACATAAATGACAATGCCGACCGGTCCCGTTAAGAACCCGTCCTCATCATACGTGCGTTTTATGCGGATGGAGGAGGCTCCAGGTTGCCGCCCGAATAGGTAGTCATATTCGAGAGCTACCGCCACGGCGCGTTCTGTCTGCTCTTTCCACTTGGGGTTGGCCTTCTTATACTCATCAGGCAGAGAGGGCACGCTGATTGGCAACGTTCGATACTGAGTGGGGCTCTCCAAAACGTCGAACCCAGGCGTGGGGGTCTCCTGCCCGCCGCAGGATGCTGCCACGAGGCCCAGACACAGGGCGACTATGGCGCAGATCAAGATTGGCAGAGGACTGAACCATGAAACCATGACTTTTCTCCTTAGGTAGGAGTTGGGATGTCCATTTCTACTCACCTCCTTTGGATTTTAGACCAAGGTCACGTTGGGGACGTAAGTCTCTAATAGAACGTATATTCTGTTTATCATAGCGTCACGCGGCATTGCCAAGGGGTGTCTGTCAGCAAGTGAAAGGAGTACAGCATGAGACTCGCGGACAAGGTGGCCATTGTAACCGGGTCCACCTTCGGGATTGGTAAGGAGACCGCCCTTCTCTTCGCCAAGGAGGGGGCTAAAGTAGTAGTGTCGGGCCGCACCGAGGACGCAGGTCAAAGGGTAGCCCAGGAGATTAACGCCTCCGGAGGCAAAGCCTCCTTCATTCGGGCTGACGTCTCGAAAGCCCATGAGGTAAAGAACCTGGTTGAAGAAACGGTGAATATCTACGGTAAGCTGGACGTGCTCTTCAATAACGCCGGCGCCAGCAGTCAAAGCAAGGTGGCTGACGAGTCCGAGGAGACGTGGGACAGAGTAATTGACATCAACCTAAAGGGCGTCTTTCTGGGTATCAAGTACGCGGTCCCTGAAATGATCAAAAATGGCGGGGGTTCGATAGTTAACAACTCCTCTATGTGGGGTATAGCCGCTTCTCATCGCTGTTCGGGCGCATATGCCGCATCCAAGGCGGGAGTGGCAATGCTTTCAAAGCAAGCTGCTCTCCATTACGCCATGGACCGGATTCGAGTCAACGCCATCTTGCCAGGTGATATTAAGATGGTGGGTCCCGACGTAAATGAGGAATATTTTCGGGACCCCAATGTGATCGCCAGATACGAAGCTATGCAACCGCTGCCCAAAATGGCGACGCCCACGGACGTCGCTCATGCCGCACTCTACCTCGCTTCCGACGAATCGGCATTTGTAACCGGAGCGAACCTGGTCATCGATGGCGGAATGACCATCGCCGAGGTACTGGCAGGGCGGCGCGCCTAGGCCGCGGCCTGCCTTGGCGGCTCCTCGATAATATGCTTCCAAGCAGGTTAGTAGGCGTCCGATGGAAAGAACGAGAGTAGTCAAAGGAATCCACACATGTTCATCTGGCCCGGATTGAAGACTCAGACCGGCGTCCTTGAAGAATGGCCGCCGAAACCACCATCATCAGTGGTGTAAAAGCAGTGGTGTATAGAGCGAAACCAAGGTCTCCTGTGACCTCCTGGACAAACCCCACCAGTAGCGGCCCGATGGCCGCACCAATCCATACACAGGTCAGCATGAAGCCTATCCCCACCGCTACCTCTCGAGGCCTTATCCCGGGTAGTTGGTACACCATGATCATAAGTACCGGGAAATAGATGGAGGCCATCCCTCGCACCACCGGCATCATCAGCAAGGCCGGAACTGAATCGAGGGCCAGCAGTCCTAGATTGGTGCCAACGATGGCAACACCGCATGTCCCCAATACTAAAGTCTGACGCCGAGCTAATTCCGGTATGGCGTTCACAAGAAAGGTAGCGGGACCCGCCGCCAACTGGACTATTCCTACCGTGATTCCGGCTATAGTCAGAGAGACTCCCAGCTCCTTCTGGGCGAAGGTTGGCCAGAAAATATCAAAGGCCGACATGGCAATCGATGCTGAGCACATTGCCAGGCCCATCAACCATAGCTGCTTGTATTTCAAGGCATTGAGCAAGGGATTTTGGAGCTGTGACTCCATCCTCTGCTCGTATTCGGCAGTCACCCGTTCCCTTCCTAGAATCGTCCACAGGACGGTCGACACAATACCCATGCCCCCCATGATGTACAAGGTGCTACGCCAACTTCCCAGTATTTCAATGAGCAATGGCGTCACCAAAAGGGCGATGCCCATCACTATATCTATGGCTCCAAAGATAACGCCTTGTGTGAAGGGTAGTCGCCTAGCTGGAGTCCACTGCTGTATAAGCAAAGCCCTGGGGGCCTGATTCGCTATGAAGCTGATGCCCAGGGCAATTCGTCCCGCAATGAGAATAGCGATGGTAGGAGACCAACCTTGTAGGAGGG
Organism: Dehalococcoidia bacterium; assembly: GCA_965197565.1. Lineage (GTDB taxonomy): Bacteria > Chloroflexota > Dehalococcoidia > Lucifugimonadales > UBA3495. Next base: position 1,490,911 of record CBDANK010000004.1, read on the forward strand.
TGAAAACACCGATTCCCAGAAAGCTCAGTGCAACTACTCGCCAAGGCCTATACCTGGACAGCCACAAAGCAATGGGGATGCCAAGAATCAGATTGCCGATCACCACCGAGGACCCCAGCCACCCCTGTTGTGACGGCGATAGATCGAGTTCGTTAGAGATGTCCGGCAACAGAAGACCGATGACAAATATCGAGGTGAGAGCCGTCGCTACCCCTGAGGTAAGAGTGCCGATAACTACCCACCTGTAGGCAGGTGGGTGCTCCTCTTGGTATGTTGCCATTAGTTCATCATGGTGATGTAGGCGAGAAGTTCATCAAGAAGGGAAATGGAGCAGGTTAAGAAGCAGCTACGGAGATCGAAGGTGACCTGACCAAGCCAGAAAAGCGGAAGGTTCGAGCCGCTTCGCTGGATGAGGCCAGTGAGCAGGCCAAAGAGTTCTGTGCCCGCGCTGCCGAGAAGCTAAATGAGTTCAGCTTTTGACGACAAACGGCTGGCGCTCGATGCCCTTCAGATAAAGTCTGTCGTTGGTAGGAGTGGGGTGAAACTCTTAGGAGTCATCCCCAGTTTTAACGCTACCATTGAACGAACATCGGCATGACCACGTGGATGTAATCCGCTGAGTCGGTGGGCCTGAATACGCCGGGGCTGGAAGAGGTGGTGGTCTCAACAGCTACTTTGCCCCGTTCGAGGACCGACAAGACATCCAGCAAATACCGGCTGTTGAAAGCGATCTTCCCCTCCCCACCCTCGATGCCATCGGCGTCAACCTCATCCTGATTGTCGCCGACCTCTTCCGAACGCGCCGAAATGATGACCTTTGCGTTATCTCCACCGTCGGCGCCGGGCACCATTTCAAAGCGGATTATATTACTGCCGTCCCGAGCGAAAATGGCTGCGGTCCGCACCGCTCTCAGTAGTATGGGCAAATCCAACACCGTCCTGGTGTCGTGCCGGTCCGGTATCAGTTGTTCGTAGTTGGGGAACGATCCTTGGAGAAGCTGGGAAACAACCTCGATGGTTGCACCACCCTTCACCCGGAACATCACTTGTCCCTTGGCGGGCGTCATCATGATTTCCACCGGCTCTTCCTGGTCTGCCAATAAGCGATTCAACTCGTTCAGAGTGCGGGCCGGGATAATCACCTTGATTTCAGGCTCTACAGGCGCCAACAATGACCCATGGTGCACCGCCAGCCGAAATCCGTCGGCGGCCGCCAGGCTGAACCGGTTGCCCTCCAGCTTCATCTCCACACCGGTCAAAACCGGTCTCGACTCTTCAGTGGCCGCAGCAAAGGCCACTCGGGAGATAGCCGATCTCAGCGCCACTGGGTCCACTTGGGCCGTCAATTCCTCATCGACCGTAGGAATCGGTGGAAACTCGCTGGCTTCTGTGCCGTGGATGTGAGCTTGGGAGCGGGCACAGCTTATCTGAAGGACCCCGGTCCCTTCCTGCAATTCCAAGTCGATGCGGTCATTGGGCAAAGAGTTCACAAACTCGGTCAACAGCCGGGCGGGAACGGTCACCGCTCCCTCTTCTTCGATCATTGCCCCGGTCCAAGTGGTGATCGCTATCTCCAAATTGGTGGCGGAGAGCTTGAGCATCGACTGGTCAACGCTAAGCAAAACGTTCTGAGTGACGGGCAGCGTGGCCCGGGTAGCGACAGCCCGGCCTACAACGGCCAACCCACGACTAAGATTTTCCTGTAAACACGATATTTTCATTCCCGAGTCACCTGGCGGATGGGTGTTGTCTGACTAGAGCAGGGACAGCCAGCGGCTGCATAGTTGAGGCACAACTAACCAGTTTACCGGTATTATGTCACTGCAGCCTAGCAAACACAACTTAAGTTAAGAGTAATCTGGTCGCACTGGTCCTTGAAACCATTAGAGCTGCGGTCGGCCGCTTCCGAATTCTTACCGTGGTCCCGGATTTGCTATAATACCTTTTCTGTGCCATTGATGGCGAGTCGCGCTAATGAAGAATCAACTTCAGAATCTAACCGGTTTGTCCGTTCTGGCCGCGTTCGGCCACCCGGACGATGAAGGGTTTGGCTGCGGAGGAACCCTGGCCATGCTGGCGGCCCAGGGCGCCCGGATTAACCTGGTGTGCGCTACCAACGGCGACGTTGGGGAGATCAGCGATCCAAGCCTGGCTACCCCCGAGAACCTGGCCCAAGTCCGGCAGGAGGAGATGCGGCGCGCCGCGGCCGTAACGGGCATTACCGACCTGCGCTTCCTGGATTACCGGGATTCCGGCATGTTGGGCACCGAGGACAACCATCATCCAAACTCCCTCTATCAAGCGGAGCCGGATAAGGTGGTGGCGCAACTCGCGGATATTATGCGAGAAACCCGGCCCGACATCGTCATTACTCACGACCCCTCCGGAGGCTACGGCCATCCTGATCACACGACCTTGCACCGCCGCGTAACCCAGGCATTTCCCTTGGCCGCCGGCCCCAGTTGCTCGGGTAAGCCGCTAGAGGGCATGAAGGCTTGGGGGCCGCGGCTCCTTTACTACGTCTGCTTCCCCCGCAGCAGCTTTCGTCGAATGTGGCAGCAGATGGTGGACGCCGGCATCACTCCCCCCTTCGCCAGCCTGGAGGTAGAAACCATCGGTACGCCGGACGAATTAGTGACCACGGTAGTGGATGTTAGTGCTTATGTCGAAACAAAAATTACCTCACTGAACTGTCACCGTACTCAGATGGACCCCAACGGCCCCTTTGCCCAATTGCCCCAAGACCTCGTGCTGGAGATCATGAACACCGAGTATTTCAGCTTAGCCAGCCCTCAAATGACCAGCAAGGAAGGGGACCTGCTGGCCGGACTGGCGCAGCAGTTTTCCGTTTGAACAAGAACTAAACCGTGGCCGTCTACTCAGCAATGGCGTATAATTGTCCCACAGGTTGTAATCCAGACTAGGGCAGTGGCTGCTTTCGACCACAGTCCAACCGAGGAGATTAGAACAATGGTGAAGTTTTGCCGGTGTAACGCACTTCTGTCCTTGGCCCTAAATGAAGAGGGGGAAGGCTGCCGCTACGTCGCTAAAGCTGATACGGAACAAGCCGTCGTCGACGATATGATCGGGCATATGTCCAAGGTCCACCAAGTCGATGCCACCGAACTCGTTGGAAATATAAAATGGGCGGTGAAGACGACGCGTCGATAGCCCCGGTCATTTCCCGTCATCAAAGCTCACGATCACTGCCGCATTGGCGATGACCATGGCGTCGCTGCCGTCTTCATTTGGAATCTCCAGTCCTCCCTGCACCGCAGTCACGTAACCGGTGCCGTGGGGCAGACTTGCTGCTACAGCGTCCCGGTCCACCGCTGCAGGGTTGGGGACGCCGATAGTTATGTCAACCCGCATTTCATCCGCCGTCTTGCCTATCATGCGCTGAAATCCCAGGCTGCTGTGGTGAGTGGCGTCAAATACCGCCCGCTTGGCCGCAGATGTGTAATCCCGTCCATGAACATCCACGCCCATCCCCATTTCCATGATGCATCTTACAAGGGCCATGACCTACTCCCCTCCTCTGCGGGCAATTAACCTGTATGGCTGATGCGGCCGGACCCCGTCCGGGCGCTGGTGCGGATTAGTTCCACCATGCCCGCCTCATCGGCCCATTAGACCGCAGATGCGGTGGCCAGTCAAGAAGACGCGGCCCGCTTAAGCCCCGACGGCGGGAGCGCCCATTTGTGAGGTGTCGTATCCTCCCAATGCCTCGATCCGCCGGCGCAGTCCAGGCCGTTGCAGCAGGTGCAGCAACGGCTGCACCCCTGGCTGGTCAATCAGGTGGTTGGGAATTACCAGGTCGTAACGCTCCTCTTCCAACGGAACGAACCCCAGTCCCAAAGCCGAAGCAGCCGCTTGAACCCCAATGCCGGCATCGACCGCCTCCGCAGCAACTGCCCTGGCCACAGCCATGTGACCGCTAACTTCCCGGCCGTACCCGGCCAGGGCGGCGGCAGTAATTCCTTGTTCCCGCATCAAGCGGTCCAGCAGGGACCGGCTTCCCGACCCAACCTGCCGGTTTACCATAGTAATGCCGGGAGCCGTAAGGTCGTCGATGTCTCGAATGCCCCTGGGGTTATTGGGCGCCACAATTAGGCCCTCACGCCAAGCGGCGAAGGTGACCAAGGTACAAGGGAATGGAACGATTCGTTGAACCCAGGAAAGGTTGAAAAGTCCGGTGGCCTCGTCCTTCAGGTGGCAACCGGCCACATGGGCTTCGCCCCGGGCCAAACCGCACAGTGCCTGATAGCTGCTCTCTTCAGTCCAGATTAGCTTTACTCCGTAGCGTCTCAGTCCCGGTTCCAGTAAGGCTACCGCCGGGTCGCAACCAAGCATCCCGATAGCAGTATCGTCCAGCTCGTCAGCATCGAAAGGTTGGACCGTCACTCGTTGTCTACCTAGTGAAGCCGGAACAATCACTCCTTCGGCATCCACCAGGGAGTCACGAGCAGCAGCCGGCCCCGCCAAGGGGCGAGCCAGCAACCGGCTGCCTACACGGAACAAGCGGACCCGCTGCGGACCGTCCAAGCTGGGAGCCGCGGGGTCTCCGGAAGCCCCAACCAGCTCGGCTTGAGTCGCCTCGGGTATCTCGTCGGCTAAAAAAAAGAGGTCGTCGACTCTGGTCCCCAAGGCGCGGGCCAGACGCAATGCAACCTCGGTGGAAGGCGTTGCTTTGCCCGATTCCAAAGCGAAATAAGCTTGGCGGCTGATGCCGGCCCTGCTGGCCAATTGTTGTTGTGAGAGGCCGGCCTTTCCGCGGCTTTGTTTCAGACGGTTGTTCAGCGAGGCCATGCAAGAAGAGTACATTATACTTGCTAAAATATCAAGTATTCTTTACAATATGCGCGAATGTCTCAGCAACAGGACAGAAGCGGCCGGGTCAACCACAAGGAGCCTGTCTCATAAGTCTCCTCTCTCCTTTGTGGGAGAAGTCTAGGGCAGAGCAATCGCATTTGAATGAAATCCACCCGGTCATTCCCGCGAAGGCGGGAATCCAGGCGCCTAATTCGCCAATACTGTCACGGTAATCGGTCACATTGGGGTCTCTGGACTCCGGCTTTCGCCGGAGTGACGGGCAGAGTCTTTCAGTTTTCATATTGGAGTGGTGCAGTAACCCCCTGTAACGTCATTCTGAGGAGCTTGCGACGAAGAATCTAAGGAAGGTCTGAACAAGTCTCAAATCGCCATGATTTCAGCTACGGGGAGTAGCGAGTTTCCTCACTTATTCAGAGGTTCCCTAAAAGTCTTGATCGGAGAATCGGCCTTGACTTGCAAGAGCGATTTTAGACCCTTCACTCCGTTCAGAGCCTGCCCCGGCGTAGGCCGGGGGTGACAATTAAAAGACCCTGGAGTGACGGATGGGTTGTTTCTAATGCGATTGCCTTGGTCTATAACCCTTTCGCGGTAGGCATCTCAAGGGATGGTCCTACGGGAATACTCGACAATAATGAGCTTGCTCGCTCAATGTTTGGCTGGTTGCGCCGAAGCTTGAGGCCCATCCGATGGCTTGCCGCCGCGGCGATAATTACGGCCGCCTTGATCAGTTGCGCCTCTGGAGAAGATTCCACCGGCCGACAGGCGATCACGGTCTTTGCCGCCGCGTCACTTACAGAAGCCTTTACCGAGTTGGCTGGAGCCTTCGAGGAGGAGCATCCGGGATTATCCGTCAAATTGAACTTCGACGGCAGTCAACGGCTTCGTTTTCAATTGGAGCATGGCGCCCGTGCCGAAGTTTTCGCTTCGGCGGACCGGAAGCAAATGGACCGGGCCCGCGACTCCGGCCTACTGGCAACTGAGATCATTGACTTTGCCAGCAACCGCTTGGTCCTTATCGTGCCCGATTCTGACAGTGGCGCCGAGATTGATGAGGGGGTTAAATCATTGAGTCATAGCACCGCCAAGGTTGGAACCGGAGTGGAATCCCTGGCCGACTTGTCCCGGAAAGGGGTGAAACTGGCCCTGGCCCACCCGGAGGCGCCCGTAGGTCGCTACTCCAGGACCCTGATCCATCGGATAGCGGAGGATACACGCTTTGGAGCGGAATATGCCGGAAGTGTCTTGAAAAACGTGGTGACAGAAGAGCCGAACGTCCGTAGCGTGCTCCAAAAGGTGGTGCTTGGGGAGGTGGATGCTGGGTTCGTTTATTATTCCGACGTCCAAGTTGCTTCGGACATATCAGTGATACAACTACCCGATGAGGCCAACGTGTTGGCCGGCTACACCGTGGCCGCGCTAAAGAACTCGGCCCAGGCCGAGTTCGCTGAGGCCTTTATTGATTTTATTTTGTCGGAGCCGGGGCAGGGTATCCTAAGCGATCACGGCTTCGGTCCTCCAATATCGGCATCACAATCCAGGCGCCCCGGCTCCAGGGAAGACGGCATCGCATTGATGGTCAACAATGATGCGCGGCCGGGTCCGGTCAGTTGGGCCAAATGAAATGACTCCAGGGCGGCGAGTACTTGGACAGGCCAGCCTAGCAGGAAGCCTGGGGACGGCGGCTACTGCACTTTACGCGGCATTTATCGGTCTGCCGATAGCGGCCCTGTTGGTTCGCGCCGCCCAGCAAGAAGGCTTTCTTTCCAGCCTGACCGGCGACCTCGCCCTTAGTGCCTTGAGGTTGTCGCTGTTGACCAGCTTGGTAAGCATGGCCGTTGTATTGGCCGTGGGAACCCCTTTTGCTTACTTGCTGGCCCGGAGCAAGTCGCCTTTTTTGAGGGTGGTCGACCTCCTGGTAGAGCTCCCCATAGTCCTGCCGCCGGTGGTGGCCGGGGTAGCAATGTTGATGGCCTTTGGCAGACAGGGCATTCTCGGCCCCGCCTTGGAGGAGGTGGGCGTCACTCTTCCGTTTACCACCGCGGCAGTGGTATTTGCCCAAGTATTTGTCGCGTCCCCCTTTTACGTGCGCGCCGCGAAATTGGGGTTTCAGGCGGTGCCGAGAGACTACGAAGACGTGTCCCAGACTCTGGGCGTCTCCCCTTGGTGGACCTTCTGGCGACTGACCCTGCCGCTGGCCATGCCCTCCCTGCTCACCGGCATGGCCCTCGCTTGGGCCCGGGCTTTATCCGAGTTCGGGGCTACCATCATGTTCGCCGGCAACCTCACCGGCAAGACCCAGACCATGCCCTTGGCCATTATGACAGCGATGGAAAGCAGCCTTGGCGCCGCCCTGGGCCTGTCGGTGGTCCTCATGGCCGGAGCGGTAGCTGTCTTATTAGCCCTGGGCTTCATTGTGAGGCGTCAGTGGCTGGGGAGGCCATGACTCACGGTTGGGTACAATGCCGAGTCGGGACCTTCGAACTGGAGGTTGACTGGAACATAGAGCCGGGAGAGGTCCTGGCGCTTTTTGGCCCTTCGGGAGCCGGTAAGACCACCACACTACGGGCGATTGCCGGACTGTTGCGGCCCCGGCAAGGCCACATCGAGATCGGGGGGCGGGCAGTATATGACGGCGCCAATGGCTTATGGGTGCCGGCCCATAGACGCCATGTAGGGTATCTGGCCCAGCAATACCACCTTTTCCCCCACCTTACCGCCGCCAAGAATATCGCCTACGGCCTCCGGAAATGGCCCCGGGATGCGGCGGAGCAGCGAGTGAGCGGTCTGATCGGCGCCCTGCAACTCAACGGCCTAGAGGAGCGGCGGCCAGGGGAGCTATCAGGCGGGCAGCAACAGCGGGTAGCGGTCGCCCGGGCCCTGGCCCCAGAACCGGATGTATTGTTGTTGGATGAGCCCTTCGGCGCCATGGACATGGAGCTTCGCAGGGTCTTGAGACGGGAGCTTCGCTCTATTCTGGCCCAATCACCCATCCCGGTGCTGCTGGTCACTCACGACCGGGAAGAGGCCCTGGCCATGGCCGATTCAGTCCAAGTAATAGATGAAGGGCTGACCATAGCTCTGGGCAATCCTCTGGAAGTCCTTGGCCAGCCGGGACAGGGCCGAGTGGCCCGTCTAGTGGGCGTGGAGAACCTGTTTCATCTTAGCGTGGAGAGCCGTAACCACCGGGACGGGACGATGATGTGCGTAGGGGGCGGCCTGCGGATAGAAGCGCCCCTGGATGAACCCGCTTTAACTCCAGAACCGGACCAGCTTGAACCGGACCAGCTAAAACAGGGCCGGATTGAAGGGGACCAAGTGGCTGTGGCCATCCGCGCCCAGGACATCATTCTCTCAGACCGGGAGTTGACCGGATTGTCGGCTCGCAACCGGTTGCGCGGGGTAGTGACCAACATCGAGCTACGCGCTCCCGGCTACCAAGTGACTCTGGATTGCGGCCAACCGCTGCAGTGTCACATAACCGGCGCGGCCCTAGAGGAAATGAAATTACAGCTTGGATTGACCTTATGGGCCGTCTTCAAGGCTTCGTCTTGCTTTATTGTTCAGGACCTGCGGTCGTAGGTGGACGGTTGGGATTTCATGGGTTGCATATATCAAATTCATCGGTATAATGTTTTGCTAGGCACAAGTTAGGTTATTTCCGGCAGTTAATTTCCTTGTTTGCCAAAGGCTTTCTACCTGGTGCCGTTGACCTACTTAGCCGATTTTCACACGCTATGGCCGCAAGGAGGTCAACCAGTGGCATTGTCAGACAAAACTCTAATTTGCGTGGAGTGCGGAGGCGAGTTCATATTTACCGCGGGGGAACAGGAGTTTTTTAACGCCCGTGGTTTTTCCAATGAGCCCAAGCGCTGCCGCAGCTGCCGGGCCGTGCGGCGGTCGGAGCAGCGAGGCGGCGGCATGTATCAAGACTCCCCCAGAGAAATGTACCCTATCGTCTGCGCCGATTGCGGCAACGACGCTATGGTCCCCTTCCGGCCCCGGGGAGACCGGCCCGTTTATTGCAGCGATTGCTTCAGCAAGATGCGCAACGAGTCCTCCGGTTTCTAGCTCAACGGTAGTTGACACCACTTGATGGGCTGACCGTCGGCCAGCCCATCATCGTTTCTCCTCTTTACTATCCACTGGATGCGGCCCTGGCGGGTTCCCCCAATGGCCGATAATTCTTGGTGTTTTTAGACCGCCGGCGCTCTCCATTGAAGGCTCTGCGCCAATACCGCTACAATGGCAATGCCTTGCGTTGGCTGGTCCAGTGTCCTGACCGGTCCGTTTTTCCTTGATTAAGATATAGACTTCAGGCGCACTGGGCCTTTTCCTTGTTTCAGGCCGGGTTCCAGGGCCGGAGCGGTAGTATGAAATTCAAGGACCTCCGGGATTTCATCTCTTTCTTAGAGGTAAGGGATGATATCCGCCGTATTCAGACTCCGGTAAGCTGCGAGTTGGAAATCACCGAGATCACGGACCGGGTGATTAAACGGGGTGGCCCGGCTCTGCTGTTCGAAAACGTCACCGGCTACGACATTCCCGTTGCGATCAACATATTCGGCTCCGAACAACGAATGGCCTGGGCCCTGGGAGTGGAAAAGCTGGATGACTTGGTGGAACGGGTCCAAGGCTTGCTACAACTAATGCACGGGCCTCCTGAAGGGCTGCTGAATAAGCTTCGCACCCTGGGACAATTGGTCCACATGGGATCCTTCCAACCCAAGACAGTCCGCAATGCGCCATGCCAGGAGGTGGTCCTACAGGGGAACGAGGTAGATCTGCTCAAGTTTCCCGTCCTCAAGTGCTGGCCGCTGGACGGGGGCCGTTTTATCACTTTGCCCTTGGTCATCACCCGCGACCCGGAGACCGGCGTGCAAAACTATGGCACCTACCGGCTCCAAGTGTACGACCGGAATACAACCGGCATGCATTGGCAGACTCACAAAGTGGGGTCCCGTCATTACCGATTGAACCAGGAACGGCAGGGGGAGCGGATGGAGGTGGCCGTTGCTCTGGGCGGCGACCCGGCATCCATATGGACAGGATCAGCGCCGCTGCCGCCGGACATGGACGAAATGGTGGTGGCCGGTTTCCTCAGAGAGGAAGGGGTGGAACTGGTCAAGGGCAAGACCGTCGATGTTCTGGTCCCGGCCCATGCCGAAATAGTTTTGGAGGGGTACGTGGTCCCAGGCGAAGAGCGTATGGAAGGTCCCTTCGGCGACCATACTGGCTATTATTCCATGGCGGACCCTTACCCTGTGTTCCACGTTGAAGCGGTGACTCACCGCCGCCAGCCTATTTATCCGGCTGCCGTCGTCGGCCGGCCTCCTATGGAAGATTATTGGATGGGGAAAGTCACCGAGCGGGTTTTTCTACCCACGTTACAGATGGTCCTGCCGGAAGTAGTGGACATGAATATGCCCGCCGAGGGCGTCTTTCACAACCTGGTAATCGTGTCCATAAAAAAGGAATACCCAGGGCAAGCCCGTAAAGTAATGCACGGCCTGTGGGGCCTGGGACTGATGAGCCTGGCTAAGACAATTATCGTGGTGGACCATTTCGTTAACGTGCAAGACATTTCCGAGGTCGCTTGGCGGGTTGCCAACAACATAGACCCAGACCGGGACTTCGTGTTTACTAAAGGCCCGATAGACGACTTGGATTTTGCGTCGGCGACGCCGAAATTCGGGAGCAAAGTCGGGATTGACGCTACTCAAAAAGGCCCTCTGGAGGGCCGTCAGCGGGAGTGGCCGCCGGACATTATTATGAGCCCGGAAGTCAAGGAACTGGTTGATCAGAAGTGGAGTGAGTACGGAATCGGGTGAACGCGGACCGAGGAGATTTTACTGATAGGCCCCAAGCCCGGCTCCATTCCCGGCAGACCGGCCGCCGCTATGCCCCAAGTATAATTGTGACAGACCAAACCGCGAGACTCGCATAATTATGGCAAGGATTGCGGCCCACCGGGCCGTAACATTTCCCAAGACCGTAGCTATCAGGGTTCCACTATACCTTGGTTCCATACGTGTCTGGGAGTCCCTATACGCCATGCCATTCGCATATATTGGCATGGTGCTGGCTGCCGATGGGTGGCCGGGCTGGAGCACTTTCATTTGGATAACCGTGGCCATGGTCGGCGCCCGCACCTTGGGTATGTCCGCCAACCGGCTGGTCCACCACAAAGAAGACATCGCCAACCCACGGACGGCCAACCGTCACTTGCCCAGGGGCCTGATGAAACCCGGGGAGGTGTTGAGCATGATGGCGGTGTCTACCGGAGTGTTTTTCTTTGCCGCCTCCCAGCTAAATGGCTTGGCCTTGGCCCTATCTCCAGTGGCCGCAGCCTATGTCGTCCTATACTCCTATGCCAAGTACTACACTTGGAGCTGTCACTTTTTCCTAGGATGGGCTCTCGCTATAGCTCCTTCCGCCGCTTGGATTGCCGTCACCGGGCGATTGGACCCGGAAGCGGCCCTGCTGTCATTCGCGGTAGCTGCTTGGGCCGGGGGCTTCGATGTTGTTTACGGTTCATCCGATTACGAATTCGACAAACAGTATGGAGTCCATTCCCTTCCAAGCCGGTTCGGTATCGCCGCCGCGCTGTGGGTAGCCAAAGGAATGCACTTTAGCGCCGCGGCCGCCTTGCTGGCACTAGGTCTTTGGCTGGAGCTTAGCTTCTACTACTTCATCGGCTGGGCCATTTCGGTGAGCCTGCTGGCCCTGGAAAACAGCCTAGTCCGGGCCGATAACCTATCCAAACTGCACTCGCCTTTCTTCAAATACAACAGTTCAATTTCCATGTTGCTGCTGATCTTCACTGTGCTTGCAGTGACGGTTTAGTGCTTTGTTCTTCAAATAATAGCTTTGAGATAGTCTAGAACAGACGGCAGCCTACGGGTAGGATATAGAAATGCCAAAACCACCGGTAATAGTGGGCATCACGGGCGCCAGCGGGTCGGTGCTGGCCCTCAGGACCGTCGACGAGTTATTGAGGCGGGACGTGCCGACGGCGGTGGTTTGCTCCAACAGTGCCCGGTTGGTGTGGCGAGACGAGTTGGGGGCGCCCTTCAACGAGACTCTGGTGGAATGGCAGGAAAATCCTGGGTTTACCCTGTACCCAGGCAATGACATGTCGGCCCCCATTGCCAGCGGTACCTTTCCCACTCGCGGCATGGTGATCGTGCCCGCCAGCATGAACACCGTGGCTTCCGTCGCCCACGGGCTTACACACCACTTGGTCCACCGGGCCGCAGACGTGTGTCTGAAAGAAAGACGCCCCTTGGTTTTGGTCCCAAGGGAAACACCCCTGCACTCTATACACCTGGAGAATATGTTGGCCCTCAGCCGGCTTGGGGCCGTAATCTTGCCCCCTCAACCAGCCTTCTATCTGCATCCGCAAGGGACCGACGATATTGTACGGTTTATTGTCGGACGGATTCTGGTCGCACTGAACATCGAAGAGGCCCTTCCCGATGACCTGCGCTATGGAGAGAGGGAACACTGATGGGTATTACCTATATCGACGGAGTTGCCCGCGGGCCTACAGATAAAGAAGACGCCGTTAGGTTCCTCATAGACAGAGGCGCAACTTACAGCCTGCTGCCTACCTCGGTATGGCAGTCCATAGAGTTGGAACCCACCCGGGAGCAGACATTTACTCTGGCCGACGGCACCGCCATACAACGACGCATTTCCACGTGTTATTTGATGATTCCTCAAGGCCAGGACTATAGCCCCGTGATCCTGGGAGAGCCGGGAGATGAGGCCCTGCTAGGCGTCGTCACCCTGGAGATTCTGGGGCTATTGTTCAATCCTTTCAACCGTACTCTTCAGCCCATGCGGATGATGCTGGCCTAAGCTTTTGGCGAAGTTAAAGGGAGCAGCGAAGCAGCAGTATGTAACCGACCTGTTCACCCGCATCGCGGGCCGTTACGACCTGATGAACGACCTGATGACCGCCGGGCTGCACCGGCGGTGGAAGCGCCAAACGGCCCGGTTGACCGCCGGAGGGCTTAAGGGCAAAGCCCTGGACGTTGCCACGGGCACCGGTGACCTTGCCCTAGCCCTCTCCCGGTGCCCGGGTATCGATCATGCGGTTGGCGTGGACCTATTGCCCGAGATGGTCATGCTCGGCCGCAGTAAGGTGAGGGCCAACAGCCAAGCGGCCCCTGTAACCCTACTGCTGGCGGATGCGTTGAATCTTCCATTTCCCGACGGCGCTTTCGCTTGCGCCACCGCCGGGTTCAGCCTCCGCAACATGCCCGATTTGGGTCGAGCCTTGGCGGAAATGGTGCGGGTGGTTCAACCGGGTGGGCGGGTAACCACCCTGGAACTGACACCGATGCCAGCGGGGCGGGCATCCTGGCTCGTCAGATGGTATTTCCACCGGCTGGTGCCGCTGATGGGACAAATAGTCGCCGGGGACCGCTGGGCCTACACCTATCTCCCCGACTCGGTGGACGTTTTCCTAGAAGCCGATCAGCTTACCGGGTTGTTCAGGGAAACGGGCCTGGTAGATGTCGGCTACCGTCGCCTGGGCTTCGGCGCGGTAACGGTGCATTGGGGCCGGCAGCCACCATCTTAGCGCCCAGGTCCGGCAGGCAACAACTGGCACGCCCCCGTGCTAATCCCCATAGCGCTATAACCGCCAAGCCGTTAAAATAGGGGCAATATTCGCTCCGTCCGCTCCGTGCGACCCATAGGCTTTCTCTTGGCGCATTCTAAAACAGGCGGACGCTGGATGTAGGAGGCTGGATGAGCACCATAATGGACGATTACGTAGCCAAACACCCTGGCTCCGCTCAGCGGTATATAGAGTCTACCAAGCTGTTTCCCGGAGGGGTCACCCACGACGCTAGGTACGCCCAACCTTTTCCTTTGTTCATGACCCACGGTGAGGGCCCTCGAAAGTGGGACGTTGATGGGAATGAGTACGTGGACTATGTCTCGGGTCACGGCGCCCTGCTTCTGGGCCACTCGCACCCGGCCATCGCTCAAGCGGTGTCCAAGCAGATCCTACGGGGCACCCATTTGGGGGCGAATACCGATGAGGAGATGCGATGGGCCAGGGCCATCAAGGCCTTGATGCCCTCGGTAGAGAAGGTGCGGTTTCACAGTTCCGGGACCGAGGCCACATTGATGGCTATGCGGCTTTCCCGCGCTTTTACCGGCAAGAACAAGATTATCAAATTCCAGGACCATTTTCATGGCTGGCACGACTACGCCATGGCCGGGTCCGACCGGGTGTCTACCGGCATCCCGGAAGCCAGTTGGGGGAGCATGGTGATCCTCCCTTCAGGGGACCTGGGCGCCGTGGAGGACGCACTGAACAGAGACCAGGATATAGCCGGTCTGATTCTGGAACCCACTGGAGCCCACTACGGCCAGTTGCCCTTTGACACTCAGGACTACCTAATTGGGATCCGGGATTTGACCGAGCGGCACGGAGTGGTGCTTATATTCGATGAGGTGGTGACCGGCTTTCGGGCATCCCCCGGGGGCACCCAGGTGCGTTACAGCATAACGCCCGATCTTACCACCATGGCCAAGATCGTTGCCGGAGCCCTGCCCGGAGGAGTTGTTGGGGGCAGGGCCGAGATCATCGATATGATCGCTCATAGGGGCGACCCCGATTGGGACAACAGGCTCCGGGTTTCTCATCCAGGCACTTTCAACGCCAACCCTCTGTCGGCAGCGGCCGGGGCCACCTGCCTGGAAATGATAGCCAATCAGCCCATAAACCGCCAAGCGGACGCTATGGCGGCGCGGCTCAAGACGGGCCTCAACGAGATTTTCGGCAAGATGGAGGTAGCCGGCCACGCCCACGGAATCGCGTCGATGATCCACGTGGTGATCGCGGACTGCGACTGCGATCGCGAGATTTGCACCATGCCTCACAGCAAGATCAAAGAAGTCACTGCCTCTCCTATGGTGACGATGCTAAAACGGGGCTTGCAAAACCGCGGCGTGGATATAATGGGTCGTGACGCTTTCTTGGTGTCGGCGGTCCACGCGGAAAACGACATAGACCAGACGCTGGAAGCCTTTCAAAATACTCTGGAGGCTATCAGGGCGGAAGGCTTGGTATAACCAGCACTCAGTCATCAGCGGACGGCTGGATACCGACAGTTGTAGCTTGAATCGAGGTGTATATGGCAACACGGTCCTTTGCAGGCAAGACAAACGCCCCCGAGTTCCCTTCGGGGCTGGATTGGGTGAATACCGATATGCCGCTGACCATGGCCCAATTGCGGGGCAAGGTGGTGGTATTGGACTTCTGGACTTACTGTTGAATTAACTGCATGCACATATTTCCGCAGTTGCGGAAACTCGAGAAAAAGTACGCCAACGAGCTGGCCGTCGTCGGTGTCCATACCGCCAAGTTCCCCAACGAAAAGGACACCGAGAATCTACAAAAAGCGGTGCAGCGCTATGAGTTGGAACACCCGGTGATCAATGACACCAACTTCGAGGTCTGGCAACAATACGCCTGCCGGGCTTGGCCCACGCTGATGTTTATCGATCCCCAGGGCAAAGTCATCGGCAAGCACGAAGGGGAGCTTCCCTACGAGTCCTTCGATAATTTGCTGGGCCAAATGATCGCCGAGTTTGAGGCGGGCGGGCTCCTAGACCGTAAGCCCTTGCCGGCCGCTCCTGGAAACCAGCACGGCAACACCCTTTCTTTCCCCGGCAAGATACTGGTCGACGCTGCCGGCGACCGGCTTTTTATCGCGGGCTCTAACCACAACCGCATCCTGGTAACCTCGTTGGAAGGCGCCGTCGAGCAGGTGATCGGCTCGGGCGGAGAGGGACTGGCCGACGGCAGTTTCGGCTCGTCGGCGTTCAATCATCCCCAAGGCATGGCTCTGATCGAGGATGTGCTCTACGTTGCGGACACGGAGAATCACGCCATCCGCAGGGTAGATTTGTCGGCTCAAACCGTGGAGACCGTCGCTGGCAGCGGCGCCCAAGGGTTTACCCGGCAGGGGCGGGGACCAGGAAGAGAAATGGAGATCAGCTCCCCCTGGGACCTGGCCTTCTACGAAGGCGTCTTGTATATCGCTATGGCGGGCACACACCAGCTTTGGTCCATGACTCTGGATGATGGAATGGTGGGCCCCTTCGCCGGCACGGGCCAGGAATCGTTGTCTGACGGTCCTTTGGCTTCAGCCACTCTGGCCCAACCCAGCGGCATTACCACCGACGGAAAGAGACTCTACTTCGCCGACAGCGAGACCAGTTCCATACGTTCGGCGGACTTGGAGCCAACGGGTCGGGTCCGGACCATCGTCGGGCTGGACCTCTTCGTCTTTGGAGACGTCGACGGCGCAGACCATCGAGTCCGGCTGCAACACCCCATCGGCATCACCAACTTCGATGGCGTCCTGTACGTGGCTGACACCTATAACCACAAGATCAAGCGGGTGCTTCCCGCCACTCGCAGTGCTTTCACCCTACTGGGCACCGGGGAGCCGGGGCACCGGGACGGCGCAGGCAACCAGGCCCTTTTCTCCGAGCCCAGCGGTCTCAGCATCGCCAAGGGAAAAATTTACATTGCCGACACGAACAACCACGCCATCCGGGTGGCCGATTTGGAGACATCAGAGGTAAGCACGTTAGAGGTGACGGGGATTTAGGCTAACAGGGGCCGTCGCCAAGGGTGATGGCGAAGACCCGGTCCAAGCGGGCCAGGTCCTGCTCCACGCTGGTGCCGGCCTCGGGGAAATGCTGCCGGGCCAATTCTTCGATGGCCGGGACTTGTTCCGGGTCCAATTCCAGCAGGATAGTCCCTTGGTCCTTGACCTTGCCGGGGGCCTGGCAAAGCAAACCTCGTATGTGGTCCAAACCGTCCGGGCCGCCGTCCAGGGCCTCCCGGGGTTCCCGCTGGACTTCGGGTTGTAAAGTGGGAATTCGGCCGCTTGGTATGTAGGGCAAGTTAGCTACGATCAGGTCCACCGGCTCCGGCAACGGCTCCAACAGGTGGCCCTTGCCCAGGGTAACCCGGTCGGACACATTGTGGGCCCTGACATTATAACTGGCTACATCCAGTACCCCATCGGCAACATCAAGGGCATAAATCCGGGCCGACGGCAAATGTATGGCTAGATTGACGGCGATGGCGCCGGACCCGGTGCCCACGTCAGCGATCACCAGGTCGGTGGTTTCCATCCCCATCAAGGCCATGAACAGCGCATGTTCTACCAGAGTCTCGGTCTCAGGACGAGGGATAAGCACACTGGAATTAACCAGCAAATTAATTCCATAGAACTCCCGGTAGCCCAAAATATAGGCCAAAGGCTCACGGGCAAGGCGACGCTCTAGGATTACGTCCAGGTCCTGTTGCTGTTGATTACCGATCTCCAATTCTTGATTAGCAAAAATGTCCTGCCGGGGCATCCGCATCAGGTTCATGACCATCACTTCCGCCTCAAGCCGCGGATCGGCAATGCCTGACGATTCCAAATGCTTGTGGGTTTGTTGGATGACTTGGCGAAGTGATGCCATGTTAAAGCGGCCGGGTTAGTGCAGGCCATCCTTCAGCAGTTGTTCCTGCTCCCACCTGGTAAGCCGGTCAATAATATCGTCCAGATCACCAGCCATTACCCTGGACATGCCATGGAAGCTGTTGTTGACGCGGTGGTCTGTGATCCGGTCTTGGGGGTAGTTATAAGTCCTTATCTTTTCGGCGCGCTCGGCCCCACCCACCTGAGCCCGCCGGGTTTGGGTAATTTCCGCCGATTGGCGCTCCTGTTCCGCCTCAAATATCCGGGCCCGCAACATAGCCATTGCTTTCTGTTTGTTCTTGTGCTGAGACCGCTCGTCCTGGCAAACCACGGTTAGGCCGGTGGGCTCATGGACGATACGGACCGCCGTAGCCACCTTGTTTACGTTCTGCCCTCCGTGGCCGCCGGCATGGAAAATGTCGATGCGCAGGGTGTCGGCATTGATCTTGACCTCCACTTCATCGGGCTCCGGCAGGACCGCCACGGTGGCCGTAGAAGTGTGAATCCGCCCTTGCGCCTCGGTTTCCGGTATACGTTGGACCCGGTGAACCCCCCGTTCGTATTTGAGACGGCTGAAGGCGCCCTCGCCTTGGACTTCGAACACTATCTTGTTAAACCCTCCTAGGTCGGACGGATTGGAATCCATTATATCGACCTTCCAGTTGTGCAACTGGGCGTAGCGGGTGTAGGCTCGGTATAAGTTGCTGGCGAAAAGGCCGGCTTCAGCGCCCCCAGTCCCGGCCCGAATCTCCACAATTACACTTCGGTCGTCATTGGGGTCCTTGGGCAGCAAAGCCAGCTTCAACTCC
Organism: Dehalococcoidia bacterium; assembly: GCA_965197565.1. Taxonomy (GTDB): domain Bacteria; phylum Chloroflexota; class Dehalococcoidia; order Lucifugimonadales; family UBA3495. The sequence goes on from CBDANK010000004.1 coordinate 1,509,059, forward strand.
TGTTGTAGTTGGTCCAGCCGCTCATTTACCGGCTCCAACTCTTCCCTGGCCATACGGGCCAGTTCCGTGTCCGTTTCTTCCTGAAGCAACTGCTCCAAGTCTTCTCGTTCGTGGGTTAACTTTTGTTGTTCCCGCGAGATTTCCACCAACTCCTCGAGAGACGCCCGTTCCTTGGCTAACTCCTGGACCCGCTCAAAGTCGGTCGCCACTTCGGGTTTGGCCAGGCTCTCTTCGATATCCTGGTAGCGTCGAAGGACAGAATCTAGCTTGTCAAATACCGAATTCATGGAAAATCTCGCGGGAACTACTAAGGTCGATAGCGTATCGCGCCGAAATCCTACTATGCTCCTTCCAGTTTATCGCAAGCGCCGCCCCTGAACAAGGCCGATAGTGTCGCCCAACGGGGCCTTTTATTGTCACCATGGCCGGTTTTTTCAGACGCCATCAAGACAAGAATTGAATGCGGTTGCTCTGACCAGGTGACCAGGGTCTTTTAATTGTCACTCTGAACGGAGCGAAGGGTCTAAAATCGCTCTTGCAAGTCGAGGCCGATTCTCCGATCAAGACTTTTAGATTCTTCGTCGCTGAGTTTATCCTGAGCGAAGTCGAAGGGCTCCTCAGAATGACGTTACCGGGGGTTACTGCACCACTCCAATATGAAAACCGAAAGCAACTGTCTTTGATGTCAAGACTTGATGAGGTTTTGGTTCCAGCGATGACCGCTCTTGGCCATGCCGTTGAGGATGGTGAGCAGCTTGCGCATACAGGCGACGAGCGCCAGTTTCTTGGGTTTGCCGGCGGCCAGCAGCCGTTGGTAGAAGCTGCGGATCACCGGGTTGTGCCGGCTGGCCACCAAGGCGCCCATGTAGAGCACGGCCCGGACTCGGGCCCGCCCTCCGGCCACGGTTCTCCGGCCCCGCATGGTCCCGCTGTCCCGGTTCATCGGGGCCACTCCCACCAAGGCGGCTATCCGCTTCCGGTCCATGGTGCCCAGTTCCGGCAAGTGGGCCAGCAGCACCAGGGAGAGCTGTTCCCCCACGCCAGGAACGGAGCGCAGCAACTCGTCCTTCTCCCGCCATGCCGGACTCCGGCGCAGCGTCTGCTGCAGGTCCTCGTCCAAGTCGTCCAGTTCCTGCTCCAGCCACTGGAGGTGAGCCTGGATGCGTGGAGCAACGGCGCGGCTGGCCGGCCCAAGACGGTTCTTCTCCGCCACCAGCATGGCCACCACCTGGTTGCGCCGGGTGGTCAGGGAATGAAGTTCCCGGGTGTCCGAATCGGGCAGGGGACGGACCGGCGGACGTACCGCCTCGGCGAAATGGGCCAGAACCTGGGCGTCCAGGGCATCGGTCTTGGCCAGTCGGCCGGTGGCTTTGGCGAAGTCGCGCACCTGACGGGGATTGACCACCAGCACCGGCAGGGCCGCCGCCGCCAAGGCGCCGGCCAGGGGGAGTTCCAAGCCGCCAGTGGCCTCCAAGACCACTGCCGAGGGGTGCAGAGACTGCAACTCCGATGCCAGGCCGCTGACCCCGGCCTCGTCGTAAGCGACACTCCAGGCGGCGCCCGAAGGCCGGAGGGCCACATCCACTCGGTCCTTGGCCACGTCGATGCCTGCGTAGATGGCTTCCTGCTGCATATTCCCTCCCGGTCAAGGGTTGGCCCGTTCTTGCAAAATGCGGGCTTGTCAGCCCAAGCAACTGTCCGGGCTCTTTGGGGAAAGGCGCGGCGACCATGCTTTCAGACGGCCTGCCATGACCAAGACCCTACCGGTCTGCCGCACCCTGAATCACTCCTCACCGGAGATTTTCCGCACCAACCTCAAGATACAAGACCCTGACCAGGTGACCGTGAGTGCTGACCGCTGGCGCCCGTGGGCGGTAAAATAAGGGCTTACAGGTCTTAGACGCCGCCGAGAAGCCCATCTTTGACATGCGGCCTCAAACAGGAAAGATGGAGAGCCTCCAAATGCGCCACATCCTGCACGCCGACCTCGACGCCTTCTACGCGGCGGTGGAGCAACTGGATAATCCGGTGCTAAGAGGCAAGCCGGTACTGGTCGGTGGACTCCCGGAGAACCGGGGAGTGGTCGCTACTGCCTCCTACGAAGCCAGGGAGTTTGGTGTCCACTCGGCTATGCCCATGGCATGGGCAGTGCGCCGTTGTCCTCAGGGCATCATCGTGAGGCCCAGGTTCGACCGTTACCGGGAGATGTCCGAAAGGGTGATGGAAATTTTTCATGACCTCACCGAGGTAATCGAACCACTGTCTCTGGACGAGGCCTACCTGGACGTCACCGGGGCTGTGGCAGCCGGCAAGCCGCCGCTGGCAGTGGCCCTGGACCTGAAGCAGCGAGTCCGTCAAGACACAGGTTTAATTCTGTCGGTGGGAGTAGCAACCAACAAGTCGGTGGCCAAAATCGCCTCGGACCTAAACAAGCCCGATGGCCTGGTGGTGGTCCCACCGGGCGGCGAAGCCGGGTTCTTGGCCCCATTACGAGTAGCCAAGCTCCACGGCATCGGACCCAAGACCGCTGAACGCTTGGAAGGAGAGGGTGTTGAGACTATCGGCCAGTTGGCGGCCCAGTCCCTGGCCTGGTTCGCTCGCAGCTTCGGTCAACGGGCGGCGGCAGTGCGGGCCAAGGCCCTGGGAGAAGACCAAGAGCCAGTCTACACGGACCGGGAAACGAAATCGGTCAGCGCCGAAAATACTTTCTCCACCGATTTGGCCGAACCGGAGCGTCTGCGCGAGGAGCTGTCCCAGTTGGCAAACAACGTCGCCCGCCACTTGGAAAGCAAGGAACTTCGGGGAAAGACAGTGACTCTAAAGGCCCGGCTTGCCGATTTCACCACCTTCACCAGGCAAGTGACTCTTTCCTCGCCGACGGCTTCAGAGCAAACTATCCTGGACCACGCTTGGCGGTTGCTGTCTCTGGAGCTTAAACCGGACCGGTCTTTTCGGTTACTAGGAGTGGGAGTCTCGTCTTTTGTCCAAGCCCCTCAGTTTCAGTTGCCGCTGTTCAGCGAACCCGACAAGGGGGGGAATACTACCTGAACAGGTCTTTCTCCCCGGTCCTGATCAGACGCTGTATGCTGGCGTCCTCCATGGGTAGGTAGGGATAACCGCGAATAATGGTTACCGGGACGCCCTCGACTTTTCCGGTGACCAGCTCCGCCGTGGCGGCCAGTTCATCGGCAACGGCGATTTCCGTGGTGTGCAACAAGTTGCCGTGGCTGTCTTCCTGTCCCACGTAGCTGAGCATAGGGTCGAAGCCAGCCACGCCTATAGCGACATTTGTAGCTCCGTTGCGCCAGGGCCGGCCGAAAGTGTCGGAAACTATGACCGCCACCTGCACTCCCAGTCCGGCCTTGACAGCATCCCGGATGCTCCTAGCGGAAGCATCGGAGTCCAAGGGCAACAAGCACACAGTATCCGAGCCGGGGATGTTGGAAGCATCGATGCCGGCGTTGGCGCAAATGAAGCCGTGGCGGGTCTGGCTGATGATCACCCCTCGGTCCATGCGGACGATGCGCTCACTCTCCCGCAGGATGATCTCGGTGTGCCGGGGGTCCCGGCGATAACCCTCGGTGACGGTCAGCGCGAGCGGCGACGGTTCGATAGGGCCGAAGCTAATCACCCGGCCCTCGGCCTTGGACACCACCTTCTGAGTGACAACAACCACGTCTCCGGCCTCAATGGGAGTGCCCTGACGTTGAGCGGCATCCATCAATGAACCGGGCAGATCGTCTCCGGGTTTTATCTCGGGCATCCCTTGGACGCCAATAACACGGACCTCGGGCGGCATAGCTCTTACCTCTGCTTGGTTTGAACCAGTATAGCCTGCCCCCAACCCCTATGCTACAATCCACTTGAACATGATGAGCCAGCTTATGTGAATCTACTCAACCGGTCTAAAGGCGCATCCGATGACGTCATCCTACAGAAAAAGGGTTTACACCAAGTTCGGGGACCACGGGGAGACCAGCCTGCTCTACGGAGGGCGGATTTCCAAGAACAACCCCCACACCGAGGCTTATGGGATCACCGACGAGGCCGTCTCCGCCATGGGGCTGGCCCGGGCTATTACCGAGGACTCCAGGGTCAAGGACGTGCTGCGGGACCTGCAAAGGGAGCTTTTCACCATAGCCGCCGAGCTGGCCACCGACCCCGACAAGTACGACCTGTTCCACCAGCACTTCCAGCCGGTGACGGAGGAGATGGTCCAGAAGCTGGAAACCACCATAGACCGGTTGGAAGAGGGTGTGGAGATGCCCAAGGTTTTTATCCTTCCGGGCGGCTCCCCGGCATCGGCGGCCATCGACCTGGCCCGTTGCATTATCCGCACCTCCGAGCGCAGGGTGGTAGCTTTGCATGAGGCGGGCCGCTTAACCAACCAGCTATTGATTACCTATTTGAACCGGCTGGGAGACCTGCTCTTTGTGCTGGCCCGCTACCAAGACCGGGACTTGCCTTTAGAATTGGCAACGGGAGAGCGGAGCTAGATACCGGTGGAGCAAAAAATCAAGCTGGTGGTCATCGATTACGACTCCGGCAATCTGCGCAGTGTGTCCAGGGCACTGGAGTTGGCCGGAGTTGATCCTCTGGTGACCGGGGACCCGGATGATCTGGCTTCCGCGGACGCGGTAGTGCTCCCCGGAGTCGGCTCGGCCCTTGCGGCAATGAACGGGCTCCGGGCAAGGGGTTTGGTGCAGCCCTTGCGTGACTATGCGGCATTGGGCCGGCCATTCCTTGGGGTGTGTATGGGCCTGCAACTCCTCATGGACAGCACCGAGGAAGGCGATGCCCCTTGCTTGGGAATCATTCCCGGCGGGGTGCAGCGGCTGCCTGCGGGGCTGAAAGTGCCCCACATGGGCTGGAACAGCGTCCGGTTCGACAAGGCCCATCCTGTCTTTGAGGACATTCCCCAAGACAGCTACTTCTATTTCGTCCACAGCTATTATGCGGTCCCATCCGATCCCGCCGGTCAGACCGGGACCAGCGAGTACGGCGTGTCCTTTTGCAGCGTGTACACTCAAGGCAATCTGGTAGCGACCCAGTTTCACCCGGAAAAAAGCGGTGAAACCGGCGTGAGGATCTATAAGAACTTCTGCGCGCTGGCCGCGGAACGGAAGGCCGTCTGCCGTCACTCAATAGCCGGCCGCTAAACAACCGCCGCTAAACAATCATAAATAATCAATGGAAGTGATTCCCGCCATCGACCTAAAGTCCGGGCGTTGCGTGCGCTTGTACCAAGGCGACTACCAGCGGGAGACGGTCTATTCAGACGACCCGGCGTCGGTGGCCCTAGCCTGGCAGCAACAAGGAGCGCCCCGGTTGCACTTGGTGGACCTGGACGGCGCCGCCCGGGGTAATCCGGCCAACCTGGAAGTCCTCTCCCAGATCATCCGAAGCCTGGATATTCCGGTGCAAGTAGGGGGCGGTATCCGAGACGAGGAGACGGCGCAGACCCTGCTGGCCGCCGGAGCGGATAGGGTGGTCATCGGCACCGCCGCAGTGGAGCAACCGTCTTTAGTGGAGAGTCTCTGCCGGGACCACGGCGGCAACCGGGTGGTGGTAGCCCTTGATGCCCGGCACGGCCAAGTGGCCATCAAGGGATGGACTCAGCAGAGTCCTATTACTGCTTTGGAGTTGGCGCAGCGGATGTCCAGGCTGGGGGCCATACGGTTGCTCTATACCGACATATCCCGTGACGGCACCTTGACCGAGCCCAACTTCGAGGCCAATGCCGCCCTGGTGCGGAATACCGGCATGATGGTGCTGGCCTCAGGGGGCGTCACGTCTCCGGAGCACATCCGTCGATTGCACGGCATCGGCGTCGAAGGAGTGATCCTAGGCCGCGCCCTATACGATGGCGTTATCACCCTTCCCCAGGCTTTAGCAGCAGTCGGCGGGGCAGATGCGCCAGAAGCCCCGACCGGAGATTAATGGCCTCCATTGCGGATGAAGCAGTGTTCCCTGGGCACAGTAGGGAGACTTAACCGGGACCAGGCGTAGGGGCATCGGGCTGATTATTGTTGAGTTTCGACCGGACGGCCAGACGCTCTTCAGACTTGGCGAACCAGTCTTCACGCAGCACTTCCATGAATATGAAGTCTTGAGACATGCGGCGGACCGTTTTGACCGGCACGAAACCGCTCTTCTCAAAACAGCGTTGAGCCCGCTTGTTCCACTCCAAGGTATGCAAGTACACCCTCTTTAGCCCCTTGTCGGTGAACATGTAGTCCAGCAGGGTCGTGACTGCATCGTACCCGTAGGAGTTGCTCCAATAGTCGCGGTCGCCAATGACGATACCCAGCTCCGCTTGCTTGTTGACGCTGTCCAGATCGTAATACATGCAATTGCCGATGAACTTGCCGTCAAGGGTCTCGGTGGAAAAATGGTGAGAGCCGGGGGTTGGATAGCGAAGTTGGTCCCGAAAAATTTTCAGGTACCGGTCGAAGCTCATAGACAGCGGGTAAGCGGCATCGAGGCGGGCCAATTCAGGGTCGCTGCGCCAGATGTAGTCTTGCTCGGCGTCCTCCTCCCGTTTGTTCCGCAATATGACCTTGTCGCCTCGAAGCTCTACCATCGCGCTCGTCTCCCTAACCCTTGGAAATCACTTCAAGGGCCCGCCGCAGGACCTCGGCTTCGTTGGCGTAGGCCAATACCTTAACGGCCTCTTCCGAAGGGAACCACTGCACCACGTCGAATTCGGGGTCGTGCAACTCAATACCCCCGCCAACAGGAATCATCAAGTAGAAATAGACCGTCTTGTGGTAGCGTACATTGAACTCGCGGCGCCCAAACCAATAATCAATGGCGCCCAGCGGGGCTGCGATCTCAACTTCGAGGCCGGTTTCCTCACGGACCTCGCGCAGGGCCGTCTCTTCTAATGTCTCCCCCGGGTCGGGAGTTCCTTTGGCCAAGCTCCAAGCATACCCCTCGGCGCTGCCCCCGCCGCCCGCTATGTTTCTTTTCTCTCCACCGAAGGGCAAAACCCGGCCGCACAGCACTGCTTCAATGCAACCGTTCACTGGTCGATAGACCACTCCCCCGGCCGAGATGAGGTTTTCAACCCGGCTCTTGGCCTTTCGTCCTGCCAAAACGTCAACGCCCTTTGATTCTGGATACACCATTCTATGACCGGCCATACTTGCCGTCAACGGAGGGGCATGTTGGGGGAATCTATAGAAAGCGGCGCCTTCATCGGAAGGCTGCGGCTATCCCCCTCCACCGATAGCCGGAACGAAGTGGACTTCGCTGTTCTCCGCAACCCTCTCCAACATCCCCATCCTGGCTACCTCGCCGTCGATTGCCACCGCCAGGTTAGACCTGATCTTATTCTCCTCCACCAACCTGTCCTTTATTCCGGGATAAAGTTGCTCCAGCATGTCGATGACCTGCCGCACGTTTTTGGCTTCGACATCTACTTGCTTAACCCCGCCGGCCATAGGCTGGAGCATGGTAGGTATGAATACCCTGGCCATCTACTAGCTCCTTAAGTATTGACCCTCGCCCTTGTTATTACTGATGCGTGAACAACAAATTAAACTTGGAAAATCCTTCCTTGCCCGAGGAACGATCCGTTCCACTTTATACCAGGAGATGCGTGGGACTAAGTTCCGCGCACCTCCTGAGGGTGGAGGAGAAGGTGAATATTAGTTCAGGGGTAAAACACTAAATCAGCGGCCGCCTGTCCTTGCTCCGCCAACAGCTTACCGTTGATTCCCCATAGTCCAGTGGATGCCGGATTAACCTTTCACCCTGTCTGCTTCATCGTCCTTTTTAGATGGGGCGTCAGACAGCAATACACTAAAGGTCATAGGTCCAGCGTCTCAGCTCATCTTTTGGGAGGCGTCCAAGACCGCTCGAACGATTTTATCGTAACCGGTGCAACGGCAGAGGTTGCCGGCCAGCCATTCCCTGACCCGGTGCTCGTCCACATTGGGCTCCTTGTCCAGCAACCCCTTGGCAGCGACGATGAATCCGGGGGTGCAGATGCCGCACTGGAGAGCAGCATGTTCAAGAAAAGCCTGTTGCAAGGGGTGGAGTCCTTCAGGAGTAGCCAGGCCTTCAATTGTGGTGATGTCCTTGCCTTGGGCTTCTACACCAAGAACCAGGCAGGAATCCACGATCCGGCCGTCTAAAATGACAGTGCAAGCACCGCAGTTGCCGTCGTTGCAGCCTTCTTTGGTGCCGGTCAGACCCAACACGTCTCGCAGGCATTCCAATAGGCTCTGGCGAGGCTCACAAAGGAAATTTGCTTGTTCGCCGTTTATTGTGCTTTGTACGTGAGTTACTCCGGGCATTATTATCCCCCTCTGGCACGTTGGATGGCGTTATTGAGAGTGCGCCGGGTCAATACTCCCACCAGGTGGTTACGCTGGCGGATAGTGCCCCGCATGTCGGTGATAGGCACCGCCGCAGCCTGGGCTTTCTCGGAGGCTTCCTGGATAGCAGCTTCGGAAACCGGCTGGCCTGCCAGTCCGTCTCCGGCTTCTCGGGCCAGCACCGGAGTGGGAGCCACCGAGGCTAGGGAGATACGGGCCGACACAAAGTTCTCTCCTCCCTCATCTAGCACCACCGAACTACCGACGCCTGCTACAGCAATGTCCATTTCATTGCGAGGAATGAACCGCAGGTAGTTCGCGCCGGAGTGAGCCTGGGGCGGCGGTATATTTATCGACACCAATATCTCGCCCGTCTGCAACGCGTTCTGTCCGGGAGCGATGCAAAAATCTTCGGCGGGCAACTGGCGGCTGCCATTGGGGCCGGCGATATTGCATATACCGCCCAGCACTATAACCGGAGGTATCGAATCGCCGCTGGGTGCGGCATTGCACAAGTTGCCGCCTATGCTGGCCCGGCCCTGAATCTGGATGCCGCCGATCAAGGAAGCGGCGTCAATAAGCCCCGGGTAGGCGGAAGCCACTGCTTGGTCCTGGTAGATACGATAACACGGGACCGCCGCGCCCAACACCAAGCCATTCTGGGAATCGTAGGAAAGTGCGTTCAGCTCCGGAATGTCTTTGACATCCACCAAGAGATTGGCGCTGCGGCGGCGACCCCGAAGCATCACCAAGATGTCCGTCCCACCGGCTATTACCTTTGCGCTGTCTCCCCCGGAAGCCATCAGTTCCACGGCTTCGTTGACGGTCTTTGGCACTTCATAGTCAATCCATTCCAATTGGGCTACCTCCTCGACGGAATTATAGGACCGGCCTATACGATTAAAATCGCGGCCTCGCCGTTCGGTCTCTTCCAAACCTTGCTTTCAACACCGCCCCATATTAACCGTAGGCAGGGGGCAAGTCAATCCAAGTATCTTCCGGTGTGCTTTTGACACCGGGCACGGCGGTGAATATAGCCAGGGCATTCATAGCGGCGCCAAAATCGACGCCGGCGCGAGAAAAAGGGTTGACAAGCACGAAAATGCCTCGGTAAGCTCCAACCATTCTCAAGGCAACCGCATCTAAAACCAACTCCACAGAAAGGTCTCGCGCCTGACTCCCCCTGTGAGGTCATTGTTATGAAAATAGGCTATTTTCATAACAATGACCTCACAGGGGGAGCTTAGCCATATGCGTTATCCGCAAGATGCTATTGCCTTAGGGCGGGATAGGAATGGTTTGCGACTTGAGCGAAAAGACTTGTCGGTCACTGTAGAGAGCAAGCTTTGCAATCGGCAACACCCATAGAGGCGTTATTAAAACGCGACCGGGTAGTGGTCATGGCCGGCATTGCGGCGGTTGCGGCCTTGGCCTGGGCATACATGGTCTACCTGTACCAGAGCAACAACGGGATGGACATGGGTATGGGCATGGCCCAGCTACAGTCTTGGAGCGCCGCCGACTTCGGTCTCATGTTCCTCATGTGGGCGGTCATGATGACCGGGATGATGGTGCCCAGCGCCGCTCCTATGATTCTCCTGTTCGCCACGGTCAACCGCAGGCGCCGCGAGCGGCAGGGCCCATTTGTGCCTACCGGGATTTTTCTGTCCGGATACGTGTTGGTCTGGAGCGGGTTCGCCGCGGCGGCCACCGCAGCCAACTGGGCCCTCCACATTAACTCCTTGCTTTCCTCCATGATGGGGGAGAGCACCAGCGCTTACTTGGGCGGCGCCCTTCTCATAACGGCAGGCGCGTTTCAATGGAGTAATTTAAAGTATGTTTGTCTCAACCACTGCCGCTCGCCTATTTCGTTCCTAATGAACGAGTGGCGGGAAGGCCACCGGGGCGCCCTAAGCATGGGCGTGCGCCACGGCGCTTACTGCTTGGGCTGCTGCTGGGTATTGATGGGCCTTCTGTTCGTGCTGGGCGTAATGAACTTGCTGTGGATTGCGGCCTTGGCCGGCTTTGTGCTCTTGGAGAAAGTGGCTCCGACGGGTCAAATGGTCAGCCGGGCCACTGGTCTGCTGCTCCTTGGCTGGGGGGCGTTAATGATAGCGGGACTGCTGAATTAGGCCAACGATACTCGACGCAACACTTCCTCGACCAGCCTCTCCATCGTCCCGTTAGTCAAAGGAGCGATGACGGTCCCAGGCACAGACTCCAAATCGAGGCTCGATTGCTCTCCAGCAGCGGCGTCCCCTAGCGAGACCAGCAAACCCCGCCACAGGTCCTCAGATTCAGCTGACGACTCGCCGGCAACTGCTTCAGAATGCCCATGAGCGTCGCCTGCCGTTAAGGACAGGGAACAAAACCTATCCGCCAACGGCCCGGAAAATAGCGCCAACATCGGCAGCGATTCCAGCGAGCGGCCCAACCGGTCCAGCAATGACAGCAGTGTGCTTGAGACGCCGTGCTGTCCAAAAATCACCAGGTATTGGAAATCGGCTCCCAGGCTTTGAAAGCTGGACCGAAATTCTCGGAACACATCGTGGGCGTACCGGTCTTCGGGCCTAACCAGGAACACGGCGTATACCGGGAATCGCGCCGAATTACCGCCGCCTAGCCCTTTACTCCAGCGGGACAGCTTGTCCCGGTCGTGGTTATCTGCGTGACTGCCGGGCACGGGTCGGGCCCCTCATCTTACGTTGTCAAACTGGAGCAGGATACCATCGGGGTCATAAACGAAAAATGTGCCGCCGCCCGGCGTCTGAGGACTGTTAAAAGCCTCCATGGGAGCCGCCAACTGCACTCCCTTGGACACCAACTCCTCACGCAGGCCGTTGATATTTCTAACACTGAAGGACAAGTGGCTGATTCCTATTTGGTCCAGCTTTATGGGGTCTCCGTCCGTTTGGTCGCCGGGATGGCTGGTCAAGACCAACGACGGAGCGCTATTGCCTTCTCCGTAGGCAGCGTGTACCGTCCTGCGGGTCTTTCGTGGGTGCTTGTATACGCTGGGCAGCCCGCCCTGTGTCGTGTCTTGTACCTCATCCTTGGTCACCTTCATACCCAGGATGTCGCGGTAAAAGGCCAGGGAATTTTCCATATCCCGTACACAAATGGCTATGTGGGAAACTCCGGTCGCATCCATAAGTTCCTTCCCCTCTCATTATGCCGCCATGGTCCCGTGGGCAACCCGACTGGCTTGATGCTGTGGCTGTGGGGTTCCTAGCGGATCCCGGTGGGTTCTAAACAAACCACGCGAGCCACCGTTATCCTCCCAAACAGTCTGCTCCCGGTTCAGGGGTTGAACGGGAATTCGAGACCAGTTCTATAACGAAACTGTTGGCCCATGCTAAGCTGGCGCCTAAGTTTTGTCAAAACTCCCCTTCTCGTAGGGCTTTAACATGGCGTAGATCACATCGTTGATGGGAGTGGGCGCGCCGACTTCTCTTCCCACGCGAACCACGGCTCCATTTAGCGTCTCCAACTCCAAGGGCCGGCCCGCCATAATGTCGGCGTGCATCGAGGAATGGAGCTGCTCCAACTCATCGTCGAAGTAGTTAAGAGCCTGTTCCACAGCTTTTGAATCCAGGTCTACACCGGCCTTCCGGCCCACGGTCTCGACTTCCCGCAAGCAAGCCACAACTACTCGCCTCCATTCTGGCCGCGGCATCAGCCGGGCCATCGTCTCTCTGGAAAGAGCAGTCACTCCAGCCATGCTGGCAATAAGCAGGAACTTGGTCCATAAAGTCCGTTGAATATTCCGGTCAAACTGGGCGGGAATCCCCGATTGTTCCAGGGTAGCTCGGACCCTGGCCCCCCGCTCCGACTCACTGCCGTCGGCCTCTCCGAAAGCGATGCGCACCTCCGAGCCAGTCTGCTTCACCACCCCAGGCTGGGGAACGCCGGCTTCGATGTAGGCCGCCCCTGGCAGGATTCTTTCCAGCCCTACTTTCGCCGCCGCGGCTTGGTAGCTGTCGATGCCGTTTTGGAGGCACAGCACCGAAGTGGCCGGACCCACCAAAGGAAGCATCGCCGGGACTGCTTGGGCATTGTGATAGGTCTTTACGGTAAGGAGCGCCAACTCCACCGGTCCAACCCGTCTGGGATCGTCGGTGGCGTCACAACGGACAGTGAATTGTTCTCCATCCCGGATGATCCTTAGTCCGTGGTCAGCAATGGCCCGCAAATGAGCCCCCCGGGCAATCAAGGTGACATCGTTGCCGCCTCGGCTGAGCATTCCACCGAAGTAACCGCCTATGCTGCCGGCGCCCATAACCGCTATACGCATGACTGCCTTCCTTCCAGACCCAATTTCGCCAGACCCAATCTCGTCTTATTCCTCAAATTAACTCAACACCAGGCCGGTCGCAACCGCCGGACGGGAGACCTTTGCGTAACCCCCAACTATGTCATTCCGAACGCAGCGAAGCCCTTCGGCTGCGCTCAGGATAAACTCCGTGAGGAATCTCAAACCTATGTCAGCAAGCACTGGGTCTGTAGCTGGGTCGACGCGACGACTCTGGCCCAACGCCTTAGATTCCTCCCTCCGGTCGGAATGACAAGTTGAGCCGGTCGGAATGACATGTTGAGAGACCAGTTACACAAAGGTCTCGGACAATGACTTGTATTGACGATGGGTGAAATTATCCTTATCCTCTAAGAGCCCCGGACCCATCCGGGCCTCCAGGAGTAGGATATGACCCAACCAGCACCAGAAACGCCTCCCATTCCTCCACCCATGCCCCAACCGGAGTCGGACTTTTACTGGGAGAAGTGTAAGGCCCACGAGCTTTGGCTGCGTCATTGCAAGAGTTGCGACAAGGCTTACTTCTATCCCCGGGATATCTGTCCCCACTGCTTTTCCCGGGACACAGATTGGATACAAAGCAGTGGCCGGGGTACTTTGCATACCTTCTCCATAGTCCACCGGGGGCCTACGCCGGCTTTTCGGGACCGGGCGCCTTACGTTGCCGCTATAGTAGAAGTGGAGAGCGGCGCTCGCATCCCCACCAACTTGGTGCAGGTGGAGCCCGATCCCACGGCAATCAAGGTTGGGATGGAGGTGGAGGTGGTGTTCGAAGACTTAAACGACAGCATCAGCCTGCCCAAGTTCCGGCCGGTAGCTTAAGACTTTGGCTTAAGTCAGCCAAACACCACGCAACATGTTTCGGACACCCCGGAGTGTGTATAGATTCAACCATCAACTTAAAGCTTTGTCTTGGGCGGACTTCTGTATTGTAGTTAGACGGCCGCGCCCGGCATAAAGACTCGATTTGGAGAAAAGAATATGCCACGAATGACTGGGGGACAGTTCATGGCGGAAACCATGAAAGGCTACGGGGTTACCCACTTTTTCTTCGTGCCGGTCATTGCCCGGAAGGCCATGATAGAGATGGAGAAGCTGGGTATCCGCCGGATTATGACTCACGGCGAGAAATCCGCAGCTTATATGGCCGACGGTTACGCCCGGGCCTCCAACCGGGTAGGGGTGTGCATGGCCCAGTCTGTGGGCGCGGTCAACCTGGCGGCAGGACTTCAAGACGCATATCTGGGCCTATCGCCGGTGGTGGCTATCACAGGCCATCGTCCTTTGATGCACCAGTACCGCAACTCATACCAGGAAGTTGAGCACCTGCAGCCTTTCAGCGCGGTTACCAAATACAGCGCGGTGGTGGACAGTGTGGAGCAGCTCCCCCACTTGCTTCGGCAGGCCTTCAGGGATGCAACCTCCGGCGCTCCCGCGCCGGTGCACCTGGAGTTGTTAGGAATGTCCGGCGACTTGATAGCCGAGACCGAAGGGGACTTGGAGGTGATAATCGAAGACTCTTTCATTCAACGGCCTGCTTTTCGTCCCGAGCCGGAACCCCGGAGGGTACGAGAGGCGGCACAGGCGTTGGCCGGGGCCCGGCGCCCGGTGATAGTAGCCGGCGGGGGCGTAACCGCCTCGGGCGCTCAGAAGGAAGTAGTCGAGTTGGCCGAGATGCTGTCGATACCGGTGGCTACTTCGCTCAACGCCAAGGGGACCATTGCCGAAGACCATCCCCTTTCAGTAGGCGTCTGCGGGTCATACTCCAGATGGTGCGCCAACCGGGTGGTATACGAAGCCGACTTGGTCCTATTCATCGGCAGCCATACCGGAAGCCAGGTCACCTTGGACTGGAAAATCCCGGCTATGGGTACGCCGGTGATTCAGATCGACATCGATCCCTCCGAGTTAGGCCGGAGCTATCCGACACAAGTAGCCCTGCAAGGAGACGCCCAAGCCACTCTTCGCCGCTTGATCGAAGCCTCCGAGCCCATGGGCGAACGCTCGGGCTGGGTGGAGCGGGCTCAACAGTTGGTGCGGGAATGGCGTGAAGAGGTGGCCCCGTTAGCCGAGTCGGACGCCGTCCCCATCCGCCCTGAGCGTATTTGCGCCGAATTGACCAAGACCTTGCCGTCCGACACGATTTTGCTGGCCGACACAGGCCACGCCGGAATTTGGACCGGCAGCATGATAGACCTGAAACACCCGGAGCAGAGCTACCTCCGGGCGGCGGGTTCGTTGGGTTGGGGACTGCCGGCGGCCCTGGGAGCCAAGTGCGCGGCGCCGGACCGGCCGGTGGTCTGCTTCACCGGCGACGGCGGCTTCTGGTATCACATCGCTGAACTGGAGACCGCCGCTCGCCATAACATAAACGCTGTGATTGTGGTGAACAACAATCGTGCGTTGAACCAAGACAAGCGAGGGGACGACCTGGCCTACGAGGGCATTCCGGGCAATCCTGAGGAGCTCTATGCCTTCGGAGAAGTCGATCTGGCTAAAATGGCCGAGACCATGGGATGCTTCGGGATCAAGGTAGAACAACCGGGCCAGATTCAGAGTGCCTTGGAGCAGGCCCTAGCCTCGGGCAAGCCGGCAGTTGTCGAGGTGGTGAGCGACATCAATGCTATGGCGCCCCCAGCCTGGAGCCCGTAAAAGCTATAGTCTTGCTGCCCCCGCCAGCACTTCCTGGGCTGCATGGTAGTCCCGCGCTCCCCCTCGTTTGACGGGCGGCATCAGGTAAACGTTGTGCAAGCCCTTGTCTTGGAACGTCAGAAATAACTCCAAGGCGATATCCACACCGGAGCGCCCTCGCTCCAACTCTTCTCGTATTCCTCCCGGCACCGGGCTGAAAACGATGCCGTTCTTCTCCAACACCTGTAGGCCAAAGAACACCGGAACGGCCAGTGCTTCGCCTGCGGCCGCAGCATAGGCATCGCGAAACCGGGCCGCGTCTGCCGCGTCAAATATTGGCTGAGCAATGAAGAATTGGGCCCCGGCCCGTGCCTTGCGCCGAGCTAACCCAGCCTCTTTCCGGATTCCCCGTGCCAAATCCAGGGTCGCGCCGACGCAAAAGTCAGTAGGCGCCGGCAACTGTATACCGCGGAAATCCAGGCCCCGGTTCATCGCCGCGATGGCGGCGATGAACTCCGTTGGCCGAATGTCGGCGGCTTCCCGCACCAGAGCCAGGTCTCCCTGGGTCAAAGGGTCTCCCCGCACCACTACCACGTTCTCCAGGCCCATTAATTGGGCCCCCAGCAACAGGGACTGAAGGGCCAGCCGGTTCATGTCCCGGGTGGCCAAGGTAAACACTACCTCCTTGCTCGTCCGGGTTTTGATGGCTGCGGCCAGCATAGCCGAATTGACCCGCACGGCCCGGCCGGGGTTGTAAGCCACCGATATAAAGTCGGCGTCGATATTCGCTTGTTGGACCACTTGCGCCTCGCCGGAGCGCGGCGGTGAAAAATCGCAGATGAAGGCACTATGACCCGTGGCCTCATAACACCGTTCCGTTACTTTGGCCATACTGAGGCCTTCATCACAGCTCAGGGAGGCGAGGTGACGGGCCTTTGGTTCTAGGAATAGCGGAGGAACAGGTCGTTACTGGGACGAGGCTCTTGGGCATGGCCGGCACAAGAATTCCAGGGGGCCGGCCGGTGTGCGGCAATGCGATCAGAATGGGGCAGCGCCTTGGCGAACGCGGAGGCCGGCGCCACCGCGAAGTGGCGGCGTTCTTCAGGTCTTGGGGGCGATCCGGTCCAGATATTGACGGAAAAGTTCTACTGCTTTGTACTCCGAAAGACCCATGAAAAAGCGGAAGCCTTGTATATATTCGACAATATCCTTGGGCAGCATCAGTAGGTTGTCCCGTGGTTCAGATTCGTGAAAAAGGGCCTCCACCCCTTCTTCCAAACCCACGTAAAGGGTATCCTCCAACAAAAGGGCTTCCTTGGGGTCCAGGTCCTTCCGGGCGATCCAGCGGCTATACACGAAGGGGAGGCCGGTCCACTGGAACCACTCTTCGCCCAAGTCGTACCGGTGGGGGTAGCCCCGGGCGCCGCGACGGCGGCGAAGGGCCTGATTATCGGTGACCAGGAAAGCGTCGTAGGCATCCTCCATGGACACGTATTCTTCCGGCTGGACCTCGTGTTTAGCCAGCAGCAGCACCCTCAAAAGGTGCAGGGAAGCGCCGGCCTCGCCGGTGACGCCGATACGAGCTCCTGACATATCCTCGATGGGCAGCTTCGAGTAGAGCAGGGCGCTCCTAGTCTGCTCAGTGGTGGCAATGCAAAAGCCGGAAACCGGCCGGAACCCCTCTCCCAAATGAAAAGTGTCGACCAACGGCACCGGACCGGCGTCGATCTCTCCATTACGCAAGGCCGACACCACACCGCTGGGCAACATTTCCTGCAGTTGGAGTCCCCGCCGCCCCATGTCGTTGTAGAAGGGCTCGGCATTCATGTAGGGAAGACGAGCAATTTTCAGGGCCATAGAAAAACACCAGTTTGCAGCCAAGTCTGTCCAGTCGATTGCTCCGTTGATTGTAGGCGGATTGCCATACTCCGTCAAGCTAAAATGTCACATGCATCGATTCTTTCGACACTGTCGCAGGTTTTACGGTACACTAAATCATGGAGGCTATGTGAGAAAACTGATCTTGCTCCTGGCGACGGTGCTTGCCGTGGCTGTACTGCTTCCCACTGGGGCTGCGTTAGCCGACGAAGGGGACATCGAAGTCTTGGAGGCGGAAGCGGAGAGTCAGTTTCCGGACGGCGTCAAGTTTTCCATCACCGCTCAAAGCTCGGAGGAAATCGACGAAATACGCGTGTTTTTCAGGACAGTGGGCCAGACGGGCTTAAGCGCTTACCGGTCTGTGGATTTTGAGCCGGGGAAGTTGGTCACCGGCGAGTCCATCTTGAGCAGCGGCGGAGGAGGAGATTACTTTCCGCCGGGCACGCAAATCCAGTTTTCCTTCGAGGTTCGAGACAAGGCTGGCGGAGTCTTCCGCACCGCGGAGCAGGACTTCGTCTATAATGACATCCGCTTTGAGTGGCTGGAGGTCTCCTCTGGATTGGTAACCGTCTACTACTACGGAGAGTACGTGGAGCAGCGGGCCAACACGGTGCTGCAGGCTGCCGCAGAGGCCATGGAGATCATGGTGCCGCTGCTGGGTATCGAGCCTACCGAACCCCTGCGCATTGTCTCCTACAACAACTACCGGCATATGTCGACGGCCCTGCCATTCAGGTCTCAAGCAGTGCGGGAGCAGCTACAAACACAAGGAATGGCCTTTGACAATGAACGGGTCTTGTTGGTGCACGGATTCGATGCGACAGTGAAGGGCACCGTGTCCCATGAATTCACTCACTTGCTGGTGGCCGAAGCCGCCGGCCGGGCTCGCAACCAGGTGCCGGCTTGGCTGAACGAGGGCCTGGCCGAATATGGCAACGTCGACCCCACAGACAACTATGAAGCCGCCCTCCGATACGGCATATACACCCGGCGCCTGAAGCCTTTATGGTTTCAGCAATCATTCTCCGGCTCTCCAAACGATATCATAATTGCTTATGGCCAAGGCCGGTCGGTGGTTAACTTTCTGGTCAACCGCTTCGGACCGGAGAACATAGCTGAATTATTCAGAGCACTGCAAAAGACGCTGGACGTAGATTTGGCCCTGAAAGAAGTGTACGGCTTTGACCAGTACGGGTTGGACACGGAGTGGCGCAAGGCTGTCGGTATCGAGCCTTTGCCTCCGCCGGGGGAGTTGGAGCAGCGGATGCAGGAACTGGAAACCGCGGACACCGCCGAGGATGCGCCGGCATCAGTTCCGGCTGTGATAGCTGAATCCGAGGCGGAGCCTGCCCCCACTCCTGAACCTTCGCCGGCGGCCTCGGTTGGAGAAGAGAGCGCCGGCGCGCCCTCCCCAGGGGGATGCAGCGCGCCGGCTGATACAGGAAGTGGCCCCGCATCTTTAGCCTTGGGCGCCATACTGCTCATGGGCGCGCCGCTGGGGCTGTTGTCTTTCCGCGCCCTTCGCGGGCGCAGACCGGTTAACGGGCCCGGGGATTGAAAGCGTCGTTTACCGCGTCGCCCAGCAAGTTGAAGGTGAATAGCAGCACCGTCAAGGTGCCCACGGGGAACAGCAGCAGATGCGGGTTAGTGCGAAGCACCGAGATACTAGCGTTCTCGAAAATCATTAGCCCCAAACTGGGCGTGGGCGGTTGGATTCCGATTCCCAAAAAGCTGAAGAAAACCTCGGAGCCGGCTACGCCGGCCAGTCCCGCCGAGACCAGCACAATCACCGGTCCCATTACGTTGGGCAGAACATGCCTCAGCAAGATGCGGGGTGTGGGCGCTCCCATGGCTTGGGCCGCTTCCACATACTGGTTTTCCCTGGCCTGTAATACCTGGCCTCGCACCAGCCGGGCCATACCGAACCAACTGAAAATCGCCAGGGCCAAGGATAGCACCAAGTAATCGGCTATCCCAAGTTGTACGATGCTGACTCCGAGGGCGTCCTCGATTCCTCGCACCCAATCTCTGATAGGGTCCCTTAGGGCCGAAACGAAAATCAACACTAAGAAGAACTCGGGAAAAGAGGTAGTGACCTCGCCGACCCGCATGATTACAGAGTCGATAATCCGACCAAAATAACCTGCAATCAGGCCCAGGGTTATACCCAAGGCCAGGCTGCCGGTTACCAGGGTAATCACAGTGATGATTACCGTGGTCCTCAATCCGTATATTATGCGGGTGAGGATGTCTCTCCCCAGCCGGTCGGTGCCGAATGGATGGCTCCAAGAACCGGCGGGCCGCACCACAACCGCCAACCGATCGTCTACGTTGATCTCGCCATTGGCTCCGCCGCGCACGAATGTCACCTGCCCCTTATCCATTCGCCGCTGGGCTTCGTCTAAGGTTATTTCGCGTTGGTTAACGCCTACGCTGTCAGCGGCCACCACCGTTTTCTCAATAACCTTAGCCCCAACCCAGGGGGGCGGCTGCTTGGCAATATCAAGATTCTGGTCGTTGAACCCGTATGGAGTCACTAAGGGGGAGAAAATCCCGGCGCCGTACATTAGGACGATAATGCCCAGGCAAGCTACCCCCACCTTTTTACGCATCAATCGCCGAAGCGAAATAGCCCAATAGCTCCGGCCGGGCCGAGGCACACCGGTTAAGACCGCTTGGGCCTCACCGCGCAACGGACCCGCCTCTTAGCCGGATACGGGGGTCCATCATCGGGTAAATCAGGTCCACCAGCAGCATGGCCAGCACGAACAGGGTGGTCCCGATGAGAGTGACGGCGTTAATCACCGGGTAATCCCTTGAGAAAAAAGACTCGATCAAAAGGTTGCCTACTCCTGGGATACCGAAGAACCGCTCCACGATGAAGGAGGTGAAGGCCAGGCCGGCCAGCGAGAACCCCAATGTAGTGACCACAGGAATCATGGCGTTGCGCAGTATGTGTCGACTGCGGACGGTGTTTTCCGCCAAGCCCTTGGCCCGAGCGGTCCTCACGTAGTCTTGGGACAGTACATCCAGAGTGCTGGCCCGGGTCAGCCGAGCAATAATGGCGATTCCCGGCACCCCAATAGCCACTGCGGGAAGGATGATCTGAGTATCAAAAAAACCGCCCCAACCGTGGGTCGGAAGCGCATCTAGCTTCAGTGCGAAAAGGAACAAAAGACCGGGAGCGGTCAAAAATATGGGCACAGATTGTCCCACCAAGGTCGCCGCCACCGCCCCGGTGTCCCAGAAAGTCCCTTGTTTCAGTGCGGCGAAGAGCCCGATTGAGACCCCAAGGGTGACGGATATAATCAAGGCCGCCAGGTTCAGTTGGGCAGATACCCACATCTTTTTCTTGAGCAGCTCACCGACGCTCCGTCCCCGGTACTTGAAGCTCTCGCCGAAGTCGCCGCGGACCACGTCTTTCAGATAGCGGCCATATTGGACAAAGATGTTGTCGTTGAGACCGCGCTGCTCACGAATCCGCTGCACGACCTCGGGGTTTGAATACTGACCTGACAGAAGTTGAACCGGGTCTCCGGGGCCGAAACGGCCTAGAACGAAGGTGATGAAGGACACGATGAGCAGGATGACAGGCAGCCAGGCCAGCCGACGGGCGATGTAGGTTCCCACGCCTTGGCCCGCCTTTTATTCGTCGCTTAGAAAGACGTAGCGGAGTCTTGGAATGTACAAAGGAGGCAGCAGATAGTCCTGGACGTTGGGCTTGACCAGCACGTACCGTTCACCGCTGTACCACAGGGGAACCCAAGGGGCGTCATCGATGATCTGCTGCTCGATCTGATTGTAGATCCGGTAACGAACCAGTTGATCGGTCTCGGTGCGGGCTTGCTCCAACAGGGCGTCCACCTGAGGGTTGTTGTAGTTGGTGTGATTATTGCTGCTTTCGCTGTGAAACAGGATATCCAGGAAGTTTTCCGGGTCTGGGTAGTCGGCGATCCAACCGATGTCGAACATCTGGAAGCGGCGTTTGTGCAGGTCTTTTAAGAAAGTGGCAAATTCGGTTTGCTGAAACTCCGCCTCGATGCCCAGGTTCTTCTCCCACATCTGGAGGACCACTTCCATGTCCAGGCTAACCGTGGCGCCGAAGCTGCCCGCCGTGGTGATGGTAATGGGAGGCATATTTTCCAGGTCGCCGCCGTAGCTGGACTCCTCCAACAACCTTCTGGCCTCAACCGGATTAAACTCGTAGCCCTTCAAACTTTCGTTGAATCCCGGAAAGCCGGGAGGAAGGATTCCCTGGGCGGGAACGACCTGGTCACCCAGCACGATCGTAGCTATCTCCTGCTTGTCAATGGCCAAGTTTAGTGCTTGCCGTACCTTGGGATCGTCTAAAGGAGGCTCGTTGACGTTCATTCCAATATATTGAACGCTGAAGGACGGCGGGGCCCTGCGTAGTTCGGGGTTCAGTGAATTGCCCGGGTCCAGCAGTCGGTCAAGATCGGCCAACGCCACGCCGGAGATGTGGATTTCATCATTTTCGTACATCAGCATGGAGGTGCCGCCGCTGAGAATCATCTCCACTTCCGCCAAGTGGGGCGGACCCAGGTGATAGCTATCGTTGCGCTTAAGCACGAGCAATTCGCCTACGTCGTACTGAGCAAGCTTGAAGGGGCCGGTGCCATTGGGACTTCGGAACCAGTTGCGCGGGTTGGACTCCACATTTTCCTGGTCCAGCACGAAGCCTGTGGGATAGGTCAGCTTGGCTAGAAAGTATGATTTGGGGGCATCTATCCTAATCTCCAAGGTGTTGTCGTCGATGACCCGCACGCCGGAGATACTCTGAGCGTCGCCGTTAAGCTTTTCTTTAACACCCACTATATCGCCCAGGTACTGGTCCACAACCGGCGACTCGGTCAACGGGTTGGTGGCCCGCTCCAAGGACCATTGCACGTCATCTGCGGTGACCGGACGGCCGTTATGGAAAGTTGCTCCGGGCTGCAGATGAAAAGTGTAGACCCGGCCATCCGGACTGATATCCCAACTTTCAGCCAGGTCGGGGACAATGTTCAAGTCTCTATCGATTGTCACCAGGCCGCCGTATATTTCTATGATTATTTGGCCTGACGTGGCATCGGTAGTCAGGTGAGGGTCGAGGGTGGGCGGGTCTATATACAAGCGCACCAGCTTTCCACCATCTTCCTCCCCAACTGCGTCGATACCGGTAGCCGTTTGAGCAGTCGAAGTAGACTGGGCAGTCGCCGAAGCAGTGTCGGTTGAGGATTCCGGCTCCGATGTCGGCTGCCCCGCCGGGGATGTGGCGGAGGAACCCGAGCAAGCAGCTATCAAAAAAACGCTGCCCAAGACTGCCAATAGCACTTTCCAAGTCATATAAGACTTCCTCTGCACCCGGCTCAGGGTAATTCAGCTATTAATGAGAAACTCCGGTTTCTTCGCTGGTCTTTCTCTTCCGGTGTCCATCCACTCTAGATTAACACGCCGGGTTAAATTCAACCAAATTAAGGACCTCGGGAGGCCCAGGGTTTCTTGTCAGTAACCGGGGTATTTGCTACCATATTCAGGCTGAAGTGTGTCGGGTCCGGCGGGCCGTTAAGCTCTCGCCAACCGGGCCGCTCCGGTCCAATCTCTCGCGGCGAGCGTAGCCAAGGGGTCTAAGGCGCCTGTCTGTGGCACAGGAGATCACGGGTTCGAATCCCGTCGCTCGCCCCACCGAGTCGTTTCATTCCTGCCCGCGTCTGTAGCTCAATGGATAGAGCACTGGGCTTCGGACCCAGGGGTTGCGGGTTCGACTCCTGCCAGGCGCGCCATATTTTATATCTACAACCGAGCCCTTGGGCAGGGGCGTTTGAGTTTTTGGCTAAAATAACCTGCCTAAAATAACCCTGGGAACTCAGTGAAGGGAGGAGGGAATCTGTGCGAGTCCTAGTTACCGGGGCCACCGGTTTTCTCGGCCGCCGGGTAGTGTCTGAGTTGCAGGAACAGCGCCACAAAGTGCGGTGCTTGGTGCACACTCCGGGCCGAGAGCGGGTGTTCCCGCCCCGGTCGGTGGACATTCACTACGGAAATGTTCTTCACCCGGATACCTTGACCGCCGCATTTCAGGACGTGGAAGCGGTGGTTCACCTGGTGAGCATCATCCGTCAACGCAAGGACCAGACCTACGATCAGGTCAACCGGCAGGGCGTCAACAACGTAGTGGCGGCGGCCAGGGAGAGCAGGGTCAAGCACTTCGTTCTAGTCAGTGCCCTGGGTGCTGGGGAAGACCGCGCTTACCCCTATCTGTACAGCAAATGGCAAGGGGAGCAGGAGGTAGTGAACAGCGGGCTTCCTCACACTATTATCCGGCCTTCCATAATGTTCGGGGCCGGTGACGAGTTCTTGAACATCCTAGCGGGGCTGATGAGGGTTTCCCCACTGGCGCTGGTGGTTGGGTCGGGCAGAAACCGGCTTCAGCCCATTGCGGTAGAGGACATGGCGCGATGTATAGCTCTCGCCGTAGACCGAGAAAGCCTTAAAGGAAAAACCATAGAGGTGGGTGGACCAAAGCAGGTCAGCTACAACGAGATCATGGCTATCGTTGCTCGGGCCCTTGGCAGACGGCGTCTCCGGTTCCATGTTCCGGTATGGATGATGTACGTCCTGGCTGTTGTGGCTCAACGCATAGTGCCCCGGCCGCCGGTGACCACCGACCAACTCCGAATGCTTGCCATCAGAAACGTCGCCGAGCCGGACGTTGTAGAGAAGACATTTGGCTTTACCCCCAGGGCACTGGAAGGTAACATAGATTACGTCAGGTCGGTGAGCTTCCTGGATGGAATCGACATCCTGACGGGCCACATGCCCCGTCGCATTCGTGACCACTGAGGAGCTGCCCGACCACCGCCCCTACCAACAATTTGCGACTGCGCTGGAGCCTTGGCATTGGACTACAAGCAGTCCATAGACCGGTTGATGTCCTTGGTCGATCACGAGCGGACCGGCCTGCAAGGCCCGCGCCAGAAAGTAATCTACGACCTAAGCCGTATCCAGGCTTTGTTAAAGCTCCTGGGCAACCCGCACACCGCAGCCCGCACCATTCACATTGCCGGCACCAAGGGCAAGGGCAGCACAGCGGCTCTCTGTGACGCAGCATTGCACGCCGCCGGCTACCGGACCGGCTTCTATTCCTCACCCCATTTGCACAGCTTCTTGGAACGAATCCGCCGGGACACCAAGCCTATTTCCCAGGCCGAGTTTACCGCTCTGGTAGAAGAGGTGTGGCCGCATCAGCTAACGGCAACAAATGATGCCGGGCTTGGCCCGGTTAGCTTCTTCGAATTTATGACTGCTATGAGTTTCCAGAGTTTCAAAGAAGCCAAGTCGGATTTTCAAACGATAGAGGTGGGGTTGGGCGGCCGGCTCGACGCCACCAACGTGGTAGACCCCGATGTTTGTGTAATCACGTCCATTAGCCGGGACCATACCGCTGTCTTGGGAGATTCGTTGAGCCAGATCGCCGCCGAAAAAGCCGGCATCATCAAAAGCGGTTCCCAGGTGGTGGTCGCTCCTCAATCGCCGGAGGCGTTAGGGTCTGTGGAATGGGCTTGCCAACGAATGGGAGTCCGCCCCATTCAAGTCGGCCGCGACCTGACCTGGCGGCGCGAGACCGTCAGCCCGGACGGCCAGAGCTTCTCGGTCCAGGGCCGCTTGGGCCGCTATCAACTAACTATTCCTCTGCTGGGCGGCTACCAACTGGAGAACGCTACTGCGGCCGTAGCCGCTCTGGAGGTCTTGAGGGACCAGGGCCATGCAATATCGCCGGATGCCATCCAGCGTGGTTTTGCCGGTGTATCCTGGCCTTGCCGCATGGAAGTACTGTCCCGGTCTCCCCTAGTGGTTGCCGACGGCGCCCACAATCCGTACTCTATGGAAGCCCTACTCGACTCCCTGCCAGAGTACTTGCCCCACCGCCGCCTATTATTAATAGCGGGCTTCTCCCGGGACAAGAACGTTGAGGACATGGTCCGCCGGCTGGTGCTGGCTCAGCCCAAGGTATTCGCCACCGCATCCCGCCATCCCCGCTCGCTGTCCCCCAAGGCCGTAGCCGCCAGATTCATGGACTTGGGCACATCAGCCGTGGAAACCGAGAGCTCCGCGGAAGCCTTGGGACAAGCCTTAGCAATTGCCGGAGAAAATGACCTGGTGCTAGCCACAGGTTCCCTATTTGTGGCCGCCGAGGTGCGGGAAGCAATGCTTGGGATAGAGCCGGAAATTTATCCCGACCTTTTGCCATTGGACCGGTAGGGGCATAAAGGCCTGTGACGAACACCTATTTTGCCCTGCCCTGGGGAACCAAATCCTGAATATCATTTACCCTACGCCGGTGGACAATTGTCGACCAGCGGAAACCCATTGGAAAAGGCTTCAGACCAAACACAGGTCCCATGAAGTGAAGGGGTTGCAGTGAGCAAACCAAGAGTTGTTATAACCGGGATTGGCGCGATTACCCCTTTAGGACGTACTGCCGAGGCCTTCTGGGAGAACCTGGTGGCCGGCAAGTCCGGCATAGGTCCCATGACTCTCTGCGACCCCACCGACTACCCTTGCCGAATTTCCGGTGAAGTAAGCGACTTTGACCCGGAGGAATATGTAAGCTCGCGAGAGGCCCGGAGAATGGCCCGGTTTTCCCAATTGGCGGTGGCTGCCGGGCTAACGGCAGTGGAGTCCGCCCGGCTTGATATGTCCTTGGAGGACCCGTTCCGGGTCGGGGTGATACTGGGCAACGGCAACGGCGGATTCCCTACTTTGGAGGAGAATTGCCGGATTTTGGCCGACCGGGGCGGCATGAGGATGTCACCCTTCTTTTTCCCGATGGTCCTGCCCAACATGGCCACAGCTAATGTAAGCCGCTTCGTGGGTGCCCAAGGATATAATTCCACGGCGACGACAGCCTGCGCCGCCTCCAATCAGGCCATCGGTGAAGCTCTGGAAGTGATTCGCCGCGGCGCGGCCGACGTGGTGTTGGCCGGGGGCGCCGAGGCCGGCATCAGCCAACTGGGACTGGCCGGCTTCGCTGTGATGCGGGCTCTCAGCACCCGCAACGATGACCCCCAGGCAGCCAGCCGCCCGTTCGACGCCCAGAGGGACGGCTTCGTGCCCGCCGAGGGTTCGGTGGTGCTGGTGCTGGAAAGCTTGGAACACGCCTTAGGCCGAAACGCCGGGATCCTTGCCGAGCTGTCCGGTTTCGGTTGTACCGCAGATGCCTCTCATCCGGTCCAACCAGAGAAGAGCGGGGCCAGTGCGGCAGAGGCTATGCGGCAAGCGCTGGCCGATGCCGACGCGTCCCTGGATCAGGTGGACTATATCAATGCTCATGGAACTTCCACGCCCCTCAACGACACCGTGGAAACTGCGGCCATCAAGCGCCTCTTCGGCGGCCGCGCCTACCGAATACCCATCAGTTCCACAAAGTCGATGATCGGCCACTCCCTGGGTGCCTCCGGTGCCTTGGAGGCGGTGGCCTGCGTCAAGGCAATCACCGAGGGCTTTGTCCATCCCACTATCAACTACCAGGTGCCCGACCCGGACTGTGACTTGGACTATGTTCCCAACGTCGCTAGGAAATGCCGGGTTGATGTTGCTCTGTCCAATGCCTTCGGCTTCGGAGGACAGAACGCCTGCCTGGTCTTTCGCAAATACAACCCGGACAGCTAGAGTATGTCGCTCATTCCCCACGGCCCGGTGACTGAATTACCTTGACCCTGTTATACCGCCAGCCTAGAATGCGGCGCCAGGTAGTTCCTGTTTCTCGTTGTCGTGCGACATCAGGGGGCCAATGGCTGAACGCCTAGTTTCAGGAATCGCCCAAGCGGAGGACCAGGACCTTTCGCTGCGGCCCAAACGCATGGCCGACTTCGTGGGGCAAGCCCAAACCAAAGACAACCTGGGCATCGCTATTGAAGCAGCGAAAATCCGGGGAGAGCCCCTAGACCATGTGATAATCTACGGTCCACCCGGTCTGGGCAAGACCACTTTAGCCCACATCATTGCCCAGGAAATGGGAGCCGGCATCAGGGTCACCTCGGGGCCGGCGGTGGAGCGGGCCGGCGACATGGCGGCCATCTTGACCAGCTTGCAGCACAGCGACCTACTGTTCATCGACGAGGTGCACCGGCTCAACCGGGTTGTGGAGGAAGTCCTCTACTCGGCTATGGAGGACTTCTTCTTGTCCTGGATGGTGGGCAAAGGTCTGGCGGCCCGCAACGTAAACCTGCGCATCAAGCCCTTTACGCTGGTCGGAGCCACCACTCGGTACTCGATGATCAGCGCTCCCTTGCGCGACCGGTTCGGCTCGGTGTTCCGCTTGGAGTACTACGACCCCGAGGACATGATAGTAATCGTTGAACGATCGGCCCGAATCCTGAAAACCGACATCGATCAGGAGGGTGTGGAGGAAATCGCTTCCCGCTCTCGGGGGACTCCCCGCATCGCCAACCGCTTGTTAAAGCGGTCCCGAGACTACGCCCTGGTACGGGCGGACAACCGGATTACCGGCCCTGTGGCCCGGGCCGCCTTGGCCCAGTTGAATGTAGACGAGCAGGGTCTGGACCAGTCCGATCACAGGCTGTTGGAGAGCATTATCGACAAGTTCGATGGCGGGCCGGTAGGGCTGGATACCCTGGCCGCGGCCATCAACGAGGACGCCGACACCATCATGGACGTATGGGAGCCCTACTTGCTGCAACTGGGCTTTCTGGAGCGCACTCCCCGGGGGCGGGTCGCAACCCGCTTGGCCCACGCATACCTGGACCGGCCTTACAATCGTTTCGAAGCCAAAGACCAAGGCCGCTTGTCGGGCTTTTGACCGGAACCCATTGCTAACGGGTATTTATTTACTAGCACTGGACGTAAAGACCAGTTAAGACAATGCAAGGAAACATCATCAAAAATCAAATCCTAAGCAGCAATGACCAGGCACTTTTGCCCATCCCCCATCCTATACCCTATCAGGGAAGCAAACGCTCGTTTGCTTCGACAATTACTGCTCTGTTCCCAGACTGCATAGACAGATTAATAGAGCCTTTCGCTGGTTCAGCAGCCGTAACACTTGCCGCCGCCTACCAGGGGAAGGTAGAAAGATTTCTTTTAAATGACGCTAACGAAGCCCTCATCCATCTCTGGCTCGAAATCATACATAAACCAACTGCCCTTTCAGATGCCTATGAACGCCTTTGGTGGCATCAACAAGGGCGGGAGAGGAAATTTTACGATGCCGTCCGCACGAGATTCAATCTAACGCAGAGGCCTGACTACTTTCTGTACTTGCTCGCTCGCTGCGTGAAAGCATCTATCCGATACAACCCCGAAGGACAGTTCAATCAGAGCCCGGACAACAGGCGGAAAGGTGCCAAACCTTCGACTATGAGGGCTCGAGTCTTGGGCGCTTCACTCCTACTTGCTGACAAAACAACGTTAAGCAGTTCTGACTACACTGATACGCTCCAATGCGCTGGCCCCCTAGACCTCGTTTACATGGATCCACCCTACGCGGGGGTGCGCAATGGAAAGGATCACAGGTACGCAGGATCACTCCGTTTTGACGAGCACAAATTCGTAACTGTGCTTCAAACGCTAAACGACCGAGGTATTTCGTTCATACTTAGCTATGACGGAAGAACCGGTGACAAGAGGTTTTCGAATGGTCTACCCCCTTCGCTTGGACTGTCCCGTTTGGAGATAGAGGTCGGAAGGTCATCCCAAGCCACGCTTTTGGGCCGTGATGAGACAACTATAGAATCTCTATATCTCTCTCCAGCGTTGGTTAATCGAACGCGGGCGTCTCAGAAGTCGTACCGACAGGCGAACCCTCTACAAATACCGTTGTTTGTTCCACACGTATGACCCAAGAGAACTATCCAGCTGAATTTATGGCACGCCTTCGAGCAGTATCGAATCTCCGTCCGAGACGTGTCATTGATCATATACTCGAGCATGGATTCGTCACAACCGAGGAGCTAAGAGAGGTTTACGGCTATGACCATCCGCCAAGAGCGGCCCGGGACGTACGGGAGCAAGGGATACCTCTCGAAACTTTCAGAGTGAGGAACACTCAAGGCAGGTCTATAGGCGCCTATAGATTTGGCGACCCAAATGCAGTTTTGTCAGACAGGGTTGGTGGTAGACGGTCGTTTTCAAGGCAGTTCAAACAAAGCCTGCTGACACTCTCTACAGAACGATGCTTTGTTTGTTCTCAGTCCTATCAGGCGCGCTATTTTCAAGTAGACCACCGCGTGCCGTATGAGGTTTCTGGCGAACCGGCGAGTGCTGACAGAGTTCTGGATGACTACATGCTTATTTGTGGTTCTTGCAACAGGGCTAAGTCGTGGTCATGTGAGCATTGTCCCAATTGGCTAGAGGATAAATCTCCAGAAATTTGCATGTCTTGTTATTGGGGATCTCCTGAGTCGTATAAACATATCGGCCTTCGTGAGATGCGCCGTGTTGACGTCGTGTGGAGCGAGGGTGAAGTCGAGCAATATGAGATGCTTCGAACTCGCGCCGAATCACTGGGTACTCCGCTTCCTGACTATGTGAAGGGAGTGCTGCACAGGAGCTCCGTCAGGGAATCCCGGCATACACCTGAGAACTGAGTCTGGATGCTCTAGGTCCATAAGCCTAAACAGTTAGCCTTGAAACCGCCGCTTGGCGGTGTTATACTAGGTTCACATAGTCCTTCCTTATTGAAAGCGGGGTTCTCCCGCTTTCTTGTTGAGAGGCCCAGGGCCAAAAGCAAGTTGGTTAAGGGGGCTTGGCGGTGAAAAGCGACTTTTTGATAGCACTGACCCAAT
Source organism: Dehalococcoidia bacterium (assembly GCA_965197565.1). Classification (GTDB taxonomy): domain Bacteria; phylum Chloroflexota; class Dehalococcoidia; order Lucifugimonadales; family UBA3495. The sequence goes on from CBDANK010000004.1 coordinate 1,539,007, forward strand.
TGGCCGCGGAACGTCATCTGCCCAGGGAACAGGTGCTGTTGGCTATCGAAGTAGCCTTGGCTTCGGCTTTCAAAAAGGACAACCCGGCCATCGGGCAGAACATATCCGTCAAGCTCAACCCCAACACTGGGGAAGTAGGCGTGTATGCTTTGAAGACTGTAGTCGAAACCGTCGAAGACACGGAGCGGGAGATCAGTCTTCTCGACGCCCAACTCATCAAGCAAAGCGCCGCGTTGGGAGACGACGTAGCGGCGGCCGAGCCTTTGCCTCATAACGCCAGCCGCATTGCGGCCCAGACCGCCAAGCAGGTGGTCCTGCAACGGCTGCGGGAAGCTGAGAGGGAGCTGCTTTACCAAGAGTTCTTCCAACACCAAAACGACCTCGTCTCCGGTGTGATCGACCAGACCGACTCCGGTCGAGCAATTATTGTTGACTTGGGCCGGGCTCAAGGGATCTTGCCCTATGAAGAGCAGGTGCCCACCGAGCGTCACAGGAAGGGGCAACGCACCAAGGTCTACGTGTTGAGCGTGCGCAATAGCGCCAAGGGACCTGAGATCATCGTCTCCCGCAGTCACAAGGACCTGTTGAGGCGGTTGTTCGAGATCGAGGTGCCCGAGGTTTACAACGGGATCGTGGAGATTAAGGCCATCGCCAGGGAAGCCGGCTTTCGCAGCAAAGTGGCGGTAAATGCCACTCAGCAAGGCATCGACCCGGTGGGGTCTTGCATTGGTATAAGGGGAAACCGAATCCAGAGTATTGTAAACGAGCTCCAAGGAGAGAAGATCGACGTCGTTTCATGGGACAAAGACCCCAGGTCGTTTATCTCCAAGGCTCTTAGCCCTTCGGAACCGGTCCACGTCGAACTGGTTGCTGAAGAGCAGACCGCCATCGTAGTGGTGCCGGACCGGCAACTGTCCTTGGCAATCGGTAAGGAAGGACAGAATACCAGGCTTGCCGCCCGGCTTACCGGCTGGCGACTGGACATTAAGGGCCTCACTGAGTGGGAAGAGCTACGCGAGGAACGTCTGAGGAAAGCCCAACAGGAATCGGCGTTGGAGCACCGCTCGGAGACTGTAGTTGCTCAAGAAGCAGCGGAAGAGGTGCTCACCGAGGCCGTGGCTGAGGCGGCCGAGGAAATCGCCGAGGCGGTACTTGCGGAAGCCACAGCAATCGCGGAAGCAGTAGCCGAGGCGGCTCCCCAAGCGGAGGCTGAGGCAGTTGAAACCGCAGCCGATGTCCTCAAAGAGGCAGTGCCAGAGCAGGACGAAGAGGAGGTCCTCGACGCGCTTATCCGAGAGGAGGAGGAAGCAGTTCAGCTAACTGAGGCCGAGGCGGTAGAGGAGCCTGAAACCGGGTTTAGCGTCGAAGTCCTGGAATCGTTTACCCTGGAAGGACTGGACCTGGTTGATGAGGAAGACGAGGCCGAGGAGGATGAAGACAGAGAACTCGATCTTGAACTGTTGCCCAATTTCCCTGTACTCACTCCCGACGCTGGGAAAATTCGCTTCGCTGAAGATATTGTAGACGAATCGCGAGGCAGCGGCCGAAGAGAGCGCAAAGGCCGCCGGTCTGGCGCCGGGAGCCGAGGACCCAGGAGAGGCGGACGCTGACCTCCTTCCCAAGGCCTTGCAAGGAAGTGTCTTGAGCACGGGCCGCAAAATTCCCCAGCGCAGTTGTGTGGCTTGCGCCAAGAAACTCTCCAAACGCCAGTTTATCCGTATCGTGCGCACGCCCCAGGGCGCTGTAACGGTGGACACTACGGGTAAGATGGCCGGCAGGGGAGCTTATTTGTGCTGGTCTGAGACGTGCTGGACACGGGGTATGAATAAAGGCGGGCTGGAACGGAGCCTCAAGGTTAACTTGTCGGTTCAAGACAGGGCACAGCTATTGGAGTTCTACGAAAAGGCAATTGCCGGCTCGCCTTCGAAGGAAAATTGAATGACTTCTGACGCACAGCCTACCACGGTTAAAAGCCCGGAAACCCCGGCTAGAACGGTCCGCAGGACGGGGGAACGGCGGCGCTCCCAACCCCGACTGTTGATGCTGCCCCCAACTCTGACTGTACAGCGGCTTGCGGAGCTGATTGACCAGAACCCGATTGACGTCATCAAGCAATTGATGCGGAACGGGATCATGGCAGCCATGAACCAGGTCATCGATTACCAGGTCGCCGCCTTGGTTACCTCCAGTTTCGGCATTCGGACCGCTATGGCCGAACCCAGCGAAACTAGCCCCTCCATCTCCGTAGGGGTGGAGGCCCAAGAGGATGACGCTGACCTGATCCCGCGTCCTCCGGTAGTGACCATTTTGGGGCACGTCGACCACGGAAAGACTTCGTTATTGGACACTATTCGACGTACCCAGGTGGCCGACCGGGAAATAGGCGGCATTACACAGCACATTGGTGCTTCTCAGGTGGAATATGAGGGCCACTCTATCACTTTCTTGGACACCCCGGGCCACGAGGCCTTCACTGCAATCAGGGCGCGGGGAGCCAAGGTTACAGATATTGCGGTGCTGGTGGTAGCCGCCGACGATGGGCTTATGCCCCAAACGTTGGAAGCCATCAACCACGCTAAGGCCGCCGCCGTTCCCTTGGTTGTCGCTATCAACAAAATGGACTTGCCTGGTGCCAACCCCGAGCGAGTAAAGCGCCAACTCAGTGAGCGAGAGCTCTTGGTGGAAGACTGGGGAGGCGACGTGATTTCTGTTGAGGTTTCCGCCCAGACTGGAGACGGTATCGGCGACCTGCTGGAAAACCTTTTGGTGGTGGCTGAGGTTTCCGAGCTCCAGGCTAATTGGGAAAAGCCCGGCCACGGTGTGGTCATCGAGGCCAAGCTGGACCGAAAGCGTGGTCCCACTGCTACTGTTTTGGTCCAAGACGGAGTTTTGAAAGTAGGCGATTGCATAGTAGCGGGGAAGGCTTGGGGCCGCATCAAAGCGATCGTCGACGACAAAGGCCGGGCCATCAAGACCGTCACTCCGGGAAGTCCCGGCGAAGTCCTTGGTTTCAACTCCATTCCGGAAGCAGGGGACCAGTTCGCCATCGTGGCCAATGAACGAGCGGCCCGGGCGACTATCGGGGAACGAGAAAAATATCATTCCAGCCAGCAAAGCCAGGCCCGGGCATTGACCTTGGACGAAGTGGTCAAGCAGATCGATGTGGGCGATGTCAAGGAATTAAATCTAGTCCTCAAGGCCGACGTTCAAGGTAGTGTTGAAGCCGTTCAACAAGCTCTGGAAAGCATGACGGCCGAGGACGCTAAGATCCGTATTCTCCACAGCGCCTGCGGCAATTGCACCGAGTCCGATGTGATGTTGGCCAGTGCCTCCCAAGCTGTCGTCGTAGGTTTCAACGTAGGCACCGAGACCAGCGCAGAGCGTTTGGCGGACCGGATGGGCGTGGAGATACGCCACTACAACATCATCTACCAGTTGCTAGATGACATGGACCGAGCTTTACACGGAATGCTGGACCCGGTGTTTACCGATGTGATCATAGGGAGGGCGGAGATACGTGAACTGTTCCCGTCGCGCCGGGGCGTCCAGATTGCGGGCTGTCGGGTCCTCGAAGGCCGCATAACCCGGGGAGCCACGGTGCGGTTGCTGCGGAATGGGCAAGAGATTCACGAAACGACCGTAGCCAGCCTGCGCCACTTCCGTGATGAAGTGAATGAAATGACCACCGGCACTGAATGTGGCGTAACCCTCCAGGGTTTCAACGAGTTCCAGGAAGGAGACCTGCTGGAAGCTCACCGCCAAGAACCGGGCCGCCGTTAAGCTCCTGTTAAGATACTTCCAGCACTACTGTTTTAGCTGCACTCCTCTTCCGGGGAGCTAGATATGTCCAGACGTATCGACCGCGTTAATGAATTACTGCGCCACGAAATCAGCAGGTTGTTAGCCTTGCAAATCAAGGACCCCCGCCTTCAGGGCGTGATCAGTATCACCAGAGTGTCAACCTCCAACGACCTGCGCGCGGCTCAAGTGTTCCTCAGTGTCATGGGCGATCAGACGACCAAACAAACCGCCCTGGACGGCATACGCTCCGCATCCACTTTCCTGCGCCGGGAACTGCGGCAGCGGCTCACTCTGCGCTACACCCCATTCTTAACCTTCTCGTTGGACCAGTCCTTTGAAGAATCAGAGCGCCTCATGGGAATAATGGACCGCATCCGGGACGAGGAGCCAAGCCGCGATCCCCAAGGAGAGCATGACAGCTACGTAGGCCCTCTGACCTTCCCTACCGGCGGTGGATAAGGTATGCCTAGACATAAGAACAGCGGCCCGTCCCCGGTTAGCGGCTTCATTAACCTCTATAAGCCGCCGGGCATCACCTCCATGGACGCCCTGCGGCGGGTCAAGAGAATCACCGGTCAGCGAAAGGTAGGCCACGGAGGCACTGTGGACCCTTTGGCCCGAGGCGTGCTGCCGGTGTGCTTTGGCCAAGCAACACGTTTGATGGACTATGTGGTAGGGGCGCCAAAACGGTACATGATGGAGGTCAAGCTTGGCGTGTCCACCACCACCTTTGATGCGGAAGGCGAGGTGGTCGAGACCAGAGGAATAGGCGGCTTGGACCGTGAAATGGTCGAGAACGCCCTTCAGTCCTTCATAGGGCGCATCGAGCAAATCCCTCCCATGTACAGTGCGATAAAGGTCCAGGGACAGCGATTGTACAAGTTGGCCCGCGCCGGCATCGAAGTGGAACGAAAGGCCCGGCCTGTGGAGATTCATCAAATACGAGTCATAGACTTTGCCGCGCCGCGCCTATCTCTGGATGTGGAGTGCGGCCGAGGCGCCTATATGCGCACATTGGCAGCCGACCTAGGCGAGTTGCTCGGTTGCGGCGCTCATGTGGCGGACTTGGTGCGCCTTTCCTGCGGTGGATTTTACAGCGAAGAGTCGACGAGCCTGGAAAACCTGGAAGAGGCCGCGTCCCAGCCCCAGGGTTGGAAACAATTTCTGCAGCCTATTGATTGGGTGCTGAAGGACTTGAAGAGTATCTCGGTGGGCCGCCAAGCTGAAGAGTACCTGCGGCAAGGCCAGTCAATCAGTCTAGGAAGGCCGATGCTCGATGCGGGGTATCTGGAACTCTTCAGGGCATACAGTGGCGAGGGCCATTTTTTGGCCTTAGTGCGGTTCGACCGTCCCGGCAACCTTTGGCGGCCGGTGAAAGTCTTCCACAGCGACACCGTGTCCCCACTCGCCCCGATCTCCTCGGGAGCCTAAAACTGCTCCTCAAGGCCTTTCAGTTCCTGGCGCAATCATCTGAACCGGAATTCATCGGATTGAGGGATTCTCAGGATTTCCCGGCCCTGTAAGTCCCGGAATCAGAGAAATCACAGTTCAGACGAACAACGAAAAGGCTCAGGACTGCTAGGAGGCTCACCTTGACAAAAAGATTCGCGCCTGTGTACTGTTAGCCTTTATATTGATCTAGTGCTGCTCACCTTGCCGTTTTGACCTATAAACTCTAGGAAGCGCCGGCTGGGAAGCTGCTACAACCATCAGCGCCGTACTGAACCTTTTAATGCGGATGCCGGATTTCCAACCGGCCGCCGCCTAACAACCACTGGTATGCTGGGCATGCTGAATTATGGAGGGGGGATCAAGACATGGAGGCTTATTGTTTCAAATGCCGCAACAAGCGGGAGATTTCTAACCCACAGCAAGTAACTTTAAAGAACGGCCGGCCAGCAACCCAGGGCGTCTGCCCCACCTGCGGCACCAAAGTATTCCGGATAGGTAAAGCATAGCCACCCTACTTTCCCGCGCGCAAACGGCGCGCTAAGAAGGCAGAACCTTAGCTGATAACGCCAACGCCGGGCCGAATCCCAATCGCGCCAGCAAGTTTCGTGGGTTGAGTTCTAACAGGGCGTGGGTCTCTTCCTCGGTGAGGCCCGCGCCCATAGCTATTTTCCAGCTTAGCTCCGGAGTCAATAGGTCCTCGGGCGCATGGGCGTCCGAGTCCAACACCATAGACGCCCCGGCTTTGAGCGCTACTTTGGCCACGTGGCCGTTGGTAAAGCTGTGGCCCTTGCGAGCCGACACCTCCAAGCACACCTTGTTCTCTGCGGCGAGCCTGGCCTGTTCGTAGGTTATCAGGCCGGGGTGCGCAAGAACATCCACTGCGGCAGAGCGGACTGCCGCCTCATTGGTCCCCGGCTCCACCGGCTCAACGATGGTCTCTCCATGGACCGCAACCAGCTTAGCCCCCAGTTCCTTGGCCGTCCGGGCTACTAAATCGATATCTTCTTTGGGAACATGGGTAATTTCCACTCCGGGTAGGGCTAGAATATCCCATCGCTGCGTAGCCAGTGCACAGTCTTTGATCAAGGTTTTGACGACCCACTCAAGATTTCCCACACCCACATGATCAGTAACCGCCATGGCCTTATACCCCCGCGCCACGGCGCGGCGAATCAATTCAATGGGAGACAATACACCGTCGCTAAGAAACGTATGAGTGTGAAAATCGTACATGCGCCACCTCGACTCTACTCAGTATATCAACCGGCAGCTTGGTCCGCCCTGGGTTAAGTATAAATTCCGCCAAGGGTTAACAACAAGATTCACTCCCGGCAACCGCATCCTCACCTTCCCCCTCACCTACAATCACCGTAGCCGAGAGGCGGAGCGGTTGGGGCAATAGGCCGCTCCAAACATCCTGTACAAAAAAGCATGGACCGAACTATCAAAGCACAATTGGATAATCCTGTTGATAAGCGGTTAGAGTGCGCCCGCTGCGGACGCACCCCGCGGCGAGGGTGGGGGTTCGCTTTCAAAGCCAGGACACCCTTGGCTGGCAACGGCGCCGCGTCACAGCCGGGCGAAGTGTTCAAGTGCGCTCAATGCGCACTTTTGCACACAGCCATGTTGAAGCGTTCTCTCATGGTGGCGTTGGTCGTCGGGACCATCTTGACTTTCTTGAACCAAGGGGACGCGATCTTTGCCGGTAATTGGAAAACCGGCCTCTACTGGAAAATACCCCTCACCTACTGCGTGCCCTTCTGTGTAGCTACTTTCGGAGCTTTGGCCAACAGCCGCCGCTAATCCGTCAGCACAAGTGCTGGGACCTTCGCCCTGGACTCGGCCTAGCTGCGCAGCTAGGCTGGAAGCGGGAATCGTCCGGTTAGCCCAGCTTACGAATTACTGTGACAACTTTGCCGTAGATTTCTACGTTATCGACCGGGCTATAGATGGGCTCCATTTGGCTGTTCGCCGGCTGCAGCCGCACCTGGTCGCCTTCAAAGTAAAATTTCTTTAGAGTAGCCTCCTGTTCCCGTTTCAGCCAGGCCACCACCATATCGCCGTCGGCCGCCTCATGTGCCGGCTTTACAATTACCACATCACCGTCGTCGATCAATGCGTCAATCATGGACATACCGGAGACCGAGAGAGCAAAAAGCCTGCCGTGCCGCCGCGGTAGGTCAGGTGAAACTTCGATGTTATCGAACTCCGCACTGGACGCCGCCTCCTCGGTGGAAAAAACCGGAATAGGCATGCCGGCAGCGATTCTGCCGATGATTTGCACCCGAGGGGCCGTGGATACGGGCTGGCCCCTCTCATCCAACAGTTCTATGCCCCGAGCCACCTCGGGACGACGGTTCAGGTAGCCTTCTTCCCTCAGTCTGTGGAGATTGTAGTCCACTACCGAAGTAGAGCTGACATCGCAAGCCCGTTGAATGTCCCGGATCGTCGGAGGAATTCCGTTCTCGTCTATGAACTCCTGAATGAAGTCCAGTATGCGCTGCCGTCTAGCTGGAAGCCTCTTCCTGGTTACCATATTTTTACCTTTACAAAAACTTATGAAACCTTTGTTCTGCACCCAGGCTAGCAAGAGGTAAGCGGCGTGTCAATGTCGTTATGTCACCTGTTCGTGAAACTAGCAGGACGATTGCAAAGTCCCTTCTCCCCAGAGGAGAAGGTTAGGATGAGGGGGAAGCCTTCACACCAAACACGGCTGCTACACTGGGAACGGCCCTCACCCTGGCTCCTCTTTGGGAGAGGGGACGACTTTGCACATGCCCTGCTATCTATGACAGGAAGATTGCAAAGTTGTCCAACTCTAACGGAGACCGGCCCGGCCCTCCGGAGACACACGCCGGCCCAAGTCCAACCTAGACTACCGTTTTGGCGGTAATGACGATGGCGTCTTTTCGGACTTTGAAATGGTCCGGCCGGACCATTGAATAGGCTTAACCCGCGTCGGTCCGGACTCGGACAGAGGTCCAGAGAAGGGTTCAGCGGAGAGAAGGACTAGGGATTACGAAGCCGGTTAAGCTTGGTGGCGATTCGGGACTTACGTCTTGCTGCGCTGTTCTTATGCAAAACGCCTTTTCGCACCGCTCGGTCGAGGATGCTAACCGTCCCTTGGACTGTTGACTCCGCAACAGCAACATCACCGCCTTCTATGGACAACAATGCTTTATTCACTGCGGTCCTAGTGGCAGTGCGTACGCTGCCGTTGCGTAAATACCGCTTCACCGATTGACGACGAGCCTTTTTCGCGGGCAATTTGCTCCTCCCGGGCCTTCTTTTCTAAACGTCCAAGTTCTTCACGCTTCTGGCGTGAGCGTGAATAAAGCTCTTGCGCGGGGCGACTTCTTCACCCATCAATGTGGTGAAAACATTATCGACCTCCACCGGATCGTCGATGCCAACCAAGAGCATTTGCCGCGTCTCCGGGTTCATCGTGGTTTCCCAAAGCTGGTCGGGGTTCATCTCGCCGAGGCCCTTATAGCGTTGGACCCGGAGGTTTCGCTGCCCATTGAACTGGCTAATCAGGGAGTCCTTTTCAGGTTCGGAGAACGCGTACTGGATTTTCCTGCCAGCCTCCACCCGGTAGAGAGGGGGTTGAGCGATGTACAAATGCCCATTATCTATCAGGGCCTTCATGCGTCGAAAGAAGAAGGTCAAAATCAGCGTGCGTATGTGGGAGCCGTCCACATCCGCGTCGGTCATAATTATGATTCTATGATACCTGATCTTCGCAGGGTCGAACTCATCGCCTTCACCGGCGCCTACAGCGGCGACCATCGCCCGTATTTCTTCGTGGCTCAAGATTTTGTCGGGCTGCTGTAGAACCCGTTCCACGTTCAGAATCTTCCCCTTAAGGGGTAGGATAGCCTGAAAGCGGCGGTCCCGCCCCATTTTGGCCGAACCACCGGCGGACTCGCCCTCCACGATATATAACTCTGATTTCGACGGGTCTCTTTCGGCGCAGTCAGCCAGTTTGCCCGGCAAAGAACTGCCGTCCAGGGCGTTTTTCCGGATCACCAATTCTCTGGCCCGCTTGGCTGCTTCCCTGGCCTTCTGCGAGGTGAGACATCCCTCGATGATCCGCTTACTCTCCGGGAGGTGTTCCTCCAAGTAGCGGCTGAACCCTTCGCTGACCACCGAGTCGACAATACCCCGAACTTCCGCGTTCCCCAATTTGGTCTTGGTCTGGCCTTCAAATTGCGGGTCGGCCAGCTTGACGCTGATTACCGCCGTAAGCCCCTCCCGCACGTCATCGCCGGTTAGATTGGGCTGCTCATCCTTGATAAACCCTTGTTTGCGAGCATAGTCGTTGATAACTCGAGTCAAGGCGGAACGAAAACCGGTGAGGTGAGTTCCTCCCTCTTGGGTGTTGATGCAATTGGCAAAGGAGTAAACGGTCTCGGTAAAGCTGTCATTGTACTGGACCGCAACCTCGACCAAGGTGTCGTCCAAGGTCTTTTCATAGTAGAACGGAACACTCTGGATGACACGGCGATTGCGGTTAACGTTGCGCACCAGGTTGGCGATGCCGCCATCGAAGTAGTATGTACGTTCCGAATCTCCCTGCCGTTGACTTTCGTGCCACTGGCTGGTGAACCTGATCTCCAAGCCACGGTTAAGGTATGCAATCTCCTTAAAATGGGCGTTCAGAATATCGAAATCGTATTCAATGGCCGGAAAGATTTCTGGGTCAGGCCTGAAAGTAATGCTGGTGCCGTGAAGCTGGCACTTACTTTCCTTAACCAGCTTTCCTGTGGGATGTCCCCGGGAGTACTCCTGGTAATAGTACCAACCGTCCCGCCTTACCTCCGCTTTCAGGTAATCAGAAAGGCCGTTGACCACGGACCCTCCCACACCGTGCAGGCCGCCGGTAACTTTATAAGCCCCTCCGCCAAACTTTCCCCCGGCGTGTAGGGTGGTCATCACCGTTTCCAATGCTGTTTTGCCAGTCGAGGGATGAATATCGATGGGTATGCCCCTACCGTTGTCCGTAACGGTGATCAGGCCGCTTTCACTGATGAATATCTCCACCAGATTACAGTAGCCGGCCATGGCTTCGTCTACTGCGTTATCAAGGATCTCGAAGACCAAATGATGCAACCCCCGCTGGTCGGTGCTGCCGATATACATTCCCGGCCTGACCCTGACTGCCTCAAGGCCTTCCAGGACCTGTATATCTTTGGCAGTGTAGTCCAACGTCAACTGTTGTTGCATATCATCCTATCCCGTGGGGGTCTGGAACAATACTCAGGGGGGTTACTGACCGGGTGCCGCAAAGCGACGAGGAGGGTGCACCTTGAACAGCGTATGTTCATTATAGCAGAATCGTAGCTGAATTACTTGTTGATTTATCGCTGATCTCGGCGCGTTTTATATCTACATTTGGCGGATTTATTCCAGGGTCACGACAAACCACCTAGCGGTTGATGAAGGGTCCGCTTGGTAGACATAGGTCTTGCCCGGACCGATGATTTCCTCGTACAGCACCTCTTCATGGCCGCCAAACCTGATGACAAGGGCGTAGTAATATTCTCGGGGCAGGTAAAAGGTCGCATAGCCCTGCTTGTTGGTCCTAGACCGATTTAGCCCCGTCACCACAACCTCGGCGCCGGCGACCGATCGACCTTCATGGTCCAAAACCCTGAGCCGAGCGGCGTGGGACCGCATCACATGGGTGGTGACGAACTGCTTCAACCTACCGGCATGTCCTGGGACGGGGGATTCCGGGATGCCTTGCACAATATCTTTCTGATATCCCGCTTTCTTCGGGGTCATCCATTCCGGCCCGTACTTGAGCCGCAAGAACTCCTCTGGCGGATTTGGCACTAAGAACTTCTCGCCGACGAAGTCGATCTCTTTGAGATCGGTGAATAGGCTGACAGGAAAGCGTACCCCAGGGTATTGGAATATGCTGTCCCCAACTATATCGAAGCAGGACCAGCTCAGCATCGTTGACGATTTCATGGTCCCTACACACCAATAATGGTCGTCCCGCTCTACCACGGCAAAAAAGCCGTTATCCCTGAAAGCCGCGGCAACCTGTTCCGCAGTTTGTTCGATTGAATCCTTGCCGAGACCATCGAGGCTGATTATGGAGCCAATATCCATGTCGTCATCCCAGGGAATGAGCGCATTGTCCCTGATAGCGCCCAGCAACGTGCCGGACATCAGGTGGAAGACGATTCCCAGTTGGTCCATGATCTGTTTGGCTTCTCTCAGTATCCCCTCAGCGGTGGGCACGTCAATGGGATTGAGCTCTTCTCGCGCCCTATAGAAGTCTGCTGCGTTAGCTCCGGCATTTGAGGCCATATTTATCTCCCGCACTGACCGGCTGGTCCATGAATAAACCCTATGGGGGGACATCACCCGTCTCGATTACTACTTCAACAGAGCAAGTCCCCAGCATGTCCTCAAGCGCGTTCCATTCGTTGGGAGTCGCCTTGAGGCTCCAGGCCGATTTTACCCTTATCCAGTTAACGGCGTACTCACACCAATAGCTTGCGTCAGGAGGCTTCCACTCCTCCGGCCCTTTAGCTCCCTTAGAGCGATTAGCAGAGGCAGTCACCGCTATCAAGTGGCCATCAAAGGAGAGATCATTGGCGTAGAGTTCTTTCTCCTGAGAGGTCCATACCCAGCCCCCTGACCGGTGTGCGTTGGCCAAGGGAACCATGTGGTCGATATCCAGGTCCGCAGCGGCCTCTACAGTGGCCCCAATGTAGGGAGCAAGCCATTGACCACTGTCGACAGTGCATCGATTGTCATCTCTGAAGCCGGTAGGCGCCAATGATTCGACAATCAAGACTTCCGCCCGCGTGTTCTGGCAATCTCTATCGGCGTCAATCCAATGTTTCCAGTCCCCGCGGTCATACGCCGAAACCTCACTGGGAATGTCCGCGATGACGAGTTGGGGGACGCTGATGGCCCTAGCCGGGAATGCTGGTGTTCCGGTGGGGAAAATCGACGTAGCTGTTTGGGAGGCGGGGGATGGACTGGGAGGCGGCGTCTGAGAGACGCGGGTCTGAGCGGCAACAGTGGCCCGCTGGGACGGACTTTCGCCTCTGATACGCTGGCAACTCGCCATGACAATTCCTGAGAGTATGACCAACATCAAGGTTAATAAGGCACTCCGGTAAACCATTGCTTGCTCCCGAGTGTTTGTGTGCGATACCGCCTAACGGAAGTAGTATATACTTCGGGACTCTCATCAAAATCCGGTCGTCGGCCCGCTAGGCTCCGAGAGTTGCTTAATCGACGAAGCACTAAGCATTGACTCAACCCGCTGAACCATTACAATCGACCCCATAAGCTCGCAGGCTATATCATACCGCTTGACAATAAAGTTACTCTGATTAGTGGCGGGGCTAGGGGCATGGGTGGAGTGAAAGCCAACATGAATCACATAAACCCACGGTCCGTTGGAGCCCGGACCAGGAGGCGAATGCAGTGAATAAGGACTTGGCAAGCAAGGTACAGACTGTGTTGGGACCCATCCCGCCGGAACGGCTGGGGGTCACCATGACTCACGAGCACTTGCTGGTAGACCTGGCAGTGGCCCATGGCGAACCGGATAACGCAAGCGGCAAAGGTCTCTACAACGAGCCGGTCTCCCAGGATACGGTGGGCCGGATACGGCATTACGCCGCTCAAAACGCGGACAACGCCCGTTTGTTTGATGTCCCCACCGCGGTCCAGGAAGTCATGCTGTATAAACAACACGGTGGAGACTCAATCGTGGACGCCACCAGCATTGGCATCGCTCGTGACCCCATAGGGTTGTTCCGTATCTCTCGCGCCACCGGGGTTAACATCATCATGGGAGCCTCTTACTATGTAGCCGACTCTCATCCCGCCGGCATGGATAGTCTTACCGAGGACGACATATTTGAACAGATCGTCCGGGATGTAACCGAAGGGGTTGACGGCACGGTCATCAGGTCGGGAGTCATCGGGGAGATTGGTTGTACCTGGCCCTTGGCGGATAACGAGCACAAAGTATTGCGGGCCTCGGCACGGGCCCAGAGAGTAACCGGCGCTCCCCTATTGATCCATCCGGGCCGGGACGAAACCGCGCCTCTGGAAATCATAGAAGTTCTCAGAGAGGCCGGAGCAGATCTCAGCCGCACCATCATGGGCCACTTGGACCGCACAGTGTTTTTACGCGGCACCCTGACTCGTATCGCTGAGGCAGGCTGCTACCTGGAGTGGGACCTCTTCGGTAACGAGAACTCCTACTACGCCCTGAATCCGAATATTGATATGCCCAGCGACGCCAAGCGAATGGATGACATCGCCTGGATTTCCGCCGAAGGATATGAAGAGAAAGTCCTGGTCGCCCACGATATATGCGCGAAGCACCGCCTCGACAAGCACGGCGGCCATGGCTACTATTACATATTGGGCCACATAGTCCCTCGGATGCGGAAGCGGGGATTCAGCAGCGAGGCGATAGACAACATCCTGGTCAACAATCCAAGGAGTGCCCTGACCTTTGCGGAGCCGGACACGGCGGTATGAAGTGGTGGTTGGTAATTCCTCATTCGGTCAGAGAAGCAAGGGGTTGCGCCGGTTGTGCATATATTTTGCTGGTTCCCGCCGCGTTGCCTTTCATGGCGCTAAGGTTTCTCCTTCAACGTGCTGCCCACCTATTTGGGGTGCATTTCTACATTGGCCCACTCCAAGGGCTTCAGATTTGTAGTGTTTGTGGCCGTCCATACGATGACCGTCGGTAACTGTTCAGATTTGATGGGAATCGGTCCTTCGACTCCGCTGCGCTGCGCTCAGGATGAGCGGTTCCGTGTCAGTGCGCTCGCCAACTCTGAATAGTTACAACCGTTGCGGTAGTGTCTCAGTTTGACCTACTGTTCAAGGTAATTCTCAATTAAACTGAGACACTACCACCGTCGCCAATTGATTGACTCGCGCTAGGGACAGGGGCATAATTGTTGAATCGGCGTCGCGTCGAGATGGGTTGCTGCGGAAAGATTGCTATACTGGAGAGAAGGAGGCTGACATATGGCTGATTACAGAATCATCTCGTCGGATAACCACGTGGTAGAGCCGCCTGATATGTGGACAAGCCGCATGGATGCCAAGTACAAAGACCGGTGCCCCCGCGTCGAGAACAGCGGGCAGGGGGACGTCTGGTTCGTGGACAACGCGGCGACCTTCGGCACCATCTTCGGCATGGCGTCTCAGCCAGGCCGAAGGTTTGAAGACCCCAACTCTCTGGTGGAGGCCGACACTTTCGAGAACGCCCTCCCCGGGTCCTATGACGGCAATGCGGCCCTCAAAGACATGGACCTCGACGGGGTGGACGTAGGGCTTGTTTACCCCAGCCTTGCCATATTCCTGTATATAGCGGTGGCCGACAGCGACCTTCTAACGGCCATCCAGCGCACTTACAACGATTTCGCCGCTGAGTACTGTAGCGCCGACCCCAAGCGACTCAAGCCTATAGCCACCCTTAACGTGGACGATATAAGGACCGGCGTCGAAGAGATGGAGAGATGTGCCAAGATGGGTTTCGCAGGGGCTAGCATCCCGGCTTACAATCTGCGCCTGCCTTACAGTTCTCCGGATTTCGACCTGCTGTGGGCCGCGGCTCAGGACCTGCGTATGCCCCTCAGCCTGCATATCGCCACCACTAGGCCCGAGCCCGGTGTTATCTGGGACCATCTGGCCATGGACTCCTTTGCATTCGCCAACCACCTCTTAGCCAACGGAGACCACTGGGTCCGGATGGCCTTCTACGAAATAATCCAGACCGGCGTCTTCGACCGCTTCCCCAAGCTAATGGTTGGTTCGGTGGAGCACGAGCTCAACTGGGTGCCCTATTTCTTGGAGCGAATGGACTACGACTACAACGAGCGAGCCGGCGGCAGGCTAGGCTACCGGCTGAAGAACGACATGATTCCCAGCGACGTCTTCCACAGCAACTGCTTCGTGGACTTCCAGGAGGACGCCTTGGGAATACAACACCGGGACATCATAGGCGTCGACAATATCCTGTGGGGCTCCGACTATCCTCATACCGAGTCCACCTTTCCCAGAAGCCAACAGATATTGGATAAGATCCTAGCGGACTGCACTGAGGAGGAAAGGGCTAAAATAACCAGCGGCAACAGCGCCAGGGTATACGGTCTTTAGAGTCCGGCTCTCGGTCAGGCCGGACTTTCGCGGCATTCAGCAGGCACTGCCAAGGGAGTGCCTGCTGTTATTATGCGGCTTGATGTGGGAAAGGTCGGGTTAACCGAGCTCATGGAGGCATAAGAGACATGGCAGTTCAGCAATACGATGTAATCATACTTGGAGGAGGCCACAACGGCCTCGTCACTGCCGCCTATTTGGCCAAAGAGGGCATCAACGTTCTGGTGCTGGAGCGGCGGGATATGGTGGGAGGGGCCTGCGTAACCGAAGAACTGTTCCCGGGTTTCAAATTCTCCACCGCGTCCATGTTCTTGGGCCTATTACAGCCCAAGGTGGTCCAGGACTTGAAGCTGTCCGAATACGGCTACGAAGCCTACAGCACCGACCCAACAGACCTTTTGCCTTTCCCCGACGGGACCTACCTCGCCGGCTGGAAGGACGAGCAAAAGCTGACTGAAGAGATTTCAAAGTTTTCCTCAAGAGATGCTCAGGCGTATTTCCAGGTGCAGCGTTTTCTCGATAAATACGAGCATTACATCACCGGGACCTGGCTACGTACCCCGCCCACTTTTGCCGAGGTAGCCGCTCGCTTCAGGACTCCCGAGGAACAGGAAGCCTTTCGGCTAATAATGATGGGCAGCATGGCCGAGTTTGTTGACCAAAGATTTGAGTCTGACGCGGTTAAGATACTTATCGCCGCCCTGGCCCCTGTGGGCAACCCCGTCGGTCTCCGCAGCAAAGGGAACATGTACCAGATGTTTAGGGGCAGGTTGGCCGAGGCCCAAGGCGAAAGGGGAGTATGGGGATACAGCCGGGGAGGCATGGGAGGGATCACCCAAGCCATAGCCAAGAGCGCCCAGGCCAACGGGGCCACCATTCGCACCAATGCCGAAATCGAGCGCATCTTAGTGGAAAACGGTAGGACTGTTGGGGTGGCGCTAACCAGCGGCGAGGAGATCCGGGCTGGAGCGGTGGCCTCCAACGCCGACCCCAAGAGAACTTTCTTGAACCTGGTGGAACCTCAACATCTTCCGGAGGATTTTCGGAACTCAATTGGCCGGATCAACATGAAGGGCGACTTCGCCAAGATGTTCTTGGCCTTGGATGACCGTCCTCAATGGGCCTGCTTCCACGGAGCAGACCCCGGCACCCGAGACCATGGATTCATCACCATCAACCCTTCCATAGAGTACAGTGAGAAAGCCTGGCAGGACTGCATGAACGGCTACCCCTCCCATGACCCCTGGTTTATGCTGCACGTCCAATCTCTCACCGACCCCTCTCTGGCTCCGCCAGGAAAGCAAGCTATGACCGTATACATACAGTACGTTCCCTATGATCTCAAGGAGGGTTCGTGGGAGGATGAAAGGGAGCGGTTTACGAACCGATGTATCGACGTGCTGTCCGAATATATCCCCAACTTAAAGGACATCATCTTAGACCGTGTCCTTTTCGGCCCGCGAGACTTGGAAGAGCGGTTCTATCTGACAGAGAGCACCATGCACCACGGGTGGATGATGCCCGATCAGATTTTCAACTACAGGCCCGTAGCCGGCTGGTCCGATTATCGGACTCCTGTCCACAATCTCTACCTCTGCGGGTCGGGCGCCCATCCAGGAGGCGGAGTGTCCGGCGCTCCCGGCCACAACGCGGCCCAACAGATCATCATGGACTGGCGGGAGGGGATCATAAGCTGACCCATAGCCGGTAAACAGAAGGGGTTATGGCAACAGAAAAAGCAGCCTGGCGGCCGCCCTACAGATCAACCGCCGCCAGCCCTTCTATTGCCAAGCCATACCCCAGCATATCCTGCATCTGCCTCTTGAGTTGCAGCGTCATGGCTACCCTGCTATAGCGGAGAGTAAGGTCCGGCTTTTCGGCCAGTTGATCCGCTAGTTCCCAGGCCCTGGGAAGCAGAAGCTCGCGAGGCAGAACTTCGGCGACTACACCTAGCTCGTGGGCCTCTTTCGCTGATAAAGTCTGGCCGGTCAAAAGGAAATACCGGCCTCGGTTTTGCCCCAACAACAGGGGCCATATGACATGGACGCCATCGCCGGGCACCACCCCCCGCGGGAAGTGGGGCGCATCCTGGAATGTGGCGTTTTCCGAGGCCAGTACGATGTCCGACATCACCGGGATTTCAGCGTGGATCAATGCCGGGCCATTAACCGCTCCGATGATGGGCACCTCGATCTCTAACAGATTGACCAAGAGCCGCTTACCTTCCCAGTAGGTCAGGTCCCAGGTCTTGGGCGTCCTGCGGGGGCGGGTTCCCTCGAACTCGGCGCAATAGTCGTCGCCGGTGCCGGTGATAATAACCACCCGGTTCTCCGGATCGCTTCCAATGTCGGAAAAAGCGTAGCCGAATTCACCATGGGCAGGCCCGCCCCATTTCAAGCTGCCTCCATTGGAGTGGAAGGTGACCTGAAGGATACCGTTTCGCCGCTTGAATTTCACTGTTTGGTACTTGTTTTCGTATTCTTCCAGCTTTGACATAGCTATCCCCCAGCACCTTCTGGAAAGCCCTCACCAGAGATTTCAAGAAACCACGGTCTGGAACAAGAGCCCTCTACAACAGCCATTCCCGATGAGCATGACTGGCTAGTTGCTTATTGAGGCAGCCATGCTATGGCCCGAATCTCACTAAACTCTCGGTTCACCTTCTGCCACGAGTCGCCGGCGTCCTCGCTGACGTAAATTTCCCCGAAAAGGCTGAAGGAAAGGATACGGTCAGGGTTGGCCGGATTGGTGGCAAAGCCGTAGAGCGGAGAGTTGGGTTCCACTGGAAGCGGGCGGGTTTCCCAAGTTTCGCCGCCGTCGGTGCTGCGTTGCAGGTTGCCGCTGGAGCCCATGGCGCTGTCGCCGCAACTAGCGAAGATCACCTTGGGGTTGTCGGGCTTGACGGCGATCCAACGACAGTAAGCTGAAGGAAACTTGTTGGAGATGTCCATGGCCTGCCAGCTCTCGCCCACATCGTCGCTGGCAAAGATCTCGCGAGGCGTGCTGGTAATCACCTGGTTGGGGTTGCCCTTCGCCACCAACATGCCGTGGATATCGGGGTCGGTGACGCCCTCAATTCGGGTCCAAGTGTCGCCGCCGTCCAAGCTGCGGTGAACGCCGTCGATCTCCACACCGGCCCACACAATCCGGGAGTCGTCGGGATCAACCACCATGGCGGTGACCCTGGGGGTGCCGATAGCGCACTCCTCAGCCAGGTCCAGCGAAAGTTGGTCCCAGTGGCGGCCTCCATCACGGGAGCGGTACAATCCCGGAGGGCTGGTGCCGGCGAATATCGTAGCCGGCGAAGAAGAACTGACGGCCAAGGACCAAATGTTGATGCTCTGCTCAAGATCGTTCATTCGTTCCCAACTGACGCCGTTGTCAACACTTTGGTACAAACCCGAATCCGTGCCGGCGAACACGGTATGGGGCTCAGCCGGATGCACAGCAAGAGCGCGGGCGCGGCTCTCCAATGGCATAGGCGTGCGCACCCGGTCCCAGGTGTCGCCGCCGTCGGGACTTTGCCACACACCCTGTCCTACGGTGGCGATACAAATGGTGAAGTCCTTAGCCATCACGGTACCTCCTTTATCAATTGAACAATTTTTGCAGAATGCCTCATTCTAGGTTAATTGCAGACGTAAAACAATCCTCAGACCCCGAATTCGCAAATTTACCCGGTGGCCGGGCAGACAGGCGGTGAGGCAGCGGAGTCCCTCCTTGGTTGACACCGATCTAGCTCGTGGCTAGTATGCGACTTGTCCCAGAGGCCCCAATTCCCGGTCTAGGAGCTTGCATGGACCTCAAAACCGTTGACCACCTGCTCACCACCACCCGCACGGTCCGGAAGCGGCTGGACTTGGACCGGCCAGTGGAGCCTCAGGTAATTGAGCGATGCATCGAGATCGCCATGCAGGCGCCGACGGCCTCCAATCTCCAGGGCTGGCACTTCCTGGTAGTCGAAGACGCGGCGGCGCGCGGGGCCCTGGCGGATATCTATCGGAAAGGTTTTCGCGATTATCGGGCCATGCAGGAACGACAGGCGCCGCGCTGGTCCCACGGAGACGCTCGGGCTGGGCAGCGAACCCGAATCGGAGCGTCCAGCACATACCTCGAAGAGAATCTCCACCGGGTCCCCATATTCATCATCCCGTGCGTGGAAGCCCAAATGGAGCAAGTGCCGCACCTCTTGGAAATGCGGGACCACACATCGCTCTACAATGCTTCAGTATACGGGTCTATCCTGCCCGCCGCTTGGTCCCTGATGCTGGCCCTTCGCGCCCGGGGCTTGGGCTCGGCCTGGACTACTCTGCACCTGATGTACGAGGAAGAGGCGGCGGAGGTCCTGGGGATACCGGAGCACGTAATCCAAGTGGCCTTGTTGCCCGTAGCCTACTACACCGGCTCGGATTTCAGGCCGGCCAAACGCTTGCCCGCCCAGGACCTGACCCACTGGAACGCTTGGGGCGGCAAGAAGTAGGTCCCCGGAGAGGTTAGAGCTATGAACCGAATGCAGGGCCGGGTAGCCCTAGTAACCGGGGCCAGCCGCGGTCTGGGACGGGAGATCGCCAGGGCCTACGCCGCCGAGGGGGCCAGCGTCGCCCTGTGCGCCCGGGAGAGCTCTCCAACGGGCCTGCCGGGGACCGTCCAAGAAGTGACCCAGGGGATACGGGACGCCGGAGGGGAGGCACTGGCCGTATCCTGCGACGTGGCCGACGAGGGCCAGGTCCGGGCAATGGTCGAGGAAGTAGCGGACCACTACGGCCGGATCGACGTGCTGGTAAACAATGCCGGCCTCATGATCCCCAGCGAACCCTTCTTGGACATCGACCCAGAGCGCTGGGAGCAGTCCATGACCATCAATGTGCGCGGTCCTTACCTGACCTGCCGTCAAGTGGCGCCCCTCATGATGAAACAGGGCGAGGGTAGGATCATCAACGTGGGATCGGGCGCGGCGGTTAGACATAGGGCCGGGGGCACTATCTACTGTAGCAGCAAGGCGGCCCTGCACATGTTCAGCTTGTGCTTGGCGGAGGAGTTGCGGGAGCACAACATCTCCGTGAACATCCTGGACCCGGGCCCCCTGAAGAGCGAGGGATCGTCGGTCATTCCTTGGGCCAGGCACGACTGGGAACAGCGGATCATGCCCGAGGAGGCCGGCCCCAGTGCCGTGGCCCTGGCCCTCAAAGACAACCGGACCTTTACCGGTCAACTGGTCCTGACCCGGGAGTTCGGGGTGACCTGGGACTGGTAATCCCCACGCCATCCCCGTCCTGGAATAGCAATTCGCGGCGGCACATCGCTTGGCAGAGTGGGGCTGATTAGAAAGAAACGGGGGCGCCGTGCCGCGCCCCCATGACGGTCCAAGTTTGCCAGTTGCGCCGTTACCTCCGCACCGCTGCGTCCCCAGCCATTTCCGCGTCCCAGGGACCGGACATGCGGCCGTGTTCGGTGCCGCCGATCAGGTATTTGCTTTCGTCGTGTCCCCACTCATTGCTGGGCATTTCGTAAGAGATTTCAATGCCATTGCCGTCTGGGTCGCGGATGTAGATGCCAATAGCATGGCCGTGGTCTGATACACACTCGATCTCTATGTTCCTCTCTTTAATTCGGAAGTAAAGCTCCTTCAGGTCTTCGAGGCTCTCCATATACCAAGCCATGTGGTTCAGGCCCACCTGCCCTTTTTGAGGCCCAGGGGCGTCCTCTCCAACTTCCATCAAAGCGATTTCGTGAGAATTTCCCGGGTCGGAAGTCATAAAGGCGGCATAGCCTGGGGTAAACCCGTAGGTGTGCAGACCCAGTAAGTCCTCATACCAATCGCGGGCGCGCTCCGCGTTGCGCACGAAGATATTGACGTGCCCTAGTTGCCTTGGCTTGTAACCCATAATTCCCTCCTTGTCGCCTGGTTGAATTCTAACCCGGAACCACTGCCTCCGCAGCACACCGCAGCAGTCCTAACGCCTTTCCCATTTTAACACCGCCGGCGGCAAAAGGCGCACAGAACCGCCATCCCGGCTACTACGGCGTCTATGCCGTTCGCTGGAAGATAGTGGCCACGCCCTGACCGCCGCCGACGCACATAGTAACCAGGCCCAGTTCGTCGCCGCGCAATTCCATCTCTTCCATGAGTTTGACGGTCATGATTGCGCCGGTTGCGCCGACCGGATGGCCCAAGCTTATGCCGCTGCCGTTGACGTTGGTCTTGTCTAGGTCCATGTCCAGCTCTCGAATACAATAGAGAGCCTGGGCGGCGAAAGCCTCATTGAGTTCGATGAGGTCGATGTCGTCCAAGGACATGCCGGCCTTCCCCAGCGCCTTGCGCACAGCGGGAACGGGACCGATGCCCATGATGGCGGGTTCCACCCCGGCGACCCCGCGGGTATGCCAACGCATCCTGGGCTTGATGCCCAGTTCAGCCGCTTTCGCGGCGGACATGATTACCACCACGGCGGCGCCGTCGTTGATGGTGGAAGCGTTGCCGGCGGTGACGGTACCGCCTTTTTTGAATACGGGGGAAAGCTGGGCCAACCGCTCCACCGTGGTGTCTTCACGAGGACCCTCGTCCCGGGACACGACCATAGGGTCGCTCCGGCGTTGGGGTACGGTCACCGGGGAAATCTGGTGGTCGAAGCGGCCATCCCTTATGGCGGTCACCGCCCGTTGGTGGCTGATGGCGGCCAACTCGTCCTGGTCCTCTCGGCTGACGCCAAAACGCTCCGACACGTTCTCGGCGGTTACTCCCATGTGGTAGAGGTTCACCGGGCAGCCCAGTCCTTTAACCAGACTATCGGTGAGCGCGCCGTCCCCCAAGCGCAGGCCGTCGAAACGTGCCTTGTAGTCGACGAGATAGGGGGACTGGCTCATGTTTTCGGTGCCGCCGGCCACGGCGATTTCGACCTCGCCAGTCTTGACCAGTTGGGCGGCCATGTTAATCGCCTCCAGGCCGGAGGAGCACTGCCGGTTGATGGCGATGGTGGGAACCTCGGCGGGAATGCCGGCCCCCAGGGCGGCCAGTCGAGCGGCGTAACCGAATTCGGCTGTCTGCAGGGCGTTGCCCAGCACCACCTCTTCGACCTGGTCCGGAGCTATGTTAACCTGGTCTAGCGCAGCCTTGATGACTAGGGACCCAAGCTCCGACGCCGAAAGGTCCTTGAAGGCCCCTCCGAACCGGCCTATGGGCGTGCGGGCGCCGCTAACGATTACGGCTTCTTCCATGATTACCTCCCGATCTTCTCCGAATGGCGTTCAGGTCTCAATCTATCTCAGCTTATCTCGTCTTTGAGGCTATAGGGCGAGCCGGGGCGTCCGCCTTCAGGCAGGCCGATAGGCAGATGCACATTTAGCAGGAAGGGGCGTCTTTCTTGTTCCACGATGTTAAGACCATGGTGGATGGCGTCGGCGACTTTTGTTTCGTCGGTAGCATCCATAGCCTCGACGCCGAAGCTTTCGGCGAGCTTAACCGGGTCTATGTTATCCAGCACCACGCCCCGGTATTCGCCAGTCTCTTTCATGTTGGCGTCGGCGCGTCCAAAGGCGCCGGCGACAATGCCATAGGCCCCGTTGTTGGGGATAACGTAGAGCACCGGGATGCCGTGGCTTGCCGCCGTCCAGAGAGCAGAGTCAGAGTAGTAGAGGGAGCCGTCGCCAACAAGACCAACCACTGGCTTGTCGGGAGCGCCCAGCTTCGCTCCAATGGCCGCGCCCATGCCGTAGCCTTCTGACCCACCGGCCGGTCTGATGTATTCGTTGTTGCCAGCATGACCGGTGTTTTCAAGAATGTCTTGTGAGACAGCGAATTGTTCAATGGTAGTAGCTCAACGCTCTTGTATAGATGGGTAGAGGGACTTGAGCTTGATGCGGGCGTCCTTGGTTCTTATTGAGTCCCGGTTTCGCCGTCTTTGCCAGGCTCCTGTCTCTGCCCCCAAGGTTTCCCGGTCGGGAATCCGTCGGTCCAGGCATTGGCGTCCCAGCACCCCCAACTCTATCTCGGAATTCAGCCAACTGCCGTGCTTGGGGGTGTGGTGAAACTCCAGCCGCTGGGCGATGCGCCGCGCCTCCGCCGGCTGTCTCGTAGAGCGATGCCGCGTGATGGGTGTTCAAGTTGTCCATCACCAGCACTATCCGGTCCTTGTCAGGATAGTCCTCGTCCACCAGTTGTGACTTGGCGCGCCCAATCGACTTTCGTCCGGCGGTCAGTCACCTCGACCCGCCGCCATCCCTCCAAGGGCGCGAAAAGCATGAACAGGTTACTCACCCCGTTGCGTTCGTATTCGTGGTCATAGGCCATCACCGCCCCAGGACGCGGCGGCCGAGCGAGTTGCTTGCTGGTCTCGTCCAGGCAGACCAGCACTTCATTGTCCTCATATCGGCGATGATAGACCTCCAGCACGTCCTCCATGGCGCACACAATGGCCGCGCCCATGCCGTAGCCTTCTGACCCACCGGCCGGTCTGATGTATTCGTTGTTGCCAGCATGACCGGTGTTTTCAAGAATGTCTTGTGAGACAGCGAATTGTTCAATGGTTACTAGGCCGCCGCCGAATCCTTCGAGAGTCTTGTCCAGGGCATCAGCCAGCACGTAGGGACGCACTTTGCCCGGCTGTTGAGCGACTCTTCGAGCGTCGTCCCTGCTCCGAGCGCGCAATGAAGCGGCCTCTTCTCTGGCCCAAGCCCGGCGGTCTGCCAGTTCACCCAAAGAGGAGCCGGATAGCTCGATAAGACGCTGCGCCGTGCGTTTTTCGTCCGCTAGGACAGCAATGTCTAGGCCCGGAATATTTTCGAGATTTTCAACGTCCGAGCCTACGGCGATAACCCGGTCAGCGTTGAAAAATGCGGCATAATCGTCGGCGGTGCCACTGCCGCTGTGCCGCACGCCGAAACAAAAAATGAGGTCGGGGTCTATATCAGCCGCTTGCTCGAGGCGGCGCCCGCCGCAGTGAAGCGGGTGCTTGATGGAAACACCGCGCAGTTCCCCGACAACCGGGATACCGAACCTCTCGGCGAGAGCCGTGACTTCAGCCTCGGCTCCGCTCTTCCAGATACCGTCGCCGGTGTAAAGGAGTGGGCGTTTGGCGTCGCGCAAAGCTTGGGCGATTTGCTCCACGTCGCTGTCAGCCGGATAGCCGGCGCGGAACTCCGGCAGGTGGCCGTCTATGATGTTCGCAGTGGCTTGGCCGGGACCGAGCAACCTGTCATAGACCGCCAAGTGGACCGGGCCAACCGGCGGAGTCATGGCCACGCGTAGGGCGCGCTCGATGGCAGCGGGCAACCCTTCAGGCTCGATAACCGTCCAGTTGGCCTTGGTCATGGGGGCACTGATGGCGGTTGGGCCTGCGTTGTGGCTGAGGTCCAAGCTTATCCGGTCGCCATAGCTGCCGGTGTCCCCGGCAAAGGTGATCACGACTACGGGCAAGCTGCCGGTCCAAACGTTGATTAGCTGTCCCATTGACTGGGCAAGTCCCGCTCCCAGGTGAACGACCATCACGCCTGGAGCCAAATTTGCTTGGGTGTATCCTCCGGCCATGGCGGTAACCGCGCCTTCGTGAAGCGCCAGGATGCCATGTATATCAGAGCGCGAATGCAACTCATTGAAGAACAGGGCTTCCCGCGAACCTGAGTTATTGAAGACGTATTTTACCCCTAATGCTGCGAGTTGCTCGATTATTAAATGGGATGCGTTGCCGGTAATTTGCCTTGTTGGCATTGTCCTTCTCCTTGGTCATATCAATTGACCCGGAAGCTAATCTCCAAGTGTTGTCATCAGCACCCACATAGGACTCTGACCCACGGAATAAGTCTCCAAGGGGGTTAGCTCACCGGTATCGCCGTTGATCCGGTACGAGGCGAGGCGGCCCGAGTCTCCGCCGGCGGCGAAGACGAATTTACCCTCCGGGTCCAGGCTGAAAGCGTGGGGCGCAGCCTCGGTTGACACTTGCCCAATGCCGGTCAAGCGCCCGCTGGAGGGGTCTACGGAGAAGCCCGCGATGCTGTCATGGCCCCGGTTGGGAACATACAAGAAATCACCCGAAGGAGTCATTTGAATTTGAGAGCAGGTGTTGGCCCCGGTGTAACCTTCGGGTAGGGTCGTTATGGTTTGAAAGGCCGACAGCGTTCCCTTCGATGTGTCTAGATGGTAGCCGGTAACGCTGTTGCCCTGCTCATCGGAAAAGTAGAGGATGTCTTTTGTTGGATGAAAGCAAAAGTGCCGCGGACCCAGGTATTCTTCCAGGTCCACCCTTGGCGGGGAGTTGGGCGTAATGTGACCGGTGTTCTCGTCAAATCTATACTGGAATATGGCGTTGGGGCCCACATCGGCAATATGAGGCACGAAAGCGAACCTGTTGGACCGGTCGGTCTGCATTGCGTGGGACCCCTTGGCTGTTTCGACCCACTCGATGGCCGGGCCGCCCACCGTACCGTCATCGCCTATCGGATGCACCGCCGCGATCCCGCCATAATAATAAGCAGACAGCACAAACCTGCCCTTCCGGTCTGTGGCCAGAAACTCGGGAGCGGCTTCCAGGGACACCGTCCCGTTTTGGGTGAGCCCGCCGGTGTCCTGGTCTATCCGGAAGCTGGACAGGTCTAAGCTGCCGCCATGCCCGACATAAAGGACCGTCCGGTCCGGACTAATAGCCAGCGGAGACGGCCCGCCGGGCACGGGCGCTTCCATCTTTGGGGTTAGTTTGCCGGTGTTGGCGTCCATGGTGAAAATCGCTATCTTATCATCGTCTTGCACGGAAACGTACATATAGTGAGGCATGGTCGACCCTCCCTTTAAGTCTTGAAATTAAAGCTTCAATGCTTCTTCTTAATTAAAGAATCAGTATCCCACCCCGCAGTGACTCTGGCAATCCGGCATCCCCTCATTCCGCCGGCCGTCTATCTCCCTCGTGCCCCGGCAAACGCCTATAATGGTCCAAAAGAGGCGGCGTATGGCTGAGCCGAGACTTTTAGAGAACGTAGAGTGAGGGTACGATCATGGCTGCACTTTACCAAGGCTCTCATCAAGAGTACGACGTAATATGCCAACGCAACGTAATGATGCCTATGAGGGATGGCGTCGAACTAGCTACCGACATCTACTTCCCCGCCATAGGCGGCCGGAGGGCGGAAGGACGGTTTTCCGTCATCTTGGAGCGGACCCCCTACAACAAGGCTTCGCCCAGCCTGGCCGGCACGGGGCGTTACTTCGCCCGCCGCGGCTACATATGCGCCTTCCAGGATGTCCGGGGCCGGTTTGCCTCGGGAGGCGACTGGTATGCCTTCGCCAAGGAAGCCCCCGACGGCTACGACGCAGTCGAATGGCTGGGGACTCAAGAATGGAGCAACGGCAAGGTTGGCACCATGGGCGACTCCTATGCCGGCAGCAACCAAGCGGCATTAGCCACTCTCAGCCCACCCCATCTTTCCACAATGATTGTGGCTGTCGGCGCCTCCAGCTATTTTCACAGCTCCATGCGCCACAATGGGGCATTGGAACAGAGGTTTCTCATTTACGCTTTTCGCATGGCCCTCACCAGCAAGGAGGCTGAGGCGGACCCGGCACTGAAAAGCGCCCTGATCAAAGAATACACCGAGCGGTTGCCGGACCTAGTCAACCAGTTCCCGTTGAAAGAAGGAGCAACTATCTTGCGCCGACTGCCTTTATACGAGCAGTGGGCGATAGATATCATGACCCGCGGAGATTACGATGAGTACTGGAAGCAGCGAGGTTACGCCATCGCCGAATATTACGAAGAACACGCCGATGTCCCAACGCTGTACCTGGGCGGCTGGTATGACTCCTATTGCCGCAACACCTGCGCCAGCTACGTAGCTCTCAGCAAGATGAAAAGCTCCCCCCAGGTCTTGTTGATGGGACCGTGGACTCACGCCGCTTATGAGGTAAGCTATTCGGGGGACCTGTACTTCGGAGCCGATGCCGCCATCAACTACAAGGACCTGAAACTCTCCTGGTTCGACCGCCACCTTAAAGGGATGCATACCGAGGCGGCCGATTGGCCCCCGGTCCGGTTGTTCACCATGGGCACCGGGGATGGCAGCCGCGCCATTATCGGCGCGCCGGGGGTTAATACCGAGTATCCGGGCCGTATAAACCACGGCGGATACTGGCGCGGCGCGGCAGACTGGCCCCTGCCGGACACCGACTACACTCCCTACTACCTCCACGGCGACGGCAGCCTATCCCCGGACAGCCCGAGAAACGGCGTATTTCCTCCCAGCACCTACACCTTCGACCCCCAAAACCCGGTGCCTACCATTGGCGGAGGCATTTCAGCCAGTGAAACCATCATGAAACCCGGGGCTTTCGACCAACGGGGGCGGCCCGACTTCTTCGGTTGCGCCGACCAGCTACCCCTCAACACCCGCAGCGACGTGTTGACCTTCCAGACCCCGCCCCTCGATGAGAATGTGGAGGTAACCGGCCCTATCGAAGTCCACCTTTTTACGGCTTCCACCTCCGTGGACACCGACTTCACCGCCAAGCTGATCGACGTTTATCCACCCGGGGGCGATTATCCTGACGGGTTGGCTTTTAACATTACCGACTCTATTATCCGGGCGCGGTATCGAAACGGCTGGGTCAAGCCGGAATTCATGGTCCCCGGTCAACCCTACGAGTTTGTATTCCAGCTTTACCCCACATCCAACCTGTTTAAAGCGGGGCACCGGATACGCTTGGACATCAGCAGCAGCAACTGGCCCCGGTTTGATGTCAACCCGAATACCGGGGGACCGCTGGGCCGGAGGCAACAGCGCCATTCAGCCCACCAGACCATCTACCACGATGCCGGCCAGCCGTCTCACGTTGTCTTGCCCCTTCAGAACCGCAGGCAGACCGCCGGCCCAACTAGGGGATAAAGGAAGAGTTGTATACTATCGGGACCGGCGAAGCCGCTGCTTACCAAGGCATGATAGTCCATTTAAGGTGGTTTTGAGCGATGGAAAAACGGCAGTTTGGAAACTTGGGGGAGGTTAGCTCCCTGACATTGGGCGGCGGAGGCACCGGGCAGGTCTGGGGACCGACCAGCCGGCAAGAAGCGGTGGCCACGGTGAAAGCGGCCGTGGACTGGGGAATCACTTTTCTGGACGTCGCCCCCTCCTATGGAGACGGTGAGTCGGAAGAGGTTATCGGCGAGGCTTTCGGCGGCAGGCTGCCGGACGGGTTGCGAGTGTCCACCAAGTGCCGCTTGAACAACCCGCCGCCCGACGAGGTGCTGCCCCGGTTGCGGGCCAGCTTGAGTAAGAGTCTGGCGCTGATGAAACTGGAGCAAGTGGACCTTTTCTTCCTGCATAACATGATAGTCGCAAACCAGGACCAAGCGCGGTACGAAGGCACTCCCCGAGCCTTGTTCGTCGATAGTGTACTGCTGGCCTTTGAACAGCTAAGGACGGAAGGATTGATCGGAGCGTGGGGAGTGACCGGGATTGGAGCGCCAGACAGCATCTTGGAAACCATAGAGAGCCAGCCGGTCCCCCAGGCGATCCAGGTCGTCACCAATCTCCTCGATTCCCTGGGCGCGATGCACCAGTTTGAAGGCCCGGCTCGACCCCGGGAGATCCTGGCCGCCGCCCACCGTCGCGGGGTGGGAGTCATGGGGATTAGAGCGGTCCAAGCGGGTGCTTTGACCAACGCTTTCGACCGGCAACTGCCGGAAGACCACCCGGATATGGCCGACTACAAGGCGGCGGAGCCCTTCAGAGAGTTGAGCAAGGAATTAGGCGAATCTCCCGCCGCGCTGGCCCACCGCTATGCTCTGTCCATGGAAGGAGTAGCTACAGTGGTGCTGGGGGTAAAAAATCGAACTGAGCTACGGGAGTGCGTTGAAGCCGAGGCCAAGGGACGCCTTGCTCTGGAGGTCATGGCCCGCATTGACGGCACAGTGCCCCGGGGTTGACGGCACGCCCCTAGAGGTATTCCTAGAGAGGAGTACGGGGGACCCCCAGCCGGACTCTCTGAACCACCGGGGACCTTGATGGACTCCTCGCATTCACCTGCAGAAGAACCGGCTCGTACCCCGGCCCGCGGCTGGGCGGTGTTGTTGCTCTTCCGGGCTCAGGCCAGTAGCGTCGTCCTTATATCCTATACTTTTGGTCTGTTTCTTCCCTTCATCCGGGACGACTTGGATATTTCGGACCTGGAGGCCGGGTTGCTCCAGGGAGTCTGGTGGGTTACAGCTGCGACGGTCTCGTTGCCATGCGGCGCCTGGTTCTCTCGCTTCCGGCCCGTGCCCGTGGTCCTAGTGTCACTGGTGCTGGGACTCCCTTTCTTGTTCATGCAGGCCCTGGCCTCCGGCTTCGTAGTCCTGCTTGTAGCCCGCTTTGTCTTCGTCCTTACCCACGTTATTGCCACGCCGGCTAGAACGCTGCTGCTCCAGCAGTGGGCCGCTCCTCGCCAATACGCCCAGATCAACTCCGTGGGTCTCTCTCAACACAGCGTGATTCTCGCTCTGGCCATAAGCACCAGCGCGCTTTTGATCAGCGGAATTGGCAGTTGGCGCACCGTATATTTTCTGATGGGGGGGTTGTTGCTGGCCCAGACCCTCGCTTGGTTGTTGGTGGCTCAAGAGAGGAAAGCCCCAGTGAGCGGCTTTCAGGCCCAACTGCGACAGCAAGAAGGTAGCCCGCTTCGGGCTCTGCTGCTTTATCCCCAGGGCTGGGTTATTGCGGCGATGATGTTCTTTATCTCGGCGACTTGGACCGCCATGGTCACTTTCCTGCCGACGCTTTGGTTGGAGGAACGGGGAGTATCCCTCACCCTAGGGGGTCCCCTGCTGGCCTTCCTTTACTATGGACTCATTCCCAGCGGACTGTTCGGAGCATTCCTGGCCCACAAGGTGCCGAACCGGAAGCTGCTGCTGGGTGTGCCGGCGCTTTTCAACGTGTTATTCGGCGTAGCCATCGCTGTAACCCCCAACCCGATTCTGTTGATGTTCCTGATCACCGGTCTTGGGCTGGTGTGGGTCGCCACTCCGGCTATTCACGTGCTGCCATTTGAGTTTCCCAGGATACGGCCCAGAGAGGTTGCGGTAGTCTCTTCCCTGGTGTGGACCTTTTCCGGGCTGGGGTTCGCCGCCGGTCCGGTGGTGACCGGTCTGGTAGCTCAACTCACCGGTTCATTGCAAACCGGGCTGTTGACGCTGTGCCTGCTCACTGGGCTGGGCGTGGTCGTCAGTGCTTTCTACCCGCGCTCGACAGAACGAGCAACGCTTTCGAGACCGGAACCCGGAGATTGACAAGATAGATACGGGCCAATTCTCCGGTTTTGGTGTAGAATGATGTAGCATTAGGGTGCAACGGCCCGAGTATGGTTAATTCCGGATCATAAACCAAACCGCGGGAGAGTTAAGATGGCTAATTATAGGGTGATATCATCGGACAATCATGTTCACGAACCGCCGGACTTGTGGATCACCAGAGCTGAGTCCAAGTTCAAGGACCGAGTTCCAAAGCTGGTCCGCCAAGAGGATGGAGACTGGTGGTACTGCGACAACCATAGAGTGGTCGGTGTTGGGGCTGGCTCACAGACCGGCATGAGATTTGAGGAGCCGGAAAATCTCGTTATTACCCGTACCCAGGAAGATGTCCGCCCCGGTGGTTACATTCCCGAGGAACACGTTAAAGACATGGATATAGATGGGGTAGATGTAAGTATTGTTTATCCCACCGTCGGTCTTTTGCTCTACACCGTGCCAGACAGTGCGCTCCTGACCGAAATCTCCAGAACTTACAACGACTGGCTGGCTGAGTTCTGCAAGCCGTTTCCCAGACGTCTCAAGGGCATCGCCATGATCAACATAGACGATGTGCAAGAGGGGGTAAAGGAACTGGAGCGTTGCCATAAGATGGGCCTTGCCGGCGGCATGATCACCGTGTATCCCCCAGAGGAAAGGCCGTACCATTTGCCGGAGTACGAACCCCTGTGGTCTGCGGCCGAGAGCCTGGGTATGCCCTTGGGCCTGCACATCGCCACCAATCGTCCCAGCCCAGGCCAAGAGTTCGGAATAGGCGAGGAGCGGGCAAGGGTAAGGCCCTCTTTCATCTGCAACGCCGACCACTGGGTGCGGATGTCCCTCGGCGACATTATCTTCAGCGGCGTGTTCGAGCGCCATCCCAACCTACAGATCGGGTCGGTGGAGATGGAGTTGTCTTGGATTCCCCACTTCCTGGACCGGTTGGACTACACTTACACCCAAAGGAACCAAGAAGCGCTTAAAGGAGCTTACCGGTTCAAGGACGACATGCTTCCCAGCGAGTTTTTCCATCGCAACGTGTTCTGCGGCTTCCAGGAGGATGCACTGGGTGTCAGGATGCGGGACATCATAGGGGTGGACAACATCCAGTGGGGGTCGGACTATCCCCACATAGAGTCAACCTTCCCCAGGAGCCGTCAGATCATCGAGGAGGTACTGGCGGATTGCACCGAGGAAGAGCGGGCAAAGATCGCCGGCGGCAACGCGGCCAGGGTGTATCACCTCGACTAACCCTCGACGGTCCGCCGGCATAACCTTAGCGGTAAAGCAGCGGGTGCTCCCCTCACTGAATTCAGTGAGGGGAGCACCCGCAGTTATTTGTGCTGCAAGGGAAGCTCGAGCTTCAGGTCCTATGAGCGCCTATGCCGCAAATAGCTTCATAGCCGGAGCCGCTTTACTCTTGCTCTTATTTGCGGCGCAGCGGCGGCGTATGGTTAAGTCCGCCAAGCCGGAGGAATGTCCCCGCTGGGCGGGTAGCTGCCGTCGGCATCGTGAGTTTCGTCGCCCTGCAAAGGTGGATTGAAGACGCTCAAAACGTAGGTGTCCGTCTTGGCCTTGACCTTATGGCGGTCATTCGGTCCCACCAGGTAGATGGCGCCGGCCGACAGCTCCCAGGTCTGGCCCGTGGCGACCTCCTCCAAGGTAATTTCACCGTCCAGGATATAGTTGGCCTCAACGTGGTTTTTGTACCATAGATTAGACTCGTTTCCTGCCCTGCCCCGGGGAGTGGAGACAGTAAAACCGCACTCGTCCTTCAAAAGCAGATAGCGAGAAGCCGGGGTACGGCCGCCGCTAATCATAAGCTTATGGGCGTCATCCTCCGACATAACAAACATGGTGCGCCCCGCTTCACCCTGCCAGGCGGGCGGTATGTCTCCACTGGGCTCGAAAGCGCCGTCGGCATCGTGCCTCTCGGTGCCGGTAATTGCCGGGCTGAAGACGCTGATTATGTGAGCGCCACCTTGAGTGGACATGCGGTGGCGGTCCTTGGGGCCGACAACGTATAACATGCCCGGAGTTAAGGTCCACTTCTCCCCGTTGGAAAGGTTCTCCAGCTCTACTTGGCCGCCCACAACCAGGTTGGCTTCCACGTGGTTCTTGTAGTGAAGGACCAAACTCCGGCGGCCTTTGACCTTAACATCTGAGACGGAGAAGCCGCATCCATCGTCTCGCGTCAAGATGCGAACACTGTGAAGTTCGCCCTCAGCATCGGTCAGCTTCATCTCTTTTTCGCTGCCGTGCAGGTCCTCTAACGTCCTGACAAACATGGCACTGACCCCCATCAAATTTTTGTATCGGACTTAAGGTTACAAGCTAGAGTCGTTTGCCACAACCCCCCCATGATTCCTCACCAAGGTCTTTTCATTGTTCACCCTCTGTTCAAGCCGGGAGCAGGCCCTGAGTCACTCTACCATGTCACCCCGAGCCTTTCGGCTAGGCTCAAGATAAACTCCGCGAGGGGTCTAAAGCCCTTGACTGCATTCCTTTTCTCTATGCTCGGAGCAAGTTCTTGCTGAAGGGTTTCAGATTCTTCACCTGCGGCTCAGAATGACTTTGGCCTTGCGAAGGCCACGTAAGAGGATGAAAATCGCCTATTTTCATAGCAATGGCTTTTCCGAGAGGGAAAAACTCGAGGCCGTCATGGCGGTCCCGGACGGTGGACTGCAACCGGACCGCTCCGGCCGTATGGCTGGGGCGTTGGCTAACCGGCCTGCCAGTTGGGCAACTCAGGAATTGCGCCGTCATAGTATGGCAGCTTATCGATTCGGGGTTTGTAAGTCCCGTCGTCGATGCACTTGCGGACATGCAGGGCGATCTCTTCCAAAGTGGCGAACCACACTCCGCCCTTGTTTAGCATGTCTTCAATCATTTTCTCTATCCGGGCGCACCTCGCCAGTCTCCCGGAGACGAAGGGGTGCCACACCGCGACCAAAAGGCCGCCATGGTCCCACATAGCCTCGAATTCGGACATGTAGACGTTCATTGCCTCGTCGGGCGATTTGATGGGCATCATATAGTTCATATCTATGCTGTGCGTATAGTGAGGCCAATCGTCCATTGCCCAATGGGATGGCAGTTCGATGACTTGACCCGCCTTGGTTTCTAGCAAGTAAGGAACATCGTCGCCCATGAGGGTAGAGTCGTAAAGGAAGCCTTCCTGTGCGATAAGCTCAGCCGAGTGTTTGGAGAAATTGTACAAGGGAGCGCGCCAACCGCGGGGGCGTTTGCCGGTCACGCGCTCGTGAATCTCTATACCCCGTTGCAACCAATAAATCTCGCCTTCCCGGGTTTGTTCGTTGGGGTGCTCGTGGAGATAACCGTGATGGCCGATCTCGTGCCCTTCTTTGAGGACGGCCTCCACGTTCTGGGGGTACTTTTCCATGCACCAAGCCGGGAAGAAGAAGGTCTGGCGCAGGCCGAACCGCTTGTACATTTCCACGATGCGGGGCACCGCCACCTCGTCATAGCGCAGCCACGACTGGGACGCCACCAATGTATCGGCCCTCTGCCGGTGGGCGAGATGAAGAATGCTGTCGGAGTCGGCGTCGAAGGTTATCGCCACGGCACATCGGGCGCCATTGGGCCATGGCACCGGGTTACTGATCATAGTCTTGTCTCCTTGTTGTCTCTCCTCCACGGCGATGCCTCGCGGCCCCTCAAGCCACGCTGGCGATGGCCTCTACCTCGATCAGAAGGTCCTCGTAGGCAAATCCGTTGACCCGGATCGCCGTTGCCGCCGGCCCAAGGTCGGCGAGGTACTCCAACCGCACCTTGGTCATCTGCTCCCAGAAGTCGGTGATTTCCGGACCTTCGCCATCGAACTGGTAGTAGGTGTTCAGCTTGACTATGTCGGACATATCGGCCCCGGCCTCTTGGAGGACCCGGCGGATGTTCTCGAAAGTATTTCTGGTCTGCGACGCGATGTCGCCAGGACTTACGGTGCGCCCCTTGGAGTCGCCGGAAATCTGGCCGCCGACGAAAATGAGGTCGCCGGCCTTCCAACCTTGGGAGAAGGGCGTTGGTATGCTCCAGTCCCAATGGCCCTTGGGCATCAAGCGAGTTTTCTCGGCTCCGACCACTGCGATGGCTTCGACCTCGATCAGAAGACCTTCGTAGGCGAATCCATTGACTCGGACCGCGGTCCCTGACGGCCCTGGATCGGGCAGGTACTCCAACCGCACCTTGGTCATTTGCTCCCAGAAGTCGGTGATTTCCACCCCTTCACCTTCGAACTGGTAGTAGGTGTTCAGTTTGACGATGTCTGACATGTCGACCCCGGCCTCTTGGAGGACCCGGCGGATGTTCTCGAAAGTATTCCTAGTCTGCGCCGCGATGTCGCCAGGGCTTACGGTGCGCCCCTTGGAGTCGGCGGAAACCTGGCCGCCGACGAAAATGAGGTTGCCCGCCTTCCAGCCTTGGGAGAAGGGCGTTGGTATGCTCCAGTCCCAATGGTCCTTGGGCATAAGGCGAGTCTTCTCCATTCCAACCACTGCGATGGCTTCGACCTCGATCAGAAGGTCCTCGTAACCGAATCCGCTCACCCGGACCGCGGTCCCGCAGGGCCCAGGTTCAGAGAAGTACTCCAGCCGCACCTTGGTCATTTGCTCCCAGAAGTCGGTGATTTCCGCCCCTTCACCTTCGAACTGGTAGTAGGTGTTCAACCTGACGATGTCGGACATATCGGCCCCGGCCTCTTGGAGCACCCGGCGGATGTTCTCGAAAGTATTCCTGGTCTGAGCCGCGATGTCGCCGGGGCTTATGGCGCGCCCCTTGGAGTCGCCGGAAATCTGGCCGCCGACGAAAATGAGGTTGCCAACCCTCCACCCCTGGGAGAAGGGCGTTGGTATGCTCCAGTCCCAATGGTCCTTGGGCATAAGGCGAATCTTCGCCATCAGCTTCTCCATTCAAGCTGCACAAGATAAGTTTTATTGGGGCCGATTATATTGGTTGGGTGGACAGCGCGCAATGTGAGCGCCCTTTGGCCCGAGACTCTATTGACCCCCGACTTCCGACCGTATACGATTCGGTCCAAGGAGCATGCCGGGGGCAAAGAATGGCGGAGCCGGCCCGGTTATGAGCGCGTTCCAGGCACCGGCGATGAAGAGATTCCGCAGCGAGTCCGCTTCAGCGCGCCCAGCCGTAATTTTGCTAAGGAGTAACCTGTGTACAGAATTGGCATCGATGTCGGAGGCACCTTTACCGACTTCGTCGTGGCTAGCGGGGGAGAGTTTCCCCGCTATTTCAAGACACCGTCAACCCCCCACGATCCTTCGGAAGGCGTGATGGCCGGCCTAGGGGATGTGGCCGCTTCTTTCGGCTTGTCCCCGCAAGAGTTGCTGGACCAAACCGAACTGGTGATCCACGGTACTACAGTAGCGACCAATACCTTGGTGGAACGAAAGGGAGCTAAAGTCGGCCTGATTACCACCGAAGGCTTCCGCGATCTGCTGGAGATGCGTGAGGGCTTGAAAGAGGACCGGTACAACCTGCGGATGACGCCGGTGGAACCGTTGGTGTCCCGATACTTGCGGCTGGGCGTCTCGGAAAGGGTGCGTTCCGACGGTACGGTGGCAACGCCTCTGGACGAAGAATCACTGGAACGGGCACTGGAGCATTTTCGGCAGGAGGGAGTAGAAGCCCTGGCCGTCTGCTTCCTGTTTTCTTACCTCAACTCCGAGCATGAAAAGCGGGTTTCGGAAAAGGTCCGCGCCAGTTTTCCCGACACTTATACCTCGCTTTCCCACGAGATTATCCCGCAAATCAAGGAGTTCGACCGGCTCAGCACCACTGTAATCAATTCCTATGTTGGGCCGGTGTTTGGGGAGTACCTTCAACGGCTCAAGGAGCGGTTCCCTTCGTTCTCCGGACTTCGGGATGTGTTGATCATGCAGTCCAATGGCGGGGTGGCGCCCATCGACGAATCCAGCCGGCAAGCGGTGCGCGCCATCCTTTCCGGACCAGCGGGAGGGGTCAGCGGCGCCGCCTTCCTGGGAGAACTCTTGGAGGAGTCGAAAATCATTGCTTTCGATATGGGAGGGACCAGCACCGACATATCTCTGATCGAGGATGGCGTACCCCATGTCAGCACCGAAAAGTTCGAGGGCGGTTGGAAGATCTCGGTCCCCATGATTGACATTCACACCCTTGGAGCGGGCGGCGGCAGCATCGCCTCGGTCGACCCGGCGTGCGTCCTCCGCGTAGGCCCCCAAAGCGCCGGAGCCGACCCCGGCCCGGCTTGCTACGGTAAGGGAGGAGTGCAGCCTACCGTCACCGACGCCAATCTAGTACTGGGTTATCTGGACCCCGACAATTTCTTGGGGGGCAAAGCGCGTCTAAGCAGAGAGTTGGCGGAGAAGGCGTTGGAGGAACACATAGCCGGGCCTCTGGGGCTATCCACGTTGGAAGCGGCCTATGGAGTCAGCCGCTTGGTTTCCACCGCCATCGGCGAAGGCATCCGCCTCATGTCGGTCCAGAGAGGAGTGGACCCCAGGCAATTCGCTATTCTTGCTTTTGGGGGAGCGTCGGGGCTTCAAGTGGGTCAAGTGGCCCGGCAACTCCAAGTGGACAAGGTCTACATCCCGGCGGCGGCTCCGGTCCTGTCGGCTTACGGGATGCTGTGCACCGATTTGAAGTACGACTTTTCTCGCTCCCACCCGGCCAGCCTTGACCGGATCGACTTGAAGGCGGTCAGGTCAATCATGGCTGAGTTGGAGGGCCTGGGAAGGGAGAAGCTGCGGGCTCAGGGGGTGCCGGAGTCGGACGTAGAGGTCCGGCGGTCGGCAGACATGCGATACTTGGACCAGATTTACGAAGTCAACATTCCGGTGCCGGACCCGGAGCAAGAGGACAGCCTCTTACTGGACCAATTGGCGGCCAACTTTCATCGCCGCTATCAGGAACTGTTCTCCTACCGTCAACAAGACCAGGAAGTCAGGCTGGTCACATTGCGCGTCGAGGTGGTGGGCCGTTTGCCCCGGGTGGCCCTGCCGGAGCTGGAATCGTCCCAAACCGGCGCCGCCGCCGCCAAAACGCGCCGCGTGTACCTGGGCGGGTGGCGGGAGGTCCCTGTTTACGCCATCGACGAGCTAAGTCCCGATGTGAAGGTCTCGGGCCCCGCGCTGCTGGAGTCCAACTTCACCACCATTCTGGTGGAGCCGGGAGACAGTGCGAGGCTGAACCGGTTCGGCGCAATAGAGCTCCATGTCGCTCAGGAAAGCCCGGATGCGTTTCGCGCTGTTGATGAGTCGTCGGACCAGCCGGACCCGGTTACGCTGGCGGTTATCGAACACCGGCTCGAATCCATCGCCTTGGAGATGACGGAGGTGATGCTGCGCACCTCCATGTCTCAAATCCTCAACTCCAGCCGGGACTTCTCCACTGCCATCCTAGACGCAGACTGCCAGCTCGTCGCCCAAGGCGAAGGTATTCCGGTGCACATCAGCGCTCTGCCCATAGCCGGCGCCGCTGTTAGGGATTATTTCGGCGAGGAAATCTCGGAAGGCGACCTGTTCATTCTGAACGACCCTTATTTCGGCGGTAGTCACCTGCCCGACATCACTATCATCCGGCCAATATTCCATCAAGGAATGCTCCTGTTCTACGGTGTGAACCGGGCCCATCACAGCGACGTGGGGGGCGGCACTCATGGCGGTTACAACCCCGCCGCCAGTGAAATCTACCATGAGGGGCTGAGGATTCCGCCTCTGAAACTTCACGACAAGGGCATTCCCCGCGATGACCTCTTCCACATGTTGGCGGCCAACGTGCGCCAACCAGAAAATTTTCTGGGCGACCTGAATGCCCAGATCGGCTCGGTGATGATCGCCGCCCAGCGCATTCAATCGCTGGTGCAGAGCTACGGCCCAGACCGGTTGTTGTCCGTGGTCGACGGCATTTTGGGCGCCACCGAAAAGCAGGTGCGGCAGTTCATTTCCCAGTGGCCCGACGGTGTCTACCGGGGAGAGTCCTTGGTGGACGACGATGGTTTCGACAGTAAACTGATTCCCATCCGGGCCAAGGTGACCATTGCCGGCGACGCCATGACCATCGACCTCAGCGAGTCCAGCCCCCAAGTCACCGGGTTCATCAACAGCGCCTATGCCAACACCCGTTCCCTGACTCACGCCGCCATAATGTACCTGGCGCCGGCGGACGTGGCTCGAAATGAAGGGTCAATGCGGCCGGTCCAAGTGATCGCTCCCAAGGGCCTGGTGGTAAACGCCAACCCCCCGGCCCCGGTGTGCATGAGCACCAACCATTGTGCCGAGGAGATCATCGAGGCCGTGTTCAAGGCGTTGGCCCCGGCCGTCCCCCAAGCGGTTAGCGCCGGATTTTCCCGCCGCCTCCGCTACGCTATGATCGGCTCCGACCCTCGCACCGGGCGGCGTTTCATCTGGCACTTCTTCTTGGCCCGGGGCGGAGGCGGCGCGTCCTACGGCTTTGACGGGTGGCCCAACGTTGGGGAGGTCAACGTGGCCGGCGGAATCCGGTCTCCCAGTGTCGAGGTCACCGAGGAACGCTTTCCCTTTTTCATTGAATACCATGAGTTGCGCCCCGGCTCGGGGGGCGCCGGTACCTGGCGGGGCGGCTTGGGGGCGATCTGCGACCTAGTTTACGAAGGGACGGAAGCAGCACTGTTGAACACAGCGGGAGACGGAATAGTCGTCCCGCCCTTCGGGCTATTCGGAGGGGACCCCGGCTTGGCCCACCACTACAAGATCGTGTCCAACGGCACGACACGGGTGCTCGGCTCAAAGGAAGTTGGCGTAGTGGTCAACCCCGGCGATCACATCGTCTGTTTGTCCTCCGGTGGAGGCGGCTACGGCGACCCCCAAGCCCGCGGCGAGGCCGCCAAGGAGTGGGACATCAAGAATGGGTATGTGAGCCCCTGAAGGCATGTTGAGATATATTGGCTTTATAATACAATCTAGCGGTGGCGAACACTCGCTGTATTGGTTGAATAAATAACGCTAAATGCCCCATAGCCAGGCACGGGAGGCCCAATCATGACCCAACAGTTTCCGCTGCTCTTCGCCCCATTCCAGTTGGGCAAACACGACCTCCAAAGCCGGATCGTAGTCACGGGACACGCAGCCCAGTTCTACGACAAGCAGAAACTGCCTACCGAGGACTACGCTTACTACCTCAGAGAGAGGGCCAAGGGCGGCGCCGGCATGGTCACCCTGGGGTCTTGCGGGGTGCATCCCACCAGCACTTACCAGTTCCTTAATCAGGACGAAAGGATCATCCCCCGCTACCGGGTCATCGCCGATCTGGTGCATCAGTTCCCAGTGCCGGTACTGGCCCAATTGAGCCACAACGGCAGAAGATCTGGCGTACAGCAACGGGAGATGCTGGAGGGAGACTGGCTGTCGGTGGCCCCGTCAGCGGTGCCCACCCCGGCCTTCAGCTATGCACAAGCTATGCCCCATGAGATGAGCACCGAGGAAGTGGAGGAGATAGTCGCCGCTTTTGGAGCGGCGGCGGGAAGGGCCAGGGAAGGGGGTCTCGACGGCGTTGAGCTGCCGGTAGGTTATGGGGCCTTGGTGGCCCA
The DNA here is from genome assembly GCA_965197565.1 of Dehalococcoidia bacterium. Taxonomy (GTDB): domain Bacteria; phylum Chloroflexota; class Dehalococcoidia; order Lucifugimonadales; family UBA3495. The sequence continues at coordinate 1,579,228 of CBDANK010000004.1, forward strand.
GTTCCTCCACGGCCAGAGCAACCGCCGCACCGACAAGTACGGCGGCGACACCTTGGTGGAGAGGATGACCTTCCTCTACGAAGTCCTGCAAGCGATGCGGGAGGCCATAGGGCCCGATCTTCTGCTGGGAGTACGCATCAGTGACGATTTGGTGGATTACAGCATAGATTACGAAGACAGCAAGACCATCGCTCCGCTGCTGGAAGCAACCGGCCTGCTGAACTACATCAACGTTTGGCTGGGCCACACCATGGACAATGGTTCTTTCCGGGCCCACTGGCCCCCCTATTATCATGCGCCGGGGGAGTTCGCCGAACGGCCGGCGGGCATCAAGCAACTGGTCAATCTTCCGGTTATCGGCATCGGACGCATCAACACCCCCGCGTTGGCGGAACGGATGTTGGCCGAGGGAAAAATGGACTTGGTGGGCATGGTCAGAGAGTTGATTGCCGACCCTCACCTCCCCAACAAAGCCAAGGCCGGCCGGGTGGATGACATCCGCATCTGCATCGCCTGCGTCCAGAGTTGTGTTGGCCGGCAGAACCTTGATCTGCCCATCAGCTGCATCTACAATCCGGTGACCGGCCACGAAAAGGCTTGGGCCGACCTGGGACCGGCCCCGGTGAAGAAGAAAGTGGTGGTGGTGGGCGGCGGCCCCGCCGGGATGGAAGCGGCGCGGGTGGCGGCGGAACGAGGACACCAAGTAGTGCTGTTCGAGCGGTCGGAACGGTTGGGCGGTCAAGTGAAGCTGGTGATGAAAACGCCCATGCGCCAGTCCTTTGAAGAGATCATCCGGTTCGGGGAGAAACAGTTGCCGAAGCTGGGGGTAGAGGTAAGATTGGGTGTGGAGGCTGGTGTGGATAGTATACTTGCCGAAAACCCCCAAGCGGTGATTGTGGCCACTGGGTCGGAACCCTACCTGCCGGAGATACCGGGAGCCGAGGGGAAGAACGTGGTCAGCGTTACCGACGTGCTGAACGGGGCTGAAACGGGGAAACGCGTCGTTATCATAGACACGCAGGGGACCGCTCCCGGGTGCACGGTCGCCGAGGTGCTGGCCGATCAGGACAAGAGTGTGGAGATCGTCACCGGTCTCAACAAGGTGGGCAGCGACATCCCCATGCCCGTATGGCACCATCTGTACGAGCGGCTGCTCGGCAAGGGGGTCGTTATGAGCCCCATGACCGGAGTGACCCGCATCGGAGAGGATTTCGTGGACGTGTTTCACGTGGTCAATCCCTCTGTGACCAGGACCATCCAGTCGGTGGACACGGTGGTCATGGCCGCGGGCGGCCGGGCCAACGACGAGTTGTATAATTCGTTGGTGGGTATGGTCGACGAGCTCTACGTCATCGGCGACAGTGCCCAGCCCCGAAACATCGAGATGGCCACCTACCAGGCCCACAAGGTGGCCGTCGAGCTTTAACTTATCTAGGCCCAGAGCTTAGATAACAGAAAGGAAGAAGGAGGGCTTTATTATGAAGTTCGGATTCTATAGCCAGATGACCGACGCTCCTGTGACCAGGGTTTATGCGGACCTGTTGGAAGAGCTAAAAGAGCAGGTCATTTATTGTGAGCAGGCCGGGTTCGATATTGCCTGGGCCGACGAGCATCATTTCAACTTTCGTTCGGTTAATTCGCCCAATCCCATAGTGGCCGGGGCCATGCTGGCGGCCCACACCAGCCGCATTCGCATTGGGCTGCCCGTTCCCCTCCCCAATTGGCATCCTCTGCGCTTGGCGGAAGACGTCGCCCTTCTTGACCATTTAAGCAGAGGACGCGTCGAGTTAGACATGGGCCGGGGCATCAGTCCCTTTGACGTGGCCAACCTAAACCCGCACCTTACCGGCGTCTGGCCGGACCCAAGGGTGAGGTTTCAAAAAAGCACGCAGACCGCTTCCAGGGAACACTATGCGGAGGTCTTGGAGATTCTGAAGAAAGCCTGGACTGAGGAGTACTTCTCTCACAAGGGGCGTTACTACGAGTTTCCTCAACCGGGGTTCACCGACGGGTCATCTATTATCCCCCCGGACTCAACCGCGCTGAAGGACGGCGAGATAGTAAAGATGTCCGTGGACCCCAAGCCCTATCAAAAGCCCTATCCCACCCTTCGGATGCTAATGACTTCCGAGCCGTCCTTTCAGGAAGGGGCCGAGCTGGGCTTGAAGGGTTGGGTCTGGGTCCAGCCGCCACAGAGGCTGCGCCAAAGACTAGAAGTATATGCCGGTATACGCAGCGAGCAAGAAGGGCGGCAGTTCAGGATAGGGGAGGATGTGGGCGCCTTGCGGATGGTATATGTGGCGCCGTCCTATGAGGAAGCTAAAAGAGACACCGATGCCTTCTTTACCCCGATTATGAAATATGTATGCAGCAACCGTCCCCAGGACTACTATCTGGATGAGGGCGGAAAGATGCCCGCAAATGGAGAGTTGGACTGGGAATTTTTTAGAAAACAACTCTTGATTTTGGCCGGAACCCCGGAGCAAGTGAAGGAACAGATACATGAGCTAGGGGAAACTTGTGGGCTTGACTTCATTGGGGTCTGGATGGAAGCCGGGGGAATGAGCCATCAGAAAATAATGTCGAGTCTGGATTTGTTCGCAGACAAGGTGGCGCCCCAATTTGCCGGCAACGGGGCATAAGCTGCTTGGGACAGTCCATCAAGCCTAGGTGGCCCGCGCTATGCAACGGGCCGAAGAGTGCATTTCAGCTCAAGTGAGAGGTGAGAGATGAGACTGGGAGGGAAAGTAGCGCTCATCAGTGGCGGGGCCAGGGGTCAAGGCGCTGTCGAGGCTAGACTTTTCGCCAGCGAGGGGGCGAAGGTAGTTTTTGGAGACGTCCTAGACGAACAAGGAAGAATGGTGGAAGCAGAACTCAGCGAGGCGGGCGCTGATGTTGCTTATGTTCACTTGGACGTGACCAGGGAAGCCGACTGGGTGTCCGCTGTTGAGGCCGCGGTCAGCAGGTACGGACGGCTGGACGTGCTGGTGAATAACGCCGGCATCTCGATCCGTAAAGGCATCGAGGAAACCACCGAAGAAGACTGGGACCGGATCATGGACATCAACGCCAAGGGAGTCTTCTTGGGCACCAAACACGCCATCCCGGCAATGAGGCGAGCCGGCGGAGGCTCCATCATCAACATATCCTCTATAGCGGGGATGGTGGGAGGCCCCTTCACGGGCGGGAGCTATGCCGCCACCAAGGGGGCTGTCCGGCTTTTGACTAAATCAACCGCCGTCCAATACGCCAAAGAAGGCATACGGTGCAACTCGGTCCACCCCGGACTCCTTGAAACTCCCATGACCCAGGACCTTCTTGCCGACCCGGCGATGCGGGAAATGAGGACGCAGAGAATACCGTTGGGTAGGATTGGAACGTCTGAGGACGTTGCTTACGGGGTGTTGTTCTTGGCCTCCGACGAATCTTCGTTTATGACGGGCAGCGAGTTGGTGATCGATGGAGGCCAGACAGCACAGTAGCTGCCGTCTACTTCAGGGATTCCTCTGAAAATACCCCGCGTCATACCCGCGAAATGCCTGCCCTTGGACTCCCGCGTTCGGAGACCTTTGCGTAACTGGTCGCTCAACTTGTCATTCCGACCGGAGGGAGGAATCTAAGGCGTTGGGACAGAGTCGTCGCGTCGGTCCAGCTACAGACCCAGTGCTTGCTGACATAGGTTTGGGGTTCCTCACGGAGTTTATCCTGAGAGCAGCCGAAGGGCTTCGCTGCGTTCGGAATGACAGGGGTTATGCAAAGCTCTCCGTTCGCGGGAGTGATGATAAACAGGGCCACCCATTTTCATTCCCATATATGGCCTTCCCTGCCTGCGGCAAGCAGGGAAGGCCATGAGAATTCCTGCGTAAAAAGCTGCTGGATATACTCTTTGGGTTCAGGCCGGCGTCAATAATACGTCGTGACTGCCCTTTGTCACCGGAGGCAATCCGGTAACTATCTGCGACCAAGCCTCGCCCCCGTCTTCACTAGCCCATACTTCTCCCGAGGCCATTGCGCCGAAGATGGAGAAAGAGTCTCCCCAGTCCTCCAACAACATAGCCTCGAAGGCCGACTGGAGACGGTCGGGGAGCCCACTCCGCAAAGCCTCCCAAGTCCTGCCCCCATCAGTGCTCTTGGAGATGCGGGAGCCGGCAAAGCGAGTTTCGGGCCACGCGCCCGGTCCATGCTGGGCCGCCGCCACGAAGACCAGATCAGGCTTTCTTGGATGCAGGACCATGAGGTCCGGGTAAGCTCCGACTTCGTGTTCCGTAGTCATCCAGTGTTCCCAAGTGGTCCCGCCATCCGAAGTCACATAGGTGCCGTCGCCGCCGGTGACATAGATTCGGTCTGGGTCCAAAGTATTGATGACCGTTCGGTGTACGTCGTCGTCCATGCCGGTAATCGCTTGGAACGTCCTGCCTCCGTCCGTGCTTTTCACCAACCCTCCCTGTTCTATGCTGATGAACAAGGTATTGGGCTCAGTTGGGTGAAAGTTGATGTGCTTGGTATGGGCGACGTGAGGCGGCGCCGGGAAGGTCCAACCGGACATGTCAACAGCCCGCAGCCCCGTGAGTTCGGCCCAATGACGACCCAGGTCATCACTGTAAAAAAGGTGCGCCGGTTCGGTGCCGGCAAAGACTCGTGCGCCGCCATTTACACGGGCCGAAGCCAGGCTGTATATGTCGGCCTCAGTGAGTCCATTGTCCCGGCGTTCCCAAGTGTGTCCGTCGTCCTCACTAACATAAATGGAGTCCTGGGAGGCACCCGCGAAGATCGCCCCGCTTATCGGTTCGATGATCACGGCGTGGATGTGCTTATCGGTCAGCGCCCGACGGGAAACTTTCCAACCCGAGCCATTTTCTTCCCGCGTGATCAACGCCACCCCTTCCTTGGTTCCGATCCAAATCTCTCTCGATGGCGCAGAAGAGGTGAAAATAGTGTCCCCTCCGTGAGATAGCGTCAAAGCCATGAGTTCCTCCTTACCGGCCAAGATTCTCCCGCTGCATAACACTCTCGACAACTAACAGCATAAGGCTGCGCCCAAATGGAGTCAATCCAGCGTTCCCAGCCCATTCCTGTCGGCGCCCAGCGCCTATCTCCCAACAAGTCGTTGGCGACACCGACGCAGAGGGTTCCGAGGCTATTGGTCAAGTATACATATAGTATTGCCGGCGTAGCCAGGCGGACATAAGCTTTAGATTCCTAGTCGCGAAGTTTATCCTGAGCGAAGTCGAAGGGCTCGGAAGGAAATCGAAGGGGGAGCTTAGCCGTATGCGTTATCCGCAAGGTGCGATTACCCTGGTCTCGTTGGCAGGGTCTTTTAATTGTCACCCTGAACGGAGTGAAGGGTCTAAAATCGCTCTTGCAAGTCAAGGCCGATTCTCCGATCAAGACTTTTAGATTCTTTCGCAGAGTCGTCGAAGCTCCTCAGAATGACGTTACCGGGGGTTGCTGCGCCACTCCAATATGAAAACTGAAAGCAACTGTCTTTGATGTCAAGACTTGATGAGGTTTTGGTTCCAGCGATGACCGCTCTTGGCCATGCCGTTGAGGATGGTGAGCAGCTTGCGCATACAGGCGACGAGCGCCAGTTTCTTGGGTTTGCCGGCGGCCAGCAGCCGTTGGTAGAAGCTGCGGATCACCGGGTTGTGCCGGCTGGCCACCAAGGCGCCCATGTAGAGCACGGCCCGGACTCGGGCCCGCCCTCCGGCCACGGTTCTCCGGCCCCGCATGGTCCCGCTGTCCCGGTTCATCGGGGCCACTCCCACCAAGGCGGCTATCCGCTTCCGGTCCATGGTGCCCAGTTCCGGCAAGTGGGCCAGCAGCACCAGGGAGAGCTGTTCCCCCACGCCAGGAACGGAGCGCAGCAACTCGTCCTTCTCCCGCCATGCCGGACTCCGGCGCAGCGTCTGCTGCAGGTCCTCGTCCAAGTCGTCCAGTTCCTGCTCCAGCCACTGGAGGTGAGCCTGGATGCGTGGAGCAACGGCGCGGCTGGCCGGCCCAAGACGGTTCTTCTCCGCCACCAGCATGGCCACCACCTGGTTGCGCCGGGTGGTCAGGGAATGAAGTTCTCGGGTGTCCGAATCGGGCAGGGGACGGACCGGCGGACGTACCGCCTCGGCGAAATGGGCCAGAACCTGGGCGTCCAGGGCATCGGTCTTGGCCAGTCGGCCGGTGGCTTTGGCGAAGTCGCGCACCTGACGGGGATTGACCACCAGCACCGGCAGGGCCGCCGCCGCCAAGGCGCCGGCCAGGGGGAGTTCCAAGCCGCCAGTGGCCTCCAAGACCACTGCCGAGGGGTGCAGAGACTGCAACTCCGATGCCAGGCCGCTGACCCCGGCCTCGTCGTAAGCGACACTCCAGGCGGCGCCCGAAGGCCGGAGGGCCACATCCACTCGGTCCTTGGCCACGTCGATGCCTGCGTAGATGGCTTCCTGCTGCATATTCCCTCCCGGTCAAGGGTTGGCCCGTTCTTGCAAAATGCGGGCTTGTCAGCCCAAGCAACTGTCCGGGCTCTTTGGGGAAAGGCGCGGCGACCATGCTTTCAGACGGCCTGCCATGACCAAGACCCTACCGGTCTGCCGCACCCTGAATCACTCCTCACCGGAGATTTTCCGCACCAACCTCAAGATACAAGACCCTGGTCTCGTTGGCGGGGATAGCGACACTTGGAATCGCTTCAATGCTAGAATGACCTTGATTGTTTGTCGCAGCCGCAAGGTCGAGGGTACCCAACCCTTAAGACTGGAACCGGGAGGATACACCGTGAGTGACAGGTTAATTACTTACTACACCGGCTTTCCATCATTCTTCAATGCGCCTATCAGGGACCAAGAACAGGTCGAAGAAGGGATGCTGGTAGTGGCCGGTGTGCCCATAGACCAGGGCGTCGTCACCAGCAGGAGCGGGGCGCGCTTTGGGCCCCGGGGGATTAGGGAAGCGTCAATGTCAATCAGAGGCGCCTATGAGGTTTCGTCCGAGCAGACTCTCCGGGATGCCGACGGCGATATCTGGCTCCGGCCGAAAGAGTCCCCCAACATCGCCGACATCGGCGATTTTCACATCAACCCTACGGACATCAGAGACACCACGGACACGGTGATCCAGGGGGTCTCCGACATCGTCGCACGAGGCGGCTTTCCCGTAATCTTGGGCGGCGATCATTATGTCGCCTACCCCGGCTTCGCCGGTTTCGCCCGCGGCATGGCCGAGCGAAACCCTAACCCCCGGCTAGGCTACCTTCACATAGACAGCCATCCAGATTTTAGAGACAAGCATGGCGTGGGAGGCAAGTACACCCACGGGACTCAGGTCCGGCGCTTGAGCGAAGACTCCAGAATATCTTACAAGAACATGGCCTGGGTAGGGCTTAACGGGGCAGTAATCGATCCCGCCCAGCACCGTATTTTCAACTCCGGCGGCATGAAGGTCATGTCCGCAAAAGTGGTGCGAGAACAGGGACCTGAAGAAGTGGTGAGGAGGGCCATGGAGGTGGTGGGCGACAGCACCGACGGCGTGTACGTGAGTATAGATATCGATGTGGTGGACGGGTCCCAGTCGCCGGGAACGGGAGCAGCGGTCTTCACTGGGATCACCACCACTGAATTACAGGGCATGATGGATGCGTTAAGCAGCTATGATGTCATCGGAGCCGTGGATATGTGCGAAGTCGCTCCTCCTCTGGACCCTACCGGCCGCACAATACATCTGGCGGCGCGCGCGCTTCTCAGCTTGCTCACTCCCCGGCTTCTTGACAGAGTGGATATCGAATAGTTTTTCGTAAGCGCCCGAAATCTCCTCCCCAGTCTGGGCCGCCACCCGTTACGCCGAATCCCGGCCAGCAGTGTCCGAGTTGGCGGCGGCTGGGGGTTGGGTAACTGGGCGCGAGACCAGGGGCGTGACCAGGAAGACCGGCAACAATAGCAACAAACCCATCATGGCGTTGCCGGAAATTGCCCATTGGGCGCTAATGGCGGCTAAAGCGCCCATTTCCAGGGCGCCCAATGGGTTCCCCGCCCCTATACAGACTCCCACCAGCCCCAACATTCTGCCGCGCATGTCTGGAGGCGCGGTCAGCATGGTAATAGTGCCCTGCATTGCGCTGAAACCGGCCTGTCCGATTCCACCCACCGCCAACAGTCCGAATGCCAGAGCGTACCAGGGGGACCAAACGAAAAGCAGCGCCATCAGCAGCACCGTAATGGAGCCTAAAACGAACACCCGGCCCAAATATTGTAGGTTCCGGGTCAACGCCATGACTGCGGCCCCAGCCAGTTGGCCGAAGCCTTCCGCAGCTACCAGTAAGCCCACCAGGGTGGCGCCTACGTGTAGGTAATCCCGCCCAATAACCGGAATGAACTGCCTCGCTGGAAAGGCTATGGTGTTCATTACAAAGGTCACGTACAGCACTCCCAGCAGCATGGGACTATGCAAAGCATAACTGACCGCCACTCCCAGGCCCTTCCAAACCGACTCCCTTTGGACGTGTCTCCGCAGGAGAGGAATTCTTACCCGGAATATCAGAAGGGTCATGATCGAAAGACGGACCGCCAGCAGCAATGAGTAAGCTCCGGTAAAGCCGACTGTATCGATCAAGATGCCGGCCAACAACGGGCCGATCATTTTACCGGTGGTACTGTTCACCACCTCCAATGACATGCCGTTGACCAGCCGTCTTTCGCCCACAATGTCCAGGATACCCGTCCGGCGGCAAGGTTCCTCCAGCGACCTAGCCACCCCGGTTGTGAAGGCCAGCAAAAACGCGTGCCAGGGTTGTATCAAGTGTAAAATGATAAGTGTCAACAGGATGGCGGCAGCTGCGATATTGATGGTCTCGGATATTATCAGCATCCGCTGGCGGTTAAGCCGGTCGGCGATAAACCCGGTGAACAATGAAAAGAAGGGCCATGGCAGGTTATTGAATACCAGCACCAGGCCCAACTGAAACGCGGAATCGGTGATCTGGAGGACCAGCCAGCTGAGGACCAGCAATTCCATCCCTCTGGCCACCTCGGCCAAAGCACCGACGCACCACAACGCGCGAAAATCGGCGTTCTGCAGAACGGAAAAGACGGGCGCCCGACCTTCCAGTTGGGACTGCACCAGGCTACGCCCCCAGATGAAGTAGAGCCGATGTAATGAACGTCATTGTAATGACAGGTCAATTACAATGAAAATGGGGTTTGACTCCGATGCAACGTTGGTCCGCGCGGCTGGCGGAGGCGCAAAGAAGGGTTCGTCGGGGAAGGAGCTTAGACTTTCTTGGCTGCCAGGTGGCCGGATAGAATTGCGTCGTGGATCTTCCTGGGGGCCTCAGCGTCTCCCACCAGTGATAGTTGCGGCACTTTGCCGTTCAACTCTTTGTATAGGGTGTCTTGGGCCCTTCGGTGGCCCGCATATACGAAGGTAGAAACCCCCTCTACTCTCCGCTCCTCCTCCGAGTAAACATTCTTCAAGACCACAGTCTCTTCCGTGATCTCCTTTACCTCCGTATTGGGGGTGATGACCACTCCCTTGGAGAGGAGTCTTTTGTAGATTAGGGGTTTGTTGAAATGGTCAATATCCTCACCCAGGGAGTATAGATCGGTGACCACCTCCACCTTTCCCCCTTGATCGATGAGATATTCGGCCACAGCCGGGCCTTGGTGAAAAGCGTCCTGGTCTAGGACCAAGACCTTGTCTCCCCAATCTATCTTTTGAGTCAGCACGTCATCGATCAAGGCCACCGGCGCTGTTTCCACGCCGGGGATTTCGGGCATCTTAGGCTCTGAGCCCGTGGCCATTATCACAGCGTCCGGCTTTTCAGCCAACACCAAATCCATCGTTGCTTCAATTCCCAACCTGATGTCCACACCCAATTTCCTAACCTGAGTTTCCAGCCAGAGTACGATGCCTCCGAAGTCTCCTCGACCAGTGGCGTTGGTATAAGTGGTTATCTGTCCTCCCAGAACAGCCTTCCTTTCGAACAGAGTGACATGATGGCCCCTCTCGGCGGCCACCCGGGCTGCTTCGAGGCCTCCGGGGCCGCCACCCACAACCACCACCTTTTTCTTTGTCCCGGCGGGCGGCAAATCCGCCAGTTCCCGCTCCCGACCGATCACAGCGTTGTGTACGCAGCCTATGCCGCCAAACCCGCCAACTCGACCAATACATCCCTGGAGACTGCCGATGCACGGGCGTATATCCTCTAACCGGCCGGCCATGGCTTTGTTCGCCATGTGGGGGTCGGCTATCTGGGCCCGGGTCATGGCGACCAAGTCAGCCTGTCCCTCGGCTAGAATCCACTCGGCTTGCAACGGATCGGTGATCCTGCCCACGGCTATCACCGGCGTGTGTACATTCTCCTTAACTTGGGCGGCCCAATCCAGCCATAGGCCCGTTTTGTACCAGAAGGGCGGCACCGCCGCGGTCTGGGACATGGGGTTCTCGGGGCTTGCGCCCACTACATTAAAGTAATCTATCTGACCGGTGGCCTCTAAACCCTCGATTATGGCCAGGTAATCTTGGCGGTCCAAGCCGCCTTCCAACTGTTCGTCTCCACCAACCCGCAGGCCCACGACGAAATCTTCCCCCACGGCGGTTCTTACTCTATCTATGACCTCCAGGATAAATCGCATGCGGTTGCCAAAGCTGCCGCCGTATTCGTCGGTCCGTTTGTTGGAGAAAGGGGACAGGAACTGCTCGGGCAGATGATGATAGCCCACAAGGATTTCAACCCCATCGAATCTCCCCTTTTGGACCCGCAAGGCGGCCTGGGTATAGGCCTCCTGTACCATCTCGATATCTTCCTTCTCCATCTCGTGGGGGGTCTCTCGATGACTCCTTTCCGCTATAGGAGAAGGCGCTAGCAGAGCGTCGGGGTACATTCCGGAATTGCCCCGGTGGCCTCGGTGGGTTATCTGGGAGATTATCTTGGCGCCGTGTCCATGGACAGTGTCGGCCATTCTTTGGAGAAAGGGAATCACCCGGTCTTCGAAGAGGTCTACTTCGCCCCATGCGCTACCGGCCGATGAGCGGTGTACACCGGCGGAGCCGAAAGTAATAATCAAGCCGCAGCCGCCTTTAGCCTTTTCGGCGACATAGGCAGTGTACCGGTCGCCCGGCATACCGTCGTCCACCAGCTTGGCGGTATGCGGCGTGCTTACCACCCGGTTTCGAAGGTCCAGGTTCCTCAGCCGATATGGGCTAAATAGATGCTGAAATTGAGAAGCAACCATTAGACTAACTTGGCCTCACCTGTAGAAACACCACTAGGACCTAATGCAATGTCGTTGCCGCTCTGTGATCAATCTCCCGCTGCAATTCTTCTACATCGCATTCGACCATGCCCGTGTGGTCTTTCAATATCTGTGCGAAGGAGGGCAATTCACTGCGTTGGACTCGGTAGTCTTCCGACCATAACTTGGAGCGCAAAAACGCCTTGGGGCAGTGGGTAAACACTTCTTGGACGTCCACAACAATCGCCAGCTTCGGCAATTTCCCCTGGTAGGCCATGTTTTGCAGCAATTCAGCGTCCCTGACCAAGCGGACTTTACCGTTGATCCTCAAGGTTTCGTTCATTCCGGGGATCATGAAAATCAAACCAACCTGGGGGTTGTAGAGCATATTCAACAGCGTCCCTGAGGTATCCAGGCGGTTGTTGCCAGGCAGGTCGGGAATGGCTACGGTCCTGTCGTCCAGCACCCGGACGAACCCGGGGTAGTCTCCCTTGGGCGAGACATCGCAGCGGCCCGTGGCATCTGAAGTGCCAAGAAGCAAAAACGGGCTTTTCTCAATGATAGCGCGGCAGTGTTTATCCAGCCGGTCGATTTGCTTGTTCAGTGCTCGCTCTGACGGCCAGCCGAATACGTCGCGCAACTCAGCTTCTTCGGTAATCACGTCGGCAAAGCTAACGGTAGTCATTTACTCCCCTCCGAATTCTCTCACTGGCTTGGGAACACCTATCGAAATGCTTCTGGCCAAACATTATACAACTATCGGTCAGCAGCGTTATTTCCGCAGCGCAAGGCAAGCGCCGCTAGTAGTAGTTGTTAATGAACCGCAGCCTCAGTCCGCCGGTGTGGAAGCAACGGGCCTATCGGCGAAGGCCGGGGTCACCTTCTCTCCAAAGAGCCGGAGGGACTTCTCCAGCAAATGGTCGGGCATGGGTCCAAAGCGGAACCGGCCGCCGAACACATCGTAACCCATCATCTTGTGCGTTTCCTCAATGCGGCGAATAACCGTCTCCGGGCTCCCTACATAAGCCAGGTTATGCTCCAGCCAGAAGTCAATCCCGGTCCTCATGTTCATAAAGGTTTCCCGCCCCTTCTTGCGGTCAGGAATATCTGTCTCAGCTTTGGTATAAGTCTCTCGCGTCCCTAGTTTCACAGTTTGAAATTTTTCCTCGCCCCAAGTGTAGGCTTGGGGCAGATAGAGGGCCGCCTCTTCACAGGCTTGTTCGTCTGTCTCGGCCACATATACCGACCGGGTGAGGAAGGAGGGCGGCCTGGGACCCTTGTGGCCTGAGTCCTTCCACATCCGCCTCCATAGGCTGAATATATCAGCGATACGCTGGTCGGGAAGCAAGAACATCCCCACCCCGTACTTGCGGGCAACGCACAATTCCAGGGAAGCTTCACTGCGGCCGGCAAACCACATGGGAGGGTGAGGTTGCTGATAGGGATGGGGCAGGGGGATTACCTCGTCGTAGTTGTAGTACTTGCCGTGGTAGGTGAACCTCTCCTCTTGCCATGCCTTCTCTATGACATCCAGGGCTTCGGCTCCGGCGGCACGCCGTTCCGAAATTGGGAATGCTACATTCCAACTGTTGAAGCTGTCCGGCGTAGACCCGACCCCGGCTCCAAACTCCAGCCGGCCGTGAGATAACTGGTCCACCATGGCGCAGTCCATGGCTAGGCGCAGCGGGTCGTGGAAGGGTAAAAGGAACACCATAGCGCCTATTCTGATGGTGCTCGTATGCCGCGCCAGGGCGGCAAGAAAGACAGCGGGCGTCTGGACCTGGCCAACCACGTGGCCCTGATGCTCAATCACGAAGTGGTATTTGAATCCCACCTCCTCTTCCAATTGCACTTCCCGGAACGACTGCTCGTAAGCGTCCACCGCTTGCGGAACGGAATCAAACCAGTTGTAGGAGCATTCGTCGAATACCCCAAATTCCAAATTTGACATAGCTCACCCCCCTCTATAGCCAGGGTTTTGTCTCATGGCGTCTTTCCCAATGGGTCTGATGGACAATTTTACCGGACTCTCCCATTCGTGGTCGAATCTAGACAGGCTTTACCGTTTCCCCGAAACGCTCCCAATGGACTATCTCTTCCATGGGTACCCTTGGGGTACCCTGACTCTTGGGGCCTTCCGCACGGTAGCCGAAGGGCAATAGGGTTATTAGCTCCATAGCTTCCGGGATACTCAAGAGCTTCTTCACCGCCCGCTGTTGGTCTGCTTCACGCACCCCCACGAAGCACATCCCAATGCCCAGAGACCACGCCATCAACTCCATTTGCTGCAATGCTCTTCCCGCATCCAGTTGGGGCCTGGGAGCATTATCCATAACGATAGCAATGGCCAAGGGGGCTTGAGCGATGAATGATCCCTGAGTAGCGATTTTGCCCAAGGCCCCAAGCGTTTCCCGGTCTTGAACAACTATAAAGCGCCACTTCTGGGTGTTGCTGGAGCTGGGGGCCCACCGTCCGGCTTGAAGAATTTTGGTCAGCGCCTCTTGAGGAATCGGGTCTGGTTTGTAGTCCCGCACTGTCCGGCGGGACCGAATGCATTGGTAAACATCCATCGTTTTTACTCCCGTGGATTATGTCCGCCACGCACTCAGAACAACGAGGCTCCGGTTTTATTCTGCCTGAGACTGTAGACGAGAGTTTGGAAACCGGAATGGAACCGTTCCAGGAACTTCACCGCTATTCGCCGGCACATCGCAGCACTAGACTGACTCGGCCACTGCCTGGGAAACGGCCTGGGCCACTTCACGGTCCAAGGACCAGGGTATAATTCTCTCCGGTGTCGGCTCACTAACCAACGCCGCTAGGGCGTTGGCGGCGGCGAGCTTCATCCGGGTGGTCACTCTGACGGCATGGGAGTCCAGTGCGCCGCGGAAGACCCCGGGAAAGACCAGGCTATTGTTAATCTGATTGGGGAAATCGCTGCGGCCGGTGCCCACCACGACGGCTCCGGCGGCCCGGGCAAGGTCCGGCCAGATTTCCGGGATGGGATTGGCCATTGCCAAAACGATGGGGTCTTTGGCCATCGAGGAGACCATCTCCGGCCCCACCGCTTCGGCTACTGAAAGACCGATCAACACGTCGGCCCCGCGCATGGCTTCGGCCAGTCCACCGTGAGTGTTGTCCGGGTTTGTCGTCTCCAGCATGGCCGATTTCACCGGAGTCAGATCGGAGCGGTTGCGGGAGATGATCCCGGTGCTGTCCACCAAGGTAACGTCGGTGGCGCCGTAGTCCAACAGCAGCTTGGTAGAGGCAATACCCCCGGCTCCCGCGCCGGCGAAGACGAATTTTGTGTCTTCCATCTTGCGGCCAGTGACCAGTAGGGAATTGATCACTCCCGCCAGCACTGCGATGGCGGTTCCGTGTTGGTCGTCGTGGAACACCGGAATGCCCAAGTCCTGAAGAGCGTCTTCGATGTCGAAACAACGGGGCGCGGCAATGTCTTCCAGGTTGATGCCGCCGAAACTTGGCGCCAGGTTGCGCACGGTCTGGATAATGGCGTCGTTGTCCTGGGTAGCTAGGCAGATGGGCAAGGCGTCGATGTCAGCCAAGGCCTTGAACAGGATGGACTTGCCCTCCATCACCGGCATTGCCGCTTCGGCCCCGATGTTGCCCAAGCCCAACACGGCTGAACCGTCGGTCACCACCGCCACGGTGTTGCCCCGGTTGGTTAGGTAGAAGGACTCGGCCTTGTCTTCGGCGATGGCCATGCAGACCGAAGCCACCCCCGGGGTGTAAGCGATTGAGAGGTCGTCTAGGGTTTCCACCGCCATCTTTGAAGCGATGCTGACTTTGCCACGGCTGGCGCGGTGACGTTTGATGGCCTCGGAACCGTAGTCCATAGACATCAGATCACCTCCTTTCTGCGCGCCTACTAGAAAATGAATAGAAGAGTTTATGATACTTCAGGCTTATGATACTTCAATGGCCGCGACATCCCTTGCCGCGGCAATGCTCCCCACTGCCCAATGCCGCCCAATAACTTAGACCGGTAACGCTTCCTCGGTCCTCTCCGCCGGCAACTCGACCCCGAAGGCGTTGATATTGAAGGCAAGCAAGGCGTAGCAACCCATAAGGCTGGTAAGCTCAGTCAGTCCCAAAACTCCGAATTGGGCCAGCGCGGCGTCAAAAGTAGCCTGGCTGACCCGGCGGGTGCGAAAGAACTCCCTGCCATAGCTGACCACGGCGGCTTCATCAGGCGCCAGTCCAGGAATCTCTTTATTGTCACGCAGGGCGTCAACTATGTCATCCTTCAAACCGGCGGTACGAGCCAAGGAGGCATGAGCGTTCCAGATGAACTGGCAGTCGTTCTCCCGCGCCGCCACAAGCATGCCAAGCTCTCTGATCCGCGGCGTTAAGGATGTTTCCGTCCGCAGGTACAAAGCCAAGCCAAGGGCTCGCTGTGCCACCTCAGGCGCGTTCAGCATTACCGACCCAGGTCCGGTGGCAGGTACTTCACCGCGTTGCCGGACCAGTTCGTCAAAGGCAGCCCTTTGATTTTCAGGGATGGCGTCTCTGGACAAAGGGGGTATGCGGGCCATTGTGTCCTCCCTCAATTTGATGTGATGCTTCGATAGCGACAAGTATACGATAAATCAATGGGCGGCATCGATTGCATCAACCAGACCCCGTCCGCTCCCGAATCCCTGGGCTTCCTTTGCAACTCTTGCAATCCGAAGACTTTTTTGTAGAACTCGGCCGTCTTAGCCGGGTCCTCCGTCGACAAAGCAATGTGCTTGATTCGCGCCATCATTACTCCTTCTGTTGCCTGCTCACTACGGTCTGCCGATATTGCCGGTTACAGGTTAGGAACAACCTCTTGGGCTAAGACTTCCAGGTGCTCCATGTGATCGTAAACAGGATTGAGCATCAACATTTGAGCACCGGCTTCGGCTATTTTCGCCAGCTTCTCGGTGCACTGGGAAGCGCTTCCCCAGACAGCAACCCGGGAGCCCATGTCAGCGCTTTTGTACATACTATCGCTGAACCATTGGCGCAGCCTGGTTTCGGCCCGGGCCTCGTCGTTATCAACGGCCAGGTACACCCGCTTGGAGACAGCGAAGGTGGCCGGGTCTCTGTCCGCCTCCTCTAGGTACGTCCGCACGTATCCTGCGTTCTCTATGAACTGAGCGGTTGAACTGGCGCCCGCGCCCATCCAACCGTCGGCATACCGCACCGCTCTTCGCAAGGCCCGAGGGTGTCCCGCACCCAGCCAGACGGGCGGGTGGGGTTTTTGCACCGGCTTGGGCTCCATTTGGGTGCCTTCGAGTTGCCAGAACTGACCGGAATATCTGGCTTCTTTTTCGGTCCACAGGGCTTTCATCACGTCTATGATTTCAATAAAGCGGCGTACCCGGTTCTGGGGGCTGATCCCGAAGGGGGCATAGTCGCTCAAGTCGTTTCCCAAACCCATTCCGACGATGAGCCGTCCACTACTCAGTTGGTCCAGACTACCCATCGATTTGGCTAGCTGCACCGGGTTGCGGTGCGGAGCCACCATCACCGAAGTGCCCAGCCGCACTCTCTGGGTCAAGGCCGAGATATAAGACAACAGGGTTGCCGGCTCCAGCAACGGCACGTCCCCGGTAATCGACTCCAGGGTCCACAAACTTTCGAAGCCCAACTCCTCGGCCCGCCGAGTCCAGCGGCCGATTAGCGGCATGTCCACCGGCCCATCAAGGAAAACCTGGGGAACCGCTATTCCACAACGCAGCTTCTCTGACATAAATTGCCTCCACTCTCCGTCGAAATATTCATCATCCGGCAACCAGATTCTATCGGATGGTCCGTGCTGTCAGGCCCAGATGCCGTCGGGGGGAATGTGCACGATGCGGTCCACATATACTCCTGGGGTGTGGATTTGGTCCGGGTCCAACTCGCCCGCCGGCACGATAACGTTTTCTACCTCAACGATAGTGACATCGGCAGCCATCGCCATGATAGGATTGAAGTTGCGCTGGGTCAAACGGAACTGGAGATTGCCCAAGGTGTCGGCCTTCCAAGCGCGTATGAAAGCGTAGTCGGCGAACAACGGAAGCTCCAGCACGTAGGTCCTGCCGTTAATCTCCCGGTGTTCCTTGCCTTCGGCCAACTCGGTCCCGACGCTGGTGGGAGTGTAAAAGCCGCCGATGCCCGACCCGGCGGCACGGATCCGTTCCGCCAAGGTCCCTTGGGGGACCAGTTCCCCTTCGATTTCCCCGTCGTTGTACATCCGAGCAAAGGGGGTCATCCGTGACGGATGAGTCGGTGCAGTGAAGGCGCAGATCATCTTTTTCATCCGCCCCGCCTCCACCAACGTGCCCACATCCACTCTCCCGTCCGTTCCCCCATGGTTATTGGAGATTCCGGTTAGATTGTCGGCCCCCTGACGATGCAAGGCGGCAATGAGATTTTGGGGCGCCCCAACTCCCCCGAATTCGGCGAACATAATAGTTGCGCCCTTGGGGATGTCCGCTACCGCTTGGTCGAAAGTAGAGTAAGCCTTATTTCTCATATACGATGGCCTCCTTATAACGACCCCTTGTAAAGGAATTACAATTCAAGGTGATAAGGTTGTGAGTCCGCCACTTAGGATCGGGTAGAATGGACCTTGCCAGAGCGAAGGTAAGACCGCCATGCTTGGGGTTTGCGGCGTCCGTACTTCACCCGATGGGCGCCAAGGAACCGGGCCAGCTCTTCCACCGACTGTGCTATGGCCTCCACCGCCACTGGACCGTCCTGGGACTGAGCCTCGGCGTAGACAGCGATGGCCGTCAGCGTACCCGCCGCCCGGTCCATCTTGAGGTCGATACGACCAACCAAGCGGTCCCCTTGGAGGATGGGCATTACGTAGTAACCGTACTTTCGTTGGGCCTTCGGCACGTAAATCTCCACAGTGAAATCGAAGTCCCACATAGCCAACGTCCGAGCACGGTCGCAAATCAAATTGTCGAAAGGCGATAGCAACACCGTCCGCGGCAACCAATTATCATCCATTCGCTCGAGACTGGAAAGGTCCTCCTCATGCACATACCAGTCGCCCGGCCAAGGGCCCTCATTCCCTTCCACGGTGATCCGCGCTATCCGGCCCTCGCTTTCCAAGCCGGCCAGCACATCGTCCAGTCCGTCATAATGACCGCGGACAAAGTGATTCCGTATGTGAGCCGGTGTGGCAACGCCAAGGGCTTTCAGTGATATTTCTGCCGCTCGTCTAACTATCTCGCCCTCCGATAGAGGCTCGCGGGGGGTCCAGTCCGGCAGCCAACGGTCGGTCAAGGTCCAAAAGCGGCGCAAACCGTTTCGTCCTGCGACCACCACCTCGCCCCGCTGCCAAAGACGGGAAAGCAGCCGGCTGGCATCGGTTCCGGTGCCCCAGCCGCCGGGCCTGCCGGGCCTTGGCCGGGTGGAATCAGGGGGTTGGATTTGAGCTGCGGGCAGCGGCGGGTTCTCCCCCAAGGTGTCAATCACTCGTTTACGGAGGTTATCGTTCTCTCGGAGCCAGCTACGGGTCTGTTGGTCCCATTTATTGTTTCCGCTATGAGCAGCCGCCATTTGGGAGCTATGTATCTGAAAGTTCTCAGTTAGCACAATGGATGCGGCGTGGGCCCAGTACTCAAAGAGGCGTTTATCCTCCCATAGGAGCGTATCCAAATGCACCGGATCATAGTTGCCCAAACGGCTCCAAAGGACCAGGTATTGAGTTCGCTCCACCGCACGAATGGGGTCAATTTGAACACATCCCAAGCCGCGTATTAGCTCCATGATGCCATCGGGAGTGGGCTGAGGCCGGGGTCCGGCCAATCGCTGCTTGAGGACCGCCAATCGCCTCGCTTGAATGGCCGTGATAGTGACCTGTTTCATGTCTTTACTACAAGATCAAGCAACAGTGGATTCAGTTTTAGAGTTTTCAGCTTTTAGAGTTTCACTTTAGAGTCTCGTGGGTTCGCTCAATTTTACACCGCAGATGGAGGGCATTGCATACGATAGCATTTTAGAGCCTTCGTCCGCCACTGGCGGACTCAGGGTGACAACCGAAAGACCCTGACATGTTATCCGGCCTTTATTGACATTTTCGCCGTCCCAAGTATAGTCTATGCCGGGTATCATGGCGGATTAGGTCCGTTTCAACGAGTCACGCAGCATGAAAGGCGGGGTATAGCATGGACAGCGGCGATACAGCATGGATACTCGCATCGTCTGCCTTGGTTTTACTGATGACTCCTGGCTTGGCGTTTTTTTACGGTGGGCTGGTAAGAGGTAAAAACGTATTAGGCACTATTATGCACAGCTTCATCACCATTGCCGTGGTCAGCGTAGTGTGGATCCTTTGGGGTTATAGTCTGGCCTTTGGACCGGACCTAGGGGGTGTGATCGGTAAGCTGGACTACGTCGCTCTGCGCGGTGTTTCACCGTTGCTTGCCGACCCTCATGGATATGCCCCGACCATACCTCACCAGACCTTCATGGTCTTCCAGATGATGTTTGCCATCATCACCCCGGCGCTGGTTGCCGGCGCATTCGCCGAGCGGATGAAGTTCAGTTCCTTCGTGATTTTCATTGTGGCTTGGTCCACTATCGTATACGCCCCGCTGGCCCATTGGGTCTGGGGGGATGGCGGCTGGTTGGGGTTGAACGGCTGGGGCGCCATGGATTTTGCCGGAGGCACGGTGGTGCATATCAGCTCCGGAGTAGGCGCGCTGGCGGCGGCGCTTGTTTTCGGCAGAAGGCGAGGGTACGGTTCGGAGTCCATGGAGCCGCACAACATCCCATTCGTAGTGCTGGGAGCGGCGTTGCTGTGGTTCGGATGGTTCGGATTTAATGCGGGAAGCGCTCTGGCATCCGGAGGCAGCGCCACCTCGGCCTTTGTGGTAACCAACACCGCAGCGGCTACGGCTGCCCTGACTTGGGCCCTCCTCTCCTGGATGTTTACCGGGAAAGTCAGCGTGGTTGGCGTCGCTACCGGAGCTGTAGCCGGGTTGGCTACCATCACTCCCGCGTCGGGATTCGTGGGACCCATGCCCGCTATCCTGATTGGATTTGGCGCTGGCGTCTTTTGCTATGGGGCGGTCTGGTTGAAGAACAAGATCAGGCTGGACGATTCTTTGGATGTGTGGGGGGTCCACGGTATCGGGTCGACTTGGGGAATGCTGGCAACCGGAGTGTTTGTCGGCGTTGGCTTGTTTGGTCTGGGAATGTCCGACTTCGCCAACGAGGGCATAAGCCGAGGCGAACAGGTGTTGCGCCAACTGGGCGCCATCGGCGTCGGCTGGGCTTGGGCCTTCGTCACCACCCTGGTCATCCTGTTCGCTTTGAAGTTCACCATCGGTCTACGGGTGAAGGAGGAAGACGAGGAGCGAGGACTGGACCTATCTCAGCACGGAGAACAAGCCTATCAGAGCTAGTGCTGTTTCCAGGTCATGTTGGAGCGAGAGGTTGGCCGGAATTGACCGTACAAGGGTATGGAGCTAAGCTTCGACCCATCTTGGAGGCACAATCCATTCAGGCGCAAACTATGTCATCTGGAAAACCTCGCCTGGGAGCTTAGCCATGAAAAGCAAAGTCATTGTCGACGACATCGTCCCGGCAAGACACGGGAAAGCATACGAAGTCAAAAGGGGCCAGGTGCTTCGCATCTACTTGCTGGAAGACCATCAGGTGGGCGATGTCGTTTTCTACAACGCTGATGACTACAAAGAGTGGTTCCACGTAGGTCAGTCGTGGGCACTCAACCTATATTTGGAAACCGGCGATGCCAGGAGCTTCAGGGATTTCTACTCCAAACCTCCCAGGGAAAACGTCATGCTGACGGTACTGGAGGACACGGTGAAGAACCACTGGGGCAACCAGGGCGCCAGGTGCAGCCGAAGGATGCTGGACCTAAGGGGCGCGGGCGCCCAAGACCGCAGTTGTCAGGAGAACCTGGAGGAGGCCCTGCAGCCTTACGGACTGACCGGAGACGATATAGGAGACATCTTTAACGTCTTTATGAACGTTAGCTGGGACGAGAAGGGCGTGATTACTCGTAAGGTCCCCACTGCCAAAAAGGGCGATCACATAGACATGCGGGCTGAAATGAACATCCTCGCCGGCATATCCGCCTGTCCGGCGGACAACATCGTCAACGACTTCCGACCCAAGGCCCTGGGTGTCAAGATATTCGAATAGAAGCCTGGCTGTTGAAGGGGCTAGAGTCTACTGCTGCCTCTCCTAGGCGCGCCGCAGGGCATCCTCACCGTGAATAGCCGCCCGGGTCTTTTCGGGAGTGACGGGCAGGTTTCTAACCCGTACCCCACCCGTTCATTGAATTTCCGCTCGGCTACAGGGCTTGCCAAACCCGGCGCCCCTGCAGGCGCACTATCTTGCCAAACCCTGGCGCCGCCATGTGAACCGCCGCTACGGGGAACCCTTCCGATTCCAGGCGTTCCATCAGGGCGCGGCGGGTAATGCGGGTCTGAGCGGGGTCGATATCCGCTCTGGACACCCAATCCGTCTCATCGACCTGCACCGTGCTGTGCAGCACGTCGCCTAGAATAAGGCCGCGCTCTCCCTGAGAACTGATCATGATGCTCATGTGTCCAGGGGTGTGGCCGGGAGTCGGCAGGCTGGTTAGCTCACTGGTCAGCGTCTGCTCGCCTTCCATAAACTCGACGAGACCGAGGTCTTCAAGGGGCCATACACATTGAGGGGCGTTGGGAAACCGGTCCGGCTGAAGAGCGGGGTCGTGACAAGCTGCCCAGTCTCCGGCGCTCAGCCAGTAACGGGCGTTGGGAAAAGTGGGTTCGTATTTGCCCTCGCGAGATTTAAGGTTCCAACCAACGTGGTCCCGGTGCAGGTGAGTCATGACTACCATGTCTACCTCCTCCGGCCTGACACCCTTGGACTCGAAGTCGTTTAGAAGCTCTCCCCAGGGTGTCTCGGGAGCATCCGCCGGTTTCGGACCCAGTCCTGTGTCCACGATGATGGTCTTCCCGTCGGAGCGCATCAAGAAGCAGGCAAGGTTGAGGCGGATCGTGCCTTCCCCGGTTAAGTGGCTTTTGTGGGGAGTCCAGTTTTCTTCGGGTATGGACGGGAAGAAGTTACACGTATCAAACTCCAAGAGTCCGTCGGAAAAAGAGGTGATTTCCACATTGCCGATGACTAGCTTGTTGTCCGGCATAGCAACCCTTTCTTCATAGGATACGACATCCAGATGTTCCCATGATGCACTGTGGTTTGACCAATTGGCACGGCGGTCCGGGGCGGAGCCTCACGGTTGCTTTCACCGAGCGGCTCCGTAGGTGGACTTGTTTTACCGACTCTCGCCTCAAGGATTATATGTTGAGTGCAGCTACTCTGGCAATGTAAACGAGAAAGCGGCTCTAAAGACGCGGGTCTCCGCAAAGGAGTCCTCGGGCCGGGTTAGGGTGTTTCAGTTTTCATATTGGAGTGGTGCAGTAACCCCCGGTAACGTCATTCTGAGGAGCTTGCGACGAAGAATCTAAAAGTCTTGATCGGAGAATCGGCCTTGACTTGCAAGAGCGATTTTAGACCCTTCACTCCGTTCAGAGCCTGCCCCGGCGTAGGCCGGGGGTGACAATTAAAAGACCCTGCGGGCTGGGGTAGGATGTTTGACGGGGTTTCGAAGCCGTCTGTACAATCGTCTGGGATTGCTTTTAACCGCTGAATTGCTATACCAAGAAAGGTTTTAACGATGACTCATCCGCTGCGATTTATGGCTCAAACATTGCCAAACGCGTCTTGGGACGAATTACTGGAACGCTACAAATATATTGAGGAATTGGGTTTCGATCTCATCGGGTTGGCAGATCATTTTGTAGATTGGAGCAACCCGCCAAGTCCTTGGTTCGAGACATGGACCCTCTTGGCAGCAATGGCCAGAGAAACCGCAAAGATAAGAATCACGACATGCGTAACTCAAATTCCGCTTAGAAACCCGGCAATGCTGGCGCGTCAAGCACTCACTATGGACCACATTTCCAACGGTCGCCTCGAACTGGGTCTGGGTGTGGGAATCACCGTGGACCCGTCGTACCAGATGATGGGCATCCCCAACTGGAACGCCAAGGAACGGGTGGCGCGGTTTGAAGAGTACGTCGAGATCGTGGACCAATTGCTTTCAAACGAGGTCACCACCTATAAAGGCCGGTTTTACGAGGTCAATGACGCCATAATGAACCCGCGGCCGCTGCAACAACCCCGTCCGCCCATCATGATCGCAGGAATGGCGCCGCGTATGTTGAAGCACGCAGCTCGATACGCGGATATTTGGAACAGCATCAGCTTTGCCGATACCATCGAGACACAGTTGGAGGAAACACACAGTCGACTCAGGTCAATCGACGAGAATTGTTCGGCCATCGGAAGGGACCCAACCTCGTTGCGGCGTTCTTACTTGATGTTTGACACAGGAGCGCGGACCAGCGGCGGGCTGTTCAACTATTACGAGTCGGAGGAGGTCTTTGCCGATACGGCTCAACGCTTCATCGACCTGGGCGTATCGGATATCGGTCTTTACTACCCGATGCGGGACGAGCAAACGCCAATGTTCGAGAGAATAGCTAGAGATGTCATTCCGGAGTTGAAGGCCAGGCATTCCGCGAACTTGGAACACTGATTGCTTACCCGAGGGATGGGAACACGATGGTTGACTTCTATTTTTAGCGTTGCTTCTCCACGCCAAGTGGACGTAGATTCTATCTAAAGCGGTCCAAGTGACAACGTTTGGCTAGGATCAGCGCTTGTCAGAAACCACCCGGCCTTCTTTGATAACCAGCAGTAGGCGGCGAAGGTTATTGACGTCCTCCAGCGGATTTTCCTTTACTGCGATGAGGTCGGCCAACTTGCCTGTCTCCACGGTGCCAAGGTCCTTCCCCACGCCGCAAAGCTCGGCAGCGTTCCGGGTAGCCGCTAGCAGGGCCTGCCATGGAGTGGCGCCGTCTTTGACCCATAGGCCCATCTCCAGCAGAGCCGACTCCCGCAAAGGCACCACATCCGACCCCAGCGCCATTTTTACCCCGGCGTCAAGGGCGCTTTTGAACCAACTCTTGTGAGCGCCGCTTGCCGCATCCGCACGCTGAATCAAGTCCAGAGGCATCCGCCGCCGCTCCACCCATTGCCGTTCTTCTTCGCTGGTAGCTTGCTCCGGCGTCAAGTGAGTTATGGACAGGGTGGGCACGTACCATACGTTGCTTTCCAGCAACCCCTGGATGCATTCCTCATTCATGATGTAACCGTGCTCCACGGTGTGGGCTCCCAACTCGACGGCGGATTTAACCGCTTCCGGGTTGGTGGCGTGGGCCATCACTTTGTACTCCCGCTGGTGACTGATAGCGAACGCCGCTTCCAGTTCATCAGGCAGCAAAAAAGAGTGCCAATGCCGGTCCCAGGAGGGTCCCATGACCCCTCCGCTCAAGTTGAGCTTGATGTGGTCGACCCCGTTCTTGATCTGGTCCCGGACAGCCTCGACGAAACCATAGGGGCCATCGCATTCCCGAGCGTGGCCAGAGGCAAGGAAGTGGCCGCCGGTGGTGGTGAGGAACTGGCCGGCGGCGAAGACCCGGGGCCCCACTATTTGGCCGGAATCGAAAGTCCGCCTCCAAGCTACGTCCATGAAGTGAGCTGCGCCGCCGGTGCGAACTCCCACTACGCCGGCTTCAGTTAATCCCTGCATCAAGCCTTGGCCGAAGCGGGCCGTCCACTCCGCAACAGTCTGCCTCGGCGAGGCCAGGTACTCCGGGTGAATATGGACATCCCAGAGTCCGGGCAAGAGATAGGCCCCATCGAGGTCGATGACCCGAGCGTCGCGAGTGTCCGGCGACCTTTGGCCGTCCATTACCTCGACGATACGCCCGGCTTCGATTACCACACTGGCTTGGGAGAGGGGGACCGCAGTGACGCAGTCAATGAGGTTGCAGTTAGTGAGCACCAAGCGCATGGTTGCCTCCTGAAAGGGTCTTGAGGATTTGAAAATTGCCTTTTGCCAACAAGGCCGGGAGTGCGCGCTTTATGACTTCTCCAAGAAAACCACGCATCTTGCAGGGTCGGCTTCAGCTAGGGCCTGGGGCCGGTGTCCGGTGTGGATGTAATCCGCTAGGAGCTTCCCAGCCATGGGGCCCCGGCCAAACCCGGAGGAGGCCATACCGCCGACGATGTAGAGGTTCTCTAGCTGGGGGATTTTGCCGATCAATGGTTTGCCGTCCAAAGAAAACGGCATCATTCCCGCCCAGGTCCGGCTCACTGGGATCTCTCGCAGCGCGGGAATGACCTCGGTGGCCTGACCCCGGTTCACCTCGATTCCGGCGGCATCCGGGGTCTTGTTGTAGCCAACCAACTGGCGGTCTCCGCCGAAGATTATTTCTCCGGTCTTCCTCTGACGTCCGTACAAGTGCCGGGTGAGCCGCATTTCTTCCCGGTGAGTCAACTCCGGCGGGGTGTGCGCGTCGTTCCCTGGGGTCTGGCTCCAGTGGAACTCCGATTCAGCGGACCCGATTACGTGGAACAATCTTGGAGGAAGACTCGGGGTTGACCACATCTGACCGCGCACCGGCAGAATGGGAATATCCAGGCCCAACAGCGCTCCCAGGGGACGACACCAAGCGCCCGCCGCCAAGACCAACGCTTCGGCCTGGTAATGCCCCTGGGTTGTCTCCAACCGCCAAGCTCGATCTCCTGTTTGCTTGAGAGCAGTGACTTCGTGCCCATCAAGGACCTGGGCGCCGCACCGGCGAGCGGCTGCGGCGAAGGCTTGGGTCGCTTTAACCGGGTCAGCCTGCCCGCGGCCGGGCAGGTAGACGAACCCCGGCAGTTCCGAATTCGCCGCCGGTTCGATGGTCCGGGCCTCCCTGGCAGTGAGCAACTCCGGGGTATACCCTTGAGACCTGAGGCGCAAAACATTATCCCGCACGAAGTCGTACTGCTCTTCGGTGTGAATAGACCGAAGAGCTCCCGACTGGCGAAACTCAATGTCATAGCCCGAGTCTAGCTGTAAGGCTTTGAATAGCTCCAAACTTCCCATGGTGAGATAGGACTGGAGGTTGGGGAGGCGGCCCCAACCCAATCCACCCAGGCCCCCGGCATTGACTCCAGAAGCTTCGGAAGCGACCTCTCCTCTTTCCAGCAATGTCACTTGGCGTCCCTGTTGGGCCAGGTAGTAGGCTGTTGAGGCGCCGGCGATGCCGCCGCCTATAATAACGGTTTGCGTTTCGATCATCCTGCCTCCTCCGGTGTCCCCACAAATATACGGCGTGGCGAGCCTTTTGTTCAATAAGCGTCAGGAGGAATGCGAAGTTGCCCAACTTTGACGGAGAGGGACACACACCGATCCAGTCCAACCTGGATTACCACGAAAGCGGTAATGAAGATAGGCGTCTTTTCGGACTTTGCAATCGTCCTGAGAAGGGCAAGGGGAATTGTTGCTTGTCCGGGGCCGCCAAGCAGTAGGCCGGTATAGGACGCAAACCCGGAATTGGGCACGCCGTTGCCGCGCTAGACAAGGGGCGATACTATGTAGCGGTAGCCAGCCGGTCCAACTCTTTGACCTGTATGTTGGAGACTAGGACCATTAGCTCGTCCAAGCGGCGCACCTCAAACTCCATGAAGTCGTCTTCTACCACCATGTAGCGGGACACCGTTTGCCAAATCTCCCGCTTCATGGCCTCCATTTTCTCCGGCGCCAAGTCGAGCCGGTCGTGCATCAAGACCAAGCGCAGCCGCTGCCGGGCAGTGTCTTTAGTGCGTTCCCGGTCCTTGTCCAGCTCCCGTTGGTGGAGCAACCACCGCAAAAATTCAAGCATGTGAATAGGCGCTCCCGTTCAAACCTACGAGTCCCTTGAACTTGCTCAGGAAGTTTGATTTGGCCTCTACGTCGACCAAGGGCACTTCGTCTCCATCCACCCTGGCCGCAATCCGTAGAAAGGCGGCGCCGGAAGGAGCCTTCTTGTCGTGGACCACCGGAACACCCCGGTTAGCCGCGGTGATGGTCCTCTCATCGGCGGGCACCAAGCCAAGCACATCCACCGCCAGCAAATCTACTACGTCCCTTTGGTCCATCATGTCGCCGCGCATAACCATTTCGGGATTGATCCGGTTGATAATCAGCTTGGGCCGGTGCAGCTCCGCTGCTTCTAGCAACCCGATCACCCGGTCGGCGTCACGGATAGCCGAAACTTCGGGAGTGGTAACTATTATAGCTTCGGTGGCGGCGGCCACAGCGTTTTTGAAGCCCTGTTCGATCCCGGCGGGGCAGTCCATGAGAACGTAATCGAACTCAGTCTCCAACTGGGCGCATAGCTCCCGCAACTGCTGGGGGTCCACGCTGTTCTTGTCGCGGGTCTGGGCCGCCGGAATCAGGAATAACTCGTACTTATGCTTATCCCGGATCATCGCTTGATGGGCTTTGCAGTGGCCTTCGATCACGTTTACCAAATCGTAGACGATGCGGTTTTCCAAGCCCATGACCACGTCCAGATTGCGCAGGCCGATGTCGGTGTCGATCACCACGACTCTATGGCCGCGCATGGCCAAGCCGGTGCCTATGTTAGCCGTGGCAGTAGTCTTGCCCACCCCACCCTTGCCGGAAGTTATAACTATGGTCCTACCCGTCATACAGTATCCCTCTGCCGTATCTTGCGAACCGTCCTGCAAATGGCGCTACGTAAATGTTGCGCCGGCGCACGAAAGCTATCTTAGGGCCTGTCGTCTTAGATTTGGCCCTTGGACCGGTTGCCGGGGCCAAGCCGGTGTAAGGGCCTATCTGGATCCGTGGCGAGTCCAACTCAAGGGCGATAATCGTAGCTTTTGTGTCTCCCTCAACGCCGGCGTGGGCCAGTCCTCGGAGACTCCCGAACACTACAATGTCGCCCTCGGCCAAGATTTCAGCGCCCGGGTTCACGTCGGACAGCACCACCACATTGCCGGGGTAGTGGATCGATTCTCCAGAGCGAAAGGTGGTTTTAACAAACAACGCCTCGGTAGGCAAGCCCTTGGGGGAACTCCCGGACTTGGGCTCCTTGAGCTTGGACTGCGCCGGAGGCCCCACCCCGATAGGTCCGGCATTTTCTTGCTTGAGACTCAATCCTGCGGCGACGGAATCCACCCTTCCCGTGCCGTTGCTGTCGTAATTGGCCCAGTCCAGGTTCTCCGGCAGGCACCAGAACCGGCTCACGGTCAGGCCCGACTCGGACTCGATGAGCTGCTTGATCCGGCCCAGTTGTTCCTGAGAGAGTATCCACCGGCCCGCGTTGACGCTGATACTGCCCTTGGACCACAACCCGCGGTTTTCCACCAGGTATCTCCGCAGCCTCCGGGTTACTTGGTCGAAGGGCGCGGAATCATCAATGGTAAAATCGACGTTGGTCCCTCTCCCCGAAACCTGAACTACCTCGGGTCTCGACGCCACGCAACCTCCATACCAGGCGGCAACAGCTTATGTTATCTTCGGTTATAGCAGCGGCATTCTTGATAATTCAAGGTTTTGGGAAACCGATTTCGGCCAATTTTGAGAATTATTTGGATTAGTGTTTATGACAACCCATATCGAGGCTAAACCGCAGTTGGAAACGCGGCGGAGGTTCCTCCTAGGTTCTCTGTTTCTGGGTCATGCAGCGATTCACTGGTATCAGCAACTCTTCCTGATAATCCTCCCGTCAATCAAGGCGGCCTTCGGGCTCAACGACGTGCAGGTGGGCGGACTCTCTACGGCGCGGGGGGCGTTGGGCGGCATTCTAATGATGCCCTCAGGGTATCTGGCGGATTCCTTTACGAAGTACCGGCCCTTGATAATGGCCTTTGCTCTGGTCTGCGGCGGCGTGGCCTATTTCTTTGCGGCGCGGGCTCCCAGCTATGTTTGGGTTGTCCTGGCTATGGGCTTGGTGGGGGTGGCCTCGGCGGCGTGGCACCCTGCTTCGGTCGCCTCCCTGTCCTCTCGTTTCCCCGAACGGCGGGGCATGGCCCTGGCGATCCATGGCGTCGGCGCCAGCGTGGGAGACACTATCGCTCCACTGTGTGTCGGTGCGTTATTGCTGACGGTAGGCTGGCAGCACCTCATGCAGTTCCATTTGTTGCCCGCGGTGATCATGGCGATTATCCTGTGGCGCAGCCTGAGTTCCATTTACCGGGAGGAAGCGCCCGGACCGAGCTTTCGCGATTATCTGGGCGGCGTCAAGGATATGCTGCGGCAACGCAGCGTTCACGCAATCATGATCGCCAGTGCCTTGATGGGCATGGGCCGGCTCAGCATGTTGACGTTTTTGCCCATCTACATTGTTGATGACCTGGGCTACTCTTCCTTTTGGCTCGGATTTTATCTGATGCTGCTGCATTTGATGGGAGTAGCTTCTCAACCGGTAATGGGAATCGTATCGGACAACTTCAGCCGCAAAACGGTGCTGCTGCCTGCCTTCACGGCTTTAGGGGTGTTGTACCTGGTCTTGCCTTGGGCTGATTCCAGCCTTCAATTGGGTTTGGTGGTTGCCGTCATGGGACTCTTTTTCTACGGCACAGGGAACATCGCCACAGCCGCCGTCATGGATGTGTCGGCGACGGTAGTGCAGGGAACCACCATGAGCGTAATGAGCGTCTTCAGCCAGGTCTTAACCATCCCGTCCCCGATCATTGCGGGGGTGCTCGTTTCGGAGTTCGGGACAAAGGCCTCGTTCTACTATGCCGGGATTATGCTGTTGCTAGGGGTCTTGTTTATATTGGCGGCCAAGACGCCCCGCCCACTCACTGCGTCCTAGACCCGGCCCGGCTTTGTTGACAATCTGTCTTACGTCTTTTCACGCCGAGTTTGTCGGACCGTCTATGGTGAACTGTCAGCGCGGCAGGTCGATGGCCCTCATGACTTGCTCCCCAGCCCAAGGGGGCCGGTTAGTCGCGGGCGCCGAATACAGCCACCGAGCAGGTGAAGGAGCCGGGTCTTCCGCCCAAGTTGTGGGTGAGGCCCAGGCTGGGGTTTTTCAGTTGGCGGGGTCCTGCATTGCCTTGTAGCTGCTTGTAAACCTCGTAGATCATCCGGATGCCGCTGGCCCCGATGGGGTGGCCGAAGCATTTCAAGCCGCCGTCGGTATTAACCGGAAGCTCCCCTTCCAGGCTGAAGGTCCCCGCATCCACGTCCTCACTGCCCCGGCCTCTGGGGCTGAAGCCCAGGTCCTCGTAGATGATCAGCTCGGTGATGGTGAAGCAGTCGTGGACCATGGCTAGGTCCAACTCCTCCCGAGGGTTGACGATGCCGGCTTCCTGGTAGGATGCCTGGGCCGCCCGCACCGTCTCTGGGAAGTGAACGAAGTCCCAATCATTACGGATAGTGCCGAAAGCGCCCACGGCCAGACCCAAACCCTTTACCAACACATAGTCGTCACGGAAGGTGCGGGCGATCTCGGGCGTGGTAATGATCGCCGCCGCCGCTCCGTCGCTGACTCCACAGCAGTCGAAGAGGCCCAAGGGCCAAGCGACCATGGGGGCGTTGACCACTTGTTCGGTGCTCACCTCCCGTTGGAAGTGAGCTTTGGGGCTCAGGGTGCCGTTGTGGTGGTTCTTACTGGCGATCATGGCCAAGGTCTGCTTGCCCCGTTCAAAAGGAATGCCGTATTGATGGAGATAGCGGGTGGCCGCCATGGCGAACTGGGATGGAGGCGGCGCCGGCGGCGTCACATCCGATCCGGGGGCCTCGGGAATGGCCAGGCCGGAAAACCCTGAATCCTTGAGCTTTTCCACGCCCAAAGCAAGCACAATATCGTAGACCCCCGCCGCGACGGCGTAGCAGGCATTGCGGAAAGCATCGGTAGCGGTGGCGCAAGCATTCTCCACCCGTGAGATGGGAATATAATCCAACTTCAACGCCTCCGCCAAAGGCTGTCCGGTGCGGAAGGAGCTGACCGTCCCCAGCCAAGCGGCTTGGACATCCTTTGCCTCAATGCCGGCGTCATCGAATGCCTCGTAGGCCGCCTCAACCATCAAATCCGTTGCGCTGGCGTCCCAACGTTCCCCAAACTTGGTGCAGCCCATTCCGATAATAGCCACTCGGTCCTTGATGCCGGTCATCATCCGCCTCCATTATGTAAAGTTTGCTCCGCTTAAATCAGAGTGCTGAACGCCCAGGGCCTTTCAATTGTCGCCCCGGCCTATGCTGGGGCAAGCTCCGAGCAGAACGAGGGGTCTAAAGTCCTTGACTACATTCCCTTTTTAGATACTCGGACCAAGTTCTTGCTGAAGGCTTTTAGATTCCTCGCCTACGGCTCGGAATGACATTTTCGACAACTGAAAGACCCTGCTGAACGCCGGGGCACGGCTTTCCAATAGTAGTTGTGAATCCCGTTAACCACCCGAAGCTTGCGAAAGCTCATCTCCACCGGCATCCCAATCTTCACTTCATTCAACTCCCGGTCGGTCATCATGCAGAGCATACGTCCGCCGCCATCGAAGTCCACTGCGGCGACCAC
Source organism: Dehalococcoidia bacterium (assembly GCA_965197565.1). Classification (GTDB taxonomy): domain Bacteria; phylum Chloroflexota; class Dehalococcoidia; order Lucifugimonadales; family UBA3495. Next base: position 1,610,870 of record CBDANK010000004.1, read on the forward strand.
CAAAGGCGAGTCGATAGTGCCGGCCAGATAATCCATGGAGTAAGTGAAAACGCTGCCCCCGCGGTCGCTGAGACGCACGGGTGTGGAGTCGTCCCGTGTCCGGCAATTAACACATACTTGCTGCCCAGGGTACTGAACGTAGCCGCATTGATTGCAGGTGGCGCCGTAAAGGCGAAGGTTTTTGTCGCTCTCTCTCCAAAGCGCTGTGACCGAGGGCGGAGCAGCAACCGGCCGCCGCGCAGCGGCGTCGGTGACCCAAACCTCCCGCCAGCGGGCGTAGGTCTCGTAGCTGTTCAGTTGTTGCTTGGCTTCAAGGTACCCAATCACGCCCATGCGGGGGGCAAGGGTCGCGATAGCTTCGGTGGTCCGGAATCCCAATGCGTCACTCCCATCACCATAAGACACGGTCAACAGCAATTGACCGGGGCCTGCCGCTTCCAAGGCAGCTACCAGCAACATCAGCGGAAAGGCTGCTCCCGTGTTGCCCATCCTGCCAAATAAAGGGTCCTGCACCTGCTCCGGCGCGAATCCCGCTCCCTTGGCCAACTGGCTGTGCCGGCGGCCGTCGGGCGCATAAAGGGCGATCTTGGCTACGTCTTGAGGATTTAGACCCTGTTTTTGGAGGAATCCCGAGATGGCCTCGTCCAAGATGCGAGCCAACCCCTCCTCAGCGGCGAACCGGTCCTCCCAGGAACGGACGAAGGGGTCCCCTGCCGAGCGCCAAGAATCCAGCATATTCTCGGTGATAGAGTGAAACCCCTCCAGGTTGGCTATGACTCCGTCTTGGGACACCAATAGAGCCGCGGCGCCGTCACCTAAGTTTCGTTCCGTGTCGCTCCGGGGAGCACTGGGACGGTTGTCGCTGGCAATAACCAATACCTTGCCGGCGGAGCCGGCAGCCACGGAGTCCAAGGCCGCTTTCAGCCCAGTGGTCCCGGCCCGAAGGACGTCGGTTATGTCGGCGGCAAATATGTCGCGGCGCAGGTCCAAGGCCGCAGCGATTATCGCGGCGCACTGTTTTTCGGCGTAAGGAGGGGTAGTAGTAGCGAAAATCAGGCCGTCCACCGCCTGCCGGTCTTGGCCGCGCAGACAGTCCACCCCGGCGGCAACTGCCATAGTCACGCTGTCTTCGTCGAAGTTGGCAATGGACCGCTCTTGAAACGAGTTCCAACCCGAAGATTCAGCACCGAGACGGTACCGTGGAACGTAACCACCAAAAGCGGCGATTCCAACCAATCTATACCTGCTTATCGGAGAGCTTGTTGCCATCCTAGCAGTAGCATTTCTTAGTGTCAACGTTGCCCAGACCCTGGGGTGCGCCTTAGATTTTTGCGGGGACCGGGCTCGGGCCGGATTCGTTTCTTGTTTGGAACAAATAAGGAACGAATCGGCCGTGGGGCTGAAATACCCCTTCGCGAAAGCGGGCCCGGCATGGCCGGTGGGCGGTCGCGGACCCAGGCCCTTCGTCCACGGCGCTTCGCCGTGGACGAAGGGAGGTCGAGGAAGGCTTTTGGCGGGGGACATGGGCAACATGGTTTCAGTTTGGGTATTGGCCTTCGGGCTTGTCAAGGAAGAGGTGGCATTGAGGTAATGGTTGCGAAAGGGGGAGAGCCGACAGTGGAGTCGATGATGCGGCGGGCCTACGACAGGGGCGCAAAGTCTTGGGGTCCGCCCGAGGCCCGGCGTTAAACCGAGAATAGGAGCGCCTTGTGATACAATTGACCAAAGCGGTTGAGCCGCCGGCGGCGGCGATCGTTTCCTCATGGAGCCCACACCCGTGACTAAATCTCGAATGCGTTGGACAGTTGCTTTATTTCCCATCTTCGTGATGGCGCTGCTTGCGGCCGTGGCTTGTGGCGGGAGCGGCGCGAGCAGCAAATCGGCAACGGACGCCGCCCTGGAAGCACTGCCCGCGGAATTCCAGCGGGTGGCGGAAGTGTGGCGGCTGTTGCAGCGCGAGCATATCGAGGGAGGGAACCTCGACCCGCAACAGCTCAGCGACGGAGCCATTAGCGGCATGATGCGGGCCTTGGACGACCCCTACGCAGCGTTCCTAAACCCCAACCAATTCTCCTTGGAGTCTCAAGACATTCAGGGTTTCTTTGAGGGCATCGGGGCCGAGGTAGGCTTGCGTGACGGGCGGATTACTATTCTGGCTCCCATGCCCGATACCCCGGCCGACAAAGCGGGGATCCGTCCCGGTGATGTGATTCTGGAGATCGAAGGGGAGACCACTCAAGGCATCAGCTTGATAGAGGCGGTATCCAAAATTCGGGGGGAGAAGGGCACCTCGGTCCGGTTGTTGGTGCTTCACCGCAACAGCAGTGAGCCGGAGCTACTCACAATAGTCCGAGGTGTTATCCCGTTGGAGAGCGTTCGTTTGTTGATGCAGGTGGGCCGTATTGGTCACTTGCAGTTGTTCAGCTTCACCGGCACCACCAGCGAGGAGCTCCAGAAAGCCTTGGAGCGGTTCGAACGGTCCAAGGGAGTAGGTCTGGTGGTCGACTTGAGAAACAATCCGGGCGGGCTCCTGTCGACGGTGGTGGAGGTGACCAGCCAGTTCATAGATGACGGTCTTGTGCTCTACCAAATAGACGCCCAAGGCAACCGCACCGATTGGAAGGTGAAACAGGGGGGCAAGGCCAAGACTATTCCCATGGTGGTGCTGGTCAACGAGTTCAGCGCCAGCGCCAGCGAGGTTTTCGTCGGCGCCGTCATGGACAACGACCGGGCCACCGTCATTGGCGCCACTACTTACGGTAAAGGCAGCGTCAACAACCTATGGCCCCTCTCCGACGGGTCCGGAGTCAATTTCACCGTGGCCAAGTGGTTCACTCCCGGCGGCATACAAATCGAGGGTGAGGGAATCGCGCCGGACGTGGTACAAGAACGACACGAGGATGAGTCTGAAGATGTTCAATTGGACTTGGCCATTGAAATCCTTAATGAGCAGATAGCTCAGGGCGGCTAACCTGTGGCCAAGAAGAAAGCATCCGATCCGAAGACCGGCAACCGGGCCGCGGCAAGCAACAGGCGGGCGTTCTTTAACTACGAGATTCTCGACCGTTACGAAGCCGGGCTGGTGCTTACCGGTACTGAGATCAAATCGATACGGGCGGGAAAAGTTGACCTCAGAGACGGTTACGCTAGGCCGCAAAACAACGAGCTCTGGCTGGTAAACACTTATATCGCACCCTACGATCCAGCCAGTATCAATAATCACGACCCCAGAAGGCCCCGCAAACTCCTGTTGCATCGAGACCAGATAGCTGCTTTAGCCAGCCAGGTTGCCGAAAAACGCCTGACCATCGTGCCCCTGCGCCTATACATTAAAGGTCACGTGGCCAAGGTTGAAATAGCCCTGGCCCGGGGCAAACGCCAGTACGACAAACGCCGGGCCATTATCGACAGAGAACTGGACCTAGCGGCCCGCCGAGCGTTGCGCTCGGTCTAAACGAACTCCCCCCAGACTAGAACCGTTCCATACAGCCGGTATAATACTGCTGGCTTAAGCTTGTCGTAAGATGACCTTTCAGTTTGCCGGGGAGGCGCGATTTGATCAGAACACTGGGAGACCGGTCCCCCAAGGTGGCCGGCACCGCTTGGGTCAGTGAGTTTGCTTACGTCGTAGGCAATGTGGAAATCGGGGAGTATTCTAGCATTTGGCCTGGGGTTACCATCCGGGGGGACGGTTCCAAACCAATCGTTATTGGCAATTATGTCAACATTCAGGAAGGATCGGTGGTCCATGGAGACGGATTGGTGATAGAGGACCGGGTCAGCGTCGGACATTGTGTGGTGGTGCACTGCGACCGGGTCGGGGAGGGTTCCCTGCTAGGCAATAACGCCACCGTCCTCTTTAGCGCGGTATTGGGCCGCCAATGCCTGATAGCGGCCAATTCAGTGGTCCTGTCCGGGACCGCCATCCCGGACCGCTCATTCGTCACCGGCGTGCCGGGCGTCATCAAACGAACAGTGAACGCCCGGCAGATTGCCGACATGAAGAACACGGTAAGCGAGTTGGTAGAACGGGCCAAGGTGTTCCACGAGAGCGGCTTGTAGGCTTTCGAATCAATCATCTCACTCACAACCCGGCGGGTAGCTCTTGGTTGAAACCTGAGCGCCCAAGTGGTCCAACAGTCCCGCCGTGTCCGGAGTTGAGTTGGACCAGATAGCTGTTCCCTTGCCGAAAGAAAATCCTCCCCACTCCGGGTGGACTTGGTCGGTGTAGACCCGGACCCGGCCGCCGGGACTCAGAATATGCGATGGGAAAGTAAACTCAGGATTTCCATCGTCGATATCCACTAGCCTCCACCCGGTCAAATCGACAGTGGCGCCTCCCAGGTTCGCTATCTGCACGTACTCATCGGCTTCGCTGCGAGGCACCACCCCATCGAAAAATATGCATTCGATGAGTACCGGCCCTGCCGAAGGCACCGGTGTCGGCGAAGGAGTCGGTGCTGGTGTGGGCGTCGGCGAAGGAGTCGGTGCTGGTGTGGGCGTCGGCGAAGGAACCGGCGTCGGTGTGGGCGTCGGCGAAGGAACCGGCGTCGGTGTGGGTGTCGGCGAAGGAACCGGCGTCGGTGTGGGTGTCGGCAAAGGAGTCGGTGCTGGTGTGGGTGTCGGCGAAGGAACCGGCGTCAGTGTGGGTGTCGGCAAAGGAGTCGGTGCTGGTGTGGGTGTCGGCGAAGGAACCGGCGTCGGCGTAGCCGTCGACCCCGTGGCCGGGGTTTGAGTGGTTGCGGTCGTTGGCGTTGCAGACGGTGTGGACCCTTGGGTTAGCGTGGAAGCAAGAGTGGCGGGGGTTTCGACAGTGGCAACCGGAGTTGCCGCCGTTCTTGTTGCTCGGGCAGCCGTTGCAGAGGGAATGAGAGAAGGCGGTGACCCGACCCCGCAGCTTGACGTGAAAATCGCTAAAAGCAGGCACAAAAACAAGAACCGAGAGCCGTATTCCAGGAAATCGAGGGAACTTGCCTTACGCACGCACGCCTTCCGGGTTTCACCGCTGAAAGATAAGAATAAAAGCCTTAACTATCCGGATAACTTCCAACCGGACCGGATACTCAACGACCCGCTGAGGCAACCTGTGATCTGATGACCATTGCGGCACCGGTAGAATAACAGGGGCCACTCTTTATGGGGCAACCGATAAGGCCAGCGAAACTCGATACTATAGCCGGTCATAGGGGACCTTTGCATAACCCCCACCCCTGTCATTATTATGAAAATAAGCTATTTCCATCCGCATACGTGGCCTTCATAAAGCCATCAGCAATTCCGAACGCAGCGAAGCCCTTCGGCTGCTCTCAGGATAAACTCCGTGAGGAATCTCAAACCTATGTCAGCAAGCACTGGGTCTGTAGCTGGACCGACGCGACTACTCTGGCCCAACGCCTTAGATTCCTCCCTCCGGTCGGAATGACAAGTTGGGTCGGAGTGACAAGTTACGCAAAGGTCTCGGTCATAGAGTGATAGTTGCGTCTTGCGGTGAGAATTGGGATAATAGTCTAGCATCCAGAAGGGTTTGACTCCCAGCCTGGGGTTGATGGAGTCCCAAGACCTCACCAATATTAGGAAATATAGGAGGACAACATGGAAAAGGGCAGTACCGTTATAGACGCCGGTCCGATAAACTTCGCGATGAGCTATCGCGCGGAGATCATGGACGACCAGGGCATGTGTGTTCAGGTTTATTCCGAAGTGGACGGCCACGACACTGAGATTCTTCGGTTCGATTGTTTCGACCAAGCGCCTCACTATCACTACGGGCCGGAGAACCTTAACATCCGATTGCATCTGGACAAGACCACCGCAGGCAACCCGCTAGGCTGGACCATAGGCAACGTCCGCAACAACCTCGCCGCCATGGTGCGCCGCTCCGGTTACGAAGATTTGGCGGACAACCTGGAGGCTAACCCGGTTTCAGAGGCAACGCTGGACGAGCTCGAGTCCACTGCCCGAAACATGGCCCGGGAAGGACGCCGGGTTGTGGTCCACAACCGAGGCGACTATATGTTCGAGGCTGGCAACATCCGCTTTGGCTTGGAGTACCGGGAGTTGCCGCAGATAAACGACCGCGGCATGGCGATACACGTGATGTCGGACGTCGCTGGCCAGGAAATCGAGTTGTTGGCCTTCGACTGCTTCGAGAATGCTCCTCACTACCACTACGGGCCGCGGAACCAGGACGTCCGCATTTATTGGGACGTCACCACCTCGGGCGAGACTCTGCGGTGGACCTTGGACCAGTTTAAGGCCGGGAAACTTAAGGCCATGATACAACGGGCTGGCTATCCGTCCGTCGCAGCCGAATTGGACGAAGACCTAGTCCAGTCGCTGCTGCCGGAGATTGAGGAAAAGGCCCTCACCTTGGTCAGTGAAGCAAACGGCCAGGGAAAAACCAAAGCCCAGTTGATTGAAGAGCTTGACGCTCTTCGACAGCAGGTAGCCGCTCTCTAGAAGGGTAAGGTCCACTCCGGGGGATAACACTCGTAGGGGGTGGGTCCCTCAAATCGGATGCGATTTATGAACGGCCCCGGCCTAGCGGGGCCGTTTGTATGTCTCAGGGCAGGCAGTGATTGGCCGGAGAGGCAACCGGCGGGATGCCGCCAAGCCGCAGCCTCAGCAGCCCCTTTATATCCTCGGCGGCGGTCCCAGGGATGTTGACAGTGCTGGCAGGGTCGTCGTCCCACTTGACTGGAAGTTGCTTGATGCGGTAGCCCCGCTTGGCGGCGATTATCAGCAACTCAGTGTCGAAGAACCAGTTGTTGTTCTTGATGTGGGGCACAATAGCTTTGGCGGTCTGCCGGGTCAGGGCCTTGAACCCGCATTGAGCGTCTTGGAAAGGGGTGAAGAACATGGACTTGATCAGCAGGTTGTAACCCCTGGAGATCATCTCTCGTTTAATTGAGCGGCTTACCTTGGACCCCTTGCTCAACCGGCTGCCGATAGCCACGTGGTAACCCTCCTGCAAGGACTCGACCAGCGGTGGAAAGTGGGTTAAATCGGTGGCTAGGTCCACGTCCATATAGCTGACAATGTCCGCAGTGCTATCCAACCAGGCCGCTTTCAAGGCCCGCCCTCTGCCTTTCTGGGGAATGTGAAGGTAATTGACGCCGGAATATCTCTCGCACAGCATCTCGGACACCGACCGGGTCCTGTCGGTGGAGGCGTTGTCGGCAATGACGATCTGCCACGGGTTACGCAAGTTGGCTTTCAAGAAATCGGCTAGGATCACGATGCTGCGCGGCAAGGCTTGTTCCTCGTTGAATACGGGTATCACGATGTCGACTGTGGCGCTCATCCCTTCCTCCATCCCCGGCGTCACACTTGCAATACATCCGGCGAGCTTATTTGACGCCCACACATCCAAGCATTTGGAAACTCGCCGCCTAAGCGTCATCCATCAATGTCGGAAATGCCGCACCCTCGTGAAGACCATGGCCAAACCGGCGGAATTAGCGGCCTCTATGACCTCGGAGTCCCGAATTGAGCCGCCGGGCTGGACGATCGCTTTGACCCCGGCTTCCGCCGCTAGTTCGATGTTGTCGGGAAAGGGAAAGAAGGCGTCGGAGGCCAGCACGCTGCCACGGGCCTTGTCTCCGGCGGTCCTCTGCGATAAGTGAACGCTTACCACCCGGTTAGGCTGCCCGGCCCCCATTCCCACCAAAGCGCGGTCTTTGGCAAAAACGATAGCATTGGACTTGATGTGTTTAGCCGCTTTCCAAGCGAAAGCCAAGTCTCGGAGTTCTTCTTTGGTGGGAGCCCTATTGGTCACCGTTTCCCAGGCCGCCGGGTCTTCGCTAATGTTGTCGGGGTCTTGGACCAGCAACCCACCGCTGATTGGCCTCAAGTCATAGGAGGCCGGCCGGCTGTTTTCTTCGACCGCAAGAATCCGTAGATTGCGTTTCTTCTTCAGAGTCTCCAGAGCGTCCGTTTCATAGCCGGGCGCCACCACAACCTCGTAGAACACGGGACTCATAGCCTCGGCGGCTGCCAAAGTAACGGTGCGGTTGTACCCGACGATGCCCCCAAAAGCGGACACCGAGTCGCCCTCATAGGCCCGGCGATAAGCCTCGGCTTGGTCGTCGTGACAAGCCAATCCACAAGGGTTGGTGTGCTTCACCACTGCGGCAGTGGGTTCGTCGAAGTCGTACACTGTGCGCCAAACAGCGTCGGCGTCCATGAGATTGTTATAGGAGAGCTCCCGGCCGTGCAACTGGCGGGCCCCGGCGAGACCCCAAACGGGCCCACCCGCAGAGGTGTAGAGAGCGCCCCTTTGGTGCGGGTTTTCGCCATAGCGCAGCGACGCCGTCTGGGTCAGAGAAAGGGTCAAGCTATCCGGCAGGCCCTCCCCTTCCGGCGCTTCGCCCATCAGGTAGCCCGCTACCGCAGTATCGTACAAGGAGACGTGGTGGAATGCCTTGGCGGCCAGGCTGCGCCGGTCCTCCCCGGTCAGTCCATCCCCGGTAATCTTTTCGGCTATCCAGGAGTAGTCCGCCGGGTCCACCACTACGATAACGGAGGGAAAGTTTTTGGCCGCCGCCCGCAACATGGCAGGGCCGCCAATGTCTATGTTCTCCAAGGCGTCGGCCAAGGCAACGCCCGGGGTGCTGATAGTTTCCACGAAAGGGTACAGATTTACTACCACCGCGTCTATGGGGTCGATGCTGTGCTCGGTCAACTCGGCCAAGTGTTCCGGGGAATCCCGCCGGGCCAGCAGCCCGCCGTGTATGACCGGATGAAGAGTCTTTACCCGCCCCTCCAGAATTTCAGGAGAGCCGGTTGCCTCGGACACCTGCTGCACCTTTAATCCCCCCTCCTGAGTGAGGGTGCGATGAGTGCCGCCGGTGCTAATCAGACCGAATCCCGCTTCAGCCAACCTCTTGGCGAACTCTACAATCCCGGTTTTATCGTAGACGCTCAAAAGCGCTTTCAATTTTACGGCACTCCTGTATTACCGGTTCCCGATGCTCAGCTTCAAGCCCGGTCTCTTAAGGCACTGGCAATTCTCAGCGGCCATTACTCAAGACTACCTGAGCGTCACCCTCCCGCTGCACTATCCGGCCAACGACCGCGGCTTCCGGAATGAGTTGCTTGAATGGCGTCACATTTTCTTCATTACAAACCGCCACCATGCCCAGGCCCATATTGAAGACGCCGTACATCTCGTCGCGGCTGATCCCCCCGCTGTGTTGAATCAACGGGAAAATGGCGGGCACCGGCCAGGACCCAAGTTGGAAGGAAGCGCACAAGTCGCCGGGCAGTATAGCGGGCATTTTCCCAAGCAACCCGCCGCCGGTTATGTGGGCCAGTCCCTTAACCAGGCCCAACACCGGCTCCAGCAGTGGGTAGTAGCACCGGTGGCGGAGCAGCAACTCCTCTCCCAGTTGGTGGTGCAACCCGTCGTAGCGGTGGAACAGCACTGACGGATTGTCGTCGATATTGAACACTCGGCGCACCAGCGAAAACCCGTTGGTATGCACACCGCTGGATGGAACGCCCAGCAAAAAGTCGCCGCACTGGATGCCTTTGCCGTCGATAAGACGGTCGCGTTCCACAACCCCAACAACAAATCCGGCCAGATCGAACTCGTCGGGTGAATAAGTCCCCGGCATTTGGGCCGTCTCACCCCCGATTAAGGCGCAACCCACCTCACGGCAACCCCACACAATGCCCCGCATCAGCATGTCCATCCGTTGGGGGTCCAAGCTGCTGAAAGCAATATAGTCGAGAAAAAAGAGGGGCTTGGCGCCTCTGGTCAGAATATCGTTGACGTTGAGGGACACCAAGTCTTGGCCGACAGACTCGAAGTGGTCCAAGCGGGCCGCAATCTTGAGCTTAGTGCCTACACCGTCGACACTGGCCACCAGCACCGGCTGCTCACCGCCGCTAAGCTGGTACAGGCCGGCAAAACTGCCCTGAGCGTCCAAGACTTCGGGGCCGTGGCTCATGGCCGCGAAACCCTTGATCCGCTCCTTCAGTCCGTCCAATGTGTCCAGGTCCACCCCGGACAGCCGGTAGGCGTCGCTGGCCAACTCTGTGCATCCTCATCCACGCAACTCCCAACGATAGGTCGGGGAGTCTTGCCGCACTAAAAGCCTGAATCCAGAGGGCTAGCCGTCCCTAGTTGGTTTCCTTGACAAGGTGTTTCTGATCGGCCTGCTCCAACACCAGCTTGGACAACTCAAGCTGGACTGGGACCGGATAGTTGCCTGTGAAACAAGCATCGCAAAAGCCGCCCTTACCGCCGTCGACGACTTTCATCAGGCCCTCGACACTAAGGTAGCCCAGCGAGTCGGCGTTGATCATCCGGCGAATCTGTTCCGGGGTTTTCTGGGCAGCAATAAGCTCTTGCCGGGAAGCCATATCTACACCCATATAGCAGGGGTATTTTATGGGAGGCGCACATACCCGCATGTGGACTTCTTTGGCCCCGGCCTTTCGCAAGAGGCCCACCACATGAGGCGTCGTGGTGCCGCGAACGATGCTGTCGTCGACCACCACCAACCGTTGTCCCTTGATGACCTCGGCAAGAGGGTTGAACTTTTGGCGCACTCCCAAATCGCGCATCCGCTGTTCAGGCTCGATGAAGGTCCGCCCCACGTAGCGGTTCTTGACCAGCCCTTCGCTGTAAGGAATGCCGGACTCCCGGGCGTAGCCCACTGCCGCCGCCGTGGAGGAGTCGGGTATGCCGATCACCATATCGGCGTCGACCGGATGTTCCCGGGCCAGTTGGGCGCCCAAGTCCTGGCGCACCGAGTGCACCAGTTGGCCGTCTAGCCCGCTATCAGGACGAGCAAAGTAAATCAACTCAAAGACGCACAGCGCCCGGCCGCGCTTGCTGCCCGGCCAAGTAGAGTTGCGGAGACCATTATTGTCCACCGCCACTACTTCCCCCGGCTCCAGTTCCCTTACGAAAGCGGCCCCCAAGTGGTCCAAGGCGCAGCTTTCTGAGGCGACGACCCAGCCGCCGTTTAGCTGGCCCAAACAAAGAGGACGAATGCCCAAGGGGTCCCGGGCGGCCAACAGGGTGTCCGGGGTCAAGGCCACCACAGAATAAGCCCCCTCCAACTGGCGCATGCAGTGGAAAAACCGGTCTTCCCAAGTGGAGCCGCTGGCGTTGGCCAGCAAGTAGGCGAACACTTCCGAGTCAGTGGTGGAGCTAAAAGAGCAGCCCCAAGATTGCCGCAGTTGCTCTTTTAGCTGTAGCGCATTGATGATGTTCCCGTTGTTGGCTAGGGCCACTTGCCCGTGCTGACCCTCCACCACTAGGGGCTGGGCATTGCACAACAAGCTGCTGCCGCTGGTGGAGTAACGGGTGTGACCGATGGCGAACTCGCCCGATAGGGGATAAAAGTCAGGCTCTCGAAAGATTTGGGTCACCAACCCCATCCGGGAGTGGACTCTTATGTCGGTGCCGTTGGAGGCGGCAATCCCGGCGCTTTCTTGGCCCCGGTGCTGTAGCGCAAATAGGCCGAAGAAGGCCAAACGGCTGGCCTCTCCTCCAGGCATGTAAACCGCCACCACACCACACTCTTCATTGGGGTGGTCAAATGGGAATTGGGGATTAAAAGAGTCCGGCTCGATACTCACGTCCTTAATTGTATTTTCCTTGAGGGCAGAGGTCAACTTGATTTTTCGGGCATTGGATACTGGAATTCTTCGGTCCGTCCAACTTATTCCCGCTCCGTGGGCATAATAGTTACCTTCCGGTTGTCTCCCACCCCCATGCTTTCGGTGGTTACGCCGGGGTATTCCGACAAGCTGGTGTGAATGATGCGGCGGTCGGCAGGGGACATAGGCTCCAAAGTCACACTGCGGTTGGACTGGACAACGCGGCTGGCCACTTTAGCGGCCATATCCCGCAAGGAACTCTCACGGCGCTGCCGGTATCGCTCGACGTCCAGGACCACCCGCACATCCTCACCGTATTGCTTTCTGACTATGAGGTTGACTAGAAACTGGAGCGATTGCAGAGTCTGGCCCCGGCGGCCTATCAGGAGGCCGGAGTCCTCTCCGCTAAGGTCGATTATGGGCCCGCCCACTTCGGGGTCGTGAGCCGCCCTCAGGGTCCTGCTGACGTTCACCCCGGCGGCCTGCAAAATTCTGCTTATAGTTTCATTGGCCAAAGCAGCCGAGCTGCCGCCCTGGGGAATTTTGGTGACACGGACTCGGGCAAGCTCCGCGCCGATACCCAGAAACCCCGACTTCCCTCTACTTAGTACTTCTACCTCGGCCTCGTCGCGGTCGGCGTCTAGCTCTTTGAGCGCCAGCTCTATTGCTTCTTCGACGGACCGGCCGGTCATCACGCGCACTTCCATGTTCCACAATCTCCTCGGGCTCCTCTTCCCGTGGCGGTGGAGCCGGTTCCGTGGCCGGCTCTGCCTTGGGGAAAAGCGGGAATATAGGAGTCCATCCAATTATAAAATATTGTATGCCGATACCAATGACGTTGGAGACTATCCAGTACAGGGCTAGTCCGCTGGGAAAGGACAGGGAGAAGAAGGCTATCAACAGCGGCATCATCCACAGCATCATGGTCTGGTTGCCCTGTTGCCTGGGGTCCGTGGTGGGGGTCATGGTCATTTTTTGTTGGATCCAGGTCGAGACGAACACCATCAAGGGAATGGGCAAGGTAAGCGGGTCCGGCTCGGCCAAGTCCAACCACAGGAACTTGGCGTCCAAGGGCACGGAGGAAAAAGTAGCGGCAAAAGGCCAAAAGGAATAGATCTTTTCCGACAAGCCCACCAGATCGTCCGGGTTGGTGAACAGGGTTTGCACCAAGACCCGGTACAGACCAAAAAGGATGGGCATCTGCACCACCAGCGGCCCCAAGCAGCCGATGGGGCTTACCCCCGCCTCTCGATACATCCGCATGGTTTCCTGGGAAACTCGACTGCGGTCCCGGGCGTAGCGGGTCTGAATTTCCCGCAACTTGGGTTGAAGGCTGGTCATCGCCCGCATCTGGCGTATCTGGCGGATAGTTAGAGGCAACGTCACCAGCCGCACTATGACGGTGAACAGGATGATAGCAACGCCCATTTGGCTGAGGCTGATGACGTACAACACCATCAGCACGTTGACCATAGGCCGAATTATCAAGTCGGTCCAGGGGTTGAAACCAGCCTGCACTACGGAGTTGGTGATATCGCTTAAGGCCCAAAAGGCCTCCAATGAACCCTACCTTTCAGGACACCGAGTCCAGATCATTCGCAACTGCTATTGGACCCGATATCCAGGCACCATGCTTCATTTAGGTTGGGGCGTCCGGCGCGGTCGGTGGAAATGTTGAGGCGTATTATTGTGCTGCCCTGGGTGCCCACGAACACGGCGTTGCCGCTCACGAAGAGGGGCGCTTTTATCTCTGCGTTGGTAACAAACTCGGAGTCAATCATTCGGTCAGCGTCGTCCGTTTCGGGTTCAGTATCCAGAAGCGTTATTTGACGCCCGTTTTTTGCGGCCACCACCAGAGCGTCGGCTACCAGTGCCGGCCGCGACACGATGGCCGAACCCAGATCGTGTTTCCAGAGAAGATTGCCTTGCTTATCGACAGCGTAAATGTTCCCGTCCATATTTGGCGCAAAAATCGTGCTCTCGTTAGCAACCGCCCCGGCCCAAAACCAGTTGCCGCCCGGGAATTCCCAACTCTTGACGCCGGACGCGGCTTCCAAGGCGTAGAGATTCTTATCGAAAGAGCCAATCACCACCAGCCCGTCGAACAGCAGCGGCTTTCCGGCAACTACGCCGCCGGTAGTGAACCTCCATTCTTCGGCGCCATCCAAAACGTTTACCGCGTATACATTCTTGTCGTGAGAGCCAAAGTAGGCGATCCCGTTTTTTACGACAGGAGTAGACCAGATCTTGCTGCCGGTGCGGAAAGTCCACAATGCATTGCCGCCTACTTCTGCGTCGTAAGCGTAAAGATTGCCATCTTCCGAACCAACCAGAACTATGGGCTCGTCCGGGTCTCGGTGCAGAGCCGGCCCGGCCACCAAGGGTTGCAAATTGCTCTCGTCGCCCACTGCCTGCCGCCAGCTAAGGTCTTCGCCGGCGTTGTCGCTTCTGAAGCCTCGGTCTATTGCATGCAAATATCCGTCTACTCCGCTTATGTACACCAGCCTGTCGCCGAAGGCCGGCAGATCGAACGCGCCTTGATTGGGGCTCTGGCCGCAGCCAGCCAGCACTACAACCATCAGTGACATTGCCGCTGCTAGAACCAGTAGGTTTCTAGCATTTGTTGTCACCTTTAACACCCCCTTGTCTACAGGTCCATTGAACTTGGGGAGCCTCCAAACCGTCGTCTATCAGGGCCTGAATATCTCCTTGCTTGGTGGCGACGAATACAATGAACCGATCATCTACCCTGTAGATGGTTGACTGGTCTGCGTGAGTCTGGGGTCTGGTGTCATCCGCTCCCCTGGTTACTACCAAGTCCTGCTCTCGGATAGAAGTGATTTGTACTCGCTCATCGTCAATCTGAATAACCTGGCCCAAGCCAAATGGGGCGACATTGGTCACCGTAAAGGTATTGTCCAAGAGGTCGATATTCCTACCCTCGTTGATCTTAGACCCGGTGTCCAAAGGAATCGCCACAGCCGCAACGGGGGACCATCCGGAGGTGGTGCCGCCAAGCCCCGCGCTGGGGGTGCAAGCGGCTAAGGCCAAAGCCACAATAGAGGAAAGAAGCACAAGCAGGCCCAGGTTGCCCTGCTTGGTCTTTGGCCTTCCTGAGCCGGTTGCTAAAGGGTATCTGGATGTTGAATGAACCGTTTCGGAGCTTTGCAACGAACTATTAGGGAATACTACTGCCATCTTGTCATGGTACTGGATCGTACCCCTTGCCGCCCAGGGGGTGACAACGGGCCAGACGTTTTAGCCCCATCCAGGCTCCTTTGACAGTTCCATACTTTTCCACGGCCTCGTGGGAGTAGTGGGAGCAGGTAGGACTATAACGGCACTCCGAAGGCAAATAAAGAGATAGAGTTTTTTGATACAGCCATATAGCCGCGAGAAGGAAACGTTTCATCCGGGAGTTTCCGACGTGCGCCCTTCTTGAGTCGCATCACCGGCAGCTTCCACCAGTTGATTGCGTCTCAGTAAATTGCCGGCGGCTAATTTCAATGCTTGGTAGTCGGCCTTCTCCGACCCTTTGCGGGCAATGAAAACAACATCCCATCCCGTCTTAACCTGGCATGTCCGGACTGCTTCCCGCAACCTGCGCTTCACTCTGTTCCTAACCACGGCATTTCCGATCCGTTTGCTTACCATGAAACCGAAACGGCTTTGGTCCGTACCATTAGCAAGAAAACGGACCACCAACAAGCGGTTTGCCGTATTGCCGCCGTCTCGGTGGATCTGAGAAAACCGTTTACTACCGGTTAGGCGGGACCTGCGGTGCATTAATCAATTAGCCGGTGCTAGGGCTTAAACCGTCAACCGGTGTCGTCCCTTGAACCGTCGCCGCCGTAGAACGGCCCGCCCGTCGGAGGTACTGGAGCGGGCTCGAAATCCGTGCACCCGGGCACGGCGGCGTTTTTTGGGCTGGTAAGTACGTTTTGGCAACTTTCAGACACCTTGTTTGAACCGGATTATATGGCTCTAGGGAATCAACAGTCAAGAGTCATAGGCGCAGCGGTTCCGGTAATTAACTTCAATTCCGCTTTGAGGTAATTTATACTCGGAAAGCTGGAAAAACAACACTATGGGGCAATGACATGACGCCGGGAAGAGTTGCTATTCCGTCCTTGGACCATTCACTGGGTGAAACCATCGATATAATCCGCGAGACGGTCAGAGATTTCACTGCGCATGAAATCGCGCCCCGGGCCGCCGCTATCGACGAGAGCAACGAGTTCCCGCGGGACCTGTGGCCCAAGCTGGGCAATCTAGGCCTGTTGGGCGTCACCGTGTCGGAGGAGTACGGCGGCGCAGACCTGGGCTACCTGGCTCATGCGGTGGTGATGGAAGAGATTTCCCGAGGGTCGGCCAGCGTGGGGCTGAGCTACGGAGCCCATTCCAACCTGTGTGTCAACCAAATCTTTCGCAATGGCAATGAAGACCAGAAACGCCGCTACCTGCCCAAGTTGGTCGCCGGCGAGCACGTTGGCGCCCTGGCTATGAGTGAGACCGAAGCAGGTTCGGATGTGGTCAACATGCGTCTGGAAGCAGAGAAGCGAGGAGACCGCTACGTTCTAAATGGCAGCAAGATGTGGACCACCAACGGTCCGGACGCCGATGTTTTGGTGGTCTACGCCAAGACCAACCCCGCCGCCGGTTCCCGGGGGATCACCGCTTTCTTGATCGAAAGAGGATTCCCCGGGTTCTCCGCGTCTACAAAGCTGGACAAACTGGGCATGAGGGGTTCCAACACCAGTGAACTGGTGTTCGATGGATGTGAGGTGCCCGGTGAAAACGTGCTGGGTCAGGTAAACCGGGGCGTGGGAGTGTTGATGAGCGGTCTGGACTTCGAGCGGCTGGTGCTGGCCGCCGGCCCCTTGGGCATTATGCAAGCTTGCTTGGATTTGGTGGTGCCATACGTTCACCATCGTCAACAGTTCGGCCAACCCATAGGCCAGTTCCAGTTGGTCCAAGCCAAGCTGGCCGACATGTACACCAGCCTTTCGGCTTGTCGCTCCTATGTGTATGCCGTGGCTCGGGCCTGCGACCGCGGCGAGGTGGACCGCAAAGACGCCGCCGGATGTATTCTATTCGCTGCCGAAAAAGCCACCTGGATGGCTTTGGAAGCTATCCAAACTTTGGGAGGCAACGGCTACGTGAACGACTTTCCTGCCGGACGGTTGCTGCGGGACGCCAAACTCTATGAGATCGGCGCCGGCACCAGCGAGATCCGCCGCTTGCTTATCGGCCGGGAACTATACCGGGAAACTGTCTAACCAGCGGCTTTCCCCGCTTCAGGAGTGAAGTCAGGCCCTTTGTGTACTGGGGTCCCCCAGGCCCATAAGCCGCGCCATATTGCCGCCGACAATCTGGTCTACTTGGTCTGTCTCCAGGAAGTCGCAACAGACTCGCATGTGCTGCAGGCACTGCCCGTAAGTCCAAAAACGCATCACAATGGGCATATCGGTGCCCCAAATGAGCTTATCCAAGCCTACCCGTTCCACCAACTTTTCCATAGTGGGCCGGACTTGCGGCATTGGATACTCCCACATACCTCCTAAGAAGATGGGGAATAAAAGCTGGAGGTGGAAGTTGGGATTGTCCGATGGAACCGCATCCAGGACCTCGTCCGGTATGGCCAGACTGTTTTCGCCGACGAACATACGCCAGCTTAAGCCGTGGGTTAGGACAACCTTGTTGTCCGGGTATCTCTCCATCCAACCGCGTATCTTCCGAAGTTGACCAACCACAGCCTCCGCCACGCCGCCGCCCACCGTGGCAAGGGACGAGTAGCTGGGCGTCACGAAAAGCGGGACGTTCAGACTGGCCAAGGCATCCCAAAAGGGGTAGAAGTCCGGCCCGTCCCAGTCATCAGTCTGCCCGTACAACTCCATGAAGTCCGGAAGGAACTGCAACCCGGAAAGTCCCTGTTCCACGACGGCCCTTTCCAGTTTCTTTATGGATGCGTCAGGCTCCGGCCGCAACAGCCACTCCTCAACGTGGGCCAGTCCCTGCAAACGGTCAGGGAAACTCCCGACACAGCCGGCTATGAAATCGTTGCCGATGCCCAGGTAAGGGGTCCGGTGCAGCAGGGCCATGTCCACGCCGGCGTGGTCCATCTCAGCCACCAGGTTGGCCGCCGAGTAAGACATATCCACCACCGAAGGGGGGAAATACTGTTTTACATAGTCCACCCCGTCTACCGTCCACTCAAAGCGGCCGCGTCCGGCGGGCCGGAACCGGGCCTCTCTCAGGCCGTCAAAGCCCGACTGGTTATTGGGGTCGAGCAAGCCGCTGCTATCCGCTGGGGCACGGTCCGTCTTACGCCAGACCGGTTGAAAGTGGCGCGCCATGGAATGCTGGAGTTGACGTTTGAATTGCTCAGGGTCGGCGAACCCCCCGTCCTTGGTCAAGTCGGGGAAGCAGTAGGCGTGTCCGTCGTAGATCATTTGCCTTACCTTCCTATAGACCTTATCATGGCGGGCACGGATACAAATGACCGAGACCCCGTGCGCACCGGGATTGCGCGGTGTTGAGCTAGCATCGTAGCATACAACCCCCGCAAATACATCTCAGGCTAGAAATTATATGGCTCTGTCGACATCGTGCCGTTCGTCCTGAGCCTCTCCATTAGCGTTTAGGGGGGCGCTTTATGTATCATAGGTAAATCCTAAAAAGAGGGAGTGTTATGGCAGATAAAAAAGGGACGGGGCTGCTGCTGGTCTCGGCCGACATACCAGCAGACAAGGAAGAGGACTTCAACCGCTGGTACAACGAGGAGCATATCGCCGAGCTGCTCTCGATTCCCGGGGTGTTGAACGCCGCCCGGTACGAAGCGGTAAAAAGCGGACCCAAACACTTGGCTTGCTACGAGCTAGAGAGCCCGGCAGTGGTAGACAGCGGGCCTTTCAAAAATCGGACTCGAACCGAGTGGGGGACCAGGGTAAGCCCCGCCCTCATCGGCACCAACTATTTCAGCAACGTTTATCAGATGATCAGCCCGGCGACACTGACGCCGGAAACCCGGACCAGTGACATGGCTCCGGTCCTGCAAATCGGGCGCATGGCCATCCCGGCAGAACACGAAGACGAGTGGAACGACTGGTACAGCAACATCTATGCGGCCAACTATGAGAAGGTCCCAGGCTGCATCCGGGCCAGGCGTTTGAAAGCGGTTAGAGGCGAGCCCAAATACGGCGTGATCTACGAGTTGGAGCACGAGAAGGTCTCTGAATCTCCAGAGTGGCTGACCCAGCGGGATATAGACCCCAGGAACCAACCCATGCGCTCGCTGATGACCCACGCCGCCGGCTCTCCGGGTATCTGGAAAAAGACTTTCCAACTCTAGAAACCGGGTGACAGCCGGGCCTGAGTTGCCTAACCGCTCCGGCGGTCCGCCCGGCTATTAAAACGGCCGCTAGAACTCAGGCCCCGCCGCGGCGATAATGCAGCACAAGGAGACCCTCAAGCATGGCCGTAACCATCGGGATGGGAGCTTACGTCTACGAGTATCATGGCGATTGGGCGCAGCTACCCCCGGGACAGTCGTTTCAAACACCCAGCGCCGTGGCGGTGGACTCCCGTGACCGGGTGTACGTGTGCCAAAGACAAGGGCCGCCTGTATTGGTCTTCGACCGCGAAGGGCGCCTTCTGGCGGAGTGGCATCGGCGTGATGGCGAACTAGAGGACCCGCACTTGATCTACGTCGGCCCGGACGACGGCATTTTTGTAGCCGACCGGGACGCCCACCAAGTGTTGAAGTACTCCCCGGACAGGGAGTTGATAATGGCCTTGGGCACCAGGTATCGGGCATCGCTCCAAGCGCCATTCAACCATCCTGCGGATATAGCGGTTGCGCCTTCCGGCGAAATCTACGTTTCCGATGGGTACGGCAACTCCTGCGTGCACCGGTTCAGTGCTGTCGGAGAGTACATCGCCTCTTTCGGCGCTCCCGGCAGCGGTCCAGGTCAATTCAGGGTGCCCCACAGCGTGCGAGTGGCTCAGGATGGCCGGGTCTACGTATGTGACAGGGAGAATAACCGGGTGCAAGTATTCAACGATGCCGGCCAATACCTGGACGAGTGGACCGACTTCAAGGCGCCAATGGGAATACACATTGACGCCGACCAAAATGTTTATGTCACAGATCAGATTCCGCGGTTGAGTATTCTGAACCTGAGCGGTGAACTCCTCGCTCGAGGCCGCACTTTTGAAGGCAGTCACAATGTGTACAGCGACTCCCGAGGCGACTTGTATGGTGTGGACGTGCGCAGCCAGAGAGTGCAGAAGTTTGTCAGAATGAAATAATGCCGCCGCCCTCTAGTAGAGCTTCACTGTTGTATTGATGGGTATAGGGACTTGAGCTTGATGCGGGCGTCCTCGGTTGTGAAGCGCCAGTCCACCTGAATTACGTCCCGGTTCCGTTGGTCCTGCCATGCGCCTGTTTCCCGTTCCAGGACTTCCTGGCTGGGTATCCGGCGATCCAAGCACTGCCGCGCCAGCACCCCCAGTTCGATCTCGGCCATATTAAGCCAACTCCCGTGCTTCGGGGTGTAATGTATCTCCAGCCGTTGGGCAATGCGCCGTGCCTCCGCCGGCTCGAAAGCCTGGTATAGGGATGCCGGATGATGGGTGTTCAGGTTGTCCATCACCAAGACTATCCGCTCCTTGTCGACATAGTCCTCGTCCACCAGTTTCTTGACCACCCGTGCCCAGTCGGCCTTGGTGCGCCGGTCCGTGACCTCCACCCGCCGCCATCCCTCCAGGGGCGCGAACAGCATGAACAGGTTGCTCACTCCGTTGCGTTGATATTCGTAATCGTATGCCATGGCTGCCCCCGGCCGCGACGGACGGGGTTGGCGGGTCTCCTGCACCAGTTGCTTGCTGGTCTCGTCCAGACACACCAGCACCTCCCCCTCTCCGTAGGGACGGTGATAGACCTCCAACACGTCCTCCATGCCGCACACAAAGTCCGCGCTCCCTTGGGGCGGGAGGCACCAGCATTCTTTCAGCCAAGGCTTGAGTTCGTTTTTTTCAGAGTCCGGCGCACCGTCTCTGTGCTGATGCTATCCACTATCTCCTGCGCCACCAATCCATCGGCCAGCATTTGCAGCGTCCAACTGACCCGTCCCTCCGGCGGTTGAGAGCAGGCCAAGGCTACCAGGTGGGCCTCACCCTGACCATCCAGCTTTTTCTTGCGGCGCTTTAGCTGCTGTTTGCGTCCCAGGGCTGCCTCCAGGCCCTCCTCCACGCACCGGCGGCGCACCCGTTCCACCGTGGCGCTGCCCACCTTCAGGACCCAGGCTATATCCTCGTCCCTCATTGCGCTATCAACCTGGTTCTCATCGCTAAGCAGCAGAATGCGGGCGTGAGTCTGCTTGTAAGCCGCCGCCCAACCCTTGGACACCAATCCCTTCAGTTCCTCCTGTTCCTCCTCCGTAAGTCCCACTCGGTATTTCTTCATCATCACATCCATCCCCGCTTCCCGATTTTCTTTTTTGACTGCTAACCCATCATATCTCACCAGCCATCATTTCAATGATGGTCAGCTACTAGGGCGCCTTCAAGAAATGGGTTAGTTATAGTGAGCGGCTAGGTCAACCACAAGGAGCCTATGTAACTGTTCAGAGTTGGTGAGCGCACTGACAGGGAACCGCTCAGGGTGAACGGGGGGAACGGAACCGCTCATCCTGAGCGCAGCGCAGCGGAGTCGAAGGACTGATTCCCCTCAAATCTGAACAGTTACGTCACAAAAGAGCAACAAGACAGGCCGCCGTAAATGTAGTAAAATAGATAGTATGGTGGACCTGAAATTATGGTTGCGGGAGCAAGGATTGAGTGTACGGGAGCTTGCCGCCCAATTGGAGGCGCCGCGCAAGACGGTGGAAGATTGGGTTTATCGGGGGGTAGTGCCCTCCCCGGCAAACCTGGCAAGGTTAACTGACTTTATAAATTGCGCGCACCACTGGGTGATCGAGAGCGCCAACGGCCCGCTGAGCGAGGGAGTGTGTCGGCGGTGTGGTGAAAAGCGGCAGTTCAGAAATTCCAGTGAAGCTACAACTCCTTGGCTCTACCGCCAATATCAACCCAAATCCCCTTGACAGCGGCCCGCCGCGAATAGATGCTCTAACGGATTTCAACCAACTCCACTTCAAATATCTGGGTAGAGCCTGCCGGAATTGCGCCGCCTACATTTCGGTCTTCATAGGCTAACTCGGGAAGTATGGTTAACTCCCCTTTATCCCCACGTTCATAGGGGATGGTTCCTACTGGAAAAGAGGCCGATTTAGCTATAAAATCGCAATGCGCCGAAGTGGCGGAATGGTAGACGCGCCGGTCTCAAAAACCGGTGGGGGCAACCCCGTGTCAGTTCGACTCTGACCTTCGGCACTATCTATTCGTGCGTAACCGCTCGTTACCGTCTTTTGTATCCCACAAACGGCTTTGGTTTGGTGCCGATAGTTCTTGATTTGTTCAACACTGTCCGTTATAGTTTTCCCACATCCACGTTGAAACGTGGGGAAGGTGAGTGGGAAAATGGCAAGATTGACGGCAGTCAAGGTGAAGAACCTCAAACTTCCGGGGCGGTATGGGGATGGAAACGCCCTCTATCTGAATGTTGCGCCCGGCGGCTCCAAGTCTTGGGTGCAACGCATTGCGGTAGACGGCAAGCGGCGCGATTTGGGACTCGGCGGGTATCCCACCGTCTCACTGGCCGAGGCGCGGGACCAAGCGGTGGCCAACAAGCGGGCAGTCCGGCAAGGGGACAACCCGGTATCGGCCAAGAAAACCAAGAGCCAGGCGGCAAAGAAAGCCCCGCCTGCTCCAGGGATTCCCACGTTTCGGGATGCGGCTTGCATCGTCCACTCCCTAAACGGCTCAAGGTGGGAATCCGACAAGACAAAAAACAATTGGTGGCAGAGGGCGGAACGCTACGTATTCCCAGCAATCGGAGACATGCCGGTTGACCGGGTCGGTCGCACTGAGGTTCTGGAGATTCTGACGCCAGTCTGGACGGCCAAGTCGGAGACCGCACGGCGCCTCAGACTGATAATCAAGTCAGTCATGGCGTGGGCAATGGCCTACGAGTATGTCACGGTCAACCCGGCTGGCGAAGTTATTGACGCCGCCTTACCAACCATGCCGAAAGTCAAGACGCACTTCCGAGCGTTACCCTATCCCGAAGTGGGGGCGGCTATCGAGGCGGTGGAGGCCAGCACATCTTTTCCCGCTACGAAATTGTGTTTCCGGTTTTTGGTCTTGACGGCAGTCAGGTCGGCGGAAGCGCGGTACGCGACTTGGGACGAGATCGACTCTGACAACGCCCTTTGGACCATCCGGGCGTCGCGTACGAAGACGCGCAAGGCACATCGCGTTCCCCTGTCCAGTGACGCTATGGAAGTCTTGAGCAAAGCTCAAGAGTTGCCTACTTATGGTGTTCCGTACATCTTCCCCAACGACTTGACGCCAAGCAAGTCACTCTCTGAGAATGCCCTGAGCTATATGCTTCGCCGGGTAAGGATACCCGCGGTGGTTCATGGATTCCGAAGCTCCTTTCGGGATTGGGCCGCTGAGAACACGGATGCCAGTTTCGCGGTAATGGAGCTTGCTCTCGCCCACGGCGTCGGCTCCAGCGTGGTGCAGTCTTACGCCCGGTCAGACTTGCTACAACAGAGGAGGGAGTTGATGCAAAAATGGTCTGACTACTTGTCGGCTTGCCCGGAAAACCGGGAATTGTCAACAGTTTGGCAACCCCTGTAAGCGGCGGAGTTAAGGAAGTGTTGAAAGAGTCGGAAAGATGTTTCAGTCGTACAGGGTGCCTTTCAGGCGGTACTTTATGGACCCGCAGGACCACAACTATTGATACCAATTTATTGGTTAAACCCTGCAAGCGAACGGAACAGTACAACCGACCGGCTGATTTGTCTCGGCCGTTTTTCTTTTCTTGCTCTATTCCGTGCTAATGGGGTGTGGCTGCCGGTAGACCCTCAATCCAGCGGTCGATTTCGGAAGCCACCCAGCGGACCGCCTTCGGCCCAACCTTGCGCGGCGCGGGGAACTCGCCAGAGGCAACGCCAGCGTAGATCCAGGTTTTGCACATCCCCACCTTTTGCACCACTTCAGAAATCGTTAACAACTGCTGTTCCGACATGGTGCGTTCTCCTCAAACGGGCTAAGTCGCGGCTAGCACAGTTTGGCAAGCCTTGGTCAAGGGCGGCGGAGAGTTGTGCCATAGGGGTGTCAAAGTTCAGCGAAAACCCTGTGTAAAAGGCGGAGGTCACCGCCTGTTGAACAAGTAGGGTACAGTCGGCTCCTGTTCTGAGCCTGCCCCCTTGGATGAACAGCGCCTTTGATTGGCGTAGGCGGGGACCAGGTTGACTGCAGTTGTGCATGAACTTGTTAATCGCCATTTCGTTGTGCCGCTTTGCACCTGAAGTCTCCAAAAGTCTCGACTTTAGGTCCAAATGCTACGTTAAGTGCAAATCTCCTGCCACCATCACATCTCCTATCATGGCTGTCAAGTTGAGGGTTACACTTCCCCACTGCCAACACACCAGCTAAACCAAAGCCAGGGTGAAATGCGCAGAACCATGGAGTAAATTTGTGGAGGAACCGGGTTGGCCTATGCTGGAGTTTGGGAGGGGTTGGTGATGGGAGTGAGGGAGATGGACCGGTTTCTCGAACAATGGCAAATGGGTATCAGGGATTTGCACCGGCGGACGATTATGGCGCCCACGCCCCGGGAGCGGGAGCGCTGGCAGGCCATCTGGTTGCTGGCCCAGGGTTGGACGGCAGCGGCAACAGCGGAGGCGCTGGAGCGGGACCCCCACACCATCGGACGATGGGCATCGGCCTTCGGCGAGGGCGGGCCTGCGGCCCTGATATTCGAGCAGACCGGTGGTTCCCCCCCGCCCTTGACCAAGCGCAGCAGGAGGAGTTGAAAGGGGCAGTGCAGCACTCCCCAGACAGGTCGGGTATCGAATTGGCCAACTGGTATTGGAAGGTGGTGCGGGAGTTTGTTTCTCAACGGTTTGGCATCAGATTGAGTCGCAGCGCTTGCCTGAATTACCTGCACCGGTTGGGATTTGCCTTCAAGCGTCCCAAGAAGCGCCTGGTCAAGGCTGATGCGGCCAAGCGGGACGCCTTCGTGGCGGATTACGCCGCCCTGTCGGAGCAGGCGATACAAACCGGAGCCAAGATATTCTTTGTTGATGAGGCCCACTTCCGGGCGGACGCGGAACTGCGGGGCAAGTGGGTGCCGAAAGGGGAATTGGCGTTGGTGGACTCGACCAGCCCGCGGTATGGGGAGAAGGCCAGCTACTACTCGGCGGTGTGCCTGGCGACGGGAGAAGTGGAATGGATGGAACTGGAGGGCAACAGCAACGCTGGGACCTCAGTTGCCTTCCTGATGCAACTGAGGGAAAAGCATCCTGGGCCGCTCAGCGTGATCTGGGACAATGCTCCAGCCCATCGTGGGGAGCCGGTGCGCGAGTATCTGAGGACGCCGGACCTGATGCTGCAGCTGGTGAACCTGCCGGGTTACAGTCCAGACTTCAACGCCGACGAGGCTATCTGGGGCTGGGTGAGAGAGGAGGCCACTGGCAATCTGTGTCTGCGGAGCAGGGTGGCGGTGCAGGCCAGGGTCGGCAAATTCCTGGCCGGGCTGGCCGACCGGAAAGGCGAGGTGAAACGGCGCTGCCGAACAGTCCTGCAATCAAGGGCCGAAGCACTCCCGCAAGACTCGTGGCTCGATTCCAAGCCTACGGCAAATGCACATCCCACCTTGGCTTTAGTTTAGTACAGCAAAATGGATATTGGACAAAGTGCAAGCAGTGACCGGTTTATACGTAAATCGAGCAGTCCCACCCTCCTAAACTAAAGAGCCTGTCTCAAAAGTCGTGGTGTACACTTTGCAGAGACGCTGGGAGAGGAGTCGAGAAGGTGCCGCTTCGGGAGATGCGCCGTGAGCAGGCCTGGCTGTTGCCGCCGTCTCTTGATGAGTTATTGCCTTTGGATCATCCGGCCAGGTTCGTGGCCGAGTTCGTCGACGCCTGGACCGCGAGGACTGGGAGGAACTCGGCGTGGAGATAGAAGGCGACCCGTTGGGAGCGCCGGCCTATCATCCCAAGGCACTGCTGAGCGTCTGGCTGTTTGGCTTCGTGACCGGAATACGCTCCAGCCGCAAGCTGGAAGCGGCCTGCCGGGACCAGATACCCTATCTGTGGCTTACCGGCTGGCAACACCCGGACCACAACACTCTGTGGCGGTTCTACAAGGATCATCGCCAGAGCATGCGGAAGCTGCGGCGGCGAACGGTGCGAACGGCAGTGGCGATGGAGTTGGTGGACCTGGCGGTACAGGCGGTGGACGGAACCAAGGTGGCAGCCAACGCATCTTCTGATCGCAGTTACGATGCCGAGGGACTGGCCAAACTGTTGGAGCGGTTGGACCGGGCCATCGCCGAACTGGAGGACCAGAATGAAGGGGAAACCGACAGGGCCCCGGTGCATCTCCCGGAGAAATTGGCCGACAAGAGGACCTTGCGCCACCAGGTGCGTCGGGCGATGGATGAACTGGAGGACCTGAAGGGCCGCAAAAGCATCAACCTGACGGACCGGGACGCCCGGTTCATGAAAATGAGGCAAGGCTTCTTGCCCGCTTACAAGGCCCAAGCCATGGTTTCACCAGTAAAGACGGGGCAGGAAAAGTCCGGCATGCTGGTCACGGCCGTTGAAGTGGTGGATGAACCGGCAGATTACGCCAGGCTGATCCCGATGCTCCAAAGGGCGGAGGAGACCACGGGAGTCAAGACGCCATTGACCCTGGCCGATGCCGGCTGTCACTCGGCAGCGGCGCTACAGGAATGCGCTGACCGCGGTCAGCAGGTGGCGATGCCGGAGTCGCCCAGAGGAATGGCATTGGACCATCCCTACCACAAGGACCGGTTCACCTACGATGCCGACAGCGACAGATACAGGTGCCCCCAAGGCCGGGTGCTGAGCCTGGTACGCGGCAGGTTCGCCAGGAAAACGAACAAGAGAATGTACCAAGCCCCCAAGCATATTTGCCAGGCGTGCCCGGTTGCCGGAGTGTGCCTCACCCGTGGTTCTCCCAGCCGGAGCTTGGCAATAAGCCCCGATGACGCTGCCCTGCGCCGTCATCGCGCCTGGATGGCCACAGACGAGGCTCGCTCGGGGTTCAAGAAGAGAAAGCAACTGGTGGAACCCGTCTTCGGGATCATCAAGGAGCAGCAGGGGTTAGGGAGGTTCCTGTTGCGTGGTCTGGGCAACGTCGCTGCCGAATGGACCCTGCTGGCCACCGCCTTCAACCTGCGAAGTCTGTGGCGCGTATGGCGTACCCGGCGGCCGGATTTACCCGTGCCTCAAGGGGCAAACCGTGCTCGCACGATAGCCGCCAACACCACTGCTGACCGGTTGTCCTGCCTGCCCAATCCCCATTACGCCCATGGCCAGTGAATTTGCCGCGACGTCTGTCTCCGGCAAGTCCATTCGTGTCCTTATGAGACAGGCTCTTTGGTTTAGCTGGAACGTCGTCTCGGGCTTCCTCCGTCTCCTACCCCCGAGAGAACAGAAGGCTCCACACAACTGTGCCTGAGGTTGGTCGTTCTCCTCTCTCAGGCAGCGCGCCGAACGACGAGTCGCTCACCACCAGATGCAATAGGGAACCTAGCACCGTTTGGGGATGTCGACATAGATGAGACGAATCGACTTGATTGACACAGAGTCGCACTTATCTGAAGTCGTCGATCGAATAGCGAGAGGGATGCGGGTGGCTGTCGACATCGAATCGAACGGGTTCTTCAGATACCGCGAGCAGGTCTGCCTTATACAACTTGCGACGGCTCAAGCAGTTTACCTCGTCGATCCACTGGCAATAGGCAACGTCCGACCACTTGGTGACCTCTTCAGTGATCGATCGGTGGAAAAGGTTTTTCATGCTGGAGACTACGACCTCCGCAGCCTTGACCGGGACTGGGGATTCCGGGTCAACAACCTCTTCGATACCAGAATTGCTGCTACTTTCGTTGGCGCCAATCAGCTTGGTTTGCAGTCCGTAGTCAAAGAGTACGCCGGGGTGGAGTTAAATAAACTCCGGAGGCTCCAGAGGTCCGACTGGTCGATGCGTCCCCTAAGCTCCGAAGCGCTGAGGTACGCAGCCGATGATGTTCTGTACCTGCTAAATGTCCGTGACGTGCTATGGGAGCGGTTGAAGAAACTATCGCGGCTGGAATGGGCAAAAGAGGAATTCGCGCGTCTGGAGGACTTGAGGCATACTGAACCGGACCGCGCGTTGGCCTTTCTCTCCATAAAGGGCAGCCGCGACTTAGACGGCAGAGGCTTGGCCGTTCTACGTTCTCTATCCCGATTCCGCGAACGAGAAGCGCGCCGTCTCGATCGTCCACCGTTCAAGGTGATACCGAATTCCGCTCTGATTCAACTTTCATCCCAGCCTGCGACCGACCTCTCATTGGTAAAAGGGTTGGGCAGATTTGGTCGCCCTCCCACTGATAGGCGCTTGAAAGCCGCAATAGATGAAGGACTCAGGTCTCCGACCGTGACTCGGCAGAAGCGTGAGCCGACCAAGGACAAACGGGGCCCAGAGGAACTAAGAATAATAGAGGCTCGTCTTCGGAGTCTCAAAACTTGGCGCAGCCAACTGGGCAGCAAGCTACGATTGGACTCAGGACTCCTGTGGCCTACCGCCAGCCTAAAACGTCTTGCTAGACGCCCTGGTGACTTAGCCCCCGAATTAGATAGCCTCGAGGTCCGAAATTGGCAAAAGCGCGAATTCGGGGTGGCTTTAAATGGAGTTCTGGTAACCCTAAACTGAGCTACCCACGACGGTATTGGATGCCGCCCTTGCGACAGGCCCCGTACCGGTCTTGCTCTGGTGGCCTCAGGGGGGCAATGATCCGCGAAACTAACGTTAAGACTCGTACAAAGAATTAGGCAGGGCCACACAGGCCTGCAACTGGTATGCCAATTGGACCATTATCGGGGATAAGGACCAGTTGCGATAGTTGTCCACAATCAGATGCACGCTTAGTACTACAGCCGCACATTCACTTCGACAGCACTTTTGGTCTCTATCAGCTTGGTTTCATCTATCGCAGACGTATAAACCGAAGCTAAGTTCGACGGCCTTCGAGGCCTTCCGGCCCTAAAGCCAGTCATCTGCGACTGTAGTATTAGAACCTGTCTACGATCTGGGGAATATGTTAAGTTGAGACTATTACCAAGGCAGGGTAATCATGTCTCATTCCTATCCCAGCGACATCGGCGGTTTCGTTTGCTTTTAGTGTCTGCCCCATTCCGTCCTCTGGATTCCGTTTGCGTGTAGGGTTTGGCATCCTACGCCTGCCGCCTTTATTCACCGCCATCGAACAGCATGACCTCCTGAGCAAGCCGTTTGATCGCAGTCTCCACGTAAGTCTCTTCCTGCTCAATCCCAATCGCACGCAACCCGAGGAGCTTGGCGGCCACCAACGTGGTTCCGCTCCCCATAAATGGGTCAAGAACCACCGCTGAGGCGTCTGAGTGAACACAGTAACCGATTAACTGTTCGGCTATCGACACTGACTTTTCGCTTGGGTGATTCGGATGTTTCCCGTAGTACCAATACTCTGACAAGAGGTTGTGAGTATCCGCTCCGATTGGCGGATGAGGATGTTTAGGTCCCCGGACATAGGCAATCATATCGACGGTAGACCTGAAGGGAGAACCAAGGCCTGGCATTTTCCGATAGTGGTAAAGCATTTGAGCCACCCTCCAGAAATCATAGGTGTTCATCAGAGGCTCAAAACCTTTGGCGATCACAGATGCCGTCCGCCAGTCACACCAAATGAATCCACTACCGTCATTCCTCAGCGCCGCAGTCATTTTAGCAACCACATCGCGCCACCAGTGCGCGAAGAACTGATCCGTTGCCTTAGACTACATCCCATTCGATATACCCCCTGCGAAACTGAAGGGTGGGTCGGTAACTAAGCAGGTCGCTAACCGATTGCCGGGCAGCACATCAAGACAATCGCCATGATAGATTGTAATGCCGGCCTGTTCATAATATGGTTTCATTCCTCTCCTGTTGTCTGTCCACTCCGTCTTGCGATTTGCCCGGCCCCTTGGGCAGACACTAAAAGCAAACGGAACCACATCGGCCGGGAGCAATTTGCCCGGATTCTTCCCACGTTGGAGTCGGCCCGCCAACGGACCAAGCCCCGCACTGTGGACTTGTACGACGTTTTCTGCGGGGTGCTCTACCTCCTGAAAAGCGGGTGCCAGTGGCGGATGCTCCCTGCGGACTTCCCCGATTGGCGCACTTGCTACAAGTATTTCCGGCAATGGAGTGAGCGGCCCGACCCAGAGAAAGAATCCATTCTGGAGCAGGTCTTAAAAAAAATCGGTTGGCGCGGCCCGACGGAGCAATGGCCGAAAAGAGCAGAGCAGCTTCTGCATCGTGGACGCTCAGAGCGTCAAGAATACGGACAACGCCGGGAACAAGGGCTATGACTCGGGCAAGAAGGTGTCCGGGATTAAACGTCATATTGCGGTGGACACTCAGGGGTTGCCCCATGCGATTCATGTGACCACCGCCAACGTTACCGACCGGGCTGGGGCTTTGGCGATGTTTGAGCAACGCCGGGCCGACCTGAGCCGGGTGCAGCGAGTGCTGGTTGATGGGGGTTACACCGGGAAGCCCTTTGCCGCGGCGGTGCATAACCTGTTGGGAGCCGCGGTGGAAGTGGTGAAACGCAATGAACTGCACGTTTTCGTGGTGTTGCCGCAACGATGGGTGGTGGAGCGGTCTTTTGCCTGGCTGGAGAAGTGCCGCCGACTCTGGAAGAACTGCGAGAGAAAGCTCAATACCAGTCTGCAAATGGTGGTTCTCGCCTTCGCGACGCTAATCCTAAAGAGATTGTAAACAGGCTCTTAGAATAAGTCTCGATGGGATCCGACCATGGGTGGTCGACACCAATTGTGGCTTAAATCCCCATTGCAGGGACACAACTGCCAGACGGAGCAAGGCCTTCGGGAACATAGCCCTTCAGCTAGCGGATTTATGGCCACCCTGAAAGGGACGAATCACGGAAAACCCGTTCTTTGACCATCCGATCATCAACTCTCCTTATGGGTATCCATCTCAACATTGGGAGTTGGATGAAGAAGGTCAACCTACCCAACGGATTATCGAGAGCCGACGTGGGGCGGAGTTCGTAACCCCAATCCCGAAGCCTAGGCAGAGGGGAAGAGCAAGGGGTGGACAGCAACAGTTTGTCATTGACGAGGGAGCGGGGCTCTCGACTCAGCAGCAGCAGTATGACGTTACTGCTGCTGTGAACGAGATTCGGCGGCATGTTGACCAGCGGAGGACAATTCCCGGTCCCAACAACTGGGGCGTAACCCCTGAAACGGCCAGGCTACTTCTGCATTGGCGGCAGCACAACTTTAGTAATTACCGCCCATTCTTCTGCCAGATAGAGGCCGTGGAAACCCTGATCTGGCGGATCGTCAGTGGTCTGTGGGAGGCGAATAGAGCGGCGGCCAACAAGATGGACGTTGGGGCAGTTGGACTATTACGGCAAGCTCTCGTCACGGTTCCGTTTGCTTTCGGTGTATGGCCCTTCTGCCCGTAGGCACACCATACTCTAAAAGCAAACGGAACCCTTCGCTCGGAGGCGTGAATGAGGATACTGGCAACATCGCTGCTCATTAGCCTGACAGTTTCTGTATTGGCATGCACCAGCATTGAACCGGAACCGGCGCCAATCTCTACTCCTTCATCGAGTCCAACTCAGACACCGGACATAGCCGCTACCGTAGAGGCCGCAGTTGCCGCGACTACAGAAGTTGCGGCATCTATCGACGCTACCGTAACGGCGAGAGTAAAGGCGGCCATAGAGCCAGCGCCGACCCCCGTCTTGACTCCTACGCCTACGCCTACGTCCACGCCACTCCCGACGCCCACGCCCACGCCACTCCCGACGCCCACGCCTACGTCCACGCCACTCCCGACGCCCACGCCTACCCCAACGCCTACGCCGACGTCCACGCCAACCCCAACGCCGCTTCCCACCCCTCCTCCGGTGAACGCCCAGGGCCTGCCTCCGTGCAACGCGGACCGGTCTTACTTCTCGCCCGTGGACTTCTTGGACCTTCGTTTAAGTGGATGCCACACTAACAAAGCAAACATCTACTTTTCCGACTCGGTTCCCCACAGGACCTTGACTCCAGCTATCGACCCATTGTTGGGGTACATTGACCGCACTTTGCTGGCGCAACTGAACGTAGAGGCCCCGCCCGCGCCTTCCATCTATTTGGTGTACGGCCACGGTGCGCTTGAGCCAATTCGGGAGTACCTTGGCATAACGGACGGCCCAGACAAGGGGGGCTGGTATAGCTGCTGCGGCGCTAGGCCCGGCATATACGGGCACGCGGCGTTGAGCACAATCGCCCACGAGTATGTTCACCATGCCCTACATAGCTACCGGGCCTCCCCCTTGGACTTGCCCAGATGGCTGGATGAAGGGCTGGCGACATACTATGCGCGTGAATTGGCTGAGGTGCCCGAATGGGTTTTACATTCCGTTGCTTATGAAGCTCAGAGCGCCGCCAGGCAGGGCCTGCTATATTCGCTGGCTTACTTGGAGTACAACTGGTACCGAGAAGAAGACAATATCCCCCTTCAGTATGCCCAGGCGGAGATGACGATCCGATATATGATTGAGGGCTATGGGCTTTCGACAGTGGCGGGAGTCCTGGCCCTCATCTACCAGGGAATTGATGTATCCTCTGCTTTGCGTCTGACTGTAGGCAAGGACTACGCTGAATTCGAGGCCGACTTCACCGACTGGATACTAACCTGGGGCGAACATGACCCGCGCTACCAGAGCTACGCTCACCACTTTATTAACAACGGCGGTGGATCGATCTCATGTTTCGCCCCATGCGCCCAAAACCAGATCAGTTTCTACGGTGTCAACCTGGCCGACCTTACTGTTGAAGCTACGTTCACCAACCCGACTCTGACAGGCAGATTTGAGTATGGCTTCGTAATTCGAGACAGGATTAAAATTACAGTATCCAGCAATAGGACTTGGGAGGCCATAGCCTTCGTTCAAGAGGTTGAAGAAGGACATTATACGGGGGGGTCAATAGTAGGAGGAAGTTTGGCCGTTCCATTCGATACCGGCTCAGGGGGCAGCAATCATGTTAAGGTAACCGCCTTGGGAGACCTGGGGTGCCTGTTCGTCAACGGTGAGCAGATCTCCTGCTTCGGATTGCTGGATGCCGCATCGGCTAAAGGCGCAGTCGAAGTCATTTCCCGGTACGGAGAGGTTTGGGTCAGGGACGCGGAGGTAGAGGGGCCTTCTTAAAGGGTTCCGTTTGCTTGTAGGGCTTGGGCCTAGATAGGCCGTACTCCAAAAGCAAACGGAACCCTCGTCACAGCTTGAATGGAGGCAGGACTCAAGGGATAGGCCGGTCCGGGTAGTATACACAAAATCCGGTGAGCCAACGGCCTCCTTGCTTCAAGACAACGAGGCGCTGATTGACCATCTTCTTTACTGGATTGCGTGTAAGAGCATCGGCGAAGCCAACTATCTGCTGACTATCATCAACAGCAACACCTTATATGGAGCGGTAGCCTCTCTGATGCCGAAGGGTCAATTCGGAGCGAGGGACTTACATAAGCACCTATGGAAGCTCCCCATCCCAGAATTTGACTCTGGCAACCCGCTGCATGTCCGGGTTTCCCAAACTAGAGAAGCGGCGGCACAAGGCGTGGCCAAGCGGCTGGCCCAGTTGCGCCAAGACCGGGGCGAGGTAACCGTCACTATCGCACGCCGGGAGCTTCGGAAATGGCTGCGCGAGTCGACGGAGGGCAAGGCCGTGGAGGAGGCAGTCGGGGAATTGCTGGCGAAGAAGGTAGATGCCCATAGCTCTCTCAAGGTTGCGACCCATGCCAATCACGCCAAGCAAGGCTGATGCGGGTTTCAGCGAAAGCAGCCCCCACCTTTCCCGTTGCTTCTCGCTGGACCTTGAAGTCGGCTTAAAGGATCGCCGTATTCGCGCTTTTGCTGGAGTCCGCCCGGATACTGGCCAAACCCTAGTTTTCCCAACGGCCCGCGATGGCTTGGCTACGGCATTGGCGAAGCTCGATGACCTTGCCAAAGGCGCAGACTTTCTGCTGGGACACAACCTGATCGCCTTCGACCTGCCGCACCTGAAAGCTGCGAATCCCGGTTTGCGGCTCTTACGGCTTCCCGCGGTGGACACGCTCAGAGTCAATCCCCTGGCCTTTCCCCGCAACCCCTACCATCATCTGGTTAAGCACTACCAGGACGGAGGGATCAGGTGTAGGCGCATCAACGACCCAGAACTGGATGCCAGACTTGCCCTGGAGGTCTTCGACGAGCAGAAGAAGGCTCTGCAGGATTCACCGTTCGACCTGCTGACAGCCTGGCACTGGCTTACCACTTCTGATGGTGGCGAAGGATTCGGTAGGGTGTTCTCGTCTCTGAGGCACTCGCGAAGGCCGTCAGACGCCGAGGCATCTGACGCAATCCACGCACGTTTAGCTGACGACTCCTGCCAGACATGGGCCCAGGAGGTCATCGCAGATGCAGCTCGGCACGGCTGGGCG
This sequence comes from Dehalococcoidia bacterium, assembly GCA_965197565.1. Classification (GTDB taxonomy): domain Bacteria; phylum Chloroflexota; class Dehalococcoidia; order Lucifugimonadales; family UBA3495. The sequence continues at coordinate 1,645,151 of CBDANK010000004.1, forward strand.
CTGGCCTATGCGCTGGCGTGGCTGTCTGTGTCTGGGGGCAACTCGATCATGCCTCCCTGGTGCGGCGTCAGTTCCCCGAGGCGGGTCGGCTGGTCAAACGATTGCGCGACATCGCCTGCACCGACTCCGCTTGTGGTTGGTGCCGCGAGCGACACGATGCTCGCAGAGAGCTTACCCACTGGTTCGGCTTCCCTGACTTTCGCCCTGAGCCATCGGACGAGAATGGACAGCCCATGCAACGATCCATCGTCGAAGTGGTTATTACCCGGGAGCATGTGCTGGGCATCCTACCAACCGGCGCGGGCAAGTCGCTCTGCTACCAGATACCGGCACTCTCCCGCTACGACAAGACCGGCGCGCTAACGGTCGTCGTCTCTCCATTGGTCGTGCTCATGGCCGATCAGGTGGCGGGGCTCGAAGCCAAGGGCATCGGCTCCTGCGTCACCATCAATGGACTCCTGTCCATGCCCGAGCGAGCCGATGCGCTGGACCGGGTGCGGTTAGGGGATGCGGGCATCGTCATCGCAGCTCCTGAGCAGCTTCGCAGCGTCTCTTTCCGTCGCGCCCTGGACCAACTAGAGATCGGCGGTTGGGTGCTGGAGGAGGCGCACTGTCTCTCGAAGTGGGGGCACGACTTCCGGCCCGACTACAGGTACGTAGGGCGCTTCATCCGCGAGAAGTCGGGGGGTGAGCCGATTCCGCCGGTCCTGCGCCTAACCGCGACCGCTAAACCCGATGTGAAGGCCGACATCGTCGAACATTTCCAAGAGGAACTGGGCATCGACCTCAATGTCTTCGACGGCGGCGCTCAGCGCACCAACCTGGAGTTCGTGGTGGTGCAGACGAGCACCGGGGAGAAATTCGCTGATGTCCACCAGATATTAGACGCCGATCTGTCGACGGATGAATCTGGCGGGGCGATCATCTATTGCGCCACGCGACGCCACTCCGAAGAGCTGGCGGGGTTCCGTTTGCTTATAGGGGCTAGGGTCAATTTCCTCTACGCTGGGACGTAGACCATCCCTTAAAGGCAAACGGACCCCCCCTCTGGGTAAAGACTCGCGTACTGGAATGTTTCATCTTGAAGGACTCTCTCAGCAGATGTAAGCGACATCGGATAGTGTTCCATTAACCACTCGATTGCGAACGCTGTATCCTCGGTTTCCATTTGAACCGGGCGCGCATCAATAACAGCAGCCACTAACGTTGGCTCGTTCACATATCGCGCAGGGACCTGTTTATGCCCATCTGTCGCCATGCTAATTACCTCCATACCCTAAAAGCAAACGGAACCGGTGGAAGGGTAAACGTGAGACCCTTGTCGTTACGGCAGGGGCCTCCGATGCGTTAGTCATGCCCGACGCCTTGGCAAATGCCCGAGAGACTGCCGGGGCGAGTGGAGAGCAGACACGCCGAACGTTCTTCTAGCAGCTTCGGCATCCCGTCAGCCTACGCTCCCCGGTTCGCTTCAACTCCGGTGCCATCTCCCCATAGCGGATTTCAGAAATATATGTGATGAAAACAGTGCTAAACCATAGACCGATGTCCGGCTACGAATACAGAATAGCCATTTCCACCGCCGAAAGGCGGAGGCCCCATTGAAGCACTGGAACATCGCTGGCCGACGGATAAAGGGATAACCTTATTTCCACCGCCGAAAGGCGGAGACCCCATTGAAGGTACGCGCTGTTCGAGGAAATCAACCAGCCGTTCATGATTTCCACCGCCGAAAGGCGGAGGCCCCATTGAAGCTTTAACCCGAATGGTGTGAGCTATGGACCTCATGGCATTTCAACCGCTGTTTTGAGGTAGCCCCATTTCAGTAGCACTACAGGGGACGATACCTTCACCGTCAAGGTCGGGGGCCACTCCCTAAAGACCGTGAAACCACCAAAGTTTCTGCTCGGTAGCCAGTCCTCTTGAAGTTAACTGGAAATAAAGCTGCAAGGATAATTGACGCTGTAAATTGAGCTCCGTAGAGGCAATGCAATATGACGAACCGGTAGGATGTACGGCTGGACGCCGAACACCATAGGTGGTTGGAGATGCTTGCCGAGGACAACGAGGCACCTATCTCTGGAGTCGTGTGTCGGCTTATTGACGGCGTTTACGAACACATTGCGTTAACCCGTTGAAACCAATCAATCGAACTGTTGGTGGGGTTGGATTCAGAAGACCAACCGGAACCGGACACCCTGTCTCGCCAATTGGAGGCGGCCCATGCACTCCGCGGTCTTTACTGACACCAACATTCCCATCTACGCCGCCGGAAGGGACCATCCTTAACAAGAGCGACGCCACCGAGATTTCCGCATAGCGCCGGATGAGCCACAATCAACCGCGATCGACACTGAGGTTCTTCAGGAACTGGCCCACCAGACTTGACGAAATCAAGAACCTTCATTCGGCGGACTCAATAGACACGGAAAGCTCAAGTACTCCTGGGCGGCCGGTTTGGGTCCATTCAAGATTGCTGAACAGTAGCGTACCTGCCGGAGAGGGTGGGGCCGTAGGGAACGGCGTGGCGCGCAGCCTAGGTGACGAACCCGGCTATGCCGTCCGGAGCTGAGCTATTTCTCGATAGAGAGCCGTCATATCCCTGAGTACCGGCCTAGCTCCTTCACCCCAATGGCATTCTACATTCGCTATCAGGAGACCAACTGTACGTAGCACCTGCCCAAGTTGCTCTAGGAGGCAGAGGAACGTCACCTTAACTTGTACTTCATCGTAGTGACCACCAGGGAGTAAAGTCCGCCGTACAGTTGTGAGTGCCAACAGGCTTCGACGCCGTGGGTGTGCGGCTCTTTCGCTGAGGAATCCGTATTTCTCATCCCACGCTCTTTTGGCTTCGGGTGAAATTCGTTCAGCCATTTTGCCATAGGTCAGGTCTCCACTGCTGATAGATCCTTTATCATCGAGTAGCGCGTCCAACGTTGGAGGATGGGTTTCTGCGTCTTCTGCAACAAGCTGGTCCTCCATGGCCATTCGTACCAGTACCGACGCCTGCTGGTAGTAGCCGCGTTCCAATGCTGTCTGGTAATGTGCAGTGAATTGAAACTTCTCACAGCAAGGAACATTTGGGCATCTTCCAGTCGGCTATCCGCTCGTTGCTTCTCATAGGCGAAAGCATCTAAGCCTTGGAGAATCTGATCGAGGGCGGCATCGACAACTTCAAGCTCACGACCATGGTTCATTCGTATCTGAGATGAAACGTCGTTTTCGTTCGACTCAATCACTCTCATGTGGCGTTGTCTGAACTCAGCAGACATTGACTCTCCTCCTGAAATGCCCTCGCGATGCGGTTCGGCGCATGATCGGACGCTCAGTTCGTCAGCGGGCATCCCAGCTAGGAGGGCGCGATAAAAGCCTATAAGCCGATGCTCAGGTGAAACTGCCGACCCTCACCACCTCCGAGGGGACTACATTGTAAGCCCGATTCCGTGAGCGTACTTTTCGGGTGCCGACTGTCTAGCAAAAGACGGCAGCATCGAAATCATCGCTTCCAAGGACGTGCCCCTTCTCGATGGTGAGAAGAATTAATTCTTGGAGAAGAGAAAATGATTCCCTCGTAGCCCTTTTCAGATTGTCTTCCAGAATATGTTCGCCATGGACCGCTTTGCTTCTTACCCCGTACAAACGGCGAACCGAAGCGAACCGAGTTTTTCGGGCTTCCCCACGAGGCTCAAGTAAGCTAGCCGCAAGCAGCGACATTCTATAGGCTAACTCGGTGTTTAATCCAAATAGCGCCTCAATCGCGCTCCAGATTCTGGCGATTGCCGACCGAAGGTCGATGGCATATCTCCAATCCATTGCTCCTTCCAGAGCAAACCTGAATCGGTCGCTCTCTGCTGCCAGGGTGTTGAAAGTCGCGAAATGAGTTTGGCACCACTCCGCATCCGCTTCATTCACCGGGTCTTGTCTAGACCCGCCTACAGCGAGAGTCTGAAGGTGGTAGTCCAAGAGGTTTCCGTGGAAAGGCGGCAGGTGCCGTTCAGACCGATACACGGCGGCCTCGACGCCTTCACGAATGAGTTGTTGCGGGAATACATCGGAGGTTCGTGCTTGGTGCCCAGCGATGGTTGACCAGGAATACGAGCTACACGCCAAACACACATGCTGGCTAAACCCACGAAGAACCAATAGGGCTGAGGCCAACCATGCGCGATTTAGGGTGTCGTAACCAGGTGACGTATCGGAGTCCTTAGCCGACTCTATCTCGCAGGTACACTCTGTTACAAGGGGTTCTAGAGTCGCCCATTCACGGAAGCCTACGCCCCCTGCCGCAGCTAAGTCGAAGACCGTGAGTTCGGAACTTAAGGGACGGACGGACAGGCCGGGTGCGAGCACTAGCGGTTTCGTCGGTGAGGGCAATCCTGCGGCTAAAACGTACCAATTGCCGTCGGAGCGGTTGGACGGGTAAACATCATGCATCCAAATCCACCATCCAGAGTGGTCGCTGCCACTCGACGATCGTCCGGCATATGCTGCTCGGCTGTTGATCCGCCATGCGATTTAGGGGCGATGCTCCCAAACGCCAAGGTGTCGCGACCATTGCCAGCCGATAGTGCACAAGGCAAGAACGTCTATTGTGGGAAATCATAGAGGAATATCTAGATGACAACAACTCGGGTGCCGGGCCGCCCTAGAAGCATCCCTACAGAGCATTTTGACACTGTTTTGAAACTATATGCCGCCGGTGAGGGGTATCGAAGGATTGCCAAGCAGCTAGTAGTCAGTCAAACTTGATTTAGATGGTACTGTAATAGATTGACCAAAGGAGCTACCCTGACTCTGGATAGTGTTGAAGCGAGGTGGCGGTATGGTCAGGGAAAAGTACGGAGTCCGGTTGACACCGGAGCAGCGGAACCAACTGGAGCACCTGGTGCGGGCTGGTAAAAGCACCGCCCGGGTCACTACTCGGGCCCGGATTTTGCTGAAGACCGATGCGGGTTGGTCTGCGCCCCAGGTGGCCCAAGCCCTGGATGTGGCCGAGGGCACGGTGTTCCGCATCAAGCGCCGCTTTGCCGAGGAGGGACTAGCTGGGGTGCTGCAAGACCGGCCCCAGGCCCACCGGTACCGGAAGCTGGACGACCGGGGCCAAGCCCACCTCATCGCGTTGGCCTGCACTCCGGCGCCGGCGGGGCATGACCACTGGACGCTGCGGTTGCTGGCTGGGAAGGTGGTGGAACTGGGGCTGGCGCCGTCCCTGTCCCACGAGACGGTGCGGCTGCACCTGAAAAAAACGTCCTTAAGCCGTGGCAGAAGCATGAGTGGTGCATTCCCCAGGTAAGCGCCGACTTCGTGGCCCATATGGAGGATGTCCCGGACCTCTATGCCGAACCCTATGACCCCCAACGGCCGGTGGTCTGCTTTGACGAGACCTCCACCCAGTTGCTGGCCGACACCCGGCCCCCGCTGCCCGCCCAGCCAGGACTGCCCCAGCGGCAGGACTACGAGTACCGGCGAGAGGGAACCCGCAACCTGTTCCTGGCCTGCGAGCCTTTGGCGGGTTGGCGGCGCGTGGCGGTGACCGAACGACGCACCATGCAGGACTTTGCCCAGCAGATGCGCTGGCTGGTGGATGAAGCCTATCCGGAGGTCGAGGTGGTGCGAGTGGTGCTGGACAACCTGAACACTCACCGAGTGGCGTCTTTGTACGAGACCTACCCAGCGGACGAGGCTCGGCGCATTGCCCGGCGCTTGGAGTTTCACTACACGCCCAAGCATGGCAGCTGGTTGAACATGGCGGAAATCGAGTTTAGCGTACTGGCCCGCTCCTGTCTGAAGCAGCGTCTCCCCGACGAGGAATCGCTCCAACGGGAGGTCGGAGCCTCGGTGCGAGAGCGAAACGAGGCGCGGGTCACCATCAACTGGCGGTTCAAGACCCAAGACGCCCGAACCAAGCTCCATCGCCTCTATCCCTTCGATTCCAAACATGACTGACTACTAGCTAATATTACAACGACGCTTCCTCAATTTGGTCAGTCATTGGCCGGAAATAGCTTCGCGGAAGGCAAGGCCACCAAGCTGTCAAGCACGTGGGCAGGTTGCCATGGAGAGGTCCTCAAGATCCTTTTCTTCTGAACCGTCGTTGTAATACTAACAGGCTGCGGAAGAAAGGCAAGGCGCTCAGCCGCAGTGTATGGAGCCTCGACCATGTCCGTACAAACTTTGGCAAACGTACAAATTGTAGAACCTTCATCCGCCGGACACAATAGACACGAAAGCCTGAGGTACTCGTGGTCGGTCGGACTAGGAGGCAGTTGACTAGCTCCAGCAGGTCCATCCTTTCCTTGACCACCGTTGTCCTCCTTTCTTGAGCTTTCTTCTTTGCCCGCTAAGGATGACGCGGTGGTCTCTCTTTCTCCAGACCCTCTCCCTCTTACACCACTTCCTGGGACTCTACTCCAGAGGGTGGTGGCGCATAATGACCATATTGATGCAGTCGCTGAATTTGTCAACAACTTCGGCCTAGTTAGGAGGGGAATTGCCTTTTGCTGAGATTCGCATAAGAACTGTTGCTGTTGTTGGAAGACCAGAGCGGGAAGTTTTTGCGCTTGCCCGACCGGTCCCTGCAATATGCCCTGGCCGGCAGTGTCCTCATGGACTTGACCTTGGAGGGCCGCATAGACACCGACCCTGACCGGCTCATCCTAGTGGATTCCACACCCACGGGCGACGACCTGTTGGACCCGATACTGGCAGACATCGTAAACGGCGGCGACCATGGCGTTCATTATTGGCTGACACACGCCGCCGTTCGTGCCTGGCAAATCCAGGACTAAACCAAAGCCAAGGTGGGATGTACATTTCCGGGAGGGCGGGAATCTCGCTGGAGTGTCTCGGCCCTTGATTGCAGCACTGTCCGGCAGCGCCGTCTCACCTCATCTTGCCGGTTGGCCAGCCCGGCCAGGAAGCCACCGACCCTCTCCTGCACTGCCTCTCTGGTCCCCAGGCACAGGTTGCCAGTGGCCTCCTCCCTCGCCCATCCCCAGATAGCCTCGTCGGCGTTGAAGTCCGGACTGTAGCCCGGCAGGTTCACCAACCTCAGGTCCAGCTCAGGCGTCCGCAGGTATTCCCGCAACGCCTCGCCGCGATGGGCCGGCGCATGGTCCCAGATCACGTTCAGCCGCCCTCTGTGCCTCCCCCGTAACTGTTCCAGGAAGGCAACCGAGGTTCCGGAGTTGCTGTTGCCCTCCAGTCCCATCCACTCCACCTCCCCCGTCTCCAGGCACACCGCCGAGTAGTAGCTGGCCTTCTCCCCGTACTTGGGACTGGTCGAGTCCACCAATGCCGGTTCTCCCCTGAGCACCCATTTGCCCCGCAACTCCGCGTCGGCCCGGAAGTGGGCCTCGTCGGCAAAGAATACCTTGGCTCCGGTCCGCCGGGTCTCCTCGCTAAGGGCGGCATACTCCGCAACGAAGGCCTTCCGCTTCGACTCATTCGCCTTGACCAAGCGCTTCTTGGGACGCTTGTAGGTGAATCCCAGCCGGTGCAGGTAATTCAGGCAACTGCTACGGCTCAGGTTGAGGCCGAACCGTTCCGAGACAAACCGCCGCACCACCCGCCAATACCAGTTGGCCAGTTCCAGGCCCGATGATGACGGCGGCAGCTGCACCGCTCCTGTCAACTCCGCCTGCTGTGTCTGGTCGAGGGCGGGGGGGAACCGCCGGTCTGCTCGAAGATCAGGGCTGCCGGACCACCCTCGCCGAAGGCCGAGGCCCACCGCCCGATGGTGTGGGGATCCCGATCCAGTGCCTCCGCTGCGGCCACTGCCGTCCAGCCTTGGGCCAGCAGACAGACGGCGTACCACCTTTCCCGCTCCCGGGGTGTGGGCGCCAGGATCATTCTCCGCCGCAGGTCCTTCGCGCCCATCTGCCATTGTTCCAAAGACTGGCCTATATCTCTTACCCCCATCATCAACCCCTCCCAAACTACCGAAACTACCTACCCCAACTCCCTCCCAATTTACCCTATCCTTATGCGCATTTCACCTTGGCTTTGGTTTAGTAGAGCCTCACTGTTGTATTGATGGGTATAGGGACTTGAGCTTGATGCGGGCGTCCTCGGTTGTGAAGCGCCAGTCCACCTGAATTACGTCCCGGTTCCGTTGGTCCTGCCATGCGCCTGTTTCCCGTTCCAGGACTTCCTGGCTGGGTATCCGGCGATCCAAGCACTGCCGCGCCAGCACCCCCAGTTCGATCTCGGCCATATTAAGCCAACTCCCGTGCTTCGGGGTGTAATGTATCTCCAGCCGTTGGGCAATGCGCCGTGCCTCCGCCGGCTCGAAAGCCTGGTATAGGGATGCCGGATGATGGGTGTTCAGGTTGTCCATCACCAAGACTATCCGCTCCTTGTCGACATAGTCCTCGTCCACCAGTTTCTTGACCACCCGTGCCCAGTCGGCCTTGGTGCGCCGGTCCGTGACCTCCACCCGCCGCCATCCCTCCAGGGGCGCGAACAGCATGAACAGGTTGCTCACTCCGTTGCGTTGATATTCGTAATCGTATGCCATGGCTGCCCCCGGCCGCGACGGACGGGGTTGGCGGGTCTCCTGCACCAGTTGCTTGCTGGTCTCGTCCAGACACACCAGCACCTCCCCCTCTCCGTAGGGACGGTGATAGACCTCCAACACGTCCTCCATGGCGCACACAAAGTCCGCGCTCCCTTGGGGCGGGAGGCACCAGCATTCTTTCAGCCAAGGCTTGAGTTCGTTTTTTTCAGAGTCCGGCGCACCGTCTCTGTGCTGATGCTATCCACTATCTCCTGCGCCACCAATCCATCGGCCAGCATTTGCAGCGTCCAACTGACCCGTCCCTCCGGCGGTTGAGAGCAGGCCAAGGCTACCAGGTGGGCCTCACCCTGACCATCCAGCTTTTTCTTGCGGCGCTTTAGCTGCTGTTTGCGTCCCAGGGCTGCCTCCAGGCCCTCCTCCACGCACCGGCGGCGCACCCGTTCCACCGTGGCGCTGCCCACCTTCAGGACCCAGGCTATATCCTCGTCCCTCATTGCGCTATCAACCTGGTTCTCATCGCTAAGCAGCAGAATGCGGGCGTGAGTCTGCTTGTAAGCCGCCGCCCAACCCTTGGACACCAATCCCTTCAGTTCCTCCTGTTCCTCTCCTCCTGTTCCTCCTCCGTAAGTCCCACTCGGTATTTCTTCATCATCACATCCATCCCCGCTTCCCGATTTTCTTTTTTGACTGCTAACCCATCATATCTCACCAGCCATCATTTCAATGATGGTCAGCTACTAGGCTCTGGCCCGGCTGGTTTCTCGCGACATCCTAGACCAGCGCGGGGATGATTATCACTGGGTCTTCCGGTTTGACTGGAGCGCCCGCAAGTGGCGCCGGTCCCGGGTCTATCCCGTCATTGACGGCGAGGCCAGGAAGGAGGTCAAGGTCAGGATTCTGGCCGAACTGTTCGACGGAGATATTCCCGACCCTCGGGATGTGATGATCATTAGCCTGGCGGACGCCTGTGGGCTGTTCCCCAAGTTGCTCACACCGCAGCAGTTGAAAAGGGCGACGCCCCGCATGGAATTGCTGCGCAGCCTGGAACTACTTAGCCGCGGAGTCTTCCAGTTGATCGGGGAAGTAGAGCTCTCTAGCTAGGAAGGGAGCTCCGGTTGCTTCGACCCATGAATGGATGGCTCGCTGGCCAGTAGTATCCTCAGCCCGGCTACGGATGCGACGGCGTCTTCGCCGAGACCGAGTAGGTCCCGCACAACGCGCTGACCCATCTCAATTATTACTCCGCCCTTTACAGCCGGCCGCTTAAACGGACATTTTCCCTGAACAGCGACACGGTGCCAGCACCATTCAACGCTGTCCTCCATCAACCGCGCGTGGCAATCCAGACGACATGATGTGCGCCTCCCTTGCGGCTGCTTCCACCACGCGCCCGAACCTTGACTTCATCCACCTCGAAACCGGCACGGCGCAAACGTCTGACGAATGGCGGTTGAGAACCGGTAGACCATATCGCCAATACCCCGCCGCGCCGCAACGCCGCGTAGGTGGCGGTCAGCCCCGGCAGGCTGTAAAGCCAGTTGTTGCCTTTTCGGACCATCGCCTCCGCGCCATTGTCGACATCAAGCATGATGGCATCGTAGTCACCTCTGGCGGCCGTTATCAACTGGACAACGTCGGCTTCATGGAGTTCAGTCCGTCGGTCGTCAAGAGGTCGGCCGGCCAAATCGGCAAGCACTCCCCGGTTCCATTCAACCACGGCTGGCACCAGATCCGCGACCACCACCCGGGCATCCTCGCCAAGGATGTCCAGCGCCGTTCTCACCGAGTAGCCCATTCCCAGACCGCCAATCAGAACGCGGGCCCTCGGCCGTTTTGCCAAGTTCTGACAGCCCAGTCTGGCCATGGCTTCTTCTGACCCATAAACCCGGCTGTTCATGAGTTCCAGGTTATCCGCTTTGAGCGAGAACTCAGAGTCACGTTGGTACAAAACGAGCTCCGCTCCTCCGCCAGGGGTTTGGGCCCGGCCGATCAACTGCCAAGGATTCATTGATACCTCACGATTATATCTGGAGCAGCCGGGGCAATATCCTAGGCGGGATCCGATTCCGTGAACCACTGGATCACCCGGGCGATCTCTTCAGGTCTGTTTCAGGACGATGATGCTTCTCCCGCAGTCCCTCTCCCGGATGCCGGAATCGTTCCCGGAGGGTCCCTGAAGGTTTGCTCTCTGTTCCTGGGCAGGGCGCCGCACATGGGTTTCCCGGTCTGTCCCGCTGCCGGGTAGTGTTCCGTCGGCGGCGGTCTGCTCAGGGTCATTTTGCCTCCCCCTCCGCCTCCTTTCGGGAACTGGATGACGTGAGGGATTGCCGCTATTCAGGATCCACTCTAATCTAACCATCCTGCTTCTCAGCACCAGCCGGACGCAGGGAGAATCCATTGACGCTTCACCAACCCTTCCCGGCGCAACAGGTCTTCCACGCTTTCCACGTCCGCTTAGTGGGAAGCTCAAACCCGGCCAGTTGGTACTCGCAGCATGGTAGGCTAGTGCCAGGCTTTCGAGATCAGACGATGTTACCGTAGCTCAGCGAAGATTTCTTATTACAATAACAAGCCCTCAGCCCTCCGGCGCCGAGTACTCCAGCATCTTGCGCACCGTGTCCCGGTGCAGACCGAACACCCGGGCAGCCTCCCGAGTGCTCATCCCCTCCACCATGCAGGCCCGGCGCACCCGAACGTACAGTTCCACCTTGTACATCCTTCACACCTTCCATCGAGTTGCCTCCAACTCGATGGAAGGCGGCGGGTGGTACGGTTTTGCAGTGCCACTCCCGAATGCTCACACCCGCCTCGCCGGTCCATATTACTCCGCCCTTTACATCGACCCCCGAGCAGCGAAAGGAGATCCTGCAGATGGTCGTGGATGAGGTCATCGTCCACAGGAACGACAACGTGGACATCACGCTGGCTATACCCATTGAAAGTGAGCCCACTACGGAAGATTCCGTGTCCGTACAAACTTTAGCAAACGTGATAACTTTAGAAACTTCACGTTGAGCTTTAGGCTGACGCTGTAATCAAAGCAAGCTTTAGTGCAATTCGTGCGGCAGCTACACCCTACTTCTCCCAGTACAGTCAGGGTATCCTCAATTCTTATTGCAGTTAGCAGCTTTGCAATTTAAGTAGTTGCATTTCACCGGACTGTTCGCTTTCAGCGGGATAGGTTTCAATTGGGAATTATAAAGTATTTTGGCCAAAGGTTCAGAGTAGACTTCCAAGTTCTACGACTCTAGAGCAGCTTCAAGCATCATCACGCCGGCTAGGCGCCAAGCCATTCGGCGAACCTTCCCCATCATCCCCTGGAGCCGCCAAACTCTTCGTCGTTCAGTGTGGGGTCGGCATCCACGGCCAGAGCGATGCCATTGCCCATCAATAGGCCAGTGAACGCCGGTCCGGCAAAGTAGTCCCTCCGGGTAATTGGAAAACTGGTTTCCATAGCCATCTCCCTCCTTATACCTCATGGTGACGCTTCATATTCCGGGCTGCAGGTCCGAAAAACGTCACAGAGCTGGCAGACAGGTCAACCTGGGCCTTCCACCCTGCCACCAGCCCTACCCCCTACAAGCAAACGCAACCGCCAGCCACTTGTGGTTGGCAAGCGCCCGCCGGGACAGCAGCGTTTGGTCGCAGACGCGGCAGGCGTTGTCGATGAGTTCCCGCAGTTCCGCTTCAAGCCGGCGGACTTCCATCAGCAGCCCCCGCTCTTCTCCGATCTTGATCAGACACCCAGGCGTGTCGACGGGGCGGCGTCCGAAGTGGACCCGAGCGCCGCCAACCGTCGTGAACCGCTCTCCGCAGTGCAAACATACCCAGCCGTCCGGCGGCATCCTGCGGGTCTCTTGGCCCATTTTGCTCAATAATCCTTACGTCCGAATTTTGCGCAATCGCGTCTGCGGCGGAAATAATTTTATAATATTATGGGGTAAACCCCATTCTACATAAATGAAAAAGTCAAAAAGTGATTGAAAAAGTGATTGCCCTTCAGATACGACTCAATCAGAAAACAGAGGTTAAAAATCACTTTTCAGTCAAGACCGCGTACGGATAAATAAAACAGCGGATTTCCCCCTCTGAATCGTATCTGGCGGCCAGCGATTCGATGCCAGCGGCAAGCCTCCGGGTTTCCTGCAAAATAACTCGGTGATTCAGCCTTTCCGATTTCGTTTTCTCCTGCTGTCCCGCTTCTTGGGGTCCCTCTGGAGTATCCCCTTCCTCAGCGGTTTGGCCCGCCCCGTCAGTAGGGATTTCCGTCGCTGCAACCGTTTGTCGTACCGCAGGACCGCCCCCAAGAACAGGCCGGACCCCAAGGGCCAAGCGATGTAAAACCCGATCCCCGGAATCAACATAAAGAACGGGGACAGCGCCAACCCCACTGTCCCGGTCATGCTGCCGACGGCCCAGGACCGTAGGCCCGCTTGACCCGTGCCCGAGTGATTCGTATCTTCATTCCGGCCCTCGTCAATGTCGTCCAGACAGCCACAGTCCCCGCCCCGGTGAGTTATCTCTGCAGCGGCGGCAAACGCCAACAGCACCCTATCCTGCCCACCCGGTTTTGTTCCAATATTCGGGTTTCCGTTCCAACAAGACGAAATCCGCTTGCTGCGGCCCGCAAGGACTCTCCGGACCCCAAGGGCAAAGGGAACCCTGAATCCTCCTGTGGGGGTAGGTGATGACGACGGAGGACCTGAAATTCAGGGAATTCGGGTTGGCTGAGTCTGGCCTGCTCCATGGACTCTGCCTGGATGACGGCGGCCGCCAGCGGCCGTTCCTCTTGAAGATCGAAGAAGGTGCGCCGCTGGGTACTCCGGCGTATGGATATGTCATGGCTATGGCCAAGGGGTTTCCGCATCCGGCAGCGCCGGGACACTGGGCGTATCCTGGCCGCGGCCTACCGGCGGTATCGGCGGGCGCCGTTGGCGGAGTTGGCTTGGGCGCTTCAAATCAGCGGCGGGCGACTGCGCCGGCTGCTGCGGGAGAGGCTAGGGCCGAAGTGGAAAGAGAAGATGCCGAAACCGGGGCCGGTTTTCCCAGGAAACTTCCCATAGGAGCAACGGAAATGGCTAAAGGCGGACCCATGGCCATGCCCCGGACTGCGCCTGCGGGGCGTTGCTCCAACATCTCAATTTCTCAATCAACACCAAAGAAGGCGACGCCACCGGGTCGGCCGGTGGTTGTCTGGCGCAGCTCCCCAGTACGACCAGGACCATGTACCATCGTCCAGGCGAGGTCCCAATTCCCGAAACCGGCTTCTCCCCAACTGTCCGCAGAATCAAGTCGCCGCTGGCGCTGGAGCCCAATCGCACTGGTTGAGGAGTGAGACGGGGGGCCGGGGAGTTGTGAGGTTGTCCTCAATCCGACCTTGCCCGCCGGCTTGGGCGCCTCCAGGGCTCATCTAACTCAGGTCCTGGACCTGCTGCATCTCGAGCCAGGGGCGCAAGCGTGATTCTTACCCGCGGCGGCCCCATTGAGAGGGACCGGAGTTGGGAATCAACGTTTTGCGGTCTCTGTGCAGACTACCATCGGACTGGCAAGGAGGGTGGTTGGAGGAACATGCCCTCAGACGGTCAAATTGAACGGTTCGATTCTTCTCAGGTGGGCCAGAGTGTACCGTACTGAGCCTGTCTCACAAGTATTTTGGTTAACGAAAAGAGCAACTTCATCTGCTATAGTACACTATATCAATCAAGCTATATCGCTAATTGGGATATACATCGAATATCGTAAATTGCCCTGAGTTCTGAGACAGACTCTACTGCGAACATTTCGGTGAGAGATCCGAATATGAGGAGCCGGGCAGCCGACCCCGCGTAGGTCTCCACAAGCCTCCGGCCCGCCGAAGACCACGCATGAACCTCAACTTGAAGGGGGACTCATGCGACGCTCGCCGTAGAAACCCGCATACTGAGGCTAGTGACTATCGCGTACTTCCCGGTGAATCCATGCTGCACTCTCAGACGTTCGTAGATCAGCTTGGCCATGTGGCGTTGCTTCAGGGTCACAAGCCCTGGCGGGAGGTAGAGTGGCAGAGGGGGCTCAGATTACCGAGGCAGCGGACGGTGAGTGGTATGACTCGGCTATCGAAAGGGCATGTTCAGGGCGCGTTCGAGGTTGCCGAGGTACTCGGTGAAGGCTCGGCGGCCCTCGGGCGTCGCCTCCACCCATGTGCGGGGTTTTGTCTCAAGGAATTCTTTGGTGGTGTTGACGTATCCGGCATATTGCAGCTTGCGCAGGTGGATGGTGAGATTGCCTCCGGTCAGGCCCAACGTCTTTTGGATAAAGCCATAGGCCACGCGGTCCGAGTCGGACCGGGACACCAGCAGCGTCATGATGCGCAGCCGTGTGGACTGATGGATCGTCTCATTGAGGACGATCGGTTCCTCATTCATGCCACACGGCTCTTGCGAATCCATACCCATGCGACGGCCACGACGGCAAGTATGAGCACTGCCGACACCACGGACGCGGCGTCGCCGGCAAAGTGCGTGGGCAGGTAGTAGGAAGCGGCGATGCCAAGACCTACCAGGGCAATGGCCAAGTGGTGCATGATGCCGAACAGAATGTACCCCAGCGCAACTATGCCGACGGCGACTCCGCTGATGGCGATGGGGTCGGCGTCGGCGGCCCACAAGCCGGACGCTGTGGGAATGATGAAAGAGGCCGCGACCACGGTCATCCAGAAGCCGAAGACCCGGAGACCTGCCGCTGTAGCGGAGGGTCCGCTTGCGTTCTGCTTGCTGGCGTGGTAGCCGATGAGCGAGCTCCCAATCATGCCTGGGATTCCCAGGCCGAACCACAGGGGGCCGGGATACCATGGGTAGTCGGTGGCAAACACAGGCGCCAATGTTTCGATGGCGTACATGGAAAGGTACCCCACCGCTACGATGGCGCCCCACAGCAGCATGATGTTGGTCCAGCCCGCCACGTACATGGAGCTGCGGGACCTGTCCAAGGTCGCGTGTATTGACGTCCACCCCTGCTCCGGGGTGATCTGCTGCCCTTCGCTGTCTCGGTCCTGCATGCCGATCCTCAATGTAGTGTTATAAAGTAGTTTTCTATATAAACTAATAACCGGAGACTTGTCAAGGGGCAAATTCCTGTTTGGGAGGTGCAGTTGGCGGTCGGGAGCGGGATGATCGCCCGGAGGGGTTCCGTTTGCTTTCAGGTTACGAGGCCCGGTAAATCCGGCTTGTCAGTTCGGGAGAGTCGAGCGATACCCCAGGGCTATCGCATTTGAAAAATTTGGGGTGTTACCAAGCGATGAGGCAAGAGGATTGGCCTCCAAATCCCTAGTTTTCCTCTGCAAAACCGCAGCGATTGCCCTGGACGGAAGCAATTCAGGGTTATAAATATGGTTCAATCCTGCCCGGAAAATCCAAATGCGATAGCCCTGAGCGATACCCTATAAGCAAACAGAACCGGCCGAAGCACTACAACGAAGAATGGAATTGTCAGCCTATGCATCAAGAATGCAACACCAAGTGAGGTGGACAGATATACGGGTTTCCGTTGTTCACCTGTTCTTGCCATTGGCTTCAGATAGACCGTATGTCGAAAGGCCATGTCTTGACGCTGCACTATAAGACAAACAAAGGCAAGTTCGAATTTACGGTTACTACAGAGGAACACAGTTTCGTATTCAGGAATCTCTCCACAGGGAAGTACAGCGCTCAGTTCGGGAGCAGTCCTGAGATAGAAATTACCAGCATGTGGTTATGGGCCAACTCAAGCCCGGTAAGAAGGGGATTACAGGCCCAGGGCATTTGGGACATGCATTCCCTCGGATCGACCCGGAAGAGGTCCATCTATTCAATCGATTAGAGCTTCAAAGGATCGAGGGTAGTTCTTCGGAGACGATAGAGAAGTTCAACCGCAGAATGAACGCTATATGGGTCTATTTTGAGGTTGTTTAAATTCCTAATCACCTCGGTCCATGTCGGTGTTTCCCCAATGTACAGAGGCTCCGCCAATGTTGACCTAGACAAGAGTAAGCCGAAGTTTGACCCGAAAGGGCCACTCCATGTCGCAAGCGTGGATACCTGGGAAGCGGCGGAACCGGGGGCGTCTATGCAACTAGCCCTGCTGAGTCAAGTACGGGGCGAGATGACTTCTTGCGTTGCCCTGCCTCGTCGCGCCATAATGCTTGTGCTGAGGGTCTTCGGTAGGCTCACAGGCTTCCAAGCCACATCTCGAAGACCATTTGTAATCGGGGGAGGTAAATTGGACCACGCAGGCGGATTGACCGACTGACAATCGGCTGTCGAAGTTCAGGATAAATGTCCGGTTAAGTGTTCAGCATAAATGTCCTTTGCTTAATCTGCGATGGTATCAGATGCTGGTGCCGGAGGAGTTGCTGGGGTTCGCCGCGTCGGCGGACTCTCGGCGTCGATGTATCTCCTTACCGTCTCTCTGTGGATTCCCAACTCCCTCGCCATCCGTCGAATGGACATCCCCTGAAGCTTGGCCTGCTGCACCGCCTTCCATCTCTCTTGCTGGAGAAACGTCGGCTTCCGCGGCGATGCGATGACCCGCAACCAGGCTACGTCCGGATCGTCGATTGCCGCAGCGTGAGCATCTACTTCTTGATCCGGCCTTGCGCCCGGCAGTGCGAGAGCTGCAACCGAAGGTTTTGACGCGAGTTCGGGATCGGAGGGCGGGATGGTGGCGGCTGGAGAAGTCCCGTTGCGGCTTCGGAGAGATGCCGGACTGGGCGGTGCTTCCTGGGACGCAATGATGCGTCCCTCGTGCTGTAGCGACAGCCGGCCGTCCAGCCCCTCCAGCACCACCACAACTGCTCCGGCGTAGTTGCGGCGTTCCTGAGTGGGCAGCAGCTGCAGGGTGTGCCTGTAATACTTCACGGTGTTGTCCCGCGCTACTCTCCTGCGATGCTTGAAACACAGGATATGCCCCAAGCGCGACTCCGGACCCATGGGCCGGAATGCCGGCTCGGGACACTGGGCCGGAACCCCGAAACGCCGGTTGAAGCGGTGCAGGAACTGCTGCAAGACGGCCTTGGCCTGTTCAACGGTGGTAGCACCCGCAAGCCGGAGCTCCGTGATCAACCGGTCCTGGAAGGTTCCCGCCGTCCGCTCCACCCGCCCCTTTGCCTGGGGTGATAGTGCGAAAATCAATTGTGTCCCCAGTTCCTCCATGGCCCGGCCGAACTGGGTTGGGGTCCCGGTGGGCTGATATTCCGAACGGTGTTTGAAGACAGCGTGCCGGTCGGTGTACAGGGCGAGAGGAATACCGCGGCGCCGGAGCAGTCCCTGCATCAGCAGGAAGTAACTGCTGGTATCCTCATGATCGCAAAAGAGGGCGTTGAGCACACAGCCGGTGGCATCGTCCACGGCGAACAGTATCGTGAACTGAGGTCCGTCGTCGCCCAGCCACCGGTGATAACTGCCATCCATCTGAATCAGCATGCCCTCCCGGGGCATCCGCTGCCGGCGCACCCGGTGCTTGGGCGGGCGCCTTCGCCGCGGACTGCTGAGCCCGGCGTTGACCAGGATGCGCCGCAGCGTAGTCCGGCCCATGTCGAGGCCCTCGCGTTCACTGAGCAACTCTGAGAGATGGGTGTGGTTGGCTCCCTCGTACACCGTGCGAACCAGGTGAACCACCCTGCTCCTGGTCGTCTCGGGAATAGCGTTAGCCGGCTTGCGGCCCCGATGGCCGTGGGCAAGGGATGCAGCGCCCTTCTCCCGGTAAGCCGCCAGGATGCGCCTGGTGTGGCGCGGGCTGACTCCCATCAGTTCAGCCGCCTGATCCAGGGAAATGTGCTCGGTGAGAAAGCTGTTCAGAACCTGGAGTCTCGTCTGTTCTTTGGGATTCAAAGTCACATTCTCCATGGCGTGAATGTGACATTTATGCTGGCCAGTTAGCGAGGACGTTTTCGCTGGACATCAACAATTCGGCGGTTGAAAAGTGTACCGCCTTCCGCCATCCATAGGGGCATTCTAGACCCCATGGATGGTGCCAGGGATGTACCAAGTGGAATCGTATCTGCGGGTCCGCAGGGCGGTGATGGTGGAGGGGATGAGCATCCGGGAGGCCTCTCGGGTGTTCGGGCTGCACCGGGACACTGTAGGGAAGATGCTGGCCTACTCCGTCCCTCCGGGCTACCGGAGGCAGACTACGCCCCGGCGCCCCAACCCTTCGACAAGCTCAGGAGGAGCGATTTACGGGCGTAATCGACCAGATCCTCGAAGACGACCACCAGGTTCCCAGGAAACAGCGCCACACAGCCAAACGCATCTACGAGCGTCTCAGGGACGAGTACGGGTTCGACGGCCAGTACACCATCGTCAAGGACTATGTCAGAGAGCGCCGCCGCCAATCGCGGGAGATGTTCGTGCCGTTGTCCCATCCGCCGGGCCAGGCCCAGTGCGACTTCGGCGAGGCCCTGGTGGTGATCGGCGGCGTGGATCAAAAGGCCCACTTCTTAGTCCTGGACCTTCCCCACAGCGACGGCTGCTTGGTGAAGGCTTACCCGGCGGAGACCACCGAGGCATTCCTGGATGGACATGTCTCGGCCTTCGCCTTCCTGGGCGGGGTCCCCCGGAGCATCCTCTACGACAATACCAGGCTGGCAGTGGCGAAGATCCTGGGGTATGGCCGGCGCAAGCGCACCAGGGTATTCACCGAACTCCAGTCCCACTACCTCTTCGAGGACCGGTTCGGCCGTCCCGGCAAGGGCAATGACAAGGGAAAGGTGGAGGGGATGGTGGGCTAGATACGGCGCAACTTCCTGGTGCCGGTACCGTCCTTTGACAGCTTCGATGCCCTGAATGTTCACCTGGAACAGCGTTGCCTGGAGCGGATGGATGCCAGGCTGCGGGGGCATTCGGAGAGCATCGGTCAGCGGATGGAGCGGGACCTGGATGGCTTGATGCCGTTGCCCGCGGTGGCCTACGACGCCTGCGAAAAGCAGGCTGGCCGGGTGAGCTCACTGTCCCTGGTCCGGTACCGCACCAACGACTACTCGGTGCCGGTGTCCGTAGGCCACCGGGAGGTGCTGGTGAGGGGCTACGTGGACCAGGTGGTGATCAGCTGCGGGTCTGAGGTCATCGCCCGGCATCCGCGCTCCTAGCAGCGGGACGACTTCGTCTACGACCCCATCCACTACCTGCCCCTGCTGGAGCAGAAGACGGCGGCTCTGGACCAGGCCGCGCCCCTGCAGGGATGGGACCTGCCCGAGGAGATGAACACGCTGCGCCGCCTGCTGGAGTCCCGCATGGGACCAAGGGGCAAGCGGGAGTTCGTTCAGGTTCTCAGGTTGCTGGAGCACTTCTCCCACCAGGAGGTGCTAGCCGCGGTCCGGGACGCCATCCGGCTGGGGGCACTGAGCTTCGACGCGGTGAAGCACCTGGTGCTGTGCCGGATGGAGGGCAGGCCGCCCCGGCTGGACCTGGAGTTGTACCCCTATCTGCCCCGGGTGCGGGTCAGCGCCACCTCCGCCGGGGACTACATGACGTTGCTGTCGGGGAGGGCGGCATGAGCAACCGTTCCACGCTGCTTCTGGAACACCATCTGAAGGAACTGAAGCTGCCCAGCTTCCTCAGGGAATATGGGAAGATGGCGGCCCAGTGCGCCGCCGAGGGTGTGGACCACCCGGAGTACCTGCTGCGCCTGGCCGAACTTGAGCTCATAGACCGGAACCAGCGCATGGTGCAGCGGCGGGTCCGGGCGGCCCGCTTCCCGGCCGTAAAGAGCCTGGACACCTTCGACTTCCCGGCCATCCCCTCGGTGAACAAGCAACTGGTGATGCAACCGGCCCGGTGTGAATACATCGAACGCCGGGAGAAGGTCATCGCCGTCGGCAACAGCGGCGCCGGCAAGACCCACATGGCCCTGGGACTGGGCCTGGCCGCCTGCCAGCGGGGAATGCCGGTGGGGTTCACCACCGCCGCCGGCCTGGTCCACGAAATGATGGAGGCCAGGGATGAGAGACGGCTGCTCAACCCGCGGAGACAACTGTCCCGGCTCAAGCTACTGATTATCGACGAGCTGGGCTTCGTGCCATTGTCCCGCACCGGGGCCGAACTGCTCTTTGAGGTCTTCAGCCAGCGCTACGAGCGGGGCTCCATCCTGGTGACCGCCAACCTCCCCTTCGACGAGTGGACCGAGGTGTTCGGATCGGAGCGCCTCACCGGCGCGTTGCTGGACCGTCTCACCCACCACGTCCACATCCTGGAGATGAACGGTGAGAGCTACCGCCTCAAGCACAGCAGGGAAACCGCCGCCTCTCAAGCTCCGGACGATACGGACGACGGGTAGGTCGCACCAGAAACCGTCCTCCTCCTGACCTGTCTACTACACACCTGTCTGTGTCACGTTCCTCCTCAACAACTGCCACGGACATTTATGCTGGACAGTTGGCCAGGACATTTCTGCTGAACGTCAACAACCGGAGGTGGTACACTTTTGCTCCGCCCCAATGGCCCAACATCACGCCGCCCTTGTATCTTAGCTTGGAGGTGGATAGTTTTCTTTCTCAGGTGTGCGGGGTGCGGCAGACCGGCCCGCCCTGGGTCATAGAAGACCGTTGTCAAGCTTGGGTCGCCGCACCCTTTTCAGAACAGAGCCCGCACAGTTGCCTGGGTCAACCAAGCCCGCATCTGGCAAGGACGGGCCGACGGTTCGCAGGGAGGTTCTGATGGAGCAACACGGTATCTACGTAGGGATCGATGTGGCCAAGGCCCGGGTGGATGTGGCCATCCGTCCTGGGGGAGACCGGCGTGAGGTCTGCAACGACCAGGCCGGGATCGCGGCACTGGTGGCCCAGATGCAGCAACTCAATCCCGCAGCCTTGGTGCTGGAGGCTACGGGTGGGCTGGAACTGCCCTTGGTGGCAGCCCTGGCAGCTGCCTCCCTCCCGGTGGTGGTAGTCAACCCTCGCCAGGTGCGGGACTTTGCCAGGGCCACTGGGCGGCTGGCCAAGACCGATTCCCTGGACGCGGCGGTCCTGGCTCACTTCGCCGAGGCCGTCCGTCCTCCCCGGCGTCCTCTCCGGGACGCCGAGACCCAGGTCCTCAGCTCGCTGGTGGCCCGCAGACAACAGGTGATGACCATGCTGGTAGCGGAGAGGAACCGACTCTCCAGTGCCACTATGGCCGCCCGGCCCAGCATTGAGGCCCACATCGCCTGGCTCAAGCAACAGCTGGACGACCTGGACCAGGGCTTGCGCCAGACCCTCCGCCAGAGTCCTGTATGGCGGGAGAAGGACGACCTGCTGCGCAGCGTACCCGGCATCGGAGACCAGATCTCTCTTACCCTTCTGGCATACCTGCCCGAACTGGGCACTCTCAACCGCCGACAGATCGCTGCCCTAGTGGGCGTGGCTCCCTTCAACCGGGACAGTGGTACCCTGCGGGGCAAACGCACCGTCTGGGGTGGACGGGCCAGGGTCCGCACAGCCCTCTATATGGGGGCGTTGGTAGCCAGTCGCTTCAACCCGGTCATCAGGGACTTCTACCAGCGCCTGTTGTCTGCCGGCAAGCCGAAAAAGCTGGCTCTGACCGCCTGCATGCGCAAGCTGCTGATAATCCTCAACTCCATGCTCAAGTACGGCTCGTCCTGGAACCACCCGGCCGCGAAGTCCCTCACCCATTCCTATTGACTTTCAAGACAGTTGCTTGACAGAACAACCCGATGGCGCGCTCATATTCGACGACACCATCGAGGAAAAGCCACATACGGACGAGAACGAGATAGTCAGCTGGCACTTCGATCACAGCCAGAACCGAACGCTCAAGGGCATCAACATCCTCAACTGCGTTTACCACGCTCAGGGTGTGACGCTGCCGGTGGCCTGCGAAATCATCCGCAAGCCCATTGTGTTCGAGGATGAGAACACCGGCCGGCTCAAGCGCCGGAGCGAGGTCTCCAAGAACGAACTGATGCGCCGGATGCTGAAGGTCTGTCAGCAGAACCGGCTGGAGTATCGCTATGTTCTGGCAGACAGTTGGTTTTCGTCCAAAGAGAATCTGAGTTTCATACACAACGGCTTGGGCAAGGAGTTCATTATCGCGCTCAAATCCAACAGGACGGCAGCATTGAGCTATGAAGCGAAACTTCAGGGCGGCTTTCACCGGATAGACACGTTGGGCCTGCCGGAAGGTCAACCGGTGCGCGGCTGGCTGCGAGGACTGGACTTTCCGGTCCTGTTGCTTCGCCAGGTCTTTAAGAACAAAGATGGCAGCACCAGGACACTGTATCTGGCTGGCAGCGACTTGGACGGTGAAGGCGAGACCATCAAAGCGATCTACCAGAAAAGGTGGAAAGTGGAGACGTTTCACAAGACGCTCAAGGGCAACGCCGCACTTGCCAAGTCGCTGGGGAAGACCGTCCGAACTCAAAGCAACCACTGTTTCATGGCTATCTACTCAGCCTGCCGCCTGGAATGGATCAGCATGACACACCAGATGAATCATTTTGCCTTGAGAACCCGGATATATCTCAAGGCTGTTCGCCAAGCCTTTGACGAACTCCAACTCCTCAAGGCTGCGTAACATCAGTTACTAAGTAGCCCCGTAGGTTTAGCCAGACAGTCGGCAGCCGTCATCTGTCCGGCGGTCCGGGCACGGTGACGCTGGGGTTGTTTGGACAGTTGCTTCCATTACACGGCGCAGATGCTCCGCCATATCCTGTAGATCACGAGAATCCTGGAAGATTCCTTGAAGTAGCAAGGACAACAGGAGGGTTGCTTAACTCCGCCTTAATCCTGTCCAACCGATGGGACCCACCTCAATCACGCTGGCCGACTGACATCCACGACGCATACGGCGATCTTTAAAGACCGGTTTTCTTTCACGGTCTTCTCCAGTTGTTCCCTAAGTTCCTCAGCTGATTTTGGCGGAATGCCAGAGGGTGGCGGCACGCTCATATACGACTGTCCGAACCAAAAGACTAGGTAGATACCATGCCCCCCAGTCTCAGGTGCACTCACATATAGGGGGATCAACTGGTCGTCTATTGCGCTCCATACATTTCTATGTGAATTCTTCTTGATTTCTACCGGCACCTGGAAGTCCGCGAATGAAACGCGTATGTCGGCCCTCGTGTGTCCTGCGTATTGGCCCTCTGGTTGAGCGTTCACTCCCCTAGGGAGCTTACTGCGCAGGTCAGATAGGAGGGCGTCGCGGCATTGCTCTTCATGCTTGGGTTTAGGATCACCTTCGGTGGGCTCGTTCCAATATTGCCTCCAGTCGTCTGTATTGTTGCTTCTTATTTCACTTGACAATGTCTCCAGCAGATCAATCAGAAGTGCCCACAGGTCTCCTACGTTTGCGGGAGTCCCGCTGGCCAATACCTGATTGATCTCTGATATCCTCGGGTGGCTGAAATGGGCGTCCCGGCGCAACACCCTCTGCCTTTCTAGATGGACCTGTAGAGCCTCCTTCCATAGGGACAGTGCCGGATTCTCTATCAGACGTATTAGGGCGTCTGTTGCTTCTGCAGATGGGGAACTGCCCATGCGGCGAATCAGTTCATCCACGATCTCAGAAGCATGAATCACTCGGGTCATGAAGCCATTCAGTCGAGTTGGACCGGCGGTGGCGCCAACAATGCGGACCAGTATTTCCATTGCTGGCACGGCCAAATCGACTGGGAGGCGCTCCGGGAAGAAATCAACCAGTTCATTGACCCTGCTTTTTCGTTGGGAATAGAATTCTTCGACTCGCTGGATATCCTTCTCGGGGGATATGACGAGTAGGGTTGCCAGCCACCGCGCCCTCTGGGCAACGTTCATGCCCCTCTGCAAGACCTTAGCCTCAACAATCTCTTTAAGCGAATCTCTATCAGCGTATCGGATCGCCGCCCACAATAGGTCGCCAAGCACACCTAGCTGCTTCGACCTGCACCGGGTCGGAAATGCCTGCAACAACTTCACGCTGGCAACGTGAGCGACCCGGGAATGCTCAGGGTCGTGAGCAAGTTGGCTTATAGTGCTCACATATTCAGCCCCGGTTCTGAATTCCGAGGTTGCGAATTCAACGTGAATGTCCGCTGCAATTTCAGGGTGCTCGTCGATGAGCTGCCAGTACCACCATGGTTGGTAGTCAGGATGGGCTGTGCTGAAATAAAAGATCATCGCCTTGCGGATGCGGTCCAAGTCCCATTCGGACGAATTACCCTCTGGTGCCCCCCTCAATTCGTGCAGAGCCGCCAGGAAGGGGAGGGCCAGGAAATGCATCCGGCTTTGCGCTCTCAGACGCAGGACATCCTCCACCTCTGGAACATCCGGTCTGCTCAGGGTACCCAGTATGCCCTTGAGAGCCGCGGTGACTAGTGTTGGGTCTTCTACTTCCTTCTCAAGCAGCGCAGCCCCGTATTCCACCCCTGTCTCCAGGAAGAAGTCGTCAAAATACGTTCTTGCAAGTTCGAACAACAGTGATGGCGGGGCTCTGTTTTCCAGCAGCGCCTCTTGATTCGAACTCAGGAATTCCATCCATTGACGCTTTTCTTGGAGCAATTCCTGAACGTACTTTCTGTCGTCCCAATCCGTTTGCGGAGATGTAATTGTTTTCGGGGGGTGTAGGAGGACCTGCAAACGCCTCGTCAGGAACTCGTTGTCCTGGCAAAGGTCATTGATCAACGTGGAAGACAGCCCTTTGCTATCATCGGATTGCTGTTGGAAGGAATGGATTGCCCGCTCCAGCAGCACCTCCGCAATCTCGGGATTCACATCAGCGAAAGCAACGGCTCGATCCAGACTCCAGAGACCCATATCCCCTGGTGGAGTCGCGCCGAAAAGGCAACTGGAAACTTTGGACGCGCACAACCTGAAACTGTCCGAGGTGGCGCAATCATTCAAACCTTCCAGGATCAACGCTTTTTGAATGTCCGGCCGGGCATCCAGCCAATTCCGGATTCTTTCGGTTGCAACCTCAGCTTGTCCTACCCTTTGTCGCCCCCGGAACCGGGACGCAGTGTCGCTGAGCCAGCGGTAAAGGCGCCTGACCTCCACTGCGTCGCCAATTTCCTCCGTCGCTCTGGCCAGAAGCTCCAGCAGTAGAAGTTGCAAGGATTCTCCGTGCAACAGAGTGCTGAAGTTGGGTAGCCGCTTGTCGGCACAATCGAGCAACTCATAAAGGTGGGTTCCGTTTGACTTTGATAGCAGAATCCGTCTCCAGAACATGAGGTATGTCCCGATGACATTCGTAGGCCCCGCCCTTCTCAAATAGCCCCATACCTCCGAAGGAGATACCACATTGGGATAGAGCTCCGACAAAAGGATGCCCAGAAGCTCATGGTCGGAGTCCTGGACCGTGCCCCCATGAACCTCTTGCAGTAGTGTCTTGAGGCAACCAGTCCTTTCGCCATGATCATAACAATGCCGGATGAGCGCTTTTAGAGCTGCTCCCCTTGTCTGGCTCCATAGGGAGGAATCGTGGACACACTTGAGCAGGTCGGGAGCAAGCGCCGGAAGCTTCTCACCGTGGCAAAGAACCTTTAAGACAAAGTAGATAAAGGCCTGTGCGTCGCTTTGCCGCGAGCGATCACCAAGGATTTCTCGGAAGACGTCCTCCAGGTCCGGGATGGCAAGGGATGCGAACGCTCGGGAGCTGTCGAGGCCACTACTCAACCGGGAGTCCTCCCGGCTCAATGCAGAGAGGAGGTCTCGTTTCTCTGACACCTGGAAATTCCGGATGTCCCCGTATAGGCCAACTCCTACCGGGTCTCGTGCTATAAGATCACGCCTGACTTCTGGACATTGGGTTGCCAGCCAAGCGGAAAGACCACGAAATTCGGTCACAACCCTGCCATCGTAACCCGCCATTAGAGCAGAAACCCTTCTGGAGGGAAGACCACCTTCGATGGTTTGCTGCAAGTACCTGGCCCCCAGAAATTCCGCGATGTGTCGGTGGACCGGGGCAAACCGCTCTTCGTCGAGCGATTTGAACAGTCTGGTCGACAGCGCGAAACGAAGAAGATCAGGGCAATCTCCAAGGGAATTGAGGTTAGGGAATTGGTCTCCCCAATCGTCTGCCTTCACACGGTTGTCAAGAGCGATCCCTTCAGATCCCGACAGCAGCAACAATGCACAAATTCGGCCTGCAGCTCCCAGGACATCATCCGGAGTTGGCCAATGCCCGGCTATCCGATGTTCTTCGTTTATCTCGGATGCCATGTGTCGACAGGCCATCTCGAATGTTTGCAAGCGACTCTGTGGCCAACTACCGTCCTTGGCAACTGCCTTGACCATCAATTCGAGGGTCTGAGGGTTGGCCAGAAGATCCGCGACTCCGAATCCTTTGGCCGCCTCCATGAAACTATCCGGATCATCAACGCTTGCAGCGCTACCCAGTATGGCTTTGATATCAGAATCTGTTAGGGGGTTGAGGAGAACTACTTCTGGCTCCGCCCCGTTGGGAGCGACCATTGTTAGTTTGTCCCGATCGTTTGTGCCGAGCCAGTCTGCGACACGGCAGGACAAGCGAAAGGATGGCTTCCCCAGTTGGTCAAGACGCCTTCGGATTTCGTCAAAGGGAAGTCGGGCGTCGTATGCACCTGCCCTAATCTCGTCAAGACCGTCAATGAAGAGCGTTCGCTTCCGCCAATCGGGATGCCCGTGAGGATCAGAGGCGAGAAAATCGCGCGCAGAAATGAACAGGGATTTGTCCCCTAATGCCTTCGCTTCCTCTTCAAAAGCCGTCGTCTTGCCCATGCCAGGATCGCCCAGCAAGACATAGGCTGGCCGGTATCTCAAATCCTCGAAGGTTAGGTTTGCTTCCTCACCGGGAGGTCCGTCTGACCTCTCTACAACGGCAGTGCATTTCCGCGGAATGATCTCTCTCATATGATTTCAAACCAGTCGCTGGCAGGTAGCACTAGGAATTCGTTAAGCGGTAATCCGCCCTCTCCCACTACCAAAGATTTCTGGGGTTGAAACTGTCTTCTGAATTCCTCCAGACCTGAAGGACTACGTCGTGGAGGACCGCCCTTCACCTCCAGAGCCAAAATCTTCCCACCCCGCTGAAGTACAAAGTCCACCTCCAGTGACTTGTAACGCCAGTAATGCACTTGGATGTCCGAAGATGCAGTGTTGATTAGATGGGCCCCGACCGCAGACTCAACAATCCTTCCCCAAAATGTACGATCCGCCTCGGCCTCTTCGAAGGTATACCCAGACCCGGCGGTCATCAATGCCGTGTTCAACACGTTCAATTTGGGGCTGGAGGCCTTTCGCCTAACTGGCCGCAGGGAATAGGACTGTAAGCCAGTGAGAAGACCTGCGCTTGACAGTAGATCGAGGTAGCGAGCCAGAGTTGTGGTGTTTCCCGCGTCCTGCATTTGTCCGAGCATCTTGGTGAAGGACAAGATTTGCCCCGAATAGGTAGCCCCCAGTTCAAAAAGGCCTCTCAGCAGCGCTGGCTTGTCTATCCGCGTCATCGATAGGAGATCTCGTTCTAAATTCGCCTCCACCAAAGCTCCAAGAATATAGTCCTGCCATCGTTCTTGGTCTTGTATCAAGTTGGCTGCGCCAGGGTATCCGCCGAAATACATGTAGTGGGACAGGTCATAATCGAACGCGCTTGCCATTTCCCCAAATGACCAGTGGGATACCCGTATCGGCTCAAACCGGCCGGCAAGGCTCTCGCTCATTCCCTTTTGCATAAGTAGTGGAGCCGAGCCCAAGATCACTACATGCATCGGCAATCCAAGGGCTCTGTCTGCATCCCACAGACCCTTGATTGCATCAGACCAACCGCGGATTTTTTGGATTTCATCGAGTACCAGAACGAACCCTCGCTCCGACGCAAGGGCAGCCTCGCGGGCCCTCCCCCACTGTTCCACGAGCCATTCGGTATCCCGTGGCCGTCCCAGCCGGAAGCTGCTTTGCCCAGTGTTGTATGCCGGCAGCAGGCCGGGGTATTCGGGGTCATCGATAGCCACATAGAGACTGGGAATTTCGATTTTCCCCAAGGCTTGGCGCACGATAGTAGTTTTGCCGGTCTGACGTGGCCCGAATAGAGCCATCAACCGTTGGGGACGTTCGGCAAGGCGTGCGGCAAGAGTAGCAACTTGAGAACGTTCGAATTCAGCCATCAATCTCATTTAATCATATTGAGTAAAGTTACTCAATATGATTAAATGAGATTGCCGTTCTTTCTCGGTTTTACGGCCTTGGCTAGAATTCTCTGAGGTGGATTCGGTCCTGTCCAACTAACCGGGTCCACCTCAGACAGCGGAATCTCACTTTGGCCCGCTGGCGGTGAATATGTTAACGCATAATGAGAAATCAGCAGGGAACCCACCAATTCTGGAAAGCGCAATCTCCGCCCTTGAGCGTCTCGATGGGCTCATTACAGCCACCAATGGTGCTCAGATTATCTCCCCTCATAACGTCCATCCCGGGTTGCAACATCTGGAGACAGCGCTCGCGTTGGACCGGGCGGCGCGATTGACGAGCCTCAACAACTTAGAGGCCGAGGAGACCCTGGAGAGGCTTGAGAAACTTGCCGCAGAGCAACGCACCGAATTTGATGCGCTCGATTTTATTGGACAATTGAGGTTTGGAAGAGGTCGAGACCTCTGGGGATGGGAGGAATTCCATTCCGGTGTGCTTGCCTGGCTACTGGGTCCAAAGCAAAGCCATGGCTATGGAGACCGGTTCCTTAAGGACTTCCTTAACCGCGCCGGAGTGCGGCTGGCCGGGCACTCGGTCGATTGGTCAGAGACAGAAGTGATCCGGGAACGAGAAAACGTAGTGGATGGGCACCAGGGATACTTGGACATTCTGATCGTCAATAAAGCACAGCAGGTTGTGTGTGCGATCGAAAACAAAGTGTTCTCCGGTGAACACAGTGAGCAACTGACCCGTTACCGGTTAGCGTTGGACGCCGACTACTCGACGTTCATCAGATACCACGTATTCTTGACACCGCGGGGCGAACTCGCTTCCCGAGAGGAAGAGAGGGGGCACTGGACACCTCTCACGTACTCCACGGTTTTCGACATCATCCAACAATTACTGCAAAACAACGGCAGTTCAACGAATGATGACGTCCATGCATTTTTGCGCCAATACGCGACCGCTCTGAGGAGAAATGTAATGCCAGAAACCAGCCTCCCCCAACTGGCACGAAAAATTTATCTGGAACACAGGGAAGCGATGGACCTAATAATCGCCCATAAGCCTGACTGGGTTGCTGAGGCCAAGCAGTGGCTCAAGGAAGCCGTCGCACAGCACCCAAAGTGGAAATTGGACTTAGAAGGTACAGGCTTCGTTCGATTCCGGTCGACCGATTGGGACCAGTATGACGCAACCCAGACAGGAGGCGGCTGGGCTCCCGGCTCCAATGCCTTGTTGCTTTTCCAGTTTAGGTTCGACGACGGACTTCCCTGGCTTGACCTCGGACTCTCTCCTGGGAACGCAGCTAACAATCGCCTGAGACAAATGCTATTCGATGCGGCGCGGCAACATCCCCAATTTTTCACTCCCAGAACCACCACGCTGCCTGATAGTTGGGCGATTCTTCACCAAGAGGCTGACTATATCCTGGATGAGGCCGATTACGGGGTTGGTTGGGATGACGGCATCACTCGTGCCAAGGTAGAGGCATGGGTAGCGCGGTTCGCCACAAATGAGTTCCCCGCAATGAACGAGGTTATTGTCAACTGCCTCCGCGAATACGAAGCTGAAATGCAAAGCTAGTGGTTTACCACTCCACCATCCACCGGACGAACCCAACCCAGCGACCCGGTTTGTGTCCGTTATCCCAGCGTAGTCGGAAACCATCCACAGAAGGTCCCGTTGATGCCCTCCTCCCCGGAGCGGGCAAGCGGATTGGCGGAACTATCTCCTTCCAACGATGTCGGTTTGAATTTGAACAGGAACGCAGGGCTGAACTGCTCATCGACTTTCGGGTCGAGCAAGTTGCAACAGCGCGGGCCAGATAAAGCCGGTGATATGGGTTGTGTCGGCAAGAGCGGTCATTTGGGGCCAGTTCCTGTCCAATGACACTAATACTCAAGCCTGGTCCCCAGGTTGATAGCCCAGTTCTTCCAGTCGCCGGCGAGCCGTAGTCAGTTCGTCCGCTGTGAAAATGGACCTCCACGGCTCTTGGAGCACAACCGCTTCCACCGAAAGGTCCAGACGCTGTTCTTCCCAAAGCCGCGTGAACCCGCTTGACGGGTCATCACCGCCCAGCAATTGTCTGGCCGCTGCCAAACCGCCCTGTTCGTTGACCATTCTGAGGAAGTAAGTGGGATAGTATCCAAACTTTGTCGCTTCGCGGTAAATTCTGAGCATCTCATTTTGAAATCGTTCTTCCAGATCCATCGCCTCTTACCTTCCCAACTGATCCTATGCAATCTTAGTTGTCCCTTGCGAGTCAAACCACATCGTCTCCAAGCCAAAGGGCCGCTGGGGAAAGCTAAAGCCCCGCGACACGGCCTGAATTCCCGACCTGCCTTCTCCTTCCGGTCATAGGCTGTAACCTTGCACAGGGCGCATTTGCGACACTCTTGGAACTCCCTGTAAAATACCAGTTGGTCATTGCTTAAGCACGGCGATTATCGCCTTCACTCGTGGCGTTAGTGTAGGCGCCGATAGTCGCAACCGCTGCTAAAGCGTCAATGGCATTCTACATCGAAGGAGGATCGCCACTCTTATGACTTCCAGAAAAGGCAACCAGGACACCGCGGTCGGGGGCGGCAAGGGCACGCCCCAGCCAACCAGGAAACAGAAACCCACCTACGCCACCCGCTACATCGCCGTTGACTCCCACCTCACGGAACGCAACGGCTCCACTGACTCCGTTTATGGGCTGGCCGGAGAGCGACCGGCCGGGCGAAAACTGGCCCAAGATGTTGCCAACGCCTGCAACCAACTCGACTCGGAAGGCTACGAGGTCATCTCGATAGTGCCGCTGACCAGCGGCCGGATTGTCGAGGCCACCATAGAAGCTGAAGAGAGAGTGCAGGGCCGGACCTTCAGCAAGAACGTCGCAGTGGAGCGAGAACCCGCTAACTCCTCAAACGGATTCGCGTTGAACTTTCCTCTTGGTCCGCAATACGAGCAGAAACACTACGTTGATACCGGCGTCGGCTACAGCGTAACCGACGGCGTGGTCATCACGGCCAAGAGACGCAACTAACACGCGTCCCGGCTCCGGACAGCGCTCAAGGCGGGCCGTCTCTGGCGTCGTACGATAACGCCTGAGTTGGCCTGATGGGCCGCACGTCCCCTTTCTCTCCGCCCTCCTGCACCCGTGCCCAGCTATGGCTACGGGTGAAACCGGCCAGTGTCCAGCCACCCGGCGGTATGGCAAGAGCAAGGTCCCGCTGACTGGGGTCCGGATGGTCGATAAGACCAACTGCGATGCCGCTGTCCACCCAGTTACCATCAACAGATTGAAGGAGCATTATCAAACATCACTATGACGATCACGACAGAAATTCCTTCGGTGAATTACCACTTGTGGAAACCCTGCAACATGAGGTGCGGGTTCTGCTTCGCAACCTTCCAGGACATCCAGCCGGATATCCTCCCCCAAGGTCACCTTGGGCGCGAGGATTGCCTCTCCATCGTAGAGGCTCTGGCCAGGGCCGGGTTCCGAAAGATCAACTTTGCTGGGGGCGAACCCACGCTCTGTCGTTGGTTGCCCGAGCTTATAAACCGGGCCAAGGAACTGGGTCTGACTACCTCAGCCGTAACCAACGGCAGCCGCCTCACTCGGGAATGGCTTGGGAGCATCAAGGGGAGCCTCGATTGGGTCACGTTAAGCATTGACTCTCTGGACCCTGACACGCTGATACGAATAGGCCGGACAACCCGGTCCGGTCCGATGGGCAAGCAAGACTACTTGCGGGTGATAGGCGATCTCAAGGAGTCCGGTATCCGGCTGAAAATCAACACCGTGGTGACGCGGCACAACATAGATGAGAGTCTCTCGGATTTCATAACAGAAACTCGCCCGGAGCGTTGGAAGTTGCTCCAGGTCCTCCCCATCCAGGGCCAGAACGGCCACGCTGTGGACGAGTACCTGGTTTCCGAGGATGAATTCGACGATTACGTCCAGATGAACCGGGGCGTGGAGACGCTTGGAATCAGGGTAGTCCCGGAAAGCAACAACCTGATGACCGGGAGTTACGTGATGGTGGACCCTGCGGGGAGGTTCTTTGACAACGTTGCCGGGTCCCACACCTACAGCAAACCCATCCTCGAAGTGGGGGTTGAGGAAGTGCTGAAGGGGGTAACGACAGACCCTGAGAAGTTTTTGTCCAGGGACGGGCTCTACGATTGGTGAAAATATCCCCCACCAGGAACAGACTCGGCGGGCGAAGATAGGAAGGGAACTGCTTCATAATTCCGACATGCCAGGCACCGGATGTTAGACCCGCCATTGCCAACACTCTGGCTGATATTGGCGGCTCCAAACTGACAGTTGCCTCTTGCGCTATGGTATCCGTTGAGATACCATAAGTAGGGTATGGGCAAGTCTCACGACGGCGAGGAAACGGCAATGGGCAGCATCAAGGCTCAGGCAGGATACCCGGCCACATCGGACGAGATTACGGCTGCCCTGAACGCTGCCCTGGAAGCGGGCGACCTGGAACTGGTAATGGGCATCATGGGCCAGATGGCCCGCGCCCACCGGATGCGGCGGGTGGCCCGGGAGACCGGCCTGGGCGAGAAAAGCCTGTACAAGTCCATGCGGGCCGGGGCCAGCCCCGAGTTCAATACCGTGCTCCGGGTGCTGCGGTCCCTGGGCTTCCGGTTGCAGGTAATCCCCGTCGCCGGTTCAGCCTACAAGTAAAGCAACCCATCCCAAGACAAGCAGACGCAAAGAGGACATTGTGATGAAGCAGAAGTACCAACCCCTGACCCCGGCGGCCCTATCGCCCGGGTCTCCAGCGACCGCCAGGACGTGGACCTGTCGGTGGCGGCCCAGCTACGGGCGCTCCGCGACTACGCCAAGAACAACGGCTATTCCATAGCCCGCGAGTACGTGGACGAGGCCGAGAGCGGCCGCATCGCCGATAGGCCCCAGTTCCGCAACATGATCGACGAGGGCGGCAAGGCTACGGCACCTTTCCAGGTCATATTGGTCTGGAAATTCTCGAGGTTCACCCGCAAGCGGGAGCACGCCGTGGCCCTCAAGTCCATGCTCCGGCGCAAGGGAATCCGCGTGGTGTCCATCACCGAGCACGCCGACGACTCCTCCACCGGCAAGCTGATGGAGGCCATCATCGAGAGCGTGGACAAATTTTACTCAGAAAATCTTGCCCAAGAGGTTGTCCGGGGAATGCGGGAGACGGCGTCAAGGGGCTACTTCCTGGCATCCAGGGCGCCCTTCGGGTACAACCGCGTCAAGGTCAGCGACGGGGTGAAGGACCGCCCCACTCTGGAGGTGGACCCGGTGGCCGCGCCCATCGTCAAGGAGATATTTGAGAGTTCGCGGCGGGGAAACGGGCTGAAGGAAATCTGCAAGGTGCTGAACGGGCGGGGCATCACCAACCGGGGGCGGCGCTGGCAGAAGAACATCGTCCACTACCTGCTGACCAACGAGGCCTACACCGGCACCGCCGTCTGGGGGGTGAAGAGCAAGGACGAGAAGGCCCAGGAGCCGGTGAGGGTGGAGAATGCCTGGCCCGCCCTGGTTTCAAGGGAGACCTTCGACTTGGTGCAGCAGGGGCTCCACGAGCGGGCGCCCACGGTGCAGCGGCCCGCGCGGGTGGGCAGTCAGTACCTCCTGAGCGGCCTGCTCCGCTGTGGGGTGTGCGGCAAGCCCTACTCGGCTCAGGGAGCCAAGAGCGGCCAGTTCGCCTACTACGTCTGCGCCAGCCTGTTCCGCGAGGGCGCCGGTGCCTGCACCGCCCGCTACCTGAACGCTTCTAAGGTGGAGGACCTGGTAATCGAGAAGGTCAGGGAGCGGATTCTCACCGAGGAGACCATCACCGAGCTGGTGACATTGGTGGCGGAGGAGATAGACAACCTGGCCGGTGAGGTCAACGGCAGGCTGACGGCCATCAACAGCGAGCTTGCCGACGTGGAGACCCGGTTGGAGAACCTCTACCAGGCCCTGGAGACCAAGCAGTTGCCCATCGAGGTGCTGTCGCCCCGCATCCTGTCCCTGAAGAGCCGTCAGGACCAGCTTGTGGCGGCGCGGGAGGAGGCCGAGGCTCAGTTGGAGCAGCGGCGGGCGGAGCTGCCCACCAGCCGGGAGATCAAGGGGTACGTGGCGGACTTCCGGGAGTTGTTCCAGGAAGGGACTTTCCCGGAGCGGAAAGCCCTCATCCGCAACTTCGTGCAGGGCATCGAGATCGTTGAGGACGAGGCGGTTCTGACGTACACTATCCCCATGCCGTCGGACGGGGTGACGTCGGAATCGGCCTCGGTTCTTGATTTCGTCCAGTCCGGCCCACCATGCTGGATAAAATCAAGAACTTTCCACATCAGGTTCGATGTGGCGGTGTAATCGTCCGTTCACCCGCCCATGTGGTTAAGTGGCCAAGCCCCCGCCGACACGGCGGGGGCTTTGGTTTGTACTGGCCCAACCAGCACACCCGGCTGAAACTGGGCAGTGGCCCAACTGCCATCTACAGTAGGTGGTACTGCCGCAGGACGGCCATGCTGGAAGCTCCCAAGACTTATTTTGGCGCGCCGAAGTAAATTCGAAGACGTAGCTCGACCCTTTCTGCAAGCTTCAGCGAGACTTGACCGCAAACGCTAAAGGAGTCTAGCTCACTTGTCTTGGATCTCTGATTCCCGATCATCGGTGTAAGCAACCACCCTCTCAAGGGTCCTGTGCGCAGTTGGCTATAGAAGGTAGAATTTAGTTGCAAAATGAGCTAGCATTAGGAAACAAATTGTTGCCACATTTTCAAGAGGGCATCATAATGACCAACAACGACCGTCACTTACTTGAAGTGATTGAGCGTCTAACCAAACAAGCCGGTCAGCCTCCTACATTCGCCGAAGTCGCTGTTGGCGCTGGGCTTCGCCCTACGTCCCGGGGCGCCATCTACAGGAGGCTATCTCGTATGCGAGGAACTCACGTTGATTGGGAGTCTGGTTCATTCCGCTCCCTTCGCTTGAGGACTAATTCTGAGGGAACTGGGGAATTGTTGCCAGATGACCATTTAGACGACGACCGCCCCTTGGGCCAAGCTACGGCTTCAGGGGAGTCGGGCGTTTTCGAGTTGGTTCGCCTTCTGGCTACAGGGCTAGTGCAAGGATGGGGTGGAGATGGGGACAGATTGGCGAGTCGCTGCCCGGAGGCACTACGACGCGGACTTAGCCGGCTGGCCGTGATCAGTCTCCAGCAAGGGAAAGAGTTTCCGAGGGACATCCCAGAAGCTTTCTTCCTGTTTAGGCAGCAGATGAAGGACTGGCCCTTACCTTTAGTTCCTTCTGCGCTGGACGAGACGGACGTGCTCATTATTGATGACATACCGTCGGATGTGTGCTTCGAACTTGCGGTGGATATAGCAGCGGATTCTGGAGAACTCATACTGAGCGAGATTACAGAAGAGGGTGTGCTTGAATTCCGAGAACGCTGCAAGCTGATGGGGCGCCCAGACGTTTACAACCGATTTCGCCGTTTCTTAATCGAGCATCCTTTGCTGTCCGCTAAGGACTTAGCGCTTGAAAGCATCGCTCTTCCTCAGCGCATACGGCAACTCTTCGAAGGGATGTATGAAGATGTCCCGGATTCAGCCGTTGTCAATGGGCAAATCGAGATATGCGGTTTTTGCGGCTGGTCTCTCTCAGAATCACGTAGTGGCAGACGTTACTGCGCAACCCAATTGTGCTCCACACGTACTAACGGATTTGGTCGTATTGTCAAAATGGATGCGTCAAAAACGATTGGAGGAGCTAAGAGGGTTAAGCCAGGGATAGCCCGATATGTCGTCATACCGGGTCTTTCAGAATTGCGACTGGAAAGGCGTCTGGCCGGATTCGGTTTGCAAGTATCTCTCTGGCCCAACTTCGACACTTTCGACCTTCACTTGGGTTTCCCATCTGGAGAAAAATGGGCAGTAGATGTCAAAGACTGGGCTAACCCTTACCTGCTTGGCAACGCAGTGCGTGAGTTTAGCAACGACCCTCCATGGAGTCGGGCATTTCTGGTGGTTCCAAATTACCGTGCGACGATGCGCAATAGGTACGCGAGAGCTTTTGAAGCAGCTCGGCGCGGGCGCGCAGCCAATGTGGAATTCGCAGTTGAGAGACAATTCATTAGTGCAGTGAAGCAGTGCCTGAATAATGGAGACC
The DNA here is from genome assembly GCA_965197565.1 of Dehalococcoidia bacterium. GTDB lineage: Bacteria > Chloroflexota > Dehalococcoidia > Lucifugimonadales > UBA3495. Next base: position 1,681,906 of record CBDANK010000004.1, read on the forward strand.
GTCATGCGTAACATTGCTAAGTGGAAAGACGCGCTTCGTGAGCAATTGGTTGACCAAACCAGAATGTCTCGGAGAGATGCGGACCGACTGCTCGACGTGGAGCTCGGATTGTTTCTCATAAAGAAAGTAACGAAGCAGGAATCGGCGGCAGTTATTCCTGCACTCTTATCCGGCCATGAATTGGCCGTCCTAAGCGAGAAGGGATTAGGACTAGAGGGGCGGAGGATGCTGGCGGTTGGGCGTTACCTGCTTAGATACTACAGAGGGTCGGAACGCTGGGGGGATTCTCTCAGATGGTATCAAGGTGTTTCTCAGAGATTCCGTCTTTACGATATCAAAGGCGAGGAGAGCCCGGCAGTCCGCCGCCCGACAAGCATATGTCCCCGGCGTGAGGATGTTTACCTAGAGGCGTTGAGCACGCCTCCTCCACATATAGAACGGGTCGTCAAATATGCCGACAGCAACCGAGCATGGCATTTTCTAAATGGGGAAGGGTATATGGATGGATGGGACTCAGTCCACTTCCCTGAAGAGTTAGTTCAACTAGCGTCGAGCAAGCAACGAAGCGGGCAGGGTTTCAAGTCACGAACCCATCGGGACCGGTTGAGGATACCCTGGGAGGCCCTCATCGAAACCGCCACATGGATGGACGAGCGTAGTTCTCCTTCCAGCGAATGGAGAGTTCGGATGGAGAGCATGAAAATAGAGCTTCTTGATGATGGTGACAACGACACCCTGGTTGTGGATGGGAGTTTCCATCTTGCGGGAATGGTGAGTGCCGGCAAGTCTACTCTGATGGATGTAATCGCTGTCTGGGCCGCAAGAAATGGCTTGCGGACCACCTTGATCGTTGGGGACGTGATAGATGCAGTTACCCGCGCGACCTTATTCTGTAACCTTGGTTTACGTAGCGTTCCGCTCTTGGGGTCTTCCAACCGCGGTAGGCATTTCGAACGCATCCTATCGGTCGCCTCAGATGAGCAAGCTGGAGAAGGAAGACTGCCAGAAGATCCGAGGTTACAGTGGGTGAGCCCAATCTGCCTTCTTGATGGATTAAGTAGCGGGGGTAAGGTTATATCTCCTGGCGAGGAACCTTGCTACGAACTATACGAGGAGCGTGGGGAGCGAAAACGCCGCGTGCAGTGTCCTTTGATGAATATTTGTCCCGTTCATCGTGCGTCCAACGACCTGATGGATTCGCACATATGGGTCGCTACAACAGCCAGCCTTCTGTACACGCGATCTCCCGTTCAAGCAACCCACAAAAATATTCGATTATTGGAGTTGGTCTACAGAGTCAGCGACCTCGTAGTCGTCGACGAGGTTGACCGGGTTCAGGTGCAATTGGACAGTGCCTTTGGACCTAATGAATCCCTAATTGGGGAAACCGGCGAAGGCTGGATGGATCAGCTCGAAATAAGCTCCTCAGCCCATCAGGGAAGGTCTCGTAGTGGGTATCTGGACATGGACACCAACACCTGGGGCCAGGCCCAAAGATTAGCGCAGCAGGCAGCGGACCTCATTATCACACTTGTCAATGAAGACGACAGCCTTAAGGATTGGCTCACACGACAGACCTACTTTACTGGACACAGCCTATTTCAGCGATTGTTAAGTGACAACAGTCTGCGGAAAGGTGATGACCAAACTAGGGAGAGCGCGTCACCCGCTGCCCGCCAGTTATCGGACGAGGTTAATGAGTTTCTCGCCGACCCTTTCAGCGAGCAAAGTCCACTGTCCGAAATCGGGATGCGGTCAATGTTGGAGTATCCTTCAGACCTTCTCGATGAAATGGCTGCCAACTGGATTCAAACTCAAAACGAGCATCGAGAGCCCCGAGAGGGAGACAATGCACCCCTGATACGTAAGCTATTCTTGGCCGCGGCCACTGCGGTTCTTGACCATCGCCTCAAGAAGATAGTGGACCGTTGGGATTCAGCTGAGGAGGCGTTCGGCCTTTCCTCGGACGGGGATAGGATGTTTCAACGCCCCCCATCTGACTATCGACCGCTAGTTCCTGAAGCAGCGATGGGGAATTTGTTCGGATTCAGATATACCTCGTCGGACGAAAGATCATCTGGGGGACTCCAGTTCTTCCGGTGCGCGGGCATCGGGAGATGGATACTTTTGCACATGCACGATCTCTTCGAGGCGCTCGATGGACTAAAGGGACCTCACACTATACTTATGTCCGGAACGAGTTGGGCTCCAGGCTCGATGAGCCATCATCTTCAGTTACCGGTCGATGCCCTGCTGAAGCCTCCAGAGAATCAGACCGAGGTCATACGCCGGAGTCGGTGCTTCTTCAACCCGATTTCAAACCGGAATGGGGATGTTGTAAACGTCTCAGGAGCCCGAGTCGATGTGAGGGATGAGAATCTTAAGACCATCGTCCATTCGTTGGCCAGTCCCGGAAGTGTGTTCGGGCTACAGGCTGAATTGGAACAGCTGCCTGAGGACCGTCAGCGCATCTTGCTCGTGGTTCAGTCCTATAGGCAAGCAGAGAGCGTTGCCAGTGAACTAAACTCCCTTTCCAACTGGGCAGGCAAAGTTGTTCAGTTGGTAAGAGATGACGATGAAGAGAGACGCCGAAGTATACCCGTCCTTCGCAGAGGGCGCGTTTATTCGTTGGCAGAACGGAGCGAGAGTGTTCTGGTGGCACCCTTACTCGCCCTCGAGCGAGGACACAACATTCTTATCAACGACGGGCGCGCCGCGGTCGGCAGTGTGTTCTTCTTGGTGCGTCCTATGCCTGTGCCATTTGAAATGAGCACAGTTCTCGGCGAGATGAACTGGTGGGCCATGAACAGGTCATCATGCAACCGTAACACCCTAAGCTTAGACACCGGGGTGTTGGAGGAATGGAGGAAACTTCGAAGAGAAGCTAACATCGAATGGCACACGCGTCTACACAAGAGCGGATTCTATGCCACATTGACGAGCCTAGAAATAACTCACCTGGCGTGGACCCAGTTAATCGCAATCTGGCAGACGGTTGGCAGAACCGTTCGTGGAGGGAGTGAAACTAGGGTGCATTTTTGCGACGCCGCTTTCGCTCCGGAAACCGCACGAGGGGAGTCCAAGGATTCTCGTCAAACCAGTCTCTTGGTGGCAATGCGTTCTGAACTTGACCGATACTTAAACCCAGAATCCGCTGCCAGAGACCCGCGTACCCATTCAGTCGCCAATGCTCTCTACGGACCTTGGGCATCGGCATTGAAGCACATAGAAGGCTTGGACTAATCCCGATTCAGGAGTAGCAATGGCGTTTTATGACACGATCCAACCCTTGGATTTCCTAGTCGACTCTAAGATTGGAAATGAGATCGAGGTTTTTTCGCTCTCCGTCCCCCAAAGTTGGATAGGCCGATTTAATGCGCTCCTGCCAAAAGACCGGCGTATGTATCTCCCAGTTGAAACGCTGGCGCAGGCGGTCAGATTCTTGATGCCTGGAGTCATGTACATCGAAGAATGGTGGAGAGTTCTAACGGGGTCGCCGTGGTTAATCTCGCGTCACCCGATGGACTCGGACTTGCTCGTGTTGATTTTCAGAGCCTGGCTGGAGAATGGGTTCGAAAAGCTCGTACCTCCGGCGCGGCAGAGTGACTTGCAATACGTAGCAGAGGACCTCGACGCAAATGACTTGGCTTGGAATCCAGAACTTATCGATTTGACTAGGGTTTTGACCCATCCAAACGGGACGGCGAATCCCAGTGGGACTTACTTCAACGCCGCACCTGGCATCCTTGTCGAACTGCTATCCCGGCCAGGAGTCGCCATAGAAGTTAACGACAGGGAGATGTATTTCCGAGAGTCATACAACTCAAGACAACCTGAACTTGTTTCGTGGCCACCTCAGAGCTATGTGAATCGCGATACCTCGTGGTTCTGGTCCTACGTATTGAAACCTGTTGCCCATACTATGCCACACCTCTCCTACCCTGTGCTTCGGTTCAGTCCGAGAATCAGAAGGTGGGTAAGCAGATCTCTGGCTCGACCAAGGGCAGGAGAGGCCAACAGAGAGTTTTTTGCCCTGCCTCCCAATCAAAATACAACGGTTTACGTTGCGGCCGATTCCCCCTGGATAAACGCTGGTTCAGCCCCCAAGCGCATGACCGGAACGCCCATTGGTCTCGAATGGCGCGATTCTGAACACACAGGCGAGCTTGGACCGTTTCCGACATGGAAATCGCAGATCGCCCTCATCTTGAAGAATATCCCGATGTCCCTCCAGTTGCCGGAGCCAGAGAAAATTGTTCGCGAACCCACTGAATTCCTGAACGACGCTGCAAACCCGGCCGGAATTGTATTCGGTTCGGCTTTCCGTCCTTCACATCACCGGGTCAAAGTTGGTATACCTGCCCAGGACCGCCTTGACCTTTACACCGGATTGACACGTGTGCTTGCAACTCAAGGTATAGTCCAAGCACCCAAATGGACGCGAATTAGGATGGCGAATGGAAGGCGATCCTACCTAACCGAACCCGCAAAAAATGTTCCGGCCGAAGTGGTGTGTTCGCTGGTACAGAGCAGAATTGGCAACCGAATCCGCTTCGAGGTCTTTTTTCAATCGCTTGAGACTGGGAAAAAGCTTCGTGCCAGGATCGGGCAGATTTTTGGTCTGGTTCTGGACGACAATGTAGCTGAAGGCACGACAGAGTATCAGTCGTATGGACTATCGGTTGAGATTCATTTGGAACACGCAGGTGAAATCGCGTCTGTGCTGACGAACAGTGAAGGTGGCAGGATTAAGAGTCGAGTGGAGAGGCAAGCTGCTGAGCGCAGGCGCTGCGAATATGTTGCCAACGAGGTAGGAGTCGCAGAGAAGCCCACCGCGACCCTGATAGAGCTAGACAACCTATCTGGCGCATTATACGACCCAAAAGATGCAATCCGGTGGGGGCTAGCGAAAGCAGATCGCGTGTCCCAGTTCATTACGCCGGGCGGCAGCAAAGATCAACCCTGGGAAGAAGAAGAGAAAGAAAGTAGCGAGCACAAAATTGTCAGCTCCATAGCAGACGTCTTGCGCCAATGGGGACTGCTGCCGGGATCCCCTCTGGAAAGCCTACCGAAATCCACAGGAATCCCCAGCAATTTGCAAATGCTCGGCTTTTGGATAGTAACCCTCGATCGCCGGGATGGGGACAGGTCGGTACTCCCAGCGGTAGTCAAAATCGACGAATATGGGAAGGTCCTTGTAAAGGTCCACGAAGACGCTGATTGGATGTCATACCCAGAAACGCTAACCATGTTAGCGCGCGGTCAGATGGACCTCGGCAGACGACGCGAAAGCCTACGCCAGTTCTTGAGATCAGCGTTAGCTGAATGCAGCAGAGCCGGCCCCACTTTGCTACTCTGCCAGTCCCAGAACGTCCGTCGGATTTGGGAATGGACTAGTGACAAGCATATTCTCAAGGACCAACTTTCGTGGAGTAAGTCGCTTTCTTTGGGCGACTTCGATGGTTTACGTGTGGTCCGGGTACGAAATGATGGTGGGGTATCTGAGACCCCACCGTGGTTCGCTCAGAAAGAGGATGGAAGTGTGGGAATTGCAAGTGGAATCTTTAGAGGAACAGATGACCGCACGGTCTTTAGCCTCCAGGCAAAGCCTCTCTCTATGTATGCACCCGGCGGCGAGTCGAAGACCCTACGACCCAATCGGCAGCATTCGATGCCAGCCATAAAGGAATTGTATCTATCGGTGCTGCAACCAGATGACCGAGCAGAGGAATGGGCCGCGCTTGTGCACCGTCTCAGAAAGATGGCATTCCATCATGATGAAGCATTCGATCTCCCACTGCCCCTACACTTGGCTTCCAGAATTGAAGAGTACATCGGGAGACGGAGGAACAACTAACCGGTCACTTGGGATGTTGTTTCGTGTCAGCTACTCTTGCCGGAGATTTGCTGATTATTCTGCCGGTTTACCTAACTGTTACTGAATCCCCATAACATGTTTAGATGTCCTCAGGTCGGTCAACACGCAATAGGACTGCCAAGTAACCTTGTCACAGGCATTCGCAAATGGTCTAGTTGCTGATTGGTGAACGGTCAAATACCTTTGGAACTGACATACTACGATGGGATTCCAAAGAGACCACAAATTCGAGAATTGGCTGCCATTCCAGTTCGATAAAGCGCTCCGCTGGCCGTCGAGGCATTTAACCAGCCGTTTGCACGGTCTCCGCCCCAAGGAGCTACAGTGAATTCAAAACCGCGCTGGGTCCGCCTAAATAGAATAGCTGTCTGAACGTAATTGAACCCTCCTTGCGCTAAGGTTGGCAGATTTAATCTCTCCATGGCATTTTGTCCGCCCCCTGAGTGCCATGTGAGAGATCGGTCAGTCCATTCCCTCCCGCGCGAAATTAAGACCGGTTCCCCAATAGTTAGGTGTTCCGCTGCGTATGCTTCGTAATTAAACCCAAAATACCTGTTAGCTCCCCTTGGTAATTCTAACTGGTTCTGGGAACCGCCAGAACTCATTGACCCGGCTTGAATCCACATGAATTGGAAGTGCAGAGGGTTTAGGCCTTGGCCAATTGCATCGATAAGGCGGTGCCCCGTTCCAGGAAGCTGATTTGGCTGCCTTTGAATTCCTGAGTCCAAGTCCGGCACAGGGCGGTTAGGGTGAACAGCCCTGTATTCATCCAGTAGACTTTGCGTTAAGACATCGCCGGTTCCCCAAGTGCAGTTCCATACTCTATCGAACGCCTCAACATCCGCAGTTTCCTCCCAGTTGGCTGCCTCCGTATTCACAGTCAACGCTCGGCGCGTCAGATTAGCCGACCCGACCAATGCGGCGGTTCTGTCAGGATGGTCAAACAGATAGACCTTTGGGTGGAAATTTGATGTCGTTGTTACAAGGCTAAGACTTCCGTTCGTCGTTCTCCTGGTGTTCGCGATTCTTACATCGCCATTTGGGAGTTCTCTCCAATATCTGAGGGCCTCAGGATCGGTATGACCGAAGTCGAACGACGTCACCAGGAGTTTCATTGCTGCCTGTAACGTGTCGGCACCTAATTTTTCTTCCAAAACACCGACTAGGTTCTCGCAACCTGCCCGAGTTGCATACGCAACTGAAATTCTCATCCCAGTCATATCGCCACCGGCCAAGTCTCTCAAGGCGAATAATATCCGGTCTGGGGAAATCGGACTCTGAAAAACAACTGGCATAGGTGACTCCTGGATTGAACAGAAAGTCTATCGTGTGTCATTCACGGGGTATTCTTCTGAGGCTGTAGTTCCTAATATCGCGGAACAAAGAAATTCCAACTCCTTATACTCCGCTGTAGGGCTCAGTTCTTTCCTCACCTTGCTCCGTCGAACGTGGAGGGCTCGTCGGGGGTCCTGTAGAGAGTGGTCTCCATCTACGATTTGTCGTACTAATTCAGATACCTTTTGTGCTAACTCTGAGATGCGGACATGTTCCTCAATGGATTGATCATAGGGAGGCACTAATCGGTAAGGCAAAGCATGAATATGCCGTTCACCGAAAGCGCCTCTTGGATTGAAAGGGGTGATGGCATGGGTCAGGGCATGGCTATTCAACATGCCAACACGATACCAAACTTCGCCCTGGTCCTGGATGACCTGCCAATACAGGGTTTGATCTACAACCAATTCTGCGGCTTCTTCGACAGAGATGCAGGCCGCACAAATGTGTTTGCCGCCTGCTCCGACGACCAACAAATACCCATCGGAGCCGAAGACCTGTTTGGTCAGTTTGCCGCGCTCATTTATACGTTCTTTAAGCGGTTTCCCTTTTCCGGTAATTTGAAGTCGCCGATCGATATTTGCAAACCAGCGTGAGGTAAGAACATATCCCTTACGACGAATATCGATGGAATCCAGAAGTGTCCATTCTCCCGATTCATTTCTTAACACTGGGATAGCTATCGGGGCGCGGTACTGTCCGAACAGGAAAGGAAGTAGGTTTTCTGACTGCGCAATCTCAAAAACAAACTGAGGGGCTACTGATCCGGTGAATCGTTGGCCCTTCAATTCCTTGGCGGCTTTGACGGTATACGACCATCTTGAGCTGAGGTTGGGGGTATTAACTTTGTACTCCTGAGCCTCGTGCTGCTCGCCTACCCCATCGGCAACGTCGATGCACACCGCAATTCGTGGCATCAAGTCTGCGCCTTGTTGAGGGAGTTTGCCGATCTCATATGTAGCCGCAGGATTCCCACCCTGCTCCAATACCCATGCAGTTCTTGTATTGCCGATACTACGTTCCGAGAATTCGACCTTTTCCAAGCCTGCATCCCTGGCTACAAACCCGGAAACTGAGTACGGCTCATATTCCGATTCCCCAGAGCCTTTTGTGCCAATTATTGCGGCACCTGGATACTTGAACGTACCAGGCATTACTTGCCACACTTCTTCGATCTGCAGGTGGGTGGAACGCTGACCATCCAGAAATTTCCGCTGGCGAAAGGCTTCGTGGTGGCGACCGTTGAAGATCGTCCCGGGCACAAGGCAGGCTATGGATGCATTCAAGGCAAGGTAACGGTCCACAGCGTGCAACAGATGCGTAGTGCCTAACTCAAGATGAAGGAAAGAGGGTCCTTCTGGCTGGATATTGTAAATACGGGCACGCTCCTCCAGCATGGATCGATATGGGTTTTCAGCGAGTCGACTCATTGCGAGCCAAGGAGGGTTAGATACAAGGCCGTTAAACTGCCCCGTCAGAAGGCCTGGACGATAAGCATTCCTCAGGATGAATGCCCAAATTCCATTCCTGTCAGCTATTGCTAGGTCGGCCATACGCCGAGCCAATGCATACACAGCCTCGGCGACAGGCTGATCAAGATCAGAAGGTAAGGTAACACCCACCGCCAGTCCCGATCCTTTCAGGAAATCATTGACCACGCCCTGTGTCAGGTCAGTTGAATAGCCTTTGCTTTTAGCATCTAATGCCTCGTCATAAACCCAATCGACGATGTGGTCGAACAGCTTCCTGTATTGTGGCTGGACTAGCGAGTCCGGTATTTCGACTATTTCCCCATCCAGTGACACTTCGATGATGTCCGCTTCGCCAAAGAGGGGTAGTGATTTAGAAACTGGAGTAACCGCAAAGAGCGAGTCAGCATGATACACAGGAATCTCAATCCGTGCATTTGCCGTCTTGATCTCGGGCACCAGGGTAGCCACCCAGGTTGCTTTGGCGAGATTTACCGCGAGCGGATCAATATCGAAGCCCGTGGCGACATCGTGAAGCGAAGACATGTCGCCCAGACTAAATCTTGCTCTTGCAGCTTTGAGAATCTCAGCCAAAATAGAACCCGAGCCGCAGCACATATCCACGACACGCGGTGACTCTTTGTCTGGCAGGTTGTCCAGGCATCGTTCTGCCAACAATCTGGCCAGCCAAGACGGTGTCCATTCCTGTCCTAGAAGTGTTCGTTGACTTCTTCTTGCGAGCTGAGCCATGAGACGTCCGAACAGGTCTTCTTCAGGGTGGGCCCCAAAGTCATAAGCATACAGGTCGCGCTGAACCTCCTGGGCGACTGGCAATAGGTCTCCGATGTGGCTGGGGCTAGTCAGCCAGCCAAAATAATCCTGCTCGACCATGTTATCGATGTTGTAGTGCTGGCGGTAATACGACCCATCCAGAATCTGGATGAGTTCCTGGTCATTGCTTGAAATTGCACTTCCCATAAGCACATTGGCAGAGAGCAGTCTTGCGAGTATGGACAGATACACCTCATCAACGTAGGCTTCGGTCCGAAATCCGCTAAACTCCCCTTCGAGATAATCCACAAACTGAGACCATAGTTCTGTGGCAAGATGAATGGACGGATCATCCTCACGACCTTTTTCCACCAAGTCAACTAGCAGACCCACTCTCCGTTGGTAAGGCTTGCTTTCAAGCCCGAGGTCGCTGGTGAGCAAGGTCGCCACTAGAGGCCGTGACTGTTCACGGGCTAAGTGTCTGCGGATAAAGTTGTAGAAGCGCTCCGCGGTTGGTTCATCGTCGCTCTCAAGCGAAAGGGAATCGATAAGCGTCAGAGTCAAATCGTCAACGGTGCAGGTCTCGGTTGGACTGTCTGATTCCAGAACGACATCGTATACATACCACTCTACTGTGTCAGAAAGGACACCTCGGACCTGGGATGGGGGAGAACCCGAACGGACAAGCCCGGCTACATGTTCCGCTACTTGACCGTATCCTTCCAGTTTTTTTGCTGGTATACGCAAATCCGCTTCGTACTCAATAGTGGTTGATCCCACCAAATTGTCGATGAACCGTCTAGCTGTCGCGCCGGTGGTAAGCAGAACTGATGTGCGGGCCTCTGTTCCCGTGCTGTAGTGATTGATCCACGATTCATCCTGTGGGTGTGTGAAAATCAGGCGAAGACGGGAAACAAACTCACTGCGAAGAACTGCTTCGTTTTTATGTGATTCCCTCAACTGGAAGCATCGCCTTATCAATTCAAGGGTATGTCTGATTTCGGCTGTCATTACCCTACCTTTTGCCGACTATGGTGCAATTGTTGAGCTCTTATCGCCAGCTTATCCGCTAGGTTTGTTAACTGTCGTCGTTTCTTGCCCGACCCGAGGACACCCTCTAACACAATGCAATCCACATTCCTATGGACCTCAGAGGAACCTTGGGTTAGCTCTGAGCCGAGGGTGTTTAGTCTTTCAACAGCGTAATCGGAGAGCCGTGGCACAGGCATATTGCGAAGATGCGAAGCCTCTACTTTGAGTGCTCCACCTCCCAGAGGGGTACCGATTGCCTCCATTAAGGTTCTACACCAAATGCTGTTGAGAATGGCTTTTATTCCGAAACGCGTCCAATTGCTCTTTCCAGGCCAAACTGAAGTAAAGTTCGCGTCCACTATTATCGGGGGTTCGAGATTTCCCTCTGCCCATGGGAGATCGTGGTTAACTCGTGCCACAAAAACGGCAGGCGAGTGTCTATCTGAAAAATCCGGTAGCATATACCAAAATCTGGGTGGCCTACTCTTTTGTGCTGTACGCACGTTAGTGCGTACAGCCGACAATTCAGGAATGCGCTTGCTGCCCGTCGTGCCCTTGTGCATTGCGTTCGCGCCAACCCTAACTAGGTTTGCCAATCCCGAAGGCATAATTCGGGGTGCTACTACTCCTGCCGCGTGATATGCTCCCAAATTTTCGGCGACGGTGCCTCCATCTTCGGGGAGTACCCAGCCGCGCAAATCAAGAACTCGTCCTGGAGGCGCCTCTCCGGTCCGCAAACATGGAACTTCGGATTGCCGTCGAACGACCGGTCGCAACGCTCCCTCTGGCACCGCGAACTCCTGACCGCCAAGGGATTCTGACGTTATAACCCTAACAACTGCGTTTCCATCAGAATAAAGCTCCGTTACGTAGAAAAACTGGTTACAACCCGTGCGAAGTCCCTGACCCACATGAATCCCGACATCTTCCAGCAGGCAAAGACTACTAGACTTTTCTTGAAGAACGTCCCGCACCGCAACGGGTAAGGGTGGCAGGTGCGGCTGTGCCACCTGAGCATAAAATTGTAATTCTCCTTCTACATGTTCTAGCCGCGAATACCAGTACTTAGTACTAATGCGGCTTTCAAGGGAGTTCCATTCCTCGCGGGAGTCAAAATGCAGGCGGCGGATACCTCTGGGTGGTTCAGCGGCATCGGTCCGAAGCCAGTCAACAAAGCCCTCTTCAGGCCGATCACCAACAAATGCCTCGCCAACTATCGATTCAGAGGCCCCGGCCTCTGGTTCTATTTGTATCCAAGTAGGAGTTGGGAACTCCTTTCTAGCGATGAGAGGTTTCTGTGCGTCCTCAATCGGTAGTCGCTTAGCTACGATCAAGTGGGTCCTGACTAGAGCTTTGTTGAACCATCCGGGCTGAGAGTCCTCAACAACCCACTCTGGACTGAAGCACCGTAACAGTAAGTATCGAACAACATCTGCATAGTTCCTCGATTGCCACGTTGCGGGCACGACCAACGCGAGTCGTCCGCCAGGGCGCACTAATAAGGCCGCGAGAAGCCAGGAGGGAACAGACAAATCCGCCAACCCGGAATAGTTTTTGATCAGTGCCCTCCAAATTTCCTTCTCAAAACTGGTAAGGTATCCGTTGGCAATAGACTCAAGACCGGCACGAACACTTTCATCATCTCCGTTCCGCACTTTGCGAACCTGGTAGCGTACAAATGGCGGATTCGTGATGACAAGGTCGTATCCGCCACCTATCAGATGACCCACAACTTTTGGGTCGAAGGCACTGCCACATATGATCCGCTGCTCTGGGCAGGTCTCAGTTCCAACAACCCGACGGAGCCTCTCCCGGCACGCAACAGCAGTGGGTTCGTCAATTTCGATACCATCCAGGCGCTTTATGGCAATGTCTTGCTCGATAGAGGTCTCCCAAACCGCATCGAGAAGGTCTCCGTGGCCGGCCATAGGATCGAGAACAGTCGCGGTCCCGGGATGCAATGCCAGGTGAGCCAAAAGTCTCCCAAGGGGTAATCCCGTGAAGAATTGCCCCAACAATTTTCGCTGGTCGTCCGGTAAAGCTGCCTCGAATCTACGCGCAGCTTCCCTTCCCCTCTGGCGTTCCTTAGTCTGCTGCACCTGGGTTCACCCTCAAATCGTCTTGGGTTGCATACCAACTATAAAAAGCATCAGCGTCAACAGGAACTCTTTCATGATTCATGAGGAAATAGTTGATCAGCCGTGTATAGAGCCGCTGGGCCGTCCTCTCCTCAGAATCCGCCTCATTGACAGATTCTTTCCAGAGTCTCCTAGCGATATCCCACGCACCAATCCTTGAATTGGCTTCTCGGCATTCAGCCTTGGCGAGCAACAACACCGGGTCCCCTTTCACCGCTCCATGGGTGGTAACCTGCTTAAAGCTGCTTTGTGTCTTGTTCAGGACACCGGCACACTCTACTCCGAAGCCGGCACTCGTGTACGCGGACTGAAGCGCGTTCCAGACCTCAGACGAAGCCGAATGGAACACCAACGTGGCTTTTCCTTCGGGCTTCAATATTCGGTTCACCTCAGTTAATGCCTGGGTGAGCATGTCCGCATATTCAACCGATGTCTTTCCTTGGGAGCCGCTTATGATGACTTCATCGGCTCTGTCAGTGAATCGACCTAGCCAAGCCTCGTTTATGAAATTGACCTCTGCGTAGGGAATATTTCCTCCGAAAGGTGGGTCAGTAAACGCGTAGTCGATGCTCGCATCTGGCAGGGCAACCCGGCAACTTGAACCCTCAAATACCTCAACAGTTGCTCTTCTTCCGTGAATAACCTCGAACGCTTGGCCAACTGTCGCCAGCTTTCGACGTAATCCATCGAAAATGTTCTTTTCTACAGGTAACCCACTCACGTAAAGCACTCCAGGTTGTGCGCTGGTTACGACCAGTTCATCTTGTCCATCCTTCGCTACTACTCGAGTCATTAATGTTGAATGAGCTGAGTTGTAGCTAAGCAACCAAAGGCGGAGGGCATCACGCAAACCGGGATCATAAGCCATGCTCCTCTCCCAAAGTTGCCCTAATGCGATGAGGTTTCTCCGAGTGTAGAAGTGATGAACATGGCTAATGCCGGTGTGGTATCCTCTGCGATATAAGTCTCCCCAAGATATTGCGGCACGGGGAACAGACTCTGGTATAGGCTGGAGTCCGATGTTTTCAAGGAGAGCTATGTCGTCGGCAGATGCGGGGCGAGCCCATAACTTCTTGCCGGTCCTTCCGTAGATGCGTGCTGGAAGTCGCTTCCTAACGGTCCGGTCAGAGTCAAGAATTTCATCCCCGCAAGTAGAAGTCAACCGTGCTACTTGGTCAAGGGGTCTTACATGGGAACAGTTCGGACAAGTAAAGTCGCCCCCAATTCTGGCAGGCCTTAAACGAACACAAGCGTCCCAAAGCGGGACCTCCGTTTGGCAAACCGGGCACTTTAGCAGGTCTGACCAGACCGTGTAGCGAATCTTGCCGGGACTGCCATCAGGATCTTTGGCGTAGTACATCCAGCCGAAGGCTTGAATCACGTCAGCTAGAATTTCACCGGCCGCCTTCCTAAAGCTCTCGGGGGAGGGAGGATTGGTGAGCGTTCTAGCGACCAGCGACCCCAGGGCGCCAATTTCATACAAGACCGCGTTTCTTACTCCCCAATTGACGTTAAGGCCAAGGCGTTCCGCTTCTTCCCGCAAATGAATAGGCGGATCCTCGCACATTAAGGCAGCAAGGCCGGTGGTGCCACTGCCAGCGAATCCATCAAATACCGTGTCACCTGGGTTAGTATGGCTTCCAATGAAAAGCGCGATAGCTTCCGGGGATATCTTCGTAGGATACGGGAATGCTCCATACAGAGGACCGGTGCGAGTCGACTTCAATGGTCTCCCATAAAGGACATCTCGAACCGTGGGTTCCATAAATCCGACCGTTTGCAGTTCTGGCTCCCTGAAGCGAGACTTAGAATTGTTGGCCTTCATGTCAGATCACCATTGCTGCCATCTGCTGGATGTTGAGAACAGAATGCATCCAATGAGCATTCGAGAGCCATTGCTAGCTTCAACACCGTGCTCATCTTTGGGTCGGTGCTCTTGCCTTCCTCAAGCTTGGAAATAGTGGCGGTGGCTAGGCCGCTGCGGCGCGCCAGTTCCTCCTGGGTCAGCCCCTGTTTCTTACGCATCCGACTCAGGTTTGTCGACGAAAACATCGTAGCCTCGACTCAGATCCTTCGAACAAATGTTTGTTTAGTATCTGCATACTAGTATAGGAAGTCAACCCCCCATTGACAGCGACATATTACACTCCGAGTACTAACACCTGGGTAGGGAGTTCCCATTCAACTGGGACAGCCATTCCAAGGTGCTTGGACAACAAAGAGGCGGAGATTAGTTGCAATAGGTGGGACGCCCTGTTCCAGCAGGAACATGGCCGGAAACGGACATGGTTCCTGTTGCAACCCCGTTGCGGTGGTGGTCGGCCATGGTGGCCGCCGGATTGGCCTCGTCGGAGAGCAAAGGGGGTACGGTCTCGGGGTGAGAGGAGGGCTGAGGAGTGAGCTTATTGCCGTCCGGTTCGTCAGAAACTTGCAAGAGTTCGAAGCTCCACTTTTGAAGGTGGTTCTCACCAATTATCTTCAGGTGGCACTCTAACTGGTCTCACTACTCGATCCTGTTCGACCGCAAGCGCCCATCTTCAGAAGGACAGGGACGAGAGGTTGGCCTCGCCGTTTCGGCGTTGGGTTCAGCGCCCGTGCCTCGGCCAGGAATCCGGCCCAGGATAAGGCGCCCTCGGTGGCTCAGTAGCCTCGGCATGGGGACCGAGCACCCCATATCCGGTAGAAGTAAGGCCATTGGCTCCGGCGCCCTGTATCCCCGCTTACACCGCAGCTCGAGCACACCGGACCAAACCCAAAGCCACGCCTGGCCCGCCTCACATCTCCCCCACGTAGTACCTGGCAAAGACCTCTCCGCCTGCGCCGAAACGAGCCTGCTCGCTGGAAGTGCCCAGCAGGACCAGCTCAGCCTCGTGGACCTCAGCGCCCTGCAACCGGTACTCCGCTTGAGTCATCATCTGCCTCCTGAAATGATTCCGGTGCTTGGGCTTCGGCACCGGAACACCGTCATCCCACGAAAACCGGCAGGGGTTGTCCCATTTTTTGTGGTACTAACTAAACACCTTACCTGGACTTTACGCATTTTAAGCGGCATAAGCGAGGGAATCTGCAATTCGATGGTACAGATTGGCGGGGAGTTTCTGTACATCGGAGTTGGCGGTCGATAGTCAAAAACCCTCCGACACCAACCACCCAGTGGCTACGCACAAAGGTGATGTCATCCATTATTTTCCTGGATTTTGCGTAAAGTCCAGCTTACGGCTCCGGTTTGGTCAGCATCACAGAGTAGCCCCTTTCGTCCACAACGTGGGTCACCGACACCTGGCCCCGGCTGTCGTATCCGGCGCGGTAGGCGTACTCCACCTCGGCGCCCCAAGGCACCCGGCCGCCGATGCGAACGGTGCCGCCGCCGGGCTTATTGCCACCGGCCCCTGGCCCACCGGCGCCGCGCACCACCACACCGTTCCGCCCGCCCTTCTTCCAGGCCATCACCTTGACCTCAGCGGGGACGACCAGCTCCGCCGCCGTAGGCCGGAACAACACCCCGTGCAGCTTCGCCAGGACCTCCCCCGAAGGGTTTCGCTGGCCGTTCATGATCTGGGAGAGATGACCGGAGCTGATGCCGGCCAGCCGGGCCGTCTCGTTCTGGCTCAGCTCGTGAGCATCCATGCGCTCCCACAGGGCGCGCGGATCGACAGTGGGAGGCTGGGCGGGTTCGACCCGGGCGGGCGCACCCAGCGCCTCCTCCACCCGCGCCTGGACCGCCGGGCTCATGCTCCTTTCTCCCCGGGACACCTGGGTCATGTAGCCGCGAGACACCCCCACGTGTTCCGCCAGACCCTTCAGGCTAAAGCCTCGCTCCCTGGCCCGCTCCCGGATGTAGCTGCTCTCCCTCCTCCCTTTCACCCTGCCGTCCTGCCGGTTGGCGCACTGGGCGGGCGCGATCTCCACCGGACCGCCCAGAACCGATTCGACCAGCGTCTGGACCGCCGGGCTCATGTTCTTCCGGCCCCGCGCCACCTCCGACATGTACCTGACCGACACCCCCACCCGCTGGGCCAGGTCCTTCTGGGTCATGCCCAGCTCCCGGGCGCGCTCCCGGATGCAGGTGCTCTCACCCTGGACCAGGCCGCCCTGCCGGTAGACGACGCCCTGGCCGGGGACCTCACCCAGGACCGCCGTGGCCCTCCCCCGCAGCATGGGAGTCCAGGGCCGGCGCCCGCTGGCGACTGAGGACAGGTAGCCGTAGTTCACGCCCATCAGGACCGCCAGCTCCTTCAGGTTGAGGCCGTGGCGCCGGGCGGCAGCCCGCAGTTCGCTTTCGGGCTTGCCCTTGGTCCGTCCCCGTCCCGCCGCCCCGGCCTGCGTTCCCTGGATATTCCCCGCACCCGCTGCGGCGTTCTCGTTGCCGTCGAACCCGGTTATGGAATGGGTGATTACCTCGGTGGTGTGGATGTTGGTAGTCGCCTTCATGTCGTTTCCTCCAAAACACAGAAAGCGGGGCCGGTCCCTTTGGGCCGGCCCCGCTCGTCTGTAAGCAATTAGTTTTTTGTTGTCAGTGGCGGCTCACGGGCCGCCCTGGTTTCCGGCGCGCCACCCAGGGGCGACGGGCCTAAAGTTCCTGCCGGTTATTCAGTAGTTCCGACCTCCTGCAAGTGGATGGGAATTCCGGTTTCGTCGTCGTGGTGAATTACCTCCTTATGGTCATGGATTGGCCATTGGTCTGCGCCTCCTGCCGCCGTGCCCTGGCATTGATGGCCCGCCGGACGGTCAGGGCGACGATGCCCAGGCCCACCGCCACGGCGATTGACGCCCGGTTGTGCCGCCTGATGAACTCGCCGACGCTGACCGCCGCAGTCCTGGGCTGGTTGAACCCTTCCGTGATGTGCATGTGCGCCTCCTCGGTGTTGCTGATGACGTTGGGGACAAGGTTGCCGCCCGGCGTCGGACGCACTCCGCCCACGGTGAGACGCGCAACGGAGAACGCAGGAACGCCGGTTGGTGGGGTTGGAGCAAGACGCGGCTCGCCCAGGGTGCTGTTCAGCGGGAACGGGAACCCTGGAGACTGCAATGAGGGGAGAATGGGGGACCGCAGTCAGAAATGCGGCTTTGGCCCCCGGTGCCGGACGCACTACGCCCTGGGACTGGCATTGGGCATGGAACGCCGGGTTGGGCAGGTGGGGAAAGGCGCAGTTCGCCCAGGGTCTGTTCGCGGGCACGCGAAACCCGGGAGGCTGCTACGTGGGGGAATGGGAGAGGGAAACGGTGGGGAACGCAGTGCAGCCAGTGGCTACGTCGCCGGCCACCGCACCAGTGGGGACTGCGCTGCAACTGCAAGCGTCCGGTCTGCTGTTGCAGTGCGACCGGAGCAAGGGGAAGCTGCGGCGCCGCTGCCTGTGTCCAGCAGCGGCGCCGCAGGCGTGGGGAAGCGGCCGGAGCTTGCTGTCCGCTCCAACCGCAGGGTGTAGAGAGTGCGAATCAGGTTCAGCCGCTCCGCAGTGAAACCAAATGGGATGGGATTCCCGGGTCGCCGTGCTGGTTCCGGTTGCCACCTCCGTGCTTCCGGTCCTTGTGGTAGGGATGCCGCGCCGTGGAAAGGGCTACCGGGTGAAGCGCCACCATGTGCCTCGGTGGGTTAGGGGTAACCGGCTGGAGCAACAGCGTCAACTACGCCGGCGCCTCAGCAATGTCCCTCGCAGACGCCCATCGGGAGAGCAGGGCTCAATCCTTCTGAGTCAGTCCGGCTGGGGCGGCCGTTCGGAGAGCGGGGCTCGATCCTATGCGGTCATTCCCGGGTCCAAGGACGGGACCCTCCAGCTTTCTGGCGGGAAAGACTGGAAAAAGCCGTAAACTGAAATGATTATCGCCCGTCCCCCGATGGCAGGGAACGGATTTTGCAAGCGATTGGCCCACCCCGTCCGTGATTGCTTGCCAGGCGTTCGCTGGCGGTTCGCCGCCGCGCGAAGACCACATTGCAACGACGCCAGCCCCGGCGCCGGCCCGGGGCAAACGTCCTAATTCCACCAAATCCCCAGGGTGAGCAACCGGCGCAGCCAGCACAGCAGCTTGCGCCGCCGGATGGCCACCTGGGTTCGGTACAGCGCCTTCCAGCGCCAGCGGGTGTGGTCCCGCCGGGCCAGGCCCCGCACCGGCTGCTTCGCCGGCGGCAGGGTCAGCCCGTGCTCCTCCAGCATGGCCAGCTCCATCACCAGCAGCCGCTCGTGGTCGATCAGCCAGGACAGGCTCCGGCCCTGGACGGGGTGCCTGGCCTTCAGCTCCCGCCACTCGGCCACCAGAGGCCCAGGCGTCGCCGTACACCTCCGGGTCATCCTCGGCGGGTTCCCGGGTCACCATGTCCGGGTCAACCCGGCGGTGCCTGGCGGGCCTGGCCCGGTTCAACCCCTGCACCGGCGGCGGCGCCTCAGGCGGCGACTGCGAGAGGGCGTCCCCGTGCCCGTCCCCTGTCGTGGCCGCCGTCTGTTTCCGCTCCCCGCCGCCGTCGCCGTGGCTCTCGCCTGGAACATCGTCCCGGCCCTCACCGGCCACGGGAGGCAAGGTCGGCCCGTCGCCGCGTTCCTCCAGGGCCGCCACGCGCTCCGCCAGCAGCCGCACCTGCCGCCGCAGCCGTTCCATCTCGGTGTCGCTGCCCGCGCCCAGCAGCAATTCCAGGGCGTCGGCCATTCGCCCGGTGACCCGGTCCTCATCCAGCGCCCGGGCCACCGTCTTGTAGTTCACCCCCAGCAGGGCAGCAGTCGCCATCCGGCCCTCCTGACGGTCCAGCTCCCGCAGGAACCCCATCAGCTTGATCTCCCGCAGCCGCTCCACATCCACGCTGGCGGCGCCGGAGCCGTCCCCCGCCTGCGTCCCGTCCACATCGCGCTCATCCATCCTAGACCTCCTCGGGTTCACGTCCTGTAGGGGGTTCCGCGCTCCCCGCCCACCACCCACCTCCGCCCGATTGCTTGCCCCGCTGGGGCTGGCGATTCACTTCCCAAAAGGGAAATGGGCCAGGCAAATCCGGAACCGGCCCTTACCGCCAAGTGCTTGCAAATACGGGATTTCAGCCCGATTTATTCCCCACCTTTTGAGTTCAAAAGGGGCCTGAAAGTTCCCAAAAGAGCCTGTCTCAGAAGTCTGTGAGAAAGCCTGGGTGTAGACTGTAGAGCAACACCGGGAGAGGAGCGAATCGGGATGCCTCTTCGAGACATGGACCGAGAGCAGATGTGGTTGTTGCCGCCGTCCCTTGACGAGCTGTTGCAGCAGGATCATCCAGCCAGGTTTGTGGCGGAGATCGTCGACGCCTTGAACCAGGAGGACTGGTCAGAGCTTGGCGTGGACATAGATGGCGATTCCATGGGAGCGCCAGCGTACCACCCCCGTGCATTATTGAGCGTATGGCTATACGGGTTCATGAGCGGTGTGCGCTCGTGCCGGAAGCTGGAGGTAGCCTGCCGGGACCAAATACCGTATCTTTGGCTGACCGGGTGGCAGCACCCCGACCACAACACCCTGTGGAGGTTCTACAAAGATCACCGGCAGTCCATGAGGAAGCTGTTCGAGCGAACGGTGCGGACGGCGGTGGCCATGGAGTTGGTGGACCTGGCGATCCAGGCGGTGGATGGGACGAAGGTATCCTCCAACGCCTCGGTGAACAGGAGCTACGATGCTGCGGGACTGAGAGGGCTGCTGGAGCGTCTGGAGCGGGCAATAGTCGACCTTGAGGCTCAGAACGAGAAGGGAGAAGACGCTGCTGCTACCCGCCTGCCTGAGGAATTGGCCAACAAGAAGGTTCTGAGAGAGCAGGTGAGGCTGGCGATGGCCGGCCTCGCCGGTCAGAAACGCCATAGTCGCATCAACCTGACTGACCCAGAGGCCCGAGTGATGAAGGGTAGGCATGGTGGTATCGTGGCTGGATACAACGCCCAAGCGATGGTCTCGGCTACGAAGACGGAAGAGGGAACATCCGGCATGTTGGTCACCGCAGTGGACGTGGTAGATGAAGTCAATGACAATGCCCTGTTGACGCCTATGATGGAGCAGGCCGAGGAGACGACGGGGACGAAATCGCAGATGACATTGGCTGACGCCGGATACTTCGCTGCCAGCCACCTGACGGAGTGCGACCGTCGCGGTCAGCAGGTGGTGGTGCCGGAGGCACGGCAACGGTTCCTCAAAGACCCATATCACAAGGACAGATTCACCTATGACGAGCACAGTGACAGCTTCAAGTGTCCCCAGGGGCAGACACTCACGTTCGTCCGGATACAACATGTGAACGGAGTCCCATTGCGAGTGTACCGGGCTGCAGGTGCTGTCTGCCAGGCGTGCCCAGCCCTCAGAGCATGCACCAAAGCCAAGGAGATCGGGCGAAGCCTGGCCATTGGCCCCCACGATGAAGCGCTACGACGCCATCGCGCCTGGATGTCCACCGCGGACGCCAAAGAAGGTCACAAGCTGAGAAAGCAGTTGGTCGAGCCGGTTTTCGGAATCATCAAGGAGCAACAGGGCGCACGGAGATTCCTGCTGCGCGGCCTCTCCAATGTGACGGCCGAGTGGACCCTCCTGGTCACCGCCTTCAACTTGCGCACACTTTGGAAGGTGTGGAGTTCCGCCGTCCATCTTCAGCCTTCCACCTGACGGACCCCAACCTCGTCCCGTCACACGTTTCATGAATTGAGGCTAATTGTCTATTCGCCCCTTTTGTTTGACCTGACCCGAGAATCTGATCAGACTGACAACAATGGCCTTCTGAGACAGGCTCAATTCGGTACGCTCAGGCCCACCAGCGGAACAGTTGTTCCTGTCATTGGCTTGAGCAGCGGGGCTGTCGCCTAATACTTCCCTGATTCTGTCCAAAGAACGTGGTCCGCCTCGTGGCAAATGGTCTTATTTTTGCGGCCATAGCGTATTGAATTCATGACTCCCTGGCCTTAACACTAGCGCGGAAACCAGTCATACAATCCCCGGTGGGTTGTTAGCTAAGGCTGGAATCAGAGGCAACTAGAGATAGTTGTCGGTACCAGCTTATGACTCGGGAACGGCCTGCTTCGCTAAGTCCAACTACGTTAGAGCCTGCCTGAACTACCTGCTCAATGGAAACACTTACAGGATCGCCTAGTTCCTCTACCCGCTTTCCCATCTCGCTAGCGACTTCCCGTTCCAGGATAATTTCGTCGTCCAAGAGTCTGACGGCCCAATCATTGTCGACTCCAAGTTCGACGTACCGGGCCCAATCAAGCCATGGCCGCTCCGGATGGCCATCCAAGTCCGCCATCCGATGAGCAGCATTAAGGAGCCAGGACAAAAAGAATTCGAAACAGTCGCTAAGATAGTCATTAAATTTAGTAAATTGATCGTTCCAAGAACTATCAGTGGGCACTCCACGCAGCCACGCTTGGAGGTTGGGCTGCCGAGTAGAACGGCGATGTGACGGGATTTCGGCAAAGATGACCTCAACCGATTTTCCCTGTAACCAGCCGTCGAGTACTAGCCGAAGGTCATCCAACTTAACGATAGGTCGGCTTTTTGGGTTGGCGACTGCCTTCCGAAGCTCGAGATTCCTTTGCTCTGGAGCATCGGACAAAGATGTAAGTAGTGAGACGCCTATATCCAACAAATCGCGGCGGGACGTACCACCATCGCTAAGGTCGGAAAGTACGGTGCGAAGCTGCCTAGCGGTAAGGGGAGATAGGCCGGTTGCATTTGCAGCTTCTCCAAAAGGTGTTAATCGAGCCGGACTGGCTATAACCGCAAGGGGGGAATCAGCACTATCATCAAGGAGTTGTTCAAAAGCTTGCGAGACGATTCCCACGGCCGCCTTCCGTCCATTTGTCTGGTAGGCAAAGCTATTAGCGAAAAAGGAACCCACGAGGTCGTCTAAATTTGGATTTTCTGGAATAGAAGCTAGCAACTGAGACCCCACTATGGGCAAGGCATCTTGCTCCCGTAATCGGCTAATTGCACTCTCCAGTTCAGGCTGGGTCCCTGAGAAGAAGATTTCGCGTTGCAGGTTTGGCCGTCGTGCAGGCGAGGTCAATTGAGCGTCACCAACGGGATTGTCAAAGATTACGGTATCACCTTCAGTGAACTGACCTGCCCTACCGCAACGCCCAGCAATATTTTTGAAAAGCAGGCTTTGCATCGGGCTGCTTCGTTCCCCATCGAATGTAAGCCAATCAGCAAGAATAGTTACCCGGAAGGGCAAATCTACCCCTTCAGCGAGCGTCGTCGTCGCAGCTACGACTTTCAGTGCACGGGCCTCAACGGCCCGCTCGATAGCAGCCCGTACTGGATGCGGGAGGCTGGCATTGTGGTAAGCAACGCCACGTTGCAAAGCATCCTTGAGAGGTTGCAGATATTGGAACCTCGCATCAATCAGGTCGGTGATTTCTCGAATGACAGGAGGAAGAGGTTCAATCGTGTCAAATCTAGAAGCGATCTCCGCGGCTAGTCGCCGCGTCCTAGGACGCGAGGTGCAAATGCACAAGACTGGCTGATTGTATTGGCCCAGTTGGTACTCAGCGAGGTAAGCAATATTCCCAAGGGCCAACGGCTCCTGTTGGTTGATTTGTCCGATATGGCTAGCTGGATAGAAGCCTCTCTGAGGCCACGGCAAGGTCGTTTCTCCCAAAATCTCAGCGGACTCCGTCCGCAAAGGATCGTCTCCAGCGTGCATCCGGAGCATACCGTCCTCGGTCCATCTAAGTGTACGCTTCGCGCTTGGCCTCCATGTGCCACGAATCACGCCTGAATCTTCAATGCCTAGCCATCTCGCAAGAGCCTCCACATTAGACAGCACAGCCGACAGTAACACGAGCCTCGGGGATGGAGACTGTCCAAGTCCTGAGAGCCGGAGTCGCGCCACGATGCCTTCAATACGCAGGCCGCGCTGACCGTTCTCAATGATGTGTGCCTCATCGAAAACGACGCAGCGAATCAGTGGCAACACCTCCGTATGAAGCCTTAACATTGCATCGAACCGTTCCGGGGTCGCGACAACGACTACACTGCTATCTTCAAATTCGAAAAGATCAGGTTCCCGATAGCCACCAATCATCCGACGAACGAGAACATTGTCGGGGGTATGCCGAGAAATTCTGCTAGCGACTTGTTGCCCCAGAGCTACATAAGGGGCGACGTAGCAAACTATCCCTGGACGTCTTCCGAGCGAACTAATCAAGGCAAGTTCGCCGAGGAGTGTCTTCCCTGTACCTGTAGGCAAAGCTACTAGAAGATTTCGCTCTGGATTGAGAACTTCGTGTAGATGAATGGATTCGTACTGAGAGGGCAACAACATCGGAGAATCTGCCACAAGCCGACTGATGTAACCCGCTGGTAACCGGTCGTCAAACTGACCCAATACGTGAGCGGTAGCAAGTCGCCCCAAATGGGCCAGGCAAAGACGGCTGAACCGCAGTAGAATTGACTCCCACGAGGAATACTCCTCTGCAATAGCTTGCTCCAAAGACTCCCGCGCTGCTAACAAATGCTCTTGGGAGCCAGTCGCCAAGTAAGCAACAACTGACTCTACACAGGACCGGTGCGGGGTACCGTATCTCAATCTCTCGAACGATTCGCGACTTATGCTTGGACAACCTAAAGCTAAGGCGGTCAATTCGCCGTCACTAAGGTCAGTAGCCAACAGGTCGTGAGAATCGATTACAGCCTTACCGGAAACCGAAGTTCCAGACATCCCGAAAGCGCACACCGACAGAATCGCCGATGCCCGCCGAGCTGGAGCATCCCGGAACCCTCTCTCGGTACTGGCGAGATCCAATATTCGGGCGGCCGAAACAAGATCACGCCACTGTTCGAAGTCGTATGTACTCAGTTGCTCGGAGTCCCGAGTATCTGTGCGGTGCGCTAACACTGTCTGAGCGTGGGCCAGAAGCTCTGCCCAAGACGCCGAGGCTCCGGACATCTCACGGGCCATCACCGCCGCAGATCGTTCGGCCTCGCCATAGTTCACCCAACCCGGCAGCGACATCATGGTTGACCTCTAGAGAGACGGGTAAGGCGAGCATCGATATCCCCTAGCCTTATGGCCCAACAGTACACGTTAGGAGCGGACCAACCCCTTGCTATCAATGCTTGACGAATAACGGCCATTTTGGCGGAGGAATCATGACCAGCATCATGAACCAAGGTTGGCATAAGGTTCGTACCCTGAGACTGGCTGGGGCCGAGACCGCCCAAAGCGGTAAGTCGAGAAACCAGATGCTCCATCTGAAGATGTTCTAGCCTATTTTTCAGGCCGTCTAGTCTAGTCCTCAAAGTGAATCGGGGGTCCTCAGCGAAGAGTTTGTCATAATCCGTAATGAGATCATCAGCGAGTGACAGATTCGATTGACCAGTAGTCTTCACTTCCTGGAGAGCTGCCCAATCATCCGCCGGCAAAGGACCGAAATACAGCCACACTATGTCTATGTCGGGCCTAGAAATTTCAGACAGCGGAGCCCAAGCGTTCGCAGCAAAGGCAATAGGTGCATTGGTAAAGGCGTATGCCTCCCCAATTTTGTAAGCGATAAACTCGCCCAAGTTACCCTTAACCCGATTGGACAGAGGATTTTGAGCTTGTAGGAACCCCGTCGTGACGGCGTTTTGCAACCATCCAAGAATAGTAAGGTGGGCGGCGTTATCGTCTGGGTCTCCTTCCCAAACGTGCAGATCGCCGTAGTTCCCTATGATATGTCGGAAACCAGTCATAACATCAGCACCGATTCCGATGAACAACGACAACGGTAGTCGCCATCACGAACCCACCATGTTGAAGAAGTGTCGGTATTGTAACCGATTTCGTTGATTGCGTTGTATCTGGTCTAACAATCCGCGGGGCAAACGCATTCCAATTGAAGGGGTTGATAGGATCTGGGGGCGAAGTAAGGCGTATATTCAGTTGGGCAGGGTGGTGATGAAAAGAAACAGCGAGGGAATCAGCTTGGTGGAGTATTTCGGCAGTTTGGAGGATCCTAAACCAAACAGCTTGTCTCAGTAGGGCACGATTGGGCTGGCCAGAGATTGGCGTGGCGGCGAATTCAGCGGCCATGGGCGTATAGAGAAATGGGCAGGCAGGACAACCGGTTAGCGGTCATTGGGGCGAATACGGGATGAGCATGGTTTACCCCTCGAGGTACGGGGTAATCCGGCCGTCGGGTACGCCATACGCGCCATAGAGCCCTCAGGTTGAAGGCTGTGGCCAGCAGGGTCCATTCGGCGGCGACGTTGCCCAGACCACGCAACAGGAATCTCCGTAACCCCTGCTGCTCCTTGATGATCCCGAAGACCGGTTCCACCAGTTGCTTTCTTATCTTGAACGCCGAACGGGCCTCCTCTGTGGCCATCCAGGCGCGATGACGGCGCAGGGCAGCGTCATAGGGGTTTATCGTCAGGCTCCGGCCGGGAGAACCACGGGTGAGGCAATCTCCGGCGACCGGACACGCCTGGCAGATGTGCTTGGACGCTTGGTACATCCTCTTGTTCGTTTTCCTGGCGAACCTGCCGCGCACCAGGCTCAGCATCTGGCCCTGGGGACACCTGTAGGTGTCGCTGTCCCCGTCATAGGTGAACCGGTCCTTGTGATAGGGATGGTCCAGCGCCATTCCTCTGGACGACTCCGGCATCGCCACCTGCTGACCGCGCTCAGCGCATCCCTGTAGCCCCGCTGCCGAATGATAGCCCGCATCGGCCAGGGTCAATGGCGTCCTGACTCCCGTCATCTCCTCCGCCCCTTGGAGCATTGGGATCAGCCTGGCGTAATCTGCCGGTTCATCCACCACTTGCACGGCTGTGACCAGCATGCCGGACGTTTCCTGGCCCGTCTTTACCGGTGAAACCATGGCTTGGGCGTTGTGGGCCGGCAGGAAGCCCTGCTTCATTTTCATGAACCGGGCGTCCCGGTCCGTCAGGTTGATGTTCTTGCGTCCCTTCAGGTTCTCCAGTTCATCCATCGCCCGGCGCACCCGGCGGCGCAAGGTCCTCTTGTCGGCCAATTCCTCGGGGAGATGCACCGGGGCCCTGTCGGTTTCACCCTCATTCTGGTCCTCCAGTTCGGCGAAGGCCCGGTCCAACCGCTCCAGCAGTTTGGCCAGTCCCCCGGCATCGTAACTGCGTTTGGACGATGCGTTGGCAGAGACCTTGGTGCCGTCCACCGCCTGTACCGCCAGGTCCACCAACTCCATGGCCACTGCCGTTCGCACCGTTCGCTTGAGGAGACCTCTCATTGCCTGGCGATGATCCCTGTAGAACCGCCACAGGGTGTTGTGGTCCGGGTGCTGCCAGCCGGTAAGCCACAGTTAGGGTATCTGGTCCCGGCAGGCCACCTCCAGCTTCCGGCTGGAACGTATTCCCGTCATGAACCCAAATACTCAGCAGTGCCCGGGGATGATAGGCCGGCGCTCCCAACGGGTCGCCTTCCAAATCCACACCCAGTTCCTTCCAGTCCTCGCGGTCCAGAGCGTCGACGAACTCGGCCACGAAACGGGCGTGATGATCCGGAGGCAACAGCCAAGCCTGCTCACGGCTCATGTCTCGAAGCGGCACCTGCTCGACTCCTCTCCCAGCGTCTCACCATAGTGTACACGCCACCTTGCCTGCCGACTTTTGAGACAGCCTGTTCGGTTTAGGAGGCCCCAGGGCAGGCGGCACAATCTGCTGGACATCATAGCCATGACCATCTGCGCCGTGGTGGCAGGCGCCGAGGGATGGAACGACATAGAGTTGTTCGCCAGGTACAAGGTCCACCAGAACAGTTGCTCGTGTTTTGCGGATGAGCATCGGGGCTGTCGCTTAATTCTTCCCTGATTCTGTCCAAATAATGCGTTCCACCTCAGAAGACCTTCGGGTGATTCAACTAGACATTGGCCTCCTAGGACTTTTCATCTTCATGCCGTCGTGGTAGACGCATTCAGGGGTGGCTGATAGGATGACACGGCCGGTCACGAATGGTCGGCAGCGACTCCAGACATACGGACGGCGAGCTTAAACCATCTTCTGGGACATTTGGCTCGGCCAAGCCGAGGGGTGTGGGACGAGAGAGAAATTGTATGTCAGATTCTGACGACCTCACGTTCGTAGGTGACGAGCGATTTTCCGCAGCTATTTCCCAATTCTTGGGACTAGCCAACAACTCGGACGCTTTGACATTCTTGATGGGGGCCGGATGCAGCAAGTGTGCGGGACTACCCCTTACGAATGAGTTAACCGATAGGGTCCTGAGCAGTGTGAAAGTCGATAGCCAAGGCAAAGAGATTCTAACTGCGGTAAAGGAACAGTTCGAAAATGGCGTCGGGGCAAATATCGAAGATTATCTCAGTGAGATAGTTGACCTTCTCGCCATCACCGAGCGAAGAGCCGAGCGGGCAGTGAAAGAAAACACCGTGATCGTCGGTGGTGCTTCATATACAGCCGATGACTTGCGGAAAACCAGCAACCAGATAAAACGGGCAATCGCAGGCGCCATCGAATCGAAAGTGAGCGTCGATATACATCAGACCTTTGTCACCTCCATCCACCGGCCCATTCGCGTAGGAAGACAGGGACCTTCTCAACCGGTGAACTACCTGGTTCTAAATTACGACACAATTGTTGAAGATGCACTTGCTATGGTCAGTATCCCCTACGCGGACGGCCTGAGCGGAGGGGTAACAGCGTGGTGGGACCCCGACACCTTCGAGACCCCCGGAATATCTGCCCGAGTCATAAAACTGCATGGTTCGATAGATTGGTATCAGGTTTCAGGCGAGACCATGCCCCGGAGAATAGGAGGGAGCATTGAGGTACCTGACCAGGAAAACGTGCCGTTGTTAATTTGGCCATCCTCGACAAAATATCAAGAGGCCCAACGCGACCCTTTCGCTCAGCTGTTGGACCAGTCCAGGAAAGCGATGAGGCCAACGCTTGGAGCACAACGCCTACTTGTCGTGTGCGGTTACTCCTTTGGAGACAGTCACATAAATTTAGAGATCGAGAAAGCTCTTCGAGAGTCCCGGGGTAATTTGACGGTCGCCTCTTTCACCGACAAAGACCAACCGGAGGGTCGGTTGAGTGAATGGTGCGAAGACAACTCAATTCGAGAGCAAGTGCTCGTTTTCGCGAATCGCGGTTTCTTTCATGGCGACACTGTGGCAACATCTGAAAATGGCCTTCCTTGGTGGAAGTTCGAGAATCTGACGAAGATCTTGAACGGAGAAGTGCAAGCATGATGGGACCCCACTATGGCGAACCTATCGAGAATTTGGCTGTTGGGAAAATCATCGAAGTTGACGGCTCCCGCATAATTGCGGAGTTGGACGCTGACGTGACCGAGTTATCCCGAATTTACGCCGGGGAAGTTTACCCAATCGGGCAGTTTGGTTCGATTGTTCGAGTGCATTTTGGTAGGCGGATAATTTATGCGTTTGTGGGACGGCTCCGGATGAAAGCGGAGTACGAAGCAGAACGAGGTGTGCTTTCATCGCCTGTTGTATCGACAGACGAACGCATAATTGAGACTGACTTATTCGGGGAGGGTGAATGGCAAAACTCCATTGATGGAAATGAGCCCATCCTTAAGTTCGAGCGCGGCGTGGCAACCTATCCACTACCACAACAGACCTTGTACCTCACTCCCAAGTCCGAGCTTCGATACATCTACAGACATAGAGGAGAGGCTGTCATTCGGCTCGGTGACCATGTGGGTTCTGGGGGTGCTCCTTGTTACGCTGACATCAACGAGTTGCTAGGTAAGCACACCGCGATCCTTGGGTCTACTGGTGCGGGAAAGTCTGGTACGGTAGCCGCCATTGTCCACAGCATTCTTGAAAAGGGAGCAGAATCAAAGTATGAAAAGTGGCTTCCCAAAATAATCATTCTGGACCCTCACAATGAATATGGGAAAGCGTTTCAGCAACATAGCCGGCTGTCCACTGATGAAGGGAGCCTGGTCCTTCCGTACTGGCTCTTGAGCCTCAATGAAACGTATGACCTTTTGATCGGGACAACGGAATTTGCAGCCACTTCGCAAGCTAACATCGTCAAGAACGCTCTCTTGGAGGTTCGGAAGTCATCAGCTGCAAAGTTGCAATTGGACATCGACAAAGTCACCGTCGACTCCCCAATCCCATACGAACTGGGGGACCCTTCCGAATTGGATGAATTTGGCCAGGACAGCGATGGTCAGCTATATTCCAAGGGATTAGTGGGAGCCATCAATGCCCAAAGGCCGAACAATAAGAACAAAGGACAACACGAAGATTACAATAAAGTGCTACGGAAACTTGATTCTCTTATGAAGGATGAGAGGGTGTCCTTCATGATGAGGCCTTGGGACGGAATATCTGACCAAATCAGTGACGTGTTGGCTCAAGTTATGGCCCAAGACTGTCCTTTGGTGGTTGTCGACCTTTCCGGCGTACCGAACGAGATCGCGGGGACTGCAAGTGCAGCACTTGTCCGAACACTCTTTTCGATTAAGATTTGGCAAACAGACGAAGAACGGAAGTCCAGTCCCGTTCTACTTGTCTGTGAAGAGGCCCACAGGTATATTCCGAATAGTGGGGAAGCGCAGTACGAATCCGCCCAAGACGCGATCCGTCGGATTGCCAAAGAGGGACGGAAATACGGAATAGGGCTTTTCCTAGTTTCGCAGCGACCCAGTGAAGTTGAAGCCACTGTGTTGTCCCAGTGTAATTCCTGGATAATTCTTCGAACATCAAACGAATCAGACAGAAACCATGTCCGGGGAGTCCTTCCGGACTCATTGGAAGGGCTAACCAAGATGCTCTCAGGACTGCGCAGGCAGGAAGCAATCTTTGTTGGGTTGGCAGCCACCCTACCTTCCCGGATAATGGTACGAAACCTTGCAGACAGCCAACTGCCAGCGTCTAGTGACGTAGATTTCAATTCGGGTTGGCAAGGGGAGTCAATGACCGATGCTCACATGGCTGATATTGCTAAACGATGGCGATACCAACAGCGACAGCAAGGTTTCTTGTCCACAGCCCAAGTTGAACTCGAACCATCATCAGATATGACTCAAGGATGAAGCAGTTCTGACGAGGAATTTAGGGGCGGGCACAGGAAACAGCCCAACAGACTAGACAAAATCAAGAACCTGCGTGCTGTAGTTCCGGCTGGCGCTGTATTGTGAAGCTCCACCGGAATCGCAGGCCAAGCCCCAGATAGTTCGCCTCCTGTGGAGGTATAGTCCACTTTTCAATTGGGCTACGAATATATCTTGCACTGGCGACACAGATTCCATAGAATGCGCGCCGGTCACGGCGTACGGAGGGGAGACCGACTAGGCAATGGCATTCCGATTCATTCATTCCGCCGACTGGCAGATTGGCAAAGTTTTCCGCTTCGTTGATGGTGCGGAGATGGGTGGCCTCCAGTTGGCACGACTGGAGGCGATCACGTGCATCGGCAAACTCGCTGACGAGCACGACGTGAGCCATGTATTGGTTGCGGGCGACGTTTACGACCACGCAACTCCCTCTCCCCACACGCGGAACCAGGTAGTCGAGCGAATGCGTGCTTGCTCCTCGGTGCATTGGCATCTTTTGCCGGGAAACCATGATCCCTACCAACCCAATGGACTGTGGGACCAGCTCAAAAGGCGTGGCCTACCTGACAACATCCACCTGCATACCGAATCTGCCGTCACCGTCATCGAGCAAGATACCGCTGTGCTGCTTCCGGCTCCGCTCCAACATCGTCGCACCCTCCACGACCCGACCGCCTGGATGGACGACCAGGCCAGCGACGCCCACTTGATCCGCATCGGCCTGGCTCATGGCGCCGTCCATGGCTTTGTTACGAATGAGGAACAGCGAGCCAACCTCATCGATCCCGCGCGACCGGAGCTCGCTCGACTCGACTACTTGGCGCTGGGCGATTGGCACGGAGAGCTTCAGGTAAACGAGCGCTGCTGGTACAGCGGCACCCCCGAGACGGACTCGTTTCAGACTCGTGGCAGGGGCACGGTCCTGCTGGTAGAAATCGACGGCCCGAATGAGTTGCCACAGGTAACTCCGCTCTCGACAGGTCAATACCGCTGGGAATCGCTCGATGATCGCGTGGAGAGTCCGGAAGACGTGGATCTGCTCGAACACAAACTGCGGAACCTGAACGGCGACCTCAACCACACTCTGGTTGATCTGAAACTCTCGGGAGCCCTCTCGCTGGCTGACTTGCAGCACTTCGAGGAACGGATCCTCGAGGGGGCGGCCGCCGCGCTCTTTCATCTTCGGATTGACCGCGAGCATCTGTTTCCCGAACCCACCGACGACGACCTTGACAGTATTGATCCAGGCGGAATTGTGCGCGCCGCTGCTGACAGGCTTCGCGGGATGGTAGAGGCAGGAGGGAGTGATGCCGAACTCGCCCGCGCCGCTCTTCACCGACTCTACATCGAACACAAGAAGCTCGAGTCGGGGCAACGATGAAGCTGCGAAAGCTCTCAGTCAACCAGTTGAAGCGCTTCACCGTGCCGACGCAGTTGGGCGAGCTCAGCGATGGGCTCAATCTGGTCGTTGGGCCGAACGAGCTCGGTAAGTCGACCCTGTTGGATGCGCTTCGAGCAGTGCTGTTCGAGCGCCACGGCTCCAGGGCGCAGCCAATCGTGGCACTGCAAAACGCTCGAAGCGGCGCCGCGCCGGTCGTTGAACTGGTTTTTGAAATCGGCGGCGCTGAGTACACGCTGACCAAGCGCTTCGTCAAGAACCCCTTTGCGCGGCTGCGGTGTCCTGATGGAACACTGCTCGAATCGGACGCTGCCGAGAATGAATTGCGCAACCTGCTGGGTTACACCGAGGCAGGCTACCGCGGCGCAACTTCGGAATCGCTTGGCATGTGGGGCGTCCTGTGGGTTCTGCAGGGACAGTCATTCGGCAGACCGGACCTCCCCGCTTCAGCACTGGCGAGTCTCAGCGCAGGACTGGAGTCGGAGGTAGGGACCGTCCTCGGAGGCCGCCGTGGCAGAGAGCTGCCTCAGGTCATACAACAGCAGCAGGGGGAACTGGTGACTCCGGCCCGGCGTCAGCCGCGCGGGCCATACAAGGACGCGCTTGATGACGTCAGCGAGCTCGAACAACGTCTCAGCACGCAACAGCAGCAGAAGTCGGAGATGTCGGAAACGCTCGAGCAGCTGGCCGCGACGACGGAACGGCTTGAGCGGCTGGAGAACGGCAGCCAGGATCGCATCAATCAGAAAGAGCTTACGGAGGCTCGGGAGCAGCTTGACGAGGTGATGCGCCACGACCTGCAACTCGAAGCCGCCCACAGCGAACTCCAGAACCGGCAGAGGCAGTTGGAGCAAGCGGAACGCGCCCAAACCGAGCGCGCATCCCGGAGATCAGAGCTCAAGACGGATCAGGAAAAGCTGAAGCAGGACATCGAGCGGCTGGAGGGACTCCAAAAGCATCAGCAAGAATCGTCGGCCGCACTTGATGAACTCCGGCAGGCTGCGACGGCCGCAGAAGCGGCCGTTGAAGTAGCGACACAGTCAGAGGCAAGATGGCGCCGTACCCTGGATCGAATCACTCGCTCCACAGAGTTGAACGACCTGCTCCGCCAACAGAGTGCTGTCGAGGCTGCGCAGAAGCGACTTACTGATGCCCGGCGGCAAGCCGAACAAATCAAGGTCACGGACGAATCGCTGCAACGGATACGCCAAGCCACGGAAGCAGGCGAACAGGCAAACGCACGGCTCAGCGTGGCGGCAACGCGCGTCACCTTTGACATCCCAAGCGACCGTCTTACCGGCATTGAGGTCGACGGCGTTCCGTTGACGGACCCGCCCAGGACGGTCGAGGCAGTGGAGCCGGTCAGCATCGCCATCCCCGGGCGGGGAAGGATTCTAATCGAGCCGGCCGTCGCCGACCGTGACCAGCTCTTGCGCGCGGAAAGGGAAGCCAAAGCAGAGCTGGAGGCCGCACTCGGCGAAGTCGAGGCGAAAACGCTTGCCGAAGCACAGATCCTGCGTGACCAACGGCGTGACCTCGAAGTCATCGCCGACGCGGCCCAACAGGAACTGGAACGAATCGCGCCGGACGACGGCGCAGCGACACTTCAACCCCGAATCGACGAGTTGCGCCGCACACTGGAGGGGCTGCCGGCGGACGAGGATACGCCGGAAAAAGAGCAAGCAGAGGCCGCCCTGGAATCCGCTCAGGCAGAACTGCAGAAGGCAAGAGGCGAGGAACGGGTCGCTCGCGAGGCTGTGGATGAGAGGGCGCGAGCCGTCACAGACCTCGAGGTGGAAGTGCGCACACTGCAAAACGCCTTGGATAGTCAGACCGAGGTGGTTGAAAGGCGGGGTGAACAGCTCCGGAGCGACGCCGAAGGCGTACCCGATCAGCAACTCGCAGAAGCGCACGAAACAGCATCGCAGGCCGTGACGGAACAGAAACAAACCGTCTCTTCGCTGGAGGCGGAGCGACCGGCCGGTGCCAGGACGCAGCTGGAAGCCCGCATCTCACGACTCCAGGCGGCGATTGAAAAACGCGAAAGCGACCGCGTCAATCTAAGAATCGAGAGCGTCCGCCTGAGTGAGCGCATCGAAGCTCACGATAGTGCCGGCATCGACGAAGCCATCGAACACACGCAGCATGAACTTGAACAGGCGACACTGCGACGCGACCGTTTTGAACGCGAAGTCGATGTCCTTGACCTCCTGGCCGAGACGCTTCGCACAGCCGAGAGCAATGCCAAAGAACGCTACGTCGCCCCAGTCGTCAATCGCATCCATCCGTACCTCCAAATGCTCTTCCCTGACGCTGAAATCAACATAGGCGAGGACATGTACATCACAGGGATGTCCCGCCACGCGGGATACGAGGAAAGTTTCGATCATCTGAGCATGGGTACCCAGGAGCAGATCGCCGTCCTCGTTCGGCTGGCCTTCGCCGAAATGCTGATTGACCAAGGCGCACCCGCCGCCGTGGTCCTGGACGATGCGCTAGTGTTTTCCGACGACCAGCGGATGCGGCTGATGTTCGATATCCTCTCGCACGCCGCACGGCGCGTACAAATCCTGGTTTTCACCTGTCGCGAGCAACTCTTCGAGGGTCTCGGCGCACACCAACTGCAGCTCGCCGAGGTCGATCCCGAGTCTCTCCGCTCGGCCTAATCCTGTTCAAGCTGGCGGGCTTTCGAAGGCCCACCAATCTGGGAGCGTCATATCTGGACGACCCACCGGAAAGTTCGCAACACGGTACACTTTGGCCCACTTTTTTCGGCCATGGCGTACTGAATTCATAACTGGCCACGAAGGTGAGGCAGTCTCGATTGTCTCCAAAGCAGCCAGAGACAGTTTTCTGTCTCTCCACTTTGACTATTTTGACCATCATTCTTCCCTTACTCTGTGTTGCTCCCATCAGTCCAGCCGCTTTTCTGTAGGCCTATATGGCCAGACCTTACGGAGAGCCGGCCAAGATCGTGGCAGCTTCTTCTTCAGGGCCTTTTCATTTTCTGAAGCGAGTCATAGAGTAGTGGGAAAGCAGTGGGGAGGTGGGGATGATGAGGTTACGCGAGGCTTTGGATGGAGTGCCGGACCACCGGAGCAGCCAGGGGCGGCGTCACCCTTTGGGAGCGGTGCTGAGCCTGGCGGTTTGCGCCACGCTTTGCGGCGCCCGGAGCCTTTACGCCATCGCCCAATGGGGCCGGGACCACGGAGCCGCCGCCGGGCAGGCGCTCGGTTTCCCGCTGGGGAAAACGCCATGCGTAGCCACCCTGCACCGGGTGTTCAAAGACCTGGATGTGGCGGCCTTCGAGGAGGTGTTGCGGGAATGGGTGAAAGATAGTGGGGTGGACCTTGGGTCAGTGGTGTCGGTGGATGGGAAGACTCTGCGGGGGATTCACGGGGAGGAGATACCTGGGGTGCATCTGGTGTCGGCTTACGCCGCTGGCAGCGGGGCGGTGATGACCCCAGGTGGCCACGGTGGGCAAGGGTCAGGAATTGGCGGCGGCCAAGGCGGTGTTGGGGCAGATTTCCCTGGAGGGGAAGATAGTAGTTGCGGACGCTCTGCTGACCCAACGGGAGGTGTGCCAGCAGATTGTGGATGGCGGAGGGAACTACCTGTTGCCGGTGAAAGAGAATCAGCCCACGTTACAGCGGGACCTGGCGGACGCCTTTTCCCCCTCTGGAGGCCGAAAGAGGCCAGGGACCAAGAGTGGCGGCCTGGCTGGAACAGGAATGGCGAGAGCGAGGGGCTACGCTGACGGTGTGGGTGGATGAGTCGCCGAAGCAGCGCCATGGCCGGAGGGAGCGGCGGGAACTGTGGGCTTTGGCCGACCCGGAATTGAACCGCTACGTGGGCAGCGCCGGGACGGTGGGGGAAGGGTGGCCCCACCTGAGACAGGTATGCCGGATAGAGCGGCAGCGGACGGTGAAAGGACGGACACAGACAACAGTCAGCTATGCGGTGACCAGTGTGGCTCCTGCTGTTGGAGGGGCAGAGCGCCTGTTGCGGGTTCTCAGGAAGCACTGGGACATCGAGAACCGGGTGCATTGGGTGCGAGACGTGACCTTTGACGAAGACCGCTCCCAGATAAGGACCGGCAACGCCCCCCAAGTGATGGCAGCTTTTCGCAACCTGACCAGCACTCTGGTGCGCTGGGCAGGCCACACCAACGTCTCCGCTGCCCTGCGCCGCCACGCTGCCCATGTCTCTGAAGCCTTCGCGTTGGTAGGGATTAATCCCTACCTTAAGCGAGAATGAAAAGGCCCTGAGCTTCTTCTTGAGGAGTTGTAGACAACCAGTCCATTGATCGCGCACAATGAAATGCTTGCGGGTTTTTCCACCATTGCGCGAGTGCAATCTTGGCCGACTCAAAGTGGCTGGGTAAAGCCAATTCTTTCAAGGCAGACGTAACCAAAAGGACTCTTGATGCCAGGACACGATCCCCTTCAGTTCGTCAACGAACTGAGTTCTAAACTAGCCAGTAGGTCCCGACACGTATGCCTGTTCCTCGGAGCAGGAGCTTCGAGAGCCTGTGGGCTTCCCGATGTGTCGGAGCTAGAAAAGCGAGTTAAGAAACGACTGGAGCATTACGACAGGAAGCAGCTTTCTCAGCAGCTGGAAGGGCGTAATCTGGAGCAGGCTCTCAGCCGAATCAGGCGCTTTGCAGCGTTGCTAGAGGGTGACTCCCAGTTGGATGGACTAACTCGTGACTCCTCTGCTCGGTTGGATAAGATCGTTTGCCAGGCGATAGTAACCGAGCTTTCCGTTGAAAATGCAAACTTGGATCCCGTTCATAACCTGGCGTCGTGGGCTGCTCGTGCAGACTATCACTGGCCCTTGGAAGTATTCACCGTTAACTACGACCTGCTCATTGAGACAGCCTTTGAGTATAATCGCCTTCCTTATTTCGACGGGTTTGTTGGAAATATTCAAGGGAAATTCCACACCGATTTGGTAGAAGGGACTCCAGACGAGCCTGAGCGCTGGTTGTTGCGTTCTTTTATTCGGTTATGGAAGCTTCATGGCTCTGTGAATTGGGCTTGGGATCCTGCGACTGAAAGGGAAATCGTGCGGTTAGGTTCGCCTGTATCGAGTGCCGCCGCAGCCATCTACCCTTCCGACACCAAGTACGACGAGAGTCGGAGGATGCCCTTCTTGGTGTTACAAGACAGGTTTCGTCGGGCTCTCGCTCAGCCTGAGACTCTTACCCTTGTTTCTGGGTATTCATTTGGAGATGAGCACCTAAACGAGATGTTTTTTGATGCTGCGTCCCGTCGTCCTCGTTCGGAGACCATTGTCTTCTGTTATTCCGCGATCCCGGAGGCATTGAAGGAGCGAGCCCGACGGACTCCGAACCTCCAGGCAGTAACACCTCACGAGGCAATAATCGGCGGAATCCTCGAGCCCTGGAAACCGGCAGCGGAGGATTCGCCTCCCACCGATTACTGGAAAGACGGAAAGTTCACCTTAGGGGAATTTAGCACTCTAACCGCACATCTCGCGCTGAGTTCGCCTGATACCTCTGGGGAATCCTCAGGAATGATTGGCGAAAATCTAAATGATTGAGAAAGCCCCCACCTACATCGGTCAGGTTAAGCACGTGCTTGGTTCGACTGTTACGGTCGAACTTGATGAGAGCTTGGCTGGGGTGGCCCCTATCTATAAAGGACATCTCCAACAAGTCGGCCAGATTGGCTCGCTTGTTCGGATTCCTCAAGGAATAGTCGACCTCGTGGGTGCAGTAAATCT
The DNA here is from genome assembly GCA_965197565.1 of Dehalococcoidia bacterium. GTDB lineage: Bacteria > Chloroflexota > Dehalococcoidia > Lucifugimonadales > UBA3495. The sequence continues at coordinate 1,719,674 of CBDANK010000004.1, forward strand.
CCTGGGCATTTCTGAACTCTCCGGGATTCAGGAGCCCACGCAGTCCGTCCAAAATGGGGACAGGTGGTTGCAAGTACAATTGCTCGGCGAGGTTGATCGAAGTACTCGACGCTTTCGTAGGGGTGTGGCCACGTATCCCGGGCTCGACGACCCGGTTCATTTTAGTACAACCGAAGACCTCCTTACGGTTTTCCCTAAGCCGGACGAACAACACGTTCCACTTGGCCGGTTATCAGCATCCGAAGGTGTATCAGTCTCCTTGGATCTTGATGCGCTCGTCTTTCGGCATTCTGCAGTGGTAGGTGCTACTGGGTCAGGCAAGACAAGTGCGGTAGCTTCCACGCTGCAGGGGCTAGTGCGGGGAGGTTGGAAGGGAGCTAACATTGTTGTGATAGATCCCCACGGTGAGTACGCTCGAGCCTTGGAGACATCGGCATCTGTCCGCGGAGTGCTCGAAACCGAAGACCGGGAGCTTAATGTTCCCTTTTGGGCCCTTCCAGCCGATGAGATTCTACGGGTGTTCGTCGGGGCAGCGGGAGGCGGTGTAGTCCGGCGCTTCTCTGAATTGGTCACAGAAGCCAGGCGCGAATTCGTGGAAAAGTGCGATTGGCTCCAACTGGATTCAGCCGAGATTACTTCAGATACCCCGGTACCCTTCGATATATATGACGTTTGGTACAAGCTCGAATACGAGAACACAGCGACGTATCAAACCAAGGATGTCGAATCGACGGCTCAGGTCGAGGACCATGGGAATTCTGCTTCATTGAGACCACCGAAGTTCAAACAATACGGTCAGGGGTCAACCCCACCCCATCAAGGTTCACGATTCGGTGCTTATGGGAGCACCCCAAGCCAACTCAGACTCAGCCTGCTTGATCCAAGGCTGAAGTTTCTCCATCGAGTACCCGCACCTCCCAAGGGGTCAGACCCTCTCATCCGAGCTATGCGCGAGTGGCTCGGAGGCACCAAGGCAATCTCTGTCCTCGACTTCAGCGGCGTGCCGACCCACGCGGCGGATGTGGCCATAGGGGCCATTCTCACGCTACTGTTTGAGGTCGCTCTTAGGTCGAGGCCTGATGGTCCCGGGATTGGTCGGCCGCAACCCATCTTGCTAGTCCTTGAGGAGGCGCACCGTTACTTGGGAGAGTACGCTTCCGGCGGTACCCGTGACGCAACGAGTAGAATCGCTCGCGAAGGACGCAAGTACGGAGTCGGGCTGATGCTTGTTAGCCAACGCCCTTCAGAGTTGCCAGACACGGCCTTGTCTCAGTGCGGGACTCTGATTGCGTTGCGTTTGACCAACTCGACGGATCAAGGAAGGATCCGTGCTGCTCTTCCCGACGCAGTCGATGGCCTCGGTGCTGTGCTTCCTTCGTTAAGGACGGGCGAGGCAATCGTCAGCGGGGAGGCTGTTACGCTCCCAGCCCGTGTCCTGATGGATAGACCAAACCCGACTCCCCAATCCGAGGACCCCAGCACGGGAGTTTGGCGGGAACAGAAAGAACTTCCTGATGTCTCCTCTGCACTTCGAGAATGGCGGGGAATTTATCATGAGGAAGCAGAGGCATTATGACTCCTGTGTGGCAACCAGTAGACTCAAAGCGCATCACCCACGAGGCATATGATCTTGAAACAGAGTGCATTTTAGTGCGCTTCCCAGATGGCGTTGAGTGGTGCTACGAGGCCTGCCCACCAGACGTCTGGCGAGCATTTACAGCACCAGGACAGTCGCGCGGGGAGTTCATACACCGCGTTCTTAATCACAAACCGCACCACCGTTTTGTCGGTTAGTCCCTTTTCGTATTCGATATAGAGAACTGTGAGGCTTGGTCCAGTTGTAGGTCGGCTAGTACTCCTCAATCAGCATTTAGCCTCCAGCAAGGTGTAGAGTGACTAGTGGTCCATAGAGCGAGACTCCTCATATCTGGACTTCCCACCGAAAAGTTCGCAATTGAGCCTGTCTCACAAGTATTTTGGTTAACGAAAAGAGCAATCTAATCTGCCATAGTACACTATATCAATCAAGTTATACTGCTAATTGGGCATTCTATGGGGAGATACATCGAATATCGTAAATAGTCCTGAGTTCTGAGACAGGCTCAATTCGGTACGCCCAGGCCCAGCCGAAAAGACTCGAACTCTCCGAAAGGGCCGCGGTGCCAAGGATCACAACGCCCCCAGCCACATCTCGAAGATGGTTCCACCTACCATCCCCTTAGGCCCACCCGAATAGAATTGAACTCCCCGTCAAGATCGCGGTCCACGAATCACAGAGCCCCTAACCACATCTCGAAGATAGTACCACCTACCGTGCACTTAGGCCTACCAGACTTGACAAAATCAAGAACCTTCACACTCCGGTTCACCTTGGCGCTGTAACAGGCGCTGGGCTTGCCCGTTAGGCGAAGGCCACCAAGCTGGATAAAATCAAGAACTTTCTCCATTTCCTTCACTCTCGTAATATGATCAGCCCACGCCCGGTCCGGCAGTGAAATCTGCCGTGAGAAGACAGGTCGGCCAACCCAATAGCGGATGGGGTTCCGCAGAAGCCCTCGCCGGGTCGGCGAGGGCTCTTGATTTTGTGGCGGACAACTGCTTTCCGAACCGGTGAAAAGTGGACCGTGCGGGTGGGTAGCCGCTGACATTTGGCGGTTGCAAACCGGACTGCCTGCCGCCGTTCATAGGCTTGAAGTCGAGCTTATGGGTGGTGCGATGGATGTATAAAGTGGACGTATATCTGCGGGTTCGCCGGGCGGTAATGGTGGAGGGGATGAACATCCGGGAGGCGGCGCGGACATTCGGGCTGCACCGGGACACGGTTCGCAAGATGCTGGCCTTTCAGTGCCGCCGGGCTACCGGCGGCAGACTTCTCCCCAAAGGCACCAACGTTACTTTCGAAGGGCAATTGCCCCCCGTCCGCTGGACTGTGGCTTAGGCCCTCTCCCCTTGGCGGGTGGTTTTTTGCCATTGGCGCTCCCACGAGGTACAGCACAGTCACCGGCACCGGCGGAGTCGCATCGGAGACGCCAAGCGGGTAAACCGGCCGGGTCATTGATTCCACCGCGCCGGGTGGCGAGGCAGGTAATCCTCCCGCCCCATGCTATCCTTGGAACGTGCAGCGCCGTCACACCGCGACCCAACAAACAGGGAGCGAATCGAGATGAGAACGCCACGCCTTTTCCTGGGAGTCTTTGCCCTGGCGCTGATTCTGCCATTGCTGTTGCTGGCCTGCAGCAGCTCTGATGAGCCGGAGGATGGGCCATCCTCGGAACCGACCACCGCCAAGGAAGAGGGAGTTTCCTGGATTTTCAAGGAGCCCCTCCCACTATTCGATACCAGCCTGACCAGCCGGTTCCCCACCGTGAACTGGGAGCGCGTCACTTTTCTCCTCTATTGGTCTCTCCGGATTTCCGTCTTTGCCCTGCTCGCCCTGCTTTTCATCGTCTCCCGCATCCGCAAGTCCCGCTCGTCCGCCGACCACTTCGCCGGCTACCCCCAGGTGCCCGAGGGTTTGACCACGCTCCCCAGCGACCTTCCCGCCCCGGCAGTGTCGGTGCTTGCCAGCCGGAAGGTCGGCCCGCAAACCTACCTGTCCATCCTCGTGGACATGCTCCAGAAGGGCAACTTGACCATGACCGGCGGTTACGGAGAATTCGACAAGAAAAGGGAATACCAATCCCGCGGCTGGTTTACCCGGCAGTTCGAACCCGATCAGCCATGGGAAAAGGAGGTCTACCGCGCTCTGCCCTCCTACTCTGCCTCAGATATGCTGAAGCCAAACTCAGATTTTCTGAAGTCAAACTCAGATATGCTGAAGTTAGCATTCGAGGGGCGGCGAAAAGCCATAGGCACCCATCTGGACGAGTGCCTGCAGTCCCGGGGCATTTTTGATGAACCCCCCTTGCAGGTCATGGCAGACCGGGGCCAGGGTTGGGTGGCGAGAACCGCGTGGGTTTTGGCCACAGTAATATTGGCCGTGGGCGTGGGCCTTTGGGTCAGCTTCTGGCTGCCCTGGTGGGCCGGCGCCGCCATCGGAATCCCGATAGCATTTGTTTTCTATTGCTACAGTATTGACGACATCTCAGGAGTCCTGAGCCCCACTCCGGCCGGGGGCCTCGAGAGTAGCCAATGGTGGTCCTTCCAAGGGTCGCTCAGAGAAGGCCTGGTCTCCCCAACTCTGGACCCCAGCCAGCCCGATCCCATGCTGCCGTACGCGGTGGCCCTGAACCAAGCTAGACAGTGGGTCAACAATATGGACGCTCTGCCGCCCTGGTTTCTCCCCGACGGCCCCAGGGAACAGACCCGACAGGGCCTCTACGCCGCCTACCTCGGTTTCATCGGCTCCGACTCCTGGGATCTGGACGGAGGCCCAAAGAAAGAATCCATGTCCACCCAGGGAGCCGGCGGCGGTCCCGGCGGTGACGCTGGCGGCGGCTAAGTCCTCTCACCCTCTCCCAAGCCGGCCTCCACGCGGGCGGGTCAGCCCGCTAGTCCTGGGGCTCGTCCCCCACCGTCCGTAGGCGTGCGGCGGTGTGCGCTTGGCAAAAACCCAACCCGTTATTCCGGCGTCGGCGTGGATCCGCCTCCGCAATTTCCCCACCCATCACGCCAGCCTTCCTGGTACGTAGGGATACGGGACACCGTGCACAGAAAGCGGTGCAGTGGAGGGTCGCGGAGCTCCCCGGACGAAATTCCCAAAGACCGTTTCCAGATGAGGAATCCCAACTCGAGGGATTACCTCGCCGCAGGGTGAGATTTAAGGCCCCTGTTTCGACGGCGGCCGTTCCGACTGTATACTACCCCCGGAATCGAAGTCCGAGGCGGTGCAGGCAATTTTCCGCGGGTGCCAGTATTCGGACGCGCCGTGCCGTCCCATCCCGGCCCAGCAAACACAGGTAGTGAATCGAGATGAGAACACCACGACTTTTCCTGGGAATCTTTGCCCTTGCACTGATTCTGCCGTTGCTGCTGCTGGCCTGCGGCGGCTCTGATGAGCCGACGGATGGGCCGTCATCGGAACGGGCCACCGCCGAGCCGACAGACATGCCCGACTCGGAACGGCCCACCGATGAGCCGGAAACGCCGGCATCCCCCGCACGGACGCCTTCCACGCCGGAGTCAGGGGATGCGCCCACCGCCACCGATACGCCTGTACCTGCGGCTGCGACAGCGCCGCCCGCGGCCTCCGGATCCGCCCAAACGGACCGGGCGGCGCTGGCTGCCCTCTATAACGCAACGAACGGTGAGAACTGGAACAGAAGCGACAACTGGCTGAGCGACGCTCCCCTCGGCGAATGGGAGGGCGTCACCACTGACGACGACGGGCGCGTTATATCGTTGACCCTCAGCTTCAACGCCTTGAGCGGTCCGATACCGGCGGAGCTGGGCAGCCTCTCCAACCTGACAACGCTGGCCCTCCAAGAAAACGCCTTGAGCGGGGAGATACCCCCGGAGTTGGGCAATCTCGCGGACCTGACATATCTGGGCCTCTGGGATAATCAGTTGAGCGGTCCGATACCACCGGAGTTGGGCAACCTCGCCAACCTGAAGGATCTGTACATCGCCCTGAACCGGTACAGCGGCGGGATACCGCCGGAGTTGGGCAACCTCGCCAACCTGCAGGCGCTGGACATCCGCTATAGCCGGTTGATCGGTCCGATACCGCCGGAGTTGGGCAACCTCGCCAATCTAGAAACGGTGGCCCTCGCCGACAACGCCTTGAGCGGTCCGATACCGCCGGAGCTGGGCAGCCTCTCCAACCTGACATTTCTGTACCTCAGCAACAACGACTTGAGCGGGGAGCTGCCGCAAGAGTTGGGGAACCTTGCGAAACTCGAAAAACTGTACCTCGACGGGAATCGATTGGAGGGGTGTGTGCCGGTGAGTCTGCGAGGGCAGTTGAGCAGCACTGACATTGGCGTGCCCTTCTGCTGAAGCCACGCGCACTCAGCTGGGGACGGACGGCATATCGGTTCCGTTTGCTAATGACGTACCGCCTCCCATCTCCATCCCGGTAAAACGCCAAAGGCAAAACAGAACCAGTGAGACTAATGGGGAATATACCGCACTGGGTTAGCCGCACCTTTCTTTAAAAATCTGTCTGGGACCCGCTTCCCGACATAATCATCCCACACATCATCGGCTCGTTTACCCTTGAAGCCCCAGCGACCAGGCGCTTCGGCTTCCAACCGGGGGAAATTCTCTGGAGTAGCTTCCAGCCACTCGTCAGGGCGGTAAGCGCCGACCACTAACGTCTTGTGACGGGGCCAGTACCAGGTTGTGCCTTTTGGCCCTAGCGACATCCAACTTCCACACGGCCCGAACCGCTTCATAAACCGAGTACTCTTCCCTGTTAAAGAGCACTCCTATGGAGATGAGG